>CALRNX020000001.1:0-931485 GCA_943369665.1 Chitinophaga pinensis
AATGATCCGGGCGCAACAGCCTTGAGCAATACCGGATCAGACCTAACCCCATTGATCAATACCTCAGGCGAAGTAGATACAGCAGTATTGGGTAATTATGTAATCACATACAGCATCACCGACCAGTTTGGCTTTAATGCCACCAAATATCGTTTGGTACGCGTAATAGATATTACCCCTCCTGTTATCCAAACCAATGCAGGTACCACAACGATCACCCATCAGGTAGGATTACCATACCTTGATCCGGTAACAGTAACAGACAATTATTGGAAAAACATTCAGGCAGTTCGTACCGGAATCATCAATCCACAAACCCCGGGTAGTTATAACCTGATTTATGATGCGGTAGATGGTTCAGGTAACCATGCAGCAAGTTATTTTGTAACAGTAGTTGTAAAAGATCTGGTAGCTCCTAAGGTTATACTAAAAGGAGATAACCCAATGACAGTTGATGTATATACGATATTTAACGATCCGGGAGTAACAGCAACCGATAATTATTATCCTCTTGTATACCCTGTTATCACCGGTTTACCAAACATGACAGTATTGGGTAATTACACTGTAACCTATAGAGTAACAGATGGAGCAGGAAATACAACCGAAGTAACTAGGGTAGTAAAAGTGGTAGACAGAATAGCACCAGAGATCCAGTTGTTGGGTGGTAATCCGTTTGAGCAAATAAGATTTAAACCATACGTAGACCCTGGAGTAAAAATTAAAGATAATTACTACAGCGATGCAACATTACAAGGATTGTTAAAAATCGATTCAACAAATTTAGTGGTAAGTCGTCCGGGTATCTCGATTGTAACTTACCAGGTAACCGATCCATCAGGAAATAAATCAACCAAAGTTGAGCGTTATGTGAATGTAGTGGAAGTGACCGGATTAAAAGATATTTCTGCAAACAACAATTTTGTAGTGTATCCGAACCCGAGCACAGGAGTGTTTACAGTAACCAACAAAACAATGACCTCGATGGAATCAATCAGGGTAGTAGACTTATTAGGCAAAGAAATACTGAACCAACGCACTTCAAACAATGAAGCATCAGTAGATCTGACCACAGCACCAAAAGGATTGTACATGATCATTGTAAGAGATGCCAATGGTAATGAACAACTCAGCAAAGTAATAGTGGAATAGATCACCACACGAACTCAATAACTCACAAAAAAGCGAAACTGATTCTGATATCGGTTTCGCTTTTTTGTTTTTAAAGTCTCCAGAAGATCATGCTGATCATTCCAAACGTCATAATGATCTTGCTCAACGAACTTAGCCGGCTAAAATCCTTTGTGGTATCAGCTTTTCGGATTAAGTAGAGTAATACCAGAAGAGGAGTGATCACGAACAATAACATATAGCCTACAAAACAGGCTCGTGATAAAATGTGTTCAAAAGGAAAAGAAGCCCCGTACAAAAAAGTATAAAAAGCCAGAATAAGAACTAACCCCAATGTAGTCGAGATTAAAATACTCTTTGTCTTACGTACTCCCAATACAATTGGAATGGTCTTGCAGTCAAACTTTCCATCGCCCCGTTGGTCTTCGGTATCTTTTATAATTTCGCGAATGAGGGTGAGTGTGAAAGCAAATAAACTATAAGTAATGATAAATTCGAGGTTCAAACTCGTATCAAACACAAAATTAAGAATGATCACAAACGCACTTAATAAAGCAACCACAATATTACCGATCAAAAATTTTCGCTTAAGCGATACCGAATACACCCACAACAAAAGAGCTGCAACAAGAATAGCAATGGTAACTTTTATGCCAATGAACACACCCAACAAAATAGCAATCCCATTAAAAAAAAGATGCAGGAACATAGTCCATCTTCTACTGATGTTTTGACCCACGATAACCTTTGATGGTTTATTGATGAGGTCAAGTTTCACATCGAGATAATCATTAATAATATAACCTCCTGCACCCACCAAAATAGTAGCCAAGCATAATAAGGTGAAACGAGGTTCTATTAATTGTTCAACGGTAATATGTTTCGATAAAAAATAATAAGAGAACACCTGGGTGCACAACATGATGACCAAATTTGGGAATCGAATAAGTTGAAAAAAAGGCATCATCGTTTAATATTAAATATTGTCGCACTAATCTAAACTCGTTACGCCACCTGATACAATAAACTTCATTACATCCGTTGGGTTCCCTTCAAAAGGTTTTATCTTATCCTTCTCCACCAGGAAAATATTTCCGGAAAACGCATATGAGTGCGGACAATAAACAGCTACCATTCCCGGTAAATTTAATTGGGAGAGATCGTCTTGTGTGATAAAACCGGGTTTCCATAAACCATCAGCCATTTGGATTAAAACCGGGTTGTTAAATTTCTTTTTGTCACCAACAAAGGCTTCCATAAAATCTTTTACTGAAGTATAAATGATCTTCACAAATGGAATGCGCGATAAAATATCGTCAATGAACGACATGAGTGGTTTGGTGAAAATACGAGATCCCAGCCAACCCAATAATGTAATGGAAACAACAACAATGAGAAAACCAACTGCCGGTATCCCAACATCAATAAACTGATCGAGCGAAAGCACGATCGATTTGATAATGCTAAATGTGATAGCAAAAGGAAGTACAACTAAAAGACCTTTTAGAAAATAATTAATGAGTTTGGCTATTCGTTGTTTAAGGGTAAGTTTAATACCTTCTTTTGTGATATGCATATTTATTCTAATTCGAGTCCAAATGATTGACGAAGCTCAAGTAATACCGGATTTTTTTCAGCCATTACTTTAAAACGATCTTCAGAAGTAAAAGCTTTAAAAGGTTGAATGGTTGAATTGATATTGAATTCAAAGTCGATCGCACTGTTTTTTAACTGGCTGCGCAAAAAAGGAGTGATCTGGATACGGTCTTCTTCAATCATTTCTTTTTCGTGCTGACTGCTCAGGGTAAGCTGAATAATAGCCCCTTCCTTCAGTTTTACCGATACGTTTTTATAGATAACGGCCAGACTGTTTTTACCCAACGACACCAGTTTTTGGATATATGCTTTCCAAACTTCGGTAAGCTGCTCTTCTGTAAATGGCGTATCCGAATAGGCTTCCAAAACAGATACATCCGGTTTGTCATCAACAACTGCAGATGTATTTGCCTGTGAACTTAATTCCTGTCGCATTCGTTCCAGCTTGCTCATACTGTTGACTCCGCCAATGGTTTTAATGGGTACAACAGGAGGTATTGCTTTTATCGGTTCATCCGTATTGGGAGTCGAAACCGTTTCAGGTGTTGTTTCTTTTTTGTCAGTTGGGAGTGGAACCGGGATTGGTTTTTCAACGATCGTTGGAGGTTGTTGAACGGGGGTGGTTACGACATTAGTTTTTTTTTTAATATCGATACCTTCCGATTTCAAGTCAACAAGCGATTGGATATGGCTTAGCTTCATTAAAGTAAGCTCTACATGCAAACGAGGGTTTTTACTCGATTTATATTCAAGCTCACATTTATTCAACAGGTTTAATCCATTAAGCAATAGCGATGCTGAGCAGTTTTGCGATTGTTGCATAAAACGGGCCGCAATACTGTGCGCAACTTCCAGTAACTTATGCGTATTAGGATGCTTACACATCATCAGATTGCGCAGGTGTTCGCTGAATCCACTTAAGAAATGTTGTGCATCAAAACCTTTGGCCAATACTTCGTCAAACAAAAGCAGGAGCGAAGGCAGGTCTTTGGCCAACATGGTATCTACAGCCCTGAAATAATAATCGTAATCAAGGATATTGAGGTTTTCAATAACATCTTTATAAGTGATGTTTTTGCCCGAAAAACTAACGATCCTGTCGAAAATAGAAAGCGCATCACGCATGGCTCCGTCTGCTTTCTGGGCTATTACGTGCAGTGCTTCTTCTTCGGCTACAATGCCTTCGTTGAGGATAATTTTTTTCAACTGCTTAACAGCACTTTCAATATTGATGCGGTGAAAGTCGAAAACCTGGCAACGAGAAAGGATGGTGGGAAGGATCTTATGACGCTCAGTTGTTGCTAAGATGAACTTTGCATAGGGAGGCGGTTCTTCCAACGTTTTCAGGAAAGCGTTAAATGCCGCGGCACTCAGCATGTGCACCTCATCAATAATATAGATCTTGTATTTGGCACCTTGCGGGGCATAACGAACCTGATCTACCAATCCTCTGATATCATCTACCGAGTTATTGGAAGCAGCATCCAGTTCATAAATATTAAATGATGCGTTTTGGTTAAAAGCGTTACAGGAATCACACTCATTACAGGCTTCAAAATCAGGTGTAATATTCAGGCAATTAATGGTTTTGGCCAAAATACGGGCACATGTTGTCTTACCAACGCCCCTTGGGCCACAAAACAGAAATGCATGTGCTAATTGATGATTTTTTAATGCGTTCTTTAGTGTATTGGTGATATGCTCCTGGCCGATTACGCTTTCAAACGTAGCTGGTCTGTATTTACGAGCCGAAACCACAAAATTTTCCATGCAGCTAAAATACGCAATCCGTTTTTAAAGTAAATGCAAATGGATAAGGTGTGGGAAACTATTAGCACACAGTTTTTCACCTGCTTATAAAAGATGTGAATCATTTCTCTATAGAAACGATGAACCAGAGGATAGGAGACGCAGGTGATTGCACTTCTGCATCAGAATTAAATAGAGAATTTAGGAAAAATCTGCCAATTCAGCAGCTATGTGAAGACTTTACAAGTGTTAACAAGTTATTTAACAATAGTAAACGAGTCTTTTTTATTACTGTTTGTACGAAATAAATCATTATAAATCAATATTTTACGATATAAAATGTTAATAATAGATAAAATATAGGAAATAACAATTGTAAAGCCGATAGTTTACAATTGTATCTTAATAAAACATTTGTAAATTCGCTTGTTAACAAAAGTAAATGTTGTGTATTTTAACTATTTATAGATCAATATGATAGATGAATTAAATAAACGTATAATAGAAGTAATGGTGCGCACCGAACATAGTAAATCATCCTTTGCTACAGTGTTAGGGGTTTCATTGCCCATTATCACCCATATCACAACAGGAAGGAATAAACCAGGACTTGATATTATCCAAAAGTTGTTGACTCATTTTGAGCAAATTAGTCCCGATTGGTTGCTGCTTGGAACAGGTGAAATGTACCGGGAAAAGCCTAAGCAAAAGGATGTTGGCCCATTGGTGGCTCAGATAAACACTCTTTTTGAGGAACTCAATACCATTCAAAAATCGCAAGAAACTGTTATACAGTATCATAAAATCCTTTTTGACGAGATCAAGCACTTAGCCGAAATGGATGTTTTAATCGAAAGGGATGCTCGAAAACTCGCCACAATTACTCAAAAGCTGGAAGAGATTAAAGTTCAGCTATTATCTGAATAAAGGCTCTATATATATAGTTATAATCTTCTGATTTTAATAAATATAGCTGGTAATGATATACATTATTACACTACTTGTTTTTAAGCCCTTGATTTGAATTTCTACATATGGTAGCCATAATGTCATATAAAAAAAGCCTCCCGAATTTACTTCGGGAGGCTTTGATCGATAAGTTTAAGCGGTTATTATTTACTTCCAAACTGAGCCGAAACAACCAGGTCCTTGCTACCGGCTGTGTATTTGTAAAATCCTTCGCCCGATTTTGCACCTAAATTTCCGGCTGTTACCATATTCACCAATAATGGGCATGGAGCATATTTAGGGTTTCCAAATCCATCATGTAATACGTTCAAAATAGCTAGGCAAACGTCTAATCCAATAAAATCGGCTAATTGCAATGGTCCCATCGGGTGAGCCATACCCAATTTCATTACGGTGTCAATCGATTCTACTGTTCCCACACCTTCGTGTAATGTCCAGATCGCTTCATTGATCATTGGCATCAAAATACGGTTGGCAATAAAACCGGGGTAATCATTGGATTCTGCGGGTATTTTACCAATAGCTTTCGAAAGATTTACGATTGCATCCGTAACTTCCTTTGAAGTTTTGTAGCCATTAATGATCTCAACCAATTTCATTACCGGAACAGGGTTCATAAAGTGCATTCCAATCACTTTATCAGCACGTTTGGTTACCGAACCTATTTTGGTAATGGAAATAGAAGAGGTATTCGATGCCAAAATACAGTTCGCTGGGGCGATTTCGTCCAACTGACGGAAGATATCCAGCTTAATGTTTACGTTTTCGGTCGCTGCTTCCACCACTAAGTCGGCATTGGCTGCACCTTCTTTTAATGCAGTAAAGGTTTTGATATTGCTAAGTGTTGCTGTTTTTTGATCTTCGGTTAAGCTGCCTTTGGCTACCTGGCGGTCTAAGTTCTTAGAAATGGTTTCGAGGGCTTTTTTCAAAGCACCTTCGTTCACATCAACCAGCGAAACTGCATAACCATTTTGTGCAAATACGTGGGCTATTCCGTTGCCCATGGTTCCCGAACCGATTACGGTAATATTTTTCATGTTCTGTTTGTATATTTTTAGTGCGGCAAATCTATAAAAGCCTATGGCTTTTCAATGCTTGTTGATAAGTTGTTGGTGATTGGTTGTCGCCAACAGCAAAGGAGTGTTCAGTTTAATCAAACATGCTCTTCTTATTTCTTTAAAAACTGTTGCGAATGGCTTGTCCCCTTAAAAACAGCGGTAACAACATACTGTCCGGCCGGTAGTTCCTGGATAGAAAGTGGGAGATGCTCAATATTCGATTCGATCGTTATCTTTTTCACTGTTTTGCCGAGCATATCAACGATCATCACCTGTTTCACAAAGGTTTGGGTGTTAAATACCAGTCGGATATTTCCTTCTGTATCGGCAGGGTTCGGAATAATTTGGAAGGATGAAGATTTCCGGGCATTTTGCTCTTTTAGCCCAACAACATCGGCTCTGCGCATACCGAATGTATATTCACCCTGCTGCAGGTTGTTCACCCAAAAACGTCCGGTCTTGTCTGTTTTGCTGGCTCCTGGTTGAAATGTATGGTCGGTATGAATTACCCAATCGGCATTTACATTGGGACGGTACAGCAATACCAAGCTATCTTCTGTTTGGTTGATAAGTGCGGCATCTAAAAAGCTGTTTGGGTTGCCATCGTAGCCAAAAAAAGCTGTCGATTTAAAGCTCGTATTAAGGTTACCGGCAACAGTCCAATACCTTTCGGTGCTTGGTTGGATACCTTGTTCTCGAATATTTCCGGACAACGGACCCACCCAATGATGGGTGATCGTTAATGAATCTTGGCCTGAAGTTGCCTGTACATTTCCCGTAAACAACACATTGCTAAAGGATTTGCTCCCTGTGGTGCTGATCTTTTGTGTTTGAGTAAGATGTGCCAACTGCACTTTACAATCGGCATTGATAGCATAATCCACAACTGAAACAGCCGCAGGTAAAACGGTATCAAAACTTGCTTGTCCATTTTGCAGTTGCAGTGTTCGTTGGAATGCCATTCCATTGCTCAATACTGCCGAAAATGTGAATGGGAGCGAGGCGGTAACAAAAGAGTTTTGCGAACTCAATTCATAAAATTCGGCATGGTAATTTCCTCCGGATTGGGTAAAACTGCTCATCACAATATCCGAATGTCCTTTGGTATAGATCCATTTTTGGAAAAAACTGCCCAAATCTTTGGGTGTAAATTGTTGAAAGACATTTTTTAGATCTTCGGTACTTACATCCTTAAAATGGTATTGGGCCATGTATGATTTAGTGGCTGCAAAAAAGGCCGGATCGCCCATTAATGCACGCAACGTGTGAACCATTAGGGCACCTTTTTTATATACATGGGTTCCATAAGTAGCATGATGAGGTACCCCGGAAACGGGTAACCATGCGCCATCATCTTTGGGAGCGTTAAGCAATACTTCAGTAGCTTTTCCTTGAATATCTGTTGTGTAGGCAGCTTTGCCATATACACATTCCAAAAATAATGCCTCGTTGAAGCTTGCCCAACCTTCATTGAGCCACATTTCTTCAGCCGTTCCTGTCGTTGCCAGGTCGCCCCACCACATATGTGAAAGTTCGTGGGCAAATAGGGTTTCGTAATCGGTATTGCCGTTGATGGCATAGTTGGGATAGGCAATATTGGTGGCATGTTCCATGGCTCCGCTGCTAAACGGAACACCAACATACCCGACTCTGTCGAACGGATAGGCTCCGTATTTTTCCTCAAAACATTGCAATGCATTGTTCACTTTTGCAAATGATATTTTGGCTTTGGTGGTATCGGCCGCTACCACCGCGATCCAAACAGGATAGGTGCGGGTTGTTCCTACAAAATCATATTTAACAAACTCGTATTTCCCAACTGCAACAGATGCCAAATAGGTTGGAATCGTTTGATTTAGTTGCCAGTTCCAGGTAGTACTTCCATCCATATTGGGTGTTTCGGGTAACATTAATCCATTGCACACGGCTTTAAAGGTGGCATCTGTTGTTATGTGGAAAGAGTACGTAGCCCTGTCGGTAAAATTATCAACGCATGGAAACCAGCATCTCCCAAAATTATGCGGATCGCTTTTGAATCCAACCCCCATATTGTAAGCATAGTTTCCACTAAAATAAAAACCACCCCATTGGGCATCAGTAACAGGTTGGCCGCTGTATGTTATGGCTAGTTCAATCGTATCCCCGGCTTGTTTGGGTGAAGATAATGTGATGTTAAGGGTAGAGTCTGTTTGCGAAAAAGTTTGGACAGTATCATTTAAAACCACACCTGAAACCGTGAGTTTCAGCAGGTCGAGTTTAAGATTGGTCAATTCGCTTATTCCGCATACAAGCTTAATTTTTGCTGTTCCGCTGATGGTTTTGGAAGCAAGATTTTGGATGTTCAAACTCAGATCATAATGAACAATATCAATTGATGGGGTAGCGCTGCGAGCTTGCGAAAAAATACCGCTTAACAGCAGTAATATAAATAAACGAATATGCTTCATGAAATAAGATCTAAAACATCAAATGTAACCACTTTTCATTATCCACAAAACCCAAATAATTTGTGGGTATTTTCTATTTAAAAATAGTGCTTCTGAAGCCCTTATCCCATATCTTGCAATGCTTGCTGAAATGCAGTTCATAGCTCATCGTTTATGGTACATTGTTGCAAATACAATTGACTATCAAACCAAAGGAAACTATGATCAATGATCTAAAAACTATTAACTAAAAATGGCAGAAGACAGAATTATTACCATCAACATTGAAGATGAAATGAAAACAGCTTACATCGATTATTCGATGTCGGTTATTGTTTCGCGTGCGTTACCTGATGTGCGCGATGGATTAAAGCCCGTGCACCGCAGGGTTTTGTATGGTATGACCGAGTTGGGATTGGCTTCAAACCGCCCTTATAAAAAGTCGGCACGTATCGTAGGAGAAGTTTTGGGTAAGTTTCACCCACATGGTGATAGTTCAGTTTACGATGCAATGGTGCGCATGGCGCAAGACTGGAGCATGCGTTACACATTGGTTGACGGACAAGGAAACTTTGGTTCGGTAGATGGAGATCCTCCGGCAGCAATGCGTTATACCGAGGCTCGTTTGCGTAAAATAGCAGAAGAATTACTGGTTGATATTGATAAAAACACAGTTGATTTTCGCCCCAACTTTGACGACTCGTTGCAAGAGCCAACTGTTTTACCGTCAAAAATCCCGCATTTATTGGTAAATGGAGCATCGGGTATTGCGGTGGGTATGGCAACCAATATGGCACCTCATAACTTAACAGAGGTTATTGATGGTATATTGGCTTATATCGATAACCGCGATATTGAAATATCCGAGTTGATGAAACATGTGAAAGCTCCCGATTTCCCGACAGGAGGTATCATTTATGGTTACGAAGGCGTGAAAGAAGCTTTAGAAACCGGTCGCGGACGTATTGTAATGCGCGGTAAAGCAACTTTTGAAACCAGCAAAACAGGTAAAGACCAGATCGTGGTGAACGAGATTCCTTACCAGGTGAACAAAGCCACGCTGATTGCCAAAACTGCAGAGTTAATCAACGAAAAGGTAATTGAAGGTATTTCTGAAATTCGTGATGAGAGTGACAGAGAAGGAATGCGTATTGTTTATGATATTAAACGTGACGCTATTCCAAACATCGTTTTAAACAAGCTTTATAAGTACACAGCACTTCAAACTTCTTTCAGTGTAAACAATGTGGCTTTGGTAAAAGGTCGCCCTGAGATGCTGAACCTGAAAGACCAGATCAAATTTTTCGTAGAGCACCGCCATGAGGTTGTGGTTCGCAGAACACAATTTGAGTTGGAAGAAGCACAAAAACGTGCCCATATCTTAGAGGGATTATTAATTGCATTAGATAATCTGGATGCTGTTATTAAGTTGATTCGTGAAGCTAAAACTCCGGATGATGCCCGCGAAGGCTTGATGTCTGGTTTTAAACTAAGCGAGATCCAGGCAAAAGCGATCCTCGATATGCGTTTACGTGTATTAACAGGACTGGAGCGCGATAAAATTAAAGACGAATACGCAGAGTTGATGAAGTTAATCAACTATTTACAGGAAGTATTGGCTGACGAATCGTTACGTTACAAGATCATCAAGGAAGAATTGACCGAGATGAAAGAAAAGTATGGCGATAAACGCAGAACCGAAATTGTACATGCCGGAAACGACATGAGCATGGAAGACCTTATTGCAGATGACGAGGTGGTGATAACCATTTCACATTTGGGTTATGTAAAACGTACTTCATTAAGTGAATACCGTACACAAAACAGGGGAGGAAGAGGTTCGCGCGGTGTGGCCAAACGCCAGGAAGATTTTGTTGAGCATGTATTTATGGCTACCAACCATAATTATCTCATGTTCTTTACTAACCAAGGTAAATGCTACTGGATCAAGGTGTGGGAAATCCCGGAAGGTGATAAGACCTCAAAAGGACGTGCCATCCAAAACTTAATTAATATATCGGCTGATGATAAAGTAATGGCCTACTTAAATGTTAAAAACTTAAGTGATCCTGAATACCTGGCAAATAATTATGTAATGATGTGTACTGAGCAAGGTAGCATCAAAAAAACAACCCTGGAAGCATATTCTCGTCCGCGTGCGAATGGTGTAAATGCCATCAATGTGCGTGAGGGAGATATGTTGGTTGAGGCGCGTTTAACCAGCGGAACAAGTGAGATTATTATTGCGAGCCAGGAAGGTAAAGCCATCCGCTTTAACGAGGCAAGCGTTCGCCCGATGGGAAGAACAGCTACCGGAGTGAGAGCCATCAGGCTTGCCGAAGGCGATACGGTATTGGGTATGATCGCAATTGAAAATCCGCAAACAACGAATGTTTTGGTGGTAACCGAAAATGGTATGGGTAAACGCAGTGATGTGGAAGACTACCGTATCACCAATCGTGGAGGTAAAGGAGTAATGGCCATGAATGTTACCGAAAAAACAGGTAAGCTCGTTGCCATTAAAGAAGTAGACGATACCAATGATATCATGATCATGACCAAAGCCGGTATCACCATTCGTTTAAGTGTAAAAGATCTGAGGGTATTGGGTCGTGTAACACAAGGTGTACGTTTGATCAATATTGACGATAAAGATTCCATCGCTTCGATTGCAAAAGTAGATTATGTAGAAGAAGTGGAAGAGGCTGCAGAAAATGCTGAAGGAATGATCGGAGAGGAGCCAACCAACGACAACCCGGATGCAGCCGCAACCGGAGAAGCTGAGGTTACTGATGCACCACCGGCTGAATAAATAACAGATTCAATCTCATATAAAGTAAAACCACCAATCGAATAATCGGTTGGTGGTTTTTTTGTAAATAAAAGCGCTAAAGAATTCTGGAAGAATAAAAGACAACGAAAAAAAAAGAGGTACATTCGTATAAACATCCTTTGTATGAAAACATTAACTAGAATTTTTGCTATAATTGGTTTACTTGTTTTGAATACTAAAGCAGGAAAGGCTCAGGTTTTTAGTTATTATGAACCTCATTTGGCCATTAGCTATTCGGGGGAATACCCCTCTAGTTGTATATATGTAGATAGGAGAGGACATAAATGGCAAAGTTCTGCCTCAAGCAATCAATTAAACTATTTTAATAAAAAAACATGGGTAAGAATTGCGGCTAACGGATCACAAGTGTTTTGTGTGAACTCAATTGATAGTGCCGAAATTTGGGTTGGAACAAATGACGGAATTGTTGTGTTTGATAGCTTATTACATAAATCGATTTTAAAAACAGGCAGCGAAACACCAGCATCCAATATAATAAACACAATTAGTTTCGAAGATAAACGCAAAGTTTGGGTCGGAACAGAAGCTGGTTTCTACCTTTTACAAAATGCCATTTGGACATTAGCAGATACGAATAGTTTAGTTTCTAAAACGAATATTAAAAAATGTTTTATTGACACAAAAAACAGAAAATGGGTTGGTACTAATATTGGCCTCTTTGTTTATAATGATACAGATTGGACTATTTATAATACAGATAATTCTGCTATTTTAAATGATACGATAACAGCAATATCCGAAGATATAAATGGATTGATTTGGATTGGCGGGCCAAAAGGTATTTCTGTTTGGGATGGAATCGCATTTACTTTTTATACGACAACGAATAGTAATTTATTAAACAATAATATAAAGGGAATTCATATTGATCCATTGAATAATAAATGGCTAGCCACAGATTCGATCGTTCAAAAGATAAGCAATTTAAGCGTTTGGGAAAACTATCCGATTCAATCGACAATAATTGTGAATGACGAAAAAGGCAACTTATTAGCGAATGGTCTTTTTCTAAAAGAAGAATTAATGGACTTTGACAACAATCAAAACAAATTTATTCTTTCAAAACGAATAGGTTTAAATGTTCAGTGTGCACAACATGTAAGAGTAGATTCTTCTCAAATTCTTTGGGTTAGTACATATGCTAATGGATTGTATAAATTTGATGAAAAAGAGTGGGTTCAATACTCTGTTGAAGATGGATTACCAAGTAATAGTATTCGTCAAACAGTAAGTGATAATAATGGATATGTGTGGATTGCTACCGATAGTGGCCTTGTTCAATACAATGGAACAAAATTTATAGTATATAATCAACACAATTCTCCATTAACGAGTATAGATATTATTGCTATTGGTGTAGATAAAACAAATAACAAATGGATTAGTACTAAAGGCCAGGGTTTATTTAAACTTACACCAGATTCGTTGTGGGTTAACTATACAACCACAAACACGCCCAATTTATGTAGCAACACAATAACTTCTGTTATTGTTGATAGCAGCAACCAAGTTTGGTTTGGTTCAATTAATGGAACAAGCATGCTTAATGGCAATAGCTGGACACATCATTTAGTAGGAAAAGATTGTCGGTTCATGATTGTTAATGCAAGAGGGAATAGAGTTGTAGCTGGTGGCCAAAATATTGCAGATTTTAGAGAAGGATCTTTTTATGAATATAAAAAGAGCGCTTGGGTAGTTCATTCTTTAGTTGGTATGAATACTTTTTATTCGATTGCATTTGGCGCTGATGATGATATATACACCTCATTTTCAGTGGGTTTGTCTCCTAATCCAGTTGTAAAAAGATTGTCTGGCAGAAGTTGGTTACCTGGTTTTATTCCTACTTATAATTTCGTCTGGTCATCATCAGATGGCAGCATATGGCTATCGGGTTATGATTATTATAGGCAAGGACTTGTAAGATACAATGAAAAGGCAGTATGTCCCTTTAAAGAGGATTCCTTACAATATAATATATCTAAAAGTGCTCAGTCTATTCAAGCACAAATTGAAAATCAATCTGATTGGGAAGTGGTTATTGACCAACAAGCCTTTAAATGGGTACACCCAGCTGTATTTAGTGGAACAGGAAACAAAGTAGTCGCGTTTAGTTTAGACAGAAATTTTTCGATCAAAAAAAGAATTGCTGAGTTTAAAATTGTTTCAAAATGTGATACCAGCCAAAAAATTATTATAAAAATTACCCAAGAAGGCGATACTGCAGCTACACCCTATTTTACGGTTGATTTCCCTTCAAATTCAATGGTTAAAGAAAAAGATACCGTTTTAACTATTATTATAAAATCAAATACGGGAATTTCTTGGGATATATCCAATAGTGCGCCAGGATTTTTATATCTGTCAAAAAATAAAGGGATAGATACAGACACTATACAAGTTTTGATTGGCCCAAATCCAACATTATCAGCACGACAAGGTTATTTATCAATTTATTGCAGAGACAGTACAATAAGCTTTGGTCATTATGACATTTTAATTAGCCAAGATCCTGGAAAAAATGTTGTTGAAAATATAGAACTGGTGTCTGGTGAGCAAGGCGGAAATATCTCTCATAAAGTACTGGTAAATAACTGGCGAATTGTTAATATGCAAATAAGCGATGCATGGTTCCATATTAATCAAATCCAAGGAGATGTTAATGATGAAATTACAATAAACGTAGAGGCTAATGGTAACTTATTGCCAAGATTTGGGAAGTTTTATATCATGAATTCTGATACAATAGCATACGAAGTTTCAATAAAGCAATACGGGCTTGAGAAATATCTTAATATTTCTTTGCCTCAAAACATATCATTAAGTTATGGAGATACTCTTCTCAAAATGATTATTTACAGCAATATTGAACAAAACTGGACGCTTTCAATTAATGATGCTAATTGGATTACCCCTTCCAAAACAACAGGAATCAAAACCGACACTGTTTTATTATTTGTATCGAGTAATAAAGAGCATACAGCCAGAAGTAATTATTTATCAGTACAATCTGATGGTTTACATGATGATGCAACTATAACGCAATCATTTTTAGGTGCAACTTCAATAGCTAAAAAAAGATCTCAGATAAATTCTTCGATTGAAGCCTATCCTAACCCTTTTGTAAATCAGATTGAATTAGATTTAAACAATGCAGGCTTAATAGAGGACTTTTCATTTGAATTAGTAAATATAGTAGGACAAGAAATTTTAAAGGGGAGACTAGAATCGACTGCAATAGAATTAAACAGCATCGAAAAAGGCTCCTACTATTTGAAAATATTTAAAAACATGCAGTATCTGAAGACGATTAAAGTAGTTAAATTATAAAAAAGAAAAAGGAGGAGGTCTAAGTCTCCTTTTTTTTCTTTTTGGAGACGAAAAATCAGGTTCCGTAAACTAAACATGATTGTCATTTGTATTAGGTAAACCATTGCTGGTTAATAGAATAGAACAAGCAATTATTCTAAACAAGCTCAAACCTATTGTGCATTACAGGATTGGGCGAAGCCCAATCGCGACAGATAGCGAGGTTTGTCTTAAAAATTAAGCGTAGAAAAAATAATTGAAGCAACCCAAAATGATGAGCAGCCCGGATACGATCAGTTTATATTTATTGATGGTATCATATTTTGCAGCCATCAGCAGCAAAAAAGGAATAGCTTGGTATGGATACAATGCACTGAATTGATGGGTTATCTTAATACAGGTAGCGAAAATCAACATCGTTGATATGCCTAAGAATATGAACCAATTGCTGTTTCTGTTTTCGTATATGCGAAACAGGATTGTAAATGCAAAATAAAGCGCGAAAGCAATTAACAAAGTAGAAGCAAAAATGCTCCAATGGTATAAGAGCGTGTCACCCAAAATTCGGTTCACAATATTTTTAAGAGGTGTTTTGGTTGCAAAACCAACAAAGAGATTCGCTATATAAAGGAACGCAAATCCTCCAATGATGCCGAACAGTTGTTTGCGATTTTGAACCGGAACAAAAAAACGGGGAGTGATGATGAGGATGTAAATCCCTGCATACCCAAATGCATACAACAAATGATCAACCCGCAATCCCTCTTGTACAAATAGGGTAGATGGAGGTTGAATACCATTCCAGATTGAGAACACATACATCAGGGGAAGCAGTGTTAATCCCAATCCGTAAAACTTACCGGCCGCAGTTAGTATATTGAACGAAGATTGTTGCAATGCATATATGCCCATGCTAAGACCCAATACCAAATAAGGTTGGCGGCCCAAAATGGCCAAAGCAAAGCAGGCAGCAAACAATAAATTGTAAATGATATTTTGTGCCAGCGATAATTCCTCATTTAAGAGTCGGTACATGAGGTATATGCTCAAAAGTAAAAAGATCAGTGTAGGTACTTGTGTAATGGCAAATCCTGCTATCACAAAAGTGGTGGGAACGATCAGGATGTTTAACCAGCCCTGGTTAAAATGTTCCGAAACGGTTTGCATGAATAGTTTTCGAAACAAGATGATCATTACCACAAACAACAAAACATTCACCAATCGCGAACGAAAAATATCAAGATGCGTAAAAGGTTCGAACAGGAAATGTACCCAGGCAAAAGTTGGCCCGGCAGGACCTTTTAACAGCCTGAAAAAATCGTCTCCGAAAAAATACGTTTGAAAAATAGTGACATTTTCGAGGTAATATGTTTCGTCACAAAAGGCAGAAATGTTCAGTGTAAAAACGGAGATTAAAAACAGGATAAAACCGAAAATGGTTAACCGTTTCCAATTCAATTCAAGCTTATCCATTTTTTGTCGCAATTACATAAAGGCTTTTGCCAATGGGTGTGTACAGGTATTTTTCCAACAGGTTGGTAAGAGGTACCAACACTTTATCATATACCGCAACAGCCTTTGGATTAAGGTCGCCCGACTTCGAAAACTTATTGGTAAAGGCTGCAAAATACCCTAATAATTCATGATAGGTAATGGTGTCGATATGGAAACCTGCCTGGGTGATTTTACTTCTCAATTCAGGTTTTGTATACCTTCTGAAATGACCAATATTTTTATCAAACTGCGAATACAATTCCATGCGTGCCGGAACATAAATAAGCAATTTACCCCCGATAGGAAGTTTATCGTAGATCATTTTTAATACCTCGGTATCATTCTCTATATGTTCCAAAACATCAATTCCATACACAAAATCCAATGTTTCTCTCACATCCTTGATATCTGCATATCCTTTATGCAGTTGGCTCAGGTTGTTCAGGTATTTCAAATCGGGTTCTACTACAAACGTGCTGATATTGGTGCGGCCTGCAAAGCGGTTGATAAACTCACCTCTGCCTGCACCAAGTTCCAGCAGATTCACCGGGGATGAAAGGGCTGTTAAATTAAAAGCCTTTACAATGAGGCTTTCAATGAAATTGTTGCGGTTAACAGCATGGGTCGACATTACACTCAGCACATCATCGCCTGTATATAAAAATTGTTCGCTCATTTAACTTCGTATTTAATCGTATTCACTTGTTGGTTATTGGATATTTTGAGGAGGAAAATTCCGGAAACAAAAAATCCTAAGCTGATAATGGTGGCCGTCAAAAGCAGGAGGGTAACACTTCCTGCCCAACCGGGTATGGCATTATTGGTAAATAGTTTTTGGAAAATAACCCACCCGATGCTGATGATAAAAACAGTAATGTTTAGCACAAATATTTTGAGTACCGTTATCAATAGCTCATCGGCATATTCCACAAATGATTTAATCCCGTGCAGGATCAGATTGGAATAGCTCATTTTTGATTTTCCATCCAAACGCTCGCGCCTATTGCTCACCACAAATGATTTGGGGATCCGCAGTTTTGATAATGTTGAGGCATAATGGATAAAACGGTTTTTGCTTAAGATGATGTCTAATATTTCAGCATTAATAATGGAGTAATTCCCAAAGGTGAGCCTGGCACCTGTTAAAAACTTAAACACCATTTTATAGATGAAGTATCCTATCAAAAACAATGCACCCTCTTTGCGTTTTCCTCTTTTCACCAATACAATACTGTTTTCAACGGCTTCACGAAGCAGGGCAGGGATAACCGCAGGATCGTCTTCTCCATCGCTATCCATTACAATAATCCGGGTAGCTTTTTGTTCGTGGCAGTATTGCAATCCGGCATATATAGCGCCTTGATGTCCCTGGTTGATCGTTAATCTGAGTATGGAAAGTTTCAGTAATGGTGTTTCAAAATGCTGGCGTTCGGCTTGCAATAAAGAGAGTGTATTATCGGTGCTGTGATCGTCAACCACCACAATGGTGAAGGCCTCACCTGTTGATTGGATTACGGTTTTAATTTCTGACAGAAGCTTTAAAATAGCCTTGTTTTCATTGTAACAAGGCAAAACAATAAAGCATTTTTGGGTTGTTGTAATATTCTCCACGCAGCTACAAATATATTTTATTCAACTCCATCTCCAAACCAATAAATTAAACCAGTTTAAATGGAAAAGGAGGCCGAAGCCTCCTTTATCTTTTGTACAAAACGATAAGCCGGGTTCTGTTTCCTGATCCTACAATTGCAGGATCAGAACGATTGTCATTTATCTCCGATAACCATCACTAGTTACCTCTAGCAGCCTACCCACCGGGATCGAACGAGTAGCTCTTAGCTTCGGCTCCGCTCAACCACCGCCATAACTCACCGAATGAGTGGACGTATGCTGAGCGGAGCTGAAGCCCCCGGCCTATTTGGCCTTACAACCCGTGAGGTTTACCTTGCCTCCGATATTGCTATCGGAGCGGTGGTCTCTTACACCGCCTTTTCACCTTTTCCTCTTCACAAACACGTTGTGATGAGGTAGTCTAATTTTCTGCGGCACTCTCTGTAAACACAATATTATACTGCATTTCCCACCCGTTAGGTGGCACGGTACTCTGTGTTGCCCGGACTTTCCTCCCTATGTATTGCAATAAGGCGACAATCTGTTTTGCACGGCACAAAGGTAAGTAATTGGCTGATATGGTTGGGTTATTTTTAACCGGGGCACAAACCAGGAAGCAAAATCGGGTTAAAGACTTTTCACATATGCATAGATCTCATACTGCGCACGGATTGCTTTTGCTCCGTGTTTTACAATAAGCTTATTGTCGAAATCCTGGTCAATAATGCGGGCTTTTGTATTATCTCTCAGTTGAATATTCACAATGTCACGGATCTGCTGTTTGCAGTATTCATCGTAAATCGGGAATGCACATTCAATCCTTCTGTATAAGTTCCGGGTCATCCAGTCGGCAGAGGACAGGTATACTTTTTCATCGCCACCATTGGCAAAAACAAAAATGCGGGCATGTTCCAAAAGGCGATCGATAATGCTTACCACCTGGATGTTTTCGCTCAACCCAATAACACCGGGAACAATGGTGCAAATACCTCTTACAATAAGGTTTATCTTAACTCCCGCCTTGCTGGCTTCATATAGTTTTTTGACCATGCCGTCATCCATCAGGCTGTTCATTTTGGCAATAATATATGCAGGTTTGCCCGCTTTGGCATTGGCTATTTCTTTATCAATTAGCTCAAACAATTGTTTTGCCAGGTAATCCGGTGCCACCAACAAATGATCAAACTTGTATTTGCGCTGGCTTTGAAAAAGCATGTCCATTAGCTTTTCCATATCATTGGTATATCGAAGGTCTTTGGTAAACAAACTATGATCGCAGTATAACTTGGCTGTTTGTCCGTTATAATTTCCGGTAGAAAGATGAGCATACTTCACTGTTTTTCCATCTTCCTCGCGGTAGATCAAACAGAGTTTGCAATGTACTTTTTGTCCCGGTTTACCGAAATGAACATGCGCCCCGGCTTCCTGCAATTGGTTTGTCCAAAAGATATTATGCTCTTCATCAAACCTGGCCTGAAGCTCCATTAATACAGTCACTTTCTTGCCGTTTTTCACGGCATTGATCAAGGCATTCACCACGTTGCTGTGTTTGGCCACCCGGTATAAAGTGATCTTAATCGTATGTACTTTGGGATCAATAGCTGCTTCACGCAGCATGCGGATCAAATAATCAAAGCTTTGGTATGGATGGTGAAGAACAAAGTCTTTTTCTTTCACCACATCAAACATCGTTTTTGCCAGATCCAGTTCGGTAACCGAAACCGGTGGCATGGGAGGGTAAAAGTCGTTCACATTTCCCACTCGCGGAAAGTCCATAAAGTCTTTGAAATTATGGTAACGACCACCCGGAATGAGGTTTACATTTTTCAGTTGCAGTTTTTGTGTGAGCAAATCCAACATACTCTTGGGTATATTATTGTCATACACAAAACGTGTGGGCACGCCTTTGCTCCGTTGTTTAATGCTTTTCTGAATTTTATCGAGCAGGGTTTCTTTGAACGTATCGTTCTCTTCACTTTCAAGCACAAAATCCGCATCACGTGTCAGTTTTACTGTATAAGCATCAAACTGGTTGTAGTTAAAAATAGAGAAAATATGCTTTAACGAACTGCGGATCACATCATCCAAAAATAGGATATAGGTGTTCTCATCGTTGCGTGGTAAAATGTAAAAACGTTTTAGGGGGTTATTCGGAATTTCAATCAGCGCATGCTTGGATTTTAGTTGTTCTGTTGTATCACTGAGTTTCACCGCCAGGTAAATAGAACGATCGCGCAAGTGAGGGATCTGTTTCAGGTCGTCAATTAAAATAGGGAACAGGTATGGCAAAACTTCTTTGTGAAAATATTCTTTTACCGGAATCTTTTGTTCGTCTGTTAATTGCAACTCATTAATGATGAATATTTTTTGCAAGGCCAGTTCTTTCAAAATGGACGTGTAAACTTTATTAAACCGATCCTGTTGGATAACTGCAATACGTTGAATTTCGGCAAGTGTAATATCGGCCGAGAACTGTGTTTCCGACTGGGCTTTTCTCACGGTCTTTTTTTCGCCCCTGCGCAAAGTGGCCACACGAACCCTGAAAAACTCATCATTATTGGAAGAAAAAATTGCCAAAAACTTAAGGCGTTCCAATAGAGGGGTTTCTGTGTTTTCAGCCTCTTGAAGAACGCGTTCGTTAAACAGCATCCAACTTATTTCTTTGTCTTTATATAAATAACCTTGGTATTCTTTTATCATATCTCAACGTTCACAAAAATAGCATTTAACATGCATCAATTCACACCATTTACCCACCAAAAGGGGAGTCTGCTGTTGGAAATAGACAGACAATCCCGAATAATTAACAATAATATAATATAAAATAGGTGGCAGAAAGCCCTCTGTTTTTATAACAAAAAGGGTTAGTTTCGCGATATTAATTCTAATATTCTGTTTATGAAAAAAGTATTGTTGCTTGTAGCCGCCTTATCTGGATTGGCCGTATCAGCGCAAAAAAATGCAGTTGAAAGTGCTGCCATTTATTTAAGAAACGGGGAGATGGAAGATGCAAAAAAATCCATCGATGCTGCTGCCGTACATGATGAAACTAAAAATGATCCTAAAATGTGGTTTTACCGCGCAGCCATTTACGATACGCTTTACCGCAATCCCGATTATGCTAAGATTTTTGACGCAGATGGTGTTGAAAAATTGGCTATTGCCTGCAAAAAATGTGTTGAAACAGATACCAAAGACCGGTTCAGTTACTATTGCGATCTTGCCATTGTGAACAGTGCCTTTGCTACCTATAATAAAGCAATTGAATTTACTCAGGCCAAAGATTCAAAAAATGCAGCCAAGTATTTTCAATATACATTGGATGTGATTCCATTTGATAAAGGAAACGACCTCAAGAAAAACAATATCAACGAAAAGAACATCCTGTTGAGTTTAGCTGATCTTGGATTAAAAACGGAGGATTATGCTACAGCCAAAGTAAACCTTCAAAAGCTGATTGATATGGATTACCAGGATCCGATCGTGTATTTGTTGATGGGAAATATCTACTTCACAGAAAAAGATACGGCAAAAGGGATGACCTATATTGAGCTTGGGCGTTCTAAGTTCCAAACGGACAAGGACCTTATCAATATGGAGTTGAATATCTATATGGCACAAGGCCGCCAGGATATTTTGCTTAAAAAACTAAACGATGCTTTGGACCTGGATAATGAAAACATCACCTTATTGTTTGTAAGGGGAAATGTGTATGATAATTACGCTGCCAATGCCAATAAACATGCCAAACAAGCAAGAGATACATCAGCCATTTTATCTAAAAAATCAAAAGTACAGCCCAATGCAGCTGTAAAATCAAAATTGGAAGCAGCCGCAAAATCGAATGCAAAACTGTCGGATTCATTGTTCAGAATGCAAAAGGAATATGTTGCCAAAGCTGAAGCTGACTACAAGAAAGTAATTGAATTGAAAGATGATTATATTGATGCGTATTACAATTTGGGAGCGTTAACCAATAACAAAACAACCGAAATTGTGGAGCGCATGAATGCACTTTCAGCGCCAACCCAGGCAGAGTACGATAAAAAATGGGCTATCATGAAAAAAGATCAAGACGCGATTTTAACGGTTGCGTTAGGATATTTTAGCAAGGCGTTGGAATATGCCGAAGGTTTACCGGAAACTGACGCTGCAGCAAAAGAATACAAAAAAGGAACCATGAAAAGTATTTTGCTAAGCATGCAACAAGTGTATGCCAATTTAGGGGATGAGCAAAAAACAATGGAAACGAAAAAGAAGAGATTGGCTTTGGAGGATGAATAAGCCAACAATCATATTTAATATACATGGAATAAGGAGCAGAGTTGCTCCTTATTCTTTATAATATCTATTTAACATAATATTAATTATAAGGTTTTAAATTGTAGATTTGACGGGCCTAAACAAGCTTTTATATGACTACAAACCTCACAGATTACTACATCACCTTTAAGCAAACGCAAAGCGTTTCGACCCGCCTATTTTCAATTTATCGTTGCACTCTTGAGCGCCAAGATTTTGAAACTCACAAAGAGTATTTTGATTTACATGCACTTCATTCTGATTTCTACAATGTCTTTGAGTGCGAAAAGTCAATAATTATTAAACACAAATCTCCTGACCAAATTCACGAATACAAAGCCATGCAAAGGCTTTTGGATAATATTCAAGACATGATTAGTACTGTTAAGTATTTCGCAAATTCTGAGTTTATCAATGAACTCATGATGTTGGATTATCAGATATTAATTATTAGGCGCGATATGCACACGGATAGCCGTGTACTTGAAAATCTCGGTGCAACTGTTATTAAAACGCTTTCAGCTACTAAAAAGCCACTTCGTAAACCAACCAAAACCCGCAAATAATATGAAAGATTTATTAATTAAGATCAGTTATAAAAATGATCATTCTAAAGGTCCAGTTATCGTAACTTTTAGTAGCTTCAAACAGCTTATTGTCTATGTGCGTAATCATAGTATTTCACGTTTCACTCTCCAATGTATCAAGGGTATTGATTTTACTATTGAATTAGCCTCTTTGCCAAGTCGTTTTGACTGTTATTGTAATAGCTTAACTGATTTGCAAATTATCTCAATTCTTTCTGTTACTACTCACGGTTGTTTAAATGATCTTATCCCTGTAGCTGTCTTTAAAAATGCTCATGCATACGCTGTTTTGAGCGGCTTTTCATGGGCAAAAACTATCGAGGGTTATTCTTACTGGTCAAAGGTTCATTCATCATTAGGAGGTAAATAATTATGCCTCTCACCTACTGCCGTCTATGCGGCTCAACTGAATGCATCGAACATATTAATTACATAACAAAATTATACAGATATGAAAACATCTATAAGTATTCGTTTGATAATGATAGTGGCTGCATGTTTATTGCCTCTGTTGATATACTTGGTGTGTGTGCCAAACTTGAGTTTAAGTATACAGGTACTGCTCCAATTAACGCTATTTCAGTCTCTCTTCATACCATTCTCCAACACCCAAAGCAGGATGTGGAGGTTATTAGAGATCTTCATGTTGATATCGCTCCGGTTCAACTTGGTTTGTCTTCTTTACCTCTTTACAGGGCTGAACAATTAAACCTATTGTAACATGCTTTCACTTCACAAATACGAATTACAAAAATTACTGTCTCCGCTGTGTAGAACCATTGAAAATGATATGGTAAAAGGGCGCAAATCTACACTATTGACTATCCGTTTATTTCTCAAATTATCAAATGAGTACTTACAATGTAGGATACCGAAGTGTGTTGGCTCTGAACACGCATTTAAAGCACGAATCTCCAAAGTTAATAGGCAGCTCGCTAACACGCAAAAAGTATAAATATGATGTTATTAACCTTAAATTCGAAGGACTTAGACGCAATATCCGCGTCAATAAAAGTAGCGCAATTCCAACGTTTACCATTTCCGATCAAGATAAGGCTGCCACATCAAAACTTAGATGTCTTAGTGATAGATCACGAGGGCGAATTAAGGATAAGCTTCACTCGTGGTTATTTTCAGAAATCGAAGCCGCGAGACGTACTAAAAAGCGACCTGCGTTAACCTTTGTAACTCTCACTTTTATCAATAAAACCGATGATAAAACCGCACAAAAGGCTCTTAATAATTTCCTTACATGGACACGAAAAAAAGACCCAAATTTCGAATATTTATGGGTTGCTGAACGTCAACATAAGAATAAAGCGCATCCAGGTAATATACATTTTCATTTGTTTACAAATCGCTATTGGAACATATCATATTTTAACAAATACTGGGTCCGCTGTCAAAATAATGTGGGAATCCATTTCCCTACCGGACAAACAAAGCTAAACCCATTCGATGTAAAACGCATTACACAGCCTAAAACATTGGGCATTTACATGACTAAGTATGTCACCAAAACAAAGGATAAATTCGCTTGTGCTGCTTGGAATTGTAGCCTTACTATTAGTCGTCTTGCTACAGGTCGTAAGTATAGCGATTTCTGTCTGCGTACTGAGTTTGATTTATTCGGCTCTCAGGCATATATGGATAAAAAGATTAAGCGGTTTCGTCTTGTTCGTAAAGGCAGGCTTAAGATGTATAAAGCCGTCAAAGAATATCTTGCTAATACTCCTGTTTATGTCACTCCTTTTGATGTTGTTCTAAGGCAACCAAATAATGAATATATCAATAAACAGACAGGTGAATTAATACGCGCTGAAATCCAAAGTAAATGGATAAAAACAGCCCGTGGCCAACTCCTTCATTTATATAATCGAATACCCGTTTACAATTATTCTGCTGTAAAATCGCTCATGCAAGAGGTACATTCTTGGAACGCTATTATCTTGAAAACCAGTAAAGAGCAACAACCCTCAATTCATATTCCTAGGTTTCTCTTGCATTAAATTCCTCGTTTTGTTCTTGGTTTGTACTCACAAAAACAAAATAAAAATATATTGCTATGGCGGTTTCAAACAGAACAATAAAAATTGATGGTATTCTTTGCGGATTAAAAATTACTGGTGACGATATGGCCGGTGTAAATATCTCTGTTACACGTAAACGTAAAGGTATGCAAGATGTTGCGATTATTCCTTTACAGCCAGTTGCTGCTGTGTTAACCATGCAACAAGCTTTGCTTCGTCAAAATCTTTTGCGTCTTGACGGTACAACTCATGTTAAGCATGTGGTTATTGCCGATGGTAACGTTAATTCCAGTGATGATGACTATATCGAAGTTGTTTTTAACGATTTGTTAACTACTGCTACGGTAGAGAATTTGACATCGAATAAAAAGGCTTCAAATTGGTTTACTTACCGTTCGAATGCTCTTGACTTGAATAAGTATTCTGCCACTGTTGATCTTGGTGGTATCCTGTTGATGTCTATTGACAAAAATCATAATGGGGTTACTTACACTTCAAAAAATCAAAGTATTGACAAATCTAAACAACATATGTTGGATGAGGATGTTCAATTCGGTAACTATGGTTACATAAAAGAAACTGCGGGCGGTGTATGGACTCCTGTCGAAGATACTTACCTACTCGTTGACACTTCTCAGTATCAGGGCGTTAAAATTAACTCAACTGGTGCCGCTGTGGTAAGATGGTGTTTGCTTTCTAAGACTTCTATTAACTAACCAAAGTAAAAAATTAAGGTTCCGCCTTGAACCCACACTTGTTAGTAGAGGCGGTCCCTTCCTTTAAAGATCATGGGTAAATTAAAACGTCAAAAGCGGTATAGGCTGCGTTATAAGGCACCCCGTAAAGCTAAAAAGCAAAATAAGAAAATGACATTATCTAGTTTAAATTTAGGTGCAGATATTACGGATGGTTTGTCTTTGGCAAATAATCCGATCTTGGGTCTTGTTGTAAAAGCTGCTGATATTCTAAATATTGGTGCTGCTGCTATTAAGACTGCGGACAATGTTATTCGCAATGATGACCCGCGTTTGAATGCTGAGGTTATCCCAGTGTCAAACGATACTGGTTTTCTTGCCCTTTCACGTTGGGTTAAAACGTTGCCTGAGTGGTTGCAATTGGTGTTGATCTTTTTGATTATCCCAGGCGGTGTTATTTATGTCATCTATTCGATCTTTAAGCGTTTGCGTGGTCGTGGTAATGGTGACAAGTATGTAACTGTTAAGCATAATCTTTGGGATTAGATGTCTGCTTTAGATACAACAAATGAGGCTATTAATACTGCCAATGCTGCTGTTGATGCTGCTGACGCTGCAAAAAAGGGTCAGTTGAATGCTACTGGTGTTCTTGCTATGGCAGGAAGCGGTGCTACTATTGGTGCTTCAATTGGTTTGCTTGGTGGTCCTTTCGCTCCTATTACTTCAACTGTTGGTGGTGCTGTAGGTGGTGCTGTCATGGCTGCCGTAGGTGGTGGTATTATGCTTTATAATAAGTTGAAGCCCCGAAAAATAGAGTCGAACCCTAATAATGCTACTCTTCGCAAAGAGTTGGATTTGTTTACTATTCCAAGTGATTTTGTGATTGAGATTTATGCCGGTAATAATCCCGATGTGTGGTACTGGGCTAATAATTTGGGATTGAATGATGAGGGTTATGTAAGAAAGGCGATTGCTTATCATTATTACGTATATGGTAGAAATGAAGGTCGTCCTTATCCTTATGAAGATCGAATCTTTTCTCAAGTTAGTGATGTTGCGTGGAATACCTACGTAAATAGTCCTAAAATAGAGTCAGGTAAATTTGATTGGGTTGGTGGGCAAAATAATGGCATAGAAACTGGTTTTCATACCCTTGGTGTTCTTGCTTTAAAGCAGGGCGATTACGTAGAAATAAGTGGTGCTGGTGTTTATGATGGTGTTCATAAGGTAAGTTATATTGGTAGTGATGACGGTGGTTATTTGCTTGACATGTTTACCATTGATTTCCCTAAAACTGTAGCCGCTTCCGGAACTTTTAGGAAGGTTTCGAATCCTAATACTCCTTGGATTATAGGCGGTGTTGTTGTCTTTGTAGGTCTTGTATTTGTTGTAATAAAATTTATTCGAAAATGGAAAAAATAAAATCGCTTTTGACTTCTTTAAAGTCTAATAAGGTAGCGCAAATGGTTATTGGTGTTGTTTTACTTGCCGGTGCTGCGTTTGTTGCCTTAAAGAAAAAAGGTACTTCTTCACGTAAAAAAGTAAAATCAGCATAAGATGAAATATCAAAAAAGAAATAATAGCAATTGGAATAGTGGTTCTGGTCGTTATTCTGCAAGTGGTCAGCAAAAAAAACATTCGGGTGCTAAGCGTGTCTCTAACGGTAAAAATGATGGCGGAACTAATGTTTCTGCTTGGAATTATTCACGTCAAAGGGGGCTTGTTTCTATCCTTATTTTTCCTACCAAATTTAGTGATGAGCCTTCTAAATCAGGTGGTTTAAAACTTTGCGCAAAAGTTACTTTTAAGCGTACCGGTGAAGAACGTTTGATCTCTTGCATTAAGTCGTCAAAGAATGGTAAATATTACATTGCTAAAATGGGCTTGTGTATTAATCCTTCTGCTCCAAATGGCGGCTATTGTGGTACTTCAAATTATACCAAGTAATGCAAGATACGGTCGCAAGGGTTGTCGGTGCTTCGACTAGTATCGGTGCTATAGAAGTTGTTCAGAATATTCCGGTCGATGGTGAGATGTTGAAATTGATTATTCAACTCGCTATCGGTGTTGTTACTCTTTTTTCAATGTTAAGAAAGCGAAAAAATGGACAAGTTTAAAAAGGTTTTCATGTACGTAAAGGCCGCGATTGATGCTGTGGAGACATTCATTGCAAAGGTTAAGGAATTAAACGATAAAGATAAAAATGATAGCTCTAACGGGTCGGCTTCCGACTAATACAAAAACGCTTATCATAAATGAATTGCAGCTTATGGCCGTTCGTCTAGGAATAGAATACGAATGGCTCTTAGCTGTGATGTTTAAAGAATCAGGGTTGAATCCTTTGGCGGTAAATAGTATTACCAAGGCCAAGGGTTTAATTCAGTTTATGCCCGCTACTTTAAAGACTTTGGAGGCGTCATTACGTAAGAAGTTGCCAAATGATTTTTTGGGTCAATTGCCTTTCGTTTATGAGTATTTGAAGCCTTATAAAGGGAAAATGAAGACTTACTATGATGCTTATTTAGCTGTCTTCTATCCTGCTGCAATTGGTAAACGAGACAGTGATATTTTAGGTATAACTGTTAGTTCAGCCAGGGCGAAGCTTATTGGTTCACAAAATATCGGTATGGATAAAAACGGTGATAGTATGATTACTGTTGGAGAAGTTAAGACGTGGTTTGATATTGGTGTGAAGGATTTGTTAAAAAATATTCTTCCTGTCCAAGTCACTTCTAATCCTGTTGCAATGGTTATACTTGGTGTGCTTACTTGTACGGCACTTTTTTTTTTAATTAAAGACAAATTTAAAAGATGGTTTTCAATCAAATAGTATCCATATTAAAATGGGTCGGTGGGTTTATAGCTTTTTTGATCGTCATTTTTGGTGGTTATCATTTGTATAAATTCTTCTTCCCTCCTGCTACTATTGATACTGGTGGTAGTGATGATATGCAGAATGTAGATATAAAGGATGTTGTTGTCGATAATGGCCGTTTAAGTGGTTTGGATACTAAATATACCAATGTTGCAGATAGTTTGTATAAAATTCTCCAAGGCAATATGGTTTTTGATTGGGCTAAAACTGACGCGGATTTTATTGAGGTTAGGCGTTTGCTTAATCTTAATTCTGACGAAAAGAAACAGGTTTATAAAGTTTATGGTCTTAGGAAAAATAAACAGTTTCTAATTGAGTTTGGTGATGGTCGTTCTCTTACTCAGGCTCTTTATGCTTACTTTAAATACGACAATGATAAGCTTACTAAAATTAAATCACTTTTTGACTTTACTGGATTATGGTAAATAAATTAATGTTGCGAGATTGTTTGGCTTATGCTGACCCCTTGGCTACTTTTCAAATGTATCCCGATGAGGTCCATTTGGGTTATATTTCGGTTGTTGATGGTACTATTGATTTTGCTTATGGCGGGAATGGTTATAATAGCGTTGTTATAGTTCCATATCCTGAGTTGCTTGATATTCTTAGTAATACTGAGGGTTTCGCTGCTCTTTATCCGGATATTAGTGATTTTATGTCAAGTATGTTCTATCAATCTTTGATGTCGTTGGACTTTGATCGTTATACAACTACTTCCGGTACTGTTCTTCATGAGCCTCATTTTGTTAATATTGCTTCTCCCGAACTTGGTTTGAAGGCTTTAATACTTAGGAAAATATAGTTCTTTTTATCTGTGTTGGTTTATTTCTATTAAAAGCTACTCTTAATCGGGTGGCTTTTTTTATGCTCTCTGAATGTATTTAAAAGCATTTTCTAACCCCTGAGGTTTTTTTGGTTACTTTTTTTGCCGGCACAAAAAAAGTGACATAACGGAAGTCTATCTAATGGATTTATTTATACTGCAACAATTCAGACCTACAATTTTCGGACAATAATTTTGCAAGTTTGGGAACTCGGCACTATCCTTGCGTTAATTCAAACAAACTTAAATCCTATGAAAAATCTATTTTTATCAATCGCCTTTTTTGTTTCATTAACACTGTGTGCTCAAAATAATACAGCTACGGTAAGCAAGTATTTTGAGAAATATGTGTTTGTATATTCTAAGCCTATTGTTAAGTATACTATTGTTGATTCGTCTTCTGTAAATTGGTGTTTTGCTTGTTCTCCTGAGGGTGTTATAAAAAAGGCTGTTCAAAATTCTTATAAGTCTAATATTCCTTTTGACGCTATTATTATTATTAATAGGTATCAGAATAAGTACTATGTGATTAAGTTTGATAATTAACATTTGTTGGTAACTTACATTTTCACATCCCTTATTCTATTTCTTACGTTCGTATCGAAATAAACACCCGTTTATAATTTCATTTAAACCCTTGTATAGGTATACGTTGTCATTTAACATAATGTTTGAAACGGTTTTACCCATTATTAATTATAGTGTATATTGAATGGCCGAAACATATTGATTTTACTGAGTTATTGGATTATTTCATTCTTATACATTTCAACCATCGCTTCAAACGAAATCCGATTGGCAGCCCTGGTTGATGGTGAATGCAACACAGCTATTTCAATCTTTCTGTCTTTGTAATTTAAAACGGCATACAACGGTTTTTTACCGGCTTTGATTTTTATGAAAGCTTGTTTTGTTGTGAGATACTGTTTGAACCAACTTAATGCGCTTACTTTTCCAGAACTGCTTGTTAAGATGATTTTGGTGATGGTTGGATTTTCTTCCAGGATCTGGAAAATATCCATTGGTTTGATCAGCTCCAGCATTTCATCAAGCGAGCTGCCATCGGTTCGCTGAACAATATGGCCCATATCGGTAATGGCGATCTTAAGGTTTTTTAACAGTTCCTTGCGTTCATTAACGGCATCTTCACCTTTTAAATGTACTAGTGTATGTCCGCTCACCACAGCAAGAATTTTCCAGAACAGGTTGTTTACATTCGGGTAAAAAAAATCATACGACCAGTTGCGTTTGGCCGAAGGGAACGTTCCGATAAACAGGAATTTTGCTCCTTCGGGCGCATACCAAGTCCATGGATGTTGTTCGATCGCTTGCATTAAATGGATTTTGAGCGAAGCTACTATATTTGTGTTCAAACAATGAAATCTAAAAAGTATCTACACATTTTTCTGAAAACATTACTTCTATTAATTGTTTCAGTTGGTTTATACAGGATGATTGCGATCACGTTTCCTTACTTTTCGTTTGAAACTGATATCGCTTTTTTGCTCACCAAACAATCGGTTTTACATATTGATATTTGGTTATGGTCGTTCTACTTACATATCACGGCAAGCTTGTTTGTACTGGCATTTGGTGTCATTCAGTTTATTAGACCAATTCTTGTAAATGCACCCGGTTTTCATCGAAATATTGGTAAGGCTTATATTGCTTTTATATTACTGATAAGTGCTCCAAGCGGTTTGGTTATGGCTTATTACGCCAATGGTGGTTTTTGGGCACAACTATCGTTTAGCATTACATCTGCTTTGTGGTGGTTCTTTACATTCAAAGCATATACAAGTATCCGAAATCAAAATATTACTGCCCATATTCATTTTATGGTGCGCAGTTATGCGTTAACATTATCGGCAATAAGTTTGAGAATCTACGTTATGGTATTACCGGGTTTTATTCATTTACATGCCAAGGAAATGTACACTTTAGTGGCTTGGTTAAGTTGGGTTCCCAATCTGTTAATTGCCGAATGGATCATCAAAAACAAAACGATTACAGCACCTCAGTCGGATTCAACTCGGTAATTTTTCCATCCGGGCCTATTTTCATTTTTTTCTCCCTGGTATTTTCAATAACCACAATTTCGTTTTCAAAATCGTATTTATCGTAAGGCTTTTTCCAGGTTCGCTTGTATTCAGATATCGTAACCTCATTGGTGCTGATATTGGCTGTTGCCAATTGTTCTGCCGATTGCCAGGCAACTTGCTTACAATCAATTAAGTCTCCGGTTGATGTGTAGGTCGCAAGGGAATAAGCAAGATGGCGCATTTCTTTCGGACAGGCTAGTGCCGAAGTATCAATTGCATAAATAAGCATCCAGATCGTCTCATTCAATTTGAGTTTGGCTTTTACATTATAAGTAATCCATTCGTTAGGGTTGTCTTTTTTCTGTTTCAAAAAATTAGATTCAATATAGGTCAAGGCTCCCCCATTCTCTCCTTTTCTGCCATTAAAATCATCGTAGTAAAAATTCGTTATGCTGTTTTTATCAATGGCAAAAGATGTTTCAACCTGAGGAATTCTGGATAGGAATGTCTCAAAATGTAACGGGTCATTACAATAGGTTTCAATCTCACCTTCCGACAAAAATGCTAACATACATTCATCATAAGGCTTTGTTCCTTTTACGTAAGGAAATCGTTTGTCTTTTACTAAACGGGATTTAAATTCTTGTTTATCAAACCCCAATTCAACAGCTTGGTCAATAGTATATGCGTCAAAATAATACCCACCCCGGAGTATTCCCACAATGACAAAGTCATAATACGTGTCAAAGTCAGGTTTGTCGAAAACAAAAGACCAGGCTGACTGACCCTGATCATTTCTATGATAATGTTTATTGACGAGCAAGGCTAAAAGTTTGTAGGCATCATCATACAATCTGTTCTCTACCAGCACATCTTTAAGTTTTGTATAATATTTAAGATCCGGGTAAAGGGTAATTGCCCGTTTCATGTTCCAAATGGCTTTGGTTATATTTTCATCGATCAAACCCTCTCCTTTGCTGAAATAACTATCGGCCAGTTTTTTGTTTTGGTCGCCATAGGTTGTGAGAAATGTACTTACCGAATCCCCATCGAAAATATGGCTGGCTCTTAATACAGGAACTTCAACTGCTGTTTGGGTTGTGGTTGATTGCTTGCATCCAAAGGAGAAAGCAAGGATAATGATTAAAGCGGCCAGTTGTTTCATTGGACTTTTGCAAAAATGGATGAATCGTTATAATGAGCAGGAACATCTTCTTCAGTGATGGTTCCGTTATCGGCAATACGGTATGTAGCTTTGGCCAATAAATCATGGCCTGTAATTGTGTTTTCTTCAAAAGGCCCATCTTTTATGGGTTTTTCCCAATTACGTTTATAATCCTCTACAACTACTTTATCGCCACTCAGGATACAACGTTTAATTTTTTCAGGAGTACATTGACAGGCAACCATCTTTTTTGAAATGATACCACCTTCGGTATCATACACAACTAAATAGGTGTAGGTTGGTTGATGGTCTTCTTCCGTAAAAGTTACTGAAGTGTATAAAACAGCGGTAAAGGATTCCGATTGCTTAACGATGCCGACATAGTAAAAATCATTAGAGACGCCTCGTCCAAATTCGGTGTTTTCCATTTCGGGAATGAATTTAGCAAAGTCGTAACTGATTGACTGACGGTACTCTTTCATGTCAACTTTTTCAAGAGGTAAATCGAAATGACCAACGTTAGTGGTAAATGCTCTTTTGTATAGATCAAAAAGGCTATTGTTATTTCCGGCCATTTGCGAGGCTTGCATGTCGATTACCAGGTTTTTATACAATGCCAGGTCTGTTATTCCTTTCAATAAGGGTTCTTTGGCAACAGCAATGGTGTCCAGCATTCCTTTGGTGAAAAAATTACGTAAGTAATCGATGGTTTGCCAATGTTTCCAATATCCCCTGTCTTCATTTTTTGCAAGAAGCAATTGATTACTGGCACAGGCCATTTTAAAGTTCAATTGCGCTTGCGGTTCAAAGCCTAAGTTTTCAGCAACTTCATAAGCTCTGATAGCTTCTTCATAGTTTGCCTTTACTTTTGTGTCGAGCAATGCATTTCCAAGTTCATAGTAAGTTTTGGCATCGGGGAATACCAAAATGGATGATTTAAATTTAACAACGGCTAAACCGGGTTGTTTTTTGTTTTTGAACAAATCAATTCCTTGCAGGAAGAGCAAACGACTTTTTGTCTTCAGAGCTTCAGTGTTTAACTCTTCCGAATCAAATAATACATCGTACACCAAATCTTTATCGTATAGTGTTTTAGCATTAAGTTTTTGCAGTTTAACTTTAACACTATAATTGGGCTCGTTACTTGAGCATGCAGTCATTAAGATAATGACGAGTAAAGAAATGAAATTCGCTTTCATCAGATGTTTCAAATAGTAGAGGATGCAAGATAAGAATATTGGGTTATTTCCAATACGGACACTTTGCGCATTTGACTATTACCAAATAATGATTTGCCTACCTCTGCCCTTGCGGTTTTCCACCACCACTCTTTTTAAACCCTGTTTTTTTCTTGAACGGTTTTTTGAAATCGTTTTTTATTCTTACCTCGGGTTGGTACAACGGAGCTTCTCCGAGTTCGGAAGGTAGCGGCAGTTTTGGAATTTCGTAACCGATCAAACTTTCAATATCAAAGAACCTGCGGGCATCTTTGGGATTGATGAACGTGATAGCTGTTCCGGTGGTTTCGGCACGTGCCGTGCGGCCAATTCTATGTACGTAATCTTCAGGATCGGGTGGTACATCAAAGTTTACCACCAGGCTTATTCCATCCACATCAATTCCACGCGATAGGATATCGGTACCAATTAAAGTCTTGATCTCGCGGTTGCGGAAAGCCCGCATAATATCTTCACGTTCGGCTTGCTCCAGGTCGCTGTGGAAAGCTTTAATGGATAAACCGGCACGTTTCAATTCCCTGTCGAGCTCTTTTACTTTTTCTTTGGTACCGGCAAAAATGATGATGCTGTTCTGGGTTTTATCTTTCAGTAAACTTTTGATCAACGCTACCTTTTGGGTATCGTAGGTCATGTATGCTTGCTGCAAAATTCCCTCGGCAGGTTTGCTGATGGCAATATTGATCGACTCGGGCTGGTTGAGGATCTTATTGGCCAGTAACCTGATCTTAGGTGGCATGGTTGCCGAAAACAATAAGGTTTGACGCTCTTTGGGAAGGTAATTGATGATGCGTACAATATCATCAAAAAAGCCCATGTCGAGCATTCTGTCGGCTTCATCCAGGATCAGATGTTTGAGCGAACTCATGTCGACCGAACCACTTGATGTGAGCATGGCCAGCAATCTTCCCGGGGTTGCGATCACAATATCTGCACCTTCGCGCATGGCTTTTTGTTGCTGAGCAAATGCCTTTCCATCGCTTCCTCCATACACCGAAATGGAGCTGATGCCTGTAAAATAGGCAAATCCTTCCACCTGTTGGTCTATTTGCTGAGCCAACTCTCGTGTGGGTGCAATGATCAATGTATTCAGTTTACTATGCCCTTCTTCCGAAATTTTATGCATGGTCGGCAATAGGTAAGCAGCTGTTTTTCCTGTACCCGTTTGAGCGCAGGCGATCAGGTCTTTGTTGGCTAAAATTACGGGAATTGCTTGTTGTTGTATGGGTGTCGGGTTTTCAAACCCCATTGAATCCAATCCGTCTTGTAATTGGGGATTAAAGTTAAAATCGCTAAATATCACTATCTCTTATTTTTGTGCAAGGTAAGGGAAAGAGTTCATAGTTTTAGTCTGGTGAAAAAACCATTACACCTCTTTTCCCGGAAATTGTGGTAAAACATTCATTAACTTTATCAACAGGTAATCCAATAATAGATAACTTTAAATATACTTGCATCAACGCTTAATAGTTTACAATGATCCTTTATTTTCTAAAATCTATTAATCCCAAGTTTTCTAAAAATTTTTTAGCACAAACCCGTATTCAAAATACGAGGGTCATGAATGCGTTTGCCCTTACTTCCTTTCTGTTTACTGCATTTAACAGGATATTTATCCTTTCTGCCAACAATTACGAACTGGGAAACAAATATCCCCACCACCTGGAAGCCAATTTTTTCTTTATTTTATCGGGGTTTGTGTTTTCGGTGATACTTTTTTGGCTGTATCAAAAACGAATGCAAACACAAGCAAAGTTGGCCAATACGATAGCCTGGATATTTTCTTTGATCTTTATCGGAGGATGTATCTGGGTCTCTTTTTTGGCTCAGCACAATCCGAGTAATACCATGACGCTATTGCTTCTGGGGTTATTCAGCGTGTCGGTTACAACAGTGTTTTCGCTTTCTCAAACGCTTGCTACCATTGTGTTTAGCCTGGTGGTGTTCAGTATTGGTATTCAATATTTTCAAACGGACAGGGATTTGCTGGTCTTTAATTATATCATTTTCAGCATCGTGCTTATTTGTTTTTATATTATTTCCCGTTTGGTGTACTCGTTTCATGCCAACTATTTTATAAAGGTAAAAACCATTGAAGAAAAGAATGCATTGATTGAGGCTGCTGATCATTCAAAAAATGAGATATTGGGAATTGTGGCACACGACCTGCGTTCTCCGGTAGCCAATATTCAATCGCTGATCCATTTGATCCGTGATGAAAGCAGCACCGATGAAGATACTAAAATGTATATAGATCATATCGAGGATTGTTGTGTGAAAGCCGAAATGATCATTCGTGAGATCATTGTTGCAGCTCAGGAAGAAAACAATACCGGGTTACTGAAACTGGAGCCGGTTAATATGAATGCATTGCTTACCGAAACACACAGAACCTGGAAACACGTGGTAAATGCAGCCCGTAAAATACACCTTCAACTGCCCAAGCAGGACATTATCATGGAGGTGAACAAAGCCAAACTGCAACGTGTATTGGACAATCTATTGAGCAATGCCATCAAGTTTACATCCGAAAACGAAGGCGTTATTACGCTTGCTTTAGAGAAGCACGATCATTCAGTTCGCCTTTCGGTAAAAGACAATGGCATCGGAATTCCGAAACAATATGTACCTTTTTTGTTTGATAAGTTTACCTCAACAGGAAGGGTTGGATTAAACAATGAACCCACAATTGGTTTGGGTTTACATATAAGCAAACAGTTGGTTGAAAAGCAGGGAGGAAAAATTGGAGTAGAAACAAAAGAACAAGAAGGAAGCCTCTTTTATATAGATTTTAGCCTAAATTAGAAACACCATGACAGTAAAAAAGAACAACGCACTCATCTTTATTTTCATCACCATTTTGGTTGATGTAATCGGGCTCGGAATTATTATTCCGGTTGTCCCTAAGCTAATTGAAAAGCTTACCGGAGAAGGGATTAGTGAGGCGTCCCGTTATGGAGGCTGGTTAATGTTTGCGTTTGCCATTATGCAGTTTTTGTTCTCTCCGATCATGGGTGGACTAAGTGATAAGTTCGGTCGCAGACCTGTTTTGTTATTGTCGCTTGTAGGTCTGGGGCTCGATTATGTTTTTCATGCCTTCGCTCCTTCTATCGGTTGGTTATTCGTAGGCCGGTTAATTGCCGGGGTGTTTGGCGCGAGCTTTACAACAGCAACAGCTTATATAGCCGATATCAGTACACCTGAAAAACGTGCTCAAAATTTTGGTTTAATCGGTGCTGCATTTGGTTTAGGGTTCATCATCGGCCCGGTTATCGGAGGTCTGGCCGGAAGCACCTGGGGCCCTCAGGCACCTTTTTTAGTGGCTGCAGCACTTACGTTGTTAAATGTCATGTATGGATATTTTGTATTGCCGGAATCGTTGGATGCAACCCAACGCAGGGAATTCGACTGGAAACGAGCCAACCCGATCGGCTCTTTGATGCATTTGCGCAAGTATCCTGTTGTATCAGGACTGGTGGTGTCGCTTGTGTTGATATATGTTGCGGCACATGCGGTGCAAAGCAACTGGGCTTATTATACCATGTTTAAATTTAACTGGGATGAAAAAATGGTTGGGTATTCCTTGGCTGTGGTTGGTGTATTAATTGCAGCCGTACAAGGAGGTATTATCCGGATTGTGATACCCAAACTAGGACAAGCACGTTCCGTGTACATGGGAATTGCTTTGTATGCTCTGGGTTTGGTATTGTTTGGAATAGCATCGGCCAACTGGATGATGTTTGCATTTTTGGTTCCGTATTGTTTGGGTGGAATTGCAGGCCCGGCTTTGCAAGGAATTATCTCATCGCAGGTTCCAGCGAACGAACAAGGTGAATTGCAGGGTGCTTTAACAAGTTTAATGAGTGCTACCGCCATTATTGGTCCGGTTCTGATGAACAGTATTTTCGCCTATTTTACAGCAGATGACGCCCCGATATATATGCCCGGTGCATCATTTTTTGTAGCTGCAATCCTTACTGTTTTGAGTTTGTTTTTCTCTTATAAAACGCTTTCCACAAGGTTTGTAAGCCCTCATTAATCTTTGTTCTTTATGCTTGCAATGAACATCCAACCTCCAACAATAAACGACAATCTTAAAACCATCACAGCGCGTTTAACAGCTTTGTGGGCTTTAAGTGAAAGCGGACTTGGGGGAATGATGCACGCACTCAAAATTCCCTTTACCGGATTTTTTTTAGGAGGATTTGCCATTGTGATCATCACGCTTATCGCACACTTTAGCGATAACAAACCATTTAGCGCCATATTGCAGGCTACGGTGTTGGTTGTATTGGTAAAAGCGGCTGCCAGTCCGCATTCACCACCCATGGCTTATATTGCTGTTGGTTTTCAAGGGCTCATTGGGGCGTTATTGTTTACGGTCATTCCTTTTTTCAGGCTCGCAGCGCCCTTATTTGGGATGTTGGCATTATTGGAGTCGGCCGTGCAAAAATTCCTGGTGGCCACACTTATTTTTGGTAAAAGTATTTGGGAAGCATTGGATGCTTTTATTGCAAGTGTATTAAAAGACCTTTCCATATTTAATGAGTTCTCTTTCAGTTTTTGGCTTATCCTTATTTATACTTCGGTATATGTTTTATGGGGTGGTTTATTGGGTTGGTGGGCTTCGGGTTTACCTAAAGTTTTACATCAACGATCGTCTGTTTTGTTGTTACAATACAGTGAATTAAGTATCGAAAAAACCAATGAACAAACTGAGCAAAAGAAAAAACGAAACCGAAAATTGTTCCTGACATTTTTGGTGCTGGCATTTATCGTGCTGGTATTTTTATTACAAGGATCAGGTCATAAAGCCTTGTTTGCAATTGCACGAACAACTGCTGCATTGTTGTTATTGTTTTACATTGTTAATCCTGTTGTACAATGGCTGATGCAACGTTGGTTGGCCAAAAGCAAAAGATCTTCACAGCTGAACGAATTGCTGGATGTATTGCCCGAATTAAAAGGTTACCTCTCTCCTGCTATGCTATTGGCAAGGCAACACCACAAAGGTTTGAATGTGTACAAAGCATTTGTAGAGAACCTGATCGTACTTGCGCTTTATAAATAGAAGCAATGAACGAAATACTACCAACCAACAAGGGTGAGCAGAAAACTGAAACCCAAATTTTTGTTTTCAGTCAACCTATCCAAACAGGAAAAACAACCTCGTTGCAACAATGGATTGCAGGTAAACGAAACATAGGTGGAATACTCACTCCCGATATTGATGGCAAGCGTATGCTGTTTGATATTGCACGTCAAACATATTTTCCACTTCAGTTAAACGATGCTGATACCGGGATTAGAATCGGACGCTTTGTGTTTAGTGAAGCAGCATTTGAAAATGGCCGGAACATCCTCAGGAAAAGTCTTGATCAAAAGTATGATTGGATTATCGTGGATGAAATTGGCCGATTGGAAATGGACAATCAGCAAGGCCTGGAGCCTGTTATAAGTGAAGTTATCGAATATTTTAAAACACAAGAAACCGACACAAAGCTCCTGTTGGTTATTCGTGATTATTTGTTGGAAAATGCAAAAGAGCATTATGGGTTAAATGATGTTACGGTGCTGACGAAGGAGTTCTTTGAGAGAGAACAAAAATATTCAATCTCGAATGTCGAAAAAAATCGCCATAAAGAAATCATCAATCCAACATCTCAAATCTCCAATTTCAACTGTGTTGGTATTGTTTTATGTGGCGGTCAGAGTGTCAGAATGGGGCGGGATAAAGCATTCATTTCCTATCATCAAAAACCACAATATGCTTTTGTTGCCGATATGATGCGTTCAATTTGCGCTGATGTTTTTATTTCCTGCAATGAACAGCAATATGTAAACATGTTACAGCAATATCAGTTGGTTGTAGATAATGCGACATATGCCGATGCCGGACCGATGACCGGTGTGTTGAGCGTTTTTGAACAACAAAAAGATGCAGCAATATTTGTGATGGGCTGCGATTATCCTCATTTTAAGGAAGCTGACATGAAGGCATTGTTTGATGCACGTGAAGGTGAATATGATGTGGTATGTTATCACAACCCTGAAACACATTTTGATGAACCATTATTGGCTATTTATGAAAAACAATGTGCTTCCCTCCTGCTTCAATTTTACCAAGAAGGGAATACTTCGTTGTTACAATTTTTGAAAAACGTTCGTGTAAAACGAATCACTCCCTCTAACCTGAAATCGATACAAAGTGTCGATCGTTGATTCATCCTATCTGCAAGTAATTCAGTTGCCATCTTAGCGAAGCGCTTCTCTGCTTAACAATAACATAATATCACCTGCCTTTTTTTACACTTTCATATTGAGTGTAATGTACCTAAAATATACTTTTATAGTGTTGCTGTTGGGTGGGTGTCTTCATTTAAATGCCCAACGTATAGACGACCAAACGATTTATTCGTCAGGTGAGGTTTACTTTAACAAACCCGATTCTCTTTTCGTATCCCTTAAAGAAACATACAATCATGCGATCAAAACAGATGATTGGCAAACACAAGCTATGGCCCTAAACCAGATGGGGAAAATTTGTTTTCACCTCGGCCATTTTACACAAGCCCTGGAGTATTATCTTGATGCCAATAAGTTATATTACAAGGTAACACTTCCAGAGTTGCAAGCGGCCAATCAGAATGATATGGGTGTTTTGCATTATTACAACCAAGATGTGGAGCAGGCCCGACAATGCTATGACAATGCATTAAAACTCTTCAGTGAATCGGAAAATCATTCAGGAGTAGCGAGCACGTATGGTAAAATCGGGCATTTGTTCGAAAAAAGGCAGCAATATGACAGTGCTTTTTATTACCAAAATCTGGCATTGCAAGAATATCGATTGGCCAAGGATGATATAGGAGAAGCAAAGATATATGAGAATATCGGGAGCATATTTGAAGATAAAGCTCAATATGATACGGCTTTCAGTTGTTTTAATAAAGCCCTGAATTTATACAAGCTAAAAGGGGAACGAATTGAACATATTGAAGTACTGAACAATATCGGAGATATTTACCGCAAAACCGGAAAATATCGCCAAGCCTTACAAAGCAGTTTGATGGCGGCCTCAGAAGCGTCAAAAGTAAATGAGCAATACCAACTCAGTGCCGGATATCGTGATATAGCCAAAACCTATAATCTGTTGGGCAAAAACGATAGCGCATTTTATTATATTGAACTCTGTCGTAAATATTTACAGGAAATTTATTCGGCTGAAGGTTCAAAACAAACTGCCTTTTTGCAGGTGTTTTATGAAACAGAAAAGAAAAATGCCGAGATTGTTCAATTGCAAAATGTAAAAAAGCTCAATACCATTATTGCGATTTCGGGTAGCATTATAACGGTGTTACTTATTGTATTAGGATATGCTATTATTAACAAGCAGCGATTAAAAATAAAAACGGAACAGGATATCAATGAGCAACATAAACAAATGCTGGAGGCGCAAGCAAAACTGATGGAAGCTGAGCAGCGCAATCAGCAGTTGGAGCGCGAATCCATGGATATGGAACTCAAAAACACGCGTTTGGAAGAGGCTCAATTAAAGCTGCAGGTTGAGCAAAAATCAAAAGAACTTAGTACGCATGCTTTACATGTTATTCAAAAGAATCAATTGTTGGAAGAGTTGAAAACACACCTTGAAGTATTGGTAAAGGATGATAAACGCGACCTTAAAAGACAACTGAAACAGCTCATTACCCAGATTAACCAAAACTTTAGCAACGAAAGTTATTGGGAAGAGTTTAAAAATACTTTTGAACAAATTCACCAATCTTTTTTCGACAGACTCAGTACCATTTGTCCCGACCTTACCGCTACCGAAATAAGGTTAATCTCCTTGTTGAAGATGAACATGAACTCAAATGATATGGCCACCATATTGGGAATATCACAGGATAGTTTACGTGTATCAAGATACCGGTTGCGCAAGAAACTCAAAATTGAACAAGGTGAAAATCTGATTTCATTTCTGCAACATATTTAAAGTGATTTTTTTATTCATGTTATCATAACAATTTCTTAAAGGACATTTTTGATACACACAATGCTGCTCAATAATAGCATGTTAAGTGTTGTTTGTATACGTTTTGTCTATTACAATTTGGCTGATGTTGCCTTTTTACTCATACCTAAATAACATCAAATTCATACTCAACCTTCAATATTGTCCAACATTTTTTTGACAACGAATGGAGAAAATAATTGGATTGATGTTGCTACAGGTGTTTCTGTCGTTTGCTGCGAATGCTGCAACGATAAAAGGCCGTATTGTAGATGTGAATGACGAGGCAGCTATTGGGGCAATGATCACAATTGACGAGATTATCCATATTCATGATGCGGCAGGGCTTGATGGAACCTTTCGTTTAACAAACATTCCTATAGGGGTCTATCATCTCAAAATAACCTATGTGGGCATGAAATTGTACAAACAAACGATCACAGTTGGCGATGAATCACAAACGATTACCTTAAATGTAAAGTTAGAATATACTACAGCAACAATGGAAGATGTAACCGTTGTTGCTAAAAAAGATGAAAGCGCTGACCATACTGCAAGGAAACTTGAAAAAAACTCCGACAAAATTGTCAATATTATTTCGGGTAAAACCATTCAGCTATCACCTGATATAACGGTAGCGAATGTGGTACAACGTGTTTCGGGTGTTTCGATTGAACGCAACAGCAATGGTGATGGACAATACGCGATTATTCGCGGTATGGACAAACGTTACAACTATACATTGGTGAATGGGGTTAAAATTCCCAGTCCTGATAATAAATACCGCTACGTTCCCCTCGATATCTTCCCTGCCGAATTATTGGACAGGCTTGAAGTATATAAATCCCTCACTCCGAATATGGAAGGTGACGCTATTGGAGGTGTGGTGAATATGGTGATGAGAGATGCTCCGGATAAATTTTATGTGAGCGCAAACATAGCCACAGGTTACAGTGAATTGTTTATTGACAGATCCTTTGAATCTTATAACAACAGTGCCATCAATACACAATCACCTTATGAAGAACATGGCAAAACATATCGGGCAACAGTGAATGATTTTCCAACGGATTTGGTGGATTACCAGTTAAACGCTCCCCCACCCAATATGATTGCAGGCCTGGCCATTGGAAACCGTTTTTGGAATAAACGATTGGGTGTAATGGTAGCTGGAAGTTATCAAAACACCTATCGCGGAAGCAATAGCCTGTTCTTTGAAAGCGACAATGTAGATACTAACAAGGTGGTGGTGATTAAGGAAATGAATACCCGTTATTATTCTGAGCAACAAAAACGCTTGGGTGTACATACCAAAATCGACTACCGCTTTAAAAGTCCACGACACCATTTACAGTGGTACAATGCTGCAATGGATTTGCAAAATATTCAGGTACGCAATACTACCAATGTGAATTACAGTGCGGGTTACGACAAAACAACCGGTGATGCCAGCATGGCTTTTGATATGCGGTCGCGTTTAATCAGGCAAAAAATATACAATTCTACATTACAGGGTGAACATCATTTGTTTTCCAATTTAACCGTTAACTGGTCTGCTGTGTATTCGCTTGCTACCAGCCAAACCCCCGACAATACAAAACTTTCCTTTTACGGAAAAAGAGAAGACGGCATCGATAGCATGCTGTATGTTGATCAGATGTCGAGGCGATGGGAACACAACTCCGACCGGGACTTGAGTGGGTATACCAGTTTGAATGATAAGCACCATGTTGGTAAAAGCAAAATGGAATGGGAAGTTGGAAGTATGTATCGCCAAAAAACCAGGAAAAACTTTTACAATAACTATACCCTTAAACCCAATGTTTCACATCAGCATGATGTATGGCAAAAGGACTTTACAAGCTTTACACAAATTCAGTGGACAGTGCAAAATCCTCAAGGAAGTGTTGGTCAAGCTTTAACCTATGATGCTTCGGAAAACATAACCGCTGTTTATGCGATGATGAAATGGGATGTATGGAAAATAAATTTTGTGGCAGGTGCAAGGATGGAACATACCAATCAAGGATATGAATTGTTATACCCCGCTGGCGAACAGTATCCAGTAGGTGAACAGATTTATACGGATTTATTGCCCAGTGTGCAGTTGAAATACAAAATTGTAAACAACCATTTTTTGAAAGGCACGTATTACAAAGCGATTAATCGTCCCGGCTTCTTTGAAATTGTTCCATACCGTGTTACCAACGAAGAATACGCAGAGCGGGGAAATCCAAATTTAAAACGAGCCATTGCCGATAATATTGATTTGCGTTACGAGTGTTTTCCAAGCCCAAATGAACAACTCATGTTGGGGGTGTTTTACAAAAAAATTAAAGACCCTATTGAATACACCCTTCAACCTGATGTACTAAGGGGGCAAAACATTTATTACACCCCGGGTAATTTTGGAACAGCAGTGAATTACGGTTTAGAAATTGACGTGATCAAGTACTTGAAAAATTTCGGACTTAAAGCTAATTACACTTATACAAACTCAACTATTACCACCACGAAATCAAAACGAATTCGCAATGACCAGGGAAACCTTGAACTGATTTCGGTGGAACAAACACGTCCCCTTTACGGGCAATCCAATCATATAGCGAATGCAGCATTGCTGTACAAGAGCCTGAAGCATGGTGTTGATGCACAACTTGCCTGGAACTATACAGGAGAACGCATCAATACTGTAGCTCAATTTGTAGACAGTGACCTGTGGCAAAAAGCATTCACGCAAATGGATGCATCGGCCGAAAAAACCTTTAAAGGAGGGTTTACCGTTTTTGCCAAAATAAACAACCTGCTCAATACTCCTATGGAAGTATATGTGAAAGGAAATAATCCACAAAACAATTATAAACCGGAGCAAGGAGGCGATCATACCTTGATCAGAAGAGACTATTATCAACGCTCTTACATGATCGGGGTTCGTTGGAAATTACACACAACCTAAAACTCAATAATCAAATAAAAACCAAAACAATTTAACCAACTCAAATTTATGAAAAACCTGAAAAAAATGTTTTACGCGCTGGCAATTACTGGAGCTGTATTGACCGGTTGCAAGAAAGAAGAAACTGAAAAGGTAGATAATACCACCAGTACAACATCATCAACCACACCCAATACACCAACTACACAAACGGTTTCGGGTGCAGTAGAAGGAACCTGGACCAAAGGGTCAACGATTAAAGTGGCCGGATCTATTTATGTTGATAAAGGCAAAAGTTTAAAAATAGAAGAAGGAGTAACAGTATTGTTTGATGCTGATGTAATGCCAGAGTTCATTGTAAAAGGAAATTTGTATGTGATCGGTACTGCAGCAAGTCCTGTAAAATTAACCGTTGACGAATCTAAAAAAGCAGCAGCTCCTTATGGTTCATTATGGGGTGGAATTATTTGCTCGCCTGATGTACAGGAATTGGTTATAACACATGCCATCATTGAATATGGAGGTGCCGTTACAACCGAAGAGTCGATGGCTGTGAAAGAAGGCCTATACAAAGCTGATGAGCCGGGGGAGCATGTTCCTGCAGTGTACATGGTAAACCCTGATACCAAATTAGTGTTTACAAACAATACGATTAATCACTTTGCCGAAGATGTTATGTATATTGAAGGTGGTAAGTTGCTGATTAGCAACAATACTTTTTACACCAACGGGCAAACAGGTGGAGAAGCCATCAATTTAAAATCAGGGGTAACAGCTGATGTGGCATTTAACCTGGTTTACAGCCAAAGCACCAATTTCTTAAAACTATCAAACGGAGGAGATAAACAACCTCAAACACATGTTGTTGCTTACAATAATACTGTAGTGAATGTTGGCTGGAGATACGCTAAAGTTAAAGGCGGATCTGTGTATCTTGAAGAAGGCGTTCGTGTTGATCTGTTTAACAATCTTTTTGCCAATAACCGTTGGGGTATTAAAGAAGATATTGAAGATGGAAGAGACTCTCGTTCAACCATTGATTACAACTACTTCTTTGGTGCGGATGCTACATCTGCTGCACAATTCCAACCTGACTCTGCCAATGGGATCCTATCTCCCGGAACTCATGGTATTTTAGGCGCAACTGCCGGGGATAAAGATCCAAAATTTGTAAGCTTCCCTATAACCACAGGCATTGGTAAGGAGGTAGCATTTAATGCAAGTTGGGACTTTCACTTGCAAGCGGGTTCACCAGCAATTGGTAAAGGTAAAGCAGACTTTGCCCAATCGCATTGGAAAAGTGGTATCACTGTTGGAGGTGTTACCTATACCTCACCCTCTCCTACCGATTTTATTGGCGCTTTCGGAGCAAACTAGTTTTTCATCAACAACGTTTTCATACATTTGGAATAGCAGCAATGTTATTCCATTTGGTATGGAACACATACGATTAATATGCAACAATATAAAACAAGTGTATTGCTATTTGCGGTGCTGGGTTTGGCAATGAGCTGTAAAGACACCCCAACACCGTCAACATCATCAACAATGGCAGATACTGCCAAACTATCGCCCGTAGTTATTACCGAGCAGGTAAATTACGATACCGATGATCCCGCTATTTGGATCAACCCAAATGATCCTGCACAAAGTCTGATTATTGGTACCGACAAAGAAACGGATGGAGGAGTTTTTGTATTTGACCTAAAAGGAAAATTGGTGAACAAAGTTGTAGGGTTAAAACGCCCAAACAATGTTGATCTGGCGTATGGTATGGTATTGAGTGGTAAATCTACCGACATATTTGTGGCTACCGAACGTGAGACCAATAAGATTCGTATTTACTCATTACCTGATTTAAAACCGCTGGACAATGGGGGAATAGAAGTATTTGCAGGTGAAAGTCAACGTGACCCAATGGGTATTGCATTATATACTTCTCCCACAGACAAGCATATCTATGCAATCGTAGGACGTAAAACCGGACCGAGTGGAAGTTATTTATGGCAGTACAAGTTGGAAGATGATGGTAAAGGAAATATCAAAGGAACGGTGGTGCGTAAATTTGGTAACTACAGTGGTAAAAAAGAAATAGAAGCTATTGCCGTAGACAATGAGACGGGGTATATTTATTACTCAGACGAACAGTATGGTGTACATAAATATTATGCTCAACCGGATAGTGGGAATACCGAAATTGCATTGTTTGGTCAACAAGATTTTAGTGAAGATATTGAAGGTATTTCCATCTACAAACATGCAGATGGTACCGGATATATTCTTGTTTCAGACCAACAGGCTAACAAATTTGTGGTATACCCACGTGAGGGCATGAACGGGAATCCGAATGCACATATCAAAATTACAACGATACCTGTATCAACGGAAGAAAGTGATGGTTCAGACGTTACCAATGTTCGTTTAAATGATCAATACCCTCAAGGAATGTTTGTGGCCATGAGCAACGGAAAAGTTTTTCATTATTATGATTGGCGTGATATTCAACATAAAATAAGTAGTGCTCTTCAAGCAAAAAAATAACTTTTGTTTGATAAGGATTAAAACTTCAGAGGGCTGATGGTTGTATGTTCAACATCAGCCCTTTTTTATATACATCGATGTTTGTATTTTTAACAAGATTTCAATCTTAGCTTATTATCATGACCAAACCGAGTGTATCGCATATTCATATTGTAAAGGTAAACCACAACCAAACGGAACAAACTGTTGATTTGCTTGCTGTGGAAGAACCGTTGGAGATCCGCATTGGATTTGGTTCTTCGGATGATCGGCAGCAAAAGAATATTTCGGTTACGATGCGCACTCCCGGAAATGATTTTGAATTGGCATTGGGTTTTTTGTTTACAGAAGGCATTATCGGATCTGTGAATGATATTTACAAAATACAATACTGCACCGAGGCCAATACGATTGAAAACAAGGAAAACATTGTTCGGGTTGAATTAAACCCGGAGGTTGAAACAGACTTTAGCAAACTTCAACGAAACTTTTATACAACGAGCAGCTGCGGGGTTTGTGGGAAAGAAAGTATTGAAGCCGTTAGAACTTGTTGGCAGTCCACAGTCATTGGTCAGCAGTTTGTTGTCTCTCGGGAGGTGATTGTTTCATTACCCGATAAATTAAGAGCCCGGCAAAATGTTTTTGAACATACGGGTGGATTACACGCTTGCGCGTTGTTTGATCTGGAAGGAAACCTGCAACTGTTGCGCGAAGATGTGGGCAGGCATAATGCACTGGATAAATTGATCGGAGCCACATGTGATGCGAAATTTACTGCCGTTTCAAAAGCCGAAAGCATTCTCCTGTTGAGCGGTCGGGCAAGCTTTGAATTACTTCAAAAATCCGCAATGGCCAATATTCAAATGGTGTGTGCAGTTGGTGCTCCCAGTAGTTTAGCTGTTCAGATGGCCGAAGAATTCGGTATTACGCTTATTGGTTTCCTGCGAGGCGAAAGGTTTAATATTTATACCCATCCCGAACGCATTATCTGAAGTATTGATTGCTTGACAAATATTTAATATGGGATTAACCCCTTAATGATTAACTTGCTATTAGTTAAAAATAAAGCATTATGGCAAATGTTTCCCGCAGGGCTTTTTTTAAAGATGCCGTATCTGCTGCGCTTGCAGATACAAAAGAAAAATCAATTGATTATAAGGATCCATCCAATACTGTATTACCAAGGCATTTGGCCAAAACTTCTACAGGAATAGATACCTACGCAGGAACTTTTGGAGAAGCTGAAAAGCTGCATTTATTGCGCAGAACTCTTTTTGGCGTAACCAAAGCCGATATGGATTTTTTTGCAAGCAAAACAATGGAAGAAGCTGTTGACTATTTATTAAATATTCCAAACACAGCCCCTGCTCCACCGCTCAACAATTATGGAAACAATGCCAATACTCCCGACTCAGAAATTCCTTTCGGGCAAACCTGGGTAAATGCTGCAGCAAATCCTCAATTGGAGTTTATCCGGATTGATTCATTTAAGGCTTGGTGGACTTCATTAATCGTAAATCAACAACGAGATTTAACGGAGAAGATGACCTTGTTTTGGCACAACCATTTTGCAACCGAAACTGTTACTGTGCAAGATTCGCGCTACGTATACAAACATCATTCTTTGCTAAGAGCCAATTGTTTGGGAAACTTTAAAACCCTGGTAAAAGATATAACCATTGATCCGGCAATGTTGGTATACCTTAATGGTGAACAAAATACCAAAAATGCTCCCGATGAAAACTATGGAAGAGAATTGCAGGAATTGTTTACTGTAGGTAAAGATTTAGCGCAACATTATACCGAAAGTGATGTGAAAGCAGCAGCACGAGTGCTCACAGGTTGGCGAAACAACCGTTTGGCTATCAATTCCTTTTTTGATAGTTCGAAACATGATACAACCGATAAACAATTTTCGTCCTTTTATAACAATACCGTTATAAAAGGACGTTCAGGTGCAAACGCAGGAATAGATGAATTGAATGATTTGATGGACATGATTTTTGCACAGCAAGAAGTTTCGAAATACATCTGCCGAAAATTGTACCGTTATTTTGTGTATTACGTCATAGATGAAACAGTAGAAACCAATGTAATAGAGCCATTGGCCAAGCTTTTCAGAGACAATAATTATGATATAAAAGTGGTGGTAAGCAAGTTGCTTAAAAGCGAACACTTTTTCGATCCATTAAATATGGGTTGCATAATTAAACAGCCTGTTGACCAATTGATGGGTTCGAGCCGGACGATGATGCTCCAATTCCCTTCTTCAAGTAATATTACAACACAATACGCACATTGGTTATACTTACAGCAATTCACTTATTTATGCGGACAAAATATTGGTGATCCGCCAAATGTAGCCGGGTGGCAAGCTTTTTATGAAGATCCTCAGTTTTATGAATTATGGATTAATTCCGACACCTTGCCCAAACGGAATTTGTGGAATGATGTGATGTTGTATGTAGGGTACAAACGCAATTCTTTTACCTTAATGTATGATGTAATTGCTTTTGCCGATCAGTTTGCCAATCCGCAAGACCCTAATTTATTGATTAATGATATGTCGAAACTGTTTCATCCCGTTCCGCTATCGCAAACGAGTAAAGACACTATTAAAATTGCCTACTTACTATCGGGTCAACTTACCGATAGTTATTGGACGGATGCCTGGAACACTTATAAAGCGAATCCTTCGGATGCCAACGCAAAAAAGGCAGTTACGGATAGATTACAGGCTATGCTCAAACATTTTTTCGGACTTGCTGAATACCAGCTTTGTTAATGGTTATTGAATTACTCAGGCATTAATTAACTCATTAACGGCATAACGAATAAAAAGAATGAAAAGGAAAGATTTTTTACTAAAAAGTATTGCAGGAGGATTGGCTCCTGTTATTATAAATGGTTTGGGTGTAAAAGCATTTGCTGAAAACCCGTTGATGCAGTTTTTGGGTAAGGCCGATCATGAAGATAGGGTGCTTGTGCTCATTCAACTGAATGGTGGAAATGATGGTATCAATACCGTTATCCCATTAGACCAATACAGCAATTTAACAGCAGTACGAAACAATATTGCAATTGCTCAAAACAAAGTGTTGAGCATGGAAGGAACCTCTGCAACAGGTTTGCATCCTGCTTTAGGTGAACTCCGAAATTTGTATAATAATGGGAATGTAAGCATCATTCAAAGTGTGGGTTATCCCAATCCAAACTATTCACATTTTAGGGCAACCGATATTTGGCTTACAGGAAGTGATTCCGATCAGACATTGGAAACAGGTTGGATGGGGCGTTACCTCGACCAAAAATATACAGGCTTCCCTGATGGTTATCCCAATAGTACTTTCCCCGACCCACCCGCAATACAAATAGGATATTTAATTTCTCCAGCATTTCAGGGAGCGGAGGCATCACTTGCCATGAGTATTACCGATCCTACTTCGTTTTACCAATTTGTAACGGGCACTGTAGATCAAGCACCCAATACTCCTGCCGGACACGAGCTTACTTTTTTGCGATTGGTAGCGCAACAAACCCAGTTGTACTCAGCCGTAATAAAAACAGCAGCTGAAAAGGCATCAAACCTATCTGCTTTATACCCTGCTGCCGGCCAAAATTCATTGGCAGATCAATTAAAAATTGTTGCCCAACTCATTGCCGGAGGCTTGCAAACCAAAGTGTATATGGTAAGTCTCAATGGATTTGATACCCATTCTCAACAGGTAGTTTCGGGCGCTACCGAAACCGGAACACATGCAAAATTGTTGTCTCAAATTTCGGTTGCAGTAAATGCTTTTCAGGATGATTTGAAAAAACTGAATATAGCTGATAGGGTTTTGGGAATGACTTTTAGTGAGTTTGGCAGACGCATTATTTCCAACGAAAGTTTAGGAACCGACCATGGTGCGGCTGCTCCATTGTTTTTGTTTGGCACAAAAGTAAATGGAGGCTTACTAGGCACCAATCCTACTATTCCCGGTAATGCGACAGTTGATGATAATATCCCAATGCAGTATGATTTTCGCTCGGTGTATGCTACCATTTTAAAAAACTGGTTTGGAGTAACCGATGTGGAACTAAACAATACAATGCTCAACCAATATCCCGTTTTAAATTTTATCAATACCAGCTCAACTGGTATAACCGAGCAAGATTGGATTGACCATAACAGTGTTTCGAACTACCCTAATCCGTGCAACGAATACACGAATATTTCATTTAACAGCAAAGGTGGTTTAATGCGTATTTGTTTGTACGATACCCAAGGAAAATTATTACAAGTGGTAAACGAAGCCACCTATCCTGAAGGTAAAATGGAAATACACATAAGCACGGTAAATTTGCCCGTGGGATTGTATTATTACCAAATACAACAAGGTAACGCACAGGTAATGAAAAACTTTTTGGTGAGTCGGTGATCGTTCATCGTTATTGAGTTACAAGCCTATAGGCCATAGTCGATGGTAGAGTGTGCATGTAAAGGATGGATTATGTGGCCAGTATACCACACCAAGTAAGGTGTTGATATGCATCAGCATGACTCTAGAACAACATCTATCACAGAGCATCAACACCATTAAATCATTTCACAAATCGAATATCAGAAATCACAAATCTTTCCTACTTTGCACTCAAAATCTATTGACGCATGATTATAAGCTCAACATATAAAAGACTTTCACTTTTTATTTACTCATTTTTACCTTTACTCATTTGCTCCTTTGCATTTGCACAAGCTCCCAAGACCTACACCTCTTCCGAAATTTTATTGCAACTCAAAAAGCTGAACACAGTAGGTTCGGTATTATATATTGCAGCGCATCCCGATGATGAAAACACCAGATTGATCGCTTATCTGGCTAATGAAAAATGTTTACGCACAGGCTATTTAAGCTTGACACGAGGTGATGGCGGGCAAAACCTGATTGGCCCCGAACAAGGTGTTGAGTTGGGTGTGATCCGCACGCAAGAATTATTGGCTGCCCGCAGAATTGATGGTGGCGAACAGTTTTTTACCCGAGCTTATGATTTTGGATTTAGCAAATCGCCCGAAGAAACATTCACCAAATGGAACAAGGATTCCATATTGGGCGATATGGTTTGGGTGATCCGCAACTTTAGGCCGGATATTATCATTACCCGTTTTGCAACAGATGGAAGTGGTGGACACGGACACCACACAGCTTCAGCTATTTTAGCCGAAGAAGCCTTTGATGCGGCAGCCGACCCTACCCGATTTCCAGAACAACTCCAATATGTTGATGTATGGAAAACCCGCAGGATGTTCTACAATACGGTTGCCCGATTCCGTGATCCCAATGCCGATATGAGTGCCTATATTCCCTTGGATGTGGGAGGTTATAATCCATTGCTTGGAAAAAGTTATGGTGAAATTTCAGCAGAAAGCCGCAGCATGCACAAAAGCCAGGGTTTTGGAAGCGCCAAACAACGTGGTGAAATGTTGGAACATTTTAAACCGGTGAAAGGTGATACTGCAGGATTGAAAGACATTTTTGAAGGGATTGATTTTACGTGGAAGAGAGTTAAGGGTGGAGAGAAGATTGGTGTTGCTATATCAGAGGTTATAAAAGATTATGCAATTGAAACTCCAAATAAATCACGGACAAGTCTCCTTTCGCTTGGAGAATTATTAAAGTCGGTTAAGGGACAAGAATACTTTTATATTCATCATAACTTTGGAGATATTTTACTTTCAACATCGGGTTATTATCACGATGCAATAGCAACCGACTATAGTTATGATGTATCAAGTAAATTTAAATATACGGTTTTGACATTAGATAGGTCAAAGGATAATATTATACGTAAAGACACTCTGGAGCTTTTGGGTAATAAAATTACTCCTTTATATTGGTTGTCCGAGCCTATTCAAAACAACCTCTTTTATGTAAAAGACAAATCCTCCCTTTTAAGAAATAAATATGAATTGAATCTCTTTGCTCATTCGAGATTTGAATTCTATAAAGACAGTACTAGACTTTCGTTTAATACGTTATCTGATCCTACTAATTCTAAAGTTGTTTCTACAATAGAAAGGCACAGGATTCAATACAAATGGACAGACCCCGAAAAAGGAGAACTTTACAGACCATTGGTAATTACACCTCCTGTGATGATTAATGTTATCAATGATGTAATGACTTTTACAGACAACCACTCAAAAAAAGTAAAAGTAATTTTAAAAGCTGGGAAAGATAGCGTTGAAGGTTCACTAAAAGTAAGAAGTTCAGCAAAGTCGTGGGGTATTGTTGTTGGTAATGTAGTCAAGGCGGATAATAGAGCAACCTCATCAATTATTTTTCCCGAACAAATTGTTCCTTTCAAACTCAACAAAAAGAATGAAGAACAAATTTTGGAATTTGAAATTGAACCTTATCCGTATGCAAAGGATGAAAATTTAACGTTTACTGTAAACGTAAACGGTGTCGAATACACCAAAGGCATCAAAGAAATCAAATACGACCATATTCCGGTTCAGACTTTATTCCCTGAAGCAGAAGTTAAATTGGTAAAATTGGATGTGGTGAGAAAGAGCAAACGTATAGGTTATATCCCGGGTGCAGGTGATGAAGTGCAAGCTTGTTTAAGCCAGTTGGGTTATGAAGTTGTTACCTTAACCGATGATATGTTAACCAAGGAAAATCTAAGCCAGTTTGACGCCATCATTACAGGTGTACGTGCTTATAATACAAATGATAAGCTCCCTTCTTTTAAACAAAAACTAATGGATTATGTAGCTGCAGGTGGAAACCTAATAGTGCAATACAATACCAATAGTTGGGCGGGTCCATTGAGCAGTGATATTGGCCCGTACAAATTTAAAATTACCCGCGATCGCATTACCAATGAAGAAGCTAAAGTGAATATGTTATTGCCGAATCATCCGGTATTTAATACCCCAAACAAAATTACCGAGAAAGATTTTGAAGGATGGATCCAGGAACGCAGCATTTACCATGCAGGTGATTGGGATAGCAATTATGTTGCTCCTATCGGCATGGCCGATCCTAACGAAAAAGAAAACAAGGGCGCATTATTAATAGGCAAACACGGTAAAGGAAATTTCATTTACACAGGTCTGGTGTTTTTCAGAGAACTCCCCGCAGGTGTTCCCGGAGCATACAGACTGATGGTGAATTTAATCGAACTTGGTAAATAGCCGCAGATTACGCAGATTCATTCTGCATGGTCATTGGTTATATTGCCACAGATTTTCACTGACAAAAAATAATAGTTTCTGTGCTAATCTGTGGCATTCATTGTCGAGACGGTATCAATAAATCTGCTTAATCTGCCGCTAAAAAATATGGAAGAAGAAAATTTCAATCATTGGTATATAGCCGTCATTGCTGCATTGGCAATTGAGGTGGTATTGTTTTATGTATTTACTATTTATTTTTCATAAGTATGGACAGGATAAAATTTGGAATCGTATTAAGCGTTCTCTTTGTAGGTTCTCTTACATTGCAAGCCCAACAAGCTTCTTTTAACAAACAACTGGCCGATTCATTGCATGCCGATGAATACGGTATGAAGCAATATGTTATGGCCTTTTTGAAAGTTGGCCCTAACCGAAATCAGGATTCGGCAACTGTGGCTGCCTTACAAGCCGGGCATATGCAAAATATTGGTCGCTTAGCCGCAGAAGGTAAATTGGTTGTTGCCGGCCCTTTTTTGGATAAAGGTGAACTGAGGGGTATTTTTATTTTTAATGTTACCACCATTGAAGAGGCAAAACAATTAACGGAAACAGATCCGGCTGTTAAAGCCGGGCGTTTGGTAATGGAGTTACATCCCTGGTATGGTTCGGCAGCAATGATGCTAGTGAACCCAATCCATCAAACAATTGCGATCAAAAACCACTGAGCATGAACAGTATTGATTGGATCGTTTTAGTTGCTACACTTATTGCTGTCATCAGTTATGGTGTGTATAAAAGCACCCACGAAAAAAACTTAAACAGTTATTTCAAAAGCAATAACTCCATGAGTTGGTTTCTGATCCTGCTTTCTATTATGGGAACACAGGCCAGCGCCATTACGTTTCTTTCGGCACCGGGACAAGCTTATACGGATGGAATGCGGTTTGTGCAATACTATTTTGGATTGCCCTTGGCCATGGTTGTGCTCTGTATCACATTTGTTCCTATTTACCACAAGCTTAAGGTATACACGGCCTATGAGTATTTAGAGCAACGTTTCGATTTGCGCACACGTGCCCTTACTTCCATCCTGTTTTTAGTCTCGCGCGGACTCTCAACAGGTATCAGCATTTATGCTCCCTCTATTATCTTATCATCACTTTTGGGGTGGAATATATATGCCACCAATATTGTAATGGGCGGTTTGCTAATTATTTATACCATGACGGGTGGTGCCAAAGCGGTTGCTTACACCCAAATGCAACAATTGTTTATTGTGTTTGTCGGGATGTTTCTGGCAGGTTATATGGTGGTGCATTTATTGCCCGAAGGTGTTGGTTTTACAGATGCCTTGCAGGTAGCAGGGAAAATGAACAAGTTGAATATTATTGAAACCAAAATAGATATAACCGATAGCCATTGGTGGAAAGACAAATACAATATCTGGAGTGGATTAATTGGTGGTTTCTTTTTGGCCCTCTCCTATTTCGGTACAGATCAAAGCCAGGTTGGGCGTTACCTCACGGCTAAAAATATCAAAGAAAGCCGAATGGGTTTATTGATGAACGGGCTGGTAAAAGTTCCTATGCAGTTTTTGATTTTATTGATTGGTGCCTTGGTATTTTCGTTTTACATGTTTTATAACTCTCCCATTTTCTTTAATCAAAAACAAATAGAAAAAGTAGAAAACAGTGTTTACAAAACAGAGTTGGTAACGCTGCAACAACAACAGGATTCATTAAACAGGTTAACTCAACAATATTCGACAGCTTTAGTAAACGCTATTCACAACAACGATAAACAAGAAACAACAAACGCTCAAACATTGCTTGCGCAAACCGAAAACGTTAAACAACAAACCCGAAAACAAACAATAGCATTAATCAAACAAGCAGATAAAACAGCCGATGTAAACGATACCAATTATATCTTTTTGTATTTTGTGGTGCATCATTTACCCAAAGGATTGATCGGATTATTAATAGCTGTTATCTTTTTAGCTGCCTGGGGAAGCATTGCTGCTGCCTTAAACTCACTGGCATCTTCAACCGTTATTGATCTGTATCAACGGATGTGGGTTACAGGTAAATCCGATTTACATTACTACAAAGCATCCAAATGGATTACCTTGTTTTGGGGGCTGTTTTGCATAGCAACAGCCATGTTTGCATCACAATTGGGAAGTTTAATTGAAGCCGTTAATGTATTGGGTAGTTTGTTTTACGGAACCATGCTGGGCATTTTTGTGGTAGCGTTCTACTTAAAACGTGTTGGCAGTAAAGCCGTTTTTTATGCAGCATTATTAGCCGAAGCTGGTGTGATTTCCATTTACATTGCCGATATTGTTTCATTCCTTTGGCTGAATGTTATTGGATGTCTATTGGTGGTTATTATTGCATTGTGTTTCCCTCGAAACAAATTCGTTCAATAGGTTTTTACAGCTTATTCGGTTCCAATGCAGCATTGTGAATAGGTTATGTATTTCTGATTTTTGAAATAATTGTGTTACTTCGGTAATCGTATTCAAAAAAACGTATGAAACACCTGGCAGTCTTTTTACTATCCTTGATCCCGCTCTATAAAGTAGCTGCTCAACAACCTTCACCCGTTCATCCTTTCGGAGATACGCTGTTTTATATTACAGCGCAAGTAGGCAGCTTTACACCACAAGAAAGGGCAAATGCAATTGGCAAACGACTTATCGCCATTGCAGAGTCACTCGAACAGTTTAACAGAGATTCTGTTAATATTCAATCATCAGAGTGGGGATTGAATATTGTGCATGAAGGTAATATCATTATGGTAGTGTTGCCTGATGATACCCTAGGAACAGGTAAAGACATACATACCCTTGCCGCTTTCAATGCCGAAAAAATTAAGCAAAGCATTGATGCGTATCATCACCAATGGGAGTTTAAAAATGTGATTACCAGAGTGGGATTAGCCTTTGTTTCGCTGGTGGTTTTCTTGCTCATTATCGTTAGTATTAATAAAGGATACCGATGGACGTTAGCCAAGTTACAGAGTTGGAAGGGTACCAAAATAAAAAGTATTAAGCTGAATAATTATGAGTTCTTAAATACAGAAAGATTGATTCGTGCATTCGGATTGATTGCTAATATCCTCAGAGTACTCTGCATTGTGATTGCCTTGTATATTTTACTACCCGTATTGTTTAGTATTTTTCCTGTTACCAAACAGTGGACCCAACTTATCATAAGTTACACCATCTCCCCGCTAAATCATGTATTTCGTTCGATCGTTAACTATATTCCAAACCTATTCAGCATTCTCATTATTTATGGGTTCACGTTTTATGCTGTAAGAGGCTTTCGTTTTTTAGCTGATGAAATTGAAAAGGGTGCTTTAAAAATCAGTGGATTTTATCCCGACTGGGCCAAACCTACTTTTAATATCATACGGTTTTTGTTATACGCATTTATGCTGATCGTTATTTTTCCCTATCTGCCGGGTTCTAAATCGCCCGCTTTTCAAGGGGTTTCGGTATTTCTCGGCTTGCTTATTTCATTTGGATCCTCATCGGCTATTGCCAATGCGGTTGCCGGTTTGGTTATAACATTCATGCGTCCGTTTAAGGTTGGCGATAGGGTTCGTATTGGAGAAATATCAGGAGATGTTATTGAAAAATCAATGTTGGTTACCCGTATCCGTACCATTAAAAACGAAGAGATTACCATTCCCAATTCAACTGTATTGTCTAATCATACCATTAATTATAGTGCCAATGCAAGTGAAAAAGGATTGATATTACATACCTCCGTTACAATTGGTTACGATGCCCCATGGCGTACTATTCACGAACTTCTGATTTCGGCTGCTCTCCGAACGGATAAAATTGAAGCTGATCCCAAACCATTTGTTTTGCAAACCAGTTTAGACGATTTTTATGTATCGTATCAAATTAATGCATACACACATCATGCAAGGGGAATGGCCGATATTTATTCTGAGTTGCACAAGCATATTCAGGATTGTTTTAACGAAGCGGGTGTTGAAATTATGAGCCCGCATTATGGTGCTTTACGCAATGGGAATACCATTGCCATTCCCAAAGATTACCGTCCGGCAGATTACAAGGCTGATGTGTTTGAAGTTAAAAAAGAGCAATAATGCCATAATAAAAAACGCCCCACCGGCATATGCAAGTGGGGCGTTTTCGTTAAAGGAAATGTTAATTTATTTCTTTTTTGCAGGTGCCGGTTTGTAAGCAGGGTTTGCTTTAATTTCAGCTTGCAATTTTTCGTTGTTTTTCATGTATGATCCGTCTCCTCCTTCTTTAGCAATTGTCCATGATTCAGTAGAAGTAGCCATTGCTCCATTGTAATCTTTTAATGCATTTTGGATCTTCGCTTTTGTATAAAGATTCCAATAAGCCTGAGGGTTTGCAGCCACTGCTTTGTTGATCCACTCAAGGGCTTTGTTCAGGTCTTTACCGTTTTCCAAATAATAGCTAGCTGCTTGTGAGTAAGGACGTGTATCTTTTGCCATGCTCTCTTCTATTTGTTTTGAAATACGAGCATCATAATCGGCAGTTACTTTAAAGCTCACAGCTGTGTTTTCCCAAGTTAGTTCAATATCTGCCTCAGTGTTTTTCAAGTTATTTACAGCAATTGTAAATGTTTCAACCGTAGCAGCTGTGCGGGTTGATTTTACCACAAAACGTGCAATATCATTTTCTTGTTTGTAGGCACCCTCGCTTGTAACAGTTAAGTCTTTTGTAATGATCACAGTCCAATCTGATTCACCCGGAATCGTTAACAAACCATATTTTCCGGCTTTTACATCCATGCCGTTCAATTTTACATCTTCACCAAAACTAATTGTTGTTGCACCATTAGCTCCGGTACGCCATAGTTTACCAAAAGGTACTACATCACCAAAAACCTTACGGCCTTTTGCACTTGGGCGTGAATAACTTACTTCAATTTTAGAAGTAGCAAAATTTTGAGAAAACGAAGCCGAAGGGCTTGGTTGTGGGAAAGGAATCGTTTGGGCGCTAACGGCCATTGTGCCTGCTAAGGCTAATGCTAATAGATAGTTTTTCATATGTGTTTTTTAAGATAAGACAAAAAGTGTTAACGTTTAATGGGTTTATAAGTTTGCAGTTCTTCCACCATCCACGGGAATATTAATCCCTGTGATGTATGATGCATAATCACTTGCCAGAAATGCTGCTACATAAGCCGGTTCTTCAGGTTTGGCAAATCTTCCCAAAGGAATTTCGTCTGTCATTTCTTTGCTCACCTCTTCAATGCTATGGTGTTGTTTGGCAGCTTTACCTTCAATAATTTGAGCAAGCCTGTCGGTAGCAGTTGCCCCCGGTAAGATATTGTTTACGGTAATATTGTATTTGCCCAACTCATTCGCCAGTGTTTTACTCCAATTGGCCACTGCACCGCGAATGCTGTTGCTCACTCCCAAACCTTTCAATGGAATTTTTACCGAAGTAGAAATGATGTTAATGATACGTCCGTATCCCGAAGCCCGCATACCATCTACTACACTTTGAACCAATACCTGATTGCATAGTAAGTGTTGGGTAAATGCTGTTGTAAATTCGTGTAACTCAGCATCAATAGCCAATCCTGCAGGTGGCCCACCAGTATTGTTCACCAAAATATGAAATACTTTAGGCTCGTGCATCTTTACTTCCAACAAGGCCTTCAACTCTTCGGGTTTGTTAAAATCAGCAGCTATAAAATCGTGGATTTGTCCTTTTGAAGTATCCAGGTCTTTTACAATCTGTTGCAAAATAGCTTCGCTGCGTGAAACCAATGTTACATTAGCACCCAGTAAAGCAAACTGTTTGGCTATAGCGTTACCAATTCCGCGTGAAGCTCCACAAACCAGAGCGTTTTTTCCTTGTAAATTTATATTCATATTGTGTTTTAGAGCGAGCCAAAAATAGCATTTAATTTTTCTTTCCGTAATATCTTTTGGCCTGTTTCTCCAAAGGCAATAAGCCTGTCGCCTACTTTGGCGGTAAAACTGCAGATAACAGAGTTGCCAACTGCACTTTGCAGAGTGGCTTCAAATACAATTGTTGAACCAATCAAAGCCGGTGAAGCATGTTCTATTTTCAGAAAAGTACCGATCCCCTCTTCATCCTCTTCTTTCATCTCCAGTACAAACAAACGACAAGCCCATTCAGCATCTCTGCCCAATGCAAACGTTGCGTACACAGGGTGTACTTCGCCCGATTCAAAAACAGCAGTATCCGCTGTTTCAACAAGCTTTGTAAATATTTTAGTGGAACCTACCTGGAAAGGGAATAACATATAAAATTCGAATTGCGAAGTGAACAAAAATGCGAAATTATTTTAATGAAAAACAGGTCTGAGCAAATGATATTCGAAAACTCCGCAATTTTGCTCATTCCGAATTTCGCACTTATTCATGCCCCATTCTGTTTTGTTTTGTTTCGATGTATTTTACATTATGAGGATTGGTGGCAACCTTGATGGCAACATTTTCAACGATCTCCAATCCATAACCTATTAAACCTGCACGTTTGGTAGGATTGTTGGTCATGAGGCGCATTTTATGAACACCCACTTCGCGCAGCATTTGCGCTCCTACTCCGTATTCGCGTTCATCGGGGCGGAAACCTAATTGAATATTTGCGTCTACCGTATCCAAACCTTGTTCTTGTAATTTGTATGCTTTGAGTTTGTTTAACAAGCCAATGCCTCTGCCCTCCTGGTTGATATAGATTACAACACCTTTGCCTTCGGCTTCGATCATCTCCATCGCTTTTTGTAATTGGTCGCCACAATCGCAACGCATGCTTTGGAAAATATCGCCAGTAACACACGATGAATGCACACGTACAAGAACCGCTTCATCAGGAGTCCATGTTCCTTTAACCAGCGCTAAATGTTCTTGTCCCGTGTTTTTTTGTTCGAAAGCGATCAGTTCAAAATCACCATGTTTGGTAGGCATTTCAACTGAAATAACACGTTTCACCAACGATTCTTTTTGCAAGCGGTATTCGATCAGATCTTTGATGGTGATCAGCTTTAACTGGAAGCGTTCGGCTACTTTTATCAGGTCGGGAAGGCGTGCCATGCTGCCATCTTCGTTTAATATCTCAACGATGCATCCGGCAGGTTCAAAACCGGCAAGCTTAGCCAGGTCGATAGCCGCTTCTGTATGTCCAGCTCTGCGCAACACCCCTTCAGCTTGCGCTTTTAATGGAAATATATGTCCGGGTTTTCCCAAGTCTTCCGGTTTGGTATCCGGGTCAATCAAGGCTTGAACCGTTTTAGCCCTGTCGTGTGCCGAAATACCGGTTGTACAACCTTTACCCAACAGATCGATTGAAACGGTAAAAGCGGTTTCATGCACAGCATTATTATCGGTTACCATCAGGTTTAATCCCAGTTCATTGCAACGTTCGGGTGTAATGGGTGTACAAATTAACCCGCGACCATGTGTTGCCATAAAATTAATGATCTCGGGCGTTACATTACGTGCGGCAGTTAAAAAATCACCTTCATTTTCACGATCTTCATCGTCAACCACGATCACCACTTTGCCGTTGCGGATATCGTCAATGGCTTCTTCTATTGTATTAAATTGAAAACTCATTTGTTGTTATTTATTTCTCTAATTTTCTCCAGTGCTTCAGCGTCTTCTAAATCTTTAAGCCTTGCCACATTTCTTTTTTCTGTTATAAGTTGGTTCAGGTGCAAAAAAGGAACAACTACACCATCAATATCTGCTATCGAAGCTATTTTATAACACTCGTCAAACTAACCCTCCAACCATAATGTATTTCACATTGTTTGTGTTTAAACAACGACAAAAATTAAGTAATTCTTCATCATAGATATCCATGCACTTAATCAGTGTGTTTTATTTTGGCACTTTTAAGCATCTTATTAATTTTTCATAAGCGCATTAACTTGTGAAAACGTTCACTGTGCGTTGATTTAAGCCAGTTTCTCAGCTTAATGTCGTCAGCGTTTTCCAAATTTATTTTCTCGTTGCTCATGTTTTTCAAATATACTAAACAATCTTTGGGTTCAAATTGATTTGCGCTTTGTAAAAATCAAGTACCTCATTGATCACTCGGGTATTGCTATACTCGGTTTCAATCAGCTTTTGGGCCTCTGTTCCAAGTGTTTCGCAAAGTAAAGGATTGTTTAGCAATTGCTCTATACACTGATAAAACTCATCAGCCGTATTGGCTATTAAGATGTTTTTGCCATGGGTGTGGTGTATTCCCTGCGCGCCTAATGTTGTTGAGATGATGGCCTTGCCCGCAGCCATTCCTTCCAATATTTTTACCCTAATGCCACTTCCCGAAAACAAGGGCACGATCATGATCTGGTTGTTGAGCATGAATTGTTGAGCATGTTCCACTTCTCCATGAATATGCACACCTGCAGAAAAGGACAACGGAAATGCTGTTGTTAATTTTCTGCCGGCTAAATGCAAACTTGCCCCGGGAAATTGTGTATATACTTTTGGCCACACATGATCTAAAAACCAGGTTATGGCTTCCTTGTTAGGCTCCCATTCCATTGATCCAATATGAAACAAAGATTGTGATTGAGGTTTTGTATCACTTTTGATCACATCTATTCCGAGTGGGGCAACATGAATGGGTTTGGTGAATCCCATTTGCTCAAAAACAGCTTTATCGTTTTGGGTAACTGTGGTCAATACATCAAATTTCGAAAGAATATTTTGCTCGAAAGTTTTAAGCCTTTTGGCCAATAAATTTAAATACCATTTTTTGAAAATATTGGGTTCTCCATTGGCGAGCGTTTGCCAGATTTCGTGCTCAACATTATGTTGTCGCAATACAAGCAAAGCTTTGCTGTTGCTTCGGAGAGTATCCATGCATGTGGCCATGAAAATACTTTCGCAAACAATGATATCATAAGTGTTTTTGGAAAGCAGATCGATCAGTAACTGTTCAAATTTCGAAGAAATAAAACGTTCGACATGATAGGATTTTGAGCTGAATAAATTCAGCAAAGCCGGAATAGGCTTTACCCGGTTGTCTAAAGGAATTGTATGGATGTTGGCAAGCGAGGTTAACTCTGTCGGAATGGTTTCAACAAAATGTTTGGTTGTATTATACGCCACAACAGTAATATCACATCCTGCATTTTTGTATCCTTTGATATAATTATAATACATGATAGAGCCTCCATCTTTTAATGGCCACGGAACTCTATTCATTAATTGCAGAATGCGCATGTATTAAGCTTTGTTTGTAAACAGTTGTTTTAACTTATTCCATTTTTTCAGGTAAGCATTTTTATCAAACAAGCCGGAATCGTTTGCTGCCTGGTAGGTTAAGAAGCCTCCAAGTGGCAGCAATACCAAAATGGCCAGCCACATTCCGGAAGCCGGAGTAGCAGACCCCGACTTAGCCATTTTTTCACCGGTAATGGTCATAATATGAAACAAAATATACAATAATACCGATACGACCACCGGTGTTCCGAATCCTCCCTTACGAATGATGCTACCCAGTGGTGCTCCTATAAAAAACATAATGAAGCAGGCTACAGCTAAGGTGTATTTTTTATGCCATTCAATTTCATAACGTGTGGCCAGTTTATTTAGCTCATACATATCGCTTGCAGCATAATCTACTACCGATTTAACAGTGCGGGCATTATTGAGAGCCGACAAAATGGTCATTTGTTTGTTGCCCGGTATGGTCAATGCCAGGTCGTTGCTGTCAATATGGACAGGTTGAACGGTATACTTAGACAGGATCGAATCATTGGATTGCAAATACATATCAAAGTACTTTACCGGCATTTCTCGTTTGGTAACGATTAACTCTTTCAACGAATCAATTTTATGTTGCAATTGGATTACATTCAACATCTGGTAGCCTTCTTTAAACAAGCTTTCATCTGTGCGATTGAGCCCGAAAGCATACATGTCAAATACAATCTCTTCTTCCGAAAAATTTAGCATGGAATGCGGCATGGTGCGTTCATATCCCGGCTGTTTGTCCATTTCTTCATAACGGGCACCATTGTATAGGTTAAAAAATAAATAACGTTCGTCCTCACTCATGCTCATTTTACCACTTTCGGCCACCACCACAACCGGGTGCCCGCTCATATTGCGGTTATCATAAATGATAATATCCTGAAGCTCATTTGTGGCCGGATTTTTTTTACCCACACGCATGCTGATCCCTTCTATCCCATTGTAAAAAACGCCTTCTTTTATCAGCAATGCCGGCTTTTGTTTTTTGATATCATACAGTAAAGCCTTGTGTTTTAACGTGGCTTTGGGAATTAAAATATTGGACACAAAAAAAGCGAAAAAGCTCAGGCAGATCATAATGTAAAACATGGGCCTGAAAATGCGCCAGATAGAAACCCCAGCAGCTTTGGCCGCAATGAGTTCATAGGTTTCGCCCAGGTTGCCAAAGGTCATGATGGAAGCTAGCAGAATAGCCAATGGCAATGCCAATGGAATAATACTGGCCGAAAAATAAAACATCAACTGACCAATGGTAAACCAACTAAGTCCTTTACCTGCCAAATCATCAATGTATAACCAGATAAACTGCATTAACAGGATGAACAGCACTACAAAAAATGTAGGAATAAAGGTTTGGAAAAACTGTAACGATATCAGTTTATTAAGTTTTTTCAATGATATTAGTCGTTTAAAAAAAGTGATGCGAAAATCAACAAATAAATTGACAAAACACGAACTGAATTTTGCTAAATCCACCGTGTATCCGATCACTAAACAGGAAATTATCCAAAAAGTGGGTGTTTTGTTTCAAGAGTTGGGTAAAAATTTATGTCATCAGGTAAACGACCATCTTCCGTTAAAAAGTACGGCATACAAAATAACACGTGGTGAAAATTACAAAAGGATGCCTTATGTGGTGCTCGATTACCCGCAACTATCAGGTAACCAATTTCCGGTTGTATGCCGGACACTCTTTTGGTGGGGACATTATTTCAGCTGTAGTTTATTGATCAGAAGGGATCTTATAGATATTGAAGCCACAGCAAAAACGATACTTAAACTCAAGAAGTGCAGAATCTGGATCGGAACGAATTTGTGGGAACATGATCTGAAAAGTGGCGAGTATGCCAAGGTAGCAAAAATGAGTTGCGCTGAAATCATAACTATCCTTGAAGCCCAACCCTATTTGAAATTAACGGCTAAAATACCTTTGGAAGCATTCGGATCTGTTTCGCAACGAGCGACTGCCGTTTATGCAGATTGGCTCAAGGAAATCTCCTTCAATCAACTGGTGTCGGAATAACGAAATTCCATTTAACAAAAAAAGCCCGTATTGAACGAGCTTTTTATTGAATAATATGAAAGAAACAGAGGCCTAAGCGCCTATGCTCATTTTAAGTTCGTGTATCTGACTGTCCCAAAGTTGCGAAGCATTTTTTTCATCAATTGCATCCACAAAATCGGTGATCACAAGAGCAACATCATCTGTTAATTCATCTTGCATAATTTCAAATTCAAAATACTCATCGTCTTCTCCGTCTCTCCATTTAAACTTAATGGATTTATTAGAGGATTTTTTGAGCACCTGAGCCACCTGCTCATCCTTACCCCATTTGAACTTATAGAAATCGTTGTAAATATCTACATCATCACAAAACCATTGCGATATGCCGGAAGGTGTACTCAAGTAGTTGTATAACAATGCCGGAGATGCTTTGATGGGAAACTCTAATCTTATTTTTTTCTTTTTGGTTGTCATTACAAATGCTTGTTTCGAATACTGTGGACGGCAAATAATAGGTTTATTTGTTCATATACAAGTTTTCTTTTGTATTTTTTACTTTATTTATTTTCCACACCGTCAGGTTACTTGGTTCTGACGGGCTCTCACCCTAATTTGAAAGTGAATTCAGGTGATACCTGGTAGTACTTATTGCTTAGTTTATTCCTGGAATCATATTGTTTTTTGAGTAAAAAAACAGATACAAATAGGCTATCCCCTTGCAGGATAATGAGGCATTCATAAGCTGCTAAGGTCCCATTCTCGTTATCTTTTTGCTGTTCCTTGAATTTGGATCAAGAGGGATTATTTACAACTCTGATCGAATCCTGCACATGATATTGAGATCAAAAAAATAAGGCAAGAATGAAAACATCTTGCCTTATCGGAAACCAATCTTTTAACGCAACCGGAAGTGGTTACTTGATAATGATCTTTTTTACCTTCTCAACTTTTTCTACACGCACGGTATCTGCCAATGCTTCATCTTTTTTCGATTCGGAATGCGACTCCGTTTTTACTTTCACGTTCACTTCCCCGTCATCTTCATCCACATTCCATTCAATATTAATATCTTCATCATTATCGTCTGTATCCTGCGTATCTACACAATCCAGGCATACCAATCCTTTCGAGGTCATTTTAAAGGTTTCCCCCAGATCGAAATCTTCTTCGTATGAATCATCAATCATTTTCATTACATCCTTGTCAACCTTAATAATGGTGCCTACCGGAACTTTTAGTTTTGCCGAAACCTGCTGGTATTTAAAGATACCTCCTTCTTTCATCAAAATACCCTCGTCAATGGTAAGTGTATGGTTTGTATACATTGCCGCAAATTGAATGGCGCGGGCGTTGTTTGCTGCCATTGCTTCATTCTCCCCCCTTGCCGATTTGAGCAAACTAAAATGCATGCTGTCATTTTTTGAGGGTTTGATCGATAGTTTGGTATTGTAAAACACTTTTACCCAATCGTTCATTTTGCCCACTTTAAAAACACGGCTTGAGGTTTCTTTATTGATCCGAATGGTTACATTATCGTCATCATTATCTTCTTCTTCGCCATATAATTTATGAACATTGATATACAATGTATCGGGAGCAATTTCAGAAACTACTTTTTCACGGATGGTACTTTTAACCACAACACTTTCACGGTATTGCAATCCAAAATACAACATTGAAGCAAGTCCCATCACCAAGCAGGCCGAAAGTACAATGCTCACTACCCTGATTTTGATACGTGAATGAAACAAAAATTTAATGCCGGTTATCATTACTAAGGCAGCAATAGAGAAAACAAACAAACCAAATCCGTATTGGAAATACGAGTAGTACTCGTTGATATCGAGCCTGTCCAAAATATCGGCAAATGAGTAGTTCCAGAAAAACAAGATCACACCGATAAGAATGATGGAAACAAACAGAAATGCTGCACCGATAAGTTTGGAAACAATTTTTACAAACACACGAACGATCTCTGCTAAACCACTTTTGGGATATTGCAGTTGGGTTCTGTTGATACTGTTGCGGACCTCTTTCTCAATATTGTTCACATCTACCGGTTCACCTTTCATTTGCAATTTTTCAGCCGATGTTTTGGCTTCGGGAATAGCGATCCATAAGATAATGTATGCCAAAAATCCGGTGCCAAATACAAAAAAGGCTATCAAAAATCCTAGGCGTAACCATACTGCATCCACCATTAAATACTCGGCAATACCTGAACATACACCTCCCAGTTTTTTATCAGGACTGCGAAACAAGCGTTTAACCGTTTGTGGTTCATTGATGGGATCAACTGATCTTCCTTCGGGAATAACCAACCACATAATGATATATACGAGCAAGCCCGATCCAAACATAAAAAACGCTACCAAAAACAGGATACGTGGGATCATGATATCAATACCAAAATAATTGGCAATACCGGCACAAACACCTCCCAGTGTTTTATGATCGGGGTCGCGTCTCAGTTGTCTTACCCAATCCGTATTCGCTTGTTTGTATTGTTGTTTCGGAGCCTCTTGATCTTCTCCGTCAATCTGCCGAGGATCACCCATCAATGCGATCACTTCCTTCACATCGGCCAATTGGACCACTGCATATTTATCCGATAATTTGGCCTGCAACAATTCGGCAATACGCGCCTCAATGTCCTGGATAATTTCCGATGCGCCTTCGGTATTCCCAAAGTGTAACTTCAACCCATCAATATATTGTTTGAGTTGTTCATAGGCTGTTTCGTCAATGCTAAATACAAGCCCGTTTAAGTTTATGTTCACTACTTTATTCATAGCTGTGTAGGTTTAATGATTATGTTGTGTTACGTGCGATACGGCTTCTACCAGTTCTTTCCACGTATCTTTTAGTCCGTTCAAAAATTGTATGCCTTCAGCGGTTAACTGGAAATACTTGCGGGGTGGCCCCGATTTAGATTCAACCCATTGGTAACTTAATAGCCCTTCATTTTTTAACCTTGTGAGTAGCGGATACAATGTTCCTTCCACCACAATCATTTTTGAAGTTTTGAGTTCTTCAATAATATCGGAAGCATACACCTCGCCTCTCGATATAATACTCAGAATACACAGTTCGAGTATTCCTTTCTTCATTTGTGCTTTCGAGTTTTCTACATTCATCTTTTTAGTTGATAAAGTTGATTCGGTAAATGATTGATACAGTTTAGGCGCATATTTCAGATGAATAATATAACCCCTATTCCAAAGCAATCAAATTCCGATACAAATCTATGTATAGGTATGTACTTTGCAATACATAGTACTAATTAATATTATATACACTTGATTTACAGAATATTATTTTTAAATAATATATTTAATAGACCCCGTTTGGGTTAAAAAGCAACAATTGTTGTCGTTTTACTAAACGGGAATGATCGTTCTAAACGTGAGATTGATCCGGGGTTTGGTGACCAATATTGTAGGTGGAAGCCTGTGAAGCCAATATGTTTGGGTTTCATCTTTCATCACCAATAAACTGCCATGTTCCAAAACAAGTGATACCGTCTCCTTCCCCATTTTGTGCTTAAACGAAAATTTGCGTTCGGCTCCAAAACTCAATGAACCAATTGCTCCATTTTTCTTCAGGTCTTTTTCGCCATCACTGTGCCAGGCCATGCCTTCGTTTCCATTATGATATAAATTGAGCAGGCATGAATTAAATGTTTCACCCGTTTGTTGTTCAACAATGGCCTTTAGATCAAGCAAAACTTTTGTCCACGGCAATGCTTTTTTGGTTGTGTTTGAATAGGTGTACTCAAATTCCGATTCGCCATACCAGGCAACTTTTCGTTTGGTTACAAATCGTTTTCCATAAATGACTGCTTCGTCATTTTTCCATTCAATGGTATGCAGCAGCATCTCAAAATAGTGATTTGCTTCTGCTGAGGAAAACAGTTTTCCAAAATACATTACCGTTCCATCCTTGGGCAATAAATTACTGGTTTTGTTTCTGAATAGATCCATGTTTCGGTATGCAATGTTACGGAAGATAATGACGGGTTAAAATTAGACAATCCACCTACTTTTTTGAGAGCTTTCCTAATTTTAGTTTTTATTGCGTAAGTATAACTTGCGTTTCACCATTTTTAATTGAAAATTGCCCGGGTGTATAGTCAAAATCTGATTTCAGTAATCAAAGCCAACCGATATTTTTATGGGTCGTTTGCCATCATCTGGCTTATTGGTTTATATCATCAATTTACCTCGTCTCAATTTGCGCTTAGCATTTGGATCAACAATTGGAATACCCCAACCCTTGATACATCAATGATCTGGTTTACGAATGCTGGTGAAGGATTTTTGATCGCAGCGGCCGGAGCCGTTCTTGTTTTTTTTAACAAGAGATCGTGGTTGCAAATCATTTTGTGTTTGAGTGTTCCTTCCCTTATCACCCAATTTTTCAAACAACTTGTATTTGAAGATCACCACCGGCCTGTTATTTTAATGGCACATATTACCGATCTACATTTTGTGGAAGGAGTTGCAATGAACCAGTTTAATAGTTTTCCATCGGGGCATACAACTGCCGCGTTCTCCCTATACCCATTGATTGCTTTGCTTATTCCTTACAAAAAAAGTGGCTGGATATGGGTTTGTATCGGCACATTGGTTGCGCTATCGCGGGTGTATTTGTTACAACATTTCTGGGTCGATATTTTAGCCGGTTCAATGATCGGAACAATTATATGCACATTACTTTTTGTTTGGCTACAACCTAAAAACACCACCGATGCAATTCAAGAATAGCGTATTGGCCGTGGCGGTATTGGCCGCTTGTTTGTTCATTCCTTTTTTGGGGTATGTCCATTTATTTGATTGGGACGAAGTAAACTTTGCGGAGTCGGCACGCGAAATGTTGGTGACAGGTGATTACTTTAGGGTACAAATTAACTATCAGCCGTTTTGGGAAAAGCCTCCTTTCTTTTTTTGGCTGCAGGCTCTTAGCATGAGTGTATTTGGTATCAATGAATTTGCCGCTCGTTTTCCAAATGCTATCTGTGGAATTCTTACCTTATCACTTTTATTTCATATTGGTAAAAACACCATCACCCCCCGTTTTGCCTGGCTTTGGGTATTGTTTATGTTGGGTTCATTTACGCCTGCATCGTATTTCAAATCGGGTATTATTGATCCATGGTTCAACTTATTTATTTTTTACGCCATCTGGCAGTTGAGCCTTGCTTCACAAAAAGTACAAAAGGAGTCGCGCACCAAACGGTTTATATGGATCGGTATCAGCTTAGGGCTGGCGGTACTTACCAAGGGGCCTGTGGCAGTATTGGTGGTAGGGTTGTGTGCACTTGTGTTTTTTATTCAAAGCAGCTTTTACATATACTTTACCTTTAAACAAGTGCTGATCTCCGTTTTGTGTATTCTGGGAATAGCAAGTTTGTGGGTGGTTGTTGAGATCAGTAAAAATGGATTTGGCGTCTTACAAGATTTTATCGTTTACCAAATCGATTTGTTTTTGAATCCGGTAGCCGGACATGGACAACCTTGGTATTACCATCCGGTTGTATTATTGTTTGGCGCGTTTCCTGCCTCTGTTTTTGGTATCAAAGGGCTGCTGAGTAAAACCTTGTCGTTGGAAGAAAAAGCATTAAAACAATGGATGGGATTATTGTTTTGGGTGGTGCTTATTTTATTCTCTATTGTAACAACCAAAATCGTTCATTACAGTTCATTGTGTTGGATGCCTCTTACCTTTATGGCCGCATTTGGCGTTGAAAAAACATTGGCCAACCACAAACAACTGCCCAAATGGTATCTTGTATTGTTACTTTTCATCGGTGGTATCATGTGTTTATTGATGACGGCTCTTCCGCTTATCGAGCATTTTAAGCACCTGTTCATTCCTTATATCCATGATGAGTTTGCCGTTGCTTCGCTTCTTTTACCTGTAAGCTGGGGCGGTTATGAAACAGTGATAGGCGCAGGTATGTTGGTTGCGTTGATCATTGCCTCCACCTTGATGTGGAAGAAACAATTGCACCGGGGAGTAACTATTTTGCTGGTTGTATTTACCATTGGTATTCCAACTTATTTGGTTTGCGTGGTTCCCAAAATAGAAGCATACTCTCAACGACCGGCCATTGAGTTTTATGAAAGTCTGCAAGGAAAAGATTGTTATGTAGAAACCATTGGGATGAAAAGTTATGCGCAGTATTTTTATACACGCAACATGCCGTATTCCAATCCCAATGCTGCCAATCCGAAATGGATATTACATGGTGAGTTGGATAAAACGGCTTATTTTGTTTCGAAGATAACCCGCGAAGAAGAGATCAGAGGATATGGAGCAACCGAAATCGGACGTAAGGGTGGATTTATATTTTGGGTAAAACAACCAACAAAAAAGCCTGAATAAATATCCAGGCTTTTCTATCAATCGATTCCTTTGGGTTAGGTTGTTGCAAAATATTGGAAGAAATAAGGAATGGTTTCAATTCCCTTTAAGTAGTTGACAATACCATAATGTTCGTTTGGTGAATGCAAAGCATCACTATCCAATCCGAATCCCATCAATACCGATTTTAGTCCCAATTCTTTTTCAAACAATGCTACAATTGGAATACTTCCGCCACCACGTGTTGGAATAGGCTTTTTGCCAAATGTTGTTTCCATTGCTTTGGCTGCTGCCAAATATGCTTTTGAGTCGGTTGGGGTTACCACGGGCTCTCCTCCATGATGTGGTTTTACGACTACCGTCACTCCTTTGGGAGCAATGCTTTCGAAATGATTTTTGAACAATGCCGTGATTTCATCGCTGGTTTGATTTGGAACCAAACGCATGCTGATCTTTGCAAATGCTTTGGATGGTAAAACAGTTTTGGCTCCTTCCCCAATATAACCACCCCAGATTCCGTTTACATCCAAGGTTGGCCTGATGCCGGTACGCTCTAAAACGGTATAACCTGTTTCGCCCCAAACATCACCAATCGCCAGGTCTTTTTTATACTCAGTTAAATCCAGTGGTGCAAGGTTCAGATCTGCCCTTTCAGCCTGGGTTAGTTCAATTACTTTATCATAAAAACCGGGAATGGTAATATGGTTGTTTTCATCGTGTAAGCTGGCAATCATTTTTGCCAGAATATTAATAGGGTTTGCAACGGCACCACCATACACTCCACTGTGCAGATCCCTGTTTGGCCCGGTAACTTCCACCTCTACATAACTCAAACCTCTTAACCCTGTATCAATGGATGGAACATCATTGGCAATCATGGATGTATCGCTTATCAATACTACGTCTGCTTTTAGCCGTTCTTTGTTGTCGATACAAAATTTGCCCAGATTCGAACTTCCAACCTCTTCTTCTCCCTCGATCATAAACTTTACATTGCAAGGCAAGGAATGGGTTTGCATCATCAATTCAAATGCTTTCAAATGCATGTAAAATTGCCCTTTATCATCAGCCGATCCTCTTGCGAAAATAGCTCCTTCAGGGTGGATCGCTGTTTTGCGAACTGTGGGTTCAAATGGTGGTGTATCCCATAGTTCCAATGGAACAGCAGGCTGAACATCATAATGTCCGTACACCAATACGGTTGGTAATTTCGGATCGATTATTTTTTCACCATACACGATCGGGTAGCCTGCTGTGGGGCATACTTCAACCTTATCGGCTCCTGCAGCAATCATTTTATCTTTTACAAATGCTGCAGCCTTATGTACATCACCACTAAAAGCGGGATCGGCACTAATGGAAGGAATTCTCAATAATTCGAAAAGTTCATTTAAAAAACGTTCTTGATGTTGTTGAATGTATGGTTTAGGATCAGTCATAAATGATGATAAGTTAATTGCGCGCAAATGTATAATTGAACTGTGATTTATATCGAATTATTTTGGGAAACAGCCGAAATAAAAACATCCTGCATGCTTGGAATTTTCTCTTCGAATTTCACAATATCTGTTTGAGGTAACAATGCTGTTAAAAGTTGATTGGATGATGTGGTGGGATTTAGTTTCACTTCCGAAAGATAATTACCCGATAACATATGGTTGGTGGTTACACTGCCCATATGTTCAGGCAATACCAAAGTGTTTGCACCGTGTTCTATCAAATAAGTGTGCGAACGATAACGTTCTCTGATCTCGGTTACCGATCCATCCAATACTTTTTTCGAATGATTGATCAATGCAATATGATCGCATAATTGTTCTACGGATTCCATTCGATGTGTTGAAAAGATAATCGTTGAACCTTGCGCTTTGAGGGCCAGAATTTCTGTTGTTATCAGGTTGGCATTGATGGGGTCGAATCCAGAAAAGGGTTCATCCAGAATGATCAGTTGAGGTTGGTGAAGCACTGTGCCGATAAACTGAATTTTTTGCTGCATTCCTTTCGATAGCTCTTCCACTTTCTTTTTCCACCAGTCTTTAATTTCAAATTTCTCAACCCAAAATTTGAGCTTGTGCAGGGCATCGGCTCTTGACAATCCTTTGAGCTGTGCAAAGTATAAGAGCTGTTCACCTACCTCCATTTTTTTATACAACCCACGCTCTTCGGGCAAATAGCCCATTCGTTCAATATCCTTCGTTTGTAAAGGTCTTCCTTCAAACAATACCTGCCCTGCATCCGGTTGTGTTATCTGGGTAATAATGCGGATGAGACTTGTTTTTCCGGCACCATTCGGGCCCAACAAACCAAAAATAACACCCTCGGGGATCTGCATGCTCACGTTATCCAACGCCTTATGATTTGCGTATAGTTTACTTACTCCCTGAATATCTAGTTCAATCATTTCTGTATAAAATATTACCTATCGGTAAACATAGTATTTTTGAGTGGGTAAAATCAAGAAAAATGTAGCAAAAAAGCCCAGGCACTTGTGGTTATTATTTTTTTACCTAAATTGTAATCCAATAAGTGTACTAATTACACCAACTATTTAACTGGAATAATATATGAAAAGATGTATCCTTTTGTTCGGTTTTTGTACGTCAATATTTATTGCAAAAGCACAAGATGAAACTCCTAAACAGGCAGTATCGTTTGGATTATCGGCAGCGGCTTTAAACAAAATGACCGTTATGAGCACTCCACTCCAATATTCACATCAAATTGCAGGTAAACCTCAATTCCGATACATGTTAGGGTTGCGACAAATATTAGCCTTTGGAGCAAGTGAATTTGAAATCAATAAACAAACAACACTTATTGACGATATTTCAAATTATTCCATTAATATCATGGCTGGTTTTGAGTATGTGTACAAACAACAATTAAGTGCCGGTTTTAATTTCGACCTGGTTGGAGCCACCATTGGAACGCGGTCATATAAAACTGTTGGAAAAGACCCTGTATATTCCATGAGTGCCGAAAACGTTAACCTGTTATTCACCAGTGGATCCCTGAATTCACAGATCTATGTTGGCTACAATATTAGCCCGCTATTGACTTTAAAAGTAGGCGTGAACAATTACAGGGTTGGTTTACAATATTCAAACACGGCAACAGCTGCCACGCCTACCAATAAATTGCTCACAATGCCTTTTTTTCAACTTGAGTACATGTTATGGCCATAATTTAATACTTTTGCGTTGTGTTAAAATGAGAAAAGGTTTGATACACAACAAAACATGTCTCCCATCAAGATTATTTTTTGTGTTCATATATGTTTGCCATTCGTTGGCTATACTCAAAATGCTCCTTCCAACTTTGGAACAGTGAGTGGTAATTTCTGTCTGGGTAACCAGGTTTTCCAGGTAAACAGTTACCTGAATCAAAACATTAGTTTACACAAACACAATCGTTTGTTTTTTAATATTGGAGTTCGGGGGAGTTATACAGAAAACCTGAATATTGTTACCCCTGCAACCGATCAAAGTGTAGCTGTTTTGTATGATAATGTCAGAAAAAAAATGGCCACGGCAAATATTGTTGTTGGGATTACAGTGGCGGCCAGCGATAAGCTGTTTGTGGGTTTTAACAGCGAACTCCTGGGCGTTTCCTTTGGCAACGCATCCAATGGCGTTTTCCATCAAGGCAATATGGATTACGCATTTTCCGGAGATTTAAATGGAACGAATTTTTTGTTTGTGGGAGGAAATATACAACATCAGTTGGCTGTTGACTATATCCTAAAAAGATACAGGTTTGTCCGCTTCGGAGTTCTTTCACAAAGTATGCTATATGATTATACGTCAAAAATGAGTCATTATGAAAGCTTTTCATTAAGCACAACCAATATTATGTTCTTTTGCGGAGTAGGATATCAGATCAGTAGGTATAACGGACAAAAATAAAAAGAGCCACAATTGAGGCTCTTCTGGTTAGTTAAAATATTCTCGCATGCGTTCGAAAAATCCTTTGTCATTTTTATTTGGATGCGGTTTGAAATTTTCCGACTCTTTTAGTTTCTCCAGCATTGCTTTTTCATCTGCGGTGAGTTTTTGTGGAGTCCAAATATTGACATGGATCAATTGATCGCCCCGGTAGTTTCCGTTTATTTCGGGAATACCTTTGCCCCTCAACCGAAGTATTTTTCCGGCATGTGTTCCGGCTTCAATTTTCATCTTCACTTTCCCGTCTACCGTTGGTACTTCTATGCTTGTGCCGAGTGCGGCATCGGCAAAACTAATATGCAGATCGAACACGATATTGTTTCCGTCACGTTTCAAAATAGGATCTTCCTGCTCTTCGATCAGGATAATTAAATCACCACTAGGCCCACCACCCGGACCTGCGTTTCCTTTTCCGCTCATGCTTAGTTGCATTCCATCGGCAACTCCGGCAGGAATATTAATGGTTACAATATCTTCAAAAGGGATTAATCCGTCAGGCCCTGCTCCTGCTGGACGTTTATCAACTGTTTTACCACTTCCGTGGCATGTAGGACAAGCACTTGTGGTTGCCATTTGTCCTAAAAATGTATTGGTCACCCTCCGCACCTGGCCTGCTCCGTTACACATGGTACACGTTTTAAACGTAAGGCCTTCGGCCACTTTCATGCGTTTGTATTTTACTTTCTTTTCGGCACCGGCTGCAACCTCCTGCAATGTCATTTTCACTTTGATCCGTACATCATTTCCCCGCACTCCGGCTTGCCTGCGGCCTCCTCCACTGCGTCCGCCAAAAAAAGATTCGAACGGACTTCCACCATCTCCAAATACATCACCGAACTGTGAGAAAATATCATCCATGTTCATGTGATGTGCACCACCGCCTCCACCGCCCATGGCCTGGTGTCCAAACCTATCGTATTTAGCTTTTTTATCTGCATCGCTCAATACTTCATAAGCTTCGGCAGCTTCCTTAAATTTATCTTCGGCTTCTTTGTTGCCTGGATTTTTATCGGGATGGAATTTAATAGCCATCTGGCGATAAGCTTTTTTTATCTCATCAGCTCCAGCGCCTTTGTTTACACCTAGTACTTCGTAATAATCTCTTTTTGCCATTTTTCTTTCAATTGTCGCGGGTAAATTGTTTCCCGCAGATTTAGCAGATGTCGCAGAAAATGTGCGTACTGCTTATTATCTCCCGATAACTTCGGGATTGCTTATTTTATTCTCCTACTACAACCTTCGCGAAGCGGATCACTTTATCATTTAAGAAATATCCTTTTTCAACTTCGTCAATGACTTTTCCTTTCATGTCCTCTGTTGGAGCCGGAATATTGGTAATTGCTTCGTGGAAATCACTATCAAATGGTTTACCTGTTGCATCCATTGGTTTTAACCCTTTTGCTGCAAGAACACCATTGAATTTGTTGTTTACAAGCTCTATTCCTTCTTTCACGGCATTAATATCGGTAGCTGTTTGCATTGCTTTCAATGCACGTCCGAAATCATCCAAAACAGGAATTAAGGAGATCAATACTTCCTGGTTGGCTGTTTTAAATAATTCGATACGTTCAGCACTTGTCCTGCGTTTGTAATTATCAAACTCGGCATGAAGGCGTAAATATTTATCTTCTAAACTTTTTAATTCAGCTTCCCAATCTTTTGCTGACTCATTTTCCTTTAACTGCTCGATATCGCCCTCAATTTCTGCCTTTATTTCATCTGCACCCGGACTGTTAACATCGGTTGCTTCATCTTGTACCACCAGCTCTTTGTGGGTTTCTTGCTTATGTTGCTCACTCATATCCTATAATTATCGTTGTTTTTTCAAGTTAGTTATCAAATGCATTGCCAAGGCACAAAAAATGCCATCATGTCACCCTATTGCATCAATGTTTGCAAGTGTTCATCCAGGCTGTTGTCCCACACATCTTTGGCCACAATGATGCCTGCTGTATCGATCAAAAAATTACTCGGCAACTTGATGATATTAAACAGGTTTGTATACTCGGAATGCCAGCCCTTGTAGTCGCACACATGGGTTTTCCAGTACAAATTATCTTTGCTGATAGCTGTTGTGAGCAAATCAGGTCGCGTATCTATTGAAACCTGCACAATGATGAATTTCCGCTTTTTGCGCAAGCTGATGGCTCTGTATTTTTCATACGTTTTGCGGGTGGTTAAATTATGCCTGCGGCTTGATGTATTCCATGACGCCCAGAAGTCCACTAATACGATATTGCCCTTATATTTATCGAGGGACAATGTATCACCATAAATCGTTTGTGCAACAAAATCAGGGGCTTTTTGGCCTACAACACTTGGTTGTTGGAGCCACGCTTGCATCGCAATGCAACATACACAGAGAAAAGTGAACAAGATTTTTTTACACACGGAGCAAAAATATAGCAATATTTGAGATTTGAGTCCCGAAGCTTCTGGATCGGATCAGTGATATGAGAAATCTTCCCAATCTCAATTCGTATACCGCAAATCAGATTTAGTCTATTCTGGTAATATCAGCTCCAATTGCCCTGAGGCGTTCGTCAATATGCTGATAGCCCCTGTCTATTTGTTCAATATTGTTGATGGTGCTGGTTCCATTGGCTGCAAGGGCTGCAATAAGCATGGCAACTCCCGCCCTGATATCGGGCGAACTCATTGTTATGCCACGCAAACTTGTTTCGCGGTTGGAGCCAATCACAACAGCACGGTGTGGATCGCACAAAATAATTTTGGCACCCATATCGATCAGGTTGTCTACAAAAAACAAACGGCTTTCGAACATCCATTGGTGAATCAAAACGCTACCCTTTGCCTGGGTTGCGGTAACCAATGCTATCGAAATCAAATCGGGTGTAAAAGCAGGCCAGATACCATCTTTAATGGTGAGGATAGAGCCGTCAATTAATGATTGGATCTTATAGCTCTCTTGTGCCGGTACAAAAATATCATCACCCCTGAATTCCAACTCTATACCCATTTTACGGAATACGGAAGGAATCACTCCCAAATCAGGGATGGAACAATTTTTAATTGTAATCTCAGATTTTGTTGTTGCTGCCAAACCAATGAATGAACCAATTTCAATCATATCGGGCAACATGCGGTGTGAACATCCACCCAAAGCGTCAACGCCTTCGATGGTTAATAAATTAGAGCCAATGCCGCTAATTTTTCCGCCCATGCTGTTGATCATTTTGCAAAGCTGTTGCAAATAAGGTTCAGATGCAGCGTTGTAAATTTGTGTTGTTCCTTTAGCCAATGATGCAGCCATCACAATATTAGCAGTTCCTGTTACCGATGCTTCATCCAGCATCATATACGTGCCTTTCAGGTTTTGTGCATTAATTTTATAGAAGCGGTCATCACGCAAATGTTCAAATGTTGCACCCAGTGCTTCGAATCCACGTAAATGCGTATCTACCGGTCTGCGGCCAATTTTATCGCCACCCGGTTCCGGAATATAAGCTACACCAAAGCGCGCCAACATAGGCCCGATAATCATAATCGAACCTCTAAGTGCAGCACCTTTCTTTTTGAAGTCATCGCTGCGCAAAAACTCGAGGTTCACATTTTTGGCTTCAAACGTATACGTGTCTTCCAGTACTTTGTTAACGGTAACGCCCATATCGCCCAACAATTCAATCAGTTTCATTACATCCCTGATATTTGGAATATTGGAAATGGTTACCTTTTCGGGTGTAAGCAATACAGCCGATAATATTTGTAAAGCTTCGTTTTTGGCTCCCTGAGGAATGATTTCACCCTTTAACGATTTGCCACCTTTTACTTTAAATGAAGACATCTTTATTTACGAATTACGATTTTAGTGTTACGAATTGAGGAAGTGCGGAATTCGGAGTGAGCAAAAGTGCCGAATATAAAACAACACAAAGCCACGAACCATAATCCCATAAAACCACCTACGAAGTAAAGCTTTGTTTGTTACTGTTGTGTTGGCCTCTTTTTATTGTTTTACACGGTATAATGTTAATTGTCCATTTCCAAAATTTCACTTCACCGCCTTTGTGTGAATACTATAACACAATCAACTTTTTTCTTAACTTGCCACGCAATAAACAATATTAAACATGGCAGTCAGAAAACCTTTTAACCTTAATAAATGGATCGAAGAAAACCGTCATTTGTTAAAACCACCTGTTGGTAATAAGAACTTGTATCCCGAAGGAACCGATTATATCGTGATGATCGTGGCGGGCCCTAATGCGCGCAAAGATTATCATTATAATGAAACGGAAGAATTGTTTTACCAACTGGAAGGCAATATCAATGTGCGTATCCAGGATGATGGAAAAGCGGTTGATATTCCATTGGGCCCGGGCGATATGTTTTTATGTCCTGCCAATACCCCACACCAGCCGTCACGAAGTGAAGGTTCAATTGGCCTGGTGATCGAACGCGTGCGCAAGGGCAAAGGTTTGATGGATGGCTTGCAATGGCATTGCGAAAAATGCAACAACAAACTCCACGAATACAAATTTGAATTGATTGATATCGAAAAGGATTTCCTGCCACGCTTCAGAGAGTTTTATGCTTCAGAAGATCTGCGTACCTGCAAACAATGTGGCTCGGTAATGGAAAGTGACCCAAGATTTGTGTGAGGAAGTTCATGAATAATAGTTTAGAGCAATCCGTTATGCCTTCTCTACATGAATCATGATCTATTAACGATGAACCAATATGTACTTACAAAGCGCAATCAACCAATTTGAGTATTACAAAATGCTGGGCGAAAAAACGTTTGCTCAGTTGCCTGATGATAAACTCTTTTGGCAATACAATGCAGAAAGCAACAGCATTGCCACTATTGTCAAACATTTATGGGGCAATATGCTTTCGCGGTGGACTGATTTTTTAACTACTGATGGAGAGAAAGATTGGCGAAACAGGGATGCTGAATTTGAAAATGATATCACAACACGTGAAGAGCTTTTGGCTAAGTGGAATGAAGGCTGGGACTGTTTGTTTGCCGCTTTACATTCCATCACCGAAAACGATCTGAACAAAGAAATTTATATCCGAAATCAAGGACATACGGTGATGGAAGCTATTAACCGCCAGTTGGCACATTATCCTTATCATGTTGGGCAAATTGTGTTTATCGGGAAGATGGCTGCCAATGAGAAATGGACCTCTTTATCCATTCCCAAAGGAAACTCCAAACAATACAATACCGATAAGTTTTCACAACCCAAACACAAAGAACATTTTACAACTGAATACCTGAAGAAAGATCATAGCTAATGGATCATGGTTCATAGTTTAATCTTTTGCTATGATACATGATCCATGAACGATTAACTATATACTAAATGAACAAAATTGACGTCCACGCACATATTCTCCCTGAGTTTATTCCTAACCTGAAAGAACGTTATGGTTATGGCGATGATTTTATTTACCTCGACCATTTCCAACCCGGTCGTGCCAATATGATGAAAGCCGATGGAACTTTTTTCAGGGCTATTGATGATTTGTGCTGGGATCCGAAAGCTATTATTCAACACATGGATAAACATGGCGTGCAGTTGATGGCTTTATCTACTGTACCTGTATTGTTTTATTATTGGGCAAAACCACAACATACCCATGAGTGGAGCCAATACATCAATGATCACCTGGCGCAAATTCAACGCGACTACCCTACCCGATTTGTGGGCTTGGGAACATTACCGATGCAAGACACAGCGCTTGCCGTTGAAGAATTAAACCGTTGCAAGCATGAATTGAATTTGCCCGGTGTGGAAATAGCCACCAATATATTGGATACCAATTTGGATGATGAACGTTTTTATCCGTTTTACGAAGCTGCCGAAAAGTTAGGTATGTGCATTTTTGTACATCCCTGGGACATGATGGGTCAGGATAAAATGAAAAAATACTGGCTACCCTGGCTTGTTGGCATGCCGGCCGAAACTTCACGCGCTATTTGCAGCATGATCTTCGGTGGAATATTTGACAAATTCCCAAAACTGCGCGTAATGTTTGCGCATGGTGGAGGTTGTTTTCCGCATACCATTGGCCGTGTGAGCCACGGTTACCATGCCCGCCCCGACCTTTGCAATATTAACCACGTAGCTGATCCATATGAATATGTAAAGAAATTTTACATCGACAGTTTGGTACACGATGAAGAAGCATTGCGCTATAATTTAAAACTATTTGGAGCCGAACGGATTGCTTTGGGAAGCGATTTCCCGTTCCCGCTTGGCGATTTGGAACATGGTAGGTTTATAGAGTTAATGAAAGATTTAACGACTGAACAAAAAACACAAATGCTGAGCAAAACAGCTAAAGAATGGCTGGGGATTTAAAGTTTTCGAATAAAAAAGCCGATACAATCAATTAGATGTATCGGCTTTCTTTTTTAACAATGTATTTGCTTAACCCGGAATTCTGCTCAGGTACTTTTCCATTTCTTTGATCTGTTTCACCGTTTGATCGGCTTTGGGTTTGCAGCCTTTGGCTCTTCTGAAAAAGTCTTTGGCGGCCTTAAACTCTCTCCTGTTTAAATAAGCTTGTACCATGGCCAAATGTGCCATTGCTTCACTTTCTTTATCGGGCAAACCGGCTTTTAATGCTTCTTTTATATAACGTTCGCCTGCTTTAAAATCATTGCGTTGCATGGCAAGCATACCCAATTGCAATTTATTGGCACCTTCGGTTTCGGCCATGCTCGAACCGATGGAAGCGCTCTTTTTCAGGTTCATTTCGGCTGAGGCAAAATCCTGAGATGCCATATCCATATTGGCTTTTAAGGTATAATAACTGCTGCGGATGGGCTTGATTAATAACCCCGGGAACCAGATTGAATCAATAATTTTTTTCACCTCGTCCACATTTCCTTCTTCCATTGGTTTTTGAACAAGTCTGAGCGGACCAATGATAAAATGAGTGAGCAGTGCTATAAAAGAAATGCTGTACAACAAAATACCTGTCCAAATATCAACCGTCATTTGTGCAACAACACCAAGAGCCAGGGCTATTAATCCCAACCAAAATCTGTATTTAATTAATAGATTATAAAATTTCATGTTAAAATTTTGAGGCAGCGAAAGTAAAACTCTGTTTGGTATTTTACTAATGATTTGCATTGGCAATATTTTGACATCGATGTTTCGTTTTGAATGAGCGGGATGATATATTAAAGCTCATTTTATAATCCAAAAAGTTTCAACCGAAATCTGTACCTTCGCCCCCTTTATTTATGATTTCACTAAACAATATCACTTTTGAATTTGGCGGTCGTGCTTTGTACCGCGATGCCAACTGGCATATAAAACCCAACGAACGTATTGGTCTTATCGGCATGAACGGAACCGGAAAATCAACGCTTTTGCGCATGATCTACGGTGAGTATAAGCCAAACGCTGGTTCTATCTCTAAACCCAAAGACTTAACCATTGGTTTCTTAAACCAGGATCAGCTTTCGTTTGAAACCGAGTCGAGCATCCTGCAGGTTACCATGAGTGCTTTTCAACGTCAACTTGATCTGGAAGTTGAAATTGAGAAAGTGCTGAAAATAATGGAAACCGATTATTCGGACGAGGTGTTGAATAGGTTAAGTGACCTGCAAACGGAGTTTGATGCATTGGATGGATACAATATTCACCACAAATGTGAAAAGGTTTTGGAGGGACTGGGTTTTACCACAGCGCAATTGCAGCAACCTTACAAAAAGTTTTCGGGAGGATGGCGGATGCGCGTCATGCTCGCAAAGCTGTTATTGCAAAACCCCAACCTGTTGATGCTGGATGAGCCTACCAATCACTTGGATTTACCAACAATTGAATGGCTCGAAAACTATTTGCAGTCTTATGAAGGAACTGTTATTGTGGTATCCCACGATAGGGAGTTCCTGGATAAAATGATCACCAAAACGGTGGAAGTGGCAGGACAAAAAATCACGGAATATTCCGGTAATTATTCGTTTTACCTGTCGGCCAAAGACGAACGTGCTGATCTTCAGCAACGACAGTTTGATAACCAGCAACAATTCATCAAACAACAGGAAGCCTTTATCAACAGGTTTAAAGCCAAAGCCAGTAAAGCCACTGCGGCACAATCGCGTGTTAAGTTATTGGACAAGCTGGATCGGATCGAAGCTCCGGAAGATGATAACCGCGAGATCAATATCAACTTTAAAATGAGTACCCAATCGGGCAAGGTTGTGGTTGAAGTAGATCATGCAACAAAAGCATTTTCGCCCGAAGTGCGAATTGTGACCAATGCAGTTGCCAAGATAGAACGTGGTGATAAAATTGCCTTGATCGGTGCAAACGGAAAGGGTAAATCAACCCTCCTGAGAATGATTGCGAATGTTGAACCTTTTGAAGGCGCTATTACACGCGGACATAATGTGGTGGAGGCATTTTATGCACAGCATCAATTGGAATCATTAAATGTAGAAAACGAAATCCTGCAGGAAATGCAACAGTATGCAGGTGAGCGTACCGACACAGAATTGCGTACCCTATTAGGTTGTTTTTTGTTTACCGGTGACGAAGTTTTTAAGAAAATAAAAGTGCTGTCGGGAGGAGAAAAAGCCCGTGTCGCACTATCGAGAACACTGCTGGCAGAAGCCAACTTCATGCTTTTGGATGAGCCAACCAATCACTTGGATATTCGTTCTATTAATATCCTCACCCAGGCTATGCAACAATACCAGGGAACATTTATTGTGGTTTCCCACGACAGGTATTTTGTATCACAAGTTGCCAATAAGATCTGGTGGATTGAAAACGAAAAGATCAAAGAATACCCGGGTACTTTTGCCGAATACGAATACTGGCGCAAGAAACAAGAGGAAGAAAAATTGAAAGCAGAAAGGCTGCAACCCAAAGTGAATAAAGCGGAAAAGCCGGTGGTAACTGCAAAAGAAGAAAAGCCAAAGGCGAACCCTTCCAACAAAACCCAAATTCAGCAATTGCAAAAAAGTATTGCCACCATTGAGCAAACCATCGAGAGCATCAAAAAGGAAATTGCTGAAACCGAAAACAAATTTTTGGATACCGAGTTGATGAAAGATGCCGCTAAAGCGCAGGAATTGCAGAAACAATATGATGCCGGTAAAAAACGTTTAATGGCTACCGAACAAGAATATGAGCAATTATTCATGCAGCTCATGGAATTGGAGCAAAATACCTAAATTGTCCTCATGAAATATTTAAACATCCTGTTTTTATTTACGTTATTAAGTTCATCAAGCCTTTTTGCCCAAGGACTCAAATACGATAATTATATCTATGACGAAAATGTAAAAACAGTTTTGTTTAGCAAGGCGGGAGTTGATGACCGGTACCCTATTATGAGCCTAAACAGTGACGAACAACTGGAGCTGGGGTTTGATATTTTGGGAAATAAAAATGAGTTCTTTCAATACTCCTTAACCCATTGTGATGCAAACTGGAACCCTACTCCGCTCCAGCAAAGTGAGTATATTACCGGACTAACGATCGACAATATTTCCGATTACCGTTTTTCAACCAATACATATGTTAAATATGTGCATTACAAACTCTTGTTGCCAAACGAAAACATGAAACCCCGTATTTCGGGTAATTACCTGTTGAAAGTATTTCGCAATTTTGATGAGGAGGAATTGGTATTAACCAGAAGAATGTTGGTGCTCAACAACAATGTTATCATAACCGGGAAAGCACAACCTGCTACCCTTGCCCAAAATCGTTTTACCAAACAAGAGCTTCAATTCTCCATCAATTACAAAGGATACAATATTCCCAATCCTTTTGGCGATGTATCCGTTGTGATCATGCAAAACGGAAGGTGGGACAATGCACAAACGGGAATGAAACCGCAGTTTATCAGGGACAATATCCTTGAATACAATTCTTTTGACGCCACAGTGTTTTCAGGAGGAAATGAGTTCCGTTTTTTCGATTTCCGAAGCTTGCGTACCTTGAGTCCAAATGTAAGGACCAAAACCTTTGATAGTTTGTACCATGTTATCCTGAATCCGGATGAATCGCGCGGTTCCAAACAGTATTTTGAATATGTAGACAATAACGGAAGGCGGATTATTGGCAATAAAGATGGCATAAACCCCAATATTGATGGCGATTATGCCTGGGTGAATTTTTACCTGATGAGCATGAGCCCGGTTCAGGAAGGTGATGTATATGTATTCGGAGAGTTTACCGACTGGAAACTTTTGCCTGAGTACAAAATGTATTACAACAAAAACAGGAGCCGCTACGATTTGGAAACCAAACTCAAACAAGGTCGTTATGAGTATATATACGCTGTCAAAGATGAATCGTCAGGACAACCGAATGAAGTTATTTTTGAAGGAAGCTCGGCCAATACCGAAAATGAATATTTCATTTTGGTATACCATAAAAATATCCAATACAAATATGACGAATTAGTAGGTGCACGCAAGCTTACTACCCTCAAACAATAGTTCCGGATTTTAGCGAGCCTTACAGTTAAACAAATGGAGCATAATTGAAGAGTTGGGTGAGCCAAGCCGAAATCACAGGAAAGATCATTTCGCAATACCTTTTACCAATCCGGGACCTTCGTAAATAAAGCCCGTATACAGTTGAACCAACGTTGCACCGGCATCCAATTTAGCTTTTGCTGTTTCAACAGAATGGATTCCTCCTACTCCGATTAATGGAATAGAACCTCCACTTTTTTGATTGATATATTGCAATACTTGTGTAGAGTGTTGATGAAGGATTTGTCCACTTAAGCCACCTGCTCCTATAGCCTCAACTGTTGCGCTATCTGTAAGCAGGTTCTCACGACTGATGGTTGTATTGGTCGCCACAATCCCTTCAATCCCACTTTCTTTGACAATATCCACGACATCATCCAATTGCGATTCGGTAAGATCCGGTGCGATTTTTAATAAGATCGGTTTTTGAACAGCCTGCAATTTGCGTTTGCTCACCAACGATGAAAGGATCTTCATCAGCGGTTCTTTGTCTTGCAACGCACGCAATCCCGGGGTATTGGGCGAACTTACATTTACCACAAAATAGTCAACATGGTCATACAACTTATCAAAGCAAATCTCATAATCGCGTTGTGCATCTTCGTTGGGTGTGATCTTGTTTTTTCCAATATTTCCGCCCACAATAATTCCTTTTGGCCTGTTTTTTAAACGCTCAACAATGGCATCTGCTCCATCATTGTTAAAACCCATACGGTTAATGATGGCTTTATCCTTTAACAACCTGAACAAGCGTGGTTTATCATTGCCCGGCTGTCCAAGCGGGGTAACCGTTCCAATCTCCACACTGCCAAATCCCAAAGCTTTAAATTCGTTCAGGTACCTTGCGTTTTTATCAAAACCTGCGGCCAACCCAACCCTGTTTGGGAAAGTCATTCCTAAAAACTGTACGGGGTTATTCACAAAAAATAAGGAACGTATCAAACGTCCGGCAAACGGAATCTGTAAAATACCTTTAAGCACATTAAGGGTAAAATAATGAGCCGTTTCGGCCGGCATTAGAAACAACAATCTGACAATGAGCTTATACACGTTTTTAGCAATTTTAGTTAAGGCTGCGAAAATCTGTTAATTGAAACGATAAAAGAAATAAAGCTTTTAAAAACTTTCAGCGGTTCGATTGTTATTCTTATACTGGCCGCTGTTTAGATACATTTTAAATAAACAATTGTGGATTGTTAAAATAGGATAAAATTGCGCAAATCATAAATTTGCGGTCGCTTAAAAATTAAACTTCATACTATGAGTTGGATCAACAAACTGTTTAGTTCATCACTTGGCCAAAAATTGATAATGGCTATCACCGGGTTATTTCTTATTTCATTTTTAGTTGTTCACTGCACACTTAATGCGTTCATTTTTGCAAATGATGGCGGGCATTTGTTCAACGAAGGTGCTGAGTTTATGGGAACCAACCCTGTTATCCGAACCATGGAAATTGTGTTGTTCCTTGGCCTTATCCTTCATATTATTAAAGGATTGTCATTGTGGAGCCAAAATAACCAGGCGCGTCCTGTTAAGTATGCAATGGTAGATGGAAAAGCCAACAGTAAATGGTACTCTCGCTCAATGGGGTTGTTGGGAACATTATTGTTGATGTTTTTAATTATCCACTTACGCCACTTTTGGTATGAAAGCCGCTTAACCGACAGGATCACCGGAGGCGAAACCACTTTATTTGCTGAAATGAGTGTGGTATTCCAAAACCTTTGGGTAGTAATCGTATATGTATTGGCAATGGTTTCATTGTCTTACCATTTGATGCATGGTTTTCAATCGGCTTTCCAAAGTCTTGGAATGAACCACAAAAAATACACTCCTCTTATCAAAGGCTTGGGATTATGGTTCTCCATCATCGTACCTTTTGTATTTGCATTGATGCCAATTGTAATGTACTTAGGAATTATAAAATAATATTCATTGCCACAGATTGGTGCCGAAAATTTGAACTCGGTTGTTATGAACATTTACACTAACAACAAAGCAAACAGATCAGCGAAATCAGTGGCTCAAAAAATAAAGAAACATATTTATGAGTAAACTAGACGCAAAAATTCCAGAGGGGCCAATCGAAACCAAATGGTCGAAATACCGCTCAACGGTGCCATTGGTAAACCCTGCCAACAAACGTAGTTTGGAAATTATCGTGGTAGGTTCGGGACTTGCAGGTTCTGCAGCCGCAGCATCGCTTGCCGAAATGGGATATAAAGTAAAAGTATTTTGTTTTCAGGATTCACCAAGACGTGCTCACTCGATTGCGGCACAAGGTGGTATAAACGCAGCAAAAAATTATCAGAACGATGGTGACTCTGTTTACCGTTTGTTTTATGATACCATTAAAGGTGGCGATTACCGTGCACGCGAAGGAAATGTTCACCGCCTGGCGGAAGTGAGCGGTAATATCATCGACCAGTGCGTTGCACAAGGTGTTCCGTTTGCACGTGAATACGGAGGATTATTGAGTAACCGTTCATTTGGTGGGACACAGGTACAACGTACATTTTATGCTGCGGGACAAACCGGCCAACAGTTATTATTAGGAGCTTATTCAGGATTGGAACGTCAGATCGGAATGGGAGCAGTACAAATGTTCTCACGCCACGAAATGCTTGACGTAGTAAATATTGATGGCAAATGCCGTGGTATCATAGCCCGCGACCTGATCACGGGAAAATTGGAACGCCATTTCGGACATGCCGTATTATTATGTACAGGTGGTTATGGTAACGTATTTTACCTATCAACAAATGCGATGGGTAGTAATGTAACGGCTGCCTGGAAAGCCCATAAAAAAGGTGCATTTTTTGGCAACCCATGCTTCACCCAAATCCACCCTACCTGTATTCCTGTTTCGGGCGATCACCAATCGAAATTAACATTGATGAGTGAGTCGTTGCGTAACGATGGTAGAATTTGGGTACCTAAAAGCAAAGAAGATGCTGAAGCCATTCGCGCTGGTAAAAAGAGCCCGAATGATTTGAGTGAAGATGAAAGAGATTATTATTTGGAAAGACGCTACCCTGCTTTCGGAAACCTGGTACCTCGTGATGTTGCATCGCGTGCGGCCAAAGAAAGATGTGATGCAGGTTATGGTGTAAATAAAACAGGAGAAGCTGTTTACCTTGATTTTGCTGCCAATATGATGCGTTATGGACGTATTGAAGCAACTAAAAAAGGTATTCACAATCCAACAGATGCAGTTGTTAAACAATTGGGTAAGGAAGTAGTGGTTGAAAAATACGGTAACTTGTTTGATATGTACAAACAAATTACGGGTGTTGATCCATACGAAAACCCGATGATGATTTACCCTGCTGTGCATTATACAATGGGCGGGTTATGGGTTGACTACAACCTGATGACCACTGTACCCGGCTTATACGCTTTGGGTGAGGCTAACTTCTCGGATCACGGAGCAAACCGTTTGGGAGCATCTGCTTTGATGCAAGGTTTGGCCGATGGTTATTTTGTGATTCCATATACAATCGGTGCATATTTAAACAACGAGATCAGAACAAAAGCGATTTCAACAGATGATGAAGCATTTGTAATTGCTGAAAAAGAAGTTCAATCGCGCCTGGATAAATTGATGGCTGTAAACGGAACAAAATCGGTTGACCATTTCCACAAAAAGCTTGGATTAATTATGTGGAACAAATGCGGTATGGGCCGTAACGAAAAAGGGTTAACAGAAGCCATCTCTGAGATCAGGGCATTGCGCGAAGAGTTCTGGAAAGATGTGCGCATACCGGGCGAAGCCAATGGAATGAACACTGAGTTGGAGAAAGCAGGCCGTGTTGCCGATTTCTTGGAACTGGGTGAGCTAATGTGTATCGATGCATTAAACCGTAAAGAAAGTTGCGGTGGACACTTCCGCGAAGAATACCAAACCGAAGAAGGCGAAGCATTGCGCGATGATGAAAACTTTGCATTTGTATCGGCTTGGGAAAACAAAGGAAGCAATACTTGGGAATTGCATAAAGAAGAGCTTAAATACGAGAATATTAAAATTGCTGCTCGTTCTTATAAATAAGAGGGATTAGTAATGAGGGGACAGGGGTTAGTAAAATAGAATATAATGTCAGGAGTTAATTCGTTCAAGGATTTATTGGTTTGGCAAAAGGCGATTGATATTTCAGTTGAAGTTTATAGCCTTACCAGAAAATATTTTCCCGCTGATGAATTATTCGGTTTAACAAATCAAGTAAGACGGGCATCAAATTCTATATCATTAAATATTGCTGAAGGGCATGGTAAACACACGACCAAAAACTTTGTCAATTATTTAAACACTGCTTTCTCCTCTAAGAATGAGGTAGAGTCTGGATTTTTGCTTGCAATAAAACTAGAGTTTATACCAGAAACTGAATGTAAAATATTATTCGATTTACTCACAGAGGAATCGAAAATGATTACTAAATTGATTGAAAGTTTAAATAAAAAAGATAATTAACCAGGTAACGGAAATAGGCTAACCCCTATTCCCTAGCCTCTAACCACTTAAGAAATGAGCGGAAATATGAACATCACACTGAAAGTGTGGAGACAAAAAAATTCAGACGAAAGAGGAAAATTTGAAACGTACAATGTTCCGAACGTATCGGAAGACATGTCGTTTTTGGAGATGTTTGACGTATTAAACGAGCAATTGATCGTAGCCGGAAAAGATCCTGTAACATTTGACCACGATTGTCGCGAAGGAATTTGTGGTATGTGCAGCATGTTTATCAATGGCCGTCCGCACGGGCCTTTGAAAGGTGTAACCACTTGCCAATTGCACATGCGTTCGTTTAAAAACAACGATACGATTGTAGTAGAACCTTGGAGAGCAAAAGCATTTCCGGTTATCAAAGACCTGATGGTGGATAGAACAGCCTTCGACAGGATCATTGCTTCGGGAGGATATGTTTCGGTAAATACCGGTAATGCTCAGGATGCAAACAGTCTTCCGATTTCAAAGGTGAATGCTGATGAAGCATTTGCTGCGGCTGCTTGTATTGGTTGCGGAGCTTGTGTGGCTGCTTGTAAAAATGCTTCGGCAATGTTGTTTACCTCAGCTAAAATTTCCCAATTGGCCTTATTGCCACAAGGACAGCCTGAACGTCAGCAACGTGCTTTAAATATGGTTTCACAGATGGACGCTGAAGGTTTTGGTTCGTGCACAAACACCGGAGCTTGCGAAGCTGAATGCCCTAAAGGAATTTCGTTGGCCAATATTGCACGTATGAACCGCGAGTATTTGGGAGCATCATTTACTGCATAACAAGTTAATTGATGGATCATGTTTGAACAGATTAGGTGCTGTAACTTAATCAATTAAACCAGCATGGTTACATAAACAATAAAAAAAATGGCGTCAAATTGTATTTGACGCCATTTTTTTTGCAACTAACTTAACACTATTGTAATCTTATAAAACGTATATTAGCGCAAAAGTTTGCTTCCTTCCTTTTGAAAAAATTGTATAAGCATATATTTCCTTTTTGGGTATTCTTTTTTGCAAGTCTACCCCTATTTGCCACTCATTACAGAGCAGGAGAAATTACGTATGAACAAATATCCGGAAGGTTATACAAGGTTATTATAGCCACATACACCGATCCGGCATCGGATGCAAATGCCTTTACCGGAACAGTGGAACTAACTTGGGGTGACGGAACAGTACAAACTGTGAACAGGGTATCCAAAACCATTTTACTGCCCCAAGGAACCACACAGGAAAATATATATATCGCGCAACATTTGTATTCGAGTGACGGTGTGTTTAAGGTAAGTATTATCGACAGGAACAGGGTTGGTGGTATCTTAAATATCAATAATGGAGTGAATACAGATGCCATAGCTTTTTATGTGTCAAGTGTGATTCGCATCAACAATTCAATTGGGAATAACCAATCGCCCAAGCTAACTGTTAAACCGATATTGGACGGTTGTCAGAACTTTTTTTACATGCACAATCCGGGTGCTTACGATCCCGATGGCGATAGTTTAGTTTACTCACTTGGAATTCCCAAAGATGCCGATGGAGCGAATGTTCCCAATTATACCATCCCCAATCATTCCGACAGCTTTACGATCAACCCGCAAAATGGAAATTTATATTGGGTATTTCCCACCGAATCCGGTTTGTACAATATTGTTATTCGTGTAACCGAATACCGTAACGGAGTTGTGGTGGGATACGTTGAGCGGGATATGCAAATTCGCATCAGGGATTGCAATAACCAACCACCCGTTATTGCCAGCTTACCGAACAGTTGCGTAGAAGCAGGTGACTCGGTAAAGTTTAATATTACCGCAACAGATATAAATGTTCAGCGAATTTACATCCGGGGGTATGGAGGCCCTTTCAGTCTTCCCATAAGCCCTGCAGTTATTAACCCCAATCCGGGTGTTGGTGTAAGTTTAGCCACTACCCAGTTTTTATGGAAAACAACCTGCGATCATATTCGTTACCGTGCACATATGGGTACAATTGAAGCCATGGATGATTACCTCGGAGTTCCGATGGCAAGCTACGGTACGTTTAATATTAAGGTGGTGGGGCCTCGGCCAAGAGGGTTAACACTCAAACAACGGGGAAATGGTTTTATGCTTTCGTGGAACAAAGATTCGTGCCTGCTGGCCAATAAGTATAAAATTTACCGTAAGATCGACAGCACCAACTATACCATTCAGCAGTGTGTAACAGGAATGCCGCCTCAACTCGGATACCAACTTATTGCTACCGTTAGTGGCAACGTGAATAGTTTAACCGATACCTTTTTTTATGATGATGACAAAGGAGAAGGACTCTCTCCTCTTATTACCTACTGTTATCGCATCGTGGCCCAGTTCCCTTCGCGGGCTGCCGATGGAACGAATATCGTAAGTGAACCTTCGGAAAGTTATGTTTCGGGAGAAGTTTGTGATGCCATTATATTAAGCAAGCCTGTTATTACCAAAGTTTCGATACGCAATACGAGTTTATTGAACGGTTCGCTTCAGCTCAATTGGATCCGCCCTGATACACTGGATACAAGTATTTATGTTGCACCTTACCGGTTAATCTGCAAACGGGCTGTTATGAGCCCCAACGGGACAACAAGCAGCTATACCCCCTTCAAAACATTTGACTACAGTGCTTTTTACCTCATTAACGATACATTTACCATCGATACCAATCTGAATACAATGGAAAATACCTATGTGTATCGGATCGAGTTTCAATATGATTCGTTGGGCACCTATGTGTATATAGACGAAAGCCCGAAAGCATCTTCTGTTTTTATCAATATTTATTCAACAGATAATACCAATATCCTGAGCTGGAATGAAAAAGTTCCCTGGATAAATGAACGGTATATTATTTATAAAAAGAATGCCCTGAACACTTTCGATTCGATCACAACCATCAGTTCGCGGCAATATGCAGATACTGGGCTTATCAACGGGCAGCCGTATACCTACAAGATACAATCCATAGGTCAGTACTCATTTTTGGATTCTGTTATTACTAATTATTCGCAGGAAGCAACAGGTATTCCGGTCGACACCATTAAACCGTGTTCGCCTATTTTAACTGTAATTCCTCCCTGCGATCTGTTTTATGATTTTACCAATAAACTCAGCTGGAGTCCTCGCCTGCCGTGTGCGGATGATGTGCTGAGCTATAATATTTACTACAAAAAATTCCTTTCGGATCCATATACTTTACTTGGATCGGTGAGCTCGCAAACCACGAATTATAATGATTCGCGCGACACCCTTAAATATTCGATTGCGGGATGTTATGCCGTAACCGGGGTCGATTCGTTTAACAATGAAAGTTTGTTCGACAATCAGGTATGCATTGATAACTGCCCTTACTACGAGATCCCGAATGTATTTACGCCCGAGTATACCGATAATAAAAACGACCTGTTAAGACCCTTCCCTTACCGGTTCATCAACAAGATCGAATTAAAGATATACAACAGGTGGGGACAGGTAGTGTATGAAACAACCGACCTTGATATTAACTGGAATGGAAAAGTAAATGGTGATGGAGCAGAGTGCCCTGATGGTACTTACTTTTATATCTGCGATGTTCACGAACAATATTTACTCGAACTAAAGGTGAACCATAAACAGGGAACCATTAAACTTAACCGCTAACAACCCAAAACGTGTTTACAGGAATTATCGAAACAACAGGAAAGATCGCACAAATTGTTTCCGAAGGAAGCAATATCCATTTCAGCATCTCCTCGCCTATTACACATGAACTCAAAATAGACCAGAGCGTGGCGCACAATGGCGTTTGCCTCACGGTGGTATCCATTCAGGAGGGTTTGTACACTGTTACGGCTATTGATGAAACCCTTGCCAAAACCAACCTGGGACAATGGCAGGTAAATGATGAGGTAAATATTGAACGTTGTATGCCGGCACATGGCCGTTTTGATGGTCATATTGTGCAGGGACATGTGGACACAACAGCCATCTGCACAACCATTACCGATGCAAACGGAAGCTGGTTGTTCACCTTTGAATTGCCCAATGCGGCAAACAATAACCTTATTGTAGACAAAGGCTCTATCTGCATCAATGGGATCAGTTTAACGGTGGTGAACACCATTGGTAATACATTTAGCGTAGCCATTATTCCCTACACGTATGAGTTTACAAACATGCACCAGCTCAAGGTAGGCAGCATGGTGAATATAGAGTTTGATATCCTTGGAAAGTATATAGCCAAGATGATGGCAGGCAGGATATAATGCCATAAAAAAACCGCCCTACATTGCTGCGGGCGGTTTCTCTGATTTGGTAATCAATCAATTTTATTACTCGGCTACTACCTCAATCTTAACGTTTACTACAACGTCACGGTGAAGGTTTACAGTTGCTTCATAATTACCTAATACTTTAATATCGCCAACTTCAATTTTACGTCTGTCGATATCATATCCTTTTGCACTAAGTGCTTGTGATATTTGCAAAGCAGTTACCGAACCGAAGATCTTATCGTTAGCACCGGCTTTGGTTCCGATGGTAATGGTTACATCTTTTAGTTTTTCTGCTACTGCTTCAGCATCAGTTTTTAGTTTAGTACGTTTTAATGCGCCTTGGCGGTTGTTCTCTTCCAATATTTTGATATTTGAAGAAGTAGCCATAATAGCAATTCCTTTTGGAAACAGGAAGTTATTAGCATAACCATCTTTTACAGTTACGATATCACCTTGTTGACCAAGATTTTTTTGATTTTCTTTTAAAATAATTTTCATGTTGTTCTGTCTCCTTATTATTTTAATTGATCTGCTACATATGGAAGAAGAGACAAGTGACGTGCACGCTTAACTGCCAAAGCAACTTTACGTTGGTATTTCAAAGAAGTACCAGTAAGTCTGCGAGGTAAAATTTTACCTTGCTCGTTTACGAACTTCAACAAGAAATTAGCGTCCTTGTAGTCGATATACTTGATACCCGATTTTTTGAATCGGCAGTATTTCTTTTTTTGTGGAGCTTCAGGTGTAGTATTAAACACCATAGCTGGATTGTGTTGTGTTTTTGCTGCCATGATTACTTACCTTCTTGTTGTTTGTCTTTTTTAGGTTGGTTAAATTCGCCATTGCGCTTGCGCTGGTTGTAAATCACTGCGTGTTTGTCGAGTGATGTAGTGAGGAAACGCATGATTCTCTCGTCACGTCTGAAGGCTAGTTCAAATTTAGAAATAAAGCTGGCTGCGGCTTTGTACTCATAAATATGGTAAAAGCCAGTGGTTTTTTTACTAATTGGATAAGCCAATTTCGTTAAACCCCAGTTTTCTTCATGAACCATCTCTCCACCGTTTTCAATAATCATGTTACGGTACTTAGCCAAAGCATCTTTCAATTGCTCGTCTGAGAGTACGGGTGTGAAAATAATCACAGATTCATAGTCGTTTAGGACAACTTCATCTTTTGTTGTTTTTTTAGTCGCCATTTTTATCTTGGGATAATTAAAGGACGGCAAAAGTAGGCCTTATTTTAATATAATCAAATATATACTGCACATTTTCCCTGTTTATTTTCACTTTTTCAGACACAATGATAGCCATTTACAAAGAAAAGGCCCAATTCAACCGAACTGAGCCTTTATCTTACCCTATGAAACTTTGGTACTACCCAAATTATCGTTTATTACCTGATGGCAATACTTGTTTTATTGTTTTGAACTTCCACTTTCGGGATCGATAAGGTTAAAACCCCGTCTACCAACTCGGCAGTAATCCCTTGCTTGTCAATATTCTCTGGCAAGTTGAAACTTCTTGAGAAACTACCGTAAGCCCCTTCTACCAAATGCACTTTGTCGGTTTCGCTCTCTTGTTTAAACTTACGCTCACCACTAATGGTTAACGTATCGTTTTCCACATCTATTTTAATTTCTTCTTTCTTGAGGCCGGGCAACGAAATCTGCAGGTTAAATGCGGAAGCTGTTTCGATAATATTGGTTCTTGGCGAAAATGATTGTACCTGTTTTCCGGTATCCAATAAACTATCGAATAAATGAGCCATATGTTTAGGCATCATTGAATCTCTGAACAATTCTCTTGTTGTGGTTGGTTTAAATTTTATGTATGTCATAACTTTTGATTAATTGGTTGATGCGATCAAGTAATCAATTGTTATTCCATTTCAAAAACAGGACTTATTGTCTTTGTTTTTACATAAAACGATTCAGAAATTATCCTTTTTAAGCCATAATGGCTTCTTTATTTAAAAAACTTCAATATCGACTGCGATATTTGGGTGCCGAGTTGGTAGTTTGCTTCTTCCAATAATCGTGCTTTGGGCAGGAGTTCTCTTTTGTGGTTGGTAAACAGATCGCGCCAATCCTGGTTTGGAGGTGGTAAATAATTGCCATTGGGCAGGTTTTCAAAGAGGTTGTTGATATTGCCTTCAAATACCAATTGATGCACTTCGTCTTTTTGGGTGTGCCTTTTCTCTTCGCTCAACACTACTTTATTATCTGCTACACTGATCAGGCTGTATTTTACCGAAAGCGTAACGGCTCTTTGTTCGTAAGTATCCTGGTAGGAAACTTTGCGAAACTTGGTAATGGCTGCATATGTTCCGGTATATGGATTCAGAATATTTTCCGAAAAAGCTTCATAAGCACTTTTTTGTTCGCTTACCGCGGGTGCATCTACATATTCAATATTTTGAACGGTAACCAGTACAATATACTTTAAGCCCAACGTTTTACCTGCTTCAATGGCTTTTTGTTCATCCACAATGCCAAGCCATCCCCTGCTTTGGAGGTTGTTTTTCACCTCATCGGATTGTTCAATTTTTACATAGGCAAACTTGCGTTGCTCCAGTTTGGTCTGGATCAACTTGCTGAGGTTATCAAATCCCTCCGTTCGGATCTGTTGGAGTTGTTCAACGGGAAATACAGCAATGGTTGTGGTAGCTTTATCATTTGCTTCCTGCATCAATGCTTTTGCGTCCTTGTATTCTTCGTCTTGCGCCACAACTTTTTGAAACGATTGCATGGCTTGTTTGTATTTTCCTTGTTGCAGGTCGGCCACACCATGCTGGTACAATGGTTCCAATACGGTATTGATGCGCAAAACGGTTATGCCCCTGTAACTCGAGTCTAATGCTGCTATGCGTTCAAATGTTTGCTCGGCTTGCTCAAACCGTTTTTCTTTCATCATCAGCAATGCCTCATCGTAAAGCTTGGATATGTATTCGGCACGGATATCGGCATATACTTCATCGTATTCGGATGGCCAACGCAGCGGAACACCAACGGATGCCGAGGTGGCACTGTAACGTTGTGCATTTACATAAACCTTCACGGCTTCGTCTACATTGTTTTCCACCACCATTTTGTTAAAGTTGGTGAATTTATCATTGAGCACAAGCTGGGCGGTTTCCCTTAAACCTGCTTTTGCTTTTTCATTTTGCGGGCTGTTGAGCAAGGCATTGTAATAATACAAGCTCGCGTCTTCATATTGATTGGCTTCTTTTTTCGCATCACCTTGTTTCACCAGTTTGGCAGCAGGATTACACCCGGCAAAAATGGATACGATCAGTGTAAGGAAAACAAGGATTCTATTCATATTACATTTGTTCAGGAACGCGGATCCCCAACAAGTCGAAACCGGATTGGATCACACGGGCAGTTAAAGTACACAACTGCAATCGTAAATTGCGTTTCAATTCATTTTCTTCTTTCAAAATGGGGCATTCGTGGTAAAACCCGCTAAAACTTTTGGCGAGTTCATATACATAATTGGCCACCACACCGGGGCTCATTTCCGATGCGGCCGTTGCAATTACTTCCGGGTAACGGTATAATATCTGGCTCAGTTCGCTTTCCGATGCATTCATTTCCACACCGGCTGTATGGCTCATATCAGCTGTTTTGGCGTTGCGCAAAATCGATTTGATCCGTGCGTGCGTGTACTGGATAAACGGCCCTGTATTGCCTTGAAAATCGATGGATTCAGCAGGGTTAAACATCATCTTTTTGCGTGGATCTACTTTTAACAAAAAGTATTTAAGGGCGCCCATCCCGATCATTTCATACAAACCTTTCAGATCGGTATCGCCCAGGCCATCGGTTTTACCCAATGCTTTGGTTGTTTCTTCTGCAGCCAGCAACATTTCGTCCATCAGGTCATCGGCATCCACAACGGTTCCTTCCCTGCTTTTCATTTTGCCATGCGGCAATTCCACCATTCCATAACTCAAATGGTAAATACCTTTTGCATAAGGTTTTCCGAGCTTGGTGCAAATGGATTGCAATACTTTAAAATGATAATCCTGTTCATTTCCCACTACGTACACCGAACGTTCGCAACCAAAGTCCTGGTATTTTAATTCGGCTGTTCCAATATCCTGGGTCATGTATACGGAAGTACCATCACCTCTGAGCAATAGTTTTTGATCAAGCCCTTCAGCTGTTAAATCCACCCATACAGAACCATCGGGCTTGGTGTAAAAAACAGATGAAGCGAGTCCTTCGCTCACAATTTCTTTGCCCAATAAATAGGTATTGCTTTCGTAATAAAACTTATCGAACGAAACGCCCATTTTTTTATAGGTAGTATCAAATCCGCTGTATACCCAATCGTTCATCATTTTCCAAATGCGGATCACTTCGGCATCGCCTGCCTCCCATTTTTGCAGGAGTTCCTGGGCGGCCAACATACCGGGTGCTTTTTTAGCCGCTTCTTCTTCGCTCATTCCTTCGGCTATCAGTGCTTTTTGTTCTGCTTTATAATGCTTGTCGAACTCCACATAATATTTTCCCACCAAATGATCGCCTTTCATGCCCGAGCTTTCAGGTGTTTCGCCATTTCCATATTGCATCCAGGCATACATGCTTTTGCAAATATGGATCCCCCGATCGTTGATGAGGTTGCAGGTGATCACTTCATACCCGTTTGCTTTCAGAATTTTTGAAACCGAAAAGCCCAACAGGTTATTGCGCACATGACCCAAGTGTAAAGGTTTGTTGGTATTGGGCGATGAATACTCGATCAATACTTTTTGTTTGGTGTTGGGTTGCGCAAATCCATAAGATGTATTGGCAAACTCGTTGCGCACAAAATCCACCCAAAAACTTGTTTGAATGGAGAGGTTTAAAAATCCTTTGATCACATTATAAGATGCTACCAACGGAACATGTTGTTGGAGGTAGTCACCTATTTCGGCCGCTGTTTGCTCAGGGCCTTTTTTGCTTTGTTTTAAATATGGGAAGACCACAAACGTAAAGTCGCCTTCAAAATCGGGTTTTGTAGGTTCAGTTACAACGTTTGCGTTTTCAATTGCATATAAGTCGTGTAATGCTTTTTGTATATGCTGTTTTAATTCTTTTTCCATTTCGGTTTTCTGTTTGTTGTTTTCTATTGCAAAGTCTTATGTGGTACTTTGCCGCAGATTACACAGATTACATTTATTTTACCTGTCTGTTTTCTGTTGCAAAGTCTTGTGTGATACTTTGCCGCAGTCCCGAAGCTTCGGGAACACAGATTACATTTATTTTTACCTGTCTGTTTTCTATTCATTGTCATCAGTTAAGTGTTTCCCGCAGATCTCGCAGATACTCGCAGAAAATTGTCTACTGACTCCTGTCCCCTAATCCCGAAGCTTCGGGACTAACCCCTACTTAAACGGGCTATCTTTCTCTTTTGCTACATAATTATAGATCAATCCATCTACCAATCGTGGGAAAAATACATTCAAGAAATTCGATAAATGTCCCTGCATGGTTAGTATTCGCTGGCGTCTTCGGGTGCGAACCATTGTTACGATGGTATCGGCAACTACGGATGCGCTCATGAGTTTGCTTTCATCCAATGGCGATTCGGCCTGCGATTTCCCAAATTGGTTGAGTGCCATATTGCGGATATTCGATGCGGTATAACCCGGGTAAATGATCCCCACATGCAATCCTCTTTTCAGGTTTTCAATGCGCAACGATTGCATAAAACCATCAATTGCGTATTTGGATGCCGAATAACCGGTGCGAGCCGGAAGTCCTACCAATCCTGAAACAGAAGAGACCGAAATGATCGATCCCTTGTTTTTGAGCAATTCGGGTAATGCATATTTGGTGCAATAAACGGTTCCCCAAAAATTGGTATCCATCACTTTTTTGATCACACTCAGATCGCAATCCACCAACATGGCCCGCATGCTGATACCGGCATTGTTGATCAATACATCAATGGTTTGGTAAACAGCAATGGCTTCCTGTATAAGTTTGCTGCAATCCTGCTCCACACATACATCACATACCACAAGGTGAACCTGCGCGCCCAAGGCTTGGCATTCGGTTTGAACCTGCGCCAATTGACCGGCCGAACGGGCGGCCAACACCAACTTACATTTGTGTTTTGCGAATGCTAAGGCTGTTGCTCTGCCAATACCGGAAGATGCGCCTGTGATGACAATTACTTTATGTTCTAAATTTGATTTCAAGGATTACTTTTTCCAAATGATAGGGGTTCCATTTGAAGCTATTTCAGGAAAATCAATTTCCATTCCGTCTAAGGCCTCTTCTATTGCCTCTTCTAAGTATGCAGCTGTAACACCGCTCTCGCTTTCCCAGTTATCATCAATAGCGCCTTTGTATACCAGTTCGCGTTTTGAGTTGAACAGGAATACTTCTGGATTTGCCGTTGCACCGAATTTTTTCGCCACACTCTGATCACCGTCTTTCAAATACATGAAGTGAATATCGTGGAGTTTGAAATGATAGGCTGCCAGTTTCATTTTTTCCAAACTGTCGTCAGCGCTTTGTGTTTCATCGTTTGAGTTGATCCCAATGATGCCCAGGTTATCATCTTCATACTTTTCAAATAATTGTATCAGGCGCTTGCTGTATGCCTGCGAAATAGCAGAACTATTACAGGTAAACACAACAGCTAATGCATATTTATCGGCATATTCATAATTTGAATGCAGCTTATCATCATAACCTACCAAGTTAAACTCGGGTAATTTGTCGCCAATCTGTAACATAATCGTGTACTATTATTTGTTGATATAACTATTTTTGATGCTCGCAAAATAGTATTTTATTGCAGCAATGAGAAACGGAACCACCGGAAACTTTTAAAACTTTGAGCGCTACTTACACATGAGGATAATTGAGGTTGTTAATCAACAAGATATAAAAGCATTTTTAAAGTTACCGCATGCATTGTATGCCAACGACCCTGAGTGGGTTTGTCCACTGAACAATGATATTGAGATGGTTTTCGACCGCCAGCAAAATCCGTACTTCCAAAACGGCAATGCCCAAAGATGGTTGTTGGTGGACAAAAACAATAAACCCATTGGCCGTGTGGCCGCTTTTTACAACGAAAAATATTTTGCACAAATAGGCCGCAAAATTGGCGGGCTTGGTTTTTTTGAATGCATTGAGGACAAAGCTGCGGCTTTTGTATTGTTTGATACCGCCAAAAAATGGCTCCAACAACAAGGCATCGAAGCCATGGACGGCCCCATTAATTTTGGGGAACGCGACCGTTTTTGGGGATTGATGGTAAAAGGATTTAAACACCCGAGCTACCTCGAAAACTACAACCCTCCTTTCTACCAGGAATTTTTTGAGGCCTATGGTTTTAAAACGGTGATCGAACAATCCACTTCGGAAATTACGGCCGAAGATTTTAACTACGAACGGTTTAACCGCATTGCGCAACGGGTATTAAACAATCCCGACTATTCGTTCGAACATTTTAAAATGAGCGAACTCACGCGTTTTGCTTCCGATTTCATGACCATTTACAATAAGGCCTGGGCACACCGCCCCGATTTTTCGCCCATGACCAAAGACCGCGTGGAAACGGTATTGCGCAGCCTGAAGCCGATCTTGGTGGAAGATATTATCTGGTTTGCCTATGCGCACAATCAGCCTGCCGGGTTTTACATCAACGTGATCGATGTGAACCAGATCTTCAAGCACTTGAAAGGCAAAATGAACTGGCTGTCCAAATTGAAATTTGTGTGGTACAAAACCTTTGGCCGCATTGACCGCGTGCGGGGCATTGTGTTTGGGGTGATCCCCGAATACCAAAACTTAGGATTGGAAACCGGCATGATCATGAAATTCCATGATGCGATGATGACCTACCCGAATATCCGCGCTTCGGAGCTTGCCTGGATCGGTGATTTTAACCCGAAGATGCATTCGCTGTTTAATGCGCTGGGCGCGAAAACAACCAAGGTGCACCATACTTATAGAGTTGAGTTTTAAGATCTGTGATTGCCAAATGAGCAATTAATTTCCCTTTATTTTCTTCTGATAATAACCGACTAAAAATACTACATATGTAGTATATAGGGGTAAGATATTTTGCTGATGTTTGATCTGCCTAATCAAACATAACTTATGAAACTCAGAAATGAACAACCGTCATTTCATACCCCTATGAGTTTATCTCTGCTGGAAACCAAAACCAGTCTTTCACAATATACTTATCTCCTTTCGGAAAGTTAATTTATTTTTTACAAGAAAAGCGTGAAGCATTATAGCGCTTATCCAACGGGATAACTTCGGATAAGCATATTGTGCTTATATTAAGTTAGGTGTCATTTTAATGATCGACAGGAAAAACACTTTTGGCTCTCTTAACAATTAAATAAATAATCAAAATGAAAAATCAAATCTTAACATTTGGCATCTCAACATTATTATTGTTGACAGCCTGCAACAACAATTCGTCTGAAACTGTAAAGCTTGTAGAGAATGGTGAAACTTTTTCGGTTGAAGAAAAATTTGTTCCCAATCCACCTGACACGAATATCGTGTTAGAAAATTTTAATAAAGGACTTTGGGGAAAGAAGCCCGAACCATTTACCAATGAAGAACTTCCAAAATCATACACGGATAGGACTTTCTTAAAGGGACTTGTAAATTCAACATATGACATTTTTTTAGTACCGGGATACATTGTAAAACTTGACCCTAAAACAGGTAATTACCAAAGAAAAACATTAACAGCGGTAATCAGAAATAACAAGATGCCTGTAACTGCTGTTATTGCAGACGGTTTGGTATACAGCAATAAAATTAATAACTCAGCCAGTTTTAGTGCCTCTGCCGTTATTGGTGGCTTGTCAGTCGGCAACAAACAAATGATGGAACTTGTAATTCAAGATATAAATTCGTCAACAGTTCCAGATTCATTAATAGACAAAGCATTAATTGCTTCTATTATCAAGGATCAAATACCAGAAGAAGAAAGGAAAAATTACTTCTATATTAAAAGTGCTACATTAACTTTAATCAACAACAAGATTTACAAAGAGACCTCGTTTGAAGCAAAAGTAAATAGTACTTACGTTACGGCAGAAGGTAAAATATTTAACTCCAATGATAAATTTTCAAGAAATAGAATTGTGTCTGTTGAATTAATATCACTAGAAGACTTGATAAATCCAATAATCCCATAAATAGTTCAAAATGAAAGTGTAATACAGTTTTGTTGAACTATTGATGAATCTCTTCATACCCCCATGAGTTCATCGAAACTGGAAACAAAAACCAGTCTTTCACAACCTACTTATACCCTTTCTGAAAGTTAATTTATTCTTTACAGAAAAGGTTGCTACTTTTTACGCTTATCTTTAGATAAGTGAGATATAGATGTAGTATAAAATATGTTATTGCAACCTTAAAATGACAAAACACTATGATTGAAACCGCTTCAGACTTTTTAGAACAATTTAAAAAATATGCCCTTTCAAGAATTGAGGAGGAAGACAAGGACATTAAACACTCTGTTGCGATTGGGGACAATTTTGAAGGACTAACTGCAGAGTTATTAAACAAAGCAATTTTTAAAGACCTTAATTTAAAAATGGTCGAGAGAAGTTTTATATATAACGATAGCGATGAAATCAGCAATGAACTGGATTGTCTTTTAGTAGTAGGAGATGGGCAAAAAATGTCTTTTGCAAACAGATATAAATATCACATAAAAGATGTTATTGCTGTTTTTCAAGTAAAGAAAAATCTTTATGCGAATGACATTGACGACTCACTCCAAAATCTACGTTCTGTGATAGAGGTTTCTGAACCAAGAAGTCCAGAACCTTTTGTTGGTAGACTACAGAGAGACGCATATAAACTTCTTACCTCAAAAGAACTGCCAGACAAAGAAAGAAGAGAACGATTTACTGATAGAGAAAATATAATCTATCACTATTTAATGATGGAAGCATTTCATCCATTAAGAATTGTTATTGGTTACTACGGCTACACCTCTGAATATGGGCTTAGAGAAGGCTTTGTAAGAAAAATGGAGCAAATAATTAAAGACGGACCTGTTCGTGGCTATAGTCCAGGTAGTTTTCCAAGTCTTTTCATTTGTGGCGATAATACTATTATCAAAAATAATGGAATGCCGATGGCAATTCCTCTTACAGACGATGAGTTCTATTTTCACATCCTTACATCGTCATCAGGTCGACCAATGTATCATTTATTGGAATTAATATGGACACGACTGTCTTATAAATTTGAAATTAGCTCAACAATCTTTGGTGATGACTTCGATAGAGAGGCGACACATCCTTTTTTATCTTGCAAGGAGAAGAAAATTGATGCAGAAAACTGGGGGTGGGAATTTATGTATCATCCATTCTCAAGAAAACAACTTTCAATGCCATTAGTTCCTATACCTTGGACGCCAACAGAAATAGACAGGGACAAATATTCTATTTTACATGTTCTAACCCAAGTTGGGACTGTGAACATTAAAACAGACGAGCAATTTTTGAAATTTATTATCGAAAAAAAATTGGACGCAGACAAAATAATCAAAGAGTTAGTCGATGCAAGGCTTGTGTATATTGACGAAGGAAAAATGGGAATTTTAGTTGATGAACTTGTAACAGTTTTTTCTCCGGGAGGAAAAGTATTTGCAGGAGAAAATAAAAATGGAGAAATGTCAAATTATTTTGGAAAGAACTTTATCATTAAGCCAAGCGGTTAATAAGAAAAGTAGCATATAAAAGCCGACTCAAAGTATAATTGAAGCTATCAATACCAGTACTTCAATTATAACTCCTTTGTCAAGAACCCAAACTTTAAAATGAAAGACTAATGAACGAAGAAACCAAAACTAAAATTAAAGACCACAACCAAGTATTTTTGAGACAATTTGTAAAGCTATTTTTTATTGTACTCCTTTTGACATTTATTTTAGGGCAGATTGACCATTCTACAAACTGGTTCAACTTCAAATTTAATGACTATTATAAAGATATTTTAATTGCTTTAATTGGTTTTTTAGGTGTACTTGTGGGTTTTATAATTGCAGGACTTAGCATTTTTGTATCAGGACTACAAAATAAATTTTTGTCTTCGACAAATAATTCAGAAAAGAATAGCTTAACTAGTTATTGGGAATATTTAATTGGCGTATCAAAATTGCCAATATTTACAATCATTTCAACCATTTTTTTCTTCATAATAATATTAACATTGAGACATAACATTGAGCAATCGTTCATACATATTTTTGTCTTACCTTTTAGTGTCTTACTCTCTTCAAAAATAAGTTACATTATAATTGACAGGCTTTTTGACTACTTCTCTAATCCTTTTGAAGGGAAATAAAAATTTAAACATAATTTTAAAATGCTCGTTATAATAACTAAAATAAAAGAGAGATTAGAATCTTCAAAAAACGATTCAGATACAGCATATTTTATGGATCTAATGTTGGCTGGAGAACAGTTAACAAAATTGATTTCGTTGGCTTTAGTCGCATGTATTACTGACGATAACAAAAGACATCGTTACAGCCAAGAACATAGACTTTTAAGGGCTGACGGTATTGGCGAATGGAGCTCTGTAATTGACGAAGTGCTTGCGGGCCCTTCCGCACAATATTTCCACCCTGTTGCTAATAATCTTCAACAAGAGCTAAATGAAAGATTAGGCAATAGTAGTTGGCAATATAAAAGCATTAAACTAATAATAGATTGTATAAAAGAAATAGATAGTTCCTTTGAAGATATCCCAGTTAAGGTTTCTGGGAAAACGTGGTTTTCACATTTCGCATATTTAAGAAACAAAACAAAAGGGCATGGAGCTTACAATTCAGATGTTTATTCAAGAATATGCCAAAACTTATTCAACTCTATTTCTCTAATCCAAGATAACTATTCATTACTTACTTCTATTGATTGGGCATATTTACATCGGAATCTTTCTGGTAAGTATAGAGTCACAAATATTTCAAACAATGCAACTCGTTTTCATTATTTGAGAACAGATAGGAACCCTAATCATGACAATGGAGTTTACATATTTCTTAATAAGCCCATAAAAGTTGAATTGATTCAATCAAATTCTGATTTAACAGATTTTTATTTCCCAAATGGAGGATTCAATAACAAACGGTTCGAACTGCTCTCATATATTACAGGAAATAAAGATTATCAAGATGCCTCTTCTCACCTTATCCCACCAGGAGAATTACCATCAAGCGAAACAGAAGGTTTGGGGAAGCTAGACCTAATTGGCAAAGTTTTTACAAACCTTCCGAGTATCAATCAGATCTACATTCAACGTGAAGAGTTAGAAAAAGAACTGTATTCAAAACTATTAGATGAAAGGCACCCTATAATAACATTAACTGGAAGAGGAGGTATCGGTAAAACATCTTTAGCAATATCCGTACTAAAACAAATATGTCTAACGGAAAGATACTCATCAATTATTTGGTTTAGTGCCCGAGACATCGATTTACTTACTGAAGGAGCCAAGCCCGTAAAGCCTCATGTTTTATCAAACGATGATATTGCCAAAGAATATTGCAAACTAGTTGAGCCTAAAGAGTCTCTTGATAAAGGATTTAAACCTAAAACATTTTTTGAGAAGGAGTTGGAATCAAGTACAATTGGATCTATCCTTTTTATTTTTGACAACTTTGAAACTGTAAAAGACCCTATTGACTTGTTTAATTGGTTGGATACATTTATAAGAAACCCGAACAAAATACTAATAACTTCTCGTTTTAGAGATTTTAAAGCGGATTACCCAATTGAAGTAAGCGGAATGAACGAAAGAGAGTTTAAACTACTCGTTGATGCAACATCAAAAAGTTTAGGAATAACAGAAATAATTGATGATAAAAAATACTTGGAAGAACTTTATAATGAATCGGATGGTCATCCGTATGTAATTAAGGTTTTACTTGGGGAGATTGCGAAAGAAGGTAAAATAGGGAAGGTGAAAAGAATTGTCGCAAGCAAGGACGAAATCCTTACCGCATTATTTGAACGCACATACAACGGACTTTCTCCTGTTGCAAAAAGACTCTTCTTAACATTATCAAACTGGCGTTCTACAATACCAGAAATTGCAATTGAAGCAGTTTTAATGCGAGAAGCTAATGAACATATGGACGTTGGAAAAGGTATTGAAGAGCTAAATCGTTCATCACTTGTTATAGTTGACACCTCTGAAAAAGATGGGATGCGATTTCTATCTGTTCCATACTCTGCTTCTGTATTTGGGAAAAAGAAATTATCTGTAAGCCCAATGAAAACGGCTATTCAAGCAGACACTAAACTACTTCATACATTTGGAGTAGGGCTGCACACGGAGATTCGTCTTGGAATTGAACCTAGAATAATTAAGTTCTTCAGAGATATTGCAAAAAGAGTAAGTTTAAAGGTTGACAAAATTGAAAACTACATTCCAGTTCTAGAATTTATTTGTAGAAAGTACCCATATGCTTGGCTAACATTAGCGTCTCTTTATGAAGAAGAAGGTAAAACAACAAAAGCCATTGAATCTCTTCAACGATATTTAGAATCTGCAACTGATGAAAATGAATTATATAGTTGTTGGGAAAAACTTGCGGACTTATATGCAAAAAATAATGATTGGGATGGAGAAACTCATGCTTTAATTGAACTAAGCGAATTGTCTATTACTTCAATTGATAAATTACGTTTAATAGTTTATAGAATTAATACCTTATTCAGAAACAACAAATTCCAAACTGATACATCAGAGAAGCAAATTTTATCACAACGCCTCATTAATGCTTATAAAAGCAATTTAGATAAAGGATCATATGAAAGTGACGATTGTAGTCAACTTGCGTGGTTGTATTTAAATGCTGGTGATAGAAAAAATGCAAGAGTTGTTGTAAGAAAAGGACTGAATATAGAACCTAATCATATTCATTGTTTGAAATTAGAATCTACTCTATTCTAAATAAATTACTTGTATAAACCCACTTAAAGTAGTTATTATTTCGTTTATTAATACCCACGAAATGAACCTTCACAAACTTCCATTTTCTTGATAAGTGCTGAAACCAAGTGAATTTTGACTTTTAGATTCATTGTAATTTTCCTTATCTTTTTTTTCTAAAAGAAAGATGTTCGTACTTGACTACTTAAAGCAAGATCAAAGAAACCTCCACTACTATAATAATAATCTATTTCTTTACCACCATAACCATTTCCGCTTTTTCCCAAAACAGCAATGATCTATCATTTGCACCATTGCTTGCCATTATACCCTCTCAGGCAAAGTTGAAATAGCCAAACACCAACTTGATAATGAACTGGAAGGTGATAGTTTTTTTATGAAGGAATGGGTAGATAGGGAAAGCACCTTACAAAAAGCATTGTTTTGTAAACAAGGAACGATTTGTATTGTGTATCAACTTCCCAACGATGGCAATTCCTTTAGTCCTTTTGATTTATCAGATAATAACATCACAAATGGAAACCCAAAAGGCTCGTATTCGAAAAGTAACCTGATAATACGAAACCACCCAAACTCCTCCTCTTCCTCATAAGGAACTCTTGCTATTTTAAAATAAGGTCAAGTGTGTTATATTTATACACTGTTATGAAAATGAAACTTAGCAAAAATAAATACACCGACTTACTCGACAATATTGGACAAACCATTGAAACAGCAAGGTTAAATGCTGTTAAAGCGGTGAATACAGAATTGGTAAAAGCTAATTGGGAAATCGGCAGACATATTGTTGAATTTGAGCAACACGGAAATGAGCGTGCGGAGTACGGAAGCGACTTGCTGGAAAGGCTTTCCAAAGATTTGAAGTTGCGTTATGGCAAAGGATTTGGCAGACGGAATGTATTGGACATGCGCAGGTTTTATTTAGCTTATCCAAAATGGCAGACAGTGTCTGCCAAATTAAGCTGGAGTCATTTCATTGTATTATTGGGTGTTTCGGACGGCACCGCGAGAAAGTTTTATGAGAAACAATCCATCAACGAAAACTGGTCGAAACGGGAACTTGAAAGACAAATTGATTCTTCCATGTTTGAAAGATTAGCGTTAAGCCGCGACAAAAAAGGTGTTTTACAACTCTCTGCAAAAGGACATATCGCTTCTCATCCAACAGAGGTGATCAAAGATCCTTATGTATTGGACTTTTTAAAGATCCCACAAAGCAACAAAGTCACTGAGAAACATCTTGAACAAAAGATTATTGACAACTTACAACTGTTCCTGTTGGAAATGGGTAAAGGTTTCACATTCGTTGGCAGACAGTATAAAATTTCATTACGAACGAAACATTTCTATATTGACCTTGTGTTTTACCACCGTATCTTAAAGTGCTTTGTGCTTATCGACCTTAAAACAAAACCGGTAAAACACAACGATATCGGGCAAATGAACCTTTACCTGAACTACTTTAAAACCGAAGAAAGCGTTAAGGGCGATAATGAACCCATTGGGATTATTCTTTCCACAGATAAAGATGAAGTATTAGTGGAGTATGCAACAGGGGGGATTTCGAACAAAATATTCGTTTCAAAATACCAACTGTATTTACCAGACAAAAAATCATTACAGAAACAAGTCAAAGCAATTATGGGACGGAAATAACCCCAAACATATTTGTAAGTAGATATCAATGAAACCATCCAAACTCCTACTCCTCACCTGCCTGATCAGCGCAGCCATGCACTCAGCTTATTTTTCCCGCGAGCTAACGGGTTTTCATGTGTGGCGGCAAACCCAAACACAGTCCACCATTGTGAATTTTTACGAGGAGGACATGAATATCCTGAATCCCCGCAGGAACGACCGCGGGAACGGAGACGGGATTTTCCGGATGGAATTCCCGTTGATGCAGTGGCTGGTTGCTTGTTTGTATACTCTATTCGGCAACCATTTGATCATCACACGTTTGTTTGTGTTTGTCGTTGGATTGTTTTCTACTTTGGGAATGTATCGGCTGGTTTTACATTTGTTTTCAAACACCAAAGCGGCAACCATCGCGGCCTGGACATTTACTTTTTCGCCCTGCTTTTTTTATTATACGGTGAACCCTCTCCCCGATCTGTTGGCGCTTTGTTTCGCCATTTGGGGAATCACTTTTTTCTTTGGTTGGATAACCAAACAACAACGGTTATACCTGGTTGGAAGCGGATTGTTACTGGCATTAGGTGCTTTGTGCAAATTGCCGTTCATCTTGTTTTACATGGTTCCGTTTGTGTACTTTTTATTGCATTTCAAATCAACAAACAAGACACAATGGTTCATCGATACCTTACTCTTATTTTCATGTATTGTTTTCCCGGCTGCCTGGTATGTTTGGGTGATCCCGGGCTGGCAACACACGGGCATTGACGATGGCATGCTGGACAATCAATCATCATGGTGGCAGATCTTCGATTACCTGCAAGGAAACCTCATCTCTACCTTACCCGAATTGTTGTTGAACTATGGTTCGGTTCCGTTTTTTGTGGCTGGGTTTTATTTCCTTGTGCGCAACAAGGCATACCGACATCCTTATTTTAAGCTGTTGTTGGGGTTGAGTGCTGTGGTATTGGCGTATTTCCTGTTCGAGATCAACATGATCGGGATTATGCACGATTATTATTTGTTCCCTTTTCTTCCGTTGTTGTTCATCCTTGTGGCTTATGGTGCGGTGCAATTGCTGAACAGCCAACAGAAAACATTGATGTACACGACTTATGCATTGCTGTTGCTGCTTCCGCTCACTGCTTACCTGCGTGGGTTGACACGATGGGACAAAGATTCGGTAGGGTTTAACAAAGACCTGTTGACCTACAAAGAAGAGCTGCGCAAGGCGGTTCCAAAAGATGCGCTGTGCATTACCGGAAACGATGAATCACATTTTATCAATTTCTATTTTATTGATCAAAAAGGATGGGCTTTTGAAAACGATAACCTCAGTAATGCATTGCTTGAACAATATGTGCGCAAGGGAGCGCAGTATTTGTATACCGACAGTAAACAGGAAATGGCTGCCGAGCATTTGGATACACTCGTCTTAACCTGCGGAACAGTATCGGTTTACCGATTGAAGTAAATAAAAAAGTCCCGTCCCGTCCCGCAGTATTGCGGGACGGGACAGGACTTTAACGTGCTGCGGATGAGACTCGAACTCATACACCTTGCGGCACCACCCCCTCAAGATGGCATGTCTACCAATTTCACCACCGCAGCGAGTTTTGTTGCTTTGGCATGTCTCCCTCCCGAAGTTTCGGGATCGGGATTCACCATCACAACGAAGTATTTTAAGTTACTGCTAACTATGCAGGTCTTTTGGTGTTGTTGTTTTTTGATTTCAACACACGTTTGTTGCGGGATCTGCCAAATGAACCATTTTTCATTTTACCCTTTTTAGATCTTACGTCTCCTTTTCCCATGATGATTTACTGTTTTAGGGTGGCGAAGATATACTATTTATCAAAATGAAAAAATCAAATTCACGGGTTTTTTATTTTCTTTGGCACTATGCAAAACGATCATCTTTCGATTTCCATCAGTGCCAAAGGTGCTGAGTTAACCAGCATTAAAGACCAACGAACTGGTTATGAATTTTTGTGGCAAGCCGATCCGGCTATTTGGGGCAGGCATGCTCCGGTATTGTTTCCAATAGTGGGCAAGGTAGCAAACAATCAATTGCTGATTGATGGAAAAACCTACCCGATGAACCAACATGGCTTTGCGCGCGACCAACAATTTGTGCTGATCTCGGAAACGGAAACGGAAGTTTGGTATGAATTAAAAAGCAATCCGCAATTGTTGACTTTATTCCCTTACGAATTTGTTTTGCAACTTGGGTATACTTTGGAAGGAAACACCTTGTTGTGTCATTACAAAATCAGCACCCCTGCTGCTACCCCACTTTTTTTCAGCATTGGCGCACACCCGGGATTTAATTTGCCAACGCAAAAGCTCTCGGATTATCTGATTGAGTTTGAACAAAACGAACAGGAAGAACGGCATTTGTTAACGGGAGGATTGTTTGACGGCAGGCAAAAACCGGTGCTTACATCACCCCAACAGATTCAACTTTCGAAAGCACTTTTTGATGAGGATGCGATCGTGTTTAAACAACTGAACTCTTCATCGCTTACGTTAAAACAGAAAACAGGAACCTTTTCCATTGCCTTACAATACAAGGACTTTGGCGCATTGGGTATTTGGACACAAAAAAATTGTGAGCAATATATTTGCCTGGAACCCTGGTGTGGTTATGCCGACAATACCAAAGGCCAAGATGATATCTCAACCAAGGAAGGGATCGTTGAACTGCCTGCAGGTGCTCTATTTGAAAGAACCTATTCTTTGACGTTTGCTGTTTGAGAAATGATAGCTGCCGCAGTCCCGTCCCGAAGTTTCGGGATCGCAGATTAAATAGATTTAAAAAGCCACTGAATTGTCTATAAACAGCTCCATAAATTTCAGGACAACTTATCAAGCATTTTCCTAAATTCGCCCGACATGAGTTTACTTCAATCGATTAAAGATAGCGCCAAAGCGAATCACGAATATATCGTATCGCTGCGCAGGCATTTGCACCAACATCCTGAATTGTCTTTCCACGAATACGAAACACAGGCTTTTGTGGAGCATAAGTTGCGCGAAATGGGCATTACCGATATTGAGCATGTTGCCACCACCGGAATTGTAGCCCTGATTAAAGGCAAGAATCCGGGTAAAAAAGTAGTTGCATTGCGAGGCGATATGGATGCCTTGCCGATTGTTGAACAGAATGATGTTCCCTATAAATCACAAAACGAAGGTGTGATGCATGCCTGCGGTCATGATGTGCACACAAGCTCTTTGTTGGGTGCAGCCATGATCTTAAACGGATTGAAAGATTCATTTGAAGGAACCATTAAATTATTGTTTCAACCGGGCGAAGAAAAACTACCGGGTGGCGCTTCGATCATGATCAAAGAAGGAGCATTGCAAAACCCTGAACCCTCTGCGATTTTGGGTCAGCACGTAATGCCCTTGTTACCTGCCGGAACCATTGGTTTCAGGGAAGGTTTGTACATGGCATCAACGGATGAATTGTATGTAACGGTAACCGGAAAAGGCGGACATGGGGCCATGCCGCATTTGAATATTGATCCGGTGTTGATCGCTGCGCATATCATCACATCGCTGCAAAGCATTGTGAGCCGCAGGGCCAATCCCATTATTCCATCGGTGCTGTCATTCGGAAAAGTGATTGCCAATGGTGCTACCAATGTGATCCCGAACGAAGTGAAAATGGAAGGAACCTTCCGCACCTTGGATGAAAACTGGAGAGCAGAAGCGCATACCTTAATGGTTAAAACGGCCACACAGCTTGCCGAGAGCATGGGCGGAACCTGTGCATTTGAAGTGCGCAAAGGATACCCGTTTTTGAAAAACGATCTCAACGTTACCCGCAGGGCAAAAGAATATGCGCGTGAATATGTGGGCGCTGAAAATGTGGTTGACCTCGATATCTGGATGGCTGCCGAAGACTTTGCATATTACTCGCAGGAAATGCCGGCATGTTTTTACCGCCTGGGTACACGCAATGAAGCACGTGGAATTGTTTCGAGCGTTCACACTCCTACGTTTGATATTGACGAAACAGCATTGGAAATCGGTGCGGGATTAATGGCCTGGTTGGCTGTTAAAGAATTGGAAACAGCGTAATATTTTTAGCCGCAGATTACGCGGATTACGTTTAATAGTCATTGGCTTAGTGTCTATCGTTATTTTTTGCCGCAGTCCCGAAGGTTCGGGAACGCGGATTACGCTGATGGATATTACATATACCTTTGGCTCTTTTATTGTCTCTTTACCTTTAAATCGATTTGTTTTTATTCTGCGAAATCTGTGTAATCTGCGGCTACAAAACAAGTTCTTCTGAGATCATTTCTTCTTTATCCACTATTACTTTTCCTTGAAGGTATCGGTACGGGATTAATGGCCTGGCTAGCTGTTAAAGAATTGGAAACAGCTTAATATTTTAGCCGCAGTCCCGAAGGTTCGGGAACGTTTAACAGTCATTGGCTTGTTGTCTATCGTTATTTTCAGCCGCAGATTACGCGGATTACGCTGATGGATATTACATATACCTTTGGCTCTTTTATTGTCTCTATACCTTAAAATCGGCTTGTTTTTATTCTGCGAAATCTGTGTAATCTGCGGCTACAAAACAGGTTCAACTAAGATCACTTCTTCTTTGTCAACTACTACTTTTCCGGGTTCGGCTCCTTTGGGTTTGCGTACAAATTTTTTGAAGGTATAGGCAACGGGAACCATATTGCTTCCGCTGAGTTTGGAATAATAAGCCGCTAACTGTGCAGCGCGTTTGATCACACTTTTGGGAAAGTCTTTCCCTGGTTTCCATTTCACCAATACATGCGATCCTGAAACATCTTTGGCATGCAGCCACAAATCGTTTTTGTGCGAATGGCGCATGGTGAGCTCATCATTATTGGCTGCACTCTTCCCTACCCAAATATCAAATCCTTCGCATTCAAACTGCTTAAATGGAAATACTTTCGGTGCCGATGACTGTTGTTTTGCAACAAACGGTTTGAGTTCTTTTAAGGAAGTAGCTTGCTCGATTTTTAGCAATTCCTGTTCAAGTTTGCTGATCCGATCTTGTGTGGATTGCAATTTTTGCTCAAGCTGCTGGTGTTCGATCTTGCTGTTTTTATGCTTGCGGTAATAATACGCTGCATTTTGTTGTGCATTTAAAGCCGTTTTCAGTTTGATCACAATGGGTTGGTTGCGGTAAAAATCAAACAGCTCCACCCGCTCCGATCCTTCTTTGATGGCATGTAAATTGGCCATCAGGATATTGGCGGTTTCTTCGTGGGAAACACCTTTTTCTTTGGCCAATAAAGCGGCTTGGGTTATTTGTTCAGTTGATCTCAGTTTATGTAATAATGATTGCTGCAGCGAAAGGATCTGCTGTTTTTGTGCCGCAAAACGGTAATGGGTGAATGCCATTCCGCTGAACAGCGACAGGATCTCCAATACATCTGAAGATTGTTTGATCAACTCATCGGGCTGGGCTTGGCTGCTTACATAAAACGGGTGCTGAGAATGGATACGCTTATACAGATACAGGTTTGTAACCGCTTCGGTTTCCATCGGGGCTTTGCCTTCAAAATCATCCAATATAAGTTCCCAATCGTTGGTGATATTCCTCCGAAACATATCAGCCACTTTTCCATCTTCAAACAATAATACATTCACCAACGAGTCGTACCATTTAAAAACCAATTGTTGGTTTTGTGCAAACTGAAACGCAAATGAACGGTTGAATACATGTTGTTCGAAACCCAATACGAGCAACCCGATAATGGATTCGAAACAAGGTTGGGCATTGGATCCTTTTACGGGTTTATTGTATTGAAACCAGGTAAAACAATTTTGAAATTGTTGGGTGATTTGGATGCAAAAAAACGAAGAACGGGGCAATTCAAAAACCAATACCAACTCGTCTTTGCTCAGCGTGTAAGCATCGTTTAAAACAGCGCCACTAAGCGTTTTGCTTAATGATTCGCCTAATGCGACAATAACAAGGTAATGCTGGTGAACGGAGTTAGGAATGCCCATGAAACTAACAGTCGATGGTTAATTCATCGTGTGCCAAAAATACATTTTCGGGCAACTCAAGAGACACTTCCTCATGGGTTCCCAGCTGATGACTGATATGGGTAAGATAGGCCCGTTTGGGTTTTAATTCGGCAATAAGATCCAATGCTTCCTGCAAGGAAAAATGCGAAATATGTTGCTCCCTGCGCAGGGCATTTAAAACCAATACTTCACAACCTGCTATCTTTTTCTTTTCCGTTTCGCTGATAAAATTGGCATCTGTAATGTATACAAAATCATTGAAGCGGAATCCCAGTACAGGCAGTTTATAATGCATCACTTCAATGGGATCCACTTTAAATTCTTTGACCCAAAACGGATGGTCTTTATCAATGCGGTGCAAGGTAATATCGGGAATACCCGGGTATTTGTGTTCGCTGAAAATATAATGGAATTCCCTGCGCATCTGTACTTCAACCGGCTCTGTGCAATACACATTCACGGCTGATTTCATTTTAAAATTGAACCCTCTTACATCGTCCAATCCGGCAATATGGTCTTTGTGTGCATGCGTAAACAATAAACCATCGAGTTTGTGAATGCCGCAGCGTAACATTTGCTGGCGAAAATCGGGGCCGGCATCTACTACAATATCCAATCCTTCATGATGTACCAAAATAGCGGAACGCAGCCGCTTGTCCTTACGATCGGAGGATTGGCAGACATAACAAGTACAAGCAATAAGCGGAACGCCTTGAGAAGTTCCTGTTCCTAAAAAAGTGATTTGCATGAGCCTGCAAATTACTTTTTTTAACCTCAAAAGTGCTAAATAATAAAATAAATGTAGCTTAGTGTTTGCAAAAGCGTCTACTCACTCTTTTTCAATCATATCCCTACTAAAATTAAAGGTCGATTAAAAGCCTGTCGTATTTAGATTTTTTTAAGAAGGCCAGGGAACGAATCATTGAAACAAAGACCAATATTTGTATATTGAGCCATTGGGAACAAAATCCCCAAGCTCGCAACACGAACAAACGGTGCAACCAAAAGCAATCATATTATACAGTCTTTTTTTGATAGGGTACTCAGCTCATGCACAAACCAATCTTGTGTTAAATGGTGATTTTGAAACCTATGCAAAATGCCCTGTATTGCCAGCAGATACGCATCAGTTAAGTTATTTCTGTACCGGATGGAGCAGGCCAAACCTGGGGCCAACACAATATTTCAACGCCTGTGCTTCACTTGCGTCCGGGGTTTCGGCACCGGTAAATTTTAGTGGAACGCAAATTCCTCATTCCGGTAACGCATATATGGGATTCACTGCCTTTGTGAACCCGGCTTATACAAGTGGAATGGGATATCCAAGGGATTATTTACAAACAAAACTGGAAGAACCTCTGAAAGCAGGAAGAATATATTATGTAGAAATGTATGTGAGCCGGGCCGACAGTGGAATGATGGGCTACGGTGTTTCAAATATCGGTGCTTATTTTAGCAAGACTGCCATTACCAAAAACGACTCTTTCCAATTCATGGATAATCCTCAGGTGCAATCCTCAACCATCATTACAGATAAGATAAACTGGACAAAAATATCGGGAAGTTTTATGGCATCGGGAGGTGAGCGTTATGTAACCATCGGGCGTTTTGGGAACGACCAGTCTTTTCAGATATTGAATATTGACGGTTCGGTAAGCCAAAAGGCCTATTACTTACTGGATGATTTTAAGGTGATCGATTCCTGCTCCTATATTGATGCTGCCGCAGAAAACCTGTTGGGGCCCGACTCCATGTTTTGTGCGTATGCTCCTTTTAGTAAGAGCATTAATGCAACACATCCTGCGGCCACACACTATTTATGGAATAATGGACTCACGTTCCCGGTAAGACCCATAACCGATACAGGAACGTACTGGATCAAAATAATGAAGGGCAATTGTTTTGCCTATGATACCATCACGTTTTCGAGCAACCAAAAACCACTTGCCAATCTTGGCAAAGACACAGTCATTTGTTTTAATACACCGGTGCGGTTGCAACCCAGGCAGAAAAAAAATCATTACGCATACCAATGGTTTATACAAGCTTCCAATGCCAACTTCCTGGTGAGCACCCTTTCGTTTTACGATATCAACTCGCCCGATAAGATCATTTTGGAAGTGAGCGATGCCGGATGTAAAAACTACGATACAATAGCGGTTTTAAAATCGACCATGAAAAGGGCTCAACTTTCCAACGACACTTCTTTTTGCCGCCAAAACACGCTGAAGTTGGATGTAACGGCAACGGGCGCTTCTAGTTTTTTATGGAATACAGGGGCAACACAACCTGTTTTGTATACCACAAATGAAGAAATATATTGGGTAACGGCAACTGATGGATTGTGTTATTCAACCGACAGCATTCACATTGAATTGCTTGGCGCCAAACAACCCACAACAGATACCACGGTTTGTGAAAACAAGGTACTTACCTTATCAGCGGATCCGCTGTCGACTGCAATAGACTGGAGCACCGGTGAACATACACTCCAGATTACTCCTACCGTATCCGGTTTATATACCCTTACCCAAACCAATAATGGTTGTTTAACACAAGACACTATCCGTGTAACAATTGAGCAGATTCCGTATACTCATCTCGGAAGCGACCTGAGTGTATGTGTATCGCCATATTACATGCTCACGGCTTATTCGCCCTATGCTTTAAAATACAAGTGGAGCACAGGCGATACGACTTCTTTTTTACAGGTATTCACAAACGGAAACTATGTGGTAGAAGCGTCAAATAAAACTTGTAAGTATGCCGATACGATTTCCATACGATTGCAAATCAATACCCCGTTTTCTTTCGGCCCCGATAAGTATGATTGTTTTGAAGATGGGATTGTATTGAGCACAAGCATTACAAAGGTGGATAGTTTCATCTGGAGCACAAATGTCACCGATAGTTTTATCGTGGTTGACAAACCCGGTAAATACTGGCTTAAAACATCTTTCGGCATTTGCACCAATTACGACACGATTGAGTTTTTTGCCAAACCGAGACCAACGGTAGACATCATGGAAGATACGATTGTATGCAAGAATACCAGCATTATTCTGGATGCACAAAATCCGGGGTGTACGTATTTGTGGAGCAATGGTGTAAGCTCACAGACGCTCCAGGTGGATAAGCCGGGACAATATGATGTGGTGGTGACCAATGCTGATGGATGCACCGGAAGAGACAAGATGGTACTCGCCAATTTTCCCAAACCCAAAATATTTTCATCACCAGCGGCTTTGTTATGTGAAGACTCCTCAGTAACCATTACTCCAAATCAATACCTTGCCACTTATAACTGGCCCGATGGCAGCAGTTCGAAACAACTTACCACAACTGTTCCCGGAAAATTTGTGCTGATGGGGCTCGATACATTTGGTTGTGCTTACCGCGATTCTGTTGCTGTAACACAAAAAAACAAACCGGAGATCCTTATTGCTCCTACAATAGAAACTTGCGAGCTAAATATTCCCCTTGAAACTGAAACAACGTATTTAACCTATTTATGGCAGGATTCCGTTACCACTCCTACTTATACACTTACCAGTTTTAACCGGGTAAAACTTACGGTAACAGATGCTAACCATTGCAGCAATACAACGTATATAGAAGTTATTAATAACTGCCCTTCGGAAGTAACCATTCCAAATGTGTTTACACCAAACAGGGATGGTGTAAACGATGAGATCATCCCCGATTATTTAAATGTAAAAGAAACCGAATGGACAGTGTTTAACCGATGGGGAAATATTGTATTTAAAACCAATAAGTTGGAAGAAGGCTGGGATGGAAAAGTGTTTCACCGCATAGATGCTGAGGAAGGCACTTATTATTTTACGTTGGTTTGTAAAGGAAGTAAAGACGAAACCATTACACAAAAAGGAACGATCACCTTAGTTCGCTAAAGCATGATGAACCGCTATTTTGTGCACTGCAGTTCCATTGGCGGTTGAAACCAATATCATGTATAGCCCATCCTGAATATCGGTTACATTCAAATACGGTTGTGCTTGTTGCTCCAATATTAATTTACCGGCCAGGTCGTACAATTGAATACCCTTGATCGGTTCATGGCTTTGTATAAACAATTGTGATGAGCATGGATTGGGATAAATATGCATTGATATGTTCATTGCGTTTTCGGCAACAGCCGTGTTGGGCAAAACAGGTTTGGCACGCTTCATATTATACCTTGCCATCACCGGATAATGGTCGCTTGTGGAATTTCCGTAATTGCTGATCTGGGTTGAAAGTTGTGTTAATACCTTGGATGAATTTTTTACATAAAATGAATCTTTCAACAAAGTTGAGATCAATTGATGATCGATCATATTGGGATAACTTATGGTTGATTGCTGACCGGTGTTGGTAAGCCGCAAACTTGGATAAAAATAGTCGGCAGAATCATTCAGAAAATTTAAGAACGGAGATTCCAAATACGCTGAATTATCATACACAATGGATTGATCCAGGTCGTCATTCCAGTCGCCCAGCACGATTACTTTTTTTGATTGACGGTTTTGATCGAGGAAATTTTTCAATGCGATTGCCGCATTTTTCCTGCGACCATAAGAGGCTACTTTTTCAGACTGGCTTCCTGTATTCGCTTTTAAATGCAATACATAACAATAAAACGTATCGGCCCCTAATGAATCATTTGATCTTAACAAAACCTCCAGTGGCGGTCTTCCGGCAAAATCATAATTGTATCTGGATTCCGTTAACACGTTACCGGAGCTTAATACTGTAAAGCGGTTCTTTTTCCAGATCAAGGCAGTTTTTTGTGTTTGAGAGAAGGTAGAAAGTACACCATCATACACGGCCAGGTCGGTGAGCAATGTGGTAAACGTTGTGGGGTTTGATACCTCAGCCAGTCCCCAGATATCGATATCAGTATTGGCCAGCACATTTTTTACATTCGTGTATTGAGTAGCCTCATTGGATGGTCCATTATCGGGGTCGCCAAACCACTCCACATTCCATCCTGCAATATCCAACAAGGTATCATTCCCTTCTTTGGTTACCTGTGCATTGCCTGTAAAAGGGAACAATGCAACCCAACTCAATATAACTAAACTTGTTTTCATTTTTGTTTTTGCGAATAAATAAGTAACCAGATCCAACAGCTGATACCCAACAATATTGTCAGGATCATTTGTGCGCCATGTATGATAAAAGCCATAGCGTTGCCCATTAACAATGAGATGCCAAAGATAGCAAAAGCGTTGCTAACCAAATAATGATATGCACCCATACCTCCACCCTGAATAGGTACCGATCGGCCGATACTTCCCACAGCCATCATCACAAATGCGGCTCCCGGCCCTAGCTGCTGCGTTTCCTGAAAAGTATAAAACCAGAGGTAGGTCATCAGAAAATAACAGCCCCAGATCATCAATGTGTACAGAGCAAAAAGTCCCTTTTGTTTGAGGTAAACCAATTTTACACAAGATGTTAGCAGTTGATCTAACAACACCATCCCTTTTTGGTTCAATGATTTTTTCTGGTAAATCCAAACACCAACTAAAACACATCCCAAAACCAACAAGACCAAAAACAGAAGCGGTATGGTTTGGAGTTTTTGAACTACAGGCACTACAATTTGTTCGGATATAAATACAGACGAAGCGTCAACGTTTAGCAACAATGCCAGCAGAACAATACCGAACAAAGAAACAAGGTCAATAAGCCGTTCGAGCACCACGCTGATACCTGATTGTGTAATGGGTGTTTGATCGATCTTTTTTAAAACCAAACAACGCGCAATTTCGCCCAAACGTGGCGTTGCAAAATTAACAGCGTACCCGATACTGAGGGATGCAAACAAATGAGCTGTTCGTGGTTTGATGTCCATGGAGCCGAGCAACAATTTCCAACGCAAGGAACGCACCCAATAACCTATAAGTGAAATGCAAAACACAGGTAATGCAATAAAATAATTCCCTTTACCAATGGTTTCCCATAACGCTGTTGCATCAATTTTATAAACAGATAAATAGATAAGCAACAGTCCTGAAATGAACAATAACAAAAACGGAATGCTTTTTCGGACGTTGAACATATAGCTGGCAAGTATAAAGCATTTCGGTTTTAATTCCCGAACCCTAAAAACGGCATACGATATTCTACGTATTTTGAAACTACCTCCTTGTTTTTAGTCCAACTTGGGATACTTTTGAATCCACTAACACAACAACTCTACTGAATTATGACAAACTTTACAAAATTAGCTCGACCATTGGCTGTAGCAGCTGTATTGTCGGCAACCTCGCTACAGGTAATGGCACAATCGGATGCTGCCACGCTTATTAAAGCAGGAACGGCAGATGTAAACACCTTGATGAATGGTTATATGAGTCCGCTCATGAAATCATTTGGAGCCGGCCTCAACAGTGGCTGGTACCAAACCGCAAAACCACACGGAATCGGTGGATTCGATGTTACCATTTCGGCCAATGCCACTTTTGCTCCAACTTCGGATGAAACATACAGCTTAAGCGGTATGCAAAAAATACGCCCGGTAGATCCTAGCCAAACAACAGCACCTTCTGTTTTTGGGAAGTCGGGTGCAGGACCTAAAGTTGAAGTAATAGACAAAAGCCCATTTACCGGTAATGATACTGCTATCACAACATTTGAATTGCCTGGAGGAATTGGAACCAATATGTTTGCCGTGCCTACTGCTCAACTTTCGGTGGGTGTTGGCTTTGGAACCGATATTGCTGTGAGGTTTATGCCATCGGTTAGTTTCGGTGATGCCGGTATCGGCCTGTTTGGGTTTGCGGTAAAGCACGACTTTAAACAATGGATCCCGGGCATGAAAAAGTTACCGTTTGACTTATCTGCTATGTTTGGTTACACAACCATGAACGCAGATGTTAAGTTTTCGGGCGACAATGCTATTAAACCTGAAGAGGATCCTAATATTTACAACCCTGATCCTACAAAGAAGTACAACAATCAAAAAGCAGAGTTTAAATCGAAGGCGTGGACAACCAACTTGATCATTTCTAAAAAATTAGGTCCATTTACTCCATACTTAGGTGTTGGATACCAACAGGCAAGTACAACACTTAACCTTTTGGGCGATTACCCGGTAACAGTTCCTAACAACCAGGCAGATGCAACCAATCCTGCGTCTCCTTCATACGGTAAAGCAGCAGTTATCAGTGATATAAAAGATCCTGTAAAAATTAAAGGTGATATTTCAGGATTCCGCGCCAATGTTGGTTTCCGCTTAAAATTTGCGGTATTAACCCTTCATGCTGATTATACATTTGCTGAATACAAGGTAGCTTCTGTTGGTTTGGGTATCAACCTTCAATCAATTGCTCCGTTCAAAATGTAATGAGTCCAATTTATTGTAAAATAATCAAAGAGGCTGTCTCAAAAGGACAGCCTCTTTTTTGTTTCATTTGCGGTCTAAATTCCTATTTTTTAAGCACTTCTAATATTATTCTCAACATCCGAAACTCCTTGATATTTGGGTTGAGTTTATCAACCGTATCAACAAAAAAACCTGTTGGTAATTTCGTATTGCAAAATCAATTAATTATGTAAGTTTGCACGCTTACAAAACTCTTACAATTATGTCGGCTCCGATAGATTATATAGCTATTTTTATCCAATTCTTAGTTGCTGTTGGATTCATTGTCACTACAATGGTTGCAACCCATCTTATTGGCCCTAAGCGCAGCAGTGCGAAAAAACTCGACAATTTCGAGTGTGGTATCGATAGCCAGGGGAATGCCCGCCTTCCTTTCTCCATCAAGTACTTTTTAACCGCCATTTTATTCGTAATGTTCGATGTGGAGGTTATTTTTATGTACCCATGGGCAGTTAATTTTAAACAACTTGGTCAGTTTGGTTTTATAGAAATGTTACTATTTACCTCAACTTTATTGCTGGGCTTCTTTTATATCATCAAAAAAGGAGCACTTAAGTGGGAGTAAATGGAATTGTGTTAATTAAGGCTTATGTTGATTATACAATCATCCATGTATGGCCTTACAATTAACATAATCAACACAATTAACCTAAAGCCAAATACCATATCAACACTAAGTCATGTCAACTGATACTGAAATAACAAAATTACCTCCGGGTATTGAAGGGCCGGGATTTTTCGCTACGTCTTTGGATAAGGTTGTAGGGTTGGCTCGTGCAAATTCATTGTGGCCGTTACCATTTGCAACTTCATGCTGTGGAATTGAATTTATGGCAACAATGGGCTCTAATTATGATCTGGCCCGTTTTGGATCAGAACGTATTAGTTTTTCGCCACGCCAGGCTGATGTTTTATTGGTAGCCGGAACCATTGCTAAAAAGATGGGGCCTGTTTTAAAACAAGTTTATTTGCAAATGGCCGAGCCCCGCTGGGTAATTGCCATTGGTGCATGTGCCAGCAGCGGTGGTATTTTTGATACTTACTCTGTATTGCAGGGCATCGATAAAATTATTCCGGTTGACGTTTACGTTCCGGGTTGCCCTCCCCGCCCCGAGCAAATTATTGACGGTGTGATGAAAGTACAGGAACTGGCTAAAAACGAATCGTTGAAAAGAAGAAGTTCACCTGAATATAAAGCATTATTGGCATCTTACGGCATTGATTAACCATGAGCGAAATTACAAACGAACATTTATTAAGTAGATTGCGCGCCCAGTTTGGTGAGTTTATTTACAACGAATCAACGCCTTATGAGTTGGCTACAATTGTGTTGCACAAAGATAAAATTGTGGAGGTGCTCACCTGGTTATACAACGATCCTGAACTTAAGTTTCAGTTTTTAACCGATGTATGCGGTATTCATTTCCCCGAAGCCAAAGGTGCTGAGTTGGGTGTTATTTACCATGTACACAGCCTTACAAACAATCTGCGTTTGCGCATCAAGTGTTTTATGCCGATTGAACATCCGAGTATTTCAACCATATCAACTTTGTACCCTGCCGCCAACTGGCAAGAGCGCGAAACATTCGATTTTTTTGGGATCAACTTTGAAGGACACCCGGATCTGCGCAGGATCTTAAATGTAGATGAAATGGATTATTTCCCGATGCGCAAAGAATTTCCATTGGAAGATGGAACACGTACGGATAAAGAAGATCAATATTTTGGAAGGTAATATTATAAACAGATGAGCAACGTTACCGAAATAAAAAAAGACATTCAACCTGCTTCAGTAGAGCACCACTCTACGCTTGCCAACAAGCATACTGAAGAGGATTATAATATATTGAACCTTGGTCCTACCCATCCGGCAACACATGGAATTTTCCAGAATGTGTTAAAAATGGATGGAGAGATCATCAAGGATGCGGAGCAAACCATCGGATACATTCACCGTGCTTTCGAGAAAATTGCGGAACACCGTCCGTTTTACCAGGTAACACCACTTACCGACAGGATGAACTATTGTTCATCGCCTATAAACAATATGGGCTGGCATATGACGGTAGAAAAACTGATTGGTGTGGAGATCCCGAAACGTGCACAATACATGCGCGTGATCATTATGGAATTGGCACGTATTGCCGATCATATTATTTGCAATACCATTATTGGTGCCGATACAGGAGCATTAACAGGTTTTACCTATATGTTCCAATGGCGCGAAAAAATTTACGATATCTACGAGCAAATTTGTGGTGCCCGCTTAACCACCAATATCGGAAGAATTGGTGGATTGGAACGTGATTTCAGCAATGACGTTTACAAAAAGATCAAAGAATTTTTGGTGGAATTTCCAAAAGCATTAACGGAGTTTACAAACTTGCTAGAACGCAACCGCATCTTTATGGACAGGGTTGTAAACGTAGGTGGTATTAGTGGTGAACGTGCTTTGGCTTATGGTTTTACCGGGCCAAATTTGCGTGCAGCAGGAATTGATTACGATGTTCGCGTAATGAATCCATACAGCTCTTACCAGGATTTTGATTTTGCCATTCCGGTTGGAACAGGTGGCGATACATATGATCGTTTCCGTGTGCGCCAGGAAGAAATGTGGGAATCATTGAAGATCATTCAGCAAGCGTTGGATAATATGCCACAGGGAAAATATTTTGCCGATGTTCCTGAGTTTTATCTGCCTCCAAAAGAAGATGTATACAAAAGCATGGAATCGTTGATCTGGCATTTTAAAATAGTGATGGGCGAAACAGATGTTCCGAAAGGCGAAGTATACCACAGTGTTGAAGGAGGAAATGGCGAATTGGGTTTCTATCTGGTAAGTGACGGAGGACGCGCTGCATATCGCTTGCATTTCCGCAGACCATGTTTTATTTATTACCAGGCATACCCTGAAATGATTAAAGGCTCGATGTTAAGTGATGCCATTTTAACCATGAGCAGCATGAATGTGATTGCCGGAGAACTAGACGCATAAAAGAATTTACGAATTGCAATTTGAGATTTACGATTTATAGAAATGAGTAAAGAAATAAAATTTAATGCAGAGGCCATGGCTACGGTTCAAAAGATCATAGCTCGTTATCCTGCCGGCAAACAAAAATCGGCTTTGTTACCTGTATTGCATGTTGCCCAAGCGGAGTTTGATGGTTGGTTGAGCCCTGAAGTAATGGATTACGTTGCTTCGATCCTGAACATTCAACCGATTGAAGTATATGAAGTAGCATCGTTTTACACCATGTATAACTTAAAGCCGGTTGGCAAATGTTTGTTGGAAGTTTGCCGTACAAGCAGCTGCTGGATACGCGGTGCCGAAGATGTGGTTAAACATATTGAAAAGCGCCTGGGTATTAAAGAAGGAGAAACAACCGAAGATGGAATGTTTACCCTGAAAACGGTTGAATGCTTAGGCTCATGCGGAACAGCACCAATGCTGATGTGCGGTGCCCAGTTCCACGAAAATTTAACATTGGAAAAAGTAGATTCTTTAATTGACAATCTTCGAAAAGAAGGAAAAAGAACTACCTATTTTGATAACGTAACCATAGAGAACTATTAGTTGCCACAGATTAGCACAGATTGATTTTAAATTATCACAAGGGATCATTTTCACAAAAGAGATTTGAGCTAATCATAAAAATGTAGAATGAACATTACTTTCGACAAAACAGCGTATCCGTTTCAGGAAGAAACATACAAGATTGTCGGATTGTGTATGGAAATTCATAAGGTACTTGGAAAAGGCCTTTTAGAAGTAGTATATAAGGATGCCTTAGAGATTGAATTAAAAGCTAACGGTATCCCATTTGAAAGAGAGAAAAAGTATGAAGTTAGTTATAAAGGAGTTTTGTTAAAACATCACTTTTATGCCGACTTTGTAATTGATAACAAAATAATAATTGAAGTAAAAAGTCAAAAAGGTATTGCAGAAGATCATTACAAGCAAACAATAAATTACTTAGCAATAAGTAAAGGTAAGCTCGGAATGATTGCTAATTTTGGAAACGATTCTTTTCAACAAAAGAGAATTGTTTTATAAATAGTGATTCTGTGAAATTTAATTTTTAATAAAAAAATCTGTGCCAATCAGTGGCAATAAAAAAGTCCTAAAATGGGAAAGAAATTATTAACAGAACATATTAACGTTCCGGGCATTCAAGGTTACGAAGTGTATCGTAAAATGGGTGGTTATGCTTCTACAGAGAAAGCATTAAAAACCATGAAACCGGATGAAGTTGTGGAAGAAGTAAAAAAATCCGGACTTCGTGGTCGCGGTGGTGCGGGTTTCCCAACAGGAATGAAATGGAGCTTTTTGGCAAAACCCGAAGGTGTTGCCCGTTACTTGGTATGCAATGCTGATGAGTCGGAGCCGGGAACATTTAAAGACCGTTATTTGATGTCGCGCCTGCCCCATTTGCTCATCGAAGGGATGATCACTTCAAGTTATGCGTTGGGAGCAAACACTTCTTATATTTATGTTCGTGGCGAATACTACTATGTGATTGCGATTTTGGAAAAAGCCATTGCCGAAGCGTATGCAGCAGGTTGGCTGGGAAAAAATATCCAAGGATCGGGTTACGATCTGGATCTATACGTTCAGCCGGGTGGCGGAGCTTATATCTGTGGTGAAGAAACCGCATTGTTGGAATCATTGGAAGGTAAACGTGGTAACCCACGCATCAAACCACCATTCCCGGCAATTGCAGGTTTGTATGGATGCCCTACGGTTGTAAACAATGTTGAAACCATTGCAGCTGTGGTGCCTATCGTAAACCAGGGTGGTGATGCTTACGCTCAAGTAGGTGTTGGTAAATCAACCGGAACAAAACTGATCTCGGCATCGGGACATATAAAAAAGCCTGGCATTTACGAAATTGAGTTGGGCGTACCCGTTGAAGAGTTTATATACAGCGATGAATATTGCGGTGGTATTTTAAATGATAAAAAACTAAAAGCAGTGGTTGCGGGAGGATCTTCCGTTCCCATTTTGCCAACCGAACTGATCTTAAAAACGGCCGCAGGCGAACCACGTTTGATGACTTACGAAAGTTTAGCAGATGGCGGTTTTGCAACGGGAACCATGTTGGGTTCGGGTGGGTTTATTGTGATGGATGAAACCGTAAGCATTCCGAAAAACCTTTGGAACTTTACCCGTTTTTACCACCACGAAAGTTGCGGACAATGCAGCCCATGCCGCGAAGGAACAGGCTGGATGGAAAAGATCCTGCATAAAATTGTGGATGGTCACGGAACATTGGAAGACATTGATTTGTTATGGGAACTCCAACGAAAAATTGAAGGAAATACCATTTGCCCGTTGGGTGATGCGGCAGCATGGCCGGTGGCAAGTGCTATCCGTCATTTCCGTGCCGAGTTTGAAGACTATGTGAAGAACGGTGATAAAATAAAAGACGTGAAATATTATTTCCATACCAAAAATATGGATCCGGCTGCTGCATATAGTAGCCTATAATTTTGCCACAGATTAGCACTGATTAATGTATCAGTGAAAATTTACACAAAAGAAATCTGTGTTAATCAGTGGCAATAAAAAATAACGAAAGACAAAAGCTAACGACAAAATCGAAGGCAATTAAAAATAGATATGGCAAAAGTAACCATAGATGGAATTACGATCGAAGTAGCAGACGGAACAACCATTCTGAATGCTGCCCGTGCAATTGGAAAAGAGGTTGCCCCTCCTACCATGTGTTATTACAGTAAACTGAAAACAAGCGGTGGTTATTGCCGTACGTGTTTGGTTGAGGTAACCAAAGGTTCTGAAAAAGATCCGCGCCCAATGCCTAAGTTGGTAGCAAGTTGCCGCACGACTGTGATGGATGGCATGGAAGTGAAAAACACAACCAGCGAAAAAGTAATTGAAGCACGTAAAAGTGTTGTTGAATTTTTATTGGCCAATCACCCGCTTGATTGCCCCATCTGCGACCAGGCAGGCGAATGTCATTTGCAGGACCTGAGCTATGAACATGGTTCGGCAAAAACCCGTTATGAGTTTGAACGCAGAACATTCAACAAACTGGATATCGGAAACAAGATCCAGTTGCACATGACCCGTTGCATCCTTTGCTACCGTTGTGTAAAAACTGCCGAGCAAATTACAGATGGCCGCGTACATGGTGTATTGAACCGTGGCGATGTATCTGAAATTTCTACCTTTATTGAGAAAGCAATTGACAATGATTTTTCGGGTAACGTGATTGACGTGTGCCCGGTAGGTGCGCTTACTGATAAAACATTCCGTTTCAAAAGCCGTGTATGGTTTACCAAACCTGTAGATGCACACCGTAACTGTGAGAATGAAAAATGCAGCGGTAAAGTGGTGCTTTGGTATAAAGGTGAAGATGTATTGCGCGTAACTGGCCGTAAAGACCAATGGGGCGAAGTGGAAGAGTTTATTTGCAATACCTGCAGGTTTGATAAGAAAAAAACCAGCGATTGGACAATTGAAGGACCACGCTCTATTGATCATACTTCGGTTATCTCTGCAAATCATTATGCCCGCACACTGGTTCAACCAAAAGAATTTAAGTTAAACGAAATCAATCCAATTACAGAATAATGATCATCGCAATCCTATTTAAAACCATCTTAATTGGCATTATATTCTTGATAAGCCTGGGTGTTGCCGCGTACAGTACCTATGCCGAACGCAAGGTTGCGGCTTTTATGCAAGATCGTGTTGGACCCGATAGAGCAGGACCATTCGGTTTATTGCAACCCATTGCCGATGGTGTGAAAATGTTTACCAAAGAAGAAATCATTCCAAATGCATCCGACAGGATCCTGTTTATTTTGGGTCCATGTATATTTATGTTAACAGCCCTTATGATGAGCGCTGTGGTTCCATGGGGAAAATCATTTGATATAGGCGGATTGGAGTTCAATATGCAGGTTGCCGATATTAATATTGGTGTGCTTTACATCATGGCCATTGCCAGTATTGGCGTATATGGGATCATGATCGGAGGCTGGGCCTCAAACAACAAATACTCGTTGCTGGGAGCGATCCGTGCGGCTTCGCAAATGGTGAGTTATGAATTGGCAATGGGTATGTCTATCGTGGCAATCATTTTAATGACGGGTTCGTTGAGTTTACGAGAAATCGTTGACGGGCAAATGCATGGTCACTGGAATGTATTTTATCAACCTTTGGGATTTGTTATCTTTTTGGTATGTGCCTTTGCAGAAGCCAACCGTGCTCCGTTCGACTTAGCAGAGTGCGAAACAGAACTCATTGGTGGTTACCATACTGAATTCAGTTCCATGAAACTGGGTTTGTATTTATTTGCCGAATACGTGGGGATGTTCATATCATCGGCCGTTATTTCTTGTGTATACTTCGGTGGATATCATTTCCCGGGAATCGATAGCCTGGATATGCCTCAAAATATTGCAGCTGCGGTTAGCGTAGCCATTTTATTTGGCAAAACATTCTTTTTCATTTTCTTCTTCATGTGGATTCGCTGGACAGTTCCCCGTTTCCGCTACGATCAGCTGATGAAATTGGGATGGCAAATATTAATTCCGCTTTCTATTTTAAATATCCTCGCAACAGGTGCCTGGATGACATTTGTAAAATAGTTTAAACAACAACAGACTACATGGAAGACAGTAAAAAACTAGCAGATATTATTGATAGCAAATTGTTATCGGAACGCAAAGTGTTTTTGTGGGGACAGGTGGATGACGATTCGGCAAAGCATGTGATTGACCGTTTGATGTACCTTGATATGATGGATCCGGGTAAAGAGATCAGTTTGATCATTAACAGCCCGGGAGGATATGTTACTTCGGGTATGGCCATTTATGATACGATCCAAACGATCAAATCTCCGGTATCAACCGTATGCATGGGATTTGCTGCTTCAATGGGCTCCCTCCTGCTTTCGGTGGGTGCCAAAGGCAAACGTTATATTCACAAACATGCCAAGGTAATGATCCACCAGCCAAGTGGCGGAGCGCAGGGACAATCATCGGATATTCAAATCCAGGCACAGGAAATTTTGAAAACAAAAAGACAAAGTGCACAAATATTGGCCGATAACTGCGGACAAACGATTGAAAAAATAATGGCCGATTTTGACCGCGATCACTGGATGGATTCAGATGAATCGGTGGCTTACGGAATTGTGGATGGAATCATTCAGTAATTTGAGATTTTTGAATGATGATTTTGGATATAAGAATTGAGAATAGTGATTGTCTTTATCAACCAATAACAAAATGCAATTAACCAATAGATCGAAAGTAGTAGTAAAAAAGGAAATGACCTTTTTGGAGAGGACCTATCTATGGCCCATCTTAAAAGGAATGCAAATTACTTTTAAGCACATGTTTAAAAAGGCTGCTACGGTAAAATACCCTGAACAAACCCGTGAAGTAAGTCCTGTTTACCGTGGTGTGCATGTTTTAAAACGCGATGAGCAAGGACGTGAAAATTGCACGGCCTGCGGTTTATGTGCCGTGAGTTGCCCGGCTGAAGCCATTACAATGGAAGCAGCCGAAAGACAAAAGGGTGAAGAGCATTTGTACCGCGAAGAAAAATATGCAGCCAAATATGAGATCAATATGCTGCGTTGTATTTTCTGTGGTTTGTGCGAAGAAGCCTGCCCCAAAGATGCGATCTATTTAACGGACCGGTTGATCGATTCGAAATACACTCGTTCGGGTTTCATTTACGGTAAAGATAAATTGGTGGAAGGTGTTGCTAAAGAAGAGCGTGTAGACGTTAGCAAACGCAAAAAGAAATACGAGTTTTCATAAGTAAAATGCCTCAGATTAATTTAAATAATAATGTCAGTGAAAATTATCGCAAAAGAAAATCTGTGATAATCAGTGGCAATAAAAAGATACAATAACAACAGCATACATGAGTCAATATTTGTTTTTTATCCTTTCGGCTTTATCGATCATCACTGCATTATTGGTCGTGTTTTCAAAAGCACCTATGTATAGTGTGCTGTGGTTGGTGGTTTGTTTTTTCACCATTGCAGGGCATTATATCATGCTCAATGCGCAATTCCTTGCCATTGTTCACATTATTGTATATGCAGGGGCCATTATGGTACTGTTCCTGTTTGTGGTGATGTTATTAAACCTGAACAAGGAAAACGAACAGCACAAAATCAACTGGATCAAGTTTGCAGCAGTCATTTCGGGAGGCATTTTGTTTTTAACATTGATCGCAGCAATGCGTTCAACAGAGATAGCAACTTATCACCTACCGGCAAAATCAGAAATTGGTTTAGTGGAAAGTGTGGGCATGAAACTTTTCACTGATTTCGTATTGCCATTCGAAATTTCGAGTGTATTGTTTTTATCGGCAATGATCGGTGCTGTAGTATTGGCAAGAAAAGAAAAGAACTAATGTAAATGCCACAGATTTGCACTAATTAAATTTATCATTCGATTAGTGAAAATTATCACAAAAGAAAACTGTGATAATCAGTGGCAATAAAACTAAAGACAATTCAGCTAATGGTTAAAGGTCAATAGCTAAAAACAACATATATGGGAGAAACAACCTTACAAGCAATTCCGCAAAACTGGTACTTACTGTTAAGTACATTCTTGTTTTGCATTGGTGTTATCGGAGTATTGTTCCGCAGAAACGCCATCATTATTTTAATGTGTGTAGAGTTAATGCTCAATGCTGTGAACCTGTTATTGGTTTCGTTTTCGGCATACAGCGGTAACTCGGATGGACAGGTATTTGTGTTTTTTATTATGGTGGTAGCCGCAGCCGAAGTGGCCGTAGGACTTGCTTTATTGGTAAGCATCTACCGCAATGTAATGAGCACGGATATTGATGTTCTAAGTAAATTAAAAGGATAACAAAGCCGCAGATTACGCAGATTACATTTATTAGAATGCGTCATCAGTGGATCAAAACAACCGAAGATAACTCAGTAATAAATCTGTTTAATCTGCGGGAAACGATAACAAAAGACAATATAAGCCAACGATCATTAAACGTAATCAGTGTAATCAGCGGCTAAAAAATAAAAATAGAGAAACGTGACTGAACAAATTTTACAAGATTCATTATTCATTTTACCCGGAGTACTTATTCCGTTGTTTCCATTAATTGGTTTCCTGATCAATGGACTGTTTGGTAAATATTTGCCCAAAGCTGCTACAGGATGGATCGCAACTGCTGCCATCCTTGCATCATTCATTGCTGCACTGTATGTGTTTATGAAACTGGATGCGGGCAACGCGGTTACAATTGACCTTTTCCAATGGATCGCTTTTTCGAAAGTGAATATTGGATTTTCATTTTTAATCGACCCGTTAACGGTAGTTATGTTATTGGTGATCACCGGGATTGGTTTCCTCATTCACCTTTACTCTGTGGGTTATATGCACGATGACGAAGGTTTTACCCGCTTCTTTACGTACCTCAACCTGTTTATTTTCTTCATGTTGTTGCTTGTGATGGGCAGCAATTACCTGGTGATGTTTATCGGATGGGAAGGCGTTGGTTTATGCTCATACTTATTAATTGGATTTTGGTTTAAAAACGATGCATACAACAATGCTGCTAAAAAAGCATTTGTGATGAACCGTATCGGTGACCTTGGATTTTTGTTGGGCATGTTTTTCATCCTGTTCAATTTCGGAACATTGGAATACAAAGCCGTTGCCGAACAAGCCGCAATGCTCACTCCTAACAGCATGTTATTGGTTGCCATTACCTTATTATTATTTGTAGGTGCAATGGGTAAATCGGCACAATTACCATTATACACCTGGTTACCCGATGCGATGGCCGGCCCCACTCCTGTTTCGGCATTGATCCATGCTGCCACGATGGTTACTGCCGGTATCTATATGGTGGTTCGTTCAAACGTATTATTTGCCATGGCCCCACATACACTTGATGTAATATTAATAGTGGGTGTTGCCACATCTGTTTTTGCAGCTGTGATCGGTTTAATGCAAAATGATATCAAAAAAGTACTGGCTTATTCTACCGTGTCGCAATTGGGTTTAATGTTTGCCGCACTTGGCTTAGGCGCTTTCGAAAGCGGAATGTTCCATGTTGTAACGCATGCCTTTTTTAAAGCTTGCTTGTTCTTAGGTTCGGGTAGTGTGATCCATGCTTTACATGGCGAACAGGATATTCGTAAAATGGGTGGATTGAAAAAATTGATCCCAATTACCTATATCACCTTTTTTGTTGCATCATTGGCTATTTCGGGTTTCCCATTATTATCGGGTTTCTTTTCTAAAGACGAAATTTTAGCCCATGCTTTCGAGTCGAACAAACTGATCTGGGCCATTCTTTCCATCAGCTCAATGATCACCGCATTTTACATGTTCCGCCTGGTGTATTTAACATTCTACGGAAACTTCCGCGGATCGGATGAAACCAAAAAACATATTCATGAATCACCTGCAACCATTACTGTTCCATTGATCGTATTGTGTTTGTTATCGGTTGTGGGTGGCGTTTTGGGCTTACCTGCGGTATTCCATGCCACGCATTTATTCAGTACATACCTGTCATCGGTTACGGAACCATCAAAAGCATTTTTACATGCACACGAAGCCGTATCGCATTCAACAGAGATCATGCTGATGTCGTTTGCCGGTTTGGCAGCCATAGCTTCTATTGTGTATGCATACCAGAAATATGTGAAGAAAGCCGAGCAACCGGAAGAAGAAGCTTCATTAACCGGATTCAAAAAATGGGTTTCCAATAAGTTTTATGTTGACGAATTGTATGATAAAGTGTTTGTAAAACCCATGCTTGTATTATCGGATCTTTTTATGGTTTTGGTCGATAAACTGATCATTGATCTGGCAGTGAACTTTGTAGCCTGGATCGTTGGTTTTACGGGTCGCATGTTGCGGTTGGTACAAACCGGTAACACAGGGTTCTACATTTTTGCTATGGTTTTAAGTATGGTTGTATTATTTGTAATTAGGTTGCTCGCATAAACATGATGATAACATTACTCCTTTTAGGTTTTCCGTTACTGGCTTCGTTGCTGGTATTAGCAGCAGGCAACAAGTTTGCCTCAAAACTGGCCTTGGCTTTGTCTGTGGTGCAATTGTGCTTTACAGCATATGCTTACTTCCTGTTCAAACAACAAGGTGCCGAAGCATTCTACTTTTTTCAAGAGTGGATCAGCAGCCCCAAAATAAGTATCCATTTAGGTGTGGATGGACTGAGCTTTTTGATGCTTGCATTAACAAACTTCCTTTCGCCATTGATCATCTTAAGTGCCTTCAACAGAACAATTGAACGTGCTGCCGGATATTTCTCCCTCATCCTGTTAATGCAGTTTGCACTCAATGGTGTGTTTATGGCCATGGATGGAATGTTGTATTATATCTTCTGGGAGCTTGCCTTAATACCTATTTATTTTATTGCCTTGCGTTGGGGTGGACCAAACCGCGTGCCGGTTACGTTAAAGTTTTTCATCTACACATTGGCCGGCAGTTTATTGATGTTGTTCGGGTTCATCGTTTTGTATGTAAACAATCCGAATCAGTCATTTGATATCAGGGATCTATACGATCATGCCATTTGCGCTTGCAAACAAGGTTGGTTGTTCTGGACATTCTTCTTAGCTTTTGCCATTAAAATTCCAATTGTTCCTTTCCATACCTGGCAAGCGGATACCTATAAAGAAGCACCAACCCAAGGAACCATGTTGCTTTCGGGTATCATGCTTAAAATGGGAACGTATAGTTTGTTGCGTTGGTTGTTGCCAATACTTCCGGTAGGTGTTGCCGAATGGGGACCATTGGCCATTACTTTATGTGTTATCGGAATTGTGTATGCATCGGTGATTGCCATCATGCAAAAAGACCTTAAAAAATTATTGGCCTATTCATCTGTTGCACACGTTGGACTCATTGCTGCCGGAATATTTGCATTAAACATGCAAGGCTTTCAGGGCAGCGTGGTGCAAATGTTAGCGCATGGTGTTAACGTAGTCGGTTTGTTCTTCTGTGCCGATATCATCTTGAACCGAACCAACACATTGAATATTGATTCGCTTGGTGGTATCCGGAATATTGCGCCAAAATTCAACACCTTATTTATGATCGTGGTATTGGGAAGTGTGGCGCTGCCGTTAACCAACGGGTTTATTGGTGAGTTCTTATTGCTGTTCGGTGTATACGAATACAATACCTGGTTATCTGTGTTTGCAGGCTTAACCATTATTTTGGGAGCCGTGTATATGTTGCGTATGTTCCAGCGAGTGATGCTCGGAAACGTGAGCGAAACGATCACCAGCTTCCCCGACCTGTTGTGGAACGAAAAGATCGTACTGGGTGTGATCGCTCTGGTGGTAATTGTATTGGGAATTTACCCAAAACCAATTTTCGATATAGCCGAACCAGCCCTGCAGATCATATTGGATAAATCAATCATCAAGTAAAGGAATGAAGCCGCTGATTACGCAGATTACATTTATTAAAATGCGTGAACAGTCGACCTAAATAGATACGGTTAAAAATAACAGAAGATAAAAAGCCAACGACTAAGCTAAACGTAATCAGCGAAATCTGCGGCTAAAAAAATAGTAGAAAATGAACACATTAATTTATACATCGTGCCTTGGGTTGTTTTGCTTATTAGCCGAAATATTCAACCTGCGTAAATTGTTAATACCGGCAGTGATCATTGCCATTACCGTTATTTTTGGTGTGAACTACATGGAATGGAACCAGGGTGGTTCGTTTTACAACGATATGGTGCGCATCGACCATTTTTCAGTAGCGTTCAGTGCATTGGTATTGATCATTGGCCTGCTCATTTTTGTGCTTTCGGCCGATTATTACAAAAACGAACAACAACATATCAGCGACTATTTAGCGATCTTAATTTTCACACTTTGCGGTGCGTTGATCATGTTGTCGTATTCAAATATGGCGATGCTGTTTTTGGGGATCGAAATCCTTTCCATCTCATTATACATTATGGCAGGCAGCAAACGTTTCGACACGCGATCGAACGAAGCCGGCTTTAAATACTTTTTGATGGGCGCATTTGCTTCCGGATTTTTATTGTTCGGTATTGCATTGATCTTTGGTGTAACCAACAGCTTCAACCTGCAAAAAATTGGTGAGTATGTAATGAACCACGATGCACAAACCATCAGCCCGTTGTTTTATATCGGAATGATGTTGATGTTGGTGGCCATGTTGTTTAAAGTAGCAGCAGCTCCTTTCCATTTCTGGAGTCCCGATGTATACGAAGGTTCGCCTGCGCTGATCACAGCTTTCATGAGTACATTGGTAAAAATTGCAGCCTTCGGTGCCTTATACCGTTTGTTTGCAACCTGCTTTATCGGCACCCTAACTTACGCTAGCGATACATTAGCCATTGCAGCCGTTGCTTCGTTGGCTATCGGAAACTTCACTGCATTGCACCAAACCAATTTCAAACGACTGATGGCTTACTCGGGTATTTCACATGCCGGGTATATGTTATTAGGCATTATCGGTTTGTATGCAAGCACTGCCTCTGCCCTGTTTTATTATTCGGCCGGTTATGCTTTTGCAACCATTGGTGCATTTGCCATTGCCATTCCGGTATTCCATGCCATGCAAAATGAAGGTATTGATGCCTTTAATGGTTTGGGTAAAAAGAATCCATTGCTGGCAGCATTGCTTACCATGAGTATGTTGTCGTTGGCAGGTATCCCTCCTTTCGCAGGCTTCTTGGGAAAATATTATATTTTTAGCAAAGCCATTCAAAGTGGCCATATGTATTTAACATTAATAGCTGTGATCGCTTCCATGATCGGAGCGTATTATTACCTCAAAGTAGTATTGGCCATGTATACCAAAGAAGCTAACGATACCGAAATTGATGTTTCACCTGCATACATGATGGTGGCTGTTTTCTGTGTACTGATGAGTTTGACGTTGGGATTGTTCCCGGATATGCTGATGAATTTGATTTAAGACAGTGCTATCCTGAAGAAAATGTAGGAACAGCTTTCGGGCTGTTTTTTTTTGGTTATTGTTTTGTATCATTGAAATATATCTTCTATAGAAGATTTCTCTGCCTAAGAACATATTGTAATGATTAATCAAACTAAACTATTAAAAGCTTTACAAAATTATCCTGAGAATGACCTAACCAAAAATGGAATCATACCATTGTTGGAAAAGATGGGATATGAAAAAGTAGAATTCTTCGGAGGACAGAAGGAAGAAGGAAAGGATATAGTCATTTGGGAAATAGATAAATGGGGTACGCCAACTCTACGTGTTGCTCAAGTAAAACACTTTAAGTTCACAAATACCGCATCGGACTCTAAAAGTCTTCAATCAGTAATTAATCAATTAACAGCATGTTTTGTTAAATCCTTACCATACACAGATAAAATTTTCAGAAAGCCAATAGAAGTGCTTCTAATTTCTACCCATATAATTAACACTAAAAATTTATTGACAAGATTTGACAAAGAACTTCAGCTTAAAGATCAGAATATAATAATAATTGATGGAATAGAACTTGCAAAGAAGTTTGTTGAGTTCTTACCAGAGTTTGTAAAAAAAATTGCTGGTTCGCAATACGAATTGGAGTCCAAATTAACAAATAAGTTTAGTAATGACATCTTACTAAAAGCTCTTGGAAATAAAACAAACAAGGATATAAAATCAATTTATTCAGATATTGATTTCTCTCTCGGAAAAATGACAACAAGTCTTTTTTTTAATTCTGATTTTATACCAAAAAAAGAAATCATTGAAATTACCGCTAATGAATGGTCAATTCTAAAATCCTTGCTTTTAAATCTAAAAACTGAGTTTGAACTTTCATTTTTAGAACACGATATCGAATTCATAGAAAATAAATTCAAAACAACCATTTCAGAAAATAACATCCTTAGTCTTAAACATAGCGCACTTATAAAAAGTACGACCTTAGAGCTTGAAAGAAAGCATAGCTTACTTCAAAAAAGAAATAGCCAAACCAAAGTAGTTCATGATTTATTAGATAAAAAAGAAACTATTAGAATCAATCAAAAAGGCGTATCTATTATGGGTAGCTACTCAAAATTTGATTACACCAAAATTCTAAATGATATCGGAATAGAACAAAAAAAACTCAATAAACTCAAGGAGGAAATTAGTAAGATTGACGAAAAAACATCTGCAAATGAAAAACAAAGAGATTCCATAGAGAAGAAACAACAGAATCTGAAACTTTCATTATCTATTGACGGAAGTAAATTAGCTAATCAGATCATCTCAAAGAGAAAGTGGATTGAAAACAATATTTTGACTTACAATAAGTCAAGACCCTCTACACTAGTAATAAAAAAATTCATTAAACGATGCGACTTAATAATTAGCTTATCATCACATATTTTCGACCCGACCTTCGGAAAGTATTTCAATTGCATTGGGTATAATAGAGATAAGCGCTATAGATTAAATTATGAATCTACAAGATTCAGATTGCCGATTGAAGACATTTTTGACACAGGATTAAACATTTCTGTATTAGGAGAAGCCGGAGCTGGCAAATCTACAAGTCTAGAGATGTATGCTCATCTAAAAAAAGATAGCGACAAAACAGTAATTCTTGTCCCGCTTGGTTACATTGTTCAGAACAATATATATAGCAAAGAACAAGACCTAGAAAGTTTAAAGGGATTTATTTTGGAAAACCTTTTAGTCGATTTTTTAAACAATAAAGGGATAAAAATCTCTTTATCAGAATTTCAACAAATACTTAGAAAAGGTAAAGTGATACTTCTTTTAGATGGCTTGGATGAAGCTATAAAAGTAGCACCATTTTTACCAGCCGAAATAAATAAAATGTCAGTACTCTATAATGGAGTTCAATTTATTCTGACAGCCAGAATGCATGGAAGTTATATTGCTAGTCTACCATTTTTTTCAGTAACATTACTACCATTTACCAATGAACAGCGGGCTGATTTTATTAGAAAATGGTTTGAAAATGAAACAGATGCTAAAATAAAAATAAAAAAAATTACATCACATTTAGAAAAAAACCCATCAGTTAGTGACATTACAAAAAATCCGCTGCTTACCACTACTATGTGTGTTTTAGCACAGCACAATATTAGTTTACCGAAAACAGAAATTCGTCTTTATGATGAAAGACTTCGTTTATTTACTGGGTACTATGACAATGTGAAACGCATAAGTACGCGTATTGAATCCGTTCCCAATAACCTTGATACCTTATCTCAAAAACTAGCATTCTACCTACATAAAGAAAGTAAAAGAGATGAACATATCGACATACTAAAGAATAAAGCTAAGATTACTTTACAAAACAAACTTGATATAACAGAAATAGAATCTGCCTTCTCTGAATTAATACATCCGTGTGAAATTCTAGTTCCTATGTCTCAAGATGGAAAATATGGATTTGGACACCTCCGCTTTCAAGAACATCTCGCAGCAAAGGAGCTAATGAATAGGAATATTGATATCATTCCTTTATTAAAGCAAGATTGGTGGAAAGGGGCACTAAAATTGTTTGTTCAAATGAGCGACAATATCGATTGGTTAATTAAAGAAATTAACGAATATGGTCTTTTGCACTTGCCAATAGTGAAAGAGTTTGTTGAATCGAGAAATAAAATAGAAAAAGAAAAACTTAATCAACTGATAAAAGATCTTATTATACTGGAATCCGCAAACATATCAAATGAATATCTTTCACTTGATGATCCAAGCTAAATCGGAACATATTCGACCCCATACACGCGAAGGCCTCATTAGTGAGTAAGCATCTCTTCAGACAAAAATGTCATCATGACAATTTGTTGACTAGAAACGTTTATCCTTAACGAGGTTCAACAAATAAAATGGAAATCACAAATTGTGATATCCAATCAATCGTGAGAATTACAATCATTAAGACAAACATTATCTTTGTGCATCAATCAAAAAAAATTGTCTATCCACTCATGAAACTCTATATCAAAAACATGGTTTGCCAGCGTTGTATCACCAGTGTTGACAATTTGTTTCAGCAATTGAATATCCCTCATACGGGTGTATTGATGGGTGAAGTGGAGCTGCAAAAAACAGTGTCGGAGGCCGAGAAAACAAAACTCGCTGAAGGATTGCAACAACTGGGATTTGAGTTGATTGATACCCGTAAAAATCAATTGATTGAAAACACTAAAAAAGAGATCCGGTCTTACTTGTTGAGTATCGAACAAGATGCGGCTAACCGCCCAAACCTCTCTCATTATTTAACAGAGCGGATCCCATATGAGTACTCTTACCTGAGCGATCTGTTTTCATCGGTTGAAGGCATTACCATCGAAACTTATTTTATTCAGTTGCGCATCGAGCGGGCCAAAGAATGGATGGTGTACAACGATAAAAACCTTACCGAGATTGCCTATTTATTGGGATACAGCAGCGTTCACCACCTGTCGGCACAGTTTAAAAAACATACCGGTTTAACACCTTCTCATTTCAAAAAGATCGGTGCGGTGAAACGCAAAGGATTCTAACCCTTATCCAAAAATAATATACATTTTCCCCTTAAAGCTATACGATAGCTGGATACGTGCGGTGTTAGCTTTGTACTGTCAAATCAAACAGACGATACAATATGAAAAACACAACAATTTCTGCAGCCGTTCTCAAGGAGAATACCTGCAACAACAACAACTGTAATTGTGCCAACTGCAACTGCGGAGACTCCTGCTCAACAACGGGCTGCTCTTGCGGATGTGATTGCTGCAAATAATACCATTTGTGATTTACAAAACAGGTCAATGCGTTTGTGCAGATCAACACATTGAAAGACCTGTTTGGTGTAAACGGTGCAATTGCCATATATCCCGACCCATTCCGGTCGGGATTTTTTGTATTGACCATTTCCTTTTAAGAAAAGATTATGGGCAATTTACCGGCTGAAACGAGTAGTTTCGATTAGATCAATTCGAAATTGCATGAAACAACTTACCCTATACTTTTTATTGTTTTTGGCATCATCCAATATGATGGCGCAACACAAAGAGGTCACTGCGCAAGCACGTCAGGATTCGGTCATTGCCAAATACCTGAAACGGGGAGCCTGGAAATACAGCTATTTCAATAAGGAATGGGAACACTATATTGTGCAGGGATTGGCTGAAGATTCAACCGTTGCATACTTGTGGCAACAACGTGCCATGCCTTATTTTAAACAGCATAAATATGATATCGGTATGCGTTACCTCGACAAGGCCGTATTGTATGATAAAAAGTGGAGCGACTACCGGGCATATTTGGAATGTATTTTCGCCAAGAACTACCGTCAGGCAAAAAAAGATTTCGAAGAATGCAAGCAGCAACAACCGGGCGGATATATCATGGATCATCCTTACGACTTTTATATTGCTTTGTGTCATTTGCAATTGAATGAATACCGGGAAGCATTGACTATTCTACAGAATCTTGTAATGGAAACCACTCAGTTGAGAGGAAGCGAATGGGTTCATCCCAATCATTTTTATTATCTGGGTATTGCCCATTATGAATTGGGAAATTATGCGGAAGCCATTCAAACATTTGATCAGGCAATTGCATTGTATCCTCATTTTGCCGATGCCAAATATTATAAAGGCAAATGTTATGAGCAACAACAGCAAGAAACCCTATGCAAAGCTATACTGAAAGAAGCCGATGACGACTTTGAAAAAGGATACACCATCAACGAAGACAATATTATTTACGAATATTATCCTTATCAGGTATACTGGAAATGGAAACGGGTTAAATGAGTTTATTTCTTACCGTCATTTTTCACATTCATCGCCATCATTTGTTTGAGTGTATTGTTCATGCCATCGGGTGAACCGTCCAGGAATATGACGTTGCCGTTTCCGTCTTCTGCAAAGTTTTTCACGGCTTCCGTCCACATGCTAAACAATAAGAACGAAGCATCAAGGTCGGCACTTTGCATTTCCTTGGCTGCTTCACTCATCCCCACGGCAACCTCTTTACGGAACAATGCAACACCCTGACCACGCAATTGTGCAGCAATTTTCTCCGCTTCAGCCGAAATTTTGATGGCATTTCCTTCAGCTTCGGCCGCTTTGGTTTTGGTAATGAGCAATGCCTGCCCTTCATTTTCGGCAGCTGCTTTCAGGTTGGATGAAGCAACCACTTGCGCCATTGATTTGGTGATGGCCTCATCAAATGTAATATCGTTCAATTGCAAGTCAATTAGATGGTAGCCCCACGATTCCAACCCCTGGTCGATACTTTCTTTTACAGATTCCACAATTTCTTTGCGTAATAGCAAAATCTCCGATTGTTTTTTGGTTGCCACAAAACCACGGATCGAACCTTCAATGGTGCGGATCAGTGCCGTCATAAAATCGCGGTCATTCATAAATTTGAAGGCAACATTTTTGAGCGTTTCTTCTTTATTATCCACCACCGAATACAAGAGCATGGCTTTAAAGTATACATTGGCCTGGTCTTGTGTAATGGCCTGAAAATCCAACTCAATTGAACGGTTTTGAATCGAGATCCTCCTGTAGATCATTTCCAAAAAAGGAATTTTCATGCTCAACCCGGGATACAATACCCTGCGGTATTTACCAAACATGGTAATAACAGCAATAGTGCCTTGCTGAACCGTAACAAGAGAGAGCACGATGACAAGTAACACGAAACCAATAATAACAAAGGTAGAAATCATAATTGTGGTATTTTTGACCGAATGTAGGGAAAAGAACTGAACAAACTCACTCCATTCTTTTCTAAGCCAAATGTTTTATCTTCGGTACCAGCCAACACTTTTTCATTTGAAACACACAAAGCTACTCTTATCCGTTTTAATCATTGTATCAAATGCTTATTTCATACAAGCCCAAAACTACCTCGACCTGGTGCAGGTGTTTTATACCAATACTCCTTTAAACCAATTTGACAGCTCGCTCAACAAAACCCGGGTACAGGATTTTACCTTTAACTCTACCCTTCCTGTTAAGATAAACGACAGAACCAATTTTATCACGGGACTAGATGTTGAATGGATGTACGCAGGACTTACGCCAACAGGCAGTAGCGGTAGTGTTACAGGCATTATTGCTAAGCTCGGAGTCAATCATAAACTAAACAAAAAGTGGACAACCAATCTGATCATGCTCCCTCGCCTGGCTTCTGATTTTAAGAAACCTGGAGGAGGCTTAAGCCGGGAAGATTTTCAATTGGGAGGTTTGTTGCTATTTAAATATGCCGCGCGTCCCAATTTAACATACAAAATGGCGATGTATTATAACTCAGAATTATTCGGGCCATTCTTCTCTCCTATTTTGGGTCTTTATTATAAAAGTGAAAACCAAAAATTTGAAACAGATCTTTCATTGCCTTTTTTTGTTGATGCCAACTATCGCATCAAGCCGGATATTTTTACAGGCATAAAATTTCAGGCATTTGTGCGCACATTTAATTTGCACGATCCATATTATCACGACAATGGGGAGTACTTAGCCAAAACAAGCAATGAGATCTACACGTATTTGGGGATTGAACCTGTAAAAGGGTTATTGTTAAAAGCCAATATTGGTTACAGCGTGGGCCGGAATTACCGGTTATACGACATCCATGATAAAGTTGCCTGGGGATTAAGTGCCTTTCGTTTTGGCGATGACCGTAAACAATTGAATGCCGATTTTGCAGATGGTTTATTGTTCAGGGTCGATTGTATTTACCGGTTTTATACCGGGCAATAATCTATCGTCTTCGGTTGAGTTGCAACCATAAAATCCCGTAAATGATGAGTGTGCTGATCATCCCCAACAATCCATACCAGGTAATATAACCAACCAGAAATTGTAATAAAGGTATAGTCATGGGTTCATTGGAAACCGGTCCGAAAAGGGTTAACTGATTCTTTAAAACAATAAAATCGATCAAACCTATTCCGATACCGGCCATCAATGTTGACAAAACACCCAACAAAATAATACTCAGAAAAGGCAAGCGGTATTGCCAATGATGAACAACCAATTGACGAATGGTGATATACAATACTGCCGGTGTAATGAATAAAATCAGGGTGTATACAAAATCTCCCAACATGGCAGCTAACCATGGCAGTATCATTTTATAAGCCAAAACCAACACCAGTGTTAATGTCAATCCCAGCAACAATTGCAGGACAATATGTTTATTGAAAACGTTCGATAAAAGCTTCACGGGACGTACAATTGGTTTTCTTAAAAATGTGTCGGATATGGGTCTTGAGTGTATTGTTTTCAATAAACAATTTTGCACAGATCTCTTTGTTGGATAAAGATGTAAACAATAACATCGCTACTTCGTATTCTCTTGCAGAAAGTTGTTTGAGGTAAAATTCCTTTTGAGCTTTCACGCTTAACTGTTGTTTGGAATAAATGCCTACTGCAAAGGCAACCGTTCCAACGATAACCGTGGTTGCAAGAACCTGGATGCTGAGTTGCATCGACCAGGGTTTATCAATCTCCACGATGCTTAGAATGGAACCGAAAAGTACGAGGCTTCCAGTGGCTTTTGCCAAATAGATCCACCAGGTACTTCCCGGTTTAAGCATTACCATTTTAGGTATCAGTTCTTTATTTGTATACATTTTACAGAAGTGACTCCATTTACGAGTCTGATTTCTGCCCATAATGGTTGCCCTGTTGCATCAAATTTTAATTCAATTTCTTTTTCGGCATGGCGTTGTTGATCAACACTCACCTCCTGCCCGAGTGCATTGCGAAAGATCACATATTGAATAGGTTCAGTAGCCGAAATGGTTACAACTCCGTTTTCAGCAGGATTTGGGTAAACGGAAACGTTAAAACGTTCGTCAACAATAGTCGATACGGCCGTTGTTGTTTTTTTGGTAAAAGTGAAGGCCTGGTTGGCCAAAGGGATATTCGACATCCTGATATAATTGTCACTAAAAACAGGATGTTCGCGTGTTCCCGAAACGGTATTAAACTCAACCAATGTGCTAAAATCGGCAGTCAGCAACACAAGCATCACTTCTGGTCCTGTAAATTGAGGATCGGAAAATGCGCTGTCATTTGCAATTGCAACAAAATGTGAAGGTCCATAATGATAAGTGATCTTTTCTGTGTTTAACGAAACCCTCACCTGGAAATTAAGAAAATCACTATCAGGATGTCCGTATAAACCAATATCTTTCCACTGCACCACTAATATTTTGTCGCTGCCTTCTGATATGGTTGTGACCGTTAACTTACTTTTTCCATCAATTTTCCGTAGCCAGGTTCCCATCATCGGATCCAGTGCAAAGCCATACGAATTGTTGCTTGCAACCAGGTAACCTGCTGACGTTCCTGCAGCAAATGAATCCAGGGTAAGCTTCCCGAATAATGTAAACTGATCTGCAGGCAAAAAGGAGAAATAGTTTGTGAAAGTGGTGTCCATTAATGTTTCATCCGTTGTTTCGACATATGGCTGTGAAGTTGACGAAAAAGAATAATACTGGGCATGGAGCACTGTTGTTGTGCATACACATGCGATAAGGTAAAATAGTTTTTTCATAATTTTGGTTTTTATGTACAGCAAGCAGACATCCTCTTTTTCCAAAAGGTTTAGCGGTACTAGCATGAAACTGGGGTGATAATGGGGTGATTCGAAATCAAACCATTGATTATGAAAAGACTATCTTTTTATAAGACGTATGCTTTGAAACGTTTTATTGAATTTAAAATTTAAGATCTTCACTCTTTTGCAACGGAACAACCTTTTTCATCTTCTTTTGGATCACGCCAAAATGATGCTCCTCTTCGGGAGCAACAAGTGAAATAGCTTCACCACTTGATTCGGCACGGCCGGTTCTTCCGATACGGTGAATATAATCCTTGGGCGAACGGGGTAATTCGTAGTTGATCACATAAGGTAAAAACTGGATATCAATCCCGCGAGCCAACAGGTCGGTTGCCACCAATACCTGGATAGCGCCTTGTTTAAATTGTCTTAAGGCATCCGTTCTGGCTCCCTGACTTTTTTTGCTATGGATGGAAATAGCTTCAATTCCGTTTTTGCGCAATTTATCGGCAACATTATCGGCCTGGTATACCGATGAGGTAAATACCAATACCTGTTTCATTTCATGTTGCTTTATGAGGTAACGCAACAACGGCCCTTTTTTATCGGCAGTTACGGCATAAGCCGTTTGGGTGATCAACTCTGCTGCTTGTTCGGTTTGCGTATCAATATTGATCACAACCGGCAAATGCAATAATTGTTGGTTGATGGTATTTACCTCTTCATTCAGCGTTGCCGAAAACAATAAATTCTGGCGTACTTTGGGCAACAACGCGATAATATCATCCATCTCTTCCTTGAAACCAAGGTTCAACATTTTATCCGCTTCATCCAGTACCAACACTTCTATTTCCGATAACTGCACCGCATTTTTTTCAACCAATTCCAAGAGTCGTCCAGGTGTAGCCACCAATACATGCACCCCTTGTAATTGTATCATTTGTGGATTAATGGAAACGCCACCGTACACAGCTAATGATTTGATGCGTTGGGGCATTACATCTCCAAACGCTTTAAATACTGCTGTTACCTGTGCAGCCAACTCGCGCGTTGGAACCAATACCAACGCATTTACATGCCTGCTTTTGGCTTGTTTGCCTTGCAGGTTCATCAACACGGGCAATACATAACTCACTGTTTTCCCCGAACCTGTATGTGCAATACCCAATACATCTTTATGAGCCAAAATAGCCGGGATGGCTTGCTCCTGGATCGGAGTTGCATGCGTATACTCAAGCTTGGCTAAAAGGTTTAATAAAGATGAAGACAGACCGAGTGAGGTAAAAGACATGGTGATTTTTGATTTTAGATGTGAGATTTAACCATTGGCTGGTAGCCTTTAGCTTTATTGTATTTTTGTTGCTGCCTTTAATTCCAACTTCTACTATCCAACCTCTATCATCTACGCTTTAACAGCAGCATTTTTACTCAAATTCCGGTATGTATATCCTCCACCGATAATATGACGCCTTACAAACCTGCCTTGGATATCGGAGTTGATGAGCTTGGTGTATAACGAATGAGGAACTCCGAAATACTCGTAAGTGCTTCCATCCTGGAAGGTGATCTTAAGTGCATGGCCTTTCCAGGTAAAATCTTCAATAAAACAATTGGTTGTTGTTTCCGCATAACGCTCAGCATTCAATGCATGCGTTTCGGGCGAAATACTTACCAGGAAATGATAGGCATCAATAATGTTCTGGCTTTTCAAGGCAGCTTCTTCGCGCATTGGGTCTCCTTCCCTGAACTTATCAGGATGCCATTCCTTTACCAGGTTACGGTATATCACTTTTAACTCGGCTAAAGTGGTTTCTTTGGTTATCCCAAACAGTTTTCGGTAATCAACAATACGCTTCATTTTTTCTTATTTTTTATCATCATGCTTTGATCACTCGATGAACCACCAACGATGATCTGTGAACTTAGCGCGCAAAGGTAACCCAAAAACCGGTGCGGGTTCAAAACATGATGAAGATTAGAATATTGCCTTATGAAGCAATTTCAATTTTCACTTTTTTGTTTTTGATCTTTTCGGCCTGGATCAGTTTGAGTGTGTGCGTTATCTTTGATGATCTTACCGCCACATAAGCCGACTTATCAAGCACTTCGATCTTTCCCAATTCATCTTTTTGCAATTGCCCTTTTTGCAGAAGCATGCCTACAATATCCATTTTATTGATCTTGTCTTTTTTACCGGCCGATATATAAAGTGTTTGCCATTCGCTGGCTTTGGGCAAGATAACTTTCTTTGGAAGTGTTTCAGCTTGCGGGGTGATGGTTAAAAATTCAGGTAAATAATCTTTCTGATCCAATAAAAAATAAGTGGTTCCTGTAGCGTTCATTCTTGCCGTACGTCCATTTCGGTGAATCATTACATCTTCGGTAAGTGGCAATTGGTAATGGATCACCGCATCCACTTCGGGAATATCCAACCCGCGAGCAGCAAGATCCGTTGTAACCAAAATGGTTGAGCTGCCATTGCGAAATTTAATGAGTGTTTTTTCACGGTCAATCTGTTCAAGTCCTCCATGGTAAAAGCCATGTGCTACTTTATGAAAACTCAGCTGTTCCGAAATGCGGTTCACCGCTTCCCGGTGGTTGCAAAACACAATGGCTTGTTTGGCTTGAATTTTCCCCAACAATAACATCAACCCTTCTACCTTATCATCACCTTCCACTGTTACGGATTTAACAACCAACGATGATTTTAACGCTTTGTGTTTGGTTGTGAAATTCAGGGTTACACTGTTTTCCAATCCAACAAAACGAGGAATCTCATCCAATGCAGTTGCTGATGTCAATACCCGTTTTTTGAGTTGTGTACATTTTTCAATGATAAATGACATATCATCCTTAAATCCGAACTCAAGTGATTTATCAAACTCATCTAAGATTAAGGTATGTGTGGTTTCCAATTTGAGCGTTTCGGTAGTAAGGTGGTGAGCAACTCTTCCGGGTGTTCCCACTAAAACAGCCGGAGGTTGTTGCAGGTTATTTTCTTCGATCCGCACCGAATGCCCTCCGTAGAAAGCATTAATCTTAAAAGTTGTTCCCATTTGCTTAAACACCTTTTCGATTTGAATAGCCAGCTCACGTGAAGGGACAAGGATTAAAGCTTGTACACCATGCTCTTCCTTTTTTAACAACGACAACAGTGGCAACAAAAAAGCCAATGTTTTCCCCGAACCGGTTGGAGAAATCAATACAATATCATTGGGTTGATGAATTGCAGTCAGCGAAGCTTTTTGCATTTCGTTGAGTTCGGTAATATTAAAATTGGAAAGTATAGTTGAATGATCCATGATATGCCGTTGTATAATTTGGGCTGCGAATATAGGCTAATCAAAGCGTATGAAAGCCCTCGGTATTTATGTCCTTTGTCAACAAAAAAAGCCCCGACATTGGTCGGGGCTTTTCACAAAGTCGTCAGAATTGTTCTTATTGAACCATGAATTTCACAGCTTTTACACCCGAGTGCTCTGCTCCGATCAGTACTGAATAGATACCTGAAGGTAACGATGCGATATCCAATAATAGTTGATGATTTCCTTTGGTAAACGTTTTCGAGGTTGCTTCTTTTACCAACTTACCATTAATGTCCATAATTTGGAAAGATACCGTTTCATTTTGGTTCACTGTAAACGATACATTAATTTCATCCTGTGTTGCCGGATTAGGGAATACGTGTTCATTTGAGGTTAACAATGATGTTTCTTTCACACCTGTTGGAGCGCTCATATTGTAATTGGCAGAATACACCGTACCTTGTCCTGTCCACACTTCACTATACGAAAACAAAGGTGCTTTATAATCGCTATTCATATAGCTGTAGCTATATACCTCAGAATAAGATCCACCAATTGTATCACCACCCATAACAAATATATCTGTTATTTCCTGCATGGTGTATAAACGTAAATAAGGGAACGTTCCTGCCGGTGTTGTAATATTACCGAAGGCATCGGCTATTTGAACAGTTGTACCGCTCCTTTTTACATCCACTCCATTTACAGTGTATTCAGCAGTAAAGGTATCATAAATTGAATCCTGGAAATGAGTTGGAAAAACAAATTGCCCCATAGGGTTGTTAAACACTAGAGTGTATTGGGGTGTTGCTACGCCTAAAGAAGTTAACTGGCTTGCAGACGAAGAAAAATAGGCATATGCGCTCACGCCTTGAAGTGACTCAGTTGCCTGGGCAACCGTAGCGCCTGGAAAAAAAGATGCATAAGGAGTTCCCACAGGTGAGATAAATGTTACTGTTTGAGCAGCGCCATCGTTTACAACATTGCTGTAATCAACATTAACATTGGCTCCTTCATCAGAAATGTTAAAATCAGTGGCATCACATGGTTGAACGGTGTACGAATCACCCGGAGCATATCCACTGGCCGAAGTAATGGTGATTTGAGCAGAAGCTGTTTGCAAGGCAGCAATCGAAATGGCTACGATTTTAAAGACTTTTTTCATATAAGCTGTTTGTTTAATTAAGCTGCGATAATAGATAAAAAAACAGCTCAAATAAAACTTGATACTACCAGAAGTTTCTTAATAAAAACTTAAATACACTTGCCCTATCATTGGCCATTTAAATACTGTTTGAGGGAGTTCAGCCTACCCATTGCATTGATCAATGAATATGTCCCAAGCTACTCCGTTATATTTTTTTGTTCCGCTGAAAGCTGCTGTTCACAAGGTAAACACCTGCAATTGTAAGCACAACAGCAACCCAAAGCAGCCCGTTCACCATTTCTCCAAGCAATAACCAGCCCAATGCAACAGCCACAATGGTGTTTACATAAGCATATGTAGAAACGATCGTTGCCGGTAAATGTTTGAGGATATACATATAACTTCCGTAGCCGATAACAGAACCCACAACAACAAGGTATACCAAGCTCCAGATACCATCCGAGTTTGGATGAAAAGAAGCCCATTCACCAAGGGAACTGCCAAAAACTAATAATATGACACCGGCACTCAACATTTGAAAACTTGCACCATAAAGAGGATGCAACATCGTAGGGTTATTCTTAATGTACACAGAACCAAAACCCCAGCTCATGATGGCGATCAATAAAAAGACAATTCCCATTATATAATTGGGATTGGCAAGATCTGCTATATTGTTTTTGAATATGAGGAACTGTGCTGCCAAACACAATACGATCCCGATCATCACTTGTATGGTTAGTTTTTCTTTATTGCCCATCAGCGCATTTGCCCCAATAATCATTAATGGAGACAACGCACAAATAAGTGCTGTGAGTCCACTGGTGATATACATTTCGGCCCACGATACCAGTCCATTTCCCAATACCAATAACAATACACCATTGATCAAGCATACCCTCAATTGCGCCAGGGTAGGAAGTTTATAACCCCGTATCAGAAAATAGGAACAGATCAAAAGCCCCGCTGTAAAATGCCTGAATCCGGCCATTAAAAACGGGGGCATCGACTCTACCCCAACACGGATCGCCAAAAAAGTTGTTCCCCAAAAGATTGCAACTGCCAGGTAAGCAGCCCATGCATTGATTGTTGATTGATTTTTCACTCCGGCAAAAGTATTTGATTATTTGGCAATTCGTTGAACCAGTTCTGTAAAGTACTGAACCGAATGTACTAACCTGCTGCCATACCAACTGAACAATTCGCCATCAACCAATAGGATCTGTGCACCGGGGCATAACAACTGCAATTCTTCCATATGTTTTTCCTTAAACGGGTATGGTTCGGATGAAAGCAAGATGAGTGAAGGATTGAGCTTTTGCAGTTGTTGAGCAGATAATTCAGGATAGCGGGATTCTTCGCGAATGGCCAGATTCTCCAATCCAATGCTGTTCATCATATCATTTATAAAGGTACTTTTACCAGCCGCCATCCAAGGATTGCGCCAGATCAGGTAAACAGCTTTTTGTTTAACGTTGGTGGTTTGTGGTTTGTTCTTAAAACGCAAAAACGATGTTATGATTGTTTGAGCCAATAATTGAGCCTCATATTCTTTGTTCACCAACTTTCCTATTTTGACAATCATATCCAACGCATCATCCAATTGTTGGATATCACTCATCCATACAGGACAATGTTTGGCCAATTCAGTAATTGTCTCCTGATCATTTTCTTCTTTGTTGCCAATAATCAGATCTGGTTTTAAAGCTAATATTTTTTCAACAGAGGGCTTTTTGGTACCGCCTACCCTTGGTTTGGATGCATGCATCTCTTGCGGGTGAACACAGAATAATGTTTGCCCAACTACCTCATCTTGAAGACCTAAATCATACAGCAGCTCCGTTTGCGAAGGCACCAAACTTACGATCCGTTTGGGTGGAAATGCGATCTCCACATTGCGGTGCATCTGATCGGTAAAAGTCCTTTTGGGTATCATGGTTCAAAAATATGCATCTCTCCCGTTCATTTTAATGTTTAAAAATGTTTTATTTGTTTGCAAATAACCAAATACAACTAAAACTATGGAAACAGAAAAAACAACAATCATGAACCAAGGAATGAAATTCGGGTTAATCACAGGATTTATTCAAATAGCCATTTCATTATTGTTATACGCCATTGACAAAAACCTTCTGGTAGATTTTAAAGTATTACTCGCCATCATGGTTATCAATATCGTTTTAATGGTGTGGCCTGTTCGCAACTATAAAAAGCAAAATGGAGGAACCATTACATTTAAAGATGCTTTCATGATCTGTTTATTAACCATTGCAGGCGGAACCTTATTAAGTTTGATCTTCAGTTTTTTCCTCTACAATGTTATCGATCCTTCATTGGCCGATTTTATTAAAGAGCGCACCCTTGAAAAAACAGCTGCGATGATGGAACGTTTTGGTGCTCCGCAAGAAGCGATTGAAAAAGGTATAGCCGATATTGAAAAACAAGATTTTAGCATGACACCATCAAAACTTAGCCTGAACTTTTTGCAAGCCGTTTTGTTTGGATGTATTCCTTCTTTAATTATTGCAGCTATTATGCGCACTAAACAAAAACCAGTAGACGATATACAATAATGACCAACCTCAATATTTCCGTAATCATCCCGTTGATAAACGAAGAAGAATCGTTGCCCGAATTGGTGCAGTGGATTGAACGGGTGATGCACGAAAACAAATACACTTACGAAATCATTATGATCGATGACGGAAGCACGGATACTTCGTGGGACGTTATCAGTAAACTAAGCAATACCAATGCGCGGATAAAAGGGATCCGGTTTCGCAGAAATTATGGAAAATCGGCAGCGCTTAATGTAGGCTTTCAGGCTTGTTCGGGTGATGTGGTGATTACCATGGATGCCGATTTGCAGGATTCGCCTGATGAAATTCCTGCTTTGTACAACATGATCGTGCAAGATGGTTATGATATCGTAAGCGGATGGAAAAAGAAACGATACGACCCGTTGAGCAAAACCATACCAACCAAGCTGTTTAACTGGGCTACCCGTAAAATGAGCGGCATCAATAATTTGCATGACTTTAACTGTGGCCTTAAAAGCTACAGAAGTGAAGTGGTGAAAAACATTGAAGTATACAATGAAATGCACCGCTACATTCCGGTAATTGCCAAGTGGGCAGGTTTCAGGAAAATAACGGAAAAGGAGGTTATTCACCGTGAACGTAAATATGGAACCACCAAATTCGGACTCGAGCGTTTTATCAATGGTTTTTTAGACCTGCTTACCATCTTTTTTGTCAGCAAATTTGGTAAACGCCCCATGCACTTTTTTGGTGTAATGGGAACCTTGTCTTTCTTCCTTGGTTTTTTTATCACACTTTACCTGATTGGTGAAAAGATTTACAATTCCTATCACGATATTTTTGAACGCAATGTTACCGATCAACCGATGTTCTATCTGGCATTGGTGGCTATCATCATCGGTGCTCAATTGTTTTTAGCAGGATTTTTAGGCGAAATGATTTCACGCAATTCGAGTGACCGGAATTATTACGGTATCAAACAAAAAATAGGCTTTGAGTAAAATACTGATTGTAGGACCTGCATACCCGTTACGGGGTGGATTAGCTACGTATAATGAACGGTTGGCACGAGAGTTTAAAACAATGGGACACGAATGTGATATCCTTAGTTTTTCATTACAGTATCCCAATTTTTTGTTTCCCGGCAAAACGCAGTTTTCAACCGATGCCCCACCCCAAGACCTCACCATCCTAACAGCTATCAATTCCGTTAACCCTTTCAACTGGTTGAAGGTGGGCTCTCAAATAAAAAAAGCCAAATACGATATAATCATCTTCAGGTATTGGATGAGTTTTATGGCGCCTGCTTTGGGAACCATTGCACGCATTATCAAACGAAACAACCATACCCGTATTTTGGCCATTACCGATAATATCATTCCACACGAAAGGAAGTTTTTTGATACACCTTTTACCAAGTATTTTTTATCGCAATGTGATGGATTCTTAACCATGTCGCAATCGGTATTAGGCCAATTAAAACAACTCAACCAACACAAACCGGCCACTTATGTTGCACACCCGATGTACGATATGTTTGGTCCCGAAATAGCCAAAGAAGCTGCACGTGCAAAACTGGGATTGGCAGCAACTGAAAAGTATTTATTGTTCTTTGGGTTTATCCGAAAATACAAAGGACTGCATCTATTGTTGGATGCCTTTGCCGATGAACGGATCAAAGCATTGGGTTGTAAATTAATTATTGCCGGTGAGTTTTATGAAGATGCCCAACCCTATCTCGATCAAATTGCCGAACTTGGATTACAAGATAACGTGATCCTCAGCAACGACTTTATACCCAATACGGAAGTTTCCAATTATTTCTGCGCAGCCGATGTGGTGATCCAAACATATTTGAACGCAACACAAAGTGGTGTAACCCAGATCGCATACTTTTACAACAAACCCATGATCGTGACGAATGTTGGCGGATTGGCAGAATTGGTTCCTGATAACAAAGTAGGATATGTGGTGGATGTTGACAAAACAAAAGTAGCAGACGCCATTCTGCGTTTTTACAACGAACAAAAAGAACAGGCTTTTATCGAACAGCTTAATATTGAAAAGCAAAAATTCACCTGGAATTATTTGTGCAACGAACTACTTCAACTCTGTATGAAATGATCATGGGTGCACGTAAAAAAGTTTGTCATTTCTCAAGCGTACATGGAACTACTGATACACGTGTGTTTCATCGTGAATGTGTTTCATTGGCTAAAGAGTATGATGTAACACTTATTGCATTGGGTAAACAAAGCGGAATAATCGATGGTGTGAATGTAATTGCTATCAACAAACCCAGAAACCGTTTTCAACGAATTTTAAAAACTGCCCGTCAGGCATACCGCTTAGCCCTTGCTCAAGACGCAGACATATACCACTTTCATGACCCCGAATTAATTCCATACGCCTTATTGTTAAAGTGGAAAGGGAAACAAGTGATCTACGATATTCATGAAAACGTAACGGAAAGCATGAAGATAAAAAAATGGCTTCCCTTAAAGTTTTTATTTATTCAATTGTACCTCGTTTTCGATGGGATAGCTGCCCGTAACTTTGAACTTATTTTAGCAGAAAAAGCATACGTTCCTGTTTATAAAAAACGATACCCGCATAAAGAGACTCACTTGCTTGAAAATTTTGGCCCTCTCGATAAACTCAAACCTTATCAGGTTAGTAACCGCTCTCTCAAAGACAAAAACATCTTCTACATGGGTTCTTTTGATGAAATGTACTGTTACCAGCAAATTATTGAGTCTGCCTACAAACTAATGCTTAGGGGATGGACCGGAAAACTCTTTATCGTTGGTTATATAAGCCCCGAAGTGAATCTGCAGATGCGCAGACTTCCTTATTTTAAAAAAGTTAGTCAACAAATTGAGTTTAGAGGTTTTTTGAGTATCAATGAAGGATATGAGCTATCGCAAAATGCCGTTGTGGGATTTTGTTTTGTTTCCAATAATGTAAATGTAAGAGATTCTTTACCTAGAAAGTTATACGAGTATATGTGCATCGGGCTTCCTATAATCAGTTCCGATTTTCCTACTTATGATATCCTCATCAACTCATTGCAAATTGGCATTTGCGTTGACTCTGTAGATGTTGAAGAAATTACCAACAAAACATGGGAGTTGATGCACAATCCGAGTGCTCTTGACACCTTTTCATCTAATGGAATGAAAGCTGCAACAGAACGCTACAACTGGGAAATGGAAGAAAAATTATTGTTCAGGCTTTACCAAAATATACTCGCCTGTAAGGGGGGTAAAACCAAAGGGATATAACAGTATTCTATAAAAAAGCCCGAAAAGCCCCATAATTACTACCAATTTGCCCGTAAAGTGAACAGATGCCGTATAAAAACCAAACGGCAAAAGTTGGATAATACTTGGATTGCCCTTGGATTTAATGCCTATACCGGGCTAAAATGACCTTTAAAAGTTCGATTTGAGGCTGACAACACCTACAAAAGTGGGAGTTTTCAGCCTTTTTTTATGCATTCCTGCGGGTTATTCTCAAATATGGGGTGAAAATACGCCTAAATAGCCGCCATTAGTGGTATTAACATCTATTTTGGGTAGTGAGGTGAGAAAGTGGGAAATTTTGAACGGAAAAACTTAAAATAAAACGAAAAATGGTAGTTGGTAATACAGTTGGTAATACAGTTGGTGGTATAATCTCGCCTAATTTTATGGGTATTAGTTCTTAAAATAGGCTCTAAATCTCGCTTATTTTACATATTAGCCCCCCTTTATTCCACAAATAAACAACAATAGTTTGTATATAAAGTATTGAATATCAATAATATGCGTTTAAATAGGCAGCAAAATTACTCTAGTCTTATAACTCCCACGACTAATGCCATGTTCCTTATGTCGCTCAGTGGAACATCAAAAGTTCCATAATCTTGGTTGTCGGATTTACATGTAATACACTCCGAAACGTCTGATTTTATTAGCCGTTTCATCAATGTTCCTTGACTCTGTGTGTCTATAATATACACTTTGTTCCACTGAATAAATAACCTTTCTTTCACAAACTTACAGGCTACGACATCGCCACTATTGTACTTCGGATACATAGAGTTTCCTCTTACGTATATAAGAAAGTCAACGCCTTTACCATTAAATAACGGTATTACATACCGATCCTCAATTGCGTTCAAACTGATGGAGTAATCCCGGTTATTTGAAAGACCTGCAAAGGCTTCAATTGGCATTAATGGTATGCCTTCGATCTTCTTTTTTCTCTTTCCTTCATCATAGGGTATGCGTGGCTCTTCAACTGTATTTTCAATGAGTTCAAGCACTATCATTTCGGGATCATCACCTAAAAGCCAGCCTTTGTTTACATCGGTGGCCCATTTTAGGAATTTCGCCAAATTATCTTCGCTTATTCCACTCGGCTGGGTTAAAATACCCCTTGTTATGCCGGAATCCTTATAAAATTTATAAGTAGAAACACCCTTATAATCAAGATATTGCAATATTTTTTGTTTAATTTGTGATTTTTCTTGCATAATAATTTGGAATAGACAAGATAACTTGTTTAATATTGTGCCATACAATTAGCACAAATGTTATGGAAAGTTCCGAGAAAACAAAAAAGCCAAAATATGGAGATGCGCAAATTATTGCAGATGGACTCGATTTAAGCGAAAGCACAGTTTACAAAGCATTAGATGGAAGACGGAATAATAAAAGGGTAAGTATGGCGGCTGTTGTGGTAGAATCAAACCGCAGAATCCTTAAAAATTTACTTAGCAAAATATAAGGCATGATAGTTCACAACGAGATATTATGCATTGAATTGCAGCCTTTAATAACTGAGGGGATTGCTTCTTTGGGGCTTTGGCAAAAGTGGATACGCAATGGGGCCGAGGTTGTTCGTAGAGGAGGAAACGGCCGCACGGCTTTGTTGAAACTTGAAACTATACCCCAACGCTACCAAGACATGATTAAGGAAAAATTTGGCGACCCGGCAAAAGCAGCAGCCAAAGCAAGTTTTATTGATCGTGTGGTTTCGGATCAGGATGCTTTTAATTTTTATAAAAACTACCGACTTGAAAACGGCAAGGCATTACCTGAGGATTACCAAGCCACTTGCTGTATTAATGCTTCGGTATTGAATGCTATAAAAGTTATTTACGATGTGCAACTACGCGCACGCAAGGCCCAAGGCAAAACGATGCGTAATTTTTGGAAGAAAGCGAGTGAGACGATAAACGGCATACGTGAGCAAGTGAATCATACTCTTCCAACCTATGAGGACAAACTTGCAGCTAAGTACAAGTTATATACTGTTGGCGGTGTAGTGAAACTGAAAAGCGGAGATTACCAGGTGCAGGGATACGAGGCATTGATAAGCAAAAAGTTTTGTAACGATAACACGCAAAAAATTACCCCTGAGATAGAAAACTGGATGATAAACGAAATGGCGCAAACGCGCGTGAGTGTTGAAATGATGTATCACCAAAAGTTTTTAAAAGCTGCGCAGGCAAACGGATGGCGCACAGATATTACGGCCCAAGCATTTAGAGATCGGGAACAACAACCGAGAGTGCGCCATTTAATTGAACTAAAACGCCACGGGCGAAAAGCATTTAGGCAAGAATACGGCCACACGTTCAAACTTGCAAAACCTATGTACAGCAATGATATATGGGTGAGCGATGGAACAGCTTTAAACTGGTACTACAATACCGGTAATGGTGTTGGACTTGCTACCACTTATATGATAATGGATGCCCGCAGCAATAAATTTTTGGGATGGGCTACAAAAGCGGGTATTAACAAAGAAAATTTTGAAATGCAATTGGATGGTTACCGCATGGCTTTGCGCAATGCAGGTGCAAAACCATACCAATTACTATTTGACAACCAAGGAGGCCACAAAAAGACTGAAAGCAGGATGTTTTACAACAAGATTGCTCATGTGAGTTTCCCAACCCGCGCATATCGCCCATCGGGAAAAGCAATTGAGCGTGCATTTGGAAAATTCCAACAAATGAAATTGGCCGAACTTCCTTTTTGGAGTGGCTTTGGTAGACCATCGCACGCAGACGTGAACTACCGCCCAAATATGGAGGAAATTACCAAAAACATTGATAATCTGCCAACATTTGACGAGTTGGTGAAGCTGTTTGATGTATTTGTGAACGAATGGAACGAATTGGATTATAACGGCACAGGATCACCCAATGCAATTTACAACGAAAGCCGCAACCCTGAAGAGCAACCAATAACATTGGATGAAATAGCCGAAATGTTTTGGCAAATGGGTGGCCCTAAAAAATACCAAAGCCAAGGTATTAGCATTCGCATTAAAGGCGAGGATAAGCTATACGAAGTATATACGGCCGATGGAAACGTGGACTTTAACTTTAGGCTCAACTACCTCAAACAAAATTTCCTATACAAATATGATCCTGATGGAGAGTTTGAAGATGTGGAACTATACACAGAGCATGCAACGCTTGGGCTTCAACGAATTGCCACGGCCTCTCCGAAGCGCGAAAACAGTCGCTCAGTAAAATACCTTGAAGACGGTGAAAAAGAATGGATGGCAAAGCAAATGAAAGCCGAGGAGGATATGATGGACGATATGGACAAAGAAATGGTGGCAATTGGTTACAACGAGGAGCATAAGTGGAATAGTTGGCGCGATAAAATTACACCTGTACAACCTACCCCTATATCAAAAACGCTTTATGGCGAAGACGAGGGAACAATGGAAACAATCAAAATATAAACAACAAAAAAATGGATGCTCAACTAATTATTATCGAAACAAAAGCCTACTTGGTGCGCAAAGGAATGTCGCAAGAAGCCTTGGCGAAAAAAATTGATTACAGCTCTACGGCTTTAAGCCAAGTATTGAGCGGACAGTATGCGGGTAACCCTGACCCGATTTTGAAAAAACTGGCACACGAAATTGGGTTGAGTTCGACTAAGTGGGAAATCCTTAGTACCAACAACTTTCAGTCGATAATGAACACCTGCACGGAAGCGCAAGAAGATTCTTTTATGATGGGGGTGTATGGAGCGACAGGTTGGGGCAAAACAACAACCCTTGCCCACTATTGCTCAACTACCCGTAATGCATATTATGTTCTTGGTACTATGCTAATGAAACCAAAGGATTTGATTTTGGCTATCCAAAAGCAAATTGGGGATGATGAACCAGGTACACTGAGCGAACGAATTGATAGTATAGTGGAAAAACTATCCCGCATGCAAAATCCATTGCTTGTAATTGAGGATATGGGTAAGTTAGACCAACACCCCAAATGCTTTGGTATCGTTCAACTCTTATTTGATCGCCTAAAAGGTCGTTGCGGGTTTGTGATTGCAGGTACTCACCGCCTTCCAACTTTCATCAGAAAAATGGCAGATAAAGATGTATTGGGCTTTCGTGAGTTTGCCCGCAGGGTTAGCTACTGGCAACCATTGGTTGAAAAACTTGAAATGAAATTTATCAATGCTGTGTCCGCCAAACACGAAATAACCAACAAAGGAGCGATTGAATACATAGCAAGCAATTGCACTAATTATGGCGATGTAGAGGAGTTAATACGTGGCTATAACAAGTATAAAGAACGCCACGGTGAAATATCAATGGAAATGCAAGCGAGCGTATTAGCCGAACTAAAATTTAACCAATTGCCAAAGAAAAAATGAGACGGGCAGCATCAGTTACAGAATTATACAACGAGGATTTCCCGGTATACAACTTTGATGGGACTTGGTTAAAATCCTTTGGAACACCTGAGAAAGGTAAGCCGTGGTTTTTTATGGCCCCCGTTGGGAGCGGCAAAACAACGTTTGTGGCGATGCTATGTAAGTACTTTTCGGGGTTTGGCCGAGTTGCTTACAACAGTATTGAGGAAGGTAAAAGCCTATCCCTCAAAAAGGCTTTTAAACGTGCCGGGTTGATCGCAGGTGATAAAAAAGTGGTTGTATTGGACAAAGAGTATTACGAGGAAATGTGCGCACGATTAGACAAGCACAAAAGTCCCGATATTATAGTGATTGACACCATCCAACACAGCGACATAACCAAATCCCGCTATTTGGAACTTAAACAACGATACCCTAAAAAAACATTTATCTACATAAGCCACATGGAAGGCAAAAAACCACAAGGAACATTGGCCCAATTCATTTACCAAGATGCAGATATAAAATGTTACATAGATGGGTTTGTGGTATTCCCGAAAAGTAGGCATGTGGATGGCGTTGCCGAACCTTTTATTATTTACGAAAAGGGTGCGGCTGATTACCACGGACTGGATTTTATAAACGGTTTAAAAGCAAGTTAAAAAATGAAATACGTAGCACTTTTTGCAATCCTCATGTATTTGAGGTTACGCTTTAGAAAAAAAATATCAACAATTAAAAACGAAATCAAAAATGGAAATGTCAGAAGTTAAAAACCACACACTTGGAAAGTTTAATGCTTTCACTGGGCAAGTAATTGACCTGCGCGAGCCAACTGTATCAATGATCCATCCTGAAGATATTATACAGGGGTTATCTAAAGTTTGCCGTTTTGGAGGCCAATTAACAAACTTTTACTCGGTGGCCCAACATTCGGTATTGGTTGCCTATTTAGCGCCCAAGGAATTAAAAAGAGCCGCGCTTATCCACGATGCCACCGAGGCATACCTTGGCGATGTTATTAAGCCATTAAAACACATGCTTGGCAATGTGTATGCAGATATCGAGGAGGCATTTGCAAATGTTATTTACGCCCGCTTTAATGAGCCAGTAGAAAACCTGTTTTACGTAAAACAATTCGACTTACAGGCATACGAAATGGAAAAGGCTGCTTTCAAGCATGGCGATAAAAGCGAATGGGTAAAGTTTTGGCGAACCAACATTGGGTATGAAAACACCGTATGGTCGCCAAACTATGCCGAGGATCGCTTTAGAAGGGTAATGCAAACAGTATTAGGAAAGGAGTTTTTTATATGAAAATTGAAATACCTGACGAAATGGTGGGAGCGGTAGTAATGATCCTTCAGCATTACAAAAAAATAAACCAATTGGAGCAAACTATTGATAACCAAACGCTTTGCGAAAACATTCAAGAAATGGCAATGCTGCAACTCATAAACGAAGTGAACGCGGCCGAAATTGGAGCAATGGAACATGAATACCCACAACGCACGGCCGCGTTATTGGCCGCACACACAATACGGTTACTGGTTAACTATAAAGAGTTATAAAATGTCAAAATCAAAAACACAAACGCAAGTGATAAAACAAAAATACGTGCTTAATAAAGCATGGATTTTGAGTTGCACGTTTACCAGTGAGGAGGCATACCACAGCATGCAGTTTAATACTGCAATAGCATGGCTACGGTATGCTGTGATTGCCGATGAAGATGTGGTGAATAAAATACTTGCTCACCCTCTCTTTAAACCGTGGTGGATAAACCAATGGAATATCCGGGACGAGGACTGGTTGTGCGAGTGGATGCAGTTTGTTGTTGCCGATGGACACGAGGAAATGCTTAAAGAGGTATGGCTTCGCAGCCATGAGGTACAAAATATCAAAATGCAACCCCCATTAAAAATGCTTGACGAAGTACTGGCCGAAGTAACCAAACAGATAGAAGCGGAGGTGAAGTGCAAACGGTAGCATCAATATCGCCATACGTAATGCCGGGCATGCTTAATATTCGTATTTCCGATGATGTGGTGGTGGCATCTGTTAAGTTGCTTGTAAGCGATTATTACAGTATTCCGTACGATGATTTGATGCGGCAAAACCGTAAGCCAAAAACAGTACTTGCCCGACAAATTGCAATGTATTTAGTATTTGAGTGTTCACAGTTAAATACGGTGCAGATAGGTAAACATTTTGCCCGCGAGCATTCTACCATTATACACGCATGCAAGTGTATAAACAAATACATGGAGGTGTATCCCGCAATCGTTGCCTCAATAAAATATCTGTGCGCAAAACTGGCCGATGAAAATATTTTAAGAGTACCCAAAATTAAAAACAAACAAGATGGAAGACTTAGCCGAAAAAATCAGCGCTCTAAAAAATAAACTTAATGAAGTGCAAGCCCGACTGGCTAATCCTTCAATAGCGGAAGACACGAGAATCGGGTTAATGAAAACCAAAAACGAGTTGAGCGATGAAATAGAAGCATTGCAAAAGCAGTAGAAAAGTAACAGAACTTTAATAAAACAGATATGACAGAACCAAAGAAAAAAGGTAAAACATTTACCGACAAGGATGGTAACCAAGTTCCATCAGGATTCATCCACAAAATTGACAAAGCTAAGCACGCAGCAGCTTTGCGCTTGTGTGCCAAAGCCGAAAAAATCAGCGCTCAACTTAGCGATTTTAAAACCGAACTGTTTACCATTTGCGATGAGTTATACGATCGCGCACTTGCCGAACACAAAGTAATCAAACGCGTAAACGCAAAAGGGGGTTACACCATTACCACTATTGATAAAAAGGTAAAGGTAGAAATCACAATGAATGAGTTTGTTGGATTTGGTGATGATATAAGCATCGCTCACGAACTAATTAAGGAATGGCTTGCCGAAAAAACCCAATCCGTAGACCCTGAACTTACACAAATTATCACCTCGGCTTTTGAAAATAGCGGTGGAAACTTGGATGTGAAACGCATATTGGGCCTGAAAAAATACAATATCGTTCACGATAAATGGAAAGCAGCTATGGAAGTTATCGACCGGGCATACGAAGTGCGAAATACAAAGCGCTATGCACGTATTTGGGTAATGAATGCCGAGGGTGAATACAAGGTTGTGCCTTTGGATTTTGCAAGCATTAAACCGAAGGAGGCAGCATAATGATAGTTTGGATCATCCTGATAATTATAGCCGTATTGCTTGGGATTATCACTTCGTTTTTGGCTGTTGTAATGGTGCAGGCTTTTGTTCCGAAAACTACACCTGCACCCACGATTGAAATGTCCGCCTACTTGGATACTTTGATGATAGAAACAATACTGAGTGTTGCCTTATCGCTTGACACTGACACACCAAAATCCACTAGCCCACCTGATAGTGTATTGTAACAATCGCCCCACAGGAGTAGTTGCCTTGTGGGTTGATTGATAGTGGCCGCCCCGAGGGTCGTATTAGAGGTTCGATTCCTCTTTGGGGCGCAATACGGATATAACCGCACCCCCTTTTTGCGCGTTGGGGATTAAATGCGCAGAATTAAATATAAAAAAATAAATGACCCTACTTGATGAACAAAAAAAATCGTATGTCGAAGCTGTGAGGCCTGCGATGAAATGGATTGCAGAGAATTGCCATCCGCACACAAAAATTATTATCGAAAGCGATAGTGCTGAATTAGTGGAGGGGATTATCGCAGAAAGAACGGACGAGTTCATAAAGGACTAATCCAGTAACAACCGGGAGTGGTAATAGTACCACTCCCATTAAAAATGAAACGATGAAAATATTTACTCTTTTAATCATTACCATGTTAGTGCTTGGCTCATGTGCTACAAAGCGGCAACCAACCAAACCAGTTAATACACCAAGTTTAAAACCGTATTAAACCAATAAAATAAAATGGACAACAAAGAAGAACAAATCACTATCCCGAAGAGCAAGGCTCTCGCGATATTGGCACAACTCGAAGAGTTTGTGAAACCGCAATTACAAGAATTGCAACTTGAAACAATCCCTACAAAATGGGAGCAAATCACAACGATTGAACATGCTTGCATGGTCGTTCCACCAAGTGAAGATAAACAAGTCCTGTTGGCCTACAAAGGAACCGACAAGGACATGATTGCGGCACAAGCATTTTTAAAATTATGCATTGTCAGCCGCGCAATGAATAAGCTGAACAATGATGGTGAAGTATGGGAACCTGATTGGACAGATGTTAATGAATATAAGTATTACGCATTTCCTCGCTATGTGGCGGGTTCGGGCTTCTCGGATTTCGGCTACGGCTACGATGACGCGGATGCGTGTGTCGGCTCGCGCCTTTGCTTTATGAGCCGTGATATGGTGGCACATGCCTTCGAAAATTTCAAACAGTTATACAACGATTTATTCACCCTTTAAACAACAATTAAAATGGATTACAAAAAAATCAAAACCTTAGAAGATGCCTGCAAAGTGTTGGGCACAACAGTAGCAGAACAATTTTCTGCTGAAGTATTAAAAGTAATGACACCTGATGAGGTTGCTTATCGCGAAGCAAAAATCATTACTAAGGCCCTTAATCAGTTTGATGGAGAACCTTGGGAGCCTGATTGGAGCAACTGGAGCGAAGGCAAATATTACCCTTGGCCTCGTGTTGATACTTCTGATGGAAACAAAGCGGGTTCGGGCTTCTCGGATTTCGACTACGACTACGGTCGCACGGATGCGTCTGTCGGCTCGCGCCTTTGCTTCAAAAGCAGCGAGTTGGCAGTGTACGCCCTTAAGCAGTTCACGGATACATACAAACGCTTACTGCTAATTAGCAAGTAAACCAATTGCGGTTGTGCGTTGTATGGGCTGGTTTCGTTTCGAGGTGGCAGGTTCGGGCTTCTCGGATTTCGACTACAACTACGATAACACGAATACGAATGTCAGCTCGCGCATTAGCTAAGAATTTACACAGCGCAGACCCTGCCAACACGGCAAAAAATAACAATGATTAAGGGGCTTTGGTATTGCAAAAGAAGGAGACCCAAAATAGCAAAGGAATGAAAAGAATAGGCAACATATATGAACAGGTGATTAGCATAGAAAACCTTTATGCTGCTGATGCAATTGCTCAACGTGGAAAGAGCAAACAACCTGCGGTTATCAAACACATGGAAAATCAGGATGCCAATATTTGGCAACTGCACAACATGCTGCGCGATAAAACATACCGCACCTCACCGTACAAGGTTTTTAAAGTGCTTGATCCTAAAGAGCGTGAAGTATATCGTTTGCCGTTTTTCCCTGATAGAATAGTACACCATGCAATTATGCGTGTGCTTGAGCCAATGTTTGTGGCTGCATTTACAACTGATACTTACAGCTGCATTAAAGGCAAAGGAATACACTCGGCATCTTTTGCCGTTCGTAAGGCATTAAGCAACGAAACCGAAACAATGTACTGCCTCAAACTGGATATTAAAAAATTCTATCCAAGCGTAAACCATGAAGTGCTGAAACAACTCCTCCGCAAAAAGATTAAGGATGCCGATTTGCTTGGCCTTATTGATGAGATAATAGATAGCGCGGATGGTTTGCCCATCGGAAACTATTTAAGCCAGTATTTCGCCAATTTTTACCTGTGTTATTTCGACCATTGGATAAAAGAAACCAAACTGGTAAAACACTACTTCAGATATGCGGATGATATTGTGGTGTTGGCATCTAATAAGCCATACTTACACGAATTGTTAGCCGACATATCAAAATACCTGTCAGACAACCTAAAGTTGACTGTAAAGCGAAATTATCAGGTATTTCCCGTTGCCGAAAGAGGTATAGACTTTGTTGGTTACAAACATTACCACAGACATACGCTATTGCGTAAATCAATTAAAAAGCGTTTTGCCCGGATGCTTGCAAGAAGGCGAAACCCGCAATCAATTGCAAGTTATAAAGGATGGGCAATACACTGTAATTCAAACCACCTACTCAAAAAACTACTTAATGACCCTCAAAAACTTTAAAGACTTAGGCGTGAAGCCACAGCAAAAAGCCTTCACAGGTGATAAGATAAAACTTGAAAAAATAATGAACACCGAAATAACTGTACATGAGTGCAAAGTTGAGCCATCCAAAAAGAACGAAGGGCAATGTTTGCACATGCAGATTGAATATAAAGGTGAAAAGCGGGTGGTGTTCACTGGCGCAACTGCGTTGATTGATGTGGTTAGACAACTCCCAACAGATGCATACCCATTCACCACAACAATAGTTAAAAACGAACGATTTGAATTTACATAGATTATGCTAACAGAACCCGAAATAATAGCCTTAAAACGGCAAGCACTGGACGAAAGGAACCAAGCCAAAAAGGACATGGACTTTTTCCCAAAAGAAGAGATACACACCACATTGTATGCGGTGGCAATTGCCAAATTATCAATCATTAATAAAATACTAAACAATGGAAAACAACGAAGCCAAAAAACACCTAAAAGAGGTTAAAGATTTAGGAATGCAAATGCGCAAGGCGCAGTCTAATTATTTCAAACAGGTGCGCAGCAACAAAACCAAAGGCGCAGTATGGGTTGACCCTATGCCTTTATTGGATGTAAGCAAAAAAGCCGAAAAGGATTTTGATGATAAACTAAAAGAGTTGTTGGAACTGGATAAAAAAGCGGTATCGCCTGAGTTGTTTGAAACGCTACCCATAATGACAAAGCCTCAAATGGTGCGAACTAAAGAATTTAAGGAACTCGTAAAACAGTTTATGATTGATGAAGCATACGGGGCTTGCGATATTAACTCGCATTCTGAGCAACAAGGTTTAAAGTCAAAACAAAGAGCAAGTGACCTCGAAATTGAAATGAGAATTGACTATTTTATTGACCGTACCAAAAAATAATTATGAAAAAATACGCAGTAACAACAACCAACTTTGAAGGCACGGTTTTGTATGGCTTTGAAGAAAATGGACGGCTTAAAACTGTGGAGATTGACGGAGTGCATGAACTGCACGCACACAAGCAAGTATGTATGTCGATGCCTGTAACCGAAACGCAGTTGTTAAAGTGGCCCGAAACATTAAAGTCGATGAAAATTATTGAGGTAGTTGATGATTTAAGTTTTGATAATTTTTGGACTAAGTACAACTATAAAGTAGGTAAGGATGAGGCGATTTCGGCTTGGAATAAACTAAGCAACGCGGATAAAACAAAAGCCATTAGCAGTATTCCTAGATACTTAGCGCATATTAAAGACAGTGGAATTGGTAAAGCATACCCTCAAAAATACCTTAACAAAAAACGCTTTAATGATGAATACTAACCACAAACTAATTGAGCCGTGGCAGCTTAAAAAGATGCACACGCTACTCAGCAAAACGGGTATGACGGCATACAAAATTGATTTAATGGATGAGTTTGCCGAGGATAACAGGTATATCGGAAGCAGTACCGATTTGCGATACGAAGAGGCGCAAAAACTGATTAACCACTTGCTTGCATTACAAGCACAATCACCTGAAGGGCAATCGTTAGACAGACAGCGCAAAAAGGTAATTAGCTGTTGTCGGGAAATGGGAATGAACAAAGGTGGCAAAGCGGATATGAAGCAAGTGTATAACTGGGTATTGAAGCATGGCGGGCTTAATAAAACACTGAACAAATACACACTTGAGGAGTTGCCCAAACTGGTAACGCAAGCCACAATGATGAGAGATAAATATTTAAAAGGAGTTTAAACAATGCCTAAACCTAAATTAACAGTTGAACAGTTGCATTTAATGAGCAATGCTTTTTGTGACGTTGCCATAATGAGTAATTCGTATATGTACTGGACGGCCGTACATGGGCTTGTACTTCAGGAAATAAAAACAAGAATAGACCGCAAGCTGTTGGGTTTTATTCCTGCCACTGGCACTACTGTAAAGTTAACCCCTGCACAAAAAGAGGTTGCTTTAACACTCCATAAAGTTATCCTTCACTCCCGCAAAGTAGAGTTGAGCAATGCGCTTTCGCGCTTATTACTAACCAACCAATAACAATGGCTAAACAAAAAACAAAGTACAAAACATACACTGAAAAGGAATTGATGTGTAAGCGGGATGCCGATGTGGTAAAGGAGTTTAGCAAACACACCCGCGCACCAAATCACTTGGATAGTGAGTACGTGGTATACGAGATATTGCAGCCAAAGTACTACATAAGCCCGCGGGTGATATGGGAAATAATACGCGGCAGTTATAAGAAAAAATACCACGAAAAATAATACATTTACCAATAATTTAAACCACAAAAAAATGAAACATCTATTAACCCTTATTACGTTGGCCGTTGGATTTTCGGCAATGGCCCAAACGCTTGAACATGAATACCCCGCAGGCGTTGCGCTTACTTATGCAAAAGTTAATCAAAATGAAGGTGTGTACTATTCGTATGCAGCAGCTACCAAAACCTGTACTATATACAGCCTGAGCCATACGCTTATCAAATCGGTGGTATTCCAAATAAGTGAAACCGATGGCACGCTTTCGCAAGTGTCGAAAGTGCTTTTTAATACCGATGGCTCAAACTTTGAGTTCCTTGTAATTGCGGGTAAAAAGCTGCACATTATTGGCGATGATGGCGCGGTAACAAAAACGATATCGGCCGTGAGTGGATCAACTGGTATTTACGGTTACCCGGTAAACACTGTAAACGGTACAAAACTCATCGTGTATTCATACCATCCCAATGGCAATGTACATAGCGTGTATTCGCTGAGCGGCCAATTGTTCCTTGGCAAAAAAGAAGTTGGAGCCGAAACGCTTGCACCTTACCCAAACCCTGCGAATGATATTATTGCAATAGCCAAACCAACCGATGCGGCCAAGCTAACCGTTTTTGATACAGAAGGAAAAGCGATGGAGGTAATTGAACTACAAAGTGGCCTTTTAAACGTAGCCACTTACCCTACTGGTATTTACTACTACGATATAGATGGAAAGTACACAGGTAAATTTATAAAGGAGTAGTGTATGGTGTATAGTATGGATGAAGTAGAAATTCAAATGTTTGGTAAGATAATTACAGGTGTATGTCTATCTAATTACAAAGGAAACTCCGCTCCTATTAGGACATTCAAGGAAATGTCAGCCGATTTAATTGTGATGGAGAGTGAGTTTGCCGAATTAAAAAAACAACTTCCAAAAGTTGAAATGGTTGAAGATGATTTGGAGTTTGTAATGCCTAAAATATCATTACCGCGCAAAGCCAAGAAAAAGCTAAAAAAAGCATTTGGGATAAAAAAAGGGAAATTGTTTACTCCTAAATTTTTCTTTAATAGGAAGGATGTTGTTTTTAAGGATACGCAGGCCACCCTCAACTTAAAAGTTGTATTATGAAACAAAAAAGCCACTCGATTGAGTGGCTTTTTTTTATGGGTTTATCTGATCTACTTCACCTCTCACACCATCTGGTAAAGGTACAGTGGGTAGTACTGCCACATCGCTCACCATTCGGGTTTTGAATTGTACCCGGTTATCGTTGTACAGTTTGTAATTGTTATCGGGCAACTCATACACTAACGAGAGGCTGCCAATAGTAGCCCCGTTATTTTTCCCCTTCAGCGCTTTAATCAATGCATCGGTTTTTAATCGCCTGAGCGCTTCGGCCTGTTGCCGATGTCCGCGCACTGTGCGTTTTGTGGGTTGTTGTACCAGGTGCAGCACAAATTCAATTTCGGCAGTTAATCGCTTGCGGCCAAGTGCATTTACTGTGTGTGGTAATATTTCAATGAATACTGCCGGGCATTCAAATCCATCCTCTTCCTCTTCGGTGTTGGGTTGATTATTCCACCAATCAAAATGTTTTATGCTTGTGATGCCTGCTAGTTTTGTTTGCACAAATTCAAATAGTTCAGTTTTCATAAGTTGTCGATAAAATTATCTAATGTGTTTTCTAAATTTTTTTCGAGGCGCCTCATTAACAAATCGCTTTCACCAATAAATTGTCGTATTGGTATGTTTTGTCTGTATTCGTATGTTTTAACCTTGTGTGTTACCCCTTTGGTTTTAACCTTTGTCCGCTTTCCTCCTTTTCGTAAAGGCCCCTGTACTTTTACCTTTTTTGATGCCGTTCTTGTATATCCCATCACCCGGATATATTCCCGCGATCCCTCGTTGTGAACTTCAGCATATGGTACATCTGTTCCAATAGCCACGGTGTCTATATTTCTATTAGTAACACGGATACTATTTTTAAGCCTCCCGCTCACGTTCATCAATGTACCTTTGGGTTTCTTTTTTCCCTTGGTTTTCTTACGTTCCTTCCAAGGTTTATTCCCTTTGTCGATAAACCCTTTGCGGGTAAACCCATCTTTAAAAAAGTTTACGGCCTCATTCCCTGCATATAACAATAGGTTATCCTTCAATCTCTGAAACTCAGCTGCGGACTTTCCGAAATTCGGTAATACTTGGCGTTTGGGTGATGGCATTTACTTTTTGTTTTTAAGCGTGTTTAAAGCGCTTTTAATTTCATCGATTGAAATTCTACTCACGGTATCGGTTATCTCTTTCCTAACCTCTTCTTTTACGTCAAAAAACGGCATGGTGTCGGGAAAGGCTGCACCCGTTTTGCCAATGTTCTTAAACTTGCTCGTTCCTGCAATTTCCACCTGTTGCGCTACCTTACCCGATGGTGTGGTTTTGCCACCTGCCAATTGGCGTTTGCCACAACGGCAACCAAATTCCCAAGGTGGTGAGTGAGTATCCCAAAACGGATCATCCACAGGTAGAGTAATGCCGTTCAATGCTGCATGGCTTGCCCGCACCCTTGCATCGCCTGCGGTATCGTATTGCAATAGTGGCAACTCTTTTTTGGTTGCTTGTATATCTATCCATTGCGCTGCGCTTTGGCTTGAGTTGATGGCGTGTTGGTACTCGGTGTTTAACCAGTTTTCATTGTACAAGGTTCCAATCTTTTGTGCTTCGGCTTTAAAGTCGTTAAAGCTGCGCGGTTTCCCCTTTTCGTCAACCAATAGCAAACTGATCGCTTCGGCTTGAGCATTGGTTTTGAATCCGGCAAATTGCCAAGTATTATTAAGTAAACTATGTACCATGCGCTTATCGGGAGCGGTATAAATATCCTTGGTGAACCCGGTAACTATTGCATGGCTCAAGTGCTGTGCAGTAGTGGTAATTATATTCTCGTCAATTACAGGCTCTTTGGTTTTAAAAATTTCGGCTACCCAGTTTTTAAACGCTTTTGTTATTGCGCTATTGCTTGGTGGTACAGCATCGGAAAGGGTTATATCCTTGCACGAATGCTTATGGCTGTATAACTGATTAACATCGTCAATCAGTTTAACTACTTTTTTCGCGGGGCTTGGCTACCTCCTTTGCCCTCATCGGTTGGTGTGGTTTTTTCCTTTAGTTTTGCCCCTCCATCAGGTTCGGGTATTCCATAAGTTTTATACCAGTAGTCAGCCGGGAACTCAATTTCTTCAGCAAGTTTTTTGTCCAAATCAATACGCTCCTCCAATGGAATTTCGCGGGTGTTATCGAACTTAAACAAACCTTTATCCAATGGCATGCCCAGGTTAATAAGAATTGGTTTCACCGTCCAGTTAAGCACATACTCCATCCATATCAAATCGCTCAGGTTGATTTCGTTCTTTACATCGTAATGAACCGTTGCTTGTGCCTGCGAACTACCGTTGTCGGTAATCATTGTACCACCCAATATGGCTTTGGCTATTTGCTCATCGCACACTTTTATAAGCCCTTCGAAAATATCCTTTGAGCCTGATTTGTTGGTATCGTGGATGGTAATACTTGTACCATCAGGCAATACGGCATAAGCTGCCGAGCCTGCCTCTTCGGCCGACTCTTTTACCCGGTCGCGGCTTTCAGGATCAAACGGATTGTATTTGTACTCCCTGAATGGGATACCAAACAACTCGCAAAACTGCGACCAATCACCCAAGCCTCCCGCTTTGTAAAGCACATACGGCACAAGGATTGAATACAACCCGAGTTTTTTGTTTCCTTTCACCTCAAAACAATAGCTGCTTGTTGGCGGTTCGCGAAATGCAATGCCGCTGCCCATATTGGTAGGTTGGTATAGTACCAATCCCTTTTCGGGTACTACGTTCGGGCGTGGTATAAGTACACAGTCGGTAATAACTCCGTTCTCGGTTTCAAACTCACACAGCGAATGCCCCCAAAACTGCGCACCAATGCAATGGCGCAGCAATTCATTAAACCAAGGTGTGCGGATCAGTTCGGTAGTTTCCTCGTCTGTTACACCATCCACCACAAAATTGATCTTCTTATTGGTGATGGCAATGGTACGCAGGTTGGTAACGGTTTCTATTTGCGCATCCAGTTCGATGCGTTCGTAGAGTTCGTATAGCTTTTTACGGTTTGGATTGAGTTGGCTATTGGCCGTGTTAATGCTTTGCACCCAGTTGCTAATCGCCACAGCCGACAGCACATAGTTGGCCTGTGTGATTTGCGTGGTAATACCTATATAACTCCTTTTGATTTTGGCGTTTTGCGCTGATTTGGTCATGTGTGCTTTTGATTAAAAATAGTGTTCGCGTTTTTTGTTGCTACCATATTGTACATGGTTTTTTGTACCGTCTTCAGGCTTTGTAAAATCGGGGTTTATTTTCGCCTCATTCACATCGCTAAACCACGTCATTGCATCATCGTATCGCTTGAGGCGCAGGTCGGGTACTTGTTTGGGATTTAACCGGGCATAGATGTTATACAGGGCAACATCTACCACTTTTAAAACGAGCAATCGGTTTCGTGCATCACCTGTTTTGGCAAAGTCCTCGTCTATTAAATAGCGAGAGGAAAGGTAGGATTTCGCCTCCTCCATTGCGGTAAGTTCCTCCTCGTCCAATAGTGCTTGTGCTACGGTTAAGGCTTCCTCCTCGTCTTCGGTCGGATTGTCTTCGTCTTCAAATTCGGGGTATTCGATTAAGTCGTAAAATATTTGCGTGTCGATTACCTTACCGAAATCCGCAAGTTCTAAAAATATCATACTATTTTGTATTTAGAGTTTGCCTTGTTTGTGCCGTGTATCGGCTTGGGTTCTGAGATTACTTTGTTTAGTAATTTTTCGCGCGCTCCCTCCAAAGCATCGGGGCCGTCCTTATCAATTTTCTTTGCTCCTTTTTGGAAAAACAACAACTGATCCACCAAGCGTTTCATGTGATGGTTGTCTTTCTCCTCTTCGTTAAAAATAACGTTGCCCTTTTCGAAGATGAACGATAGCGATTCGATACGTGTATCCTTATCGGGTTTCTTTCGCGTATCGCCCGAAAGCGGTAGCGGGTATCCGTATGTTACGGCCTCTTCGGCAAAGTCTTTAAACAATAAATCCTGTAAAAAAACTTGCTCCATAAACATGTGTACGATACCACCCTTATTACGCACGTAGTTGTATATTTCGTAGTTCCAACCAACCATTGTTTTAACACTGGCTTTATCGACAAATGCTTTGATTACGTAAAACTTTGCCTGATGCAAACCCAATAGAATAACTGCTTTGCTATCGGACGTTCCCGTGTTTTTAAATCCGGGGTCATTGTAACTTACAAGCATGGATTTAAACGCACTGAGCGGAGGCACTTTGCCGTATTGTATCCATTCCTTTTTAAAAGTCTTGCCGGGTTTAATTATTTCCTCGTAGTATTCACGCAGAAACATATACAGCGGCATATCGTCCTGTAAACGTTTTATTACTTCGGGCGTGAACTTCTCAGGCCAATTGCTACAGCCTCTTTTATCCGTGAGTGGTACTATATCCACCCGCGCGGTTTTAAGGTCGCTAATGCGTTGTATGAGGCAATCGTCTGCAATCTTGTTATTGAGTGCTACCATCAAACCGCCCTCTGAACCCATCGAGCCATAAAGTGCACCCATGATCCACTCAAAACTATTATCCAACCTTTCGGGGCTGCGGGTTTCCTCCTCTTCGTCTATATCGTCCAACACCAATAAATCTGGGCGGAAATTATCGTTTATCAATCCGCGCGGACTCATGCCTTTACCAATAGCCATAAAGTTCACACCGTTTTTGGTGGTAAAATCGCCATTGCTCCAATCGCCAAACGTGAACTGTTCGCCATAATCGTTTATGATCCGTTCGTTTGCTTCCAAGTGTGCCTGTAACCTACTCAGCAACTTCATTGCTTTGGGCATTGTGAGGCCCACGTACACAATCATTTTACTTTTCCCGGTAAGCGCACGCATCAAAATGAAAATCATTGCATACGTGGATTTACTCGCACCACGAAACCAACGTTTAACCAAAATACCCGTAACCATGTTTATCATTTCAAGCCCGAACCGAACATGAAATTTGGCAAGTGGTAGTTTGGTGTACAATGGGAAATAGTATCGCGCCCATGCTTCGGGATCGGCTTCAAGTTTCTTTATCCGTTTTGCCTTTTGGTCGGGCGTTTCATCGCCATCGCGCAAAATGGTTTTTCGGATTTTGTGCTTGTATTCAAGAAACGATTTGTATGCCTTGTTATCGTTCGCCATTAGTTACCACGCTGTTTAATTTTCATCATTAAGAAGTTGTCGAAGTAGTCCACGCCTTTGCGCACAAACTCGGCATCGGATAGTTTGGCGTTATTGAAAAACTCCTGTATCACTGCGTTGTACACGTCAATACCAAAATCCTTGCTTAGGTTGCGAATGGTGAGTGATGTTTTGTAAATGGAGTCGGCCTCCTGTGCGTTAATCGGTCGGCTTTCGTCCTTGGCTTGTTGGTGGATGCGCAAAATATCATCCTCCAATGCAGTGATAAGATTTGCGGCCTTTCCAATCTCGGCAGCTTTGGTACTCTTCCACCCGAATTTCTCCACCCATTTACCAAAAGTGTTTTCGCTTACGCGTACTTTATCGGCTGCTTCTTTAGCAGATAGGCCATTTACAACGTAGTAAAGGCGGCCCAACTCTTCTTTTTGCTTCTTGTTTAACTCTGACATCGCTTACAAAGTTGATACATATAGAGGGTTTAATAAAAAAGGGTATACACTAAGTGTACGTTTCTTATCATTTAATGTTTTTATTGATACACTGCGTGTTATGTGTATTTTGTTAAACAATTACTTCAACCCAATTTTGTACTCACAATGAGCGACAAAAAAACCTTTGTAGTAAGTGATGAGACAACCAATAGTTATGGTTTCCGTGTAAAAACGGCAGGCATAAATCTTGACCGTTTTAAGAAAAACCCGGTAATGCTGAATATGCACGACAGGGCGCAGGTATTAGGCGGTTGGGAAAACTTGCGCATTGAGGGTACGCAATTGTTGGCTGATCCTGTTTGGGATGAAGAGGACGAAGCCGCAATGAAAGTAAAAGGTAAAGTAGACCGCGGATTTATTAAAGGTTCATCTATTGGAATTGAACCAATCAAAACTACTTACAACGATAAGGATGATACCATAGAGGTAACCGAGTCCATCCTAAAAGAAATTTCCATTGCTTCCGTTCCGAGTAACGAAAACGCCTTGGCCCTATACGACAAGGATGGAACAATAATGAACAAAGAGCAACTCATTGCTCTCTCAGACTCTTCAAAAACCAACAACACAAATTTAACAGATATGAAAAATCTCAAAATCCTTGCTAAGGTTTTAAATCTTACTGATGGAGCAACCGAAGATGATGTGACATTGGCAGTGCAAACCCTTGCCGAAACCAATGTAACCTTATCGGATGCAAATAAGGCTTTGAAAACCGCCAACGAAAAGTTAACGGGCGAAAATGCCACCTTAAAGGATGCATCGAAAGATGTTACCAAAAACCTTGCGATTGTATTGGTGGATGGTGCGGTCGCGGCTAACAAAATTGTAGCCGCAGAGCGCGATACATACATCGAATTGGCAGAGGCTAACTACGATGGTGTAAAGAAATTGCTTGACGCGAAAAAACCATTTAAAGGCATTTTAAAAACGATTACTGAGGGTGGAAACCCTGCGGGTGGCGATGGTGCGGATTTGGCTTTTGCTGACGAAACAAAATCATTCAAATGGGATGATTTCTTTAAGGCAGGTCGTACCAAAGAGTTGCAGGATAAAGACCCTGAGCGATTCAACGCTTTGTACAAAGCCAAATTCAACAAAGAGTATAAAGGCTAAAAAAAAGTATGAGCAAAATAGCATTGGCGGCCGATTCCTTACACTATTTAACCGCCTCAGTTGCTACTGGCGGCCTTGCTGCGGTATCGTTTACCACAGTTAGCGAGTGGGTAAAATTAGGGTCGGGATTGGCGGCAATTGGCATGTTTGCCATCACAGTTTACAAATTTATCAAAGAGCAAAAAACAAAAACAAAATCATAATGAAAAATCCATTTTTCAAATTCGCAACAGCCTTAATGCTAAGTTTAATTGGCTGCTTAATGTTTAGCCCTGCTGTGGCTTTCCACTACCAAATTACAGAGCATCAGGCTTTCGTCAACTTGGCCTATGCCGACCTTGCTGTGAATGCTGCTGTTGTGGGAGTATACCTCATATTTAAACCTACTGCCAACTTTAGACCAGGTGGTGCAGCCTTTGGAATACAAAAGGAAATTTGGGTTGATACTTTAATCCAACTATTGTTTAAGGACAACAGCTTTATGAGCCGTGCGTACAACGATGATAAATTTGTATTAGCCGGGAAAGTAGTTCACGTCTCGCGTTCGACTGGTGGTGTAGAAGTAATTAAGAATAGACAGAGTTTACCCGCCTCAGCAGTGAAGCGATTACGCGAAGATATTACCTATGTATTGGATGAATACACCACAACTCCCGACCTAATACCAGGTGCGGATAAAGTGGAGTTGGCATTTGATGCGATTGCCGAAGCATTGCGCGAGCATATTGAAGGCTTGGAGGAACAAATTGGAGACGAAATGTTGTACTTGTGGAGACCACAAACTGGCAACATCATCCGTACAACTGGTGTAGCCGTTGGTGCATCGGTAGGAACCGGGAACCGTAAAAAGTTCATGAAAGAACAATTGAAAACTATCAAAACCAAAATGAACAAAGCAAACATCGCGAAAAACGATCGTACAGCTTTGTTGGATTCGGAAATGTTGGATCAATTGATGGATGATGAGGATTTGAAAAAACGCGATTCGTCAATGGAACTGGACATGAAAGGTGGTGTTATTACTCGCCTGTATGGTTTCGACATTATGGAACGTAGTTCAGTATTGACTTACGACAACGCTGGCACACCAGTAGCAAAATTGCCTGATGCCATTACCGCAAACACCGATAATATCGGATCACTGGTATGGCAAAAAGATGCCGTAGCCCGTGCAAAAGGAGAAATCCAAATGTTTGACGATACCGACAACCCGCAATACTACGGTGACCTTTACAGTGCTTCGGTACGTGCAGGTGGCCGTGTAAGAAGAGAATCAGGAGTTTGGGTTATTGCCCAAGATGCTGCTGCATAAAAATTAGCAACGGAATAGCTATCCCCTCGCCCGACACCAATACAGGTTTTACCATTTTCCTGTATCGGTTCGGGCTTTGCGGGGCAACTGAGTATCCATAAAAACATAATAACATGAAAAAATTTACACGCGAAGAGTTGGCCCAGTCTGCTATTTCTTTCTTCGAAAAAAATACTGAAGCAAATACCATCATCGCTTGCGAAGACGGGCAATTGTTTTTGGACAACGCTAAGTCGAGAGGTGCATTGGCAGGCCATTGCGCAGAGTTAGACCTTAAAACATTCACTATTGAGCGTGCCGAATCACTGGCATTAAAAGGCAAAGTGATAGTGGTAGATTATTCTAAAATGAATAAGGATGAACTTATGGCCGAAGCTATGAAACAAGTAATGGCAGGATGCGCGGAAATGGACGAAGAGGAGTTGCGCACAGGTTTGGAGAAAGGTGCAAAAGCATTGGCCGCTAAAAACAAACCCGCTGAAGAGGCCACCGCTCCGCCCGTAGTTGATTACACAAAAATGACCAAGGTGCAGTTGCTTGAGGAAGCGGCTAAAAAAGGTATTAGCGTTCCTGACGATGCTCTCAAACTTGACATTGTAGCATTGCTCGGTGGGCCTGCTGTTTAAGTTTAAACCCTATATGCTCAATTACTGATTTATAAACGTTTTATATCAATACCATGATAAGAGTAAAATATCCATTTGGGAAAGCCACCGTGTTAACTCCCGATTCAGCAGCCGTGCTTAATGTAACGGTAGACAACGATTTCGTTGTCTGTAAACCTACTACATTGGCGGCTGATGCCACCATTAACGCCATTATTGATGCGGAAACATCAGTAGGTGCAATGTTCTTGCTTGAGGTGAAAAGCGATGGCACAGCCCGCGCAACAACCTTGGGTACAGGATTTAAAGCCCCGGTTATTGCAGGTGTAATAAACAAAACCAAGTCGCAATTATTTGTTTTCGATGGCGTGCAATTTGTACCTGCGGGTGCAGCCGTTCAAATAGACTAAAGAAACCATTACCGATCGGGAACCAAAGGGAATAAAAGCAAGTGGCGGGCCATTTCCTCCCGCACCGATTATGGTAACATACATTATGAAAAAACTAAAATGCTTTTTAATCACTTGGGATGGCCTTTGGAGCATCCCGGTTGCAAGTATCGCCCTGTTTGTTGTAAGTGGCTTGTTGCTTGAATTAAACCCCAATGCCGATGTAATTGGTGTTGGATTGGTTCAGGACATTTTCACCGCAGCATTTCGAGTGATAATAGGCAGCACGGTAGCACAGGTTGGTTTAGGTATCAATGTGTTTTTGTTTTTCGGAATGGGTATTAAGGAGTTTAAAGTTTACTGGACAGTAATAAAATCATGGCAAAAGGTCGCAATAGTATTTGGCTTGTATGTATGCTACTTGTTAGCATTTGTACTCGCGCTGCCATAGCTACAAGCCCTCAGCGGGATAGCTTGGCGAAGGTGTACACCAGTTACATTGGTGTACATGAACTTACCGGGAATAATGACGGTGTACAGGTAGAGGCTTTCCAAGCTGTAACAGGCAACAGAAAGGGCGATGCCTGGTGCGCAAGTTTTATATCCTACTGCTTGAAAAAAGCGGGTTTAAAAAATTGGCGTGATGGCAATGGCGCTGCACGCAGTTGGTTTAAACAACCAGTATATGTTCGACAGGTGAACGGGTGTAGACTCTTTTTAAAATTAGCCGCCAAGCGCGGCAATACAGGTTCTCTCTTTTACCCAAAACTGGGCCGCATAGGCCATGTGTTTTTTATAGATGATGTACGTGGCGAATACGCCATAACAGTAGAAGGAAACACCAACAACGGACTGAGCCGAGACGGTGATGGTGTTTACAGATTGAGGCGCAGGATCAGAAATATTTACTCGGTGAGCGATCACATACAAAAATGAAAACAATAAGGATAACAATATTAGCCATTTTACTTACCTCGGTAGTAATGCTTTGTTTCGGTTGCAGTAGGAAAGTTACTGACCGATCGACCAAAACTACCGAGATAAGTAAGACTGACTCATCAGGCGTGAGAGAGAACACCGAAAAATCGGTGGAGGAAACGAAAACGCCTGCTACGAATGCCCAAATAAACGCGGGTAACCCTTGCGATAGCAATGGCAATTTAAAGGTTGTTTACATCGAAGTTAAAACGGGTTCAAACACTTCAGTATTGGATACCCGCGATGGAACTTTGAAAACGAATTGTTACTGTGATAGCACAGTGGCCCGGTTAGAAAAACTATTACACACAAAGGATAGTGCCTACAAGGTAACCGATAAAAACATACAGCGCGAAACCAAATACGTAAACGTGGTTACGAATGTGATACCGATTTGGTGTTGGATTGCAATGATAGGCGAAGGTTTGTTTGTCGTCTTTTTGGCCTATTTATTCTTTAGCACACTTATAACAAAATTCAGATAATGGAAAATTTACCATCAGTAGATGTAACGCTTGCCGAAGATAGTACCATCAGTACATCGGAAGATAATGTATGCGGTTTGATATGCTCAGGCGCAGCCGTTGGCGGTCAGTTTGCATTAAACGATATTCTTGGCCCGTTTTATAGCAAGGAGGATGCCATTGCAAAGGGTATCACCGAAGCGTATGATACCACCAATACCGCAGTGGCTTACAAGCACATTGCGGATTTTTACGAAGACGAAGCGAATGCAGGCGTAAAATTATACGTGCAGGTAGTTGCCAAAACGGTAACCCTTGCGCAAATGATTGATAAGGATTTGGCGTATGCTACAAAATTGATGGATACAAGTGGTGGTGAGGTTTCAATGATTGCCATTTCGCGTACTCCTCAAAACGGATATACTCCAACTTATGAGGATCAGTTTGATGCGGATATTTGGGCAGCGGTTGCCGAGGCCAAACAATTCCAAGCTGCACAATTTGCCTTAGGCCGTACGCTTTCTACCATTTTAATTGAGGGTAGAGATTTTCAAGGTACAGTAAGCAGCGCAAAAGATATGAGCGACCCGGCCGAAACCGATGCCGAATTTGTTTCGGTGATTATCGGGCAGGATCATACCTATGCTACGGCCAATGCACATGCTGCAAAATACGCATCTGTTGGGCTTGCATTGGGTACAGCAGCAGCCAACCTGGTACAGCGCAATATTGGCCGTGTAAAAAACGGCCCGTTGTTAATGGTGGACGTTGCAGGATTGAGTAGCGGTGCGCTCATTACGGCATTTACCGATACGCAATTGAATACACTGAACGGTATGCGTTACATATTTTTCCGTAAGCATAATCGCAAAAGCGGCTACTACTGGAATGGTGACCATTGCGCTTGCCCTACCACTAAAACTTATAACGCCATCAGTCGTTGCCGCCCGATTATGAAAGCTGTGCGCATTGTGCATGCTACATACTTGGAGGAACTGTTGGATGATGTGGAGTTGAACGCTGAAACCGGGAAACTGGATGCGGCCGTGGTAAAAGGTTTTCAAAGTTCGGTTGAAACTGAAATAACCGAGCGCATGATTGCCAATGGAGGACCCAAAGAAATCAGTGGGGTAAAATGCATTTGTGATCCGAATCAAAATGTACAAACAACCTCGCGTATTAAAACCACAGTAAACATTGTACCCAAAGGTATGACCAAAGGTTTTGATGTGGTGATTGGTTATGTAACAGCATTAACATAATAAACGATGATAAACGGATATGAATACAGCTTTGAGGATATCAGTATCCTCTTTGCAAAGCGCTTAACAATTGGCTTTACCGATGTGAAATACGGCAGCCAAAAAGAGCATACAAATATTTATGGTCGCGGAGGTGATCCCGTGGCAATGGGTAGGGGCAAAAAAACCTACACGGGTAGCATTAAGCTAAATCAAAGTGAACTTGAAGCCATCCAAGCACAATTGCCAAAAGGTAAAGATTTGTGCGATATGGCCCCGTTTACCATCATTGTGAGTTATGCTCCCGAAGCGGGTGTGATAACTACCGATGAGTTACTATACTGCCGCGTAACGCAATACGAAAAGGGTATGGCGCAAGGCGCAATGAACATGGAAATTGATTTGCCGTTAATAATCGGCAAGATTAACTATAACGTATAAAACCAACCAACAAAATGGATATCGAAAAAGACAAAGAAAACGCCAACTGGGCCACAGGTAAACCAACCAATTTGACACCTGAAGAAATCGCAACATTAAAAACAACTCAAGATATTGATTTGGTTTTGGAGGTTGAGATTAAAGGGAAAAAGGCATGGTTTAAAAACGTGGATATGAAAACCAACGCTGCTGCCAAAGCCCAAAAAACAACAGATGCATATTACCAGGTGATTGCAAAAAATTGTTTCATTGGTGGTAATGCTGAATTGGTAACAGATTCAAAATTGTTTCATCATACGAAAACGCAACTGGATGAACTAATCTACTGGTTACCAGTTGAGGCAAAAAAGTATTAGCCGAAGCGAAACTAATAGTTGCAAACGATCTTGTATTGCAACTTAACGCACAGCTTCGGTACTATTTCCACATCCAAAAACCCGAAGAGTTGCCAATGAACGAGTGGGCATTGCGGGTGGCCGAACTCGATTTTGTGAGAGAAAATGAGACTCGCAAATCGGAAGGCTTTTTAGGCACTTTGTTCAAACGAAAATGACAAAAGTAACAGAATGGGTATTAAAGTTTAGAGAAGATGTACGGCCTCAAATGGATCGTGTTGGAAAAACTTTTACCAATAGTTACGATAAGTTAAAGAAGGTAGAAACTGAACTGAAAAAGGATACAGCCGAAATTAAAAAATTTGGGCATGAAATTGAAGTGGTAGATAAGAAATTATCTAATGTATTAAAGCCACATAAATTTTCAATCGATCGTGCAGATGTAAAGGCTCTATCTAAAGATTTGGATACTGTAAATAAACAGATTGTTCAAATTGAAAATACCGCTAAGCGCGTATCTACCACGACAGGTTCGGGCGGTGTTGGCGGTGGTAGAATGTTTGGAAAATCAAATTTTTCGCAAGCCTTTAACCAAAGTTCATTGGGTGGTATGATGCCACTGATAACCAACCCGTACATGATGGGCGGTGCAGCGATTGCCGCGGGTAGTAGGTTTATGTATGATAATGGTAAGTTACATTTGAACTACGACCGTGAGTTTGCCAAGATAAACGCTACCGCTCAATTGGAAGCACCTGCATTACGACAGTTGCGTGGTGAAGTAATGGCGATGGGAAAAAACAGTACTGCGGAATTATCGACCGTACCTGCCGCATTTGAAAAAATACTATCGGCTACCAATAACGTTCCCCTATCAAAACAAATCCTTCGTGCGTCACTTATAGGCAGCCAAGCGGGCTTTGCCGATGTAAATGATGTAGCAAGCAGTACCGTTGGAATTATGAACGCTGTGGGCGCTAAGAACACCAATGCCAATGAGGTATTGGATGTTTTGTTTGCGAGTAAACGGCAGGGTGTTGGTGAGTTTAAAGATTTTGCCAACTATTTGCCTTCAGTAATTACCCAAGGTACTGCATTGGGTTACAACTATAAAGATGTAGCGGGTACATTCTCTTACCTAACTACCAAAGGTTATGGCGCGGATAGGAGTAATATGCTCCTATCAAATGCATTTACCGCACTGGGTAAACCCGAAGTATTAAAGGACTTAAAAAAATACGGAATAGATACATACGGCAAGGATCATAAACGCTTGCCGCTTGGAAGTATCATTGGGCAATTGGAAGGTAAGCTAAACGGATTGCCACAAGATAAGCGCGATGCGATGATGGGAGATATTATCAAAGATTCTCAGGCAAAAGAAGCCTTTAACGCTTTGGTAAAAGATACGAAACTACTTCAGGAAATGATGTTGACTACCCGCAATAGCGCAGGCGAAATGAACGCAGCTTTAAGCAAAACTGCAAATGGCTTAAACGAGTTACAACAGTTGGATAACAACTGGGAAATGGTTAAGGATAATTTGGGTAAAGCATTGGCCCCGGCATTGGTTGGTTTGTTTGAAAGAATCAATACTGGTTTGGATGGAGTTATCAAACATCAGGGAGTTAATAATATGACTACTGATGAACAGATCGCCTTCAGGGCCAAGGAATATATGTACGATTTGCGTACAGGAAGACGTGAAGATTTTCAAGGTCAGATAGATGGTAACAAAGCGGGGTTAATAATGTCATTGAGGGCCAAAGGAATTGGCGAAGAGGAAATAACAAAGCAGTTAAACTATTACACCACATTGGCAAAGATGCCAGTAAACAGTAAGGCGGGTTACATGCTCAAATACGGGCTTGCCGAAAACCCGTTTGGAGGCAATGCCAATCTTACACCTACGCCTGTAAACAATGCGAATAGTTCCCTATCGGCAACGATGGATAATATAAGTGGTGGCGGCAATATTAAAAACTTCACGGTAAACATTGCCACAATGAAAACTGCCGATACCATTAAGTTAAACGGTAGTGGAAAAGAAGATGTAGCAGATATGGAAAATGATTTTTTAGATATGTTCCTGCGAGTAGTGCAAGGGCTTGAATTAAGCGCGGGAGGTGCTGACTAATGGGCGAGGAATATGTATTAAGCGAAATCGGTGCAAGGTTTAACCAGGTAACAGGTGGCAGCCCCGAAACGGATGTAAATAAAAGAGTGTTTGCCATTACAGGTGGTGAAATGAACTTGTTGGATTTATTCAGACGGGTTTTTGGTTTTAGAGGCGTTCCGTATGGGATAACACAAAAGCCATACAAACAAAGCACGGCCGACATAGACCCGAACGCTATTGAAATTTACAGCGAAAAGGCAACGTTTGATTTTGCGCAAAAGATGGGTTCGCCCATCTTCCAACCGTTACGATTTGAAGATGCAAAACTTGCTCCTTTTCAATTACCCAATGAACCATTGGTAACACTGAACAACACAAAACGACTGGTGGAAACGCCAAGCGCTGGAGGTACTCAGGATGTGATCGAGCATATTAGTTTGAACTTTTATACGATAAAAATACAGGGCTTTATCGTGAATATGGAAACGGATGATTACCCGGATGAAGAGGTGAGAAAGTTGCGGGCTTATTACGAATTGCCACGCAGCTTTAAAGTGTTTAATCCGTTGTTGTCATACTTTGATATAAACCTGTTTGCATGCAAAACCTTTAGCCTCCCTGCGGTTGAAGGTCACCAAGCAATACAAGGTTATGAGATTACCGGGCGAAGTGATAAGCCCTACCAATTAGTTAAAAAAATAGTACCAGTAACATGAGCGTAGAACTTACATGCGAAATAACCATTGGCGATTATTTGTTTACCGAGGCTAACTCGGTAACGATACGCTCAGGGCGCAATTTGCTTGTAGGTACAGCACGCATTATACTGGCTAATATAGATACAGCCATAAGTAACCCAACGGTGTTGGATAATGCGATAAACGTGGATGATCCTGTAACGATCAAACTTGGATATGATGGAGATAATAAACTTGAGTTTACAGGTTTTGTTAAAGAGAAACGGCCAAACGCTCCATTTGAAATATTGTGCGAAGATGCTATGCGGGATATGCGCACACCGTTTTCAAAGAATTATGCAGCGGTAAAACTGATTGACCTGATAAAAGAACTTGTACCCGATGCGCATATTTATGCATTGCCTGAGATAACACTAACCGATTTTAGGGTGAACAAAGCCACAAAATTGCAGGTGTTGAATGAAGTAAAAAATACGTATCCGGGCATTGATATTTATTACCGCAATGGAGTGATGTATGCGGGTTATCCATACTTGGAAAAGGGCGGCAACCATATTTACTACCACCTGCAAGATACTATTCAAAAACACGATATGGTATTTACCAAAGAGGGTGATTTGAAAATACGGGTGGAAGCAATAAGCATGATGGCCGATGGTAGCAAAGTGGAGTTGGTGGTGGGTGATGCGGGAGGTGATAGTACAACATTGCACTATACCAACCTGCCTGAAGCTGAGTTGAAAAAACAAGCCGAGATTCATTTGAAGCAACTGAAGATACGAGGCTATAAAGGAACGGTTACCACATGGGGAATACCATTTGCAAAACATGGAGACATAGCCGAGTGGGAGGATAGATTTTACCCAACCCGCAGGCAAGCCAATTTTATAGATGAGGTTACAGTTGAATGGGGTTTAAATGGATTTAAAAGAATACTTAAACCGGGATTAAAAGCAAGAAACGAAATAGCAGCATGACCGAGCAAGAAATAATAGAACGACTAACCGCTGTGTTTAAAAACAGGCGCGCATTTACGATCGGGAAAGTAGTGGCCGTAACGGGTAATACTTGCGAAGTGAAGCCTCTGAATGGTGATGAAAATCTTACAGGTGTGCGCCTGAGTTTTGAGGAACCCGCAAACCATATGTTAACCCCTGCGAAGGATAGTATTGTAGTTGCCGGGTTTCGGTATATCAATAAAATGCAAACCGAGGTTTTTGTGGTGTATAGTAGCAAATACTCAAAATACAAAATGATTACTGAGGAAGGATCAACCGAATACAGTATGGCAAAAACAGAAGAGTTGATAACACAATTAAATAAAACCAATGCTACCGTAAAAGCATTGGTTAAAGCAATTATTACAAGTGCTGTTACTCCCGGTGATGGTGGTGCAACTTATAAAGCAAACATGGCATCGGTGTTGTCGGCTGTGGAGTATGGTGATTTTTCAGAAATAAAAAACGAAAACTTTAAACATGGCTAGGGTTCAAATAGATATAATGACCGATGATGATGGCGATATCCTGATTAAGGATGGAAACCTTGTGTTTGGCGATGCCACTCGCAAGCATCAGCAGGTTATTGTATTGGCGAACGAAGGCGATATAAAGTATGACCCATTGCAGGGTGTTGGTGTTGAGGATTGGTTGTTGGAAGATGGCGACAGTGATATGTTAAGTCTTCAACATAAAATACAAAACAAATTGGAGCGTGATGGATGCCAAGTGCAAAAGATTGACTTATCTACTTTTCCGAACCCAATAATTAAGGCTGATTATGAGTAGGAGAATTAAAGTATTTAACGGACAAACACTGATAGACATAGCCATCCAATATGGCGGATGCTATGAGTATATATTTAACCTGATGCAGCTTAACGAGGTAAGTATAACAGGTGTGTACAATGGTAGGTTATTAGGTGCTGGCGATGAGTTAATTATTGATGATGTGATCCCTCGGCTTACCGAAACAAACGAAGCCGTTGCCGCGTATTTTAAAGATAATAAACTAAGCGTAAATACAGGTTTCACTGCTAACCCTACGGTAACGTGTTTGGTATTGCCTGAGGTGAGTTTGATGTTGGATGGTGTAAGGCCATATTTCAAGGCGAGTAATGGCGAATACGACAGTATTTACCCGCTAACATTTACTTACCAGTGGTTGCAAAATTTTGTACCGATTGAAGGTGAAACAAACCAAACATTTACACCGACCATTTTTAACGGTAACAAAAGAATTGGGTGCATAGTTACCGCAGTGAGTGAGTTGGCCGATAATACCAATAATACGAATACTATGTACTATGTAGGATTACGGTACAACAAGTTTAATTATACAATACCGGGTGCGATTACTTTAACAGCAAATTTATAAATACAACAGATTATGAGTATCAACAGACAATTAACATATTTCGCCAATCTCATTAAAACGGCATTTGGAGAAATAATTAACGCCACAGGCGGATCGGCAATTAACAGCCAAAACAATTACGTGGATGTGATTACCGCAGGCGGTGCAGGATTGCTTGTAGATGTTATCACATTAACAAGTAACGATTCGGCTGCGGCCAATGTTGTTATAGCCCGTAAAAGAGGTGGAACATATTACCCATTAGTGGTTGTGGCTGTGGCTGCGAACAGTGGTACAAATGGAACAACCGCTGCGGTCGATCCTTTGGGTGGTTCTCTTTGGACGGGATTGGCTATTAACGACCAAGGTAAACGTTACGTCAGGTTAGAAGTAGGCGATAGCCTTGCTATTAAGACTTTGGTAGCGGTAACGAATACGGCAGGTATGGCCATTCGTTGTAATGTTTCGGGTTTAGAATTTGAGGTATAATAGAGCATGTTTGGCGGTAAAGGAAATAGTGGAAAATTAGTAACGGGCAAGCCTTTCGATTTGGGTTTGGCGGTAATACCTGGGTGTGTTCAATGGATACGCATGGATATGATCCGTAATTTTCGCTTTCGCCAAAATCGTGTCGATTTTATAAGTGATTTAAGCAGCAACCGAAACAATTTAATTCCTTTTGCAACAGGTGAGGGATTATTACTTGACCGTAAAAAGAGGAATGTAGCTTCCTCTGATGGAACAACCACTTTAGCTTTTAATGCAGCAATATCTTTAAGTGATTTTACTATCGCTATATGTGCAAATAATACTAAAGCCGGTAACGGTAGATTATTTGGTAATGCCGTTGGTTATAACAGTTATATAGAGTTTGCCACAGGTTCAGGCGGTGCGATAAAACTTGACAACTCGCTATCAGGTGGAGAGGTTTATTTTTTTACAAGCAATTATATCGTTTCAGATGCTGAGTTGAACTATGTATATATTTTGAGGCGTATTGGAACATCTTTAGAGTTATGGCGTAATGGTGCATTATTTGGAACGATTACAATAGGAACGCTACCTCTAAATATTGGTCAACTCTTTAGAAATACAGCTGATACAAATACTCGTTATCAGGGAACCTATGCCGAACATATTATTTACAGTCGTGCCATTACTGATGATGAATTGAGATTAGTAAATGAAACCATTTTCAATCGTTGGATTAACCTAAGCCCACAAATAAATTAATTATGAAAATAGATTTAAGTTTTATCCCCCAAATTAAAGTTGTCGTAACTACTACGGAAGGCGGTATTGATTCAGTCGATGAGGTAGAGTCGGCTCATCTTATTAATTACCCGGTAGGTCAATTTGTTGCCGAAAAATTAGAGCAGCGCTCAAGCCCTGACAATGCTTTGGTTGAATATCGTATGGCTACTGAGTTGCGCAAAACAAACCAAGTCAATGTTACTAAGGAAGAGGCTAACATTTTAATTGATGTAGTGCATTCATTCCAGGAAGACAACTTGTTTAAAGGTCAAATTTTGCATGCGATTAATATCGCTTTAAACCCTGCATAATCACAACACATGCTAAGTATAAACGAAACATTAGACGTAATAGACGAAGCCATCGAAGCCGAAAGCGCTCTCGATGGTTTAAGCACAAGTAACGTTGCGGAATGGGTTGCCATTAAGCAGGTAGTAGCTACTGCGGGCTTTACTATAAGTTCGTTTGTAGAAGTACAGTTGGCAGAATTGGACGAACGCGGAAAGGCTGCCAACTTTGGTACGCTTGCGTGGTTTGCTGATACCGCTTTGGAGTATCAGGACGGAGACCCGCTTGTGGTCGTGGATGGCAAAGCGGGTTACGCAACCATTGACGAAAGCAAACGGATCATAAAGCAAGTGGCCGTAGTTGAAAATGATGAGGGCCGTGTTGTTTTTAAAGTGGTAAAAGTAAACAATGTACCGCTCACAAACGATGAGTTAATCCGATTCACATTTTACATTAACCGCAGAAAAGCCGCAGGAATTAAAACGGCTTTCATTAGTCAATTAGCTGATTTGGTGTGGCCGCAATTAAGTATTCGTTACGATGGTTCGTTGATCCTTTCCGATTTTAAAGTGATTGTAGAGGCCGCAATAAACGACCACTTAGCAAGCATCTATTTTAATGGCCGTATGAATATAAACTTATTCCGAGATGCTATTGAAAAGGTAAGTGGTGTGGCTGCGGGTGGTGTGGCGATTACTTCTTTGCAACTTAGACCTGATGCGGGTGTATACGTTGCCGTTACATTTGATGCGGAAGCATACAGCGGCCATTTTAAAATTGACCCTGCACATCCACTTAGTGATGTTGCTCAAATTAATTACATAGCTGTATAAATGAACTACAACTGGAACATACGTATATGGTTAGAGCAATACATACCTCTGCAAATGCGCAAACCTGTGCGCATCGCTTTGTCGTATGCTTTGATTGCTCCCGTACAAGTTGCTTGGGATCGGTTCATCGTAAAGAAAACGGCAATTGATTTCGACACCATGTTTTCGGGCGAAACCATTTGCGTGGAGGAAAAGCTAAATATATTGTTTGATCCTGTTTTAAAACGCATTCAAATTGCCACCAATGATGATGCAGAAACCCATTACTATATCTATAATCATAACGAGACAATTGAGGAAGCTAAAAAGGTATATGTCTATAAACATGATGAGGCCATAGATGATTCGCTGAAGATTTATATATACGGCCACAGTGAAATATTAAATCCTTACGACTTTACGGTGTATGTGCCAAACGAAGTTTACACACCGATACCTGTCAATATTAAGCAGGAAATTGAGAAATACAGATTTGCAGGAAAACGCTACCAAATAACACTTACATAAAATGAATGAATTAAAATTTTACCCGGGCGGACATCCGTTAAGCATTGATGATTTAACATGGTTACAAACTGCCATGCGTTTCGGTTTTGAAGCATTAATGACCAGTATGGGTACTGGTTTTATTTTGTCAGGTTGCGCAGTAACGCGGGCGGGTGGCATGTTGAATGTAGGGCCGGGCGTTGTTGTTCATGATTCCGAAATCCTGCTTTTTGACGGAGCAAGCATTTCCTTGTTATACGAACCTGGTGCGTATTTTGAAGCCCACGAAACAAACGATGTACAAACCGTAACGTATAAAGACTTAATAGTGCGCGATGTTTATAAAATCCGCAAAGCCAAATTAAATGGTAACGTGGCCGTAGGTGGTAATTTTGCCTACTTCGATCGTAACCGTGTACAGAACACTGTTTGGACAGAGGTAGTACCCGAGCCTGATTTCGATTTTGCCACAGTAGCAGCCGGACCGACCCGACTGAGTTACAAAACAGTAAACCGCGAGTTAATTGTACGTGGACGTATAACGGTAGATACAGCTTGGGCAAATGGGTCAACCCTTGCCGTGTTCCCCATTCCCGATATATGGCGGCCGCTTGTAACTGTTGCAATGCCCGTTGTTCTTGCTACGTCTGGAATTACCATTATCGCAAGCCCGGGTTCGGGATTTATTAGTATGGAGAATAATACAGGTGGTGTTATTGCTGATGGTACTGAAATAGTAATTGGCGAGTTTCGGTATAGGTTAGATTAAAGTGTTTAAAGATTGTTTAAAGTTGCGTTAAACCTTATGTTTGTGATGGTGATTGGCTAAGAAGATACCTAAAGGCAAGCCATGAAAGCAGCAATGCAAAGTCGAACGCGAATGGTATCCTATGCGTGTGGTAATGGCGGTTCGTGGGTTCAAATCCCACTCACTAAATAAAAAGCCCCTATTTGGGGCTTTTTTACTTTCTGAGGTCAGTCAATTACTTTCTGAAATTATAAGGTTTGAAGTAATCATGTGGCAAATGTAATAGTATTTGATATTATTGTATGCGGGTTCTAAAAATAGCGCCATCTCGATTTTGATTTAGCGCCATTTGGTTTTCGCGATTATACCTGATAACCTACGGTGGTAATTGATTTGTCCCAGGTGGTATTGAAAGTGCAGCAAGAACTGGTTGAGGTACCAGGCCGTTGTGCGCTTACCCATAAAATCATAAGGATACTCCTTGTTTAAATCCGCATCGGTTAGTTTGGGTAAAGCACTTTGCAACATTGCCTGTGTATCGTGCAGCATCACCATCAACTCATGCTTGCTCAAATCTTTGGTGGAAAATTCTTCTTCGCGATTGCGCACATAACCGGTATTGGCTAAGGTAGCACCAATAAAATGTTGCAGGTTGCCAATCAGGTGTAAACACAAATTACCACCCGAATTGCTGATCCCCGGTTCTACTTTCCACAACAAATCATCATTTGCATACAACTGAATTTCATCGTGCAGTTTCTGAATATCCCTCAGGTATATTTCAGTATAGTAGGTCGCATTCATATTTTTTTGATTACTTAGGTAAAGATAGGTAAACAACAACCTATAACTTTATACAAACATTTTTCGCTTCGGTGAAAAAGCGCAATGCTTCCCAACCTCCTTCGCGCCCTACTCCACTGCTTTTTACCCCACCAAATGGGGTGCGCAAGTCGCGCAGCAACCAACAGTTGATCCATACAATACCCGCTTTAATCTTATTGGCCATGGTATGCGCGCGCGTGAGGTTTTCTGTCCATACAACGCCTGCCAAACCATACTCAGTTGAGTTGGCCATCATTAATACTTCTTCTTCGGTATCAAATGGTGTAATGGTTACCACAGGTCCAAATATTTCCTCCTGATTTGTTCTGCAATCGTAAGCCAAACCTTCAATTACCGTTGGCGCAATATACCAGCCGTTAGCATACTTGCCTTCAGGTTTTACGGCATGTCCGCCACATAAAATGGTTCCACCTTCCTGCTTGGCCAGCTCGATATAACTCAATACTTTTTCGAAATGCAATTGGCTCACAATAGCGCCTGTTTTGGTTTGGGCATCCATTGGATTGCCAACCACCAACTCAGCTTTTACCTTTTCAACAAAAGCTGTTTTAAACTTTTCATATATCGGGCGCTCCACAAAAATGCGGGAGCCGCACAAACAAATCTCTCCTTGGTTTAAAAACGAAGAGCGCAATGTTTCTGTGAGCATTTTATCAAAATTGCAATCAGCAAAAATGATATTCGGGTTTTTACCACCCAGTTCCAATGAAAGTTTTTTAAACATAGGTGCAGCAACCCTTGCAATCTCCGCACCTGTTTTGGTACCACCCGTAAACGAGATGGCTTTAATACCGGGATGAACTGTCATGGCACTTCCCACTTTCGGACCAAGGCCATGCACAATATTCAACACGCCTTTGGGCAAACCGGCTTCAATGCAAATTTCACTCAACAAAAAGGCAGTCATGGGTGTAACCTCTGACGGTTTTGCCACCACACAATTTCCACTGGCAATGGCCGGAGCAATTTTCCAGGTAAACAAATACAAAGGTAAGTTCCAGGGCGAAATACAACCCACCACACCAATTGGAGTACGTGTTGTATAGTTGATAGCGTGCGTTCCCATTGGATGGGCTTCGCTTGCATAATGTTCGATGGCTGTGCCAAAAAAGTGAATATTGCTGATGGCACGGGGGATCTCTCCATTTTTGGAAAGCCATAAGGGTTTTCCCTGATCGATGGTTTCGGCTTCAGCAAATTTGTCTAAATTTTTCTCTAATAACTCGGCAATGCGCAACATCACCTTGCTGCGTTTATCTGCCGGTGTATTGCTCCATTCTTCAAATGCAGCATTGGCAGCCTGGTACGCCATTTCAACATCACGCTCATCGCTATCCGGGCAAAGGGAGTATACCTCTCCTATTGATGGATTATAATTATCAATAAATTGCTTTGAAACAGGTTCAACCAAAGCACCATTTATATAATTGAGAATTTTTTGCATAAAGCGAAAGTATGGAACAATTGGATAATGAGAAAATGATATTTACTTGTTAAACGGAAAATGGTCTCGAAGTATCGGGATATGGCTCAGAGGGTATACGCATGTGTTGTTTTATGTCAGCATAAAGCCATCCCGAAACTTCGTGACCATAGAACCATAAAACAAAAAACATATCTTCGTTTCCATAAAAAACAAGTCATGAAAATTCGCATTAAAGGAAACTCGGTTCGCATCCGTTTAACCCGATCGGAAGTGGATACTTTTGGTAAAAACGGTTTAATTGAAGAGCATACAGAATTTGGCCCTTCGCAGCTTACCTATGCTTTAAAACAAAACGAGCAACCCGCCATGAGCGCAGCATTTGAAAACAATAAAGTAACCGTTTTGATGCCCGCAGTGTGGGCTGAAGAATGGCTTGCAACCGAGCGTGTGGGCTATGAAAGCAATATGGCTTTGCCCAACGGAAAAGACCTTTATATATTGGTGGAAAAAGATTTTGTGTGCTTAGACAATACCACCGAAGACCAAAGCGACAATTATCCGAATCCGATGGCGGAGGCGCATAAATAATATTGGGTACAGAGGAGTAATGTAATTCCCTATACCACCGAACAATAAAATGAAAAGCACATTAATATTACCAACTGAAGATTGTGTTAGCTCTGACACACTGAAAAGGGCTTTACTTAATTATGAAAAAGTATATTTAAAGCATCCAGATGATAGAGATTTCGTCAGTGGGAATGATTTGCTATCAATAGCTTCTAATGCGCCAGGAATAAGCTTAGGTAATGCTGGGCTAGCTAAACCTCTTGGAAAAGAGAAAAATCATGACGCAAATTTTGAGAAAATTCTTGTTCAATTTAAACCAGCAGTTGATGAAGGGTCTTTAATAGTAATGGATAAGCCATCATATTTATATCATCAAGGTGTGGGGGGTGGTTATCATATTGACGACTTACATCGTTTTGTTTATTGGAATTATAGGTACATGCTTTCTAATGAAGAGTTTATCAGAGCCGCTAGTATTGGTTTAGACAGAAATTGGCTCAAGGAAAATAACTATGACGATCTAGCACCAGTGGGCGTTGATGATAGTATTAAACATGGAGATGAAAGATTAAACAACAAAATACCATATCTAGGTAACTATAAATCCGATGAAGAACGTATTATTCTTACAAGAATGATTCATGCAAGAATTGCAGCAATCTCCAGAAACTTAATGGTTTGTCATTTAAAAGACCTAGTCCCATTTACAACTAATCCAGGTTATTCTTCGGTGATTAATCAGATGCAAACAAACTTTTCTACACTAGTCACTGAAGCTCATGATGGTTCTATTGAAATTAGTAATCTAGATTTAATCGGTAGAGTTGAAAAAGTAATGTTTTCTGATTTCCTTGATCAAAACAAGATAACCGATCTTACTTTGAAGCAAACATTGAAATTAAGAACTAAAATGTGGGGAAAATATGGAGAGAACAAGGTAAAACTAGAAGAAACTCTTCTTAAAATGGCTTTAGACTCAAAAGATTTAAACGAATTTGAAAAGAGAATCAAAGACCAGTTTGAAAAATTTCTTAAAGAGAATCGTGATTACGTTCATGAAAGAGGAAACTTAGGAATCAAGCTTGCCTGTAATATAGGAACCATTGCTACTGGAACATCCTTTGGTCCTGCATTAATTCAAAATTTCATAAGTGCTTCTTCAATAGAATTACTAATGGCACTTGCTTGTCCTATGACTTTTCTTCTTGCCGAAAAACGATTGCCGGACATAAGGAAAATTTTAAAACAGGAAAATGAATTGACAAGACTTCCTGCATATGATCTTTATAATTATTATAAACCAATTATAAGGTAAGCATAAATACAACCAGTACTTCCCAAACCCATTAAAATTTCCATTTTAACCCTTATATTTGCCTTGTGAAAAACTTCGTAACCAAAGTACTATCCTTATTGTTGGCACTTACCATTGTGGTGGGTTACACAGGTGTACCTGTTTACAAAATGATTTGCACAGAAGATGGCCACACCGTTGTGTCCATCTCAAAGGATGCTGACGATTGTCACCACAAAGCTGCTTTGGATTGCTGTACTCCTAAACATGTTAAGCAAACCGAACCCAAAGAAAGCTGCTGTGCTAATTCAAGCAATTTTATCAAACTTCATGAAAGCACTGAGGTTTACGAACAACAGAACCAAACCGGGCATTTACTCACTTCTGTAGCTGTATTATTTGCTCCGCTAGCTCTAACCTATATTCATACTGAGGCAACAGGCAATGCAACTGCCGCACCTCCTCTTCTTTCCCGAAAACAACCCGCGCAAAGTTTTACGCAGGTTTTCCGAATTTGATCCTTCATTCATGTTTTGATGCAATACACAATACGGTATTGCTGTTCTGTATTTATTCATTTCTAAACATGAAACATGAAGTATTTATTTTTAATTTTAATAGCGTGCAGCCTTAGTGTTGCACACGCACAATCCATTAAAGGAACCGTTACCGATGCCAATACAAAAGAGGCATTGCAAGGTGCTACGGTGGTATGGAAAAACAGTCAGCAAGGGACTGTGGTAGATGCAAATGGTATTTTTGAAATTGCGTATCCTGCCAAAACGCCTGCAGTATTAATTGTTAGTTATGTCGGTTATGTGAGTGACTCAATTGCGTTCAACAACCAAACCGAATTGCATTTTAAGCTTAAACCATCGGCTACTTTAAAGGAAGTTGAAATCACGGATACCAAAGAGTCGCTGGCATTTTCAACCATCGACCCGATGAACAGGCAAACAATCAATGCGAAAGAACTTACCAAAGCTGCCTGTTGTAATTTGAGCGAAAGTTTTGAAACCAATGCCACCGTTGATGTAACATACAATGATGCATTATCGGGAACCAAACAAATCAAGATGCTTGGATTGGATGGTGCATATACCCAAACACTCATTGAACAACAAGGTGGAATTCGTGGATTATCCACCAATTTTGGATTTTCGCATATTCCCGGTTCTTGGGCTCACAGTATTGATATCACTAAAGGTGTTGGTTCGGTGGTGAATGGTTATGAAAGTATTTCGGGTCAGATCAATATCGAATTGCTGAAACCCGAAAAAACAGATCGGTTGCATGTAAACCTATATGCAGGTGATTGGGGCCGTTATGAAACCAATATCCATTTAGGACATCGGTTCAATAAAGAATGGAGCACTTTATTATTGACCCATGCCAGTACCGTAACCAACAAAAATGATTTTAACAATGATGGTTATATGGACGTAGCCACAGGTTATCAATTGGGAGCTGTCAACAAATGGAAGTATGAAAAACAAGGCAAACTCATGGCTTCATTTGGGGTTATTGCTAACTTGGACAGTCGTACGGGCGGGCAAATGGCCTTTAACAACCGGGCAGAAAATGACCTAAAGCAAGTGTATGGTGTCGGCATCCAAACCAAACACCTGGAAGCATTTAGCAAAGCAGCATTCGGATTTACCGGAAGGCCTTATAAAAGTGTGAACTTCTCGGTGAATGCCAGGACTTATGAACACGATGCTTTTTATGGATTTAAAGCATACAACGGCAAAGAACAAACGGTGAATGCCAGTTTGTATTACCAAACCATCATCAATACCAGCGATCATAAAATCAAAATGGGCGCTTCGTATTTGTTGGATCATTTTAATGAGACATATACCGTCAATACAAGTGATTCCAATTTTAAACGCAACGAATCGGTACCGGGAGTTTTTGCGGAATACAATTACGAGATCATCAATAAGCTTTCATTATTGTTGGGTGCACGCACCGATTTCCATAATTTGTATGGAACATTCTTTAATCCTCGCGCACATTTAAAGATCAATCTTACTACATCTTCCGTATTGCGTTTTTCGGCCGGTAAAGGCATGCGTGTGGCCAATATTTTTGTGGAACAGCCTTTTATCATGGCCAGCAGTCGCAGGGTGGTGATTGAGGAAACATTCAAACCGGAAGTGGCATGGAATTATGGTGTTTCGCTGACCCATAAATTTAAAATTGCACACAAAAATGCAGCCTTGGTAATGGACTTTTTCCGTACCGATTTCCAAAACCAAATTGTAACCGACCTTGATCAAAACACGCAAGAGGTTCATTTGTACAACTTAAAAGGACAATCGTATTCCAACAGTTTTCAAACCGAATTTAACTATGAACCCATTAAACATTTCGAAGTTCGGTTGGCATACAAGTGGCAGGATGTTCGCACAAACTACAATGGCGCACTCCTTCAAAAGCCTTTGATAGCAAAGGATAGGATATTATTCAACGTGGCGTATGCTACCCATTTCGAAAAATGGAAATTTGATGCTACGGTAAAATGGTTCGGACAAAACAGATTGCCTAACACAAGTTCGAATCCGGTTGGCTTGCAAATGGAATCGTATTCAAAACCTTATTATACGTTCAATACCCAGGTAACCAAAAAATTCAAACGGTTTGAACTTTATGTTGGAGCCGAAAACCTTTTTAACTATATTCAACAACAACAGATCATCGATCCTGCGAATCCTTTCGGAAATTACTTTGATGCCTCAGTCATCTGGGGTCCTGTAATGGGAAGGGTATTTTACGCAGGGTTTAGGATGTCGATCAAATAAGTTTGATGTTTGCAGTTCGTTGTGTGTCGTTACACAGCAGACTGCGGATAGAATTTAACAACACAATTAATACAATTAACACGTAACATGAAAAACCTAATCATCACATTATCCCTGATCACCTTAAGTTTAGGTGCCTGGGCACAACAAAAGGATACCGCTAAAGAAGGCATCCAAACCATTCAGATTAAAACTTCTGCCGTATGCGATATGTGCAAGGAAACAATGGAAAAAGCAATGGCTTACGAAAAGGGCGTAAAAGAATCGAACTTAAACGTGGATACAAAGATCCTAACCGTGAAGTACGACCCAAAGAGAACGACTCCTGAAAAAATTAAACTTGCCATCACCAAGGCTGGTTATGATGCAGACGAAATGAAGGCCGATCCAAAAGCCTACGAAAGCCTTGATGCTTGCTGCAAAAAAGACGCTAAGCATTAAAATCAAAAAGCCGATAGCTCTTCATCTGAACTATCGGCTTTTTTTTATTGTATAAATTTCGGATGGATCAGGTTTTCCAAATTATAGATTTCATCCCACTTGCTTTGGGGGATCAGCTTACGCTCCACCACTACAATTTGGTGAACAGACTTACCGGAGTTTAACGCTTCTTTGGCAATGGAAGAACATTCTTCGTATCCCAAAATTGGATTTAAAGCCGTTACGATTCCAATACTGTTCATCACCATATTGCGGCAATTTTCTTCATTGGCCGTGATGCCATCAATACACTTGCTTTGCAAAGCATAACAAGCGTTTTCAAGATAACTCAATGAGGTGAACAAACTAAATGCAATTACAGGTTCCATCACATTCAGTTGTAATTGTCCTGCCTCTGCAGCCATGGTAATCGTTACATCCGCTCCTATTACATAATAAGCCGTTTGGTTCACCACTTCCGGGATAACAGGATTGACTTTACCCGGCATAATGGATGAACCCGGTTGAAGCTTGGGTAAATTAATTTCATTAAACCCGGCTCTTGGGCCTGAAGAAAGCAAACGTAGATCGTTGCATATTTTGGATAGCTTTACAGCACAACGTTTCATCACACCCGATATTTGAACATAAGCTCCGGTATCAGATGTTGCTTCGATAAGGTCTTCCGACAATACAACCGGAATACCGCTGATATCGGCCAAATATTTTGTAACCAGTTCGGGATAACCCTCAGGTGCATTAATGGACGTTCCGATAGCTGTTGCCCCCATATTGATCTCCAGGATCAGTTTTTGAGCCTCACACAAACGGTTAATATCTTCAGTAATGGTGGTGGCGAAACCATGAAACTCCGCTCCTAATGTCATCGGAACCGCATCCTGCAATTGGGTACGCCCCATTTTGATCACATTTTTAAACTCCACTCCTTTGCGGCCAAATGCATCACGCAATACTGTCATGGCTTTAATCATGCGTTCCATTTTTTTGAACAACGCAATGCGAAAGGCCGTTGGATAAGCATCGTTGGTGGATTGCGAACAGTTCACATGGTTATTGGGATGCAGGTGTTCATAATCACCTTTGCGTAGTCCCAGGATTTCCAACCCCAAATTGGCAATCACTTCATTGGCATTCATATTTACCGAAGTCCCTGCCCCTCCTTGTATCATATCGGTTGGAAACTGGTCTAAGTATTCCCCTGCAATCAGTTTGTCGCAGGCCTTGCAAATTGCATATGCAATGTTCTCATCCAAAATACCGCAATCTTTATTGGCCATGGCTGCTGCTTTTTTAACATAAGCCATCGCCTCAATCATCAATGGTTCTTTGGAAGACGGAATCCCCGTGATCTGGAAATTTTCGAGTGCACGTGCCGTTTGAACACCATAATAAACATTATCCGGGATCTGTTTTTCTCCCAAAAAATCGTGTTCTACTCTATGAGTTGTCATTGTAGGTTTAATTGATAGTAAGGCGAATTAAGTATAAAAAAGCGATAGCCCGATGTATCTGACCTTGGGGTGGTTAAAACATTTCCACAACCGTAGGAAATTAAGGACAATAGTATAAACTTGTAGCTTAGTAAAAGAACAGAAAAGTATGCATTTAGCGATAGCCGGAAACATTGGTTCGGGAAAAACAACACTTACCACATTATTAGCTCGTCATTACAAATATGAGCCACATTATGAAGATGTAGAGGACAATCCATACATAAGTGATTTTTATGAAGACATGCAACGCTGGGCATTCAACCTTCAGATATACTTTTTGAACAGCCGCTACAACTCTTTGGTGCAAATGCAAAAAGGTAAAAAGAGTATTGTACAGGACAGAACGATTTACGAAGACGCCCATATTTTTGCGCCCAATCTCCACTCGATGGGATTGCTGAGCACCCGCGATTTTGAAACCTATCAAAAAATGTTCGATTCATTGAGCAGCAATGTAAAAGCTCCAGATCTGATGGTTTATTTACGTGCATCAATTCCTACGCTTGTGAACCAAATCCAAAAACGCGGACGTGAATACGAAGATTCGATCCGTTTGGATTATTTGCGCAGGCTCAACGAACGTTACGAAGCGTGGATCTCAACTTACAAACACCGCTTATTGATCATTGACGTGGACAATTTAAACTTTGCCGACAAACCGGAAGACCTGGGATTTGTGATAAACAAAATTGAAACCGAATTGAACGGACTTTTTTAGCTATTGGCTTTTGGCCTTTAGCAGTTAGCATAAACGGAATGAGTCTAAAATTCATTCCGTTTTTTTATTATTTAATCTTTGCGTTTTTTTCGAAATTCGAGATTGGATATGTAAGCCAATTTCCCTAAAAATATAAAACAACCATTATGCTCATTCGTCCAGCTATTCTCTCAGACGCTAAAGCCATTGCAGCTATTTACAATGAAGCCATTGAAAATACGACTGCAACTTTTGATACCGAACTCAAATCGGTGGCCGACCGTGAAGAATGGCTCAGGCAACATTCGAAAAAATACCCTGTTCTGGTTGCAGAGGTTGAAAATAAAATTGTAGGATTTGCCAGCATGACCAGGTGGAGCGACCGTTGTGCTTATGATGATACAGCCGAAATCTCCATTTACATCGCTCCCGCTTTTCACAACCGGGGAATCGGAAAACAATTAATGCATGCCATTATTGATGCCGGCAAAAAAGGAGGATTGCATTGTGTTCTGTCGCGCATTACACAAGGCAACGACAAAAGCATTTACCTGCATGAACAAAATGGTTTTCGCACCGTAGGTGTACTGAAAGAAGTGGGAAAGAAATTCGGGAAGATCCTGGATGTTACGATGATGCAGTTGATATACCCTTAAGGTTTGGGAAACTCCCCATCAATATCTGTTAACACATCCGGACGCGTGGGTGTAAGCAAAATGGTATGCTCAAACTGAGCTGATAATTTACCATCAATCGTCCTAGCTGTCCAACCATCCTTTTTATCAATTTTGGCCCTGGCTTTTCCGGCATTGATCATCGGCTCGATGGTAAACGTCATGCCCGGCAACATCAACGGACCTTTATCTTTATCATCAACATGGCATACTTCAGGTGCTTCATGAAAATGCACTCCTACCCCATGCCCACAAAATTCATATACCACAGAGTAGCCCAGTGATGTTGCATATTTATTGATCTCGTAGCCAATATTTCCAAAACGATTACCGGGGCGGCATTGCATAATTCCAATACGCAAACACTCTTTGGCAGCGTCAATTAATTTTTGAGCGTGTTCGGTAACACCTCCAACCGTATACATTTTGCTGGTATCACCATAGTATCCATTTAAAATGGTGGTCACGTCAATATTCACAATATCACCATCACGCAATTCATATGGCCCCGGAATACCATGGCAGATCACATCATTAACGGAAATGCAGGTTTCTTTCGGATAACCATTATACCCGAGCGTAGCTGCAATTGCTTTGTGGTCTTTGATAAACTCTTTGCAAATAGAATTTAAATATTCAGTGGTTACTCCTGCTTTTACAAATGGCGTAATTTCCTTTAAACACGTGGCAGCAAGTTGGCTACTCTTGCGAATGCCTTCTATTTGCTCTTCTGTTTTAATAATGATTTTTGACCCTTTCGACACGTTATATATTTTTTAATAAGGCAACAAATATAATGAATATCCCTTAATAGGCTTTGCGATTGCGTTTCCAGTTCCCTTCTTCAGGGGCAACTGTTGTTGGCGATAACTGAACCTTGTGTTGCTGCTCATACAATGTTCCTGCAGCTAATGCTATAACAGATTCATCAACAAAATTGTTTGGCAATAATTCAGGTTTGAAATAGGTATCAATAAATTTAGTATCAAAATTACCACTCACAAATGCAGGATGCTGCATGGCGAATTTTCCAAAATTTAAGGTTGTTTCAATTCCCGAAATATGGTAATCATCAATTGCGCGGATCATCCGGTGAATGGCTTCTTCACGCGACTTACCAAACGTGATCAACTTAGCGATCATCGGGTCGTAATGGATCGGAATTTCCATTCCTTCTTCGAACGAATCGTCAACCCTTACGCCATATCCCTGGGGCGTTTTATAGGTCACCAATTTACCGATATCGGGTAAAAAGTTATTGGCAGGATCTTCGGCACATACCCGCAGTTCAATAGCATGGCCGCGTATTTCCAGGTCAGCTTGAGTATAGCCCAATTGTTCTCCCCTTGCAACCCGGATCTGCTCTTTTACAAGATCCAATCCAACAATTTGCTCCGTTACGGGGTGTTCTACTTGCAAGCGTGTGTTCATTTCCAGGAAATAAAAATTCAACTTGTCGTCTACCAGAAACTCCACGGTTCCTGCTCCAGTATAATTACAGGCTTTCGCAACATTCACGGCAGCCTCTCCCATTTTCTGACGAACTTCCGGGGTAAGGCAACTTGAGGGAGCTTCCTCCACCAATTTTTGATGCCTGCGTTGTATCGAACATTCACGTTCAAACAGGTGAACGATATTTCCGTGGTTATCACCTAAAATTTGAAATTCAATATGTCTTGGAGAACCAACGTATTTTTCAATGAATACGGCTCCGTCACCAAATGCAGAGATGGCTTCACTCATGGCCATTTGAACCTGTTGTTCAAATTCCGCTTCCTGTTCAACCACACGCATTCCTTTACCTCCACCACCTGCCGAAGCTTTTACCAACACAGGATAACCGATTTCTGACGCTACTTTTTTAGCTTCTGTGATATCACTGATAGCACCTTCCGTTCCGGGAACCATCGGTACGCCAAAGGCTTTTACGGCAGCTTTTGCACCCAGCTTGCTTCCCATTACTTCCATGGCTTCGGCAGTAGGTCCGATAAATGTGATACCTGCCTCTTTTACCTTACGAGCAAACACCGCATTCTCTGATAAAAAACCATAGCCTGGATGAATACCATCAACACCCAATTCCTTAGCCACCGCCAAGATCTTATCCATTACCAGGTACGACTGGCTGGATGCAGGAGGGCCGATACAAACTGCTTCATCTGCATACCGCACATGCAAGGCTTCCCGATCGGCTTCGCTAAAAACGGCAACTGTTTTAATCCCCATTTCTTTCGCTGTGCGCATCACACGCAATGCAATTTCTCCTCTATTGGCTATTAATATTTTTTTCATTCTTCGTAATACTTAAACCTTTTTGGACATAAAAAATCCGTTGTGCAAGATATATCAATGCACAACGGATTTACAATAAGAAAATAAAGATATTACTCGCAACCAAAGGATGTTGCCGACACCTTCTTTTTAGCGGTTCCGCCACCGGTTATGTTTCCAAAATCAATATTATCAAAACTTACTTTATACTTCTTGTTACCACTGCTGGTTAAGGCTATCGTTCCTCCATTTGAAGCTTTATAGGTAGCAATAATATTACCTGATGAAACTTCAATAATATCCAATATTGCCCTGCATTTTCCAACAGCCAATGAACCTGAGTTATATTGTGCCGTATGATTGCCAACAGTTGGAGTGGTATCAGGAAATTCTACCGCTATGCTAAATGAAGAATCACCAATGGTGACAGAACCATAAATGGTTAACTCATTCAACTCTGAACTAAATCCACAGTTTCCTTCAAGAGCAGGATATGTAATTCCATCAAATATAAAACTAGCTCCTCCACTCGTAGTAGATGTGCTGCTGGTAGTTGAGGTTGAACTGGTTGTTGACGTTGATGAAGTCGATGCTGTTGTGCTTGTAGACGAAGTTGTTGATGTAGAACTGGTGGTGGCAGTCGTACTCGTGCTTGCAGTAGTTGCCGTTGTACTTGTACTGGCAGTTGAAGCGGTGGTACTGGTACTTGCCGTTGTTGCAGTTGTGCTTGTGGTAGCAGTTGTTGATGTCGTTGATGAGGTTGTTCCGGTTGAAGAATCTTCCTTTTTACAAGATAAAAAACAGATGCTTGCTACAAGAACAAGCGCAGTTAATTGTTGTTTCATAGATGAATATTGATAATGATTGAATTTAGCACAACATAATCCTAAAAAAACAGAAATCAAAATCGCACCCCAATCTTATCACAACAAATTAGGTTTTCATTTTTTTCTTCTTGGCCGAAGGAAACAAAATATTATTGAGGATCAACCGATAACCTGGCGAGTTTGGATGCAATGCCAGGTCTGTAGGCGGCTCGCCAACCTGGTGTTGGTAATCTTCGGGATCGTGCCCTCCATAAAAAGTCCAGGTACCCTTGCCGGAAGTTCCATGAATATAACGCGCTTCTCCCAACGATTTACTTTCGCCCATGATCAACACATCACTTTTGATAAATTGTTTCCTGAAAGCAGTCGTTTGACCGTAAAAACCTTTCACCACCTGGGTATGATTTTGGCAAAGCATGGTTGGAACCACATCCCATTTGGCCGAAAACTCAAACAAGGTGAACACATCATTGGCTTCGTTTACAGCACGGGTATCGGGTGTCGCATCAATGTATGAATACTCGTATACATAAGGATTCATGATTAATTTAAAATCCTTGAAAGCAAAGGTATTATCAAAATTCAATTTAGCATCTGCCCGCGGATCAGCTGGATCACCATCAAACATCACCTCACAAATATCCACACCATCAGCAGCCAAAGCGATATCATAACTATCCGTAGCCGAACACATTGCAAACAAAAATCCACCACCCATTGTAAAGTCCCTGATCTTTTTGGCAACAGCCAATTTTAATTCAGAAACCTTTTTATAACCATGTTTGGCAGCGGTTGCCTCGGCTTCTCTCACTTCTGCCTGATACCAGGCCGCGTTGGCAAAGTTGGCATAAAACTTTCCGTATTGACCTGTAAAATCTTCGTGGTGCAAATGCAGCCAATCATACAACGGTAGTTTCCCATCCAATACCTCATCATCAAATACCACTTCGTATGGAATTTCGGCATAGGTCAACACCAATGTTACGGCATCATCCCAAGGTTGTTTGGTTTTAGGTGAATACACTGCAATTTTGGGCGCCTTATGCAATTTCACCAATTCCATGTTCACTTCGGGCTTGGCTATTTCCTGCAATATCTGCGTGGTCTGTCCTTCGCTGATCACTTCATAGCTTACCCCTCTTACCCTGCATTCCTTTTCGGCTGCTTCGCTAAACATCAACATAAAACTTCCATCACGGTAATTGAGCAACCAATCAACATCTGCCTCACGCTTCAATTCCCAAAAAGCAATACCATAAGCTTTCAAATGATTTTTTTGAGACTCATCCATCGGGATTAAAATGCGGTTTGCATTCGCTTTCACAATGAACAAAATAAGTATAAGAGTTAATCTGTAACGCATGTTTTTTATATTTTATAATAGGCAAAAAGATAGTAGGCAGTAGGCAAATTAATTTCCCATTCTAAAAAAGATTGCCTACTGCCTACTATCCCATTGCTTACTCCTTCTTACTAGTTATTTATCGTCTCCCCTTCAAATTTACGCCATGTCCCCTGCACTTTCATTACTCTTTCAATCACATCGCGCACACATCCTTTGCCACCTTTTTTATCCGATATATACAACGAAATTTCTTTTATTTCTTGTGTGGCATCCTGCGGGCAACAAGGTAATCCTGCTAATTTCATCACATCATAATCGGGCAGGTCATCACCCACATACAATACTTCTTCAGCTTGTATGTTCAGCTCAGCACACAAATTGTTAAACACCTCAATTTTATCCTTTACACCCAAATGGATATGTTTAATTTTAAGAAACTCCAACCGTTTTTGAACACCTATTTGATTTCCTCCCGAAATAATGGCTACATGATAACCTGCCAACAAGGCCCGTTCAATTCCGTATCCATCTTTGATATTAAACCTACGCGCTTGTTCGCCACTTTCCAACGCCAACACCATGCCATCCGTAAGTACTCCATCTACATCAAACACAAAACATTTTATCTGGTGCAATTTTGCTAAGTAATTTGCCATTGGGTAAAGATAGGAATTTTGGAGATTTGTGAAATCAAAAATCTCATCCCGAGAATTCGGGACTGAAATCACAAATCCGTTTGGATTCCTTTGCTCAACAATTCATATATTTTTTGGTACTGGGGCATTTGTTCCATCAGTTTCAGGTGCATTTCCATTGTGGGAATATCATTGCGCATGGCCGGCCCTGTTTGCACTTTCGATGGCGCATGATGCTGCACCTTGCGCGCGGTTTCCAGGATCAAGGGTTTTAAAATATCGATGGAAATTCCTTTCGTACTCAATATTTGTTCGGCAACAGTGTATAAATAATTGCTGAAATTATTGGCAAATACTGCTGCCAGGTGCACCGTTTTCCGGTCCTCCGAATTGACAGTAAGTGTGGTGGCTCCACATTGTTTGGCGATAGATTCCAATATTGCCAGATCGCCTGCATGTGTTGCTTCCAGCAATAGCGGGATATCACCAATCGAAACCGGAGTGTTTTTAGACAATGATTGCAACGGATAAAATACACCTGCACGTTTGTGTTTGGCTAATACACTCATCGGTGTTGTTCCGGATGTATGCACCACCAACCCGTCAACAACCGGAAGTAGACCGGCCACATCTTCAATAACAGCATCTTTTACAGCAATGAGGTAGAGATCAGCATGTGTGGGCAACAACTCAAGTTGTGTATAAGGTATAGCACCTAATTGATGAGCCAACGCAGTTGCTTTTTGACCATCCCTGCTATATACAATATCTACCGAAAACCCACCTTGTTTCAAAGCGTTTCCCAAATGTGTTGCCACATTCCCGGAACCGATGATGACAATAGATTTGCTCATGAGTTTGGCGTTTGTTGTTTGACGTTTAAAAACCGTTTAAATAGTTATTATGTAGCGTTTTCGTGTTGTTTCATATTATCCTTCACCATTAACACACTCAACACAAAACCATATCCCGAAACTACCGGATCAATTAACCGATCACCGTTTTTTCCTTCTCTTTCTCGTCTTTAATTTTTTTCAACCGTTTGATGATCGAAAGAGTGAAGCCAACGATCATGATAATCGTTCCGCCCCATACCAGGTTGATCCAGGGGAACATTATTGCTTTCATGATGATAAACTCACCTGACGTATCTTTTTCACCTACTTCAATGGTGATCTTTCCATTGGCAGGATTCACGTTGGTAAATTTAAAACGCAATTTAGCTTCTTCCAATACCGACTCAAACTGTGCTACAGAATTGTTTTGGATACCATACATCGGTGTTACCTTATACACTTGATCAAGCGTATGTACTTCCAACTCTGCCGCGATGAGCAATTGCATGTTTTCCATATCCACCTTACCCTCTTTCACATTCGAATTAATGGCCTTTAAAATAATGTAGCCGTTGTTGCTAAAAATAGTATCGCCTACTGCAACATCATACTGTTGCGGGTGTACAAACTTTGCTTCTCCTTTTTCTTTAGGCACCGAGCTTACGTAAGTAAACACATCGTGCGACAGGTAATGTTTCGTATCAGGATTGGCTACCAATCCCATTTTAGGATTGATCTGAGCATTGGGATATAGATCAAATTCATACGCTACCTCATTCGTTTTAGGATCTATTTTTTTGTAATGAACCTGGTAATAATTGTTTACCCATTCGGTTGTATCCTTTCTGTATTCAATTTCGTAATCGCCCATGCGAAGTGCTTTCCCTTTTTCCAAATACACATGTTCCATATTGGCCTGTGCATCAAATTCAGGGTTCAGCTGCATACCACTTTGGTTAATGGAAATAACTTTTTTATTGGCCGATGAAACCAATACCCCCATTAACAAAATTCCAAAACCAATATGTGCTACTGATGCTCCAACCAAATGCACTTTGCCCTCAAACATGCGTTTCATCAACGATGCATTGCCCAATACGGCATATACCGAGGCAAACAATAATCCTAAATAGAACCAGTTTTTGAGGTCGAAAGCAAACATCAGCGCAACAGAAACTACTAATGAAATTAAAGCCCAGAAACCAAGTTTACGCATTGTTTCAGGAGGGTTCTTTTTAAACTTCATGATATGAGCAACTGATGTAAGAATAGCTATAATGATGGCCATTGGCATTTGCCACTTATTATAATGATCAATAATCTCTGAAGGTGGGGCCAAATTGGTGCCCAATACTTTATTGAATACCGGAATGGATGTGGTAAGCACAATTTGGAAAGCAGAAATAACCAACACCAAACTACCAATAAACATCCAGAATTCACGTGTATAGATCTCTTCGTCTTTTTGCGACTTCGGAATTTCTTTCCAACGCACCACCATCATAACCACAGCCAAAATGATAAACATAAACAAGAAAACAAGTAATTGTCCACTCATGCCTAAGTCGGTAAATGAATGCACCGAAGAGTTTCCTAAAATACCGCTGCGTGTTAAAAATGTTGCATACAATACCAATAGGAAGGTTGCGAGAATTAAGATCAACCCAACAGTTAATGCATTACCCGAATGTTTGTAAAGCAAAATCACATGCACACCTGCGATCAGGATCAACCAAGGAATCAACGAAGCATTTTCAACCGGGTCCCATGCCCAATATCCACCAAAGCTCAAGCTTTCGTATGCCCAGAAACCACCCATTACAATACCTGTTCCCAATACCATAATGCTCACCAATCCCCACGGCAATGCTTGTTTGATCCAACCTGTATAATCGCGTTTCCACAAGCCGGCAATGGCAAATGCAAATGGAACAACAGTCATGGCAAATCCAAAGAACAATGTAGGTGGATGAATCACCATCCAATAATTTTGCAACAACGGGTTCAACCCATTACCATCAACTATCTTTGATAAATAATCAGGACGTTTAAAAATAGGAGCATTGGCCATGGCCACACGCAAAAGTTCAAACGGGCTGCTTCCCACTTTGTATCCCAATACATGCACTCCGATAAGCATTGATGTTAATGCGATCTGCGAAAGCATCAAAATGGTCATAACCGGATTGGTCCAGCTACCAGCAGTGCGCAACAAAATATTGCCGATCACCATTTGCCAGAAGATCCACAGAAGGAAACTTCCTTCCTGCCCTTCCCAGAAACATGAGATCATATATTGCACAGGCAACTCACGCGATGAGTGCTGCCATGCATAATGGTATTCGAATAAATGTTGATGAATGATAAAAAATAAAATACCCACAATGCTGAGTACCGAAAACGTATGCACATGAAATGCTGTATTGGCAATTTTTTGCCAACCCGTTTCCAACGGCTTTTGGGCAGCAAAAAAGTAAGCAATGGTTGCTAATATGGATGTTCCGAAAGCCAGCACTACGGCTAAATGGCCAAGGTTCCCATAAATTAATTTTTCTCCTTCAAATAATACTTCGTTCATGTAATACTAAAATGTGGCGCAAAGGTAACAATTACCGCGTAATCCGATAAGCAAAAAAAATTGGGTATTCCGCTTAAAATCAACAATGAACAAAATTTGCTTTCATTAAGGATGCACATGAAAACCTTCTTTAACGATGGCATATTCTCCATGGATATCGGTAGCCGAAAGGGTTATTTCAAAATCCGTCATGCTATTGATTTGGATAATATATGCCGTATCGAAGATTGCCGAGGTTCCTGTAATATCCGGCTGTAACGTAAAAAGTGGATGTCCATTCGCTTTAAATACAAGCTCTGCTTTTGCTAAATCCAGGTTATGATGTACCGCTGCACTGATCTTAACAGTATCACCGTTAACAAAACTAAAATTGGTTGGCGATAGAATATTAATCATTGGTTTGCGGGCTAACACATTATTCAATATTGTAAAAACAATTGCATCTTTCTTTTGCACACCATTGTGATCAAGCGTAAGCACCGATAGTTCCATTTGAGCATCGGCATTGATATTGGGTAAATAATAAAAGGTAACAGTCGCATTGTTTTCGTGGGAATGACCATTATATGTATAAGCAGTGGTTGTTTCGGTAAGATTTTTCAGCTGCACAATAAAGTCGTGCAAACCCTCATCCGATGATAGTTGAACAGTTACCCAAAGTGTGTCGCTTTCTTTGTAAATGGCAGCGTTTGTTGGATTGGTAAACGTAACTTTAACCTGACTTTCAGTTGTTGCCTCATCTTTGTTGCAAGCTATTTGCGTAAGCATTAAACTTAAAAACAGTAATTGAATATAAAATTTTGTCATGATCTGTTGTTAAAATAAATAAAGTACCTGAACGGTCAATTTTCGATTGGTATGCACCAATCCTTCGAATAAATGTTCGGATAAAGGATGTGTATAACCTGCGCCAAATGCTATTTTATTGATATACACATCTGCCCCCATAACGGCATATACACCGCTACCTCCGGTATACGTTTGCACCATATCCGATTGTTGATCTTTGCGAGCATATTCAAACGCAAGACCTGCATGAGGCAAAAAAGAAATCCGATTCCGTTTGTACCAATAAAAAAAACGAATGCTTGAATTGTAACTGTTACCAAATTGATAACCGCTGCTGTTGGTGGTATTAAACCGTGTGCTGGCATCCAGGTTCACACCTGCTTTTTTGTATCGCAAAGTGTAAATGATATTTGCCGTAAAATCCCAACTACCCGTCCCAACTTGCAAAGCAGGGTTGCCATTGGGGTCAAATTTTCCGGTAGGCAATTTCACCCCACCGCCAACCGACAAGGTATTGCGCAATACAAAACGGCCGCTGTCGCCCGAGTTCACCACGATATAATTCCCAATAACCGATACATCAGCAAGGCCACTTGTTTGGGTTATGAGTTCATCTTCGGTTTTGGTGTTTTGTTGGTACGGAACAAATGCAAACAATTGCAAACGGTTGGTTGGATAAAAACGCCCCCATACTTCTGCTTTGTGGAACACATCGGAAGAGGTAATGCCCGACTCTTCAAACAGTGATGGCACATGTTGGGAAGTGAACGTACTATTCAAATAGCGCAGTCCCACAAAATGTTGCCGGTATTGCGGAAGAATACCCATATAGTTGGACGTAACGGTATTGCCGCACACATCGCAACCATAACTGCGGTATTGGGTGATACATATAAATAAAATAAAAACAAGGTGTTTTGCTCGTTGCATATAGTCAACTAATCTTAAAAGGTGAAATAAACAGGCACATATAACGGCCATAACAAGACACGACACAAATGGTCGGCTTGGCAAATGGAACGGGTACCTAAAAAAAAGAAAATATTAACTAAACACAGGCGGCCTTAACAACTCTTGTTGAAAGGTAAAATGATAGAGGTTATTGTAATAGCATTCGCATTGGAGACCGGCAGAAAAGGGTCCTGTAAAATATATAGTTTGAAACACATGCTCATACACAGGAGCATCATACTTGGCAATTTCCGGCAATGTTTCCGAATCTGTTGGTGTTTCGGCCTTTGCCAGTTTCGATTTTAGGTAACACTTTCCATCGCAATGTGCTTCAGGATTAGACCTGTTGATGCACAATACCTGAGCGATATAGGTTTTATTGGCATAATAATAAGCCATGATACCAGCCTTAAACAAAAACTGGTAGCCCATTAATAAGATTAACCCAAAAACTAAAAACCGTTTATACATGCAACAGATGCAAATTGACTGAGATGATGATTAGGAACCCTTCACCTCGTTTTCGGTGTATTTACTCGGGCATTTTAATAGGATCTTTGAGGCTTCAAAATCCTCCCCTTTCATTTTACCAATGATCACAATTTTCTCAGAGCGCTCAAAATCCTGTGGCTCGGGAGCACGATACACTACTTTGCTTTCTTGTCCTTTTTCATCAATAAGGTAAAACGTAAAATAGTTGGCATCTACTTTCGGATCATAAAACTTTTGTTTTGTGGTATCCAATGTTCCCACAATATGGTATTCCCTATCCGGGTTTTCGGCAGCCACAGCAAAGGTTTCATAAGTACTGGCATCGCCATACGAACTTACAATTGCACCAATGGCCACAGCAATAAGAATGATAATAATGATGGATGATTTTTTCATGATTAGTATATAGCTAATGGTTCGTAGATCTTAGCAACAGTTCACTCAGAACAAGAACCCGATTTCTTACTATTTTTATATTATATCTTTCAGGAACAACAGATCAACGATGATCCATTATTTATGAACGATGATCTTATTTTTCTAATTTTTTAATCTTACGGTCAACAGATATTAAGTAACCTACAATACCTGCAAACAACACGGCAATAACAGCTACTACCACATAAAACTTCTGCGTACTTCCCGCATCGGCAACTCCCTGTGTGGCTATTTGCTGCAACAATATTCCTAACATTATACTTTTCATATTAAGCTTCTTTTTTAAGTTGTAAATATTTCGTTCTGATCCCAAGATCGGCTAACCAAAATCCGATAAGTGTCCAACCGATTACTGCCGGATAAAACACCATGCGCAAACGGCTGTCGAGATCATAACTATTAAAGCCCGGATTCCCGCCATTTCCCGGGTGCAAGGAATCGGTGATGCGCGGCAACACAAAAATGAGCACGATAAAAATGGGGAAACAAAAAATATTATACACTGCCGAAATGCGGGCACGTTTTTCTTCATCTTCAATGCTGCTGCGCAAAACGGTATAGGCCATATACATCAACATGCCGATAGCTGCCCCATTTAATTTTGGGTCGTTTGTCCAATAAGCACCCCAGGTATTTTTTGCCCAGATCATTCCGGTAACAATTCCAATCGCACCAAATAAGATTGCGGCATTGGCATATTCCGAAGCCCTTACATCAAATTTCATATTGCCGCTTGATAACTGTTTGATGGAATTTACCATGGAGGCCAACAACAAAAAAATCATTCCAAACCACATGGGAACATGGTAATACAAGTTGCGTATGGATTGTTCTAAAATAGCTAAATCAGGTACAGGTAATAATAAACCTGCAATAAGAGCGTACAACACCAGTAGTACGCCTGTCATTTTCCACCATGTAATCACGTTGCGAATCTAGGGATTATTTGAGATTTTCGACTTGAGAATTGAGATTTTTGATTTCATCTTTACTTATTAACCAATCAACCAATTACATTATCAACCTTATTTGCTGAATACAGAACCTTATCATTGGGTAAATGTTGCTTGGCCCAATCAGGCTCTGTGCGCTGTTTGGTTCTTACTTTTTTCTTGAGCATAAATACCAGGAAGATTGAAATAATGGGCAAAATGGTAGCGATGATAAACCACCACAAACCCGAGTATCCACGCTGACGGGCCAATTGTGCTACGGCCACCGACATTCCGATGAATGCAGGATAAATGAATATCATTTCCATATTCGATCTTGGATTGAAGAGTTACAACAGCACAAAATTAACATTATAAACACAATACCATTAAGCAAGCCTCTTATATTTATCGACCATATTACTGATTATTGTCAACTTTAAACTTTATTCAGGATTGAATGTTTTATTACCGAAACCCCGCTCCATATGGACAAAACGAAATCGGCCCCAACATCCATTTACTCCTTTCCTGCAACAACCATTGAAGGAGTTGAGATTACGCTCGACAAGTTCAAAGGAAAGGTTGTGCTCATCGTGAACACTGCTTCAGAATGTGGTTATACAGCCCAATACAAGGAACTGGAAGAACTTTATAAACAATACAGGGATCAGGGATTTGAGATACTGGCTTTCCCCAGCAATGACTTTGGTAACCAGGAACCTTTAAATGGAAAAGATCTTGAAAATTTTTGCGCCATGCATTTCCGCACTACTTTTCCGGTTTTCGAAAAAGTATCTGTAAAAGGAGAAAACGCCATTCCATTGTTCCGGTTTTTGAGCAATAAAAAGCAAAATGGGCGCGTGAACATTGCACCCAAATGGAATTTCCAGAAATACCTGATCAACCGCAAGGGTGAGGTAGTCGACTATTATTTCCCGTTCACCAAACCCACATCACGCAGGGTAAAAAAAGGCATTGAGCGTTTACTGTAAACATTTTAATATGTTTGCGCTGATCGATGAAACAACTCCGTCTTACCATTTCAAATATCATTGAGCGTACCAACGATATTGTTACTTATGAACTCAGCAGCAGTGAGCCCGTGGCGTTTGTTCCGGGTCAATTCATCTCGCTCGAATATGTGTTGAACGGTCATATCGTGCGCAGGTCCTATTCATTGCACAATTCTCCTTTTGTGAACGAACCACTTTCCATATCCGTTAAACGGATTGACAACGGGCTTGTTTCACGCTTGTTGCAGGATCATGCCAAAATCGGGGATACCCTTACAGCATACGAACCCACCGGTTTATTCACCTATGAATACCAGCAAAAAATACAACGCGATATCATGTTAATCGGAGCCGGAACGGGTATCACTCCCCTTTTCAGCATCTTAAAATCGGCTTTGCAAAAAGAACCTCAATCCAGGATCACACTGATATACAGCAACCGCTCTGTTGATTCAACTTTGTTTTATGATGAACTAAAAACGCTCGAACAACAATACCCGCAACAATTACAATGTGTGTTCCTCTTCAGTAATAATAAAGACCTGAGTTTTGCCAGGCTCAACAGGGAACTGCTTGAAAAGCTCATCACTCAATACTTGCGTTTTGCCAAAGCCAATGCGATTATCTACACCTGCGGCCCTGCCGATTATATGTTGATGTGCAGGATCGTATTACTGGGATTCGGGTTTGAAGCCGGACAGCTCAAAAAAGAAACCTTTGTTTTGCCCGAAGAAGAAGTTGATGAAGACAATACAACCGAAATTAAAATTGACACGAACACGTATACGGTTGACTTGCAATTTGAAGGAAAAACAAATCATTTGGCGGTCGCTTATCCTAAAAGTATTTTGGATCGTGCACTCGAACAAAACATAAACCTGCCCTACAGTTGCAAATCGGGAGTGTGCGGAACCTGCGCGGCTACTTGCACCGCAGGAAAGATCAATATGCGGTACAACGAAGTGCTTACCGATAAAGAAGTGGCAACTGGAAGGATTTTATTGTGCACCGCATATCCTATAAGTGATAATGTAAAAATAGAAGTTTAACATTGCAGCGAAATGGCGCTATGGCTCTACGGTTTTATGAATAATAGTAAAACCCAAGAGCCTCAAAACCATAAAACGATAACAACACACATGAAACTAGACATCCTCGCTTTTGCAGCACACCCCGATGATATTGAACTGGCAGCCAGCGGTACCGTGATGGCACATATTGCGCTTGGAAAAAAAGTGGGTATTGTTGACCTTACCCGAGGAGAATTGGGTACACGCGGAAATGCAGCGTTAAGAGACAAAGAAGCGGAAGCTTCATCCAAAATATTGGGTATCAGTGTTCGTGAAAACCTTAGAATGCGCGATGGTTTTTTTGCCAACAACGAAGAGCATCAACTGAAAGTGATCGAAATGATCCGCAAATACCAACCCGAAATTGTATTGTGCAATTCAGAAGTTGATCGCCATATTGACCACGGACGTGGAGCAAGCTTGGTGCACGATGCTTGTTTTCTCTCGGGCTTACGCAAAATCGAAACCCAACATAAAGGCGTAGCACAGGAATGCTGGAGACCCAAAGCAGTGTATCATTATATCCAGGATTACCTTACCAAACCAGATATCATCATCGACATCACGCCCTATTTCGAACGCAAAATGGAAAGCATCAAAGCTTTTTCCTCACAGTTTTACGATCCCAATTCAACCGAACCCGAGTCTCCTATTTCCACCAAAGACTTTATGGAATTCCTGGATGGAAGAGCACGTGAATTTGGCCGGTTAATCGGCACAACCTATGGAGAAGGGTTTACTGTAAAACGGCCTATTGGTGCCAAAAACCTCATGGATCTGTTATAGATCACTCCATCTCAAATCGCTCGATATAGGGTATCAACCCGAACTGCGCCAAATGATGCGAGTAATGTTTGTAATGAAACCAAAGCCATTCGTGGTAATTGAGTTTACCAAACATATTGTGAATGGTTTTAAAATCAGCACCCTTTTCGGCAAATAGTTGTTTAAACGATCGGAAGTTTGCAAGGAGATTTTGTCTCGCTTGTTCATACTCCACCTTATCCGTTTTTTGCAACAAACTAAAAATGGGATTGTTGATATTTTTTCCAAGCGGTCGCTCGCTGTTTAATCCAATGGTTTTATACTTCTCCCATTTTTCATGGATCAGCTCTTCTCCTATGGTATAGATCCCCATCGACAATTTGAGTGTATCACTCAAATGATCCAACATTTGTGTTGCGTTCATGCCTCCCCATTGAGGCAATACGTGAGCGTGTAAACCCGATATTAACCCGGGAACGGTTTGCTCAAAATAGTTTTCAAGTTTGCTGATGCTTTGCATTTATGGAATATTAAAAGATTGAACACAAGAAGAATGTTCGCTTACAACCTGCAAGCTATACTTTCCTTTTTTCAACTGTTTGTTTTTTTTGAGAGCCTCGCGTATGGTTCCTTTTACATTGAGTGTTTCGGCATGCACTATTGTTCCCGTATCGTCTTTAATCGTCAGGTGGAGCTTGCGCGATTGATTGGCCCGGTATGTGAGGTGCAATCGTTTATCACCCAAATATGCGATGTCCAATAATGTTTCGGAAGTATCATTTTGCAGCAACAGATAAGCCAGTTTCAGATCAGGAATACCATAACCAAAATAGTTATCGGGCTTGTAATAATGATTGCCGCTGGTATGCAATGCCTGCATCAACACATCCGGTTTCCTGTCCGGACAAGCCTGCATCAAACACGCAATGGCACCAGCCATGATCGGGCTTGCATAAGATGTGCCATCGCCCAGGTATACCACACCTTTGCTTGATGCCACCCACACATTATCACCCTGGGCCATCACATCCGGTTTAATGCGTTTATCTTTTGTGGGCCCAATGGAACTAAATCCTGCCAGGTGATTGCCTGCATCAACTCCCCCTACCGTGATCACCTCTTTCACATCGGCCGGCACACAAATGTATTTCCAGTCGTCATCCCCTTCGTTGCCCGCACTTACTACCAATACCATTCCTTTTTGTACGGCCATGCTTGCTGCTTTCGAGATCAAAGCCGTTTGGCCATCCAAACTTTTATACGTATAGTTTTGCAACACATCATCAAACTCGTTATAACCCAACGATGAGTTTACCAGGTCTACACCAATGCTATCGGCATATTCAATGGCTTCAATCCAATACGTTTCTTCCACAGGCATTTCGCTGTAGGCATCCTCCGAACGTAACAAATAATAATCTGCCATGGGTGCAGTACCCACAAATTCGTGCGGAACATACCCTGCCATGCAGGATAATACCGCGGTGCCGTGATCATCATCTTCAAACACTCCCCGGTTGCGTTGCACAAAATCAAATGTATGCTTTAACCGGTTTGTTTCACGCAGGTGTTTGAACACAGCAATCGTATCCGCATTGTTAAACCCCGCATCAATAACAGCGATGGCCACCCCTTCTCCCCGATAACCCAGTTCATGCAAGTGCTGTGTGTTGAGCATGCTCACCTGCCGGTATGTTTTACCATAAAGATTCGAGTCGCTTTGTTTCTTTCTTAAATCGCTTTTTTGCTCCAGCACCTTGAGCATTTCGTTTATGTCCAGATAATGTTTGGAAGAAGTGCGAATCTGTTGGTGTTCACCCAAATATTTTACATCCGTTACAAAGGGAAACTGTTTGAGCGTATCCAGGTAGTTTTTACCCGGTGCCACAACCGTTACTGCGTTTAGCCACTTACTTTTACTCAGCAGCACCATCTTTTTTTGCAACAGTTGTTGAAGGTAATTGTTGGAAACAGGCAGATCAGTATCTGTAATCGGAATACCCAGTTTCTGCTTGCGCAAAATGGATCGGGCCGATAAAAACTGTTGCGGGGCCGAAACAGCAAACACATCATCCTTGCGGTCGAATTGAACCCAATAAACTTGCTGTGCACACAGTGATGTACTGAACAACAATAAAACAAACAACAAGCGCATTATGGAGTATAAGATGTTAATGTTAACCGAAACCTGTAACCTTTGGAACCATCAACCTGGGTATTGATGGAATCGGAGAGCAGATACACCAAGCCAATATTCCGTGCATATATTTCCGATCGTTTGATCTCTTCAATGGCATTCAACTCCTCTTTTTGCAATACCGTTAAGGTTTTGTCGTAGGCAATGCCACCCACAGTTTTCGGCACATCATATTCCATCACCTCGTATTCCTCTTCGCCCAAAGCATTATACATATTGCCATTCCACTTTTTCTGTTTGTCCAATGGATAAACCAATTTCACAAAACGAATATTCTCCTGCACCTTTTGCGCATTTAATGCCGATTGCGAAAGGGTCCACCTGTTCGACTCCACCCAATCTGTTGTATCCGTAAACTTAAAAAAACGGTTCAAGTACTGTGCAGGTTTTCCTTCCAGGTCGGTATATGCCGACACGACTTGTTCTTTGTATAAATACGTAAACGTATCGATGGTGGTGAACCCCGCATTGTTATCATACACCAACGAATCCACCTGATAGATCCAGGTAGCACCCACCTGAACCGGATAATAAGCATAGCCCAGATCAACAACTTCGTCCTTATCGGATGATTTGTGGCAGGCAACGATCAAAAGGCTTAAAATGATAATGGGTAAAAATCGCATGTATCTGATTGAGTTCAAACGAATATAAAACGTTTATCGGGGAATCAAATTGTTAGGCAACGTAAATTATTGTATTGGCAATTAAACATCAAATGCATGTTCGATCCAGCCTCCGCCAACCACATCGTTTCCTTCATAAAAAACGGCCGACTGCCCCGGAGCAATTGCTTTCACATCATCATTAAAGATCACCTTCATGCGGTTACCTTCCTGTATAATGGATGAAGTTGTTCCCGGATCCTTGTATCTTACCTTTGTAATGGCTTCCAAGGGTGTATGCACAAATTCATATTTCCCCATATTGAGGCCACGCACCCACATGCCTTTTTGTTTCAGCTCATGTTCCCTGCCCAATACCACGCGGTTGGTTTGCGGGTCAATTTCCAGTACAAACATCGGTTCGCCCAATGCAATCTCCAGGCCTTTGCGCTGACCCACCGTATAAAACGGGTAGCCACGGTGCTTGCCCAATACTTTTCCATCGCGGGTAACAAACTCGCCTCCTTCTACCCTTTCTTCCAAACCTTCTACCCTGCGTTTCAAAAATCCACGGTAATCGTTATCCGGCACAAAACAGATTTCGTAGCTTTCACTCTTTTTGGCAAGCTCTTCGTAACCCATATCAATGGCCATTTGGCGGATTTCTGTTTTGCGGAATTTTCCCAGCGGGAAACGAGTCCGGTCGAGACTTTCCTGGCTCAATCCCCACAATACATAAGATTGATCCTTGTTTTCGTCTAATCCTTTTGATACAATATAACGTCCGTTTTCATGACGCACCTGAGCATAATGCCCCGTGGTAATAAACTCGCAATCCAATTGATTGGCGCGCTTTAATAACGCTTCCCATTTAATATGCGTATTGCACAATACACATGGATTGGGTGTGCGTCCTGCGATATATTCATCCACAAAATTATTGATCACAAAATCACCAAACTCATCGCGGATATCTAAGATCATGTGGTGAATACCGTGTTTAACGGCAATGGTGCGGGCATCGTTGATGGAATCCAAACTGCAGCACCCGGTTTCCTTTTTGCTGCTTCCCGATGAGGCATAATCCCATGTTTTCATGGTAATACCTATTACTTCGTAGCCTTCTTCGGCCAACATCACGGCTGCTACCGTGCTATCCAGTCCGCCACTCATGGCTACCAGGATCTTTCCTTTTTTACTCATATGGTCAAAACATTACAGGGTAAATAGCCCTGGTGATTGATTAATTTAAGCTACGAAAATACACCATTTACCTCTTTTGCCTCAAAAAACTTTTATCAGTATTTAAACCATGCTTACTTAGCAGGCATCCTAACCGGCAACAAAACAATATTCATTATGAAAAAATTATTGAAAGTAACATTGAGCCTCGGATTGGCAACCTTACTTGGAACATCAACTGTTTTGGCACAGGAAACAGCACCACCCTCGAGCTTTGATACCAAAACACATGACCGCAAAGAAATGCATGCACAAAAATTTGCTGAGGCAAGCAAACGGTTAAACCTCACTGCTGAGCAGCAAACCAAGATCAAAGCCATCATGGAGCAAAACAAAGCCGAGATGAAGGCTTTGCGTGAAGCCAATAAAGACAAGAGCAAAGACGAAAAACGTGCTTTGATGATGGCACAGCTCAAAAAAACAGATGCACAAATAACCCCGGTATTGGACGCGAAACAACAAGAGATCTACAAACAAATGAAGGCTGAGAAAAAGAAAGAGATGCAGAAAAAGCGTGAAGAGCACATGAAAGAGAAAGCCGAAATGGATGAGTATATGGGTATATTTTAAATTTTAGTCCCGAAACTTCGGAATCGGGACTAGAGTTGTGGTTTAGTAAAGAAGGAGCCGATTGATTCGGCTCTTTTTTTGTGTTAGGGTATTTTGTATCATTGAATGAATATCTGTTACCTTAAAAACAGGAATAGGTGGACAATATTTCCTTTGGAGGAATGTATTGTATACTTTATTCAGTAAAAGGTGGGGATATATACTCGTTATAGCCAATTACATAATGAAGCATACCTTAATATATTTGATACTAATCTCAATTGTTTACATTTCTTGCAACTATCAGACTGAAGAAACAATTGATTACTCTGACATTGCACCTAGTGACAGTGAATTAGAATAAAAGAATCCAGATCATCAATGCGCAGATACTAATTTACCATGTTGTAATATATTGCCGTTGCTTTTTACATAAAAGAAATAAACGCCACTTTTAAAACTACTTGCATCAATACTGTTCAACCCTGAAGTTAGTGTTGTACTAATGACCTCCGCTCCTAAAACATTACAAATAGAGAGATTTAAACCTAACTGACTAGAGTTATTTACAACAATATTTATTGAATTTGTAAAAGGATTTGGGAAAAAAGTTACTTTTTCATTGTTTCCTGAGAGATGTGACGTAACCAGTCCTGTAGTATGATCGATACTGAGTGATACATTTTGTGAAATAGAGCTCTTTAAACACACCCCAGATATTACAACATTATAACTACTAGATGTATCTGAAAGGCTTACTGCATTTATTGTAAGCGAGTCAGTATTGACACCAGAAATATTATTATCATTCATAAGATCTATGAGCCCTTTACGCCATTGATAAGTGAGATTTGTACCTGAAGCCTCAACATAAAATAAAGCAGAACTTTCCAACAACACATCCTGATTGGTTGGTTGTGTCATAATGGTTGGAGCAGTATTAACAGATATGGTTACAGAATTTGAATTGAAACAACCCGTTGCATTAATTGTTTCTTTTAAGGTATAAGTTATTATATCTGTTGGACTTGCTGTGGGGTTAGCGATTGTAGAAGATGTTAAATTTATAGCAGGTGTCCAAAGGTAAGAATTACCCGTTGTAGCATTTCCTCCTATCGCTATCATATCACCATCACAAATTGTGATGTTATTTATGGTTTTTGCCGGAGGCAAAGGATTAACTGTTACAATAACAGAATTTGATTTTGAACATCCCGTTACTGTATCTATCTCTGTTAAAGTGTAAATTGTAGATACTAAAGGATAAGCATAAGGGTGAGCGCTAGTCGGAAAATTTAAACCCGCTGCAGGAGTCCATAAATAAGTGTGCCCAAGAATTGAATTAGTACCAAGCGCTGCAATACTTCCGTAACAAATAGAAACATCGTTTCCGGTTTCCGCTGCAGGCACTGGGTTTACGGTTATTAGGATATGATTGGACTCTACAGCATTACAAGCATTTGTGTTTGTAACAAAATAATCGCCACTTGTATTTACAGTAAGAGAAGATGTTGATATGGCCGCTGTATTGCTCCATGTTCCACCTATGTTCCCTGATAGAACTACAAATTCGTTTCCACAAAATGTGGTTGAGCCACCTGCAGAAATTACAGACGGTAATAATACATTATCAACAAAAACGACAACAGAATCTGTGCTAGAACATCCTGTACTCGTAATGGTTTCTGTTAATATATAAGTTTGTGTTTGAGGTGGCGTAGCTACTGGGTTTGCTATAGTTGTAGAACTTAATCCCGTTCCTGGTGTCCAAGCATAGGTATTCCCTACAATAGGAGAAGCACCGAGTATCACATTACTGAGGTAACAAATAGTTGCGCTATTCCCAACTTTGGCAGCAGGAACGGGGTTTACAATTATATCTATATGGTTGGATTCGATACTGCAAGATGAATTCGAGTTTGTTACAAAATAATCTCCACTCGAATAAACCGTTATTTCAGGTGTTGTTTCGCCAGTACTCCAAATACCATTTACATTCCCTGAAAGCACAATGCTATCTCCCGAACAAAATGTTGTTGGAGCGTTTGAAGAAATAATTGATGCTGCAGGTGTTGTGGCTATATTAATGATATTATTAGTAAGCGATATTGCACCAGCCGTTGTAAAGGCTCGTCCCGCCAGATTTGCTCCGGAACCTAATGTAAGGGCTACATTTCCTAAGATCGTTCCACCGAAGTTTGAATTAGCCCCTAAAACAATGGCTCCAACTACATGCCAATAAACATTGCAAAGCGAAGCTGAATTTGTAAGAATAATATTTGAAGACGCAGCAGTTGTAAATGTTCCACCTATCTTTATAATAAAAACAGCATTCGGATCCCCCTGAGCATCTAATATTAAATTTCCAGACAGAGTAGTAACACCTGGCTGACAATATACACCAGGAGTGAGTATCTGACCATTACCCATTGCAGGAACAACAGTTGTTCCACAAGCCATGTTTAACATATAAGTGTTTACGGTGGCTAAGCTTGTTGCTGCCAGTTGTGAAACAGCATCAATAGTATGTATTTGCCCCACCAGCACTCCCGGAGGAAACGCGGCAAATGCACCCAAATTAGTTCCAACATCACCTGTTACATTTGATGCACCCACATTGGCGAACGCACCTGCAGAGGTGAATACAGCAAAGCGTGAGGCATAGCCAAAGTCAGGAGCTTGACCAAAACTTAATTTTGGGAAAAGCATAAATATTACAATAATAGCGGAAAGGAGTAGATCTTTTTTCATTATGAGTTTTTGAATAAGTGTTTTGAATAACTTAACAAAGCAGGGATATTTCAATTGAATTATTGTTACACAATAATTAAGAAGAGTTGCAGAATTCACACATTTGCAAAATAAATTTGAAGAGGAACGCTAAAGAAGGTTGTTCTTTGGAATTGAAAGATGAATAAAAAGAACTATCCCCATTTTTTAGTAGGGACACTCAATCAGCAATACGGCATCAAGAACGTATTTATCCGTAACGACAACGGCTCCCAATTTATCGCTAATGACCTTATAAATGCCCAAACAGGAGTTTACTCACATTGCAACGCCACAGAAAAACGCCTACATCGAATCTTTTCATAACACACTCCAAAAGGAACTAATCAACACACACATCTTTGAAAATGGATACGAAGCCAAATTACATTAATCCAATACTCTCAATTTTATAACACCAAACGCAGGCACCGCAAACCGGAATTCATAACCCCTTTGCAAAAGAGGAACATCGGCTTAAATTTGAGTGATTCAATTCTAAACCCTTTTGAAAAATCTGTACAACTTATCGGGAGCTAACTTGGGCTAGCAAAAAACGATAACAACCCTGAGTATGTTAGCGGTGAAAAAAAAATGACAATAGACTATTTAACTAAAGGATTAATAATTGGCTTTTCAATAGCCGCTCCGGTTGGACCAATTGGTGTACTAACCATAAAACGTACATTGGCAGAGGGCCGCCTCTCAGGTTTTGTTACCGGAATGGGAGCGGCTGTGGCAGACACCGTTTACGGCATCATCGCAGGCTTCGGGCTTACAGCAATTTCCGCGTTTCTGTTGACACAAACTTTTTGGATAAAACTAATTGGAGGATTGTTTTTACTTTTTTTAGGTATAAGATCATTTGTAACCAAACCTGCACCAAAAGCGGCAAATATTGACAGTAAGGGACTTTTCAATAATTTCATTTCTACCTTTTTCTTAACCATTACCAACCCCACTACCATATTATCATTCTTAGCCATATTTGCAGGACTGGGCATAGGTTCAACAAAGACAGACTACTCATCATCCATAACGTTTGTGCTGGGAATATTCATTGGTTCAGCCTTATGGTGGTTAATATTAAGCTCTCTTGTTAGTTTTTTTCAGTCTAATATTACACCCGACAGACTCATCTGGATAAACAGACTTTCAGGTTTGATCATACTTTCATTTGGACTCTTTGCTATACATTCATGCATGACAATCAAACACTAACGTCCACCACGGCAAGCGGTGCATCATTCAAGAGTACAGTCTTTCGTTTTCATAATTCCCCTATCTTAGCCAAACCCATAAATCTTTCCCAATCGCCACTAGTCATTGAAAAGTGGAATAGATAAATATAGAAACCATAAATAGTACCGTATGAAAAATATAGAAATCATCATGATACCCGTTACAGACCAGCAAAAGGCCAAAGAATTTTATATAAAATTAGGCTTTGAAGTAATTGTTGAAGCACCTGCTGCACATGGACAAACCTGGCTTCAAATGGGATTGCCCAACGAGACGACTACAATTTCACTCACTACATTTCATGGAATTATTTGTGAAACGGATGACATCGAAACAGAAATCAATAATCTGAAAGCCAAAGAAATTGAAATGGAAAGAGTGGACAAAACACCATGGGGAACATTTGCCTGGACAAAGGATGCAGACGGAAATGGAATCTGTTTCCATCAAAAATAAGTCCTTATAAAACAACAATACCACATAACTGTATAATTCATCAATCAAATGATCAAAGCGTTTTTATACTCTTCACTGATTCTATTGTGCACATCATGTTGTATAAGCAACGGTCCCTATCACCTGTCAAACCAATCTCAACTATACATTGACGAAGTTATCGCCACACTTAAGCTTCATTCCGTTAAAAAGAAAGAAATTGATTGGGTAGCTTTCAGAAACAACGTTTATAAAGCCGCTGAAAGGAGCAAAACAATAGAAGACACATATCCTGCAATAACATATGCCATTAACTTATTAGGAGATAACCACAGTTATTTTGCTCCGGCAAAACCAACTAAAAAAATGCAAGAAGACAAACCTTTACCAGAGTTGATAGACGAAAAAGTTCCTGCCAATATTGGGTATATCAATCTTCCGTTTTGTATTGGAGATGAAAAACAAACAGCAAACTATATTCAACTCATAACGGAAAAATTTGCCCGACAAAACAGGGAGAATACCAAAGGATGGATTGTTGACTTAAGGGATAGTTTTGGTGGGAATATGTGGCCAATGATGGCTGCTGTAAGTCCTCTGTTAAGTAATGGTGTACAAGGATATTTTACGGATGCCGATGAAACAACTGCCATTTGGAAATACGAAAGCGGACAAGTTTTTTTAAATGATATTTTAATGGCAGAAAACAGAAACGTGATTGCATTGATCAATAGAAATATCAAGATAGCCGTTTTAACAAACCGCGTGACAGCAAGTTCGGGTGAAGCAATGACGGTTGTTTTTAAAGGACTTCCAAACGCAAAATCATTTGGCGAGAGCACTTTTGGTGTCTCCACAGGCTGTGAATCCTTCACTATGTCTGATGGATCAAGAATCAATTTAGCAACGAGTATTTTCACTGACAGAAACCATCACCAATACGGAAACGCCATTGAACCGGATATGAGTTGTGAACAAAACAAAGTATTGGAAGAAGCTATCCAATGGATCATGCTTGAAAACTAAAACTATAACAGAAAACATTTATGGAACCAATGGTCAATATGTCTTAATGCCTTGCACCATAAATTGGTTGTGGAAACCAATGACCTCAATGCAAAAGGAGTTGACTATATTGTTTACAATATGCTGTTTCCTTTGCAATGATATGTATGCTCAACAAGAAAAGATCACAACAAACTCGCTTACGAAAATAAGCTAAGCCCTTTTGTATCCGACTCAAATACCGGAGCCTTAATTTGAAGTTTGCAATGTTTGTTCAATTCATCAATTAAGTATTTACACAATTCAGGAGAATACTGTTCATCGTGCTGGTGCATAAAAAACCAAACCTGTTCCAAACCTTTCGACTGCCATTTTTTGATGCGTTGAACCCACTCATCAATGCGCGTATAATCTGTTGGATGCAATCCGTTCCCAACAAACCGGATAAAAGCTTCGGGTGTGGTAAGTTCCATGTGCACACAATCCCTCCTCCCCGATGCGTCTGTGATCACACTGCCGAAACCATGTTCCTGGCAAAAAGAAAAAATACGTTCCGCATGCTCGGGCAGATACCAATCGGGATGACGCAATTCCAAAAACACGTTTACATCCTTTGGCAACGAAAGCATATACGCAGTGATCGTGTCAAAATGTTTAGGTCCCATTCCGGGATGGGGCATCAAAAAGATCGGCCCAAGATTATCTCCGAACTCATTGAGCACATCAAAGAAAACATTGGTTTCGTGTTCCGCATTTTTGAGTCGTTTTAAATGCGTGATCTGGTTGGTAAACTTTGGGCAAAATTTAAAATCAGCAGGAACCTTACTCAGCCACGTTCGCACTTGTTGGTGAGAAGGCAATTGGTAGAAGATGGCATTAAACTCCAAACAGTTAAATTGTTTGCCATAGGCCTCCAGGAAATCTTTATCCTTGGTACCTTTAGGATAGATCTTCCCTACCCATTCTTTACGCCCCCACTTGGCACAACCAATATTCACAACCGTTTTCTTTGTTTTCGATTGTTTTAATATTTCCGTTGTACGCTTAGCGTCTTTTGGCAATGTAAAGTCTATTAAATCAAGTTCGTGTTCTGCTACTTTTCCAAAATCCATACTCAATAAATTTATGTTTAACGTTTTTAGTTGACGTTTTTGATGTCGGTGATTTCGGCCACCTATTGCATAGGTCATCAAGCCGAAAACAAAAAATCATCTGATTGATTCCATGATCGTTCAGACTCTTTTGAGATATCACTATAGTTCCCGCAACCGTAAAAAAGTTGTTTCCCAAACAAATTAAGGGATTCTTTTACCAAAAACCTTGGTCATTGCTTTTCAGTAAGACTATTTTTCGAATACCTTTTACTCCTATTGTATTAATTATTTAAGACTGCTTCCCAACATGGCTAAAACAAATGCAATATCTATTGATTTACCATATTGAGTAATTGTTGATCATGCGTTTACTTATTGTCGACAAAAGAAAACAACAACTTTTTTAAAAATGACAACACTTCTTTGGTTTCATTTTTATTAAAATCAGTGAGTGAAGGCAGATTATACATAAAAAACGTCTGAAAATGGGCCATCTCAAGGATGGTACTGGAAATAGACCTGGGATATTTACAACTTGGATTATATTCTTTTATTATTAACGCCATTCGGCCGCATAGATCTTTATAAGGCTTAAACAACTGTGACTTATTATCCTCCGCAACACTTTTGGTAAGGTATGATTTTGCCGACTCCTTGATAACGATCTGATGTAGCTCGCTCTTATTGATATGCTCATAGGTATCTAATTGGTCTTCAAGTTCAAATACCAATATCTGAAGAATTTTCTCTAGTTTCTTTTTGGGATCAGTGACATTGTGTGTATGAAATATCACTTGGCATTCAACCCAACGCCAGTACCATGTTATGATATACATAAGAAGCCGGTGCTTATTCTCAAAATACCTATATACACTCGCTTCAGTTGTATTCACCACCGTTGCAAGTTTTTTGAAGGTAAAGTCTTCAAAGCCCACTTTATTAATCAGTTGCACACTGTGCGTAATAATTTTTTTACCCAACACAGAACTTTCCGGGTCGCGTAAAAAAAGCTTTTCATTCATTTTTATCTGTAAATGTAATTCCATGATTGATCAAGAAGAAAAATGACTAGACAAAAGTAAACAAATTATTTACAATAGTATTACTATTATATTACGAAGTATATATATCTTTGCGATATAATAATAATGGTATTATTTTATGCCCAAGATGGAAAACATGAAACAGCTCAATTTCAAACTCGATAGAATTCTTGAACTTTTTAGGGCGTTAAAAGGTGACGTTTGGTCTGTATATATTTACGCTATACTAAATGGTGCTATTCAGCTTTCTCTTCCACTCGGAATACAAGCCATTATAAGTTTTGTATTAGGAGGGTTCGTATCCACCTCGCTGGTTGTTTTAATTACGATGGTGGTTCTTGGAATATTGTTTAATGGAATACTGCATATTAACCAGATGAAAATCATCGAAAAAATACAACAGCAGCTTTTTGTTCGTTATGCATTTTCATTCGCAAATCATATTCCGAAAGTGAGTTCTGATAAGATCGGACGAGGGCTAAACGAAAAAGTAAACTATTTTATGGATATTGTTCCGCTGCAAAAAGGAATATCCAAATTACTTTTGGATATTCCTTCTGCTTCCATCCAAATATTATTCGGGCTTTTGGTGCTTTGTTTTTACCATCCTGTTTTTATTGTGTTTGGTATTATCCTGATTTTTATTTTATTCGTCATCCTTCGTTATACCGGTAATAAAGGACTCGAAAGCAGTATCAAAGAAAGTAATTATAAGTATAAAACAGCAGCTGCACTCAGAGACACCGCCAGAGTCACAGATAATTTAAAGTTTACGGCCAATACAAAACTTCATATTGACAAAACGGATACGGCAGTTTTGGGTTATGTAAAAGCACGTACTGAACATTTTAAGATTCTCTTATCTCAATACTGGAGTCTGATTGTATTCAAAGTACTCATTATTGCCTCTATGCTCATTGTGGGAGTAATTCTCTTACTTGACCAGAAATTGAATATTGGACAATTCATTGCAATTGAAATTGTATTGATTACAGTGTTAAATGCTATTGAGAAATTCATCGTAAACCTGGATAAGATCTATGATATTTTTACTTCATTTAATAAGCTTGATCAGGTAATTGAGCTTCCCATTGAGCAAGAGGGTTCCTATTATGATGCTAATCAAAAAGGATTACATATTTCAGGAAAAGAATTGAGCCTCGAAACTTCCGATCACCGCAAAATTCTAAAGAATATAAACTTTGAAATTGACACGGGTGAAAAAATATTTCTTTCCGGAAACGACAGTCATGCCCGCTTGCTTTTCTTGGAAACAATTTCAGGTATTAATACTTTTTTCAGCGGTAATTTGCTCATTAACCATCTTCCAATAGATAATTATAATCTGAATAAGCTTCGCGCTAATTATGGTGTACTGTATGGTCATAAATCAATCATCAAAGGAACCCTGCTGGAGAATATCACCTTAGGGCGCAAAGATATTTCCGCTGAACATGTCCTTGCGTTATCAGAGCAAACAGGTTATGCTTCACTCTTACAAGAACTCAAAATGGGGTTTGACACATTACTTCCTGATAAAGAAGTAACAATTGAACATGAAAAGTATATTCTGCTGCTAAGAGCCCTATCAGGTAATCCTTCAATTTTGCTGCTCGAAGAGCCTTTTAGTGGTGTGAGCGCTCAAAGATCTGAGCAGATCAAACATTTTATTTTTAACAAACTGAAAGGAGTTACAATACTGATTGGCAGTCATGACGCTGAACTGGCAAAAAAATGTGACAGGGAATTTATTTTCGATAACGGTGAACTCATCATTAATGAAAGGAATAACTAGGAATGAACAACTTATATGATTTCAAAATAAATGAAGAAGTAAAATCTTTTCAGGCAATGTACCGTCATAACAGGAACAGCCGGGTGAGATATTGGCTTTATGGGATACTCATTTTTGGATTGTTGTTCCTGTTTATTCCATGGACTCAGAATATATCAGCCGATGGATCGGTAACAACATTAAGACAAGAACAAAGACCGCAGCAATTGAATACGGTTATTCCTGGAAAAGTGATCAAATGGTATGTAAAAGAAGGTGATCATGTAAAAGCCGGAGATACGATTATTCAGCTTGCGGAAACAAAAGATGATTACCTGGATCCCGACCTCCTTGGAAGAATGCGGGAACAGATTGAGGCAAAAATGAGTTCTTTGAAAAACTATGAGCAAAAAGCATTAATGGCACAAAACCAAAATGAAGCCTTGCGACAATCGATAAGACTTAAACGATCTGAACTCGACAATAAGATTCTTCAACAAAAAATGAAAATCATGAGTGATAGTGTTGAACTGATGGCAACGATTAACGACCTTAAAATTAAAACACAACAATATCAACGCCAACAATTGATGTATGATTCCGGTCTCGTATCGCTCACTCAATTGGAACAAAGAAATCAGGCTACGCAGGATGCGGTAGCAAAGAAAAACAGTGCAGAAGTTAAGTACAACAATGCAAAGCAAGAATTTTTGCGGCTACAAATAGAACAAAACAATATTCAACAAGATTATAATGAAAAGATATCAAAAATTGAAGGTGAACGTTTTCAAACGCTTTCTCAAATTGCTTCGGGAGAAGGAGAAATAGCAAAACTTGAAAATCAATATATGAACTACAATATCCGGAAAGACCTTTACTTTATTATTGCACCACAAGATGGTCAGGTAGTAAATGCAAAAAAAGCGGGAATTGGTGAGATTGTGAAAGAGGGTGAGCTCATTATTGAAATTGTTCCAAGAAAAATACAGTTGGCCGTAGAGATGTATGTAAAACCTGTTGATTTGCCGTTACTTGGCATCGGACAGCAAGTACGTTTTACATTTGATGGTTTCCCAGCCATTGTATTCAGTGGTTGGCCGAATGCATCCTATGGTATCTTTAATGGTACTGTGGTGGCTGTTGAAAATGCGGTAAGCAATAATGGTAAATTCAGGGTACTTGTAGCTGAAGATGTTTCAAGTAAACCTTGGCCTCAAACCTTGCGTCTTGGTGCCGGTGCTAAAGGGTTTGCGTTGCTCAAAGACGTACCCGTTTGGTATGAATTGTGGCGAAATATTAATGGATTTCCGCCCGATTATTATATGCCGCAAAAAAACAATACCGTTCAAACGACCAAACAAAAATGAGTTTAATTCCAAAACATAGGTTATTTATGCTCACAGTAACCCTACTGTTGTTGTGTTCATACAAAGGATTCGCACAGGGAGATAGTTTATTTGCTACGCTTACTCCTGTTGAATATGCAAGCATAGTCAGAATGTATCATCCTGTTGTTAAACAAGCCGATATTCTTTTGAACAAAGCCGGAGCAAACCTTTTATCAAGCCGAGGGGCTTTCGACCCTCAACTAAAAGCCTACTCAGATCAGAAAACTTTTGACGGAACCAACTATTATCATTACTGGAATACAGAATTAACGATTCCAACCTGGTATGGAATTAATATTCAGGGCGGCTTGCAGCAGGTGGAAGGGTCAAAAGTAAACCCGGAACGAACCATGGGACAATCCAACTACCTTGGCATTAGTATTCCAATCGGTAAGAATCTCCTTCTTGATAGAAGAAGAGCTTCTTTGCAACAGGCTAAAATATTTGTAGAACTCTCGGAACAGGAAAAGAACAACCTTATTAATAATCTGCTCATGGAAGCTTTGGGCAGTTATTGGACTTGGGCTGAAGCATACCAACAATACCTGGTAATGGTTAAAACGGTAGCTATTAACGAACAACGATTCAACTTCGTACGCATGGGACTTATGCAAGGTGATCGGGCCGCAATCGATACAGTAGAAGCATTCGCCCAATTGCAAAATTTTTATTATCTGCGAGCCGAAGCCTATTTAAAATTCAGAAATACAACCCTTGAATTATCGAATTACTTATGGCTTGAAAACAATACTCCTTATCAATTGAATGGAAACATTTTTCCGGATACCAATTGGAACAAATCGGAAATAAAGGAATATGTAATTCCTGCAGTTGATTCCATACTCAAAATCAGTCAGTCAGAACATCCCAAACTGTTAAGTCTCGACTATAAACTTCGTTCACTTGAAGTGGAAAGAAGATACAAAAAACAAAACCTTCTTCCTGAATTAACATTTAAATCAAATCTACTGGGATCAGGTTATCAGTTTTTAAACCAAACCAGTCAATCTACTTTCGAACAAAACAATACGTTCGGGGTTTATTTCAGTTTACCCATCCGCTTATCGGAAGCAAGGGGTGATCTCCAACAATCTCAATTGAAACTATTTGAGACAGGATTTGAGCAAAAACTTCAAAAACTTGAAATAGAGAATAAGGTAAGGCAATACGCAAATGAACTCTACACATTGAAAGAACAAATTATCCTTTCGGAAAACATGCTTTATAATTATACAAAATTGCTTAGAGCAGAAGAAGATAAATTCAGAACAGGTGAAAGTTCTCTTTTTTTAATCAACAGCCGTGAGAACAAATTACTCGAAACCAATCAAAAATTACTAGCATTGAAGGGTAAGTTCTTTAAAACAGTAATAGCCCTTCAATGGGCAAGCGGACAACTTTATCAAATGAGATAACGTTTGCGATTGCATTAATCCAACTCATAATAATTCAGGTCCTTCGAAAATGTTTCCTTTACATACAACACTCCTGCAATGGCCAACGCCACACAAATTCCGCCAACAGTTAAAGCTGCGTACATCATTCCTAAAATTGGTAACAGCGCTTTAAATCCTAAGGTAATGGGCACAACAGCTCCACGCACGAAATTGGGAACAGTATTGGTAACTGTTGAACGAATATTGGTTCCGAATTGTTCGGACGCAATGGTTACAAACAACGCCCAATACCCCGTGGCTGCCCCCAACATAAAACACATGAATTTGAAATAGGTGAGATCGGTATTTGTGTTAAAAACGTACACACAAGTCAGGATAAATGTAACAATCAGGTAACCCAGCACAACTTTCTTGCGGCTTCGCAACCATTGGCTCAACAAGCCACTCAACAGATCACCCACTGATAAGCCGAGGTAACCATACATGACACTGTCGGCAACATTTACCTCAAGCCCCTGCGCTTCTCCAAACCGGTTGGATAAATTGATCAACACACCGATGACAAACCAAACCGGTAAACCAATTGCAATACATGAAAGGTACTTGAGTAAATTGTCTTTACTGCTGACCAGCGTGAGCAACCTTCCTTTTTTAACACTGGCATCTTCTTTTACTTTCTGGTACATCCCACTTTCAAACGCTCCGGCCCTTAATAACAATAAAGCCAATCCCATGCACCCACCAACGATATAAGTGGCCTGCCATCCAAATGATTGCCCCACCAATGATGCAACAACAGCCCCCAATGCACCAAAAGTTACAATGATCATGGTTCCATATCCGCGTTTTTCGGTTGCCATTGTTTCACTCACCAAGGTGATTCCTGCGCCCAACTCCCCTGCCAAACCAAGTCCTGCCAACAACCGTAAAAAAGCGTACTGATCAATATTGGTTACAAAAGCATTCAGGATATTGGCAATTGAATACAAAAATATAGAGCCGAACAGCACCGAAACGCGGCCTTTTTTATCGCCCAAAATTCCCCATAATACACCGCCCACCAACATACCTGTCATTTGCATATTGAACAGATAAATTTCGTTGTTTTTAAGCGCTTCTCCGGCAAATCCAATTGCCTGTAAGCTTTCGTTTTTAACCACGTTGAATACGATCAAGTCATAGATATCTACGAAATAACCAAGGGCGGCCACTATTACGAGTGAGTATACATTCTTTTTCTTTTCCATCGTTTGAGGATGGCAAAATAGAAAAAAGCGTGAGAAGTTTAGTTAAAATAAAGTGGAAATAAACCGCGCCAATTCTTCCAGGTACTTTTGGTCAATGGTATCATAATGATTGAGGAATTCGCTGTCGGCATCGATTACCGCAACTACTTGTCCGTCTTTGATAACGGGAACAACGATCTCAGATAACGATTCGCTGCTGCAGGCAATATGCCCGGCAAACTCGTGTACATTCGGAACGATGATGGTTTGTTGTTGTTGCCAGCTTGTACCACAAACACCTTTACCCAAAGCAATGCGGGTGCAGGCAACAGTTCCCTGGAAAGGGCCAACAACAAGTTCGTTTTGTTTCACAAGGTAAAAACCGATCCACCACCAATTGAACGATTGTTTTAAGGCAGCAGCAATATTGGCCAGATTGGCTGTAAGGTCGTCTTCTCCCAAACACAATGATTGTATTTGCGGCAATAAAGACTGATACATACTTTCTTTATCAGAAGCAGTATTTAAATGAAGTTGGTGCAAGTAAAATTATTTTGTAGTCGAATCCGCAGGTGTAGCTGCAACTTCTTCTTTCGGAGCATCACCACCGGCACGGTTTACAGAATAATCCGCTTTTTCGCCTTTGTATTGCTCATTTCTTTCTAATGTTTCTTTAGCTTCTTCTTGTCCGTAGTGGCAAGATGCTAATGCAAGTAATGAAACGGCTGCGATTGCTAATGCTAATTTTTTCATTGTATTGTTTGTTTTAATACGTTAGAAAGATAGTGGTACCCGGGGCGGGACTTGAACCCGCACATCTTTAAAGGATACAGGATTTTAAGTCCTGCGTGTCTACCAATTCCACCACCCGGGCAAATAAAAAAGGTCATTAGTTTTGGTTACTTATTAGCATTTTGATGAAACAAATAACTATAAACTAATGACCAGAACAATGGAGCGAAAGACGAGGTTCGAACTCGCGACCTCAACCTTGGCAAGGTTGCGCTCTACCAGCTGAGCTACTTTCGCTTGTTTCCTTAACGGGATGCAAATATAGTATTTTCCTTTTTGCCTCCAAACATTGCTTCAAAAACTTTCTATTATTTTTAAATATCCCTGATTATCGGGGGATTATTTTTAGTAATCGTTCATCGATCGTGGTTGACGGTTCATAAATGCTACGATCTATTATCCATGAACGATACACTGCCCCTACTTTTTGAGTGTCTTTTTCAACTCATTTAATTTCATCAATGCTTCAATCGGGGAAAGTGTATTTACATCCAAAACCATGAGCTCATCGCGGAGTTGCTCCAAAACAGGGTCGTTGAGCTGGAACATGGATAATTGCATATTGCCCATTTGCGGCAACCCTTTCGGTTTTGTTTCGCCCAGGTCCTCACGTTGCGATTCCAATTGTGTCAGCATCTGTTGCGCCTTGCGGACAACAATTTGGGGCATCCCGGCCATTTTAGCAACATGGATACCAAAACTATGTTCGCTTCCACCCTCTTTTAACTTGCGCAGGAAAATGATCTTTTGATCTGCCTCTTTGATCTCAATATGAAAGTTCCGAATGGCTGCATGTGTTTTTTCCAGATCGTTCAGTTCGTGGTAATGTGTTGCAAAAAGTGTTTTCGGTTTGGATGGATGGTTGCAGATAAAATCGGCAATGGCCCAGGCAATCGAAACACCATCATACGTGCTGGTTCCGCGCCCGATCTCATCAAGCAGGATCAAACTCCTGTCTGAAATATTATTTAAGATGCTGGCTGTTTCTGTCATCTCCACCATAAAGGTAGATTCCCCACTTGAAATATTATCGCTTGCACCAACACGTGTAAATATTTTATCTACCAAACCAATTTCGGCATATGATGAAGGAACAAACGAGCCGATTTGCGCCATGATCACATTCAAAGCTGTTTGCCTCAGCAAAGCAGACTTACCCGACATATTGGGACCTGTGAGAATAATAACCTGTTGTTGCTCATTATCTAAATAAATATCATTGGCAATATACGGGTCACCGATTTTGAGTTGTTGTTCGATAACAGGATGGCGCGAATCCTTCAGGATTAATTTTTTGCCTTCGTTTAAAACAGGTTTTGTGTAATGGTGTTTTTCGGCCAGTGTGGCAAAGGCAAACAGGCAATCCATGCGAGCCAATACCAAAGCATTTTGCTGAATTTGCCCAACATACTCAGAAACTGCCGTTACCAATTCATTGTACAAACGCTCTTCGATGGCTCCAATTTTATCTTCGGCTCCTAATATCTTTTCTTCGTATTGTTTAAGCTCTTCGGTAATATAACGCTCGGCATTGGTGAGGGTTTGCTTGCGGATCCACTCTGTCGGAACCTTATCCTTATGGGCATTGGTTACTTCGAGATAATAACCAAACACATTGTTATATGATATTTTTAACGAGGTAATTCCGGTACGTTGTTGCTCTTTTTGCTGAAGTTGCAACAAATAGTCTTTCCCTGAATACGCAATTTTTCGAAGGTCATCCAATGTGGCATCCACACCTTCGTTGATCACTTCGCCTTTGTTTGCAGCAATAGGCGGTTCAGGTTTAAGTACGGTATTTATTTTATCGATCACCCAACTGCAATCATGCAATTGGTTGGCGATCCCGATCAGTTTATCGTTTTTGCTTTGCAGAAAAACCTCTTTAATGGGAGCAATTTGTTTGAGCGACCTGTTGAGTTGTTGCAACTCACGAGGATTCACTCGCTTCATTGCCACTTTCGAAATCAAACGCTCCAGATCCCCAATACTTTTTAAATGGTCAATAACTGCATCGCGTTGTTTGGTTTCTTTGTGCGCATAATCAACAATGGCCAATCGGTCGTTGATACTTGTGATTTCTTTGAGTGGCAATACCACCCATTTTTTGAGGAGCCTCGCTCCCATCGGGGTTACGGTTTTATCCAATGTTTGAATCAGCGAAACACCATTTTCATTTGCCGAATACAAGAGTTCCAGATTGCGAATGGTAAACCGATCGAGCCACACAAATTGTTGCTCATCAATACGCGAAATGGATTGAATATGCTGAACTTGGGTATGGTGTGTTTCGGCCAGGTAATGCAAACAAACTCCCGCCGCAATGATAGCCGCATTCATTTGTTGAATACCAAAACCTTTGAGGTTTGCCGTATTAAAATGACTGATCAATTTATCATTGGCAAAGTCGAATTGAAATGCCCAATCGTCTAATTGATACGTATAAAATTTATCGCCAAACTGTTGCTGAAAATTTTTAAACTGGGGCTTGGCCACAATAATTTCAGCAGGTTTAAACCCTTGTATCAATTTATCGATATACTCAATATCGCCTTCGGCAGTCATAAACTCACCCGTGGAAATATCTAAAAAAGAAACACCTGTTTTGTCTTTATCGAAATGAACAGCCGCTAAATAATTGGAAACTTTATGGTCTAAGATTTTATCGTTATACGAAACGCCCGGGGTAATCAGCTCGGTAACACCACGCTTTACAATGGTTTTGGTCAGTTTAGGGTCTTCCAGCTGATCGCAAATAGCAACACGCTGGCCTGCGCGCACCAGTTTGGGCAAGTAAGTATCCAACGAATGATGCGGAAACCCGGCAAGCTCGATATGTGAGGCTGAACCATTGGCTCTTTTGGTAAGAACAATACCCAGTATCTGCGCTGCTTTAACGGCATCTTCACCAAATGTTTCATAAAAATCGCCCACCCGAAACAGCAAGATCGCACCCGGGTATTTGGTTTTGATCTGGTTGTATTGCTTCATCAGCGGAGTTTCAGCAGGTTCCTTCTTTTGCATAAAGCGGCAAAATACACCAGTTAATCATTGGGGAGTGAACATTTTTTTAACACTCTATTGCATTTTGTTTATACCGTTTGCAACTCAATTTGAATGGTTGATTGATCCAGATTTTTTTTGATCTTTTGCCGAATCTTTTTCCTGCTTCATACCTGTCTGGTGTAGGCTGCAAAGCGGGCATTGAGCCAAAAGACCAATCTGGTTATGACCTTTATCCGTCAAACAATAAGGATATGATCAATCGTTTCTCAAAAAAATCAAACCAAACCTCAGCTCTTCGTTAAGAGAATGTCATCTAAACGCAACCATCCAACTTTCAATCTTTATATTTGCACCACATGAGTAATCAAAAACTAAAACTGACCGAACTGAACCGGTTGGATATCACCCAATATAAAAATACCGAAAAGGCTAATATCATTTTGGTATTGGATAATATCAGAAGTGCCCAAAACATCGGATCCATCTTTAGAACTTCAGATGCTTTCAATATTGAAAAAATTATCCTGACCGGTATCAGCGCAACACCACCCAATAAAGAAATTTTAAAAACAGCTTTGGGAAGTACTGAGTCAGTTGTTTGGGAACACCATGCAAGTACAATTGACATTATTGGCTCGTTAAAAAAAGAAGGATATCACATCTTAAGCATTGAACAAACCCAAAACAGTACCATGTTGCATACATTTACTCCTGATGTTCAGGTAAAATATGTATTGGTATTGGGAAATGAAGTTGAAGGTGTGAACCAGGATGTGATCAATGTTTCCGATTACACATTGGAGATCCCTCAATTCGGGACAAAGCATTCATTAAACGTGGCTGTAAGTGCAGGAATTGTACTTTGGGATATTTACAACAAACTGTATTTACAAGAAAACTAATCCCAGAAAACAACATCCATTGTGTGCGACAATGGCAATATTTGTTTGCTCAAAATATCAATAAAAGACTTGTAGTAATGCCCCGTATACTGTGCTAATGTATCGTGACGCTCCTGCGGTTCGTTATGAGGAAACAACTGGTGTTTGATGGATGATAACAATTGAATATCCGTATCGCTTTTTTCTTTTTTGCTTTTCAACACATCCTTTTTAAAGCCCGCCAATTGTTGGGTTGCGTTCAATTTCCAATCGATCAGTTTGGAAGCAATTTTATTATCGAACGGCATCAACTTATCAATTGCCTGTTGTATGGTTTGTTCCATCAATGCAGCTTCTTCATCAATCGTTAAAGGATGTTCCGATAGTATGAATTGTTTAAGCAATTCCTCTTCTTTCAAAAACAATTGCTCAATGCTAACGCCCCGCTTATCCAGTTTATGCAATACCGATTTGCGCAATAACATAATTGAATTACGCAATACCACCATTGGAAATTGCACACCATGCGTTGCAAAAACATCTTTTAACTGGAGCCAGTAAGCAATCTCTCCGGGCCCTCCGATATAAGCCAGGTTGGGCAAAACAGTCTCCTGGTATACAGGGCGTAATACCACATTCGGACTGAACCTTTCTGGATGTTTGTCGATCTCTGCTGCTATTGCTGTTTCACTAAACACAATCGAAGTGTTGTTTACCTCGAAACCTTTTGTTGTTTTTTTGATCAGATTACGGCCTTCTTCACTCAAGTAAAAAAAGTTGATCTCCCGACCAGTAATTTGCAGTTTATAATTCCGCCCAAGCTTACCGTTTGTATCGATCAATGCGTTAAAGCTTGTATGCTTCAATACATCATCCTGCATTACTTGTGTAAACTCTTTCTTTAATTCAACAGCATTCGGTTCTAAAATAACCAAGCCATAATCGGCAAATAAAGTATGTACAATTTTGCGCGTTGCCTGACTTAGGTTTTCACTTTCAGCATAAGCCTTTTCAAACAGATCAACCAACGCATTGCTTTCACCAAGTTCCGCCTTCAATGTTGTAATCGCGTCCTTAATGGCTGTAGTTGCAAGCACTCCCACCGGCTGATTGTTTGAATCGATATCCCATTCGATCTTATTGTCATTTACAAACACATGGTTTATTTCGGCAAAATCATGGTCTTCGCTTGCCATCCAGAATACCGGCACAAAATGTTTTGCAGGGTGTTTGAGTCTTAACTCTTCAGCTAGCCGAATCGTGGAAAGGATCTTGTAAATAAAAAACAAAGGACCGGTGAACAATGCCAATTGATGACCTGTTGTTACCGTAAACGTATTGGTATCTTTTAACGATTCAATATTGGCAAAAACCTGTTTGGCTTGTTTTTTATCAATACCAATTTCAGCATATTGACTGCGCAGTGTCGCCACCAAAACATCCCGTTTGTTTTGCTCAAATACCCTGTCAGCAATGATCTCATCAAACGAACCCATAACCGGCAAATACCGGTAAAATGGTTTAAGATCATCTTTCTGGTGAACATAATCCAATACTATTTTTGAGTACAGATTGGTTTGTGCAAGTGGGATGTTTTTGTATAGCAAGTTTATTCGGGTAATTAAGTTGGTTAAGTAATTGAGTTTAAAAGTTTGATTGGAGTGTGTTCATTTATCATATCCAACCATAAAGTCTGTCTTTACTCTACAATACGCCCAATCAGATCAAACTCTTCGGCAGCTGTAATTTCCACGTTGGCAAAATCTCCTACCCTTACATAATTTGATTTTGCATCCACAATAACTTCATTATCTACTTCCGGAGAATCAAATTCCGTGCGGCCAACAAATTGTTCGTTCTCTTTTCGGTCAAACAATACTTTAAATGTTTTGCCCACTTTTTGTTGGTTCAGCTCTGCCGAAATTCCCTGTTGGATATCCATTACAATAGCAGCACGTTCTTCTTTTACCTCCTGTGGCACATCATCCACCATGGTTCCGGCATGTGTTCCTTCTTCGTGGCTGTATGTAAATATTCCCAATCGATCAAAACGGTTATACTCCACAAATTTGCAAAGGTCCTGAAAATCCTGTTCGGTTTCGCCCGGGTGCCCGGCAATTAGCGTTGTACGAATGGCAATGCCCGGAACTTTTTCACGCATGGTGTCAATTACTTCCTGTGTGCGTTTTGAGGTGATTCCCCTGCGCATAATTTTGAGCATATTATCGCTTGTATGCTGCAATGGGATATCTATATACTTACAAATATTATCGCGTTCACGCATTACATCCAGAGCATCCAACGGAAACTGCGATGGGTATGCATAGTGCAACCGGATCCAATCCAAACCATTGATATCGCTCATCTTGCGAAGCAATTCAGCCAGCTTACGTTCGCCATAAAGATCCAATCCGTAATACGTACTATCCTGTGCAATGAGCAATACTTCTTTCGTTCCATTTTTCACCAATCCTTTTACTTCGGCTTCTATTTGCTCAAACGATTTTGAAACATGTTTACCTCGCATGATCGGAATGGCACAGAAAGAACAAGGCCTATCACAACCTTCCGATATTTTAAGGTATGCATAATGCGCGGGAGTCGTTAACAAACGCTCACCGATTAGTTCGTGTTTATAGTCCGCTCCTAAAGTCTTAAGCAACTGCGGTAAATGGGTTGTCCCAAAATATTGATCTACATCCGGAATTTCCTTTTGTAGATCGGGCATATAACGCTGCGACAAACAACCTGTCACATACAATTTGTCAATTTCACCGGCTTGTTTGGCTTCGGCATAACGCAAAATGGTATCAATGCTTTCCTGTTTGGCATTGTCGATAAAACCGCAGGTATTGATGATGATCACATTCGCATCATCCTTCATCGACTCATGCTCCACATCAAATTTATTCGCCTTGAGCTGGCTATACAATACTTCACTGTCGACAATGTTTTTGGAACATCCCAGCGTTACAATATTGACTTTATCTTGTTTACGTTTTGTTTTCAAACTCTTATCTTAATTAAACAACGAATCTACAAATTCTTTTCTATCAAATAATTGCAAGTCGTCTATTCCTTCTCCTACTCCAATATATTTTACAGGCACTTTAAACTGATCGGCAATCCCGATCACCACACCACCTTTAGCTGTTCCATCCAGCTTGGTCAAAGCCAATGCATTCACTTCCGTTGCTGCAGTAAATTGTTTGGCCTGTTCAAAAGCATTTTGCCCGGTGCTTGCATCCAATACCAGCAAAATTTCATGCGGAGCTTCGGGGATAACCTTGCTCATCACACGTTTTATTTTCGAAAGCTCATTCATCAGATCCACGCGGTTGTGCAAACGACCGGCTGTATCAATGATCACTACATCTGCATCATTTTCGGTTGCATATTTTACCGCATCAAATGCCACTGCCGCAGGATCGGTGTTCATGCCATTATCCACCACATGCACACCGTTGCGTTCGCCCCAGATCTTTAACTGGGCCACAGCCGCGGCTCTAAAAGTATCTCCGGCCCCCAACACTACTTTTTTGCCCGCTTTTTTAAACTGGTTGGCCAATTTACCAATGGTTGTGGTTTTACCCACTCCATTTACTCCAACAACCATCATTACATATGGTTTTTTGTTTTGAAGGTTTTCAAAAGTAGCCAGGTTATCATTATTGTTTTCCTCCAGCAAGGCCGAGATCTCCTGTTTCAATAAACTGTTCAACTCACTTTCGCCAACGTACTTATCAATGGAAACGCGCTTTTGCAAGCGCTCAATGATCTTTAAGGTTGTGTGAATGCCAACATCCGATGTAACGAGAATTTCTTCAAGCTCATCCAAAAAGTCATCGTCAACCGTGGTTTTCCCAACCAGTGCCTTGCTTATTTTTCCAAACAAACTGGTCTTGGTTTTTTCCAACCCCTGGTCGAGTTTTTCCTTTTTCTCTTTTGTAAAAAAACTAAATAGTCCCATGTTTCATTTTAATGCGGATAGAGAATAGAACAACCAGTGTAAAATAAAATGCAATTTCGAAAGATTAGATCCCTTTGGTTGTTCCTTCTTCATCCTAATAAATATTTACCAGTCACATCACTTTAAATTCTTAAAACCACCCCGAAATTTCGGGACCACAAAACCCGTGAAGCGCCACTAAACAAAAAAAGCACCCTGGTTATCAGAATGCTTTTTATATATAATGAGTTTGATGATTAACCTTTGAAAAACGATTTTACGTTTTCGTTAGGAATAATTTCAGATTTAAAAGAGTATGATCCCTTTGCGTTTTTTACTGCACGGTATACTTTGGCAAAATCTTTACCAGCTCCCGTTTTTAATGTTGCAACTACCTTCTTAGCCATGATTCAAATTATTTAATTTCTTTATGTAAAGTAACACGCTTCAAGATCGGGTTGAATTTTTTCAACTCCAAACGCTCAGTAGTGTTTTTCTTGTTTTTCTTAGTGATATAACGTGAAGTTCCAGGCATACCTGAATCTTTGTGCTCTGTGCACTCCATTATTACTTGGATTCTATTTTTGCTACGTGCCATCTCTTAATTCCTCCTAATTAGATTTTTCCATTTTTAGCCCAGTCGCGTAAAACTGCACTGATGCCTTTTTTATTAATTGTTTTCATAGCTTTAGTCGTTACACGTAAGCTAATCCACATATTTTCTTCAGGTATAAAAAACTTTTTATCCTGCAAATTTGGGTAGAAACGTCTCTTTGTCTTAGCGTTAGAGTGAGAAACTTTATTTCCTACCATTGCACTCTTACCTGTTAAATCGCAAACTCTCATGTCAGTATATTTTAAAAAAAGGACTGCAAATATGGGTCAATTATTTTGAAATGCAAGCGCTTTTACAAAATAATCACCTTTTTAACCCCGAAATTTATGTTGATAGCTTTCGGTATTGTCTTATTTTCGCTGCAAATATATGTAAAAACACAACGAATCTACCCTATGAAACACTTTATATGCTGCATTCTTCTTTTAGCCGCGTTTGCTTCTAATGCCCAATCTGATCTTTCGAAGGAGGAACAACTTGAATATATGAAACAAATGGGCAGCCGAACGGCTAAACAAACCTGGTGGTTTTTTAACCAAAGGTTGAAAGAGCCGCTAAGTTACACTTATCAGCACGTCTACATAGAGTTTTTAAACGTATACGTCAAGGATATCAAGCAATTACCCTCAGGAAAATACCAAGGCGTAGTGGATTTAGAGTTGCCTCACGATCAATCATTTAATGAAACCAACCAGGATATTAAATTTGACTCAGCCGAAATTGACGACTGGTTTATGGTGGATGATACATACCTGGTTGGTGGATTTTTGTTACGAATTATGCAATTTGATGACTTAAAACCCTTTAAAAAGAAAGGTAGATTTAGTATTCCATTCCAAAGCATTAATGAAGATTTTATTAAAAGCAGTAAGATGTATAGTGATTTAAGCTATGATGGAGATGAGCCAGTGAATGTTCAGGAACTGTTTCCAGGAGGGAATAAAGGATTTCATGATTCCGTTCAGGCATACTTATACTATCCTGATTATGCTCATTATATGGGTATCGAAGGGTTTGTTACGGTAGAATTTACCTTATTGGTTGATCATGGGATAATTGAGAACATAAAGGTGATACGAGGTGTTGGAGCGGGCCTCAATGATATTGCTAAAAACGCTTTCAGGCAAACGGCTAAATATTGGAAACCTACTACCGATAAAAACAACACGACAAGATCAATTCATTTTACCCAGTCGATTCGATTTTACTTTAGGGATTATGAACAAACTTTTAAGTAAACTTGTCGCCAAAATAAAGTGTTATATATGAATTACGAATTTATCCTTGCCGAACCTCAATTTCAGCCTCACATAGCTCTTATCCGCTTAAACCGACCTAAGGAATTAAATGCTCTCAATTTACAATTGATGCAGGAAATCAAACATGCCTTATCTGAATTTGATGCCAATGACGAGGTACGCTGTATCATTATTACCGGAAACGAGCGTGCTTTTGCTGCAGGTGCAGATATTAAACAAATGGAAAGCCGCACTGCTATTGACATGTTGAAAATTGACCAGTTTGAGACATGGGACCAGATCCGTAAAACGAAAAAGCCGGTGATTGCTGCTGTAAGTGGATTTTGCTTAGGAGGTGGTTGTGAATTGGCCATGACCTGCGACATGATCGTAGCCAGCGAAACTGCAAAATTCGGCCAGCCGGAGATCAAATTGGCGATTATGCCAGGAGCAGGCGGAACACAACGTTTAACCCGGGCTGTTGGCAAAGCATTAGCCATGGAAATGGTGCTTACGGGTAAATTTATATCAGCTGAAGAGGCCCTGGATGCCGGATTAATTAACAGAGTGGTTCCCGAAGAGTTATATTTGGAAGAAGCGGCTAAGCTTGCCAAAGAAATTGCGATCCAATCCCCTGTGGCGGTAAGATTAGCCAAAGAAAGCGTTTTAAAAGCTTTTGATACAGGCTTACAAGAAGGTCTCAACTTTGAGCGTAAGAACTTTTACATGTGTTTTGCAAGCGAGGACCAAAAAGAAGGCATGAATGCATTCGTGGAGAAACGCAAAGCGACTTTTACAGGTAAATAAGAAACGTAGTAAGCAATAAGAGAGTAGGCAGTAGGCAATTGTTTTAGATTAAAATATGAACTATAAAGATTTAACTGTTTTTAAAAAAGCCTTTGATTTGGCCATGCTCATATTTGATGTATCTAAAACATTCCCTACAGAAGAAAGATATAGTCTGACGGATCAAATCAGGCGCTCTTCTCGTTCTGTGTGCAGTAATATTGCAGAAGGCTATCGCAAACGCCAATACCCTGCTCACTTCACAAGTAAAATTAGCGATGCGGACATGGAAAATTCGGAGACCCAAACGTGGTTGCTGTTTGCATTAGCTTGTAAGTATATTTCACAGGAGCAGATGGATGACTTTGAAAAACGCTCAGAAGAAATTGGGAGAATGCTTGCCCACATGATTAGTAATCCTGAAGCCTATTATGTGACTTCAAAAAAATAATAATCGTATTTAATTTGCCTACTGCCTACTCTCTTATTGCATACTTTCCTCAAATATGAATCCAAAAAACATCAACATAAAAGACTTCAGCTATGAACTACCTGATGCTAAAATAGCCAAATTCCCGTTGGAGAAAAGAGACGAGTCGAAACTGCTTATTTATAAAGAGGGGCATATCAGCGAATCTGTTTTTAAACATGTTGCTCAACAGATCCCTGAAGGCGCACTGATCGTGTCCAACAACACTCGTGTTATCCATGCAAGATTATTGTTTAAACGTGCAACAGGTGCACAAATTGAAGTATTTTGTATTGAACCTTTAGATCATTTGGATTACCAGCTTGCCTTTGCCAGCAAAGAAACCTGTACCTGGAAGTGCATGGTGGGAAACGCCAAACGCTGGAAAGAAGGCGAATTGCTGACCAAAGAGGTGGAAACACCCAATGGACCAGTTCAGCTAACGGCTGAACAGCAAGGAAAATCGGGAGAATTGTTTGTTATAAAATTTAGCTGGAATGATCCTTCCTTATTTTTTGCGGAAGTGTTGCACCATGCCGGAATATTGCCTCTTCCGCCATATTTGAACCGTGATACGGAAGTAAGTGACGAAGAGCGTTACCAAACCATTTATGCAAAAGTGCAAGGTTCGGTAGCTGCGCCAACGGCCGGCCTGCATTTTACCGATGCTGTTTTTGAAGCATTAGCTGCCAGGAACATCACCCGTGATGAAGTTACACTCCATGTTGGGGCAGGAACATTTAAGCCTGTCAAATCGGAAACATTGGCCGAGCACGAAATGCATGAGGAAACATTGTTTGTTACCCTAAGTACCTTAAAAAACATCTACAACTGTATCATCGAAAACCGAATGCTGGTGGCTGTTGGCACAACAAGCACACGTACATTGGAAAGTTTGTACTGGCATGGGGTTAAACTTCTTCAACACCAAACACAAGAACAAGTTGTCATTTCACAATGGACACCTTATGAAACAAATGCTGCTGATGTATCTGCTGCACAAGCAGTGAAAGCCATCATAGAATACCTGGAAAATCGCAATGAAACTGTTTTGCAGGGCAGCACACAAATCATTATCGCTCCGGGTTACCCCTTTAAAATAGTTGATGCACTGATCACCAATTTCCACCAACCGGAAAACACTTTAATTTTATTGATCGCTGCTTTTGTGGGAAAAGATTGGAAAACCATTTACGATCACGCCTTACAGCACAATTACCGCTTTTTAAGTTATGGCGATAGTTCTATCCTCTTTCGGTGAGAATAACAAAACTGTTATTTGTTATCAATGCCAAAGATTAGCACGGATTAATTTTGAACATGATCTGTGAAATATTCACAGATCGTTATACCATCATTTCTGTGCTCATCAGTGGCAATCAAATCGAAGAATATTTCTTTACCTTCGTTAAGTATGAATAAACTTATTGTATTGCTGTTTTTTGTTCCGGTTGTTGCCTTCTCTCAAAACAACCATTTCAACCTTACATTGCTTTCGCATTTTAATGATACTACCCTTCAACGTGTGGATGGAGACCAGATATGGAGTGATGTTGCAGGCTGGCATGACTCCGTTAAAAACAAAGAATACCTTATTGCAGGAAGCACTGATTCGTTGTACTTTTTCGATATTACCGATCCAACCCAAATGATCAAATGTGATGTAGAATTTGGTCACTCGCGTAATGCCATCAACAGGGATTATGAAACATACAGTCACTATGTATATTGTGTTTCCGACAGAACATCGCCACTAGGTTCATTGCAAATTTTCGACTTGCAATACCTCCCCGATTCCGTTCACAAGGTATACGATAACGACACCTTTAGTATCCAAACGCATACCGTTTTTATTGAAGCCAAAAGCAAACGATTGTATTTGTGTGGCAATCAACCCAAACCTTCCGGAAACCGGAGCATGGCTATTTTATCATTGAATGACCCTGAGAACCCAACCTTCCTGGGTGAATTGGATAAAACACAAGGTTGTCCGTATACACATGAAGTGTTTGTGCAAAATGATACGGCCTTTTGCTCCTGCGGCAACAGTGGTTTGTTTATATATGACTTAACCGATCCGCAACAAACTGTTTTGATCGGTTCGATCGTTGCTCCTTACCCTGGGAATGGTTATAACCACAGTAGCTGGCTTGACTCTACCGGAAAATATTTAATGTTCACAGATGAAAATCAAGGTTCACCTATTAAAGTATTTGATATCACCCAAATTGCATCACCGGATCTGATGACCTATTTTAATTCGCATACCAATGCGTTGCCACATAATGCCTACTGGAAAGGCCGATTTGCTTATGCCTCATCCTACGAAGACGGGGTGTATATTTATGATATGCAAAACCCACAAACCCTGAGCACAAACAATCCACCACCCATTGCCGGTTTTTATGATACGTATCCGTTAAACCAATCAGGAATATATAATGGGTTTCACGGATGCTGGGGTGTGTGGCCCTTTTTGCCTTCAGGTGTTATTTTAGCAAGCGATATCAGCGAGGGATTATTCGTACTGCAACCATCCGCCACATTGAGTGCAAAAGAATGGCAATCGAATATCTTGCGTACAACTGTTTTCCCAAATCCGTTTACTTCTGTTATAACACTCACTATGCAAGCACAAAGTAGCGAAATGGTAACGGTTGGTATCTATTCCATTGAAGGAAAAAAACTGATCGAAGAAAAGCACCAATTAAAAGCGGGACAAAACCAATTAACCCTTTCGGATGTGAGCCAACTGAATGCCGGGTTGTATTTGTTAAACATTACAGGACCGAATTCGATGGCCGTGCAAAAGCATATTGTTAAAATAGACTAAGCATGAAAACAGTTTTAAAGCTCTTTTTACTTTTTGTCATTGGAAATACATACGCCCAACAATCTTTCCGCATCAATTTATTGGAAAATTGGAATGATACAACATTGGCTGCGCAGGACAATCCTTTTACCCAAGACAAACAAATCTGGAGCGACCTGATCGGTTGGACCCACCCTGTTTCGGGAAAAGAATTTGTGATCATGGGATCGATTGATTCTACCTATTTTTTCGATGTGAGTGATCCTGTCTATATTAAAAAATGTGCATCTTTCACCGGCATCAATCGGGCAGTAAACAGGGATTACGATGTTTACAAGAATTATGTGTATTGTGTTTCGGATAACGGTCCTCCGGGAGCTTTCCAGATCTTTGACCTGCAATACCTGCCCGACTCTGTGCACCTGGTATTACAAGATTCCAATATCATTACACGTGTGCATTCTTTGTTTGTGGATAGCACCAGCAAACGTTTGTACTTTCATGCGGCCAGCAAAACATATTTTCAGTATGGCGATTCAATTGCCCGCTATGATTTACTCATCCTGTCTCTCGATAACCCGGAAAACCCGGTGGTGGTTGGTGAATTAAAACAACCTGTTTGCGGCCGCGTGCATGAAGCCTATTACCGGAACGACACTGCTTACTGTTCTTGCGAATACAGAGGTTTACATGTGTTTAATATGCAAAGGCCCGACAGCATTCTGTATATCGGGGGCATTTCCCCTCCTTATCCTTTTAACGGATACAACCATACAAGCTGGGTGAATGATGAGGGAACATTCCTTGTATTTACAGACGAGGTTCCGGTGGGCTTACCTTTAAAAGTGTATAGTATTGCTGCCAATAAAAAGGACTTCGATTATGAAGCCAATTTTAACTCACACCCCGGAGCCACACCTCATAACCCAATATGGACAGGCAATAAACTCTGGACCTCGGCTTATGAAGACGGAATGGTATTGTGGGATATGAGCAATCCTTATGCTCCTAAAATTGAAGGCTTTTATGATACGTATCCGCAAAATGCGGATGGCGTTTACAAGGGCTATACTGGATGTTGGGGAGTGTACCCGTTTTTTGCTTCGGGAAATATTGCAGCAAGCGATATGCATAACGGATTGTTTATGCTCAAATATGATCAAACACTGGGGTTGAATTCCCTTCAACCGTCAATGGCGATCAGCAAAGCGTTTCCAAATCCATTTACCAGCGAACTTTCGGTAAAGATCTATAGTTATGAAAAACAAACAAGTACGCTAAAAGTGCATAACCTGAGCGGACAATTATTATTGGAAAAGCAGATTGATTTGCAAGAAGGCGAAAATGACCTTAAACTTGAAGAATTATCGGCAATAGGCACTGGAATGTATTTACTCAATATTGTAAACCAAAAAGACATATTCCATATTCCGATTATTAAACAGTAAGTGAGTGGTAAAATCGGTATATCAGTTTTGTATTGTATTTCTGTTATTAAGCTTGGGCAAAACAACCGTTGCACAAGACACAACACGCGTGGTGGCCATCTCTACGCGGTACATGACCGAACAGCAGTTTGACCGAAACGGTAACTGGCAACAATTTGATACCGCCATCAACCGGATCGAGATCTTTCAAGCCCCGTTTAGAAAATACATTTTATTCCAGGACCTTGGAAATGCGGGATCACAAAACCGTCCCTTATTGTTTGATGTGAATCAGGCAGTTGGTTTCAGACACAGTCAAAATCCTTTTGAACTGTTTTTTCTTAAACCGGCCGAAAACCAATATGTTAACACCCGCACCCCATACACTGATATTTATTACAGCCAGGGGAAAGAACAACTCATTTTCCTGAAATTAAAACACGCCCAAAATATTTTACCCAGGTGGAATATTGGAATAGACTATCAACGATTAACATCACAAGGTTACCTGCCACGTACCTATACCAGCCATTACAATTTTATGGCCTTTACCGCTTTTCAGAGTAAAAGCAGGCGTTATACATTGATTGCAAACACAACCTGGAACAGAGGATTGGTGGAAGAAAGCGGGGGTATAAAAAGTGATTCGTTATATGAACGCCTGAGTGGAAACAACAAAGTTGTAAGTCCGAAACTGGAAAATGCACAAACACAATTGAGGCATCGTTCATTGTATGTAAAACAATATTGGAGCTTTGGAAAAGCTGAGTACCAGTACAAAAATGAGGATACTTTGTACGACTTCCAGGCAAAGTCGCACTTGTCATACACCTTACATGCACAAGAGTTGAGCTATAATTTTGTGAATGCGGGAGCTTACGACTCTACAATTTTACCTCACCAATATTATGATGTGGGAACCAAAACTTCCGACTCTACCTATATCGGCAGCATTGAAAACAAACTGGCTTTTCATTGGTTCAACACAAAAGCTTCGCAACTATCCGACAGTATCCGTTTGTATTTTGGTGCATCGGTTAATCATGCTCTGATTGCAGTGGGGCAAGATGCTTTCGGACGGAACTACCATAACCTGGTTTCAACGGTTACATTCGAACGTCAGGCATTAAAAAACCATACCCTTTCTTATTCGGCTTTGGGTTCGTTTGCTGCAAGCGGTTACAATAGTGGCGACTTTAAAATTGATGCAAACATTCGTTACCGTTTTCCCTTGATGGATCTTTCGGCCAATGGACTTGTTCAGGTATTCCGCCCTGATTATACGTATCAAAAGTTTAAATCAAACGCGTTTATCTGGGAACATAATTTCGACAAGATCACGATCAATAAACTTGGAGCGTCCATCAGTACCAGAAAATGGCGAAACAACCTGACATTACAGTTCAATAATTCTGCGGTTCAAAATTGGGTGTATGCAGGTGTTGATGCACTGCCGAAACAAAATAACAGCCTGTTTGTGGTGCAAACATTCACCATTTCCAAAACCGTTCAATTATGGAAGTTTATGTTGGAACACGAACTGATGTTCCAAAAATCCTACAATGATATTATACGGGTTCCTGAAGCAGGTGGAATGATCCGCTATTATTTTGCTTCACGCATGTTTAAAAAACTGACATTCCAATTGGGCTTCTCCCTATTTTACAATACTGCTTATTATGGAAACAGCTATAATCCTGCAAACCGAATGTTCTATTTGCAAAACAGCACACGTATCGGAAACTACCCGATGATCGATCCGTTTTTTATCGGAGAAATTAAGCGTGTTGCCTTTTTTGTGAAATACGAACATGTTAACCAGGATTGGATAAACAGTGGCTTTTACTACACCCCGCATTACCCGGTAACACTCCGCTCTTTAAGATTTGGCGTAAGGTGGCGGTTTTACAATTAAACACCATGAAAACATCTTCTCTTTATATTGGTCGCATCCTCCTGTTTTGGTTTGTGTTGTTTAATATTCAACAAGCCATTTTTTTGGCAATGAATATTGAAACATTCCAGATGGAATGGGTTGAAATTGCAAAGAATTTCTACAAAGGATTTGCCATGAACCTGGCGACTGCATTATACTTAACAATCCTTCCTTTATTACTTGTGATCGTTGGATTGTATGTGAATATTGAAAAAGCAGTCAATGTTTTTGTTACAAACTACACCCCATTGTTTATTGTAATTTGTGCCTGGATTGCAAGTGTCGACAGTGGTATTTATGCCATGTGGGGAACCAAAATAACCAGCAGGGCTTTGGCCTATATGGCTTACCCCAAAGAGGTTATTCCAACGTTGTTTACAAGGGGTAACCTGGGCTTGTTTATCATCCTCATGATTCAGGTTGTGGCAATGATCTGGCTGAGTAAAAAGATGATCAAGCCATATCAATTTGTTCCATCTACCATTCTCAAAAAACTATCGCTTACTTTTATATTGCTGGCAACTACGTTTCTGGGCATCAGGGGTGGAACGGAAAATGTTCCCTTAAACCGTAACTGGGTTTTTTATTCAAAACACTCGGTATTAAACTATGCCGCTTTGAATGGTGTTTGGAATATTTCGGACCTCCTGAATAAACCTCTCGAAACCAGAGATAATCCTTACAGTTATTTTCCATTGGCCGAAGCCGAAGAGATTTTGGCAAACATGCAACGGGAACCAAAAGACACAACGGTTTCAATCTTAAACACTACGAGACCAAATATCGTGATGGTGTTTTTGGAAAGCTGGTCGGCCGATGTGATAGAATGTGTTGGAGGCGAAAAAGGAATCACCCCAAAGTTTGGCGAACTAGCCAAAGAAGGATTATTGTTCACCAACTTCTACTCAACCGGATTCAGAACAGAGCAAGGCATGCTGGCCATTTTGAGTTCATACCCGGCACAGCCTACAAGCTCTATTATCAAGCAGTTTGGCAAGTTTGACAAATTGCCGAATTTATACAGAACACTTGGCGAGCAAGGATACCACACTTCTTTTTATTCGGGAGGAAGTTTGCAATTCGACAATATTGAAGGTTACCTGAGAGCCGCAGGAGTAGCTAAAATGGTGGGCGAAAAAAACTGGAGCTTTACCAAAGCCACGCATTGGGGAGCTTATGACGATGAAACATTTGCGATGCACAACGAAGCATTGGGAGCCTTACCACAACCCTTTATGAGTGGTATTACCACCATGATCACACACGAGGCATTTGAAGGAACCGTTCCTGTTTTATACCATAGCGATGCAAACCCAACCAACGATGCTTACCGCAACTCGATGCATTATGCTGACAGCTGTTTGTTTTTGTATATTAAACGAGCCCAATCACAACCCTGGTATCAAAATACATTATTCATTATTGTAGCCGACCATGGATGCAGGTTTCCCAAAACACGCAACAATTTTGAGCAGGAACGCCATCATATTCCGATGTTGTTAATAGGCGGGGCTCTCAAAAAAGAATATACAGGCGTAACCTATACCGATGTGGCATCGCATACAGATATCGCTCATACCTTATTGGCTCAGATGAACCTGCCATCTTATGAATACAAACGCAGCAAAAACCTGTTTAACCCTTTTGCGCCACGATTTGCATACTATGCTTTTGACAATGGCTTTGGACTGATCGCTCCTACCAAAACAGTAATTTATGACCATGTTCAGCAAAAAGAATTATCCAACCAATCCGATTCATTAGCCAATCGTTTGATCCGCCAGGGAAAAGCGTATCTGCAAACCAATTTCCAGGAAAACCTGGATTACGCAGAAATTAAAAAGCCTCAATAAATCGGTGAACGATCCGATAAATTAGACCGATATTCCAAATTAAAGCAGATAGCACTTATATTTGCCCTTTCAAAAAAATACGTATGAGTACCGAAACCAACAACGAAATTGTAAAGTCATCAGAGATCAAGTTTAATGTGATGCTGGATAAAGAAAACCTTCCTGTTCAAATTCAGTGGGAAGCTGATGATGCTGATATAGAAGGTAAACAAGAAGCAAAAGCTGTCATCTTATCGTTATGGGACGGACTTCAACAAAATGCATTGCGCATTGATCTTTGGACCAAAGACATGAACGTGGAAGAAATGAACTTATTTATGTTCCAAACGCTTTCAACCTTGGGTGATACATACGAACGTTCAACCAACAATGTTGAACTTGCAGAAGAGATCCGTGAATTTGCACATCATTTTGGCCACAAAGCCGATGTGTTTGGACCGGAGCATAAGCACTAATCGTTCAAATTATTTGTTGTTTGGCGTTTGACGTTAAAACACCGAAACAACAAACCTCAAACTTCAAACATTCCCAATGGATTATAAAAAATACGCAAAAGAAGTTTTCGCAATTGAGGCAAAAGCACTTGCCGATCTGAGCAAACAACTGGACGATAATTTTAACAAAGCGGTGGATACTGTTTTGAAAAGCAAAGGTCGTTTGGTGATTTGTGGTGTGGGCAAATCGGGTTTGGTGGGCGCTAAAATATCGGCAACACTCTCCAGCACAGGAACACCGAGTATGTTTATGCATCCGGTGGAGGCCTTCCATGGTGATTTGGGAATGCTCAAAAAAGAGGATGTATTGGTAGCCATTTCATACAGTGGCGAAACAGAAGAATTATTGAAACTGATCCCATATATCAAAGCGGCTTCGATCAAGGTTATTGGCATGAGCGGAAACCCTGCCTCTACCCTTGCTAAAAATGCCGATTTTCATTTGAATGTAAAAGTATATAAAGAAGCTTGTCCGATTGAACTTGCTCCTACCTCATCAACGACTGCAACCCTTGCCATGGGCGATGCTTTGGCTGTTGCCTTGATGAAAGCACGGAACTTTAAACCCGAAGATTTTGCAAAATTCCATCCGGGTGGAAGTTTGGGCCGCAAACTATTAACCACGGTTGAAAGCTGTATGTTCAAAAACAAATTGCCGATTGTTAAACCTACTGATTCCATTCAACACGTCATTAATACCATGAGCAGCGGACGTTTGGGACTAGCTGTGGTTGTAGGACAAAACAAGGTTTCAGGAATCATTACCGATGGCGATTTGCGCAGGGCAATGGATAAATACACTGCTAAATTATTTACCCTTTCTGCAAAAGATATCATGACGGCAAAACCACGCACCATTGCCAAAGAAATGATGATGGCCGAAGCCGAAGAAATCATGAACAGCAATAAGATCACCTCATTATTGGTTGCCAATAAAAGTGGTAAACTCGAAGGGATCGTTCAGATATATAGCCTGAACAACTAATGGAACAACCTGTTTTACAAAACGGAAACGTTACACTCAGGCCGGTTAAAGATGCTGATCAGCAAAAAGTGTTCGAAGGATTTTCGCATCCGGAAGTCACCAGGTATTTTGATATCACCTACCCTACTTTTGAAGCAACTGCCGCTCAAATGGAATGGTACAATACCAACCGTTCAAAAGGATTGGGATATGCATGGGTAGTGGAAAATGACCAACAGGAATTTATGGGTGTATTCAGCATTTACCATATTAACCCTCAACACAAACGTTGCGAACTGGGCTATTGGTTGTTTCCTGAGTATTGGGGAAAAGGGTATGCCACTAAAAGTATTCAGGCTATATTGGACTTTGCAACCACAGCGCTTAAATTACACCGCATAGCAGCAGAGATAGAACCCGAAAATACAGACAGTTCACAGCTATTGGCGAAACTCGGTTTTGAACGCGAAGCCGTTCTCCGTGATTTTGAATTCAAAAACGGCCAATACAACAGCCTGGAGATTTGGGCGAAGATTTTGGGGTAAATACTTTTGCTTATTAGTCAGCATATCCTAGCTAAAATTTATTTATTCTTTACCTACATTTGCTCTAAATATATACAACATGTCGCTTTACACCAAAATACAAACAACCCCATTTTTAATTGCCGGCCCTTGCATTATTGAAAACGAAAGCATGGTGATGAACCTTGCCGAAAAACTTGCAACCATCGCACAGGAGTTAAAACTAACCTATGTATTTAAAGCTTCGTTCGACAAAGCCAACCGCACATCGGTGGATAGTTATCGCGGACATGGCATCAAAGAAGGTTTGCGCATTTTGCAAAAAGTAAAAGACACCTTTGGATTGTCTGTTACCACCGATATTCATGAAAGCCATCAGGCTGAAGAATTGGCTCAGGTAATTGATGTATTGCAAATTCCTGCTTTCCTTTGCAGACAAACGGATCTGTTGGTTGCCTGCGGAAACACAGGAAGAATTGTGAATATCAAAAAGGCCCAGTTCCTATCGGGTATTGAAATGAAACATGCCGTAAAAAAAGTAGAAGCAACAGGCAACAAACAGATCATGTTAACCGAACGTGGAACCATGTTTGGTTACAATAACCTGGTTGTCGACTTCAGAAATATTGTGGACATGAAAACCCTTGGTTACCCTGTATGCATGGATGTTACCCACAGCACTCAAAAACCGGGCGGAATGGATGGAAAAAGTGGTGGCAACAGGGAGTATGCCATTTACCTGGCAAGTGCAGCGGCAGCAGTTGGCGCAGATGGTTTCTTTTTTGAAGTACACGAAGATCCGGATCACGCATTGAGTGATGGACCGAATATGATTGCATTAAAAGACTTTAAACAATTGTTGTTGGACAGCGTTGTGAAACACAAAACAGCCCTTAGCTACTAATGATCTCTTATTAGAATTTTTCGCCTGTAGCGGTGCGCAAACGTGTTGCCAAAAAGATGCAGATAAGCGTAGCACAGATGGAAATATAACCCACCCAATCATAATGAAGCAATTCACCGTTGGGCTGTTTTACAATAATTAAACCCGCAACATAGGTTGCAATACCCGAACTTATTTGTTGGAAAGATGATGAAATACTCATGAAGCTTCCACGCGTTTCCGACTTTACAGTTGAGGTAACCATTGCCTGTGCCGGAATAAAACGACCGCTTGAGAACACAAAAAAGGAAGCGGTAACCATCAGCACCATCCAGATTTCAATCCGTGGCATATTGGTAATTAACAATACCGAAACGGCACACAATGGAATAAAAATGGTGAATATTTTAAGCTTGCCATACTTGTCGGCCCACTTGCCAATTAAGGGAGAACTAAAGATGGTGAATAATCCTCCGATCGCGTAAATATATGCGAGCTGGCTTTCTTCGAAACCAACATTGCTTACCATATACGGACTCAAAAAAGGAATGATGCTGAAATGACCGAACATCAAAACCATCATCAAGGTTATTGCTTTACGTTGGTTTGCATCCGCACGGATTCCTCGTAAAATCTCCATAGGATTTGGCCTGTTTGCTTTATCATGAATATGCGCAGTGATGCTTGGAACAAATTTCCACACGCAAAACAAAATCGGTAAACCCAGAACAGCTAAAAAAATAAAAGGTGCGTGCCAGTCAATTTTAGATGCAATAAACAACCCGAAAGGAACACCAAAAACAGATGCTACGGAAAATGCAGCCATGATAATGCCCATGGCTTGTCCACGTTTTTCAAACGGAATAACATCGCCAACAATGGATAACACCAATGCTCCCAATACACCACCAAAAATTCCGGTAAAGATCCGGGCCGCTAACAGTAATTCATATGTGGGAGCCAAACCACAAGCAAACGTACCCACTAAAAATCCGATATATAAAAAATTCAGGAAACGTTTACGATCGAACCAGTCAACAATAAATGCCGAACAAAAACCGGAAATACCTGCACTAAAAATATACGAGGAAACGAGGATGCTAAATTGTTGAGGTGTAATATTAAAAATACGCATCAACTGTTGTCCCATGGGCATCATGATCATAAAGTCCATGATATTGGTAAAGTTGATGGCAGCAAGTGTAAACAGTAACAATTTTTCCTTTCGTAGCATGTTGCAATTAACACTTATTACGAATAAAAAAACATCCAATCTCCATCATGCAGCTTATTTATTTTGCATCCCTGATCAATGTAACTGTTCCTGTTACTGTTGTAGGTCTAGGGTCCGTAATGAGCTGATAGGTAAAAATAAAATAATACACGCCTGCCGGGCAATGCTGCCCTTCATTATGGTCCTTTCCATTCCAGTTAATGCCATCATTTCCGATACCGTCTTTGTCTCCCTCAAAAACTTTTGCCCCCCAACGATTGTAAATCACCAGTTCATATTTGGTATAACCCAGGATATCAATATCAAAAGCATCGTTCTTACTATCATTATTATCGGGTGTAAACACATTCGGAATAATGATCCGTGTTTTATCGATCCGTATCGGCTTGCATATCGAATCCCAACAATCTTCCTTGTTGTAAGCAGTCAAACAAATAATAAATGTTCCGGTATCTAAATAACTGAATGCCCCATCGGTTGATGTAGATGTATTGGCTCCACCGGCATCGGGTTTACCAAAATTCCATTCATACCTCACTGCCGACTGCGATTGATTGATAAACGTATAATTCGGTGCTTTACTGCTATCGATGGTAAACTCCGGTTCAACAGAAATAGCAACAATACTTTTGTAAGCAGTATCGATGCATTCATAGCCTGACCGATGGGTTGGAATCATCATCACAGTATACATACCCGATGATTTGAAGGTATGAGTAGTGGTTGTGTCGGGTCTGCGCTCAAACGTAGAATCTCCATCCCCAAAATGCCATGCATAGGCATTGTATACAGTATCTCCAGCAGCTATAAATTCAATAGGTTCATTCGGACAAATAGAATCCTCGGCCGCAATATCCATCGGAGGTGTTCCCATCACATAAATTCTGCGTACCGGCAATCCTGTTATTTGATCCGGGAAAAAGGAATTGCAAATGATCGTATTTCCGGTGTTCGGGTTAAACACATTGTCGGTTCCCAATAGTTTTACATCATACACTCCTGCCTTTTTATAAATAAACGTAACACTTGAATCGGCCAGCGTAGTTAATGTTTGATTGGCTGAGTCGCCAAAATACCAGGTCCAGCTTTTCAAAGAACCACCGGTGGTATTGATAAATGTTGTTTTAAAAGGCTCGCAACCCAAAGTATCCGAAATCGTAAAAGAAGGCCGTGGGCCTTTCAGGTCCACAACAGTGGAATCGGTGGCAACACAGCCGGCTGCCGTTGTGATCTGAAGTTTGGTGGTGAACACACCGTTGGTTGTGAAATTATGTGCCGGATTTTTAAAAATACTGATGGGTGTCCCATCGCCAAAATCCCATTTCCAATCAACCACAGCATCCACAGATGAAGTTGTTGTAGAACCTACATTGTCGATGATCAGCGATGAATCCCTGAAAACAACAATTTGTGGTGCACAATAATATGAGGAAACCAACGAATCGATCTGCGCTTTTGGATCAACCACCGTTATTTCGTTGACAAAAACCAATGTATCCAAACAACCTAAACTGTCTTGTGCAACAAACCGTATGGTATACTTTCCTACCTGATCATATTTTGTTTTGGCATGCGGTAATGAGGATGAAAAACCTTTCCCATCGCCAAAATCCCACCACACTTTTTCCTTATTGGCTGCTGCCCGTGCAGGATCACTCCAATATGGATCAGCTCCCAAACTATCGGCCGGGCCATATTTGTAGTACCTTACATATTCATAAAACTCTACCGAATCGCTGAGGCAAACAACCTTTTTGGGTATAAAGACCTGTGGTTTATAGCCCATTTCAATAGCTTTGGTACTACTCAGTTTACACCCCAGGTTATTCGTGTACAGAACAGAAACCAAATAGGCTCCGGGCGTCATATAGGTATTCGTCTGTTTCAAAATAACGGAATCTGTAGGTCCCAGGTTTTGGGTAACACTCCCGGGGATTCCGCCACTAAAATACCAGGTAACTTTAGACATGTCGTATTGAATCGAATCAACCGGTTTAACGGTTAACTGCTGAGGCATACATGTTGGAACCATATCAACGGTAAACAACGGAGCGATTGGTTTGAGTTGGAACAAATGATGATACCAGGCGGTATCATAACAAGGATTTCCATTCGCATCGTTTCCATTCTTAATGATCAATCCAACAGTGACCCAACCATCAGGACTGCAGGTTTCGCTGTAGGCATAATTATACAATCTTAAACCAACCGAATCTGCAAAAACAAAATTGTCTTTCCCGCATGCCGAATCTACGTTGATCCAGGCTTTTTCGTATGCACAGACGGGAAGCGTTTCATAAAAATTAAATACAATCGTTGATCCCAAACAAAATAACCCAAGAGGAAACAATCCTCTTCTTGGTGGAACCGCATTTGTATCAGGCCCGGCATCCGGGGGAGTTAAGGCAAGGGTAATTGAATCCTGGTGTGAGCAGCCGGTTGCAGGATCAACGATGAACAATTTGGCCGAGTAGCAATTTTCCTGACCGGGTGTATACCGGTGCTTTACATTCATGGAGTCTTTGGAAAAATTACAATTGAGCCCAACCGATATGCCATTTTTAGTATCGGTGGTACAAGGCGGAGCAAAAGGATCGCCAAAATCCCACAAGTGCTGTTGAGGACCAAAACCTGAACTGCAACTTAAATACGGAACAGGTGTTTTAAAATACACGGTATCAAAAATCTCACATTGATTTGAATTCAATACTTTATGACCAACAACATCGGGTTCATGAATGACAGCCTTCGGACCATAAACCCTGACGATGGTATCCGTTTCAATCGTACAATTTGAAAAATACACGGTCATATTTAAACGGTAGATTCCACATGTGGCAAAACTGTGTATTAGAGAATCTCTTACGGTAGAAACAACTGTATCATTATTGCTATCATAAACAGTCCAGAAAGTAGTACCTGCATTGTTTTTGGACACAAACACAAAACTGTTGTTATCAAAACACTGTGTGAACGATGAAGAATAGATGGTTGAATCCGGGATCACATTGCGGATAAAATCATTCAGGATAACCGAGTCCGTACACCCGTCTGTATCCTGCAGCATAAACTTGGGAACACTTATTCCTGTTCCTGTATAAAGATGTTTTAAGCCTGTCCAGTCGGTACTGTTTTTTGTTCCATCCCCAAAATCCCATTCAAATAATTTTACCCGTGTTAAGGGTATTGCCGTATGGTTGGTAAATGTAACATTGGTGGTAAAACAGGTTGGCGGAATATCTGCGGTAAATAAAATATCGGGCATTTTGGGATACAATAAAACCGAATCCAGTTTTTGAAGCCGGCTCACACAGTTGTTCGTATCGCTTACTTCAACCACAAGTGAATACAAATGCCCCGCAACATCAACCGTATTATTGTAACAGATCGTATTTGAAAAAGGTGCATTATCAACCTGGATATAACCATTGCTCAATTGGAAGATCCTCTTTTTAAGCGGAGCATTGGAAGGGCCGATTGTCGACAGGTCCTGGATACACAAATTGTTTCCTTTAAAACACATGGTATCCTCCGTTGTAATTTTAAAATTGGCAATCGGACGTGCAAAGACCTTCATTAAGGGACCGGTTGCCACGCAGGTTCCTCCTCCCGCTAATGTAATTGTTACCGTTGGGGTATAATTTCCAGGGATTGAATAGGTATGGCTTGGAGAAGATGTATTGGCCGTAAATCCGTTTCCAAAATTCCAACTGTAAGAAACCGCAGTTCCCCCGGTTAAATTGGTTGAAAAATTAATTGTAGTGCCTTCGCATAATACCGAGTCGCTAACCATCATGCTGCATGATTGTGCCTTTACATTGGCCTGGACAATACCCAAAAGCAACAATAATATTAAACGATACAAATTCATGAGCAGGTAGTTTCTTCTATTTTACAACAAGTTACGGCTATTTGTGAAAAGCACAAACATATACTAATTTCGGGCTTCAATCTAGCCATAAAAGCACACTCTTCACAGTTAATTTTTTCTAAATTAAATAATGATTCTCAGCATGAATCAACGCCAAAACTTCCGCATCAACAATATTTCCTTATTTTTGCCGCGGAATGAACAAAAGCGTAGCATTTTATACCTTAGGCTGTAAGCTTAATTTTTCGGAAACATCTACCATTGGCAGGCAACTCAAGGATGAGGGCTACCAAAAAGTAGACTTTGAACAAGGAGCAGATGTGTATGTGATCAATACCTGCTCGGTAACCGATAATGCCGACAAAAAATGCAAACGCATTGTCAAAGAAGCATTGCGCCACAACCCGCAGGCTTTTGTAACCATTATTGGTTGTTATGCCCAACTCAAGCCCAAAGAAATTGCCCGTATTCCCGGGGTAGACCTGGTGCTGGGGGCTGCCGAAAAATTCAATATCAGCGAATACCTCACCGATACCCGTAAAAAAGAAATTGCCGAAGTAAAAGACAGCAAAATAAAAGAGGTGCTCGACTACCATGCCTCCTACTCCATTGGCGACCGCACACGTTCGTTTTTGAAAGTACAGGATGGTTGCGACTATTTCTGTGCGTTTTGCACCATTCCATTAGCACGTGGCAAAAGCCGCAGCGATACCATTGCCAATGTGGTGAAACAAGCACAAGAAGTGGTGGAATCGGGCATTAAAGAAATTGTGTTAACAGGCGTGAACACAGGTGATTTTGGTGCTCAAACAGGGGAAACATTTTATGGTTTGCTCAAAGCGCTGGATGAAGTGGAGGGTTTGAACCGCTTGCGGATCTCTTCCATTGAGCCCAACTTGCTCACCGATGAGATCATCGAGTTTGTGGCCCAATCCAAAACCATTGTACCGCATTTTCACATTCCATTGCAATCGGGTTCGGATAAAATACTGGCCGCAATGCGCAGGCGTTACCTCACTGATTTATACACAAGCCGTATAGCCAAAATCAAATCGCTGATGCCGCATTGTTGCATTGGTGTGGATGTGATTGTAGGATTCCCGGGCGAAACACATGAAGATTTTTTAGACACCTATAATTACCTCAACGGATTGGATATTTCGTATTTGCACGTATTTACATACAGCGAACGTCCCAATACCACCGCCAACAAAATGGCCGAAAAAGTGCCGATGCATGAACGTGCCGAACGCAGCAAAATGTTGCATATCCTCAGCGACAAAAAACGCAGGCATTTCTACGAACAATACATGGGTGATACCCGTCCCGTTTTATGGGAGATCGAAAACGATGGCAAGATCATGCACGGCTTCACCGACAATTATATCAAAGTCAAAAAACAATATGACCCGATTTCGGTAAACGAAATTGAAGATATGACATTAGTGGAAATTGATGACGAAATGGTGGTGAGTGTTAAAGTGCCTGCATTGGTGTATTAGTCGTTTACATCCCGATATTTTGTTATGTTAGCATAGTGATTACCCATTGTGATCACAAGCGGCTAAAATGAGTCATTCCTTTTCCCATACTGAATTCTACAAAGAACTGGAGTTCTCTCTTTACAAAAGTTCCATGGAACAAAGAAAGGCTTGGGTGAACACGATCATTGAAAAGGATATGGATCTGAAATACCTTTCCAAATTATTGATGGGAGAACAGAAGATTGCCACCCGTTTCCTGTGGCTCTTAAGCGAAATAGGATTATCGAACCCAACTCAATTATTCAGAGAACTCCCCTATTTGTTCAATCTGTGTGACGGTTTGAATCCTGTTTACAAAACTTCCTTTGCCAACTATTGGCTCATTGCAGGCATTCCCCCTGAACAGGAAAGTGCAGCCATTAACTTATGTTTCCATTGGCTGCTATCGGCCGATACCAATATTACGATCAAATCTCGGGCTATTTGGGTGCTCCAAAAACTCATCAAAAAATATCCCGACCTGAAAAATGAGCTGAAACTTTGTTTGGAAGACCTGTCCGACAAATACTCTAAAGACTTTCAAAAAAGAGTTAACAAAATAGTAGCGGAATTGGAACAATAAGAATTTGTTTACAAATTTGAATCTTATAGATCACACCAAATGGCCGAAAAAAAATCAAAACCCGCTGAGATTAAAACCAAACCAACTGCTGTAAGTGTTGAAGATTTTATCAATGCGATTGCAAACGAACAAAAGCGTAAAGACAGTTTTGTGCTGCTGGAAATGATGAAAAAAGCTACAGGAGAAGAACCTGTATTATGGGGCAGTTCCATTATTGGTTTTGGTATGAAAAGATACAAGAGCCCAAATACAGGAAGAGAGGTTGATTGGTTGCTGATTGGATTCTCTCCTCGTAAAACGAACTTGTCGGTATACCTTACGACAGATATTCAGAAAAAATTTGCTGCTGCGCTTCCAAAGCTGGGCAAGTATAAAACAGGTGTTGGTTGCCTGTATATAAACAAACTGGAGGACATCGACCTGAAAGTGCTAAAAGGAATGATTGACACATCATTAAAAGGGAAGTAACTATTCATTAACCCGAAACAACACGTAAAATGAAAAAGAGTGTTGGATGTAAGCGATGAACAGGTAATTAAAAAGACCGGCAAAAAGATTTCAGGCTGGATAACAATACTGGACAAGCTAAAGGTGGCCGAACTCAAATCCAATCATGTAGTGGCCATGTACAACAAGAATACGAGGTTCCGAGATATTGAGCAAGGACACTCACCACGCATTACCAGAAACGAAAAATGGTTTCTAAAAACAATTGGATACCCGATAGCATGCAATATTTCCCACTAAAGCATGCAACGCATGTGAGAATTTTGCAATAATTTTCCATCATTATGTAATAATGGTGGTTTGCAAAGTGCTCAACTTTGTTTGGTAGCGAAAATTCATTCGCACCCTAAAAGCAAATACATGTGCCACCCAAAACATACCCTAAAAGCGTTTTGTAAAACTGCAATCAGATCCGCTACTCAAAATGCTCAGCGTATTTCTAGTCAAAACCGATCATGATGAATATCGGGATCATCATCGGCAGTACCCGTCCCGGTCGGAATGGTGAAGCGGTTGCCAGGTGGGTGTTTGAAATCGCACGTAAACGCTGCAGTGAAACCTTCGAACTGGTTGATCTAAGAGCATATGACTTGCCTCTTATAGATGAACCCATCCCTGCCTCGCAGGGTAGTTATTCGAAAGAGCACACCCAAAAATGGGCAGCAAAAATTGATTCTTTTGATTCGTATGTTTTTGTGACACCCGAGTATAATCACAGTATACCCGGAGCCCTTAAAAATGCCATCGACTTTTTATACAAGGAATGGAACGATAAAGCAGCCGGTTTTGTGAGCTATGGAAGTGCAGGAGGTTCAAGAGCAGTAGAGCATCTGCGCCTGGTGATGGCCGAACTGATGATAGCCGATGTGCACTCTCAGGTTATGTTTTCGCTGGACACTGATTTTGTAAACAATACTGAATTTAAACCCGATCCAAAACATGAGCAACAGGTAAACAAGATGCTCGACCAGGTGATAGCCTGGGGAAATGCTTTAAAAATATTGCGCTGCAAAACAGCACAAAGTGCCATTACAAATGGAGTACTAAGCGAATACTCCGATATTAAAAAGATGTTTTACAAAACAGATTGAACAATAGGTGAATGATAACAAATGCTTATTGTAAAAGTATTTGCCTACATTAGTTTAACAAATGAAAGAACTTGAAGATCATCATTGGTTCCCTTCCCTATTCAGAAATTTCCAAACCACATTTATCGGGTTTGTGGTTGTCAAATTCGGCTTTTACAATCCCTTTATTCAATACATTAAAACATTGTCATTTAACACATCATCCATGACAGACCTTTGCTCCGGAAGCGGAGAACCTGCTATCAGCATTTTCAGGAAAAGCAATTGTTTCAGCAATCTTATACTAACAGATAAATACCCTGTTTCACCGCAACTGATTGCAGGCGATTTCAATTTTGAGATCCAAAAGAAAGATGTTCTTGAAATGGAATTTCAATCCGCAACCTGCTATACAATGTTTAATGCATTTCACCATTTTTCCGATAAAGACAAACTCGGCATTAGTGAAAAAGTAAGATCCAGTGGTGCAACTGCATTTTTTGTTGAGATCCTCGAACCAACCTTATTCTGTCTGTTGAAAGTACTATTCATGACCACCATCGGTTGTTTGCTACTCACTCCTTTTATTCATCCATTTTCTGTTAAGCGTTTGTTCTTTACCTATATCCTTCCTGTCAATATAATAACCATTACCATTGATGGGATCATATCAGTGTGCAAGTCGCGTTCGCTTAAACAATACCAACTGTTATTTGCCAACGATGTACCTCAGGTTAAAACGATCAGACTCCAAAACAGCATCAGCCCGATCACCATCATCCATATTCAACCAACCATATGAAAGCACTTATCACACTCTGGAAATTCAGCAGGCCGCATACCATTATCGGAAGTGTGATCAGCATCTTCACGCTCTATACAATTGTGTGTCAGGAACAGGGAATCCAAAATATTCCTTTCTTAATCATCGCATTGATGATTGGTATTACTTGCAATATTTTCATTGTGGGCATCAACCAAATAGCAGACATAGAGATTGACAAAATCAATAAGCCTTCCTTACCCATTCCATCCGGTTTGTTAAGTGTGCGAGAAGCCAAAGTCATTGTATATACTTCCTTGGTGATCAGTTTGGGTTTAGCTTTATACTTATCGCCCTATCTGCTGGCCATTATTGTATTGTCAACAACCATTGGCTGGGCCTATTCCATGCCTCCTTTTTACCTGAAACAACACCATATTACTGCGGCATTAGCCATCACAACAGTACGCGGAGTATTGTTGAATGCAGGAGGATTTATGGTATTCAACTATTTAATAAACGACTCTCTTGAAATGCCCTTGAACATCAAAATCCTTACCCTGTTTGTAATTGCATTTAGTGTGGTAATCTCCTGGTTTAAAGATTTACCCGATACTGAAGGCGATGCAAAATACCATATTAAAACAGTCGCTATCTTGTATTCACCCAAAGCGGCTTTGATCATGGGACATGTATTGGTTGGAGCTGCTTATGTATTTACCATCTACATGCAATACCTAAATGATGCTGTTTCAACGATCCCTTCCATCGAAACCAAGGTGCTGCTTGCCGGCCATATTATATTATTTGTACTTTTTGTGATCAATACCTTCTCCATCAAAATCCGTGAACACCAGTCCATCAAAAAATTCTACAAACGTTTTTGGTGGTTTTTCTTTGCCGAATATGTGGTGTATTTAATAGCATATTCCTGTTGAATAAAATGGAGTAACAGCTGATACCCAATTTATCACTTTGTTTAAAGGCAGCTGATATAAGTCCTTTATATATAACCCAATGAAAATTTATCAATTCAATTTACTTACCTTTGTTTGGTGAAAAAATATATCCCAATATTTTTTTTAGGTGTTTACCTATTGAGCACTCCACAAGTAGCGGAGTTGCTTAAGCTGCCTGTTTTGGTGGAACACCTTATTGAACACAAACAAAAAGACCCTTCTCTTGATATTTTTGGTTTCCTGTATATGCACTACGCGCAAGGAAACCCCAAAGCTGCCGACTACGACAAGGACATGAAACTTCCTTTCAAAAACTTCAATCACACAACCTCTAGCAACAGTTTTTATTGCAGCGTCAATCCCCTTTCCGAATTTCAGTTGAACATTTTCTCGGATATTACCGAACACCAATTTTCGGAGTATAAGTTTATCCATTCCGCTTCTTTCCTATCAGCTATTTGGCAGCCACCAAAGTCTTGTTAATCATTTTTTTTTGAGTACTTGAATTAACGCAAACTGCATCATTGTTTGTGTTATTCACCATTGTTATTATTCAACTAATTCTTGATCAACAACGTTTATGCTTACCAAAATAATTGCGTTTTCCGTGAGGAATAAACTCATCATAGGGCTATTTGTTATTGCCCTTATTGGCTATGGAACTTACCAGGCCACCCAATTACCAATTGATGCCGTACCCGATATTACCAATAACCAGGTACAGGTTATCACCATTGCCCCTTCGTTTGGTGCAACCGATATCGAACGATTGGTTACCTTTCCAATCGAACAAGCCAACAGCAATATTTCCGGGATGACCGAGATCCGGAGTTTTTCACGCTTTGGTTTATCGTTGGTTACCATTGTTTTTGATGATGCCACTGATGTTTATTGGGCCAGGCAACAAGTGGCCGAACGGCTGCAACAAATCCAATCGCAAATACCGGCAGGTATTGGCAAACCTGCTTTAGGTCCGGTTTCCACCGGATTGGGTGAAATTTACCAATATGTAGTTAAACCCAAAAAAGGATACGAGCACCAATTTGATGCAACACAATTGCGAACCATCCAGGATTGGATTGTGCGCAGACAATTACTAGGCGTAAAAGGGGTAGCCGAAGTGAGCAGCTTTGGAGGAAAACTCAAACAATATGAAATTGCCATCAACCCAAATAAACTCAATGCTTATGGCATCACCATCAGCGATGTTTTTACGGCAGTTGAAAACAACAACCAAAATACCGGGGGTGCATATATCGAAAAAGGAGCCACCGTTTTATACATCCGCAGCGAAGGGCTTATCGGCAGCATAGCGGATATCGAACAGATCGCTATCGCTTCCAAAAACAACACAACACCTTTGTTCATAAGAGATGTAGCCGAAGTAAAAATAGGCTTTGCCACACGTTACGGAGCCATGTGTTACAACGATGAAGGTGAAGTATCGGGTGCGGTTGTAATGATGCTAAAAGGAGCCAACAGCAGCGATGTTATTAAAGATGTAAAAGAACGCATTGCCCAGATACAAAAAACACTTCCTGAAGGTGTGGAGATCGAAGCATTTCTGGATCGAACAAAAATGGTGAACAACGCCATTGGCACCGTTGAAAAAAACCTTTTGGAAGGAGCTTTGATCGTGGTGTTTGTATTGGTCCTTTTCCTGGGCAATTTCCGGGCAGGACTTTTGGTAGCTTCGGTTATTCCGTTGGCAATGTTGTTCGCTATTTGTATGATGAACGCATTTGGCGTAAGCGGTAATTTAATGAGCCTCGGAGCATTGGATTTCGGGTTAATTGTTGATGGAGCCGTCATCATTGTGGAAGCCATCATGCACCAATTATCCCATCATCATAAGTTTAAGCATGTGGCCAAACTTAACAATGTGCAAATGGATGGAGAGGTGACCCATGCTGCCAGCAAAATGATGAACAGTGCCGTGTTCGGGCAGATCATCATCCTCATTGTGTACTTACCCATTTTCACCTTGCAGGGCATTGAAGGAAAAATGTTTAAACCCATGGCACAAACCGTTGCTTTTGCTTTATTGGGAGCATTCATACTCTCACTCACATACATTCCCATGATGAGCGCCTTTTTCTTATCAAAAAAAGTAAAACATACCCAAAACACTTCCGATAAAATAATGTCCATGATCGAAAATGCTTACCAGCGTTTATTGGCCAGGGTGCTGCGTTTTCCTAAGCTTGTATTAAGCAGTGTTGTCCTTTTATTCATCAGTGCAGTGATCATCATCACTTCTTTGGGAGGTGAATTTATTCCTTCGCTCGAAGAAGGTGACTTTGCGGTAGAAACAAGGGTACTTGCCGGAAGCAATCTTCAAACAACCATCCAGAGCACCCAACAGGCTGCACATATTTTAAAGACACGGTTTCCGGAAGTGATCAACGTGGTAACCAAAATAGGAAGCGGTGAAGTGCCAACAGATCCAATGCCAATGGAAGCGGGCGACATGATGATCATTTTAAAAGATAAAAGCGAATGGACTTCTGCCAAAACGTTTCCGGAATTATCTGCTAAAATGAGTGAGGCATTGGAAGATGTTCCCGGCATCACGGTAGGTTTTCAGTTTCCCGTGCAAATGCGTTTTAATGAATTAATGACGGGTGCACGACAAGATGTGGTATGCAAAATTTTCGGAGAAAACCTGGATACATTGGCCCGCAATGCCGAAAAACTTGCTAAACTGGTGGCCACTGTTGAGGGTGCCGAAAATATTTTTGTGGAACCCGTTACAGGCATGCCGCAAATTATCATTGCCTACAACCGACCCCTCATTGCTCAATACCATTTATCCATTGCCGATATCAATCGGGTGATCAACACAGCGTTTGCGGGACAAAGCACAGGATTGGTTTTTGAAGATGAAAAACGATTTGACCTGGTAGTGAGGCTTGCAAACACCGAACGCAAAAACATAACAGACGTACAAAACCTATTGATCCCTACTCCCAACGGAGGTCATATTCCCTTATCACAACTGGCCGATGTGCAGATCAAAGACGGGCCCAACCAAATACAACGCGAAGATGCCAAACGCAGAATTGTAGTTGGCTTTAATGTAAAAGGCAGGGATGTACAATCCATTGTTGAAGAACTTCAACACAAAGTTGAGGCGCAGATCAAATTTCCAACAGGTTATTATGTTACTTATGGCGGAACATTTGAAAACCTGAACCAGGCCAAACAACGACTGATGATTGCGGTACCTGTTTCGTTATTGCTCATTTTTGTCTTGCTCTTTTTTGCCTTCAAATCGGTTAAACAAGGACTCCTTATTTACACCGCCATTCCCCTTTCGGCCATTGGAGGTGTGTTTTTCCTAGCGTTGAGAGGCATGCCATTCAGCATCAGTGCAGGAATTGGTTTTATCGCCTTGTTTGGTGTTGCCGTGCTCAATGGAATTGTGCTCATTGCTGAATTTAACCGCTTGCAAAAAGAGGGTATTCAAAACGTATCGAGGTTGGTTTTAACAGGAACCAAACTTCGCTTAAGACCGGTTTTGATGACAGCGTTTGTTGCCTCTTTGGGATTTTTACCAATGGCATTAAGCAATGGTGCAGGTGCCGAAGTACAACGACCATTGGCCACCGTTGTCATCGGAGGATTAATGGTTGCCACTTTCCTTACCCTGTTTGTATTGCCTTTGCTTTTTATCCTGTTTGAAAAAGGATTTAAACCCATACGATCAACAGCTAACAAAATAAGCGGGTTGAGCATCTTATTATTGCTCATCTCAACAAATGGTTTTGCCCAGCAAAAAACAAGTTTGAATGATGCCATCCAAACAGCATTGCAAAACAACAAACAACTCAAAAACGAATACCTCAAAACAGCATATACCAAAGCCCTTATCCAAACGGCTGCCGATCTTCCAAAAACAACTATAACAGGTGAATACGGACAGATAAACAGCGCATACAACGACACTAAATTCGGCATCACCCAATCCATTGCATTTCCTACGGTATACCACAAACAAAAACAATTGCTCACCGAAGATTACCAGGCCTCTCTGTTGAGCATTTCGCTGAAGGAATATGAAATCAAAAAAATGGTGACCCAGGTTTTTTATGCCTACCTGTATTTAAAAGAAAAGCAAAAATTGCTGCTCCGTGCCGATTCCCTTTACCATCAATTTTTCCTCAAAACCAATTTGCGTTTGCAAAAAGGAGAAAGCAATATCTTGGAAAAGACAACAGCCGAAACCCAACAATTAAACATTGCGATCCAGCTCAGGCAGGTAAACCAGGCAATGGAGATCACCCTGTTGGAATTTCAATTATTGCTGAACGGAACACCCCAAACAGAGCCGGCTGAAACTGACTACAAGATGCCTGTTCAGTTGCCTGCCGACAGCACCAATATTGCCAACAACCCGATCCTCAAAACCCTGCAACAGCAAAAAACAATTGCCCAGGCCCAAACCGCTGCCGAAAAAGCAAAGCTCCTCCCCGACCTTTCAATGGGATATTACAACAATAGTTTTATCGGGATGGGAGCCGACAATAATGTGTACAACAGCAGCAACCGATTCAATTCGATACAAGTGGGAGTTGGCATTCCCATCTTCACCAAAGGGCAACGAACCAAAGTAGCAGCAGCCAAAATGCAGGAAAACATATTGCAAAGCCAATACGAAACGGAAACGATGAACCTGCAAAACCAATACAGCAAATTGCTGGCCGACTATCATAGCAATACCGAAATTGTAGCCTATTATGAACGCACTGGGCTTCAAAATGCATCCCTAATCACCGAGATCGCCAACAAACAATTCGTAAACGGAGAGATCAACTACCTGGATTTTGTGACACTCACAAACCAGGCCATTACCATACAAAGCAATTACCTGGAGGCTGTAAAAGCTTTAAACGAAAGCATTATTGCCATCAACTTTATCACATCAAAATAATCTACCAATGAAATCGACTATAGAACAATTCCAAACCAAACCGTCAGGCTACAGGAATGGCATGGCACTCTTCACCTACGCTATTGCTACAGTGTTGTTTTCCTGCAACAACAGTTCCCAGGCACCCGACAACCGGATAAACACCGTTGCAACCAAAACAACTGTTACCCTCACCGATGCGCAATACCAAAACGCAACTATCGAAACAGCAGTACTGCAACAAAAAGAAATATCCATGACCCTTAAACTGAATGGAAAGATCGATGTGCCGCCACAAAATTTAGTTTCCGTGAGCGTACCGCTCGGTGGGTATTTGCGCAGCACCAAACTATTACCCGGCATGCATGTTAAAAAAGGCGAGATCATTGCCGTGATGGAAGACCAGCAATACATCCAACTGCAACAGGATTATTTATTGGCCAAATCAAACCTGCAACTTGCCGAACTGGATTACAACCGGCAAAAAGAGTTGAACCAAAGCCAGGCAAGCAGCGATAAAATCACACAACAAGCGCAAGCCGAACTCAATACCCAACGCATCCTGATGAACGGGATAGCCGAAAAATTGCGGTTGATCAACAAAAATCCCAATACCCTTTCGGCAGGAACTATTTCCAAAAGTGTGAATATCTACAGCAGCATTGATGGTTATGTAAGCAAGGTGAATGTGAACATCGGCAAATATGTAACACCGGCCGATGTGATGTTTGAACTCATTAACCCTACAGATATTCACTTAAACCTGAAGGTATTTGAAAAAGATGTTGCCAAACTTGCCATCGGGCAAAAAGTAATTGCATTCGACAATGCCCATCCCGATAAAAAATATACCTGCACCATTATTTTAATCAGTAAAAATATTGCTTCCGAAGGCACTGCTGATGTTCACTGTCATTTTGAAACCTACGATAAAAACATCCTGCCCGGCATGTACATGAATGCCGAAGTGGAAATTGCATCAACAGCCGAAAACGCCCTTCCCGAAGAAAGCATTGTGGCGTTTGAAGGCAAAGAATATGTTTTTGTGGAAACCAAAACACATGAATACCAGATGCAGGAGATCACCACAAAAAGCACCGAGAACGGCTTTACCCAGGTTGTGTTCCCCGGTAAGGAAGACCTGTCAGGCAAAAAATTTGTCACCAAAGGTGCATATACATTGCTCATGAAACTTAAAAACACCGAACGAGAATGATCCAACTAAATTTTCCGGTTCGATATGTTTAATGCCTGCTTTGTATAACTTTGAGTAGTGTGCTTCTTAATCAGTAAAAACTGATCACGAAATACCATCCGTCTTTTTCATCCGATAAACAATTGCAAACAATGCCTGCCAATCACTTCGACATTTTAGGTTTGACCAACGAACAGGTTTTGCTTGCCCGGAAACAATTCGGACGAAATACATTAGACTATCAAAAAGAGAATCGTTTTTTTGACACCATCAAACGCCTGGCAAAAGAGCCAATGATGCTCTTATTATTGGCAGCTTCTTCCATTTATTTCATCAGCGGCAAAACAGGTGATGGTATCTTTCTCGCAGTAGCCATTGTTTTTCAAACCTCCATTTCCCTCTATCAATACTCGCGCAGTAAAAATGCATTGGAAAAACTGAAGGACCTGTCGCAACCCAATTGCAAGGTGATCCGCAATGGTAACATAACAGAAATAAAAAGTGAAGACCTGGTGGTGGGCGATAGCCTGATGGTGGAAGAAGGCACATTGATCACCGCTGACGGAACCATTGTACACTCCAATGATTTTTCCATCAACGAATCCATCCTTACCGGGGAATCCCTTTCTGTATTTAAAGATCGTAACGGGGATGACAAGTTCATTTACAGCGGCACAATGGTTGCCAGCGGGTTGGCCATTGCAACCGTAACCGCCATTGGCAACGAAACCAAACTAGGCAAAATAGGCACCAGTTTGGAAAGCATCAGCGAAGAAAAAACACCCTTGGAGATCCAGATCACCCACTTTGTTAAAAACATGGCCATTGCCGGTTTCGTGGTGTTTGCAATTGTTTGGGCCATTAATTACGCACATTCACAAAACCTGCTCAACAGTTTATTGCAGTCCCTCACATTGGCCATGAGCATTTTGCCCGAAGAGATCCCTGTTGCATTTACCACTTTTATGGCATTGGGTGCATGGCGGTTAATGAAAATGGGCATTGTGGTTAAACAAATGAAAACGGTGGAAACACTGGGAAGCGCAACCGTTATCTGTACCGATAAAACAGGAACCATAACCGAAAACAAAATGAGTTTGGCCAAACTCTATTTGCTGTCGTCAGACCAAATATTCCAACCGGGTCATTCATTAACAACAAACGAAAAAGAACTCATCGAAGCTGCCATGTGGGCAAGCGAACCGATTGCATTCGACCCGATGGAAACCGCATTGCACCAGGCCTATAAAAATATTGCAACCGTGGATGAAAGGCCATCTTACAAACTGATCCATGAATATCCTTTGGAAGGCAAACCACCCATGATGACCCATGTATTTGAAAACGATAAGGGTCATCGCATCATTGCATCCAAAGGTGCTCCCGAAGCATTAATGAGTGTTTCATCGTTGACTGAAACAGCAAAACAACAGATCGAAAAAGCGATCCAACTCATGGCAACAGAAGGATACAGGATATTGGCGGTAGGTGTATCGGATTTTAAAGGACACTCCTATCCCATCCTGCAGCAGGACCTGTCTTTTGAGTTTAAAGGTTTGGTTGCCTTTTACGATCCTCCCAAACAAAATATTCAGAAAGTATTAGCCGATTTTTATGCCGCAGGCATTGATGTCAAAGTGATCACGGGCGACAATGCAGAAACCACGAGATCCATAGCCAGGCAAATCGGGTTGAGAGGTTTTGACAAAAGCATTACCGGAGATGAACTGATGCTGTTGCAGGAAGATGAATTAAAAGCCCGCGTAATGGATACTGCCATTTTCACGCGCATGTTTCCCGAAGCAAAACTAAAGATCATCAACGCCCTCAAAGCCAACAACCAGATCGTAGCGATGACAGGTGATGGTGTAAATGACGGACCGGCCCTCAAAGCCGCACATATTGGTATTGCCATGGGCAAAAAAGGAACAGAAATCGCCAAACAAGCTGCATCGTTGATCTTATTGGAAGACGATCTCTCCAACATGGTAGATGCTGTTGCCATGGGCCGTAAGATTTATACCAACCTTAAAAAAGCCATTCAATACATTATTTCCATTCATATTCCCATTATCCTCACTGTATTTATTCCGTTGGCCTTAGGGTGGATTTACCCCAATATTTTTTCGCCCATCCACATCATTTTTTTGGAGATCATCATGGGACCAACCTGTTCCATCATTTATGAAAATGAACCCATGGAAAAAAATACCATGCTGCAAAAACCCAAAGCCCTCACCACTACTTTTTTCAACCGGAAAGAACTTTCCATCAGCATCGTCCAGGGATTGATCATCACTGCCGGAACCTTGTTTGTATACCAATATGCAGTGATGCAGGGTTACAGCGAAGAACTCACAAGAGCAATGACCTTTACTGTGCTCATTGCAGCCAATATTTTCCTCACCCTTGTCAACCGTTCCTTTTATTATTCCATATTCACCACCCTCAGGTATCCAAACAATATGGTTGCAGGCATCGTATTGATAACCATTGCCATTGTCGGGCTGATGCTGTATGAAAAACCATTAACCCTATTTTTTGAATTTGAAACATTAACCGCAGTTCAATTATCAATCTGTGCCGGTATCGGTTTCAGCTCGGTAATATGGTTCGAAGGCGTGAAGCTGATCAAACGATCACGTCATATCAACACTCATTGAAAAATGCGCTGCACTCCTTCTTAGTCCCTTTCCGCGAACATTATTTCCTTTTGATAAATTGTAAAAGAAACCTAAGTTTATAAAAAAATTCCCGAAAGCTAATTGAACAATCAATACCGCTTACACAAATTAAACAGACCAATATATTGTGTTGCGGCTTAATAATATTTAGGATTTATGGCAAACGCATTAACCCGTTTTGTAGATCAAAATGGTCTAATGTAAATGCATTTTGATGCTTCGTTAGCGACAATCTTAAACCTTAGTTTGCTGAATAAATGACCAAAGTGAATTTTACAAATATTAAACCTAAACCCGCTCTGAAAAAAGACCCGGGCTTATATTTTATCATTGTGTTATTACTATCAATCAGCAATATTGTGATGGCTCAATCCGACACAATATCTGTTGATAAACTAAGGACGGAATCCGGGGTAGATCCAACCAGGGTAAATTCCAGAGTTGGGTATTCTGTTCTCTATTATGACAAGGCCTTTAATGCATCTTCCATTAGTAATAAAATTAACATCATACTCGGAGTTAACAGGTGGAGCTTTTCGCTCAAACCCGAAATTATTAGCATTCATAACGGACAGTCGGGAACCGGTTTTCATTCTGGTTTTTCTGACCTTAAGTTTTCCATCTTAAATGCTTTTTATTTAAATGGAAAACATTCTTTAGCTGGTTCTGTAGAATTTACCATTCCCTTGGGGAAACAGGATTTGGGCAGTCAGATCTTTGCAGCAACGCCAGCCATTACGTACGCATATACCATCAACACCAGTTTGTTTTTGGCTATTCAGCCCCAATATACTTTTTCAATTGCAAAAGATAATTTATATCCCGACTTAGCGATATTAACGAACCGAATTTTTATCGCAAAGTTTACAAAGAAGGGTGTGTTTTATGTTTTGGAACCCCGAACAATAATTGATTTTGAAACAAACACTTTTGATTTCATCTTATCTCCAATAGTTGGTAAATCGTTAGGTGCTGGTTTCAATCTTATTGGTCTGATGGAAATTCCAACAAAGCAATCTACTATCGATTCAAGAGGTATCCTTTATCAAATAGGCTTTAATAAGAATTTTTAAATCTATATTACAAATGAAACAACTAAAATCACTAACAGCAATTGGCTTCTGTCTTCTGTTGCTTTTCTCATGTAACGATAAGAAAGGTAAAGTTAACACAGACAAATCCGAACAAACGAACTCAATGGGGTACCCATCAAAAAACCCCTTTCTATCACAGGCTATTTATGGGGTAACGCACGTAAATTCGGGCCAAACAAATTGCGTTCCTTATCCGATTAATGATGGAAATTTCAACATTGATTTAAATAATCTTACACCAATTTGGGGAGGTCCTGTCAACAATGTAACGTATGCTTCAACCGATACAAATTATATGTGGTCGGTATCTACAGATCGTGTTGCACTTATAAATAAAAAGGGAAACAATTGGAACCTTGTTACGGATATCGATCTTCCGGGAGCAAAGCGTTTGACTGTAGACCAGTTAAAATCCATATCAGATGTAAAATATACTTCATTAGATTTTGCGACTACTCACCTCAAAAAAATTTTAGGATCAGAGCCGGGGTTGGTATTACCTGCCGGAGTGTATGCCTTAGTTAGTTCAGAAAACTATGTGTATTCCAATGCAGGTACCATCGTTTCTGCTATTGGTTTGGTAGACAAAACTGATCCATCAAAAGGACTTGAGGTGAAGCATCAATTTGATGTTTCCAATCTTATTCCTGCAGCCGAAGTGGCTCCGGGTATTAAACGAATTAATATGGTTGGCATGAATATGACTTATGATGGACACATCGTAATTGGTGCCGTAAATGGAATCGCAGTGATTGACCAAAAGTTAAAAGGGCCGGGTAAATTTTACGCATTTCAGAACACAGAATTATGCACAAACTCGATGGCTGTTGATGAAAACAATGGAATTTATGTCGCCACCGGCAGTAAAACGCCAAAGGGAGATGGAATCATGCGAAAACTTGTTTGGACAGGTAGTGAGATTTCAGACAAAGAAACGGATGGCGCTTGGATATGTCCTTACAACGGTGGTGACTGGCCTCCGGCAATTAAGGCCGGAACAGGAGCTGGATCAACTCCTACACTCATGGGATTTGGGGAGGACGAAGATAAATTAGTTCTTATCACAGATGGTCAAAACCGAATGAATTTAGTAGCCTTTTGGAGAGATGAAATTCCTCAAACCCACCTTCAAAAAGAGGGCGTAAAATCAAGAAGGATCGCAGGTTTAATTCCCATTAAAGCAGGATTGCCGGAAGACAAACCATGGATTCAATCGGAGCAGACCATTGTTGTGAATGGCTGGGGTGCATTTTTAGTAAATAACCTTATCGATGAAGGACACCCGGATAGAATAATTGATGTGATGACTGTTGGTCCGGTTCATCCGGGTCCTAAAGGAATGGAAAGGGTTGAATGGAATCCTGTAAAAAATGAATTCACATCTGTTTGGACAAGAAACGATGTGGTTTCAACGAGTATGGTGCCTTTGGTATCAAGCGTCTCAAACATGGTTTTAGTAAATGGATATACCGCTGAAAGAGGTTGGGAAATAACAGGATTAGACTGGAATACCGGAAAAAACAGAACAAGAATAGAATTCGGACAAACTAACAGGGGAAATGGAGCTTATGCGATACTTCAACTTTTAGAAAATGGAGATCTGCTTTTTAATTCAGTTATTGGACCTTATAGGATTCCACTGAAACAATAACATAAAACAGCAGCTATAAGACGATGGATATATGAAAAAGCTAAAATTAACTTTAGTTCTAATCATTCTGGCTTTGATGGTTAATGCTCAAACCAAGTATGATAAAACCTGGGGATTCGGTGAATATCAATCGGACTGGGCATTGGTGGAGCTCGACAAAAAATTTGGATTCATTAACAATAAGGGCGAACAAGTAGTCCAACCAATATATGACAAAATCATGTTTTTCGGTGAGTACAAATCGGACTGGGCATTGGTGCAGATCGACAAAAAATTTGGATTCATTAACGATAAGGGAAAACAACCAGTGCAACCGATATATGACAAAATCATGTTTTTCGGTCAATACAAATCCGACTGGGCATTGGTGCAGATCGACAAAAAATTTGGCTTCATTAACGATAAGGGAAAACAAGTAGTCCAACCCATTTACGACAAAATCATGTTTTTCGGTCAATACCAATCCGACTGGGCAATGGTGCAGCTCGACAAAAAAGTTGGATTCATTAACGATAAGGGAAAACAAGTAGTCCAACCCATTTACGACAAAATCATGTTTTTCGGTGAGTATAAATCGGACTGGGCATTGGTGCAGCTCGACAAAAAATTTGGCTTCATTAACGATAAGGGAAAACAAGTAGTCCAACCCATTTACGACAAAATCATGTTTTTCGGTCAATACCAATCGGACTGGGCGGCTGTTATCTTAAATGGAGAAAAGGGCTTTATAAATATTGATGGAAAATATGTACCCGGTGAACCGAAGCACTTGCCATAACACAAGTTTTGCGACCAACGGAATGACTTTCCAATTTGGAGATAATGCTTCGAAATCGTCAACATATTTTAGCTGCCAAATATTAAGAGTAACTATGACAAAAAAAAATCGTTTCTCTACCAACAACACCAAAAAGCACTTCCGACTAATTCCTTGTATTTTAGCTTCCCTTTGTTCAGATTTTTTTACTTAGCTTCATAGTTAAACCATACTAAAAAAGACACTCACTTAACCTCAACGATATTTTGTTTTATGGAATACCAGCAATTACAAACTCCGGCATACATTAGCATCGTTTTTGGATTGACAACAATCCTGACAGTAGCACTTTTTTACAAGGCAACCTACAACGCCAAAACAACAATCATCATTTTATTGACATGGTTGGCATTACAAGCCTTAATCGGGCTTTCTGGTTTTTACACCGTAACCGATACCATTCCGCCAAGATTTTTACTTTTGGTGTTGCCTCCGTTTCTTTTCATCATCTTATTGTTTACTACTGCTAATGGCAGACGTTTCGTTGACAGTTTAGATATCAAAACCTTAACCATTTTGCATACCATTAGAATTCCCGTTGAAATTGTTCTCTTTTGGTTGTTTGTGAATAAAACCGTTCCTCAACTGATGACCTTTGAAGGAAGAAATTTCGACATTTTATCGGGGCTCTCTGCTCCTCTTATTTTTTATTTCGGTTTTGTCAAAAAGCAATTAAACACAAACATTATCCTGATCTGGAATTTCATTTGTGTGGGGCTTCTTGTCAATATTGTATTGAATGCCGTTCTATCAGCACCCTTTCCATTTCAACAGTTTGCATTCGACCAACCCAATATTGCTGTTTTATATTTTCCCTTCAACTGGTTACCATCATGCGTAGTTCCCTTGGTTTTACTTTCACACCTGGCCACCATCAGGCAATTATTGCTGACAAAAAAATAGCAATTAACTGAGCCTGTAAACAACTAATAACTTAATCGAAACGGCATAACCTACACTTCAACAACCGGATACTCAATCCCTCCCCTCACAATTGCAAATTATTGTGTAGGTTTACAGAACAATTTCCGTTTCAATTGTTATTCATGGTATGAAAGGTCATTTATTTTCAAAATACATTCCCAATCCGCAACAAGGTTCGTTGTTTGACCAATTGCTCAATTTGTTTTTGCAAATGATGCAGTACACCAATGGGGATGTGGCCGAAACCCTGGAATGGATGAACGAAGTGGACAAACAACACAAGTTTACCAACAACGAATATGGCATGGGCAATTTTATCCAGGACCTGAAGGACAAAGGTTATATTAAAGAAGATCCTGCAGAAGGCACCTTTTTGCCCACCAGCAAAACCAATCAAAGCATTCGCAGAAAAAGTTTGGAAGAAGTATTCGGCAAACTCAAAAAAGGCGGACGCGGCAACCACAAAACCAAATTCACCGGGCAGGGAGACGAAGCCAATAGCGATACCCGCAAGTTTAACTTTGGCGACTCCATTGACCAGATAGATATTACGGCAAGTTTGCACAATGCACAAGTCAACCATGGTATCGAGAGTTTTAGCCTTACGGAAGATGATCTAGAAATTCGTGAACGTGATTTTAAAACACAAACATCAACGGTATTGATGATCGATATTAGCCATAGCATGATCTTGTATGGCGAAGACCGCATCACACCAGCCAAAAAAGTGGCGATGGCCTTGGCCGAACTCATTCAAACCAAATATCCCAAAGACACATTGGATATCATTGTGTTTGGCAACGATGCATGGCCCATTGAAGTGAAAGACCTACCCTATTTACAGGTCGGACCTTTTCACACAAACACTTATGCAGGTTTGGAACTGGCTATGGATATTTTGCGCAGGCGTAAAAATGCCAACAAACAAATTATGATGATCACCGATGGAAAACCAACCTGTCTGAAAGAGGGAAACGGTTATTACCAAAACAGTTTCGGTCTCGACCGGAAAGTGATCAACAAAACATTGACGATGGCCGCACAAGCCCGCAGGGTGAATATTCCCATCACCACCTTTATGATCGCCACCGACCCATACCTACAACAATTTGTGCGCGAATTCACACAGGTAAACAATGGCAAGGCATACTACAGCGGACTCAATGGCTTAGGAGATTTTGTGTTCGAAGATTTTGAACGCGGAAAACGGAAGATGGTGAGGTAAGCAGGCAATGGGCTCAGTGGTTTCGAAAACGCTCAACAACAAGATTGACAATAAACGTAATCAGTGTAATCTGCGGCAAAAGAAACGAGCATTACAATAGAAAACAATGAACAGCAAACTGAAATGAACAATATAAAAACAATAGCTCAACTGAAAGCAAGCGGGTACAAACCCAAAACAGTGAAACAGGAAATGCGCGAGAATTTAATTGCGTTTTTGCGTGGTGGAAAAAATCCGTTTGAAGGAATCCAAGGATATGATGAAACGGTATTGCCACAATTGCAAACCGCCATCCTGTCGCAACACAATATTATCTTACTGGGATTGCGCGGACAAGCCAAAACCCGTATTGCACGACTTATGCTCAACTTACTGGATGAATACATTCCGGTAGTAGAAGGTTCGGAAATAAACGATGATCCCCTTGAACCGCTAAGTAGATACGCAATCGATCTGATTGCAGAGAAGGGAGATGAAACACCCATTACCTGGATGCATCGAAATGAACGTTACACCGAAAAATTGGCAACACCCGATGTAAGTGTAGCCGATCTGATCGGTGATGTGGATCCCATTAAAGCTGCAACTTTAAAGCTTCATTATAACGATGAACGTGTGATCCATTTCGGGCTCATTCCACGAAGCCACCGTTGTATTTTTGTGATCAACGAATTGCCCGACTTGCAGGCGCGGATCCAGGTTTCGTTGTTTAATATTTTGCAGGAAGGCGATATGCAGATCCGTGGGTTTAAATTGCGTTTGCCATTGGATGTGCAATTTGTGTTTACTGCCAACCCCGAAGATTATACCAATCGCGGGAGCATTGTAACACCGCTCAAGGACCGGATCGACAGCCAGATCTTAACACATTACCCAAAAACAATTGCTATTTCCAAAACCATCACGCAACAGGAAGCAGCCATTAAACCTGCGCAGAAATCAGCTATTACAGCTCATGACTTGTTGAACACCCTGATTGAGCAAATAGCGATGGAAGCGCGACAAAGTGAATTGGTGGATCAAAAGAGCGGTGTGTCCGCAAGGTTAACCATCAGTGCAATGGAAAATTTATACAGTGCTGCCGAACGCAGGTTATTATTGAATGGTGAAACTTCCACGCATTTGCGCATTGCCGACCTGTTTGCTGTATTGCCAAGCATTACCGGTAAAGTGGAATTGGTATACGAAGGTGAACTGGAAGGCTCTAACAATGTTGCACAAACATTGATCGGCAAAGCCATTCGGACGTTGTTTAGCCAGCAATTTGCCAATCCAGAAAAAGTTAAAAAATCAAAGAAACCCAATCCATATGCCGAAGTTATCAATTGGTTTAACGATGGCGAAACATTGAGTATTCTTTCAACCGCATCCAACCAGGATTACGAAAAAGAACTGAACAAAGTAACCGGCTTAAAAGAGATTGTGAAAACAACGTTGGGTAAAAATGACAAAGCCGATGAACTCTTAATGATGGAATTTGTATTGCACGGATTGGCAGAATTCAGCCAACTTAGCAAACACCCTTTGACCGGTGGTTTTGAATTTAAAGATTTGATGAGTGCCATGTTTAGCATGGAAACGGGAAGAGCAGACGAAGAATAGTTGTGCTTATCTTTTACTTCATTGATTGATTTACCAACGCTGTTTCCTCTCCTTATATATTGAGGATTATTTTATAAAAAAGACAGGCTTCGGTCTGTCTTTTTTTATGCGCTCTGTTTCCTAGATTCTCTGAGCACTTCTTCCTTCTCCCAAAAAAAATTTCACAAAACATTTTGCGCAACCGATTAATTGCATATATATTTGCAACCGATCAGTAGCAAATTAAATTCAATATGAGACGAGACGTTTTCCAGGCCATTGCCGACCCCACCCGAAGAGCCATCATTGCGTTGATAGCTGTACAAGCCATGACACCCAATGCACTTGCAGAGCATTTTGCCACCAGCAGGCAAGCTGTTTCCAAGCATATTAAAATCCTGACAGAATGCGATGTGGTGAGACAGGAACAATCGGGCAGGGAAATTTATTACCACTTTAATGCGAAAAAAATGAAAGAGATCGATCAATGGATTGAAAAATTCAGGGCATTGTGGGAAGACCGCTTTAACCAATTGGATGACGTATTAAACACTTTAAAAACCAAATAAGATGAACCACAAACTATTAGCCGACTTTTCGGTAAACAAAGAAAACAATACCATTACGGTAAAAAGAGCATTTGCAGCCCAATGTTCGTTGGTATGGGACGCCTATACCAAAAGTGAGATCCTCGATAAATGGTGGGCACCAAAACCCTGGAAAACAGAAACCAAAACAATGGATTTCAGGGAAGGCGGGCATTGGCACTATGCAATGGTGGGACCCGAAGGAGAAAGGCATTGGGCATTTGCCCATTATTCAAATGTAGAACCGCAAAAAAGATTCACGGGTCTTGATGGCTTTGCCGACAGTGAAGGCAACCTAAACAAAGATATGCCACAATCAAAATGGGAAGTTACGTTTACCGATAAAGGCGAGTTGACACTGGTTGAATTGCATATCACCTACCCTGATCTTGCACAATTGGAAACAACCATTCAGATGGGTTTCAGAGAAGGATTGCTCTCTGCAATGGAAAACCTGGATGCATTACTTGCCTAAAACCAATATCATTCATTAAAAAAGAGAACAGCTTTCGGGCTGTTTTTTTTATTCCATAATTTTTATATTCTTGGAAAAACTAAACACAATGAAAAAAACGACTCTGGCGCTTATCGCCTTTTTATGTACAATGTATGCGTTTGCTCAGGAGGATGCATATCAAGCTTATGTGGACTCCGTTGAACAAGCATTAACCTATGAACATGGTACCATTGAACTCAGAAATGGAGTTGGTAAAATTATTGTCCCTACTGGATTTAAATATTTGAATGCGACCCAGGCTGAAAAAGTACTCGTGGATGTGTGGGGAAATCCCAAAAGTGCCGACATGACACTCGGTTTCATTCTTCCCGAAACACAAGGTGTATTAGGTGATAGCGGCTACGTCTTTAATATTCAGTATGACGAAATCGGGTATGTAAAAGATGATGATGCTGATGATATAGATTACAAAGAATTGCTCGAAGAATTGCAAAAAGAAACAGAAGAAGCAAACCCCGAAAGGCAAAAAGAAGGATATGAACCCATTAGTTTAATAGGCTGGGCATCCGAACCATTTTACGACAGCGAAAAAAAAATATTGCACTGGGCAAAAGAAATTAAGTTCGGAACAAATGAAACCAATACATTAAACTACAATGTACGTGTACTGGGTAGAAAAGGCGTATTGGTATTGAACGCAATTGCTACAATGCCTAATTTACCGCTTGTACAAAAAGATGTTCACCACGTGTTGGATATCGTTCAATTTAATGACGGTTACAAGTACAGCGAATTTGATGCTTCGATCGATAATGTTGCGGCATGGACCATTGGCGGACTGGTTGCAGGTAAGGTACTGGCCAAGGCTGGTTTCTTTGTACTCATCTTAAAATTCTGGAAAATCATTGCATTAGCTGTTGTTGCATTCTTTGGTGCCATATGGAAAAAAATCAGAAACAAAAAAGAGGATGAGCCGATTGAAGAAGTTTCAGAACCGGAACAACTTCCGGAAAACACACCTGAATAAATTGATCTTTTACGACAAAATAAAAGCAGCCTCCGGGTTGCTTTTTTTATGGTAATTATAACCTAATATTGACGACCCTCTTCTGTTGCTTCAATTCAATATTCAAACAGGAAGAAGTCCTTTTTTTTCACAATTTAGCTTTCGTAAAATATGATGAATAACGATATCAAACACTTATTGCATTCGGAAAATAAGCAGCTCAAAAAATTGCAGGATATTGTCAAAAAATCCATTGAGGATGAAAACCTGATTATTGAAAACCTACTGAACCCTCCAAAGGAAATTTTAACACAAGGACAAAAAGTATCCGATAAAGTTGCACGCTTTGGAGGCAGTTGGAAATTTATCATCTCGTTCTTTATTGTACTGATCGTATGGATCGTGATAAATTCCGTCACCCTCAGCATTCAACCATTCGACCCCTACCCGTTTATCTTGATGAACTTAATCCTTTCGTGTATTGCAGCACTGCAAGCCCCCATTATTATGATGAGCCAGAACAGGCAGGAAGAGAAAGACAGAAAACGGAGTGAAAATGATTACCTCATTAATTTAAAAGCCGAATTGGAGATCAGGTCTCTTCATCAAAAAGTAGATCTGCTGCTGGAAGAACAAATCAAAGTACTATTTGATAGCCAGGCCAAACAACTGGAAATACTCAACCGCATCGAGCAAAAAATGAATACGTTATAACAGCAAAAGCCACTCTTTCCGGTTGAAGAAGAGTGGCTTTATTGGTAATAATATCGGGCAAATTACCCTGCAGGTAATATTTCCTCCGCGATCAATTCATCGGTCATTGTTACCGGAGCATTTTCTTTGTGTTTTTGTTTAACCAGTTTACTCACACGATACACCAGGAAAATACACAGGATCATTGTTGATCCCACAATATATCCCAATACGTCATAATATTCCAAAGGACTTGTTTTGGTAGGTTGCACCACCACCATACCCGCAAGCACTGCAGCTACCCCACCCGCCATTTGCTGTAAGGATGCATTGATGCTCATAAACGCTCCCCTGTCTTTCATATCAGGGATGGCCGATACCAAAGCGGTTGCCGGTATCATCCGCGACATAATGCCCATAAACATTAACACATTGATGGCAATTATTCCCCATAATGGGAATACACCCAAATGTGTATAGATAATAACCATGATCACTCCCCAAACAGAGCCGTAAGCAAATATTTTAAACTTATCGATCTTGTCGCTCAGTTTACCAATTATAGGCATGATAAAAATAGAACCCACCCCCGTGATCATAAAAATTAACGGCAACTGGAGTTGCGAAATCTGAACATTGTTTACCAAAAAAGCACTCCCGAAAGGCATCAACATAAATCCTCCTGTTGAGAGCAATGCCGTTGCCAAAAAGGCAATGCGGTAATGCCTGTTTCGCACCGTATGCCATAAATGTTGGAATACATTTTTATCTCCCTGCAAAGCCAAATGCTCGGCAACAGGTTTGAGTTTTACCACCACCAATATTCCCAGTAATATGGAGAAGGCTACAATCATTAAAAAGGGTGCATGCCAATCCCATTGAGTGGCTAAATACAACCCAATCGGAATACCCAAAACCTGGCTTCCGGCAAACGCCATTTGAATGGTTCCCATTACACGGCCTCGTTGTTGGATGCTAAACAAGTCGGTAACAATAGCCATCGAGATGGATCCGATTACACCGCCAAACAACCCGGTAATAATACGGGCCGCTAAAAGTTGTTCGTAGGTTTGCGCCAAACCGCAAAAAAGTGTTCCGGCCAAAAAGCCCGTGTAAAAGAATAACAGGATTTTTTTGCGATCATATTTATCGGCAAACCCCGCTGTTAAAATTCCGGAGAGGGCCGCACTAAAAGCATAACCCGAAACCACTGCACCAAATTGTGCCGGTTTGATCTCCAATGATTTCATTAAGATATCGCTCAGTGGCGAAAGCACCATAAAATCCAGGATTACGGTGAACTGAAGCAAAGCCAATATGGCAATGACTAATTTTTGATAAGGTGTAAAAGGGATCGCCTCTTGTTTATGATTTTGTTGCATGTGTTTAATTGTTGAGTTCGCTGCATTCATAGCCTTCGTTTGTAATGATGTTGATCATTTCATTGATGGATAAGGTTTGTGTCACAACCCTGAGCACACAATCTGTATCTTCAGTATCCACCGTCCACTGCTCTATCGCATCAATATTTAAGGCATCTTTTATCGCAAGCGTGTCTTGAGGCGTTTTAATATTTGTTTTAAATACGAGTATCTGTTGTTCCATAATGATTTGGTGTTTTTATGGTTTTAAAGCTTTGATTACAAGTTCAAATGTTTGCCACATCAGTTTTTCGGAAAACGTAAAAGGCATATTTCCCATGCTCCGGCCTTCTATGTGGAACCGAATAAGATTATTGAGCGGGGCAAATGCCATCGACCAATACACTTCAACCGGCATAACCTGAAGCTCCTTATTTTTGATCGCATTCTGCACAAAGGCTTTCATCTTTTCCTTAAAACCAGTATGCACCAATTCGGCAATTTTTTCGTAGTAGGGTGAGTTGCGCAACAACTCAAACAACTCATAAGAAAGCTTATTGTTAAGCCAATACTCCGATCTGTTTTTCCATTGCATCCGCAGGCCTTCTTCAAAATGCATGGTCGAATCGAAACCATTTAAAATGGCCGTTTTCATTTTAACCCCTTCTTCGATCCCAATGCTCACAATAAGGTCTTCTTTATCCTTAAAATAAATATACAATGTTGCCGGTGAAACGCCTGCTGCCTTGGCCAGCTTTTGCATACTAAACCCGTTGAACCCTTCTTTCACGAGGATTTCCAACGCCTTTTGCCGCACCAGTTGCTCTTTATGTTCGTCTCTTGTCCGCATTTGAAGGCGCAAATATAAATGAATGTTTGTTTACTTATGGATTATTTTTTCATATTTTATAAAAGGTATATTTGAACATGTTCGAAATTGTACTCTTTCTGTTATTGGAGTTTCTCAAGAGGTTATTGGTAGAAACCAACAGAGATTATTCGTTACCGTTTGTATTTACGATTCAAGGTGTTTTGTATGGCTTCTTTTTGTTGTTTCTGTATATCCATTACGATGGTTTTGCCGAACACTACTTACATGAAGAAGGCGCAATTGTGATCACACCCAAAAACGAAAGCAAAAATTTCTTCGAGCAAGGCCTTCCATATGTTTTACAAAGCTTTTCGGGAATGATGCTTATCATCACATTGCCCCTTTCATTTATCCACACTTTTTTGTTGCTCAAACAAAAACTGCTTATTGGTGAAACCACCTACCGGCAAATTGCAAAATCATTAGAATGGTTATTTCTATGGTCTCCTTGTATTATTGTGTTAACAGGTTCACTTGTTGCGTTAACCGGAGAAGAATACCTGATGGATGCCTTCTTCACACAATCCGGTTTATGCACTGTGTTTGTGTTTTTATACCTCATTGTCTTGCGGTATAAACACTATGTTTCTTTCAAATGGTCTTCCTTTTTGCTGAAGTTGGCTTTGAGAATCTTTTATGCAGCCATTCTTTTAGGCATTGTTATTTTAATTGCACTCAGCAATGCCGATTTATCTCATTAATATTTTATGAACATACTTTTTGTTTGCAGCAGAAATCAATGGCGCAGCCCAACAGGAGAAGCGATTTATAAGAATCATCCGTATCTCGTTGCGCGGTCGGCCGGAACGGAACCTTCGGCAAGAGTTAAACTCACGGCAAAAACGATTCTTTGGGCCGACCTGATCTTTGTTATGGAGAAAAAACACAAACAACGTATGGTTCAAAAATTCCCTGAAGAAACAAGCGGAAAACAAATCATCATACTCGATATACCTGATGAGTATCAATACATGGATCATGAGTTAATGGAAGACATCAAAACAAAAGTTAATCATTATATTCATACTAATTATATCGCATAAGTCAAATCTTAATCCGTTATTCGCATCAATATCCTAAATCGCATCCCGAAACTTCGGGACTAAAACCGTAACTTTTAACTAAAGATGTATCCAACCATATCCGACATGCTTAATGATCTATTAGGCATCCATATTCCACTTCCCATTCAAACATTTGGCTTCTTCATGGGGCTTTCCTTTTTGGGTGCATACTGGACCACCTCAAGCGAACTTAAACGCAAAGAGGCCTTGGGACTTCTTTCTACCGTATCCAAAAAGATCATATTGTACAAACGTGTAACACTTCAGGAGTATATCATTCAAGTTGCTTTTGGTGCATTGATCGGGTATAAAGTGTTGGAAATGGTATTGCATTACAACGATCTGTTGGCCGATACGCAAGGATTTATCCTGTCGAGCCGAGGTTCTTTATTGGGAGCACTGTTTGGTGCAGGTATTGCCTTTTATTATCAAAAAAAGGAAGACGACAAGGCCAAACAACACCAGCCACAGGAGAAAACAATCCAAGTCCATCCCTACCAATTGATGGGAAATATCTTATTGATAGCAGCTATTACAGGGTTGATCGGAGCCAAACTCTTCCACAACCTCGAGAACCTGGATGATTTTGCTATTGACCCGATCGGGGCTTTGTTATCATTTAGCGGACTGACATTTTACGGAGGATTGATCGTAGCCGCTTATGCAGTATTGCGTTATACAGGCAAACATGGTATCAATTGGAAACACATGATCGATGCAGCTGCTCCCGGGTTGATCTTAGCTTATGGTATTGGTCGTATCGGCTGCCATTTAAGTGGTGATGGCGATTGGGGAATTGTGAACTTAGCCGCCAAACCGGAATGGATGGCAATGCTCCCTGATTGGATGTGGAGTTTTACCTATCCGCATAATGTGCTGGGTGAAGGTGTGCAAATGATGGGCTGCGAGGGCAAACATTGTTTTGAATTACCACAACCGGTTTACCCGACTCCATTTTATGAAGTAGTAATGTCGCTGACTATTTTTGGCATATTGTGGGGCGTTCGCAAACAGATCCACACCCCTGCTTTATTGTTCAGCATTTATTTGATCCTGAATGGTCTCGAACGCTTTTTAATTGAATCCATCAGGGTAAATACAACTTACCATATTTTTGGTAAACATATTACCCAGGCACAACTTATTTCGAGTGCATTAATATTGATTGGAATTGTAGCCACAACTTATTTATTGTTCAATAAGAAAAACACGACAAAATAGTTTCCTGCCTGATAACGTTCGATCAATAGACACATTGTTTAATTTTGGCATTATTATTTCAGTTAACGGATACATGAAAAATTGCTTCACTATTTTGTTATGGATCATTTTGGCCACGTCCAAATTATTCGGACAACAGGACACCATGAGACATTATGAACTTCCTGCATTTATTGTGGAGGCGCAAAAAGATCCGGAGTACGAAAAAAGATATCAGAAATTGGTTCGTGATGTAAAAAAAGCATTGCCTTATGCAAAGATGGCCGGCTTTCGTTTCCAGATGATGGAACAAAACCTACAGTTATTGCCAACAGAAAAAGCGCGCAAGGAATATTTAAAACGCACCGAAGCCGCTATCAAAGACCAGTTTATGGATGACCTGGTAAACCTTACCCGATCGCAGGGTAAAATACTAATCAAACTCATTCACCGCGAAACGGGAAAGGATACTTATACTTTGCTCAAAGAATACAGGGGCAGCTTTACCGCAATGTATTGGCAGGGAATGGCAAAAGTATTTTCGGCCGACTTAAAAAACGAATACAACCCTGTTGAAGATTGGCAAATAGAGCAAATCATCAAAAACCTCGGGTTTGAATAATTAAATAAGTTCGGGAGCTTGTTTGTGAGCGTATTCCAATATCAGTTTAATGGATGTTGGATGTGCATTCAAGGAAACATCAGGTAACAAATCCATGGTTTCCATTAAGGATTCGTACTCTTCTTTTGCTTGGGTATTGTGTTGCAGGTAATGCTGAATATTCGCTGTTTCAGCTGGAGATGTTTCATTGTAAATGTAGCGAATAAGGTCGTTTGAAGTGTAAATTTCCGACATAGGCGAAATTGTAGTTATTAGCATGAATACTACAAAAACGGCCTATATCTAAGACTTATTGTAAACCAATCAAACTATTTTTTAAATTTAACATAAACAACTGATAACAAGAGTTATACTCTTGCTTGTTGTTGTTCCATCATTTTGCGAAGGTTATTTAAAGCATAACGCATACGCCCCAAAGCTGTGTTGATGCTTACCCCGGTTGCATCGGCAATTTCCTGGAAGCTCATATCGCCCCATTGGCGCATAATCAATACCTGGCGTTGTTCTTCAGGCAACAGCTTTACCAGTTGACGGATATTATGCTCCGATTGGTTACGGATGATCTTGTCTTCGTTCGACTCTTCGGCAATGGTAATATAATTAAACACATCATTGCCTTCACTATCCGTAATGGTTACATCCCGTTTCATTTTGCGGATATAATCAATGGTGAGGTTGCGGGCTACCCTGGCAGCCCATGGAGCAAACTTGCCTTCGTCATTATACTTATCCTGGCGGATGGTATTAATGATCTTAATAAATGTTTCCTGAAAAATGTCTTCCGCAAGGGCCCTGTTTTTGACAAGCAAATAAATTGCCGTGTAAACATTGCGTTGGTGACGTTTAATTAAAATTTCGAGGCTTGCCTCATTACCTTGCTGGTACAATAGGATCAATTCTTGATCACTAATTTTCTGAGCATTCATTGTTAGAATTATTAAGGGTTCAGATAAAAAATTAGTGTAGAATTTTATGTTCCTATAGGCTGTGTTGTGTGGTAATAAGTGTGATTTGTTATTCGAATATAAAACAAGAATTGTAAAAAGCAATATTTTTTTATTTTGAATGATATTGAGCGGGAACAAACTTTATGCAGCTTATAAATGTTGCTAAGGATACAAGGCCTTTCACGGGCATAATAAAATTGTTAAAACCTTGTTTTCCTAACATAAAAAGAGAGATTCATCATTACATTCGTAAAAAAATACCATATCATCATTGACAGATGAGATAGCCCTTCAACGAGCATGAAATTTAAGAGCGAACAAAAAACAAAAGATATAGTCATTAAAGGTGCAAGGGTGCACAATCTTAAGAATATAGATGTAACCATCAACCGCAACCAATTAACGGTTGTTACCGGAGTATCCGGTTCGGGAAAATCGAGCTTGGTGTTCGATACGTTGTATGCCGAAGGCCAACGCAGGTATGTTGAAAGTTTATCGGCATACGCACGACAGTTCTTAGGCAAAATGAACAAACCTGATGTGGATTATATTCATGGTATCTCCCCTGCTATTGCCATCGAACAAAAAGTAAATACGCGCAATCCAAGATCCACCGTTGCCACCAGTACCGAAATTTATGATTACCTGAAACTACTGTTTGCACGTGTGGGCGTTACATTTTCCCCTGTTTCCGGGAAAGAAGTCAAACGCGATACCGTGGAAGGTGTGGTGAACCATTTGCTGGCATTGCCTGAAGAAACAAGGGTAATGCTCATCGTTGATATCAAACCCGAAAAAGACCTCAAAAAACAATTGGAGGTTTATTTGCAAAATGGTTTTTCACGATTGTTAATCAATGAGTCTCCGATAGACATCGAAGAATACCTGCAGCAAATTGCGAATGCCAAAAACACGAAAAAAAATTCGGCAAAATCAGGCAAAGAAGATTTTGTTGGAAACGAAACAGACAAACCGAAAGCAGCAAACACCAGACAACAAACCTCGAACAACAAACTCTTCCTGCTCATCGATCGTTTTGCCATTATTAAAGATGATGAAGATTTTCAGAACCGCCTGGCCGACTCTGTTCAGACCGCATTTTTCGAGGGTCACGGAGAATGTTTGATTCACATCATACAAGAAAATGGTTCCTTCAAACAAGAATCGTTCAGCAATAAATTTGAGCTGGATGGAATTGTTTTTGAAGAACCCAGCGTTAATTTTTTCAGCTTCAACAATCCTTATGGAGCTTGCAAAACATGTGAAGGATTTGGTTCGGTTATTGGAATTGACGAAGATCTTGTGGTACCCGATAAAAGTTTATCCCTTTACGAAGATGCCATTGTACCCTGGAAAGGTGAAAAAATGAGTGAATGGAAAAATCACTTTATACGGCTTAGCGCCAAAAACAAATTTCCCATTCACAAAGCGTATCATGAGTTAACATCTGCACAGAAAGATTTTTTGTGGCAAGGTGATGCAACATGGGAAGGAATCCATGGCTTTTTTAAAGATATCGAAAGACAAACATACAAAATTCAATACCGGGTAATGTTGGCCCGCTACCGTGGTAAAACAGTCTGTCCCGATTGCAAAGGAACACGCCTGCGCAAGGATGCCAACTACGTGCGCATGGTGAATACCGCTGTTAAAAATGGTGAGATGAATGATTACCACTCATTGTCACAAATCTTATTGATGAGTATTGATGATGCGAGTGCATACTTCAAGGGGCTTAGATTAAATGAACAACAAACGAGTATTGCCAGGCGCATGATTTCCGAAATCACAGCGCGCTTGCTGTTTATGCAAAATGTTGGTCTCGGATATTTATCCTTAAACCGTTTATCCAATACACTTTCGGGTGGTGAATCGCAACGGATTAATCTTGCTACTTCATTAGGAAGCAGCCTTGTGGGTTCATTGTATATTTTAGATGAGCCCAGCATTGGACTTCACTCCCGCGATACCGAAAAACTCATAGAGGTTTTGCAAAAACTCAGGGATATTGGTAATACCGTGGTTGTGGTAGAGCATGATGAAGACATGATGAAAGTTGCCGACCAACTGATCGATATCGGGCCCGAAGCAGGGGTAAATGGAGGACAACTTATTGCACAAGGAACTTACAAAGAAGTATTGCAGAACAAGGATAGCCTTACCGGGAAATACCTGAGCGGTAAAGAAGAAGTTGCTGTTCCTACAAAAAGAAGAAAACCAACCGAATTTATTTCGATCAAAGGTGCGCGCCAACATAACCTGAAAGGAGTAGATGCCCGTTTCCCCTTACATGTTTTAACCGTTGTAACGGGTGTTTCCGGTTCGGGCAAAACATCATTGGTTAAATCGATCTTGTTTCCCGCATTGCAAAAACAATTGGGCAATTACAGTGGCGAAAAAACCGGTGCACACGATAAAATTGAAGGCAGTATTAAAAGCATCAAACAAATTGAGTTGGTGGACCAAAACCCCATCGGGAAATCATCGCGCTCCAATCCTATTACCTATATCAAAGCATACGACCATATTCGGGACTTGTATGCAACACAAGCCATTTCAAAAAGCAGGGGCTACAAACCGCAACATTTTTCATTTAATGTAGATGGTGGCCGTTGTGAAACGTGCCAGGGCGAGGGCGAAGTAACCATTGAAATGCAGTTTATGGCCGATATCCACCTGCCATGCGAAGAGTGCAAAGGAGCCCGCTTTAAAGAAGAAATACTGGATGTAAAAGTGCGTGGTAAACATATCAGCGATGTATTGAATATGAGTGTTGATGAAGCCATCGTATTTTTCCAGGAAGAACAAACCATTGTAAACAAGATCAAACCATTGCAGGATGTTGGATTGGGTTATGTGCAACTCGGACAATCATCCAATACCTTATCGGGGGGTGAAGCACAAAGGGTAAAACTTGCTTCTTTCTTGGGTCGTGGAAAAAACAGTGACCATGTATTGTTTATTTTTGATGAGCCCACCACCGGATTGCATTTTAATGATATCAAAAAACTCCTGACCTCGTTTGACGCGTTGATCAAACAAGGCAATAGTATTATTGTGATCGAACACAATATGGATGTAATTAAATGTGCAGACTGGGTTGTAGACCTTGGACCGGAAGCGGGCGACAATGGAGGCACATTGGTATTTGAAGGAACGCCTGAAGACCTGGTGAAAGTGAAAGAAAGTTTTACAGGTAAATACTTAAAGGAGAAGTTGAAGTAGCACCGGTAGCATAAGCCCTATTGCCTTTATTTTATGGGAACATGACCTTGTGGTGAATATTTATTCACCAACAATGGTGATTTATTCACCAGATAAAATACCTTTGAGTAAGGAACTACTACCATACCAACATGCCCAAACTCAAAGACCCGAATAAACTGGTAGAAATTCACAAGGCGGCCATGAACCTTGTTATCCAAACAGGGTTCTCAGGTTTAAAAATGGCAGATGTAGCAACGGCAGCGGGGATCGCAACCGGGACATTGTATATCTATTACAAAAGCAAAGAAGCCTTGATGAATGATATTTACCAGATCACCAAAAAGGAAATGACAGCCGTATTGCTTGATAACAAACATGCTACCTACGACTTTTATGAAACGTTTGCCAATATGTGGATCTCATACTTCTCCTTTTGCTTGCGCAACCCTGTCAAAATGCTGTTTGTTGAACAATTCATTTACAGTGGATTGATCTCAAAAGCCATTATTGAAGAAACCGAAAAGGAGTTAAAACCATTGGATCAGTTTTTAGAATACGGCCAACAAAAACGGATCCTTAAAACAATTGATATTGATATCATGAAGGCGCAAATGCAAGGTGCCATTCATGAAACCATTAAAACGGTTACCCAAAAAGAAATGCAGCTTTCGCACGCCCAAATAGACCAGTGTTTTGCAATGGCCTGGGATGGAATGAAAAACAAATAATTCCTTAGCAGCTGCTCCTATTTTCAGTTCAGATAACAGGTGCTCCAAAACCTGTGGCATGAAGGTTGAAATAAATTGCGTCCATTATTTACAAACAGCCCTGCTGTTAACGACAAATTCACATGAAACAGAACGAACCCTTTATATTACAAAGCTTTATAAGCGATGAAAACGATAACCAGGAGTTTATTTCACTCCTCTCCCAAGAAGAAGAAGATGAAATGAACAAGGAAATATTGCCCGATAGTCTGCCAATATTACCGCTGCGCAATACCGTTTTGTTCCCCGGTGTTGTCATACCGATCACAGTTGGTCGCGATAAATCCATTAACTTAATCAAGGACGCGTACAAGGCAAAAAAATCCATTGGGGTTGTGACACAACTCAATGCCAATATTGAAGACCCAACCTTTGATGATTTATACAAAGTAGGAACAGTTGCGCATATCATGAAAATGTTGCGCATGCCCGATGGAAACACCACGGTGATCATACAAGGTAAAAGACGTTTTCAATTAAACGAATGCCTTACCACCGAACCTTATATGACCGCCAGCATTACAGCAATGCCGGAGCATAAGGTAGAAACAAACAAAGAAACAACCGCGCTTATTTCGTCTATTAAGGACCTTGCACTTCAAATCATTGAAGTGTCGCCATATATTCCGAGCGAGGCCAGCATTGCCATACGCAATATTGAAAGCCCTAAATTTTTGGTCAATTTCATTTCATCCAATATGAACCTGGATGTAAGCGGAAAACAAGCCATCCTCGAAATTGAGCCTTTTAAAGCACGTGGAGAAAAAGTATTGGAACACCTTACCAAGGAACTTCAGCAGTTGCAATTGAAAAATGAAATTCAAAGCAAGGTAAGAGGTGATATGGACAAGCAACAACGCGAGTTCTTTTTACAGCAACAAATTCGTGCCTTACAGGAAGAGTTGGGACAAGATAGTCCGGAGCGTGAAATTGAGAACATGCTCAAAGCTGCCGAAACGAAAAAATGGAACGAAACCGTTCATACTGCTTTCAAAAAAGAAGTTGAAAAATTGCGCAGGATGAATCCGATGGCTCCCGATTATTCGATGCAAAGCAGTTACCTGCAAACCTTGCTCGACTTGCCTTGGGATGAATTCACCAAGGATAATTTTGACCTGAAACGGGCGCAAAAAATATTGGATGAGGATCATTTCGGACTCGAGAAAATCAAAGACCGTATCCTGGAATACTTGGCTGTATTAAAATTACGTGGCAATATGAAAAGCCCGATTTTATGTTTGGTGGGCCCTCCGGGTGTTGGTAAAACATCCTTGGGAAAATCAATTGCCAAATCATTGGACCGTAAATATGCCCGCATTGCATTGGGTGGATTGCATGATGAAAGTGAGATCCGTGGACATCGCAGAACCTATATTGGCGCCATGCCCGGACGAATTATTCAAAATCTGAAAAAAGTAAACTCATCAAATCCGGTATTTGTGTTGGATGAGATTGATAAGATCGGGAACAGTTTCCGTGGAGACCCTTCTTCGGCCCTGCTTGAAGTATTGGATCCTGAACAAAACCATGCGTTTTACGATAACTATATTGAAATCGACTACGACCTGTCGAATGTAATGTTTATTGCCACCGCCAATTCATTGGATACCATCCAGCCAGCATTGTTGGACCGTATGGAAATCATTGAACTGAACGGATATACACTTGAAGAAAAAATTCAAATTGCTAAAACATATCTGTTACCAAAACAAAAAGAAAACCATGGGTTGAAAAAAACAGATTTCGAGTTGACAGATGCTGCATTGGAAAAAGTGGTTGAAGGCTATACAAGAGAATCGGGTGTGCGTGGATTGGAAAAACAAATTGCTGCAGTGGCACGTAATATGGCCAAACAAAAAGTAATGGGTGATAAAGGCAAGAAAAAACTGGACACTCCTGATATCCTTAAAATACTGGGTATTGAACGCGTTGAAAAAGAAAGCTATCAAAACAATGATGTAGCTGGTGTGGTTACCGGGCTTGCCTGGACAAGTGTTGGTGGCGAGATCCTGTTCATTGAAAGTTCCATTACAAAAGGAACCGGTAAACTTACCTTAACAGGTTCGTTGGGCGAAGTGATGAAAGAATCGGCTATTACAGCACTTACCTTTTTGAAATCGCATGCCGATTATTTACAAATTGACCCTAAGGTTTTCGACAAATGGGATTTGCATATTCACGTTCCGGCAGGCGCTGTTCCCAAAGACGGACCATCAGCAGGTATCACCATGCTCACTTCATTGGCATCAGTGTTTACCCAACGTAAGATCCGTCCGCGTTTGGCAATGACAGGTGAAATTACGTTGCGCGGAAAAGTATTGCCGATCGGAGGTGTGAAAGAAAAAATATTAGCCGCCAAACGTGCAGGAATTAAAGACATCATCTTGTGTGAAAACAACCGTAAGGATGTTGAAGACATTAAAGCTGATTACCTGAAAGAACTGAACTTTCATTTTGTGAGCAATATGCTGGAAGTTTTGGATATTGCATTGCTGGAAGAAAAAGTAAGCGGAGCAATGGATATGACCGTACCCGCTGAAACAACTCCTGCAAAAGCGAATTAATTCATTCTAAAACACCTGTAAAAAAGCCCTATCCGGGCTTTTTTTATGTGCGGTTATTCCTAAAATGATTATGCTACTTGCTTTAATCGTTTTACCAATTCGTCCATTTGTTCACCCGTTACATCCAAATGAAAAACCATTCTCAATTGATTTGGTGAAATACGTCCACAAGGAATACCTTGTTGTTTGAGTATACTCTGAATCCGATCTGCTTCCGTTGATGAGAACAATTGTAGGATCAAAATATTGGTTTCAACCGGCATAACCGATTCGACCCAAGGCAATGCTGTTAAAACAGCTTCAACCATTTTCGCTTTGGCATGATCTTCTTTTAATCGGTCGACATGGTGTTCCAAAGCATACAATCCGGCTGCTGCCAAAAAACCTGCTTGGCGCATCCCTCCGCCAAAAACTTTGCGCACGCGTTTTGCTTTTGCTATAAAATCACTTGTTCCAATAACCAAAGAACCGACAGGAGCTCCCAATCCTTTGCTCAAACAAATGGAGATACTGTCAAAACAATCACCCACTTGTTTGGCTGTATAATCTGCAGCGATCATGGCATTAAAAATACGCGCTCCGTCAAGATGCAATATCAACTTGTGTTGTTTGCACACGTTTGCAATTTGTTGCATTTCATCCAATGAATAAAAGCTTCCACCTCCCCTGTTACTGGTATTTTCAAGGCATACCAGTTTAGTAGCCGGAAAATGAATATCATTGGCATTAATGCTTTCTTCAATTTGTGTTGCCGATATCCGGCCCCTGTTTCCAATTAATTGTTTGATCTGAACCCCTGAGTTAAATGCCACTCCTCCTCCTTCGTATTTGTATACATGTGCATTGTCTGCACATACCAATTCGTCACCCGGTTGTGTGTGAACTTTAATGGCAATCTGGTTGGTCATGGTGCCACTCGGACAAAACAAAGCAGCGTCCTTGCCAAACAATTTGGCTGCACATTGTTGCAATGCATTTACCGTTTCATCTTCTTCATACACATCATCCCCTACTTTTGCCTGCATCATGGCTTCAAACATTTGAGGTGTAGGTTTGGTTACAGTATCACTTCGTAGATCGATCATTGTTTTCAATTAAAGATCAATAATACAATTCTTGTTAGAAATTATGTAGCCACAGATGACACCGTTATAAAAATGAAACATCAATAAAATCAAAGCTTGGTAACCACAGAACCCATTACATAGCATTCCGTCAGCTGTAAGGCATCATTAACTATTGGCGTGCAGCTCTTATATGTCGTCCCCAAAGGGACTTCTCACAATCTTATTGTGCTTTTAACAATATACCATCCCTAATGGGATTCATGATCGTCCCACTAACAACATGGTATCGATAAAAAATTAGGACTGATACATCATGATCAATTGGTAGCACGCAGCTTTAACCAGATGGACTTATATCCAATCAAGTTGTTGGTTCTGAAAATAATACTGAACCACAAACGGTTGAATACAAAATGAATCCTTGTTCCCGTCAACAATTTTGTGCAATAATCTGTAGTGATAATTGTATTTTGCGGCCGCAATTGATGAGCAAACAACAACTTCATATCGTTAACAAAAGAGCTTCTTTCGAATATATCTTACTCGCCAAATACACTGCAGGAATGCAATTGATGGGTAGTGAAATTAAATCCATACGCGAAGGAAATGTAAACCTGAGTGATGCTTTTTGTTTTTTTAAAGCACACAAAAAAGATGGTACCGATGAGTTGTATGTGCGCAACATGAATATCGGAACCTTTAAACAAGCTTCTCATTATAACCACGACACCTTGCGTGTGCGGAAGCTCCTGCTCAAAAAAGGTGAACTCCGAAAATTAAAAAGCAAAGCTTCCGAAAAAGGATTGAGCATTATTCCGCTCAAAATTTTTATTTCCGAAACAGGTTATGCCAAAATGGAAATCGCCATTGGCCAGGGTAAAAAAAGTTACGACAAACGCGAGAGCATCAAAGAACGCGATGTAAAACGCGACCTTGCCCGGAGCAGTGATTAACTTTTCTTCAGCGGCAAAAATATTTCGGCCATCATGCAGCGGGCGCTTCCTCCCCCATTGGCTTCAATGGTGTACAATGGACTAAAGATAATTTTAGCAAAATGTTCAAGTTGTACAACCTGCGAAACTGTTAAGCTCTTATAAGCTTGTTCACTCATCACAATAAAATGTTCGCCTTTACCATTTACCACTTCCAACATGTTTCCTGCAAAATGCTCCAATTGGTTGAATGAAATTTCAATTATTGTTTTGCGGGTAGAATGACGAATGCGGTTACGCTCTTCTTCACTTGGAATACAATCCATGCATACAACCAAAAAAGATTCTCCCACACACAATACTACATTGGTATGGTAGATCAGTTTGCCTTGTCTGTCTACAGCCGTAAAGTCAATCAACCGGTAACCAAAATCCATACAAAATTGCTGCAATAATTCTTTATCCGTTCTTGGAGATAAACATGCATAACAAATTTTATTGATCCTGTCCAAAACCATGCTGCCGGTTCCTTCCAAAAATTTACCCTCTTTTTCGTAAGCCGAATAATCAACAATATCCTGCAATGAAAACACTTCAGCTAAATGATGGGCAATATCTGCACGCCTCTCAAGCCTCCTGTTTTCGGCTTGCATCGGGTACAATCCAATGCGTCCGTCTTCGTGAGTTGAGATCCAGTTATTGGGAAAGATCGAATCGGGTGTATGCGGTTCGGCTGTGTCATCAACCACCCATACCTGCACTCCATTTGTTCTTAATATGCTCACAAAATTATCAAACTCCTCGAGAGCTTTCACCTGTGTATCAACCGATTTTGCCGATGACTGTTGAAAGGAATTACTGTCGGCCGTTTGTTCATTAAAGGTAAACTGAACAGGGCGGATCATCATGATATGTTGGGTATTTTGAGGCATGATAGGTTCTATTTATTACCACGAATAACTACTAAATTATCCCGAAAGTCAAACATCACAAAACGAACACTGAGTGTATTTGATGAATTTGATTAGATTTGCCTCGGACCATTTAATGGATGTATGCGTGGAGAACGTTTTAAAGTAATAACTGTAGAAAGTGATTTTGGAGCCGGAAAAAAGGGCGCGGCAAAAGGCCCTCAGGCATTATTAAAAGAGTTGCAGGAAGATAATTTTTCGACATTTGATGTATTTAACTATACACGTCTTGCGCCTCATGAAGTCCCACCCAAAGAAGACACTCCAAATGCGAAGAATATCGAGAACATCAAAAATTTCCAGGAAAAAATAGTTGAACATATTCAGGATATTTTGCGCCTGCACAAAATCCCGTTTATCCTTTCGGGCGACCACAGCAGTGCCAATGCTTTAATATCGGGTATCAAAGATTTTCATGCCAATGCGCGCATTGGTGTGATTTGGATCGATGCTCATGCCGACTTGCACAGTCCATACACCACCCCTTCCGGAAATATTCACGGAATGCCAATAGCTGCCTTGATGGGAGACGATCACAGGGAGATGGCAAAAAATAATCCCAAAGACCTTACTCGTAACTTTTGGGAAACGTTGAAAAAACTTGGTCGTAGACGCATAACGCCAAAAATTCAGGGACGTGACCTGGTGTTTATTGCCTTGCGCAGCACCGAAGAAGAAGAAGAAAAAATTATTACCAAGGAAGGGATCAAAGCCTTCCGACCTGAAGATATTAAACAGCTGGGAATTGAAGCGGTGGCAGAACAAACACTCAACCACCTGCACAATTGCCAGTATATTTATGTGAGCTTTGATGTAGACAGTTTGGATACGCAATATTCTGTTGGCACAGGAACGCCTGTTGAAGATGGATTAACATTGGAACAAGCACATCACCTCATCAAAACATTTTGCAAAAGCGATAAACTGGTGGGAATGGAAATTACCGAGATCAACCCAACACTGGACGAAGCAAAACCCATGCACAAAGTGATCAGTAAACTCGTGCAGGAAACATTTGTTTAGTTATACTGATTGAAGAAACGCAATCGTATCTACCCCATCGGCATAATCCCACAATTCAGGATGTTGCGCCTTACCCAACGGAAGCGCTCCGGCAATTGCTGTTTTGCTCACAACGCATTGAATTTCATCGGCTCTTGAAGCCAGCAATTGTTGAACCTCATCTATATTTTTATATGTGCTGTAAAAAAGCACACCCAATGGAGATGCAATGGCATCATCTTCTTTCACCAACAAAAAGTTATTGTCTAAATGTTTGTCGAGGTTCATCAACAGGATAGCCTTGTGGTAGGTATAATTATTCGCGTATTTATGGTGATTGGCAATATCATTTAATGGCTCAATGGCCTCATAAAAAGGAACAAAATCATAGCCTTCGGGAACATACAACTTTGATACATTGCGGCAACCCAATCCAAAATAACTAAAAATATCACTGCCCAGTTTTTGCAGATCCTCAGGAGTTTCATTCCCGGTTAAAATGGCTACGCTGTTCCTGTTTTTGCGCAACAACGAAGCCGTGTTCCTGAAATAATATTCGAAATACCTGTTGGTATTATTACTTCCGGTTGCAATCACTGCATCAAAATTTTGCGGTAAACGATTTTCCGATAGTTCAATAAACGGAGCAAATACAGGCTCAATATTGATCAGTTCACCGATCAACCATTTCATCAAAACGGTATCATCATCCGAAAGTTTTACCAATGCTTTGTTACCGGTTACCAATACACATAACAGATCGTGAAGACCAACGAACGGAATATTGCCGGCCATAATGATGGCAATGGTTTTGGGAGAATGTTCGGTAATTGTATATCGACTTAACCAGGTTGTCAGTTTATGTTCGGTAAGCAAATCAGACCAGGCATTTACGGCCGACTGAACTTCAACGCTCGTGAACCAATTATTTTTAAGGTATGCTTGTCGGAAAATTGGTTCGGTAATTTCTTCCTTGTTTTGTGCTAAAAACTGCCCTAATTTTACAAAAGCATTTATGCGTTGTTGAAAAGTCATTTTAATTTAGAATGATTATACTTTGAGTTGCAAATCAACAAAACTTATTTTGCATTCGTAAAACTAATAACAATAAATAAAAAGATATGGCGATAATGATAACTGACGAGTGCATCAATTGTGGTGCATGCGAACCTGAGTGTCCGAATAATGCAATATATGAAAGCGGTGCTGAATGGGCCTGGGCAGATGGAAATAACTTAGCAGGAACCGTTTCAATTGATGGCGAAGATGTGGATGTTTCAAAACGTTTTGCTCCTAAATCGGATGATACTTACTATATTGTTACCGGAAAATGTACTGAATGCGTAGGTTTCCATGAAGAGCCTCAATGTGCTGCAGTTTGTCCAGTTGATTGCTGTGTACCTGATCCTGACCACGTTGAATCAAACGATGTGTTGATGGCGAAAAAAGAAAGAATGCACCTTTAAGCTGGTGATCCGTTGATTAAGTAAATTGGTTGATTGGTTAACACCAATACCATTATTACATATCAATCAATATTACAAAAGAGCAGTTAACTATTGTTGGCTGCTTTTTTTATGCAACAAACTTTTTGTAGGATTTACAAAAACTACTGATAGGGCATACCGGGCATTTGGGATTGCGCGCCAAACAAATATACCTGCCATGGAGGATCAACCAATGGTGTGCTACAGCAACGTACTGCTCGGGGATGTATTTCATCAACTGGTCCTCGGCCTGTTTGGGATTTTTGGCATTTACTGTCAAACCCAATCTTGCCGCTACCCTGAACACATGCGTATCAACAGCCATTGCCGGTTGGTTATAAATAACCGAAGCAATCACATTGGCTGTTTTACGACCAACCCCGGGAAGTTTAACCAACTCTTCGATCGATTCGGGAATCACACTGCCAAAATCGTTGACCAGCATTTGCGCCATACCAATCAAATGTTTCGCCTTGTTATTGGGGTAACTGATGCTCCGGATCAGTGCAAATACATCATCGAAATCGGCCTCCGCCAGTAATTCGGGTGTGGGATATTGGGCAAATAATTTGGGTGTGGTAAGGTTTACACGTTTATCGGTGCACTGCGCTGATAAAATAACAGCAACCAACAGTTGGTAAGGATTTTCGTAATACAACTCCGTTTCAACATCGGGCTGATGAACAGAAAAATAAGCAATAAATTGATCGTAACGGTCCTGGCGTGTCATTTAAAACAGGTTTTTGATGGCCTCTGTTCCAAATATAAAAATGGCGATCCAAATAAGTCCTTTGATGAGAAAAAACAAAAAGCCCGCAAAACCCAATCGCTTGAACCAAACCTTTATTCCTTTGCGTTGTTTATGTGGAACCGGACATTCCAGGGGTTTATCTGTTATTTGCTCTATTGGTTTCATTGTAAATAATAACACAAGATTAGGGCTAATTTGTTTTTAATCAAAACTCCTGCTTAACTTGCTTTCGAAAATAAAAACCCAACAATTATGGCAACACCCAAAAACATTACCCGTATCGGATTAAACAATGCAAAAAGCAAACAACTGGCTGATAAGCTAAATATACTATTGAGCAACTACCAGGTATTTTATATGAATGCCCGAGGATTCCACTGGAATATCAAGGGCGAAAAATTCTTTGAACTGCACCTCAAATTTGAAGAATTGTACACCGATGCCCTGCTCAAAATTGATGAGATTGCAGAACGTATTCTTACATTAGGTTATACTCCTACCCATGCTTTTTCGGATTATATCAAACAATCGAGTATCAAAGAGATCAAAAACATGAGTGAAGGTAAAAAAGCAGTGGCCAAAGTATTGGAAAGTTTCACCACCCTCATTTTATTGGAACGGGAACTGCTCAAACTATCAGCAGATGCTGACGATGAGGGAACTAATGCCCAAATGAGCGATTACATACGCGAACAGGAAAAATTGGTTTGGATGTATTCATCTTTTTTGAATGCCTGATCAGGCATAAGCCATTCAAGCCGGGTACTTGTTCTTTATCCTAAAATTAATATGTTTGAAGCATGAATAAACTTTTCGCAGTGCTGGCGGGATTAATGATAACCAATGCCACTTTTGCCCAAAAAATAATTGCCGCGCCTAAAAAAATACTACAAGGACATTCCAACGATGTAACACAAATTACCCTAACCGCCAAAGGTGATCTGATGGCTACAGGTTCTTGGGATACAAAGATCAATGTATATGACAGCAGTTATAACTTACTGCGTACCTTATCGGGACATACTTTTCCGATAACGGCATTACGCTTTCGTGTTGATGGAAAATTACTGGCAAGCGGTTCGGGCGATAACAGCATTATTATATGGGACAGTACCTTTAAAAACTCGAGAACACTCGAAGGACATACGGATCAGATAAACACATTGCTTTTCGACCGCAGCAACAAATATTTGTTTTCGGGTGCTGACGACAAAATATTAATGGCCTGGGATTTAAAAACAGGTAAGTCATTCCGTAAAATTGATATGGGAGCTGCAGTTAACAGTATTGCACAAACAAACGACCCAAGGTTTATTTATGTAGCAACAGCTTCTCCTCAAATTAAACAAATAAACCTTACCAATAACCAGCCCAATCAAATCCTCATTGGCCATGCCGATGTGGTAAATGATATTGCGATCAGCGGCACCAATAAACTTTTGATCAGTGGGTCGAATGACAAAACAGCGCGCATCTGGGATCTGACCACCGGTAAACAAATACGTGTATTGCCTGTAGACTGCTGGAAAGTAACAGCTGTAGCCTTTTCCGATGACTCCAAATATGCCGCAACAGGTTGCAACGATGGTTCTGTAAAAGTATGGGAAGTTGAAACTGGCAAAATGGTTGCTCAAGTAGAGGCCAACGGGCAATATGTGAAAGACATGGCGTTTAGCAAAGACAAAATGAATGTGCTGGTGGCTGCTACACTCAAAGGCTCAACAGAATTTGGATTAAGGGTATGGCCTAGCGGCATTGAAAAACCTGTAGTTGCAAAACCAACAATTGTTGCCGACTCACTTCAAAAAACTGCGGGAACAGTAAACGACTCATTAAAAACCACAAAAGGTTTAAAACCAGTCACTCCTGCAAAACCGGCAAATGGGGCTGTTAAGGGGAAGTAACATTCATAACCTTTCTAAATAAGCATGTTACACCTTTAAAAACAACCGATCAATTTTACGAACCCATCACGATATCAACCCATAAGCAAAGCGGTGCTGTACTAATCCACAACACTCCCATAAAACATGGGAAAAATAGTTTTGCTGAATTACGTATTAAGTAAAAAAACTTTTACATTCGCACGCTGAAATTATTAAGATTTTAAACCATTTCAAAATACAAGCTCGATGAGAATCATTACCACTGTATTACGTTCCTTAATCTTCGTTTCGCTTTTAAGCGTTTCATTTACAAGCTTTTCGCGTCCAACCGAAGAAACAAAAAAATCGGTATCAACCAACACTGAATCAGTGAGCAATATCACTACTAAAATTCAAGCAATAAGCCCGGCACCTGCTGCTGTGATAACTGCAAGTGTTGCCGGAACTGATGATGCAACAACTGTTGAAAACCCTTATACAGGAAAAATCAACTGGTTATTGTTTGTGGTTGCTATTTTGTTAATCATGGTAATAGGCCAGGTATTTGGCATATTGAGCAAGGTGGGTGAAATTCAAGGCAAACCTGTTATTAACTGGACAAGCATCAATGCTAAACTATTACTGGCATTTGTGATCACAGGTTTAATTGCAGCAGGTTGGGAAATGATGGTTCACGGACCATTAACAGTGAATGCTCACGATGCCGCTTCTGAACATGGTGGTATTTATGATAGCATGTTTAATATCACTGTTATTATTACTGGGTTTGTTTTTGTTGTCACTCAAATATTATTGTTCTGGTATAGTTATAAATACAAATCAGATGGTAAACGCAAAGCGATCTACTATCCTGATAACCATAAATTAGAATTGATCTGGACCGTTATTCCGGCAATCGTTTTAACCATTTTGGTAATCCGTGGTTTAAAAACATGGAACGAAATTATGAACCACCGCGATCCAAAAGCTACAGTGGTAGAAGTTTTTGGATTCCAGTTTGGATGGAGCGCTCGTTACGCTGGCGTTGACAATAAACTAGGTAATCATGATTTCCGTCAAATTGGAGTGGTAAATGCTTTGGGTGTTGACCCTAAAGATCCAAAAGCACAAGATGATGTTGTGGTAAACGAATTACACTTTGAAGCCGGTAAACCTGTTTCATTAAAATTCCGCGCGAAAGATGTTATTCACTCGGCATACTTACCTCACTTCCGTGTTCAGATGAACGTGGTACCAGGTTTACCAACCCAGTTTAACTTTACACCAACCATTACTACTGCAGAAATGCGTACCAAGTTGAACAACCCTAAATTTGATTACGTATTATTATGTAACAAAATCTGTGGAGGAGCGCATTACCGCATGAAAATGAAAGTGGTTGTTGATTCACCTGCCGACTATGCAAAATGGCTTGCAGAACAACCAAAACTAGTTTCTGCACCTGCTGATACTACAGCGGCTCCTGCTGCTCCGGTAAACTCACAAGCAAGCTTAACAACGAAAACTGCTAAAACATTAGCCAGCAAATAATTTTTAATTAGTAAAAGAAAGTAACAATAAGCATATATGAGTAACTTACATCACGATGACCACAGCCACGATTCACACGATCATGGACATCACAAGGAAACCTTCATCTCAAAGTACGTGTTTAGCATGGATCATAAGATGATTGCAAAACAATTCCTCATTACCGGTATTATCATGGGTACATTAGGAATGGCAATGTCTTTATTATTCCGTTTACAACTTGCTTATCCCGACATGAAACTTCCGTTTTTGGAAGGTATGATCGGTAAATGGGGACAAGATGGAAAATTAGATCCTAACTTTTACTTAGCGTTAATTACCATTCATGGTACCATCATGGTATTTTATGTATTAACGGCAGGTTTGAGTGGAACATTCAGTAACTTACTTATTCCATTGCAAGTGGGAACACGCGATATGGCATCACCATTTATGAATATGCTTTCATACTGGTTTTTCTTCGCATCAAGTGTTGTGTTAATTTGGTCATTATTCCTTGAAGGAGGACCAGCCTCTGCAGGATGGACCATCTATCCTCCCCTATCAGCTTTGCCAAAAGCCATTCCCGGTTCGGCAGGCGGTATGACCTTGTGGTTGATTGCAATTGTATTGTTTATTGCTTCGGCATTATTGGGTGGTATTAACTATATCACTACCATCTTAAATATGCGTACCAAAGGCATGAAAATGTCTCGCTTACCATTAACCATCTGGGCATTCTTAATGACTGCTGTGTTAGGATTATTATCATTCCCTGTGTTAATGGGAGGTTCATTACTATTGATCTTCGACAGAAGCTTCGGAACATCTTTCTACTTATCAGATATTCCTGCTGACTTAGCCGGAGGTATTGAGCGTACTGGTGGATCACCGGTATTGTGGCAACATTTATTCTGGTTCTTGGGGCACCCTGAGGTTTATATTATCTTATTACCTGCTTTGGGTATTACATCTGAGGTAATTGCTACCAACTCACGCAAACCGATCTTCGGTTACCGTGCCATGATCGGTTCGATCCTAGCAATTGCTGTATTATCATTTATCGTTTGGGGACATCACATGTTTATTACCGGTATGAATCCGTTCTTAGGTTCGGTGTTTATGTTGGGAACATTGATCATCGCGGTTCCTTCGGCAGTAAAAACATTTAACTACCTGGCAACTTTATGGAAAGGTAATTTACGCCTTACTCCAGCCATGATGTTTGCTATCGGGTTGGTTTCTTTCTTTATCACCGGAGGTTTGACCGGTATCTGGTTAGGAAACGCTGCATTGGATATTAACTTACACGATACGTATTTCGTAGTTGCCCACTTCCACTTGGTAATGGGTAGTGCTGCTATTTTTGGTATGATGAGTGGTATTTACCATTGGTATCCAAAAATGTTCAGACGCAAAATGAATGAAACATTAGGTCATTTGCATTTCTGGTTGACTTTGGTTGCTGCATATTGTGTGTTTTTCCCAATGCACTTTATGGGATTGGCCGGTGTTCCGCGCAGGTATTATGCAAACTCAGCTTACGACCAATTTGATGTGTTCATTGACATGAACCAGTTTATTACCATTGCTGCTTTATTAGGTGGTGCTGCTCAATTGATCTTCTTATGGAACTTCTTTAGCAGTATCCGTAACGGTAAAAAAACAGAGCAAAATCCTTGGGAGTCGAATACACTTGAGTGGACTGCTCCTATCGAACATATTCACGGTAACTGGCCTGGAGAGATCCCTACTGTTTACCGTTGGGCATACGATTACAGTAAACCGGGTGCTGAGCAGGATTTCATTCCTCAAAATGTTCCGGATGCAGGTCAGGTTGATGAACAACAAGAACCAAACCCTGAAGTGTTTGTACCAGCTGCAAAGCCAGTAAATAGTTAATTATGTTGATTGGTTGATTATGTTAAATTATGTGATCAGAAAACACAATTAACATAATTACATTTTATTAACACAGTTAACAAACACAATGAAAGACAATAATAACTCAGAAAGAAAATTCAGACGCTTTGGTATTTTTACGATAGCTACTGTTTTTCTGCTGATTTTGGTTGGAGGATTGGTAAGAAGCACAGGTTCAGGAATGGGTTGCCCCGACTGGCCAAAGTGTTTCGGACAATGGGTTCCGCCTACTAACGTAAGCGAACTTCCAGCCGATTATAAAGAGAGATTTCAAACAGCCTCTCACCTAGTTGCCGATTTTGATGTTTACAAAACATGGACTGAATATGTAAACAGGTTGCTTGGTGTATTGACGGGTTTTTTTATTTTTCTCACAGTGTTCTTTGCTTTACCTTATCGAAAAAAAGATGCCCTTGTATTTTGGTTAAGTTTTTTAGCCTTTATACTGGTAGGTTTTCAGGGATGGATCGGTGCCAAAGTTGTGAGTACCAATTTGGCTCATTGGATGGTTACCATTCACATGATTGTTGCATTGGTTATTGTTGGTTTATTAATATACACCATTACAAGATCACAACAATTTGTAGTGGAACAACAAAACGATGATTCGTCTTTAAAACGCATCATGATTGCCGTACTGGTTGTTTCGTTTATCCAAACAGTAAGCGGCACACAGGTTCGTGAAAATATTGATTCGCTGGCTTTGATCATGGGCGAACAAAACAGGCAGTATTGGGTGAGTAAGCTAGGCGATTGGTTTGTGTTTCACCGCACATTCTCGTTTGTTAGTTTTCTGCTCACGGTTGTGATGCTTCGCAAGTTCAGAGCCGCTTTTTTACGCAGTTCCATTGTGTACAAAGCAGCGTTGGCATTGGTTATTTTGATAAGTGTACAGATTTTTAGCGGGAAAATTTTGGACAATTGGGGATTCCCAAAACAAGTTCAAAGTATTCACCTCTTCGTTGGTAGCCTCATTGTAGGTGTCCAGCTTTTTATAACGATTTTGATTTTTTCGAAAACAAAAAAAGTTGCTCAGGCAGCTTAATATAATATAGGAATTGAAAACAGTAGCTCAACATAATACCGAAGTAATTGCAGTTAGTGCCGTTAGGCAAAAGGTGCAGGACTATCAGCAATTGATTAAAACCCGGTTGACTGCTTTGGTTGTATTTTCGGCTGCCATTACTTATGCCACTGCTGCAAAAGGAGCAATTAACTGGACTGATCTAAGTATTCTGAGCATTGCAGGATTTTTGGTAGTAGCTTCATCCAACGGGTTAAACCAGATCATCGAAAAAAACTTTGATATTTTAATGTTGCGTACGGCCAACCGCCCTGTGGCAACAAATAGAATGAGTGTGACCGAAGCCGCCATTGCAAGTACCTTAATGGGTGTGGTAGGTGTCGCTTTAATGGGATTATACCTTAATCCGCTAACCAGTGTATTGGCGTTTGCCTCATTGGTTTCATATGCATTTATTTACACACCTTTAAAACGAGTATCCCCTATTTCTGTTTTTGTAGGTGCGTTTCCGGGTGCATTACCTGTGCTTATCGGTTGGACAGCATTCAGCGGACACATTACTTCTGAAGCATTAATTTTATTTGGAGTTCAGTTTATCTGGCAGTTCCCGCACTTTTGGAGCATTGCCTGGATCCTTGATGAAGATTACAAACGCGCAGGATTTAAAATGTTGCCTTCATACGGTAAACATAAAAACACTGCTTTGCAAAATTTAGCCTTTGCATTGTTGTTGATCCCTGTTGGATTTTTACCTACACAAGAAGGGTTTACAGGAATTACCTCAGGCATTATTGCAATGTTTGCAGGTTTGGTTATGACTTATTTCTCTTTCAGATTATATAAGACCTGTGATAATAAAGATGCCAAACGATTGATGTTTGCATCGTTTTTATATTTGCCTCTAGTACAAATTGCTTATTTATTAGATAAAATTTAAACAAGCAAAACATGATGACAGAAAGTATCAAACAAACACAGCAGCATAACGACCCGCAGCACCCGATTCATCCTACAAAAGTTGTAGTGTGGTTATTGATTGTTGCCAGCATAATGTTGTTTGCAGCATTTACCAGTGGTTATATTGTGCGCAGAGGTGAAGGAAATTGGTTGATTTACGACCTGCCAAAACTATTTACCTACAATACCCTCATAATTGTATTGAGTTCCGTATTTATGCAATGGGCATATATCTCTGCTAAGAACGATAACCTCAAAGTATTAAAAGCAACATTGCTCACAACATTGGCGTTGGGTATTGCATTTGGCATTTGCCAATGGTATGCATGGGAAGACCTGGTTGCTCATGGGATCCATTTAACCGGTAATCCATCTGAAGGTTTTGTTTACATTATTTCAGGAGTGCACCTGGTGCATATGTTGGGCGGTATTATCTTCCTGTTGGTAATCATTGTTAAAACTTTTCAATTCAACGTACATAAAAAAAACCTTTTAAGTATAAATTTGTGCACCACCTACTGGCACTTTCTGGGCTTGGTATGGGTTTACTTATTTTTCTTTTTTACACTGAACAGATAAATAAAAATATATGTCGAACACTACTTCATTAACTACAGAAAAAAAGAGCATTTGGGGCGGAGGAAAGTCTCCTTTTAGCGTTAGCTACGGAAAACTAATGATGTGGATCTTCCTTTTATCGGATGCATTCACGTTTTCATCATTATTGGTTGCTTACGGATTTGTACGCCACACCTACCCTTCTCCCGTGCCAAACGAATTGATCAAACCATTATCTCATGTTGGTCATGACTTTACCGAACAAATGCAACATGTTGGTTATTTCACCAACGATAAATGGCCTTTACCTGAGTTAGTGTTTAACCACTTCCCTTTTATTCATGGAATTCACTTGCCATTATTCTTTGTAAGTTTAATGACGTTTATCCTCATCTTTAGTTCGGTAACAATGGTATTAGCCGTAGAAGCCGGACATAGAATGGCGAAAAATGAAGTAGCAAAATACATGGTATTAACCATCTTGGGTGGAGCAGCCTTTTTGGGTTGTCAGGCCTGGGAGTGGACAACCTTTATCACCGAAGGTGCCCGTTTGGATCACAATCCGTTCGGACCAATGGCATTTGCCGCATTGTTCTTTATCGTAACAGGCTTCCACGGGTTCCACGTATTCTCTGGTGTTGTATTGAATATTGTGATCTATCTGAACGTGTTAAAAGGTACATACGAAAAACGCGGACATTACGAAATGGTTGAAAAAGTTGGACTATACTGGCACTTTGTAGATTTAGTTTGGGTGTTCGTATTTACATTCTTCTACCTTATCTAAATGGAAGTGGTTTTAAAACCAATCAATACAAATAACATATTCAACATTATTAAACATATTACACATGGAAAATCACGGACACATAGAACATACAGACGCACCAAAGGATATGAAAAGTAAAATCTGGAGAACCTTCTGGATTTTAACAGCCCTTACAATTGTCGATATCGGATTGTACTTTTTGTTGATCGAAAACCATTCGTTGGCTAAAAATGCATTATTCATTTTATTGGGTATTGTAAAAGCTTACTATATCGTTGCTATTTTTATGCACATGAAATTTGAGCAAAAATGGTTGGTTAACTTTATCATTTACCCAATGATATTTGTGATATTTTTAATAGCGCTCTTGCTCATTGAAAGTTCTTTCACCGTATCCATCCGCTAAACAATACTTAAGCAAAAGGCTATGCATTGCATAGCCTTTTTAGTTTAAAACAAACATGAAGAATAAAAAATCGTTTTTGATTGCTATAGCTGTTCTTGTTGTACCCATTGTGATATACTGGGTACTCAGCTTAGGAAAACACACATCATCAACATTACCCATCTATGGTGAGCGCATTGCTCCCGAAGGTGAAAACAAAGACACTATTTACTACACCGTTCCTGATTTCAAACTTGTGTCGCAGTTTGGCGATACCGTTACCCATGAAACAATTGGTAAACGTATTTATGTGGCTAATTTCTTTTTTGCGCGTTGCAAAGATGTATGCCCGGCCATGAATGCCAAAGTTGAAACTGTATACGCCAAATGCCAGGAACTTGCTCAAACCAAACCTGAATACAAAGACATCTACTTTATATCACATACCGTAGATCCTGAAAACGACAGCGTACCCGTACTGGCAATGTATGCTGAACGTATGGGTGCCAAAAATGGTAACTGGCTATTTTTAACAGGAAGCAAAGAAGCTATTTTTAACGCAGGTCAGGGCTATTTATTACCGGTTGCCATTGAAGACCAAACGGTAGACCACAGTCAGAATTTATTGCTCATCGACCCGGATAAACGCATCCGTGGTATTTACGATGGCCTGAACGATAGAGATATTAAACGATTAAGAGAAGATATAGACGTACTAATTCATGAATACAACACCTCAAAACAACCTCGCCAATAACGATAAACTTTACTTCAGAATAGTGATGACACTTTCTGTTGTCGTATTTTTAGCCGTAGTCGTATTAAACCGTAAATGGCTTCCACGCCCTGAAGTGGTCCCTTCATTCGTTGAAGTGTTACCTAAGCTCAATGCCATCATCAACGGAACATGCAGCTTGCTGTTATTGCTTTCGTTGTATTTTATCAAGCAAAAAAATATTGCTGCACACAAACGCACCAATATCATCACATTTGCCCTTTCGAGTTTGTTTTTAGTATCGTATGTGATGTACCATTACTTTGCCAACGAAACGATTTTCCCGACAGATAATCCCCTCCGCCCGGTTTACCTCACCATTCTGATCAGCCATATTATTCTGGCGGCATTGGTATTGCCACTGGTATTGCTTTCATTTTACCATGGGTTGTTGATGAATGTAGAACGCCATAAAAAACTGGTACGTTATACCTACCCTATTTGGTTATATGTAACCGTAACGGGTGTGGTGGTATATCTGATGATTTCACCTTATTATCAGTTTTAGGTTGATCAGGTTTCTTGGCTTGAAATAGTGAAACTTAAGAACCCTAACAAACCCAAGTAACTTAAGCCCATAAATTCAACCTACGATACCAAAATCTCCATCCCCACAGCAATACTTCCCGATAGAGGTGCAATCGTATTTTGTCCGAACAATATTTTGTGCTCCTTTTGGCGGTAACGAGCCAATGTTTTTAACGGCTCTGCTGACGTTTTCCCGGTACTTGGATCGATGGTGGTGATCACACACCTTCCGCAAGGTTTAACGCCTTTAAACGAAAGCTGGTTAATGGTAAACTGTTGCCAGGTATCTTCACAATGTGGCTCTCCCCCGCTAAATACCAAATTGGGACGGAAACGTTCGATGCTCATTTTTTCTTGCACTTTGGATTGCAACAGATCCAACGATGCTTGTCCGATTACCAGCAATGGATAACCATCCGCAAAACTGACGATCTCTTTTTCATTGGTATACTTCGTATCCACCAATCGTTTGGTATCATCCGGCATGTATACCAATCGAATATCTTTATTTAACTGCCTGCTGAACCAATCATTGATCTCACCAGGAGCCGGCAATGCAGAGACCTCATCATCCCAAATGGTCACCATCAATGGTGATCCTTCTGTTAGATAAAATGGAATAATCAGCTCATCTTCCTTATACCGAATACTGATTCCTTTTTCGGTAAACGCTGTTTGAAACAAACATAATTCATGAAATTCCCGTTGACTGATGAACCGGTTGTTTCTATCCACCAACATCCAACGCCTGTCATGCAACAATCCTGTAGCACACAACTCCGCCTCCTGAACAGCAATACCTGCAAGGGATTTGATAGGATAAATAAATAACTGGGTAATACAAAAACTCATATTAATGTGAACAAAAATCCTTGAATATCTATTCTATTACCCCACCATCTTCTCAAACAAACTTTCCAATGTTTCTTCTGCATCCACACATAAACCCGGATGGATTTCGGAAGCCTGGATGATGGTGCTGCGTTTGGCAGTGAGCCAACGGAAACGGGAAGGAATATCCAGTGTAGCGATATAACCCGCAGTTTTATCTGCCTTACAAATATTTTCAAATGCCTGCAGGTGGTTTTTTATGTCGGTTATATCTGCTTGAGGAAACACCGCCAGCAAGCGGGTTTCATCCAGGTGAATTTTGGCTTTCAAAAAAGATTGCCGTTTGCAATACAACACAACACCTACGTTCAAAAACTCTCCACGCTCCACACGCGGTAGAATTTTAATCATGGCATACTCAAAAACGTGTTTCTCTTGCATTTCGGTTTTCGTTTGTTGTTTGATGTTTGTTATTCGCTGTCTCTTATTTGTAATTCTATCCCGAAGTCCCGAAGCTTCGGGACGGAAGTAATGCGTAATTCCCCCTGTCCCCTGTCCCCTAAACACTGCCCCCTACTACTTCCAGCCTGTTTATCAAATACTGCTTATACACGGCTTTCATTGTTGCCGGAGTTTCCGCTGCATTGTCGGATACCAGCCATACCTCCGGGATCAGATCAACAATTGCATTGATCACTTCAGGAGTAATGGCCTTCCGCATGTCGGTGTCTGCCTGCTCCAGTTGTTTTGCAAACGGCAATAACACATGGTCTTTAATTTGCGCAAATGGTTTCTTTGATTGCTCCTCCCAGTTTTGCCAGGCATGGTGAAAATACAAAGATGCCCCATGGTCGATAAGCCACAATTGTTTTTGCCACATCAGCATATTGGCATTGCGCGGGGTTCTGTCTACATTGGTAATCAATGCATCCAGCCACACAATTTTGGAAGCGATCAACGGATCTACGGTATCCACAACCGGATCATATGTAATAGATCCGGACAAATAATGAACTGCTAGGTTTAACCCTACACTTGCTTTCAACAGGTCCTGGATCTCTTCATCCGGTTCGCTTCTCCCAAAGGCTTCGTCTAATTCGGCAAATACAATTTCAGGCATGTTTAATCCGGCAGCCCTTGCAAGTTCTCCACCTATCAATTCGGCAATCAGCGCCTTGCTTCCCTGGCCGGCTCCCCTGAATTTGAGCGCATACAAAAAACCGTCATCAGCCTCGGCAATAGCGGGCATTGAACCGCCTTCGCGTAAGGGTGTTACATAACGGGTTACCTCAACTTTCCTGATCTCGGGTGTATAGCTGCTCATGGAATGGAAATCTTCATGCGATGTTAAGGTATCCGCGGGTCATCTCAAAAAGGAATATTTAAATGCTTTTTATCTTAAAAATACCTGTTGCATGGAAAGACGATTCAGTTACATTTGCACTCTATTTATAATGAATCTAAATTAATACATATGATCACAGAACGTTTAAAAGCAGAAACAGCAGAACACCACAAAGCAACCGAAGGCGTATCGTTTGGCCACAAAATAATGAATGGCTCTCTAACCCTTGACGAATATGCAACCCTAATTGAAAAAAACTATATCCTGCATGCTGTTATTGAAAAAGCAATGGCAGAAAGTAATCTGATCCCTGCTGAATTTGAGCTTGCCAAACGTAATAAGACTCAAGCGTTGCATGACGACCTTGTTTTGCTCAACAAATCCATTCCTGCATTACCGCATAGTGATATCAAATACACCGGTATGGCAGCAGCCTTAGGTGCCATGTATGTTTTGGAAGGAGCTACATTAGGTGGTGCCTATATTTTCAAAGCATTGCAACGCAATCCCGTAATTGCACCGATCGGAAAGTTTAATTATTACGCTGTTTATGGAGATGCAATTGGCCCGAACTGGAAATCGTTCCAGGAAAATTTGCTTAAATATGTAAACACAACTGAGTTGGAAAACGAAGCCATTGAAAGTGCTAAACAAACTTTTGATTTTTTTACCAGGATTTTCCTGACACAGACAGCATAAGTGTCACATTATATCTTAAACAAAAACGGCTTTACATGTGTGTAAAGCCGTTTTTGTTTGAGATAAGTTCAACTATTAATGTAAATCCTCATAACCACTCTTGATAACGGTCAGGATCAATTTAAAACGTCCGTTTGGATCAATCTTGCTGGAAACATGAGCCGGAATAATAATGCCATCCCCTGTTTCAAGCTTAGTGGTTTTCCCATCAATCTCAATCAGCGCACTGCCGTCAATAACCTGTGCATACGTATCAAAAGGAGATGTCTTTTCATTAAGTCCTTCACCACTGTCAAAAGATAAGGCATTAATAGAACCCGTAGTCTTTTTAAGAATCGATTTGCTTACAACAGCATTGTGTTCATATTCGATCAACTCAACAACAATGTGTGAAGTTCCCTTTTTTATTTCACCATTAGGTTTGGGAAGGTTTTCAATGTCTTTTGTATCCATTGCTTTTGTATTTGAAATGCAAACTTAAATTCCATTTCACTTCGATCGTTACACAATTTTAAGAGAGTCTTACACGATTCACACTTTGTGCATTGAATGTGTGAATGGTGTAAAACATCCACATAATTATACAATGTTTTGCGCCCGTGCTTATCCAAACTTTGAACCTTCAAAAAGTTTAGTATTCACACTTAAAGCAAAAAAAGAATTATGGCTTTACTCACCAAACAAATCGTGCTCAAACGACCTCGTTTAACAAGGGCAAGCAAAGTTCCAACAAAAGTAAAAATCCGAATTAAGGTTGATATCTCTTCAGCTGGTCCTCCCTTGGTTGTTCACAAAAAAATTCTGCCAAAAACAAAGTATGGACTGGATGTTTATGGATTTGCCAAAAGCAAACCCGTACTTTTAATGAATGATGAAAACCTGTTGTACCTGTTGGGAAAATATGGGATCAAGGCAAGATCAGCCGTGTATGGAACCGCTAAATAAAATGATGATCCAATGCATACCGGTATAGATCCGTTGTATTGTGGCAGTTGGTTTTAATCATAATATTCTGACGGTGTTTGCGTGCTGTGTTTTCAGAAATAAAAAGTATTTCGCTCACTTTGCGGTAATCACTTCCTTTACAGATCAGCCGCAATACTTCAACCTCCCTGCGTGTCAACTTATCTTTGAGCAATATGTTCCTGTTGCTGTTTTCTTTGGCCACAAGGTGGTTAAACACAACCTCTTTTACATCCTCGGAGTAATAACGTTCACCATTAGCTATCTGTTCTATTGCCGTCTTGATTTCTTCAATAGGACTGTCTTTACTCACATAGGCATCTACATCCAGCAATAAACATTCATTCACATACGACCGTTCCACATGAGCCGAAAAAATAAGTACTGCGATCTTCTGTTTCAATTGTTGCTTCAAGAATTTGGCTACTTCCAAACCACTTTCTGAATTGGCAATGCGCAGATCGACAATGGCCAGGTCTACCGGATTTTTTGTTACATGCTCTCTCAGATCATGCGCATTCTGGAAAGTATGAACAGATGCAACATGGTCACATTGTTTCAATAAACCGATCAATCCCGTCAGGATCAAGGGATGATCATCCAAAATAATGGTATTCAGTTTTGTTTGCATTGGGGTTAAACCTGAAAATCGATTATAAATTTACTTCCGTTATTTTCTCCGCTTTCGAAACGCAATTTACCATTGAGCATGGTGCACCTGTTTTCTATATTTTGCAATCCATACTTTCCTCGCGTTCCTTTTAATTTCTCAAAATTAAAGCCCTTTCCATTATCCCCTATAACCAACGAAAGTGTTTGCGGATTTGTGGAAGTCAGGCTGATATAAATTCGATCGCCTTCCGCATATTTCACGCTATTGTTTACAATCTCCAACACTATCCGGTAGATATTTATTTGCATAAAATCGGAAAGCTCAATTGTATAATTGAGCTGGATATCAAACTCAATTTGTTTCCAACGGTATCTCCCCGAAATATCTTCAATGGCACTCTTTAAACCATAGTTTGAAATGGCACTTGGTGTGAGGGCATTCGAAGCATTTTTGGCGGCTATGGTTGCCATTTCCATTATATTGTTCAAGTGAGCAAGGCCTTCATTCAATGCACCCGGATCTTTCTCTCCCCTTATGGCACTTATCGAAAGTTTCGCACTAGTAATAAGTCCACCGAGGTCATCGTGAATATCCCTTGCAATAATTTCCCGTTCACGTTCCTGCGCTTCAACAATGGCTTTATATGTTTCCCTTTCCGCATTTAATTTAGCAACATAAAACCGGTTGATCACAACAACAAGAGCTATGAGCAATACTAAAAAAACAAGTGTTGTAATTACGATGCTGGTGATAATTGTTTCTTGCATTGTAGTATACTAAGTGTGATAAATGAGTATAAACAAAGATTAGCAAAAGCATGAATAATTGTATAATAATTAATATAACCTGTTCGGGCATTTTCGATAAAAAAATCCATAAAGGCATATATGGCCGCGCTCAACACAGAGTAAAGCAACAGTCCCATTACAAAAGACACCTGCCACTTCGGATAAGCATCCGCCAAATGACTAATCAAAAAATAAACAGTAAAAATAATGAGTGTGATGTTCGACAATCCATAAATCAGACTGTAATGAGGCACACTGAAGAAAACAATATCCGTTATCCAATAAGTGGCATAACTGAGCGCAGCAATTGCATATAACATTGCCCCTTTTCTTAACCATCTTGTTAATAAGAACGCGACCAACAAAATTTCGAACAATGTAAACATTACTCCGTTATACAATAAGGTATAATGAAAATACACCGAAGAGATATATGAAGAAAGTTCAACGCATAATATAACTGCAAGATAACAAAACAGGATCCTGTTTGTTGTCCATAAAACCTTTTTATAAAATATTATAAGTACCAGTGGAACAATTACCAAAAAAGAACAAATAATATTAAACAAGGTAATTAAGTATGAGATATCCAAGTCTGTTAGCAATTTAAAGGATTTGGACTCGAACCATAAGGAGGAAAAGCTAAACCATTTTCTGCCAACGACTCCAGATACTGGTCGTCTCCATTCGAATCAACACCAACCAATACAAGATTTTGAACCATATTGGCATCCAATGCATAATAAGCTCTTATCCCGACACAATGGTCTTGTTTCAATATTTTCATGATCGCATCTTTTCCAAAGTACTCAGCAATAACAGTTTGTTCTGCAGTCATATTTTCCCTGTATCTTTTGGTCATTTCAGATGCTTGAGCTAAGCTAATGTCGTGATTTTCTTCTCCTGTGTAAGTCATACGTGTGTGAGTTTTGTTAAGGCAATAATATTTGATTGGTGTATTAATTATATACTACATATGTAGTATTTTATACTACAAATGTAGTATGTTAAATTTATCCATATGTAGTATTGTGCACCTTTTTTGAACATGCTTTCTTGCAGTCGTAAAATTTACACTCAATGAGTAAGCACATTCTTTTTCTGATCCACGGAATGGGAGAACATCAGGCCAGCGAATGGCATCTCCCAATCGTATCGAAATTGTGCGACACTTTCAAAACATACAACGCCTTTCAAAACAATGGAACAACGCTAGAAGAACTTGTTGACTTTGTGCCCATAACATACGACCATATTTTCACAGATGTATTGGAAACCTGGCAACAAAATCCATCAAAAATTTTAGCCATACCACCCCAGGCACACTTCACGCCCCTGAATATTGTTTCATGGTTAAGCAATGCCTCTCAGAAAGAAAAAAGCTTCTTCTGGTCGCATATTGCCGATGTTTTGATTTACAGATTCATGCAAGATGAACAGGAACAAGTACGCATGTCTGTTATCAACCAACTCAAAAGCAGGTTGAGTTGTGAAACAGAACCTCCGGTTTGTTCCATTCTGGCTCATAACCTGGGAACTGCTGTGATCCACGATAGTTTGCACCTTTTATACTCAACTCCATGGAATAATAAACCAACCTATTTCAACCAACAGTATAAATTTCAGAACATGACCATGCTGGCCAATACAAGCAGGGTAATGACCAGCAATGTTCCTGACCAAGGTTCATTTTACGATAAAGTTTATTATCAGTCGCTTGCCAAACCCGATGGGGCCGTTATCAACTATATTAACTGCCGACACATGTTTGATCCTATCCCTTCATGGATCTACCGTTTCAATCCGCCATGGCCGGTTAATGAGCAATATCAGAATATACGGATCGACCATGTAAGCCAGGCTGATATAAATGACTTCGAACATTATTTGGATAACCCTGCCGTGCATATCCCCCTGTTTCGCTCCATCTTAGGAAAATTTGCTATTTCAAAAGCAGAGTATGATCAAAAAGTGGCAGCCTTTAAAGCGGGTCATCAACTATCACTTTCAGTTTTTAACCCAAAGCTCAAACAATTGATCGACCAAAAGATGGAAGCCGAAACAGACCAGCATATTGGCGGATTCATTGAAGTACTGCAGGCTTATGCCGGCACATTACCTGCAGAAACTCATCCCAAACCCTTCATGCAAATGAAAAGAAACCCATTATTAAACACCATATAAACCTAAAAATGAACACCTATTATGTAAATAATCATCCTCAGCCCAATGGCTATCATGAAGTCCACATTGAAGAGTGTAGTTACCTGGCCAAAGCAACCAGCGTAAAACACCTGGGCAATTACTCAAGCTGTTTTCCGGCAGTTGTGGCTGCCAAGTCTATCTATCCACAATCAAATGGCTGCAGACATTGCTGCAACGAATGCCATATACTGACCTTAGCCTATGAAACAAACGGTTCAGCGTGCCTTACAAGCTACTGAAATAACAAACATTTACATCTTAGATTGAAATGAAAAACCTCTATTCACATTCAACTCACTTCAATCTTAAAGCTATCGACATTGAAACTGCCCCAAAGAGTATACCCACTTTTCAATGGAGATAGCCGATGTAAATCATGGATGAAATTAAACCTTAACAAAAAAAATTGACCTAAAGATTCAATAAATTAATACCAAGGATTATGAGCACAAAACAACCCACAAAAGCAGGAAACAATACATCGATCATCAGTTATCATATTGGTGAAGGTTCCATTATTGTTACATTTAATGCAGGTTACGGCTGCATCTACAACTCCATCAGACCCGGACTCACCATTGTGAACCAAATGATCGAAGTTGCCAAAAAAGAGGCAAAAGAAGGACTTTGTGAATACATTAATACCTACGCAAAGGAAAACTATTACAGAAAACTGGTTTAATTGTTAATGTCTTATTTGGCGCAGGATCCGATATAGAATGGACGGATGCCCGAAAATGATTGGGCTCAAAAAAAATGAACTACGAACGGTTATCAGGTAACGATGAATAACTAACCAATGTTCTTTTCCAACACCAGTGCCTGAGATAATACTTTTGTTCCGTCAGCCTTTACAGCACGAAGACGATACCAAAGCTTATCATACCAATCGGAAGATTCATCAATAAAATGAAAGCCCTCCGGTATAAACTGACTTCCGAACATTTGCAAAGAATAGTAGGATTTGCCATCCTGTGAACGTTCGATATATATCCTGTGCATTGAAGCAGGATCAAAATGATCAAAACTGCAACTTTTAAATACCTTATCGTTTGCGGCAACCGAAAACTCGTAACTCAACGAGACAAACCCCTTCTTATTCTCTGCTTTCAATTTCAGATTAACAGCGTTTTTATTCAAATTAGTCATAGCCCAAATGATTGGATTAGTTAAATCGTTCACGAAACTTGTTTCCATGATGTATTCAAAATGATGTATCTCAAAAGTACAAGAGCGCTAAGACACTTTTTTTTACATTTGTAAAATGTTTAAACTCTGTTAATTGTTTTACTAGCGCGTCTGAATAAGTAGATTTTGCCTGCCTTCTCTCCTCTGCCGCTCCTTCCTTTGCCATTCTACAAGAAAAAAAATCAATAATAATTTGCGCAACCAAATAATTGCACTTAAACTTGCAACCAGATAATTGCATTATAACCATGGAAACAAGGCGTGACGTTTTTCAGGCAATAGCCGACCCTACACGAAGAGCGATTTTGCTTTTGCTGGCCTCTCATGCAATGACACCGAATGCATTGGCAGAAGAGTTTCATACCAGCAGGCAGGCCGTTTCTAAGCATATTCGAATCCTTTCAGAATGTGACCTGGTGAAACAGGAACAAAAAGGCAGGGAAATTTATTACCATATCAATGCCGGTCAAATGGAAGAGGTTGACAAATGGATCGGGCAATTCAAAAAAATATTCGAAACACAATTCAATCAGCTCGACAAAGTATTATCAACACTAAAAAAACAAAAATATGGTACACGATGAAACATCCCGTAACTCGGGAAACAATTTATTATTTGATTTTACCGTTGACAAAGCAAGCAAAACGGTATTCGTCAACAGGGAATTTGCGGCAGAACTTTCACTGGTATGGGATGCCTTTACCAAACCGGAAATGCTCGACCAATGGTGGGCTCCCGCACCCATGATATCAAAAACAAAATCCATGAATTTTGAAGTTGGTGGGCAGCGATTTTATGCCATGGTGACTCCTGAAGGACATGAAGGTTGGTCGGTACAGAAATATACTTCCATCAGCCCCAAAACACATTTTACATTTTTTAGCTCGTTTGCAGATAAGGATGGAAACCCCAACCCTGCCATACCGGGTGGCTCGGAATGGCGTTTCGATTTTAGTGAAGCCGGAGGAATTACAACCGTGCGTATTTCCATCAAAAATGAATCCCTTGAACGAATGGAGAAAATGATCGAAATGGGATTCCAACAAGGATTTATCACAACCTTGAATCAATTGGGAAAACTATTCACATCCCGACAACAGTGATTTCAAGGCACAACTAACTATATTGAACATACATCTCTTAATAGCAAAAAAATGACAAAACAAATTTTTATCAATTTAGCAGTGAAAGACTTGCAAACCTCTATGGATTTTTATGCTGCATTAGGCTTTACAAATAATCCTCAATTTTCAGACGAATCGGGCAAATGCATGGTCTGGAGCGAAAACATTTTTGTGATGATTTTGTCACACGAAAAGTTTGCAAACTTTGCCACCAAACCCATTGCAGATACCAAATCAGCTGTAGCCGGACTTTTTTCATTATCTGTTGACAGTGTTGACGAAGTAAATAAGATTGTAACAAACGGACTCAAAGCAGGAGGAACCGAACCGAGCGAAATGAGGGATTACGGTTTTATGCAACAACGAACGATCGAAGATCCTGATGGACATACCTGGGAGATCTTTTACATGGACATCACAAAATTTCCAACGGAACAACCGGCTTCATCATAATAATGCGTGCCGATATTGGTTTGTGCAAAACCAATAAGCACATTTCCCGTCAGGTAAAAAAGCCCTTGTATTGCAAGGGCTTTTTTTTTGATAATTTCGAGACGAACAGCCATTCTCATACTTTCGAAAAAAGGCCGCTCAAATACAAGGCACGTATTTTGACTTATCTGTATCGGCAACAATTCCGTTGTCAATAATAAAATCAAAATGGAAACCAATAAACCAAACAATCAAGACTCCCGTAATGGTGGTAATCATGAAAACACTGGTAATGATCGTAAAAACCAAGCAAATCCAAATGATACAAACTCAAACAGAGATGCTCAAAAAACGGATGATAAAACAGGTAGGGATGATGAACACACGAAAGACTCCGAACACCATAACAAAAATGAAAAAAAGGGCGATGAGTCTCATAAAGATGAATCAAAGTCTCCTAAGCAAACACCATAGTCTTAGGTAATCCTGCTTCCTGCAGAACAATGAATCCTTTACACTTGATAGGGCTAAGCCTGTAAAAGTTTAGGGGTTCATTGTTATGCTATTGGCAGCATTTTATACCCCGGTAAAACATAGCCTGCAAAGCATCCTGCTTCAATGAATTAATGCCCGCTCTATAGAGTACAATTATCACCATTTGGGTATTTAAATGCTCATTTCTATCAATCTTCAAGGCGCGTTACTTCACCGTGCTTCTAAAAATTTCAGCAGGCAAATTATTTGCCCCGTATAAACCAACACAACAAATGAAAACGCAAATCACCAATACAAAAAAAAGTAATGCTCAACAATCCAAATCATCCAACCATTATGGTATGGATAAATCAAAACTAAGCAAGTTGTTTGAAGATGAGTTAAAGGATATTTATTGGGCAGAGAAAGCTTTAACGAAAGCGATTCCCAAAATGATTAAAAACGCAACAGCTCAAGAATTAATACAAGCATTAAAATCCCATTTATCAGAAACCGAAACACATGTTCAGAAAGTGGAAGCTGTTTTTGAGATCATCGGGAAAAAAGCACAGGCAAAAAAATGTGAAGCAATGGATGGTCTTATCAGAGAGGCACAGGAAATTATGGAATCATGTGATGAAGGTGCAATGTGCGATGCAGGAATTATTTCAGCTGCACAAAAAGTAGAACACTATGAGATCGCTACTTATGGAACATTAAGAACGTTTGCTCAAACATTGGGGCATCAGGATGCTGCTGATATTCTTGAAGAGATCTTAGACCAGGAAAAAGCTGCCGATGAGAAATTATCTTCAGTTGCAGAAAGCACCATCAATGTGCAAGCCTCACAGGAAGCAGAATAAACCCTTGAAATTTTAGTTAAAATCCCCGAAAACAGCAGTTGTGTTCGGGGATTTTCTCAATATGAATCAAGTTAAGATCTTCTCCCAATAGGCAACATCAATCCACTTACCAAACTTATATCCGACTTCTTTAAAGTGTGCCACCTTCTCAAATCCGAACTTTTCATGCAGGGCTATACTGGCATCATTTGGTTGTGCTATGCCCCCGATAACTGCATGAATATTGGATCCCGATATTTTTTCCAGCAGTGCTTGATACAACTGAGCACCAATCCCTTTTCCGGTTACACCATGCTTCATGTAAACAGTGCTTTCAACAGAAAAACGATACGAACTACGGGGCTTCCATTCGCTTGCATAAGCATAACCGAGTATGTTGCCATTTTCTTCATAAACAATCCAAGGGAACTTACCTGTAATGGTAATTATCCGTTGTTGCATATCATCCAAAGACACAGCTTCCTCTTCAAAGTTTATATGCGTGTTCAGTACATAATAATTGTAGATCTCGCACAAATCTTTTGCATCGGCAATTGTAACCGAACGGATCATGTTCATAAGTTATCGTCAATAAATTCTTTGCAATATTGTTTTATTTCTGCTCTTGTATTGCGGAATGCCTGCATCACTTTCTCTTCTGTTCCAGAAACCTTTGAAGGATCTGTAAAGTTATGATGAACCGTTTTTGCGGAGGAAGGAAAAACAGGACAGCTTTCTTTTGCATGATCGCATACCGTGATGACAAAGTCAAATGGAATATTTGTGTATTCGCTTATATGGTTGGAAGTATGACCCGAAATATCAATTCCATCTTCCTTCATGATAGCAATTGCTTTGGGGTTAACACCATGTGTTTCGATACCGGCACTGTAAATAGTGGCTTTTCCGGCTGCATAATACCTCAGATAACCTTCTGCTATCTGGCTTCGGCAACTATTGCCGGTACATAATACTAAAATATTTTTCATATGAATTAAACGAATAGCCAAATGATATTAATGATACAGAACTTTGGATCAAACCCAAAAATGAGTTGTAAAACAATAACCGAAGAGGTTATAACAATAGGCTTTTTATATTTGGTTAAAAAGGTTTTCATGGTTAACAACATCCTGATCCGGGAGTGCCACATGCAGCCGGAGTTATTTCTGATAAAGAGATTTTCTGTTTCGCAGCCGGTATACCACAATTATCCTTAGCCAGGCAAGTTGTTTGTTTGGTTGTTAATTCAAACTCATGCCCATTAAAGGATAAACCATATTTTCCGATGGTGTCTGTTTGATACTCAACTTCAATCTCAGGATCCTCATCGCCTAAGATATTATCGGAGAGCGCAATGATCTTTAAGAATTTTTGAGGTGTTAAACGGTGATCGATATCATTTGCACTCCACAACTGGAAGCTGGCCGTTTTTTCATCGCGAACGGTTCCACCACAGTCGATAAAATGTTTCGTAATAATACCTACTTCCGTAACGTGGAAGTGATGTGGCACATAACCACCTTGTGGTAATTTAATGTTTACTTCCTCAAGATTAGCGAGGATTTTTTTCATTCCAGAAATTTTCATATCGCAATATTTCGATTATAAAGGTTAATTTTTTTTAGCAGCAGGAATTACCCGGCTGATAGGATTTGAATAATTGTTGTATATATAATTGAGCTGTTTCCCATTCTTTCTCATCAATGCAGTAACACACCTTTTTTCCTTCGATCTCCCCTTTAATCAAACCAGCTTCTTTTAACTCCTTCAGATGCTGAGAAACCGTAGACTGTGATAATGGAAGTTCATCAACAATATCACCACAGATGCAAGCCTGCTTTTTGATGAGCATCTGTAAAATAGCAATGCGTGCAGGATGAGACAATGCTTTGGCATAAGCCGCAATCTTGTTTTCTTTAACTGTAAATTCTTCGGTTTTCGACAATCCCATATCAATCGCAATATTACGATAATAATTTTAAAAACAACATTATATTCAATTTTTATGGAAAAGAATAAACAAGAAACTGATTAACAGTAAGGAATAACAAATTACCTCCAGGTAAAAAAAGAAACACCCTTGAAAAAAAGGTGTTATGTCAAGTAAACCGAACCAGCTAAAAAGTCAACCTTTCCTAACCGGCTAAATTCAATTTGCATTCAATACCAAACAAATCCATATTCAGTCATGTTGAATTTCAACATGATTTAGTAATCTTCAATCCATTCAAACTTTTCTTTAATGATATTTTTCTTTTCTTCTTTGATATAATTCAGAAAAGACATTGCAACCGGAGAGAACTTTTTATGCTTCAACCAAATTAAACTCCAGGTCGACTTTATTGGAAAACCTTTAACAGGGATAATCTGTAAGTCCCCATTACTCAATTCATTTTTGATTCCGATCAAAGGCATAATAGAACACCCTAGCCCCGCTATTACGGCCTGCTTAACGGCCTCATTAGAGGTTAATTCCATCTTTTTCCGTATGGGCAAATTGTTTTGTTGAATGTATCTTTCCATAACATGTCTTGTTCCTGAACCCTGCTCCCTGTATATTAATGGTAAAGTTGCAAGAATGCTTTTTTCGTATGCTTTATTTTGAAATTTTTGCTTGGCGTTGCTTATTACATATAGTTTATTTTGCATTAATTCAATTTGTTCAATTTGCAAATGTTCAGGTAAAACGGAGACTAGGGAAAAATCAACCTCATTTTTCTCCAAACTTTCCACCACCCTTGATTTGTTTGTAACATCCAGCGCCAGTTCAATGGCATCATTTTGTTTAAGAAAATCCGTCAAGAAGTATGGCATTACATATTTACCTGTTGATACAACTGAAATTTTCAATCGGCCTGACAATTGTCCTTTATATGCCATCGTTTTATAATTAATGGCATGCACTTCATTTAAAATCTTCTCTGCAGCAACTGCTATTTCTCTGCCAAAGTCCGTTATGAAAAGTTTTCTGCCTACCACTTCTGTTAATGGGATCTCAAATTGGTCTTGAAAATTCTTAAGTTGTATTGACACCGCTGGTTGCGTCAAATGAAGTTCCTCAGCAGCTTTTGTTATGCTTTTTGTCTGAGTTATTTTGAAGAAAACCTGTAATTGATGTAATGTATAATCCATAAAGTTTGTTTATGTTAAATATAACAATTATATATAAAAGCTTATAATTAACTATTCATAATTTTGACTCTTATTTATGCTTAAGGATGTATCATCATATCTAAAAAGAAGAAATATTATTTCCACAAGGACGTTTAAAAACCAGCCATAACAATGAATAAAATCTTAATAAAGGAAGCAAGTATTGTCAATGAAGGGAAAATTAACATTTCGGATATATTAATTTGGGGTGATCGAATTGAGAAAATATCAGATTCAATTTATGTAAATAATGAAAATACTAAAATATTGGATGCTGGAGGATTATACCTTTTCCCTGGCCTAATTGACGATCAGGTTCATTTCAGGGAGCCAGGCCTTACTCACAAAGCGGATATTTATTTCGAGTCAATAGCTGCTGTTTCAGGAGGAATAACGTCTTTCATGGATATGCCCAATACTATACCTAATGTCGTAACAATAGATGAACTTGAAAAGAAGTATCAGATTGCTTCACATAAATCCTTGGCCAATTATTCTTTCTTTATGGGGGCAACGAAATACAACCTGGAAGAAGTCCTAAGAACCAATCCGGAAAATGTTTGTGGGATAACCGATGATGGATTGTACGTTGATAATGAAGATGGGATCCTGGCGAATCACCCGGATTTTTTGGAAAAACTATTTTCACGCGCAAACACATTAATTGCTCTGCATTGTGAGGATAACCAAACTATTTTGGCAAACACAAAACTGTATAAATATATGTATGGTGATGATATACCTGTTTGTTTTCATCCACTCATTCGGGATGAAGAAGCTTGTATAAAAGCTACTGAACGTGTTTTGAACATTGCCCGAAAATATAATACTCGGCTTCATCTGCTTCATATTTCTACATTAGCAGAAGCAAACCTGTTAGACAACAAAATACCAATAAAAGACAAACGCATCACCGCTGAAGCTTGTGTTCATCATCTTTGGTTTTCCGACAAGGATTATGAACGACTCGGTTCAAGAATTAAATGGAATCCTTCCATTAAATCGGAAAAAGACCGCACTGGCTTACTAGAAGCTTTACTCAGTAACAAATTAGATATTATAGCTACAGACCATGCACCTCATTTACTTGAGGAGAAATCCGGAAATTACTTTAAAGCGAGTTCTGGAGCACCTTTAGTGCAACACGCCTTATGTGCAATGCTAGAGCTTTATCATGATGGCAAAATAAGTTTGGAACAGATTGCTACCAAAACAAGTCATAATGTAGCTGAAATATACAGAATCAACGATAGAGGATATATTAGGGAAGGATATTATGCCGATTTAGTATTGGTTGATCTCAATAAACCATATAACGTGACGTTAGAAAACATCCTTTATAAATGTGCCTGGTCTCCTTTTTTAGGAGATATTTTCAGAAGTAGCATTACCCACACATTGGTTAATGGGAATATCGTATATGAAAATGGTCAAATTATCAATGAGGCAAAAGGAAAACGATTAAAATTTCAGAAACTAAGATAAGTAACATCCTAAATAACTTTAACATAAACCATCCTATTTGTTCCAAACACGAAGCAAGCTTTCTTTTCTTCAATTGTGCTGATTTATATAGTCAATTTTTAGAAGCATTTCCTCCCTACTCAACAAGAACCTGCTTGTTGTTCCTTACAGGTTTTGTATAAATATTATTAATGAATAACATTAAAAACATAAATAACAACTTATATTTTTAATTATTCAGTTTTGCCGCATAATCAATCAACTAAAAATGCGAAAAAAACTATTATACGTAACCACTTTGACCTTTATCTTTTATTTAGTATCATCCTGTAACTTCGATTCCGGAATTACAGATGAAAGTAGATACCCTAATAGGCATGTGATGACAAAGACTGAACAAGATTTGTTAACCCCCGCTCAAGTCTTGCAAGAATTTATTGCAGGGAATGAGCGATTTAAAAAAGGAGATATCACACAACGTGAACATTCAGAAGAAATCAGAAAAGCGGCAACTGGCGGGCAATTTCCTAAGGCAATGGTTTTAAGCTGCTTGGATAGCAGAGTGTCTGTTGAAGATGTTTTTGATCAAGGCATAGGTGATGTTTTTGTTGGACGAGTTGCTGGAAATTTTGTTAATACCGACCTTTTAGGAAGTATGGAATTCGCTTGCAAGGTGGCAGGTGCGAAACTAATTTTAGTAATGGGACATCAACATTGCGGTGCCGTTAAAGGAGCTATTGATGATGTGCATCTTGGCCATATTACTTCTATGTTGACAAACATAAAACCTGCAGTTTCCATGAGCCAAAGTTTTACTGGCAATAAATCCTCTAATAACGAAGCGTTTGTTAAATTAGTGGCGCAAAATAATATCAGGCATGCCCTACATCAAATAAGAACAAAAAGTGACATTTTGAGAACGATGGAAGAAAATGGGGAAATAAAAATAATTGGCGCATTCTACACATTAAGAACCGGAGAACTAGAATTTATTGATAACTAATGATCAAGCCGTAATATCAACCATTTTATAACAATCATAAAAAAATATGAATTTAAACTTACTCATAGATAACCTAACCAATCCCGCATTACTGTTTTTTGTACTTGGTATTATAGCCGTTTATTTAAAAAGCGACTTGGAGATCCCTCCTAACTCTTCTAAGTTTATTTCTCTATACTTGTTATTCTCCATTGGATTTAAGGGAGGACAAGAATTATCACATGAAACTTTTACTGCCGAGATCGGCTGGTCAATGCTTTTTGGTTTAAGCATCTCGTTGCTGATACCGATATATACCTTTTTTATACTAAAACGAAAATTAAATATTTTTGATGCCGGTGCAATAGCAGCAGCTTATGGCTCAGTGAGTGCGGTTACGTTTGTTACCGCAGTGTCTTATTTAGAGGCTCAGCAGTTGAGTATTCACGGACATATGGTAGCAATAATGGCTTTAATGGAATCACCAGCCATAATTATAGGATTGGTTTTAATCTCTATTTTTAGCAAAGAAGAGAACTCTTCTAAAATGGAAATTCGATCTGTATTAAAACATTCACTAACCAATGGCAGTGTCTTATTAATTCTAGGAAGTTTAGTGATAGGTTTTATGGCTAATGCCAAACATGCTGAGGGAATTAAGCCATTTACCAATGACTTGTTTAAAGGATTTCTTGCTATTTTTCTCCTAGACATGGGGATTACAAGTGGTAAAAAACTAAAAGCATTCTTTTCGTTTGGACTATTCCCATTCATTTTTGCAATACTCATCCCACTTCTCAATGGAAGTTTATTTGCCATATTAAGTTCATTTGTTACTTCGGACATAACTAACAGATTTATGTTTGCAGTATTGGCTGCAAGTGCCTCTTATATAGCAGTACCAGCAGCAATGAAAATATCAGTTCCAAAAGCGAATCCCGGACTTTATTTACCAATGGCACTGGCAATAACCTTCCCAATCAATATTACCCTTGGTATGCCTCTTTATTTATTGATTGTTGGAAATACTTGATAAGTTAAGCCAGCCGCGATGTCATTTACATGGTCATTGATAAAAGGTCAAAAATCTGGAAAATTCATACGCACTCGGTAAAACTCTCTGCAAAATTGCAAGAGATACGTAAAAACTTTAAAGGACACCAAAAAGGTTCATGAGTGAGGAACAAGCAAAAGATCGTTATAACGAATGCACCCTAAAGCATAATGAAGAAAAAAATCCTGTTGAGCCGATTTTGGTATAATCCCAAATTAAGTATCGACCAATATTGTAAATACCGTATTTCTAAAAGTCTAGCATTCGAAACAATAAAAAAAGTGGCATTCCGGAGCTAAACTCTGTTATGCCAATTTGATAGCGGGAAGCAGTCCCAAGGCTTCGGGACGAACTACCGACAATTTTTTTCAAAAAAAAAAGCTTCGAAATCGAAGCCTTTAGTGTAGCGGGAAGCAGAATCGAACTGCCGACCTTAGGGTTATGAATCCTACGCTCTAACCATCTGAGCTATCCCGCCATATATTATTAATATCCTACGCACTAACCTCCCGAAACTTCGGGATGGGCTATCCCGCCATTTGTTGAATGGGGTGCAAAAATAAGAATAGTTTTTATTTAACATACTAAACTTTCACTTTTTTCACGTTATTCTCTTTAGTTACTGAGAATGAAAGAGAAAAACAAATCGTACAATTTTATAGATACCGTAAACGTATTGTGTATAATTATGCACAGTTTATGCACATTTCATATATTTGCTTTTGTTATATTGCGATCGTTAATCCGAATAAGAATGGTAAAACTTAAAAACATAGCCTTTGTTTCCCTGAGCACAGTTGCGGTTGCCGGGGTTTCATTACTTATTTCAGCCTCTGTAACTGGAAATGATTCGAATATTCACATCAGTTCATCTCCATCCTATCCGTCATTTGGTGTGGAAATCCCCGGTGATTATAATGTTCATGGAATAGACGTTTCGCGCCACCAGGGCAATATCGATTGGGAAGCTGTAAGCAAAATGAATAAGAACGAAGTCTCGGTTGATTTTGCCTTTATCAAGGCTTCCGAAGGCCGGACCGTGGTTGATGAATATTTTAAGGATAACTGGAAAGAAGTAAAAAATGCGGGTATTATGCGCGGTGCTTATCATTTTTACCGCACCCATCTTACCCCGCAGGAACAAATGAATTTGTTTATCAAACAGGTTCCCAAACTGGAAAAAGGTGATTTGCCACCCGTATTGGATGTGGAAATAAAAGGAAGTATATCCCCTGCCCTCATGCGCAAAAATATCAAAACATGGCTTGTGCTGGCAGAAAGACATTATGGTGTAAAACCGATCATTTATACGAGCTGGCATTTCTTCAACACTTATTTGAATACCCCTGAGTTAAGAAAATATCCTTTGTGGATTGCTCATTACAAAACAACTGACCTTAACCAAAAAACTTCGAACTGGCTCATCTGGCAACACACCGATAAAGCCAAAGTAAACGGGATCCGTGGTGGAGTTGACTTCAATGTATTCAAAGGAAACGAAACAGACTTAAAAGAGTTGTGTAAACGGTAAAAACAGATTGATTATTCCTAAAAAGTTGGACTTTATGTTCAACTTTTTTTATGCCTATTTTATACAGAAAGCCGTTTTACATTGCTGCAAAACGGCTTAATACTATTTCTTTTGACGCCATTGTTCCAGGGAAATTCTGTCACCGGAATAAACATCTTCGATCGTAAGTTCTTTGGTTAAAGGGTTTATGTAAAAATGATAAAACGTTTCAAACCTCAACTCTCCATTATAACCTATACGTAAATGATAATCAGATTCATCACCATCCGGTTTATCGATCAAAATAGAAAGGTGATCTTGGTGATTTGATACAGAGTCTATAAATCGACTCTTCTCTTTTACCTCATCTATGGAAAAAACTGTTCTTGTTAAATAATCTTCGGATAACGTATCCGACAACCGAACTTGTTTACCGGATACATTGGTATTGATTGACTTATCATTGCCGCTTTGCCCACATGATATAGCCGCTAAAACCAACCCGATACAATACAGTCTCATTTGGTATTCACTAAGGCATCAACTCTGCCAGCTTTTGCTCAAGCTCTTTTCCCCTCAAATTCTTTGCTATGATTTTGCCTTCTTTATCCAATAAAACAGTGAATGGAATTGATTCAATATTGTACAACGGAACAACAGATGCGTTCCATTTTTTCAGATCGCTTACATGGTTCCACAATAGTTTATCATCGTTAATGGCTTTTATCCATGCATCTTTGTTATCATCCAATGATACACTGAACACTTCAAAGCCTTTTGTTTTAAAACGATTATACATGCGCACCACGTTTGGATTTTCCATCCTGCATGGCTTGCACCAGCTTGCCCAAAAATCAACCAATACATATTTACCGCGTAACGATGAAAGGGCTATTGATTTTCCAAACGGATCAGCCAATACAATATCCGGGGCGGTTTCGCCAATCGCAGTTCTGCGCAATGTTTCCACTCGTTGATGGTGTTCGCGTGCATATTTCGAATTGCTGAACGTACTATAAAACTGTTTGTCTACTTTATCAAAAAATGGAAAATCCGCTTCAGCAGTTAAAAAATTGGTTGCAAAATAGGCGGTTATATTGGGTGTTCCACTGAAAATATACCCTTGAATATCAGTAGCGCGGCTGGCCATGATGCTATCATATTCTGACCGGATTTTTTCCTGCATGGCTGCAGATGGAACGGTGGTATTGTATTGCGCGTATTTGGCTTCCAATTGGCGAAGTGCTTGCATATACTTATTATTCACTTCCAATAATTTACGCAACTGTTCCGTATCATCCGATCCTTTCACCCCATATTGGTCAGGTGTATTGGCGTCAATGCTTAAGAACATATCCGAAACCGAATCAACGACAAGCAATACGGCTCCTTTAGGAAAATTAATAATGGCAAAGGTTTTTTCGCCAACGTTCCCTTTCAGTTCAAATGAACCATCTTTTTCGATGGCTGCTGTATCCAGCAAAATCAACCCTTTGGGGGTAAGTTCGTTGATGATAATGGACTTTTCGGTGCTGTTTGTAATTTTACCTTTAATGGTAAAACCTCCTTTGGTGGCAGCATCGCTTCCACATGATACCAAAACCAATGTTGCAATGATGGCAACAAATGAAACGCTGATGTTTTTTATTTTTTTCATTCTGTATTTTGCTGTTGGCTATTGGCTCCCGAAGTTTCGGGATAACCTTTAGCGTTTTGTCGTTTGTTATTCTTTTTGCCGCAGATTGCGCAGATTACATTTATTTGAAATGCCTGGTTATTTCGACCGATAGCTATCGGACTACGCTCAATCACCTAAATATATTGCCTACCGCCTACTTTCCTATTGCTTACTTCTTCTAACTCTTATCCAACGTTTCCTGTAATAATTTGTTTGCTACTTTAGGATCGGCTTTGCCTTTACTGAACTTCATGACTTCACCCATAAACAATCCCACCAAAGAAGTTTTACCTGCTTTATACTCGATCACTTTTTCAGGGTATTTGGCAATGGCTTCGTTGATCCATTTTTGCAATTCACCGCTATCACTTTGTTGAATAAGGTTCAATGATTCGGCTATTGCCAATACAGGCTTACCGGGCTCCGCGATCATTGCCGGAAATACCTTTTGTGAAGCTGCCGAATTGGAAATTTTTCCTTCATCTACCAGTTGTATCACCTCTGCAATTTTAGCCGCAGGTAACACAAATTTTGAAATATCGGTTGCCTGTTCATTAAGGTATCCTCTTACATGCACCATTAACCAGTTGGCTGCCGATTTATAGTTTTGGGTATGGGCTAAAATCGATTCAAAATATTGGGCGGTTTCCTTGTTATCGGTCAACACATTGGCGTCATACTCGTTCAAACCAAACTCTTTGGTGAACTTGGCATACAACTCTTTGGGAAGTGCCGGCATTTGCGATTTTACATCATCAATGAGGGACTGTGTTATATGCAATGGTGGAAGATCCGGTTCCGGAAAATAACGGTAATCACTTGCCCCTTCTTTGGTACGCATCACGATCGTTTCTCCTTTCAACGCATTGAATGTGCGTGTTTCCTGGTATATTTTTTCACCCCTTTCGATGGCTTCGATCTGGCGTTTGATCTCATGATCAATTGCCCGCTGCACGTTGCTGATCGAGTTCATGTTTTTCACTTCCACCTTTACCCCAAACTCCTTCGCTCCTTTTAACCTCACCGAAACATTGGCATCGCAACGCATGCTGCCTTCTTCCATGTTCCCATCACAAATATCAAGGTACCTTACCAGTTTCCTGATCTCGGTTAAATATTGGTAAGCCTCTTCTCCACTCCTGATATCGGGCTCCGAAACCATTTCCACCAAAGGAACCCCGGCCCTGTTATAATCCAGCAATGTATCATTCAGATCCTGGTCGTGCATGCTTTTTCCGGTATCCTCTTCCATGTGAATGCGCGTAATACCGATGCGTTTTTCACTGCCGTCTTTCAGCTTAATATCAATATGGCCTCCCGCACAAATAGGAGTAGTATCCTGTGATATTTGGTAGCCTTTGGGCAAATCGGCATAAAAGTAATTTTTGCGGGCGTAATAGTTAAACTCAGCAATATGACAATCGCAGGCAACTCCTAATTTCACTGCGTATTTTACCGCCTCTTTATTGTGCACAGGCAATGTACCCGGATGCCCGAGGCTTACAGCACTCACCAGCGTATTGGGCAAAGCACCATATTCGTTTGCATCGTTGCTATATGCTTTGCTTTTGGTAAGCATTTGTGCATGCACTTCCAAACCAATAACCGGCTCGTATTTATTATAATCTATTTCCATAAAACAAAGGGCCGAATTTACATGGATTCGCCCGTATGAACAATTTTTTCTGAAACTAGGAGTTTAATTCTTATTTTGGAAGCAATGAAACAATTTACCCGACTGCTATTCATCTGTTTACCTTTTTTGGGAATAGCCCAAAACCTTGTTCCAAACGGCCATTTCACCGAAAATGATTATGGACGTGTACGCAATTGGTTGCAGCCGGTTGACGATTATTATCATTATGAAGTTTTGGTAGACAATACCGACTCTATGATTTCCTATAATGCCGTCAATGGAATTTGTTTGCTGCAACCTGAAAAGAGTGAATTTTTGGTGGTAGAACTCAAGCACCCTCTTGTAAAAGGCAAACGCTATTGCGCCAGCCTGGATATTGCCGGCAGCTCCACCTTTATCGGAAAACCCAGCCAGGTAGGCAGTATTGATATGGCCTTTAGTGATACAGTAATTGAAGTATGGAAACGCAGGTTCTTGTACCTGTCACCGAAATTACGATTTGATTGCGTGGACCAAAAGGGAACCATTTACCAACCTGCTTCCCTTCAATTTGAAGCAGACGGAACCGAACGTTTTTTGATCATTGGTAAATTCCATTCATTGGAAACCAGCAATACGTTTGAGGATCGAAAAACGGCCATTTACCGCGAACAATATTATGCGGCCGACTCTATCAAAAAATATTATATCAGTGTTATGCCAAAGCTGGATCCGGTTTACCCGGAGCGGAAAGTGAAACGTGAGATCAAAAAACTAAAAGACTCATTGGATAAAATTGAAGAAGCCAAGATCAATGCCTTACATGAAAATGCCGTGTACTACCAGCAAAAAATAGTTGCCTTAAAAAATGGTGACGACAGTTTGTTTAAACAATACCATGTGCGATTATACTTAGACAATATTTGCATCACACCCATTATTGAAAACAATGAATGTGTGTGTGAAGAAACCACAGAACAATCATTTAGTGTTGGCCAAACCTATAGGCTGAACAATATCCAGTTTGACCTGGATAAAAGCACTTTTAAACCGGAGTCGTATGGCGAAATGGACAATTTGTATGCCATCTTAGTACAACATCCCAAGATGGAAATCCAGCTCAATGGCCATACCGATAGTTTGAACACCGAAAAATACAACCTGGATCTCTCCAACCGAAGGGCAAAAGCCGTGTATGATTATTTAATTCAAAAAGGGATCTCGGCCAAACGTTTAAAATGGAAAGGTTTTGGGGAGGCTATTCCCCTCACGGAAAACACAACAGAAGCGGGTCGTGCCATCAACCGAAGGGTTGAATTTTTGATCACAAAAAACGACTAAACAGAATTAGTTAATTTGTTATATTTGATCGTAACAAAACCATCAACTATAATCCATGAATCATTAACTATGATCTATGAACCGTGAACTATGAACCATTAACTCAAAACTAAAATGGCAGCAAAAACAATCCAAAACTGGTTTGATGAATACGGAGAAAGTCATCAAAACCACACCAACAAACTCATTCACTGGATCTGTGTTCCAAGTATCTTTTTCAGCATTGTATGTTTATTGTCGTTGGTGCCTGTGGCAGCTGTATTGAACTTAGCAACGGTAGTGATGTTGTTTGCAACACTATTTTATGCCAAACTATCGCCAAGGCTCACCATTGGACTTGTGCTTTTTTATGCCCTGTGTTTATGGGGAGCAAAGGTGTTGGGCAGCTTATCTTTCGAGTTATGGAAAACGGCCCTCATTATTTTTGTTGTGGCCTGGATAGGTCAATTTTACGGACATAAAGTTGAAGGCAAAAAACCATCGTTCCTCAAAGACCTTCAATTCCTCTTAATCGGACCGGCATGGTTAATGGGTTTTGTGTATAAACGGTTGGGGATAGCTTACTAAAACCAGTACCCCAGATTCAGGTAAAACATGAATTCATTGCGCACGTTGGAACGACTCACATTAAACTGGATCGGACCTATCGGGCTGCTGTATTCATAAGATGCTCCATAGGCATATTGAATGGTTTTCAGTGTCAACAAATCTTCAACATAATCCGCTGTTTCCGACACTTCTCCCAGTATGGAAATGTAGTTATTTTTAAATAAACGGTAAGTCGGTTTTAAACGATAGTGCGCCATATTGCGAACCACAAGCTGTCCGAAATCCAATCCTGCAAATGGAATATAGTTTCGGAAGCGCACATCCAACATTCCCCCGGTAGTGAATAAGAACTGCGTATTACCGGACTGATAATTGGCGTCATTAAATCCAAGATTGATATAATTACTGAGATGAACCCTTCGTGAGATCCTGTTGTGTCGCTCTATCCGCATTAAGCCATTAAACCACGATTTACTCAATGATAAATTATTGTTTGCCCAATACACATCAATGAGCATTCTTCCACCCGAAGTAGGTATATAGGTATCATCACGGGAATCTTGCCTGTAAAATGCAACCAAGGCAGTTGCCTGGCGGTAATTACTCAGCGAAGTTATTTCATCAAGTTGCAGGAATGCATCTGTTCGGTTATTCACCTGCTCCATCCCCGCACCAATACCAACATTTCGCTGATTACTGATATTGTACTTTGCTTTCAGGTATAATGAAGAGAAAATATTATATGACGTTGAAACCTTTTCATTTCCCTGGTATAACCCCTGTTCTATATTGTTGATGGATCCTTCGAGTCCGAAAACCGGCTTATACCTTGACTGGTAAAAATACCCGATATCAAGCCTGGGCATTGACGACAACCTGATATCTGCCTTAATGGTACTGCCTTTTAAAATGAACCGTTTGTATTGCAGTCCCAATAGTAAACTTGCTTCATGGTAATTGTTAAAATTGATCCCTACATCAAATTCACCACGTGCTTTTTCTGTAACATAAATGATCAACCTTCCCTGGTTATTGGTGTTGTCAAACCGGTAAACGATCCTTTCAAATAAATTGGTGTACTCAAGTTCGGAGATCAATTGTTCCACCTCGGCCGAATTTAACTCCTTGTTCATTCCTTTACTTAAAATGGAAGAGATCTGCAATCGGTTTGTGTTTTTCAGTCCCTCAATCTGCACTACCTGTATCTTCATTTTTTTACCCAGTGCTTTTGCATCGGTTTTGATGGTATCCGGTTTTTGTTTGCCATAAATTTTTTCAAACAAGGCCCGCAACTCTTCAATTTGTTGACGTGCGGCAGCTTCCCCAATTTTGATAATGGAATCTCCTTTTTCAAAATCCAAAGGGCTATAATTACTTACATCCGGTTTTATGTTCACGTTCAGGTATTGTTCTTCTTTATGGAAATTTTGATACCCATGTAAAAACATGGATTCCATCATCACATTCACAAAAGAGTTTAACTCCTCCTTGGACGACTTGGTGCCTACATCAATTCCAATGATATAATCAGCTCCCAGATCTTTTGCTTCAATAATCGGATAGTTTTGGGTAAGCCCTCCATCTACCAATATTTTATCATCAATTTCCATGCTGGTGAACAAAGACGGAATGGCCATACTCGCCCGGATGGCCTCGGGTAAGGAACCTTTGCTCAACACTACTTTTTCACCTGTTTGGATATTGGTGGCCACGCATACAAATGGAATAGGAAGCTTTGTAAAGTCGGTAATACCGGATGCGGGTAAACACAAACGCGTAAGCATATTTTGCACTTTCGTTCCTTTTACAAAACCACTGTACGAAATAAACTTTGTGCCTTCGAAATTAAACTTGATAAAATAGCGGTCGAATCGTTCGCGTTCGATCGCATTCAAATGATTGCGGGTTTCGCGGTCGTATACAATACTGTTCCAATCCGTTTGTTTCACAATTTGTTCGAGTGTATCGCTGCGGTAACCGATGGCATATAAACCACCTACCACACTTCCCATGCTGGTTCCGGTAATAATATCGGGTTTAAAACCAACCTCCTCCAAAACCTTGAGCACACCGATATGTGCAAAGCCTTTAGCTCCTCCTCCACTCAACACAAACGCCACTTTGGGCTTCTGTGACCATGCACTGAAACAAATACACCAAAGAGCAACACTTAACTTAATATTGAATAAACGCATTGGAATAGGCTGTACACAAGTTTACTATTTTATTTCGAGTATCTTTATAAGCTCAAAAAATTAGTCACAAACATTCACAATGAATCTTGAAGCAGCTGTTCACGAAGACTTAGCCATTGCCCTAAACCGGATCTATACCCCTTGTGGGTTTGATTGGACGTCCCCGCTTGCCGAACCAGAAAGTGCTGAATATGGAGCATACAGGTTTGCTGTAAACGGACGATCTGCATTATTCAGGGTGGCCAAAATTACGCCTACCAAAACAGGGCAATTTGTGACCCTTTGGAAAAGGAGCAGCAACGGTCCCATTGAACCTTATTCCATTTCTGACCCGATCGACTTGGTGATCATCAGCGTGAAAGAAGGCAACAAGTTCGGACAATTCATTTTCCCGAAAGCTGTTTTGGTACAAAAGGGAATTGTTTCGAGCGCGACCAAAGCAGGCAAACGAGCAATAAGGGTTTACCCGCCCTGGAGCCAAACCAACAGCAAACAGGCGCAACAAACGCAACATTGGCAATTGGAATTTTTCCTGGAAATCAATAAGGATGGTTCTTTGGACATTAAAAGAGCACAACAATTGTTTAACTTATAAGATGCAGGAAGAACTCACAAACTTTTACCTCACCCAAAAAGAACCCAACAAAAGTTGTTTGCTGGCTTTGCGCGAAATGATCTTATCGCAGGATGCCAACATCACCCCTGCATGGAAATATGGAATGCCGTTTTTTTGTTACAACGGAAAAATGTTTTGTTACCTGTGGGTGCACAAAAAAAAACTTCAACCGTATATTGGTTTTGTAGAGGGTAAACACCTCCACCATCCCGATCTGCTGATGGAAAAACGTTCGCGTATGAAAACGATCTTATTCGATCCGAATGCAGATCTGCCGATCGATACAATTACGGGCCTGGTAAACCAAGCCATTGAATTGTATCAAAACGGAACGGTAAAAATTAAGCGATGATGGTTGCAGCCTTGGCTAATGCTGCTTCCAAACCGGCTAAATTATTTCCTCCGGCAGTTGCATAAAACGGTTGTCCTCCGCCTCCACCTTGAATTTCTTTAGCCAGGTCTTTCACAATATTACCGGCATGTAGTTTTTTATCGGCAACCAGATTATCCGAAATGATCACACTTAACATGGGTTTGCCATTCAACTCACAACCCAATACACAGAATAAATTTTCGATTTCATTTTTCAACTGGAACGAAAGATTTTTCAATTGATCGGCATTGGAAATATTAACTTGTTGAATAAGTTGATGGATTGATTGTGTTGATACGACCTTTCCTTTCAATTCATTCTTCAATTGAATCGTTTTTTCGTTTTCGAATACTTCCAGTTTTTTCTGTAACTCCGATTTTTCTTCGAGCAATTGCTCAACCGATTTCACCAGGTCTTTACCGGCAAGGATTTGTTTAATCCCCTGCACTGTTGATTGCAGATCGTTTACATAGGCTTCGGCAGCATCGGCTGTGATCGCTTCAATCCTTCGTACACCGGCTGCTACAGCACTCTCGCTCGTAATTTTAACATAACCGATCTGCCCGGTAGCTTTCACATGCGTTCCTCCACAAAGCTCACGGCTGTATGTATCATCAAACGTAATCACCCGAACACTGTCTCCATATTTTTCACCAAACAGCATCATTGCACCCAATGTTTTGGCTTCTTCGATCGGTACATTTCTGCGCTCATCCAAGGCAATATTTTCACGTACTTTTTGATTCACAATATGCTCCACTTTGGCAATCTCTTCAGCTGTCATGGCTGCAAAATGCGAAAAGTCGAAACGCAAATAATCATTGTTCACCAAACTTCCTTTTTGTTGCACATGTGTACCCAGCACACTGCGCAAAGCCGCATGCAATAAGTGCGTAGCCGAGTGATTGCTTTCTGTTAATTTGCGTTTAGACTCATCAACAGATGCGGTAAAAGGTGCTTCTATATTTTCAGGTAACGCATTTGCAAAATGAATAATGAGGTTGTTTTCCTTTTTGGTATCCACAATTTCCAATTGCTCATTTGCATTACTCAAGAAACCGGTATCACCTATTTGCCCACCACCTTCAGGATAAAAAGGTGTTTGGTTAAATACCAATTGGTAACTTTCTTTTCCTTTGGCTTTTACCTTGCGGTATTTAATGATCGAAACTTCCGCTTCGGTTTGGTCGTAACCTAAAAACACTGTTGGGTTTTCTTCTCCGATTACAACCCAATCATCTGTTGTTAATTCGGTTGCTTTGCGAGAACGATCCTTTTGTTGTTTCAATAATTCTTCAAACTTTTCATTATCAATCCACCATTCTGCATTTTGAAATCCATTTACTGCAAACTTATCTTGAATGAGCAATTTAGATTCTACGTCTTTTATAATTAAAGTTGTCAAATCCAAAGGAAATCCAAACGTATCATGTAATTCAAAAACAAACTCACCCGTCATTTTAAACAATTGACGGTTTTCATTAATTACATTTTGAATACTTTCTTTTTCAAGAGCAGATGCCATTGAAGTTTTTACAATAACTGCCATTGTTCTCTCATGAAGATATTGATTAATTTTAGCTAAACCTTTATCTATAGTCCTCAAGAAACTTTGCTCTTCTTCCCTTATCACTTTCACCACAAAATCTTTTTGTGCAAACAATTCTGGGAATACATTTTTAAAGCTATCCGCAATGATCTCGGCAAGCTTGCACAAAAACGGTTCTTTGATATCGAGGAACTGGTATTGATAACGCACCGCTCTGCGCAAAATCCTGCGGATAACATAACCTGCACCATTATTGGAAGGTAACTGTCCGTCAGCAATGGCAAAAGAAATAGCTCGAATATGATCGGCCATTACACGCATGGCGATATCTTGTTTGCTATCGCTGAAAGTGTATTTTTTACCGGAGTGTTTTTCAATGAACTGAATGGTTGGCACAAACACATCGGTATCGTAGTTTGACGTTTTACCTTCAATGGCGCGCACCAAACGCTCAAAGCCCATCCCTGTATCAACATGTTGTGCAGGCAGTTTCTCCAGGCTTCCATCAGCCTTGCGGTTAAATTCCATGAACACATTGTTCCAGATCTCGATCACCTGTGGATGATCATTGTTCACCAATGTTTTTCCATCAACGGCTTTGCGTTCTGCATCGGGGCGCAGGTCAATATGAATTTCGGTACACGGACCACAAGGACCGGTATCACCCATTTCCCAGAAATTATCTTTTTTGTTCCCGTTTAAAATACGGTCTTCCGCAATCCATTTTTTCCAGTTATCAAAAGCTTCCTGGTCGAAAGCCAATCCCTCTTTGGCATCACCTTCAAAAACGGTAACGTATAATCTGTCTTTCGGCAATTTGTATACTTCGGTCAACAATTCCCAGGCCCACTCAATGGCTTCTGTTTTAAAATAGTCGCCAAAACTCCAGTTTCCCAACATTTCAAACATGGTATGGTGGTAAGTATCCACACCCACTTCTTCCAAGTCATTATGTTTTCCGCTTACACGCAAACATTTTTGTGTATCCACCACACGTTTGTACTTGGCAGGCTCATTTCCCAAAAACCAATCTTTAAACTGATTCATTCCGGCATTGGTAAACATTAAGGTTGGATCATTTTTTACCACAATGGGTGCCGATGGAACAATTGTATGTCCTTTACTTTCAAAGAATTTAAGAAATGTGTCGCGTACTTCTGCTGCTGTCATGTATGTGTGCTGTTGCTTTAAACTTTTTATAAGGCTATATTCGCTTTTTAAGCTAACACGCAATTACGTCATTTTGTAATTGAGTATCTCCTAAATCAAACGGATGGCAAAAATAAAATACTTTTATAATCCACATAGCCTCGAACTTGAGAAAGTTACCACCAATGTGCGTGGGGTAGTGTTGAGAGTATTTGGATTTTTGTCGGCAAGTATTGTTGCGGGAACCATATTAATGCTGGCAGCCTACGCTTATATTGACTCTCCCAAAGAACGTTTATTGAAACGGGAGATCGAAAATTATAAGTTGCGCACCGAATTGCTCTCCAAAAAAATGGAGGAAGTAAATGCCAAGATCAATAATCTTCAGGACCAGGACGCCAATATTTACCGTGCTATTTTTGAAGCAGAACCCATGGAGTTTGACTCAAGTGCCGTTAAGCAACACACAGAAGATGAATTTGGTAAACTACTGGAAGCCGATAATAAAGTATTGCTGGAAAACCTTACGCAACGCATGAACCTTATTCTGGCCAAAGTTGAGCAGCAACAAAAATCTTTCGATCAATTGGAATCGATGGCATCGCGAAAAAAAGAATTTTTAGCCTCAATACCTGCCATACAACCTGTGTCAAACAAGAATTTACGTAAAATGGCTTCGGGTTTCGGATACCGCTTGCATCCTATTTACAAAACCTATAAGATGCATGAAGGGATCGACTTTACAGCTCCAACGGGAACCCCAATTTATGCAACCGGAAACGGACGTGTAGTAACAGCAGGACCCGACAGGGGTTACGGAAACTGTGTTGTGGTAAGCCATGGATTTGGTTACCAAACATTATACGGACATATGTACCGCATTAAAGCCAGGGTTGGCCAATCAGTGAAACGGGGCGAGTTAATTGGTTATGTGGGCAATACAGGGCTTTCTTCGGGCTCTCACCTGCATTATGAAGTGATTAAAAACGGCAACAAAATTAACCCCATCAATTATTTCTTCAACGACCTTACCGAAGCCGAATACCAAAACATGAGGGAACTTGCTAAAAGAGCTACCCAATCGTTCGACTAGATCTGTTTAACCCTTACCCTACACATTATGAGCGAAGAATCCATCATCAAAAAATATTATACCATTGGTGAAGTATCGGCTATGATCGGAGAATCGCCTTCGTTGATCCGTTTTTGGGAGAAAGAATTCCATGCATTAAAACCGGACAAAACAGAAAAAGGCACCCGAAAATACTCGGATAAAGATATTCAGCTGCTAAAGCTTATCCATCATTTGGTAAAAGAAAAAGGTTATACCTTGCAGGGAGCGGCCGACTACCTTAAGCAACAATCGAATATTGACGATACAGCCCGGATGATCAGTTCGCTTACCGGTATCAAACATTTCCTGGAAACCATCCGCAAAAAACTGGATGCTTCTTAAAAAACCAAAAATCGCACAACTCGTTAATATTCTTTTTATTATTAATGGTGAGAATACCTTATTTTCACCTTATAGATTCAAAGAATATGGCCTACCAAAATGCGATCCAATCAATACCTACATGGAGAAGATTCAATGGTGAAACCGTGAATCATGCTATTGTTGATGAAGTTGAACGACTCATCTTACAGGAAAAAGAACTGGGCAACCAGCTCAAGATATGCATTGGCACAGATTCGCAGGTAACGGCCGAAGTTACCGAGTTTGCCACAGTGATTGTATTTGTAAGGCAAAAACGGGGTGGATTTATGCTCATCAGTTCCGAAAAAACAAAACAAAAATTCAGCATCAAGGAGCGCATGCTCAAAGAAGTGGCCATGTCGATCGACATTGCTTATAAACTTTGCGAGCTGCTCGACAAACACCATGTAGACCTGGAAGTACATGCTGATATCAATACCAACCCGAACTTTAAATCAAATACCGCATTAAGCGAAGCAATGGGTTATATCCTGAGTATGGGTTTTGTGTTTAAAGCCAAACCCGATGCTTTTGCCAGCTCCTATTGTGCCAATAAAATTGTACACTAGCCCTCCCATACCGCTTATCTTATGTTAAATAAAGCAAAACGGTACTAAATCGAAAAAACTGTGCACCCGAGCATACACTCTACAGTATTTACGGGCACTACAACAGCATCCATTTGATTCATACGAGTGGCTGTTCAATAAGATAAGTTGACATTAATAGAAATTTAATGCACATTTTTTATTGAAATGTTGAAACAATCTATTTATTTAGCGCTATGAAATTTAAACGGAAGTTTAAAGAAACGAGTGGCAAAACCAAAAACATAATCTCCACTTATTTTAATAAACAGCCATTTATTAAACATTTAACTAAATAACACAATGCAAACATTTATCTCTACCTCTCGAAAACTTAGCCTGTCTGCAATCTTATTATTGTTGAGTTTTATCGGATTTGCAAATTCCAAAGATGAATCAGGCCCGCCTAATGTTGTTGAGCTATCATTTGCCCAAAGATTCCCAAATGCATCGGGGGTAAAATGGGAAAAATCGACCAAAGGTCAGAATGCCATGTATGTGGAATTTAAATATGAAAGGAAAAAAACAAAGGCTTATTTTGACAAAAACGGTTCGTTACTCGAAATTCAAAAAGAAGTTAAGGTTAAAGACCTTCCTCAAAGTGTTAAAAAGGCAATTGCAAAATCATACCCAACTGAGCGTGTTTTAAAAGCGCAGGAAATAATCAGGGCCGGAAAAGATCCTGTTTACCAAATCGTACTTGAAATCGAAAACCAGCAAACCAACTTTATGCTGGATAAAGAAGGTTCGTTCACCATGCGTTAACCATCAAAAAAAATCCCCGACCATTTGATCGGGGATTTTTTTTGCAATTATATTTTTTGTTGTTGATAGATCGATAAAAATAGCTGCCTGATCTCTTCCGGCAACTCAGCCAACTTTCGTTTATGTATATCCATCCATGCCCCATCCACATTAATGGTGGCGGCAAGTGCTCCATCACCTCTATGCAACTGCTGTACGAAAGACCAACGCGAAGTATCATCGCTCAATTTGGATAATACACATGTTATGCGGATCGTATCGTTTAGTTTAATCTCTTTGTGGTATATCAATTCTTCCCTAAAGAGGACAGGACCGATCCTGTGTTGTGCAAATACCTGAACACCTACTCCCAGCGAATCCAACAATTCCAATCGTGCTTGTGCCGCAAAATCTGCGTAAGCAGAGTGACGTAAGTGCATATTGGCATCCACCTGGCTCCACATCACTTTGCTTTCGTATATAAATCCTTCCATTAGTTGTTTTCCGCCAACAATGAATTTACCAAATCTACATACTGTTGCATGGCTTCTTCTTTTGCCATTCCTTTCTGGCTTGCCCACGCATTGTATTTGACTTTGGCAATAATATCAAACATTCCGGGCTCATCTCCATTTGCATCACCAACAGAAGCCTGTTTGTGCAGTGAATACAAACTAAGTAAAATACCATTTCCGGGACGTTCTTTTAACGTCATCACATCGATGGCGGCTTTTTCGAATTCTTCTTGTAGTGTCATAATATTGGTTAATTTATTGTTTTATGTTGAATCTGTTAAACACATCATCAACATCATGATTTTTATGTTCAAAAACAATACCTATTTGCCTCAATCAACACATTCGCAATATTCCTGCGTGCATCTTTGGTGTTAAAGGGATCCATTTTCGTAAAGCGTTTTAATCCCAATAACATCATCCGCTGTTCATCGCCCTGGGCATACCCATTGATGGCTTCTTTCCCATTTTTATTTATGCGATCGGCAGCATCCGTTATAAATGCCCGCATCATATCAAGATGTGCTTTGCATGCATCTTCACCACGCAAACTTACTAGTTTTTCAACACGTAATTGCAATGATTCTGAAATATATAAATCAATCAGCATATCCGATATATTCATCAATATTTCCTGCTCCTTACCTAAGTCCATCATTAGTTTTTGTGCTGCACCTCCTGCTACCATTAGCACTGCTTTCTTAAAATTGGCCAGGTACTTTTTCTCTTTGCTGAACAGCGTTTCTTCCTCTTCCGTAAAATCAGGAATGCTCATCAATTCCTGCAATACGCGTCCGGCCGGCTCCATCAAATTAAGCTCACCTTTCATTGCACGTTTCAACATCATATCCACGGTAAGCATTCGGTTGATTTCGTTGGTACCTTCAAAGATCCGGTTGATACGCGAATCGCGGTATGCTCTTTCCATCGGTGCATCGGCACTGTAACCCATTCCTCCATAAACCTGCACCCCTTCATCCACTACATAATCCAATACTTCACTTCCATTTACTTTGAGCATGGCAGCTTCGGGAGCAAACTGTTCAACACCTTTTAAAATGGCTTTTTCATGGCTCAACCCTCCTGCCTCAAAATCATTGATAGCGTCTTCAATATTTTGCGTTGCGCGGTACAACGCACTTTCACAGGCATAAATCCGAATGGCTTGTTCGGCCAATTTGTATTTGATGGCTCCGTATTTTGCAATAGGCCTACCAAACTGGTTGCGTTCATTGGCATATTCAATGGTTCGGGTTGCTGTTGCTTTCGATGCACCCAAAGCAGCTGCAGCCAACTTCACCCGACCCATGTTTAAAATATTTACTGCTATTTTAAATCCATTTCCCCGTTCGCTTAACAAATTCTCAACGGGTACTTTGCAATCTGTAAAAAACACCTGGCGGGTCGAACTTCCTTTGATACCCAATTTGTGTTCTTCCGGATTTAACGTGATGCCTCCGAAACTTTTTTCGACAATAAATGCACTTAGGTTTTCATCATCATCAATTTTGGCAAACACCGTAAACACATCAGCAAAACCGCCATTGGTGATCCACATTTTTTGCCCGTTTAAAATATAATGTTTACCATCCTCTGATAATTTTGCTTTTGTTTTTCCAGAGTTGGCGTCACTTCCCGATCCGGGTTCGGTAAGGCAATACGCACCTTTCCATTCTCCATTGGCAAGTTTGGGAATGTACTTTTTCTTTTGCTCTTCGTTGCCATAATACAAGATCGGTTGCGTTCCGATTCCGGTATGGGCTGCAAATGCAACAGCAAATGAATGCCCGGCACCCAATGTTTCGGTAGCCAACATTCCTGTTACAAAGTCTTTTTCAAAACCTTCGTATTGCTCGGGAACATTCAAACCGAGCAAACCAAGATTGGCTGCTTTGTTCATCAATTCCACCATCAATCCTTCTTCCTGGGCATCTATCCTATCCAGGATTGGACACACTTCGGTTGCCAGGAAATCGTGACAACTTTGTGCGATCATCTTTTGTTCTTCATTCCATTCTTCGGGAATAAAAACATCTTGTGCGTTGGTTTCTTTAATTAAGAACTCGCCACCTTTTAGCGCTTTTTTGGTTACTGTTTCCATGGTTATTTTATAATTCGTTAGTATTTACTGATTGTAATTGATCTATTGAAATATCTCCCGCAGATCTTGCAGATTCCGCGGAAATCATTGTCTCCCGACACTTCGGGATGTTTACTTTTTTTGTTGCCTGCATTCATCTTATAACAACTCATACACGCCCGCTACTCCTTGTCCGCCACCCACACATGCAGATACAATTCCATATTGTTGATTGCGTCTGCGCATTTCGTCCCACAACTGCACACTGAGTTTTGCTCCACTGCAACCCAAAGGATGTCCTAATGCTATCGCTCCTCCATTTACATTAACAATATTGGCATCCAACTCAAGCTTGCGCATTACTGCGATAGATTGTGCTGCAAATGCCTCGTTCAACTCTACCTGCTGAATTTGCCCGAGCGACAGTCCTGCTTGTTTCAATGCCAATGGAATAGCTTCCACCGGGCCTATTCCCATAATGCGGGGTTCTACTCCACTTGCTGCATAACTCATCATGCGGGCAATGGGTTTGAGGTTTAACTCTTTCACCATCCGTTCGCTCATCACAATCACAAAAGATGCTCCATCACTTGTTTGCGATGAATTTCCCGCTGTAACACTACCACCTTGTTTAAATACAGGTTTCAGTTTACTTAATCCTTCCAGGCTTGTATCGGCTCTTGGGCCTTCATCGGTATCAACCACAAACGATCTGGTTTTCCGTTTTCCATTTGCATCCATATAGGTTTCCGAAACATTGATGGGCACAATTTGATCTTTGAACTTGCCTCCGGCAATTGCAGCCAAAGCCTTTTGATGCGAAGCAAGGGCAAAGGTGTCCTGATCTTCTCTTGACACACCAAATTCAGAAGCAACAGATTCGGCAGTAGCTCCCATGCTGCTGTACCAATCAGGATGTTGTTTGGCGATATCGTAATTGAGAACTGTTTTCCAGCCGATAGTTGGCACAAGGCTCATGCTTTCTGTACCACCTGCGATGATACAATCGGCCATACCTGCATGAATCTTAGCACTGGCAATGGCAATGGTTTCCAACCCGCTTCCGCAATAACGGTTGACTACCATTCCCGGAACTTTAATCGGCAACGATAATAACGAGATCATCCGACCCATTTGCATGCCTTGCTCCGACTCGGGAACCGCATTGCCCACAATAAGATCGTCAACGCGTTCCGGATCCAATTCGGGCACCTGGGTCAACAAATATTTGATCACATCAGCAGCCAGGTCATCGGGGCGGGTAAATCTCAATCCGCCTTTATTGGCTTTTCCTACTGCTGTTCTAAATCCTTTTATAATATATGCGTTCATGTGTGTTATGGTTTTATGTTAATTATGGCTTTAAGGTTTTACGGTTTCGTGTTTACATCATTCCACAAAACCATAAAACCAATTATCAATTCCTCAATGGTTTTCCTGTTTTAAGTGTATGCTGAATTCGTTCCAGTGTTTTACGTTCTCCACAGAGACTTAAGAAAGCTTCCCGCTCCAAATCCAATAAGTATTGTTCGCTTACCAGTTGCGGATAACTTAAATCGCCACCGCACATGATCCATGCTAATTTCTCAGATATTTTTTTATCATGCTCGCTGATGTACTGTCCACGTAACATGGAAGCTGCCCCGATATAAAACATCGCCAAACCCGATTTACCCTGAACCTTGATATCGGTGCGTGGAATGGGTTGCGTGTAACCGGCTTCAGCCAATGCAATGGCCCGTTCCTTGGCATCGGCAATTTGCCTGCGTTCGCTGATGCTAACCCTATCCTGTTTTCTAAAAATGCCCATTTCAAAAGCTTCAGCTGCCGAGGTAGCCACTTTTGCCATGGCAATATTCATGTATGCATTTTGCAGGGTATTCAATTCAATATCTCCTTTTTCATACGCATCACTGGCACGCAGGGTCAATTCTTTGGTACCGCCACCACCCGGAATTAATCCTACACCCATTTCCACCAACCCGATATAAGTTTCGGCAGCAGCCTGAACGGCATCGGCATGCAAATTAATTTCGCAACCGCCACCTAAACTTAACCCGTGAGGAGCAGTAACAACCGGAATTGACGAGTACCGCGTGCGCATCATCGTTTTTTGGAAGGCGCGTACCATCAAATCAATTTCATCATATTCCTGGTCGATGGCAAACATTAACAACATTGCCAGATTTGCACCTGCACTAAAATTGGGAGCATTGTTTCCGATCACCAATCCACGAAAATCTTTTTCGGCTATATCAATTGATTTGTTGAGTGCGGATACAATTTCGCTGCCCATTGTATTCATCTTAGTTTGAAACTCCAGGTTCAGGATACCATCACCCAAATCGTGCAGGGTAGCACCGCTATTGCTCCATACTTTACTTGAACTTCGGATATGATCGAGTACGATAAACTCACCTGAACCCGGTAATGGTTTATATGTTTTACTGATGATATCATAAAACTTACGTACTCCGTTTTCTGTTTTGTAAAATGATGTTGCTCCCGAAACGATCATCTCATCGATCCATGCTGCAGGTTTTCGTCCGGCTTGTTTCAATTGTTCAGTTGTGGCTGCAATCCCAAGCGCATCCCAAATTTCAAAGGGACCGATATCCCAACCAAAACCGGCACATACAGCTTCATCTATCTGGTATAAATGGTCTGCAATTTCCGGAATACGATTGCTGACGTATGCAAACAATCCAAAGAAAGTGCTGCGGTAAAATTCACCCGCCTTATCATTCCCTGATAGCAGGATCGGGAAACGTTGTTTAACATCATCAATTGGTTTTGTTGCTTCCAGTGTGGCAAACTTTGCTTTTTGTTGCGTGCCGTATTCAAAGGTTTTTAAGTTGAGCGAAAGAATTTCTGTTTCGCCTTTTTCATTTTTTGTTTTCTTGTAAAATCCTTGTTTCGATTTATCGCCATACCATTTGTTGGCATCCAGTTTTTTCAAATATTCGGGCAATACAAACAGCTGTTTCGACTCATCGGTAGTAGCGTCAACAGCCAGGTTATTGGCCACTTTAATTAAGGTATCAATACCCACTACATCAGCAGTGCGGAAGGTAGCAGATTTTGGCCTGCCCAAAACGGGACCAGTTAGTTTATCAATTTCCTCCACCGATAAATCCAATGCAGATGCGGCATGCAATACTTCCATGATCGAATACACGCCAATTCTGTTGGCAATAAAAGCGGGGGTATCTTTACATAATACAGTGGTTTTGCCTAAAAACTTATCACCATAGTCCATGAAAAAATCAATGACATCTTTGCGTGTAAGTTCTGTAGGAATAATTTCCAGTAACTTTAAATAACGTGGCGGATTGAAAAAATGTGTCCCGCAAAAATGCGTTTTAAAATCATCGCTTCTCCCCTCCAGCATCAGGTGAATCGGGATGCCTGAGGTATTGGTTGAGATCAAGGTTCCTGCTTTACGAAACCGTTCTACCTGTTCAAATACCTTTTTTTTGATATCCAGGTTTTCAACCACCGCTTCCAGGATCCAATCGCATTCGGAAATGCCTTTCATATCGTCTTCAAAATTTCCGGTAACGATCCTTTCGACAACTTTGCTATGATACACAGGAGATGGATTAGACTTGACAACACTTTGCAATGCTTCATTCACGATCCTGTTTCGCACCGCCTTTTGTTCAAGTGTTAACCCTTTCGCTTTTTCTGCCTCGTTGGGTTCTTTGGGCACAATATCCAACAACAATACCTGCACACCAATATTGGCAAAATGACAAGCAATACGCGAGCCCATTACTCCTGAACCTAATACTGCAACTTTTCTGATCTTGTATGACATGTTTTTGTATTAATTATGTTTATGGTGTTGATTGGTTCATCTGTTTAACACAACCTTCACGCTATCTTAATTTTAGTTTTTAACCCTTCACTCATTTACTTATTTCTCTATTTTCAAACTTGGTTTGAATGGCAAGGGCTGTAATATCCTCCAGCATCCTGTGAAATTGACCCAACTCTTCAGCCGAATACTTTTCGGAAATGATCCTGTTAAAATCTTTTACGGTTCGTTTAGATATTTCCTTTTTCTTTTTTCCTTTTTCAGTGAGCATCATTCTTACTACCCGGGCATCCTTTTCATCTTTTTTGCGTTTGATAATTCCTTTAAATTCCAACTGATTAATGGTTCGTGTGAGACTGGTAGACTCCATACCAAGCAAGGGACCGATCTGTGTGGAAGGTGTCCCCTCATGGCTATCGATATTGAGGAGAATAAACCCTGTAGTGGTGGTAAGTTCGTGATTCACTGCCTCAGTATTGTACATGCGGCTGATGGCATGCCAACTCTGCTTAATGCGTGAACAAGTAGTTTCTTTTTTAGCCATGGTAGCTTTTTATATTTTTGTTTCCGATTGATAAATCTTGTCTACCAAAGGGGCATGCAAACGCAACATTTCTTTTCGTTTCAAACTTAATTTAGGAGTTAACTCACCTCTTTCAATGCTCAACTCATGGGGCAATAATTCAAATGCTTTGATCATTTCATAATGCGCCAGGTCTTTATTGATGGCATCTACCTGGGTTTGTATTTTATGGATGATCGCCTCCTGTTTGATCATTTCTTCATTGGTAGTGTATTGAATATTGTTTCGCGCACACCAGGCTTTCAATGCTGCAAATGCCGGAACAATTAAGGCTGCTGGAAACTTATGTCCTTCTCCAATCACCATGGCTTGTTCGATATAGGGCGACTCCTTGAGTTTGTTTTCAATCAACTGAGGTGTTATAAATTTCCCTCCTGATGTTTTAAATATTTCCTTCTTTCGGTCAGTAATTTTTAAGAACCTTCCTTCCACCCATTCGCCAATATCACCTGTATGGAACCATCCATCTTCAATAGCCTCTGCCGTTTCTGCCGGTTTTTTGTAATACCCCAACATCACGTTCGGACCTTTTACCAGGATCTCTCCATCGTCAGCAAATTTCACCTGCACACCTTTTATCACAGGACCCACTGTTCCAAAACGGATCGAATCGGGTTGAAATGAATTAACGGCTACCACTGGAGATGTTTCGGTCAGACCATAACCTTCTAATACCACTATTTGTGCCGCATTAAATACCCTTGCCAAACGCGGTTGCAAGGCTGCTCCACCACTTACGATCACTTTCACATTTCCACCCAGTGCTTCTCGCCATTTGCTAAAAATTAATTTATTGGCCAACTTCAATTGGGTTTCATACCACCAGCCATTGGCTCCCTTCAATTCATATCGCAATCCCAACTCGAGTGCCCAAAAGAACAAATGTTTTTTGACTCCACTTAATTCATAACCTTTGCTTACAATCCGTTCATATACCTTTTCCAACAAACGCGGCACTGTTGCAAAACAATGCGGTTTTACTTCCTTTAAATTATCTGCAATCTTATCCATGGACTCTGCATAATAAATAGACAGGCCCATGTATAAATACAAAACCGTGAGCATCCGTTCAAACACATGGTTCAAGGGTAAAAAGCTCAGTACACGCCAATCCTTTTCAAAAGGTGCAGCATCGCAATTAGCCAAAGCATTGCTTAATAAATTATTGTGCGACAACATCACACCTTTGGGATCGCCTGTGGTACCCGATGTATATAATATGGTGGCACAATCGTGTGTGCCGATGCTTGCTTTTATTTCTTCGAGTTTCGCCTGATTGGTGGATTGTTTCCCTTTTTCCAATAATGATTTCCAGGTTGTAATGTTTGGCTGGTCATCGAACGAAATGATATCAATAAGTCCGGGCACAAGCGGTTTTAAGGCTTTTACCTTTTCATACAGTTCGGCATCGTGTACAAACACATATTTTACCTCGGCATCATTTAAAATATAACATAGATCTTTTTGGCTAATGGTAGGATAGATCGGCACATTGACACAACCGGCTTCCATGATTCCCATATTGGTGATGATCCATTCCGGACGGTTGGGAGAAATAATGCTGAGCTTATCCCCCTTTTGTAAACCCATTTCAAACAATGCATAACTGATGAGGTTTACGTCTTCCAGAACTTCGGTTGCGCTAAAACTTTTCCATTGCCCCGCAACTTTATAGGTAAGCATATCTGGTTTGTTGTATAACTTCTCGTATCTTGGAAGTAAATCAAATAGGCGGGTGGGCTCCATAACTCGAAAAGATTAAAAGGGTTAAAAATTTATTATGCATGCATAATATTAAATACTAAATTAGTACTATGAAACTACAAAGTCAAGTATCCGATCAATTAAAAATTTCGATGCCTGTTATCATGGCGCCCATGTTTTTGGTTTCGAACGAAGCCATGATGAAAGAAGCCATCCGCAATGGAATAGCAGGCAGCTTCCCTTCTCTTAATTACCGAAAAGAAGGTGAACTGGATGCCGTATTGCAGAACCTGAATGGATATACAACCCAATACCCGGGAGGAACTTATGGGGTAAACCTCATTGTACAGCGGAGCAATCCATTGTTTGAAAAACACCTTGCCATTTGTGTGAAGCATAAAGTACCTTTTTATATAACCTCACTGGGTAATCCCAAACAAGTTATTGAAGCAGCGCATGCATACGGGGCAAAAGTGTATTGTGATGTGACCAATATTGAACATGCCCAAAAATGTTTCGACCTAAACTGTGATGGATTTATTGCCGTAGGACAAGGTGCAGGAGGACATGCGGGGCCAAACCCATTGCATGTATTGATTCCTGCCCTGAAAAAACATTTCCCGGCAAAACCAGTCATTGCCGCTGGCGGAATTACCAATGGCACAGCTTTATTGGCCATGCAATTACTGGGAGCCGATGCGGTTTCCATTGGTACACGTTTTATCAATAGTACCGAAAGCACCGTTAGTGATGCATACAAAAATGCGATCGCGGATGCAAACATGGACGATATTGTCATGACAGAAAAATTATCGGGAACACCTTGCACGATCATCAATACACCTGCTGCTCAAAAAATGGGATATACACAAAATTGGTTCGAAAAATTCCTGAGTAAAAATCCGAATACCAAAAAATGGTTTAAAATGTTTATTCAAATACGGGGAATGAAACGATTGGAAAAATCGATCAAACGCAACAATTATGAAACCTTGTGGTGTGCAGGAAAATCAGTAGCGTTGATCGATGATATTTTACCCTGCGCTCAGATCATTCAAAACATCAGAGCGGAATACGAAGCTGCTTTATCACGTGTAAAAAACTAACGCAAGACTTTTCCTTTGCGCCCTTTGCGTTAAACATAGCGATTGCGGTTAATTTTTTGAACCGCAATGATCGCGAAGAAAAAACACGCGAAGAGCACAAAGAAATTTCTATAACTCATATTAATGATGAAACTGATCCAATCCATTTTAACCAAAGCCAAAACCTCCCCTTTTTATTTGTGGGTGCTCAACCATTTATTGTGGCGATTGATCCCGTTTAACCATTCGCATAAGGTAACCATCCAATCCATTTCGGATACGGCTGTTACCATCCGACTGCCTTACCGCAAGTCGAACCAAAACCATTTGAAAGGAATGCATGCCTGTGCACTGGCTACCTTGTGTGAATACGCTTGTGGCATTGGACTGATGACAAGGCTGGACCCAAAACAATACCGCATTATTTTAAAAGAGATCAAGCTGGATTACCACGCCCAAGGAAAAACAGATGTTTTCGCAAATTTCACCATTGACACCCAACAATTGGAAACCGAAATCTTAGCTCCATTGGCCACACATGGAACCATTGTAAAAACCTATACTGTTAAAGCAATGGACATGCACCAAAAACTCATTTGCACCGGAGAAATTACCTGGCAATTAAAACATTGGGATAAGGTGAAACATAAATGATGAAGATGGCTGCTGTTGAGGTAGCCATTTTTTTTGTGGGAAAGTATTATCTTGCTTTTATGGAATTAACACTCCATACAGTACACCTCAATACATTTACTTTTAAATAGAAATAATCTAGCGACCTTCTCTATGGATGAAGCAAAAAACAAAAAAGAATGGAAGGAATATGAAGAACTTATTTATAAAATATATAAGGAACTAGAGCCCGTTGCAGATGTAAAGTTAAATGATTTTATACTAGGCTACAATTCATTTGTTGAACGACAAATAGATGTTTCCATCAGAAGTAAAATTGCCAGTCATGAAATTCTAATTATTGTGCAAGCCAAAAACTATAAAAAAAGAGCTGACGTAACGATAGTTGATCAATTTTCCGGAGTAATTCAAGATGTCCGAGCCTCCAAAGGAATTCTTATATGTAATTCTGGATTTACAAAAACTGCAAAGGAGTATGCTCAAAAGTTAAAAATTGATTTATGTACAGCACATGATGCGTCAAATAAAAACTGGCAAACAGAAATTCAAATACCAGTAATAAAAAAGAGCATTACTGTTGAGCTAAAAATTCAGCATCACTATGTTGTTATGACACAGGCAACCATAAACGGCATTACAATACCCTTTCCTGAACAAACACTTATGCTCTTCCTTAAGAAATGGGAAAATGACGAAATATCAAAAGAACCAGGGGTCCATCACCTAGCATTAGACGAAGCTAACATGAAATTAAATGCCAATTTATTACCTATTAAAAATGGTATTGAATACAAAGTTGTTCATCGTCACCATCTAAAATTTTTTAAACCAATTGAGTATCGTGGTATAAAGGATTATATCACAGAAAAATTCACTCCAACTTTCATGACATTTAATGAGAATATTCCTTTTTCAAATGACGGGACTTGGAATTATATTGAAAATCCAGAAGACATTTCTATCAAGACTCTTCATTTAAATATCGAATTGTTGGACATTGGATTTTTGAAAAAGAAAATGATTCGCTTTGAATGGGAAAAAACTGAATAATATCAAAAAAGATTTAAACCAAATAACCATATCATTCTTGCTCCCCGTTCCTTCTAACATTCTCTCCGAATACAAGCATTCCCAGTTCCTTCTAACATTCTTGCCCAATACAAGTTTGTGCGAACGTCTCCCCGTTCCTTCTAACATCCACCCCAACGCAAGTTTGCGCGAACGTCTCGTTCGTGCATCATAGAACGGCAAACCAAGTTAAAAGGGACGTACTACGCAGAACTAAGAAAGCTGAATAAATCTATTTTACTCCTCCCAAAACATTGTATGCCTTTCCATGTTTTATACATATGAAAGCGACACTTATCCAACAATACATCACCTACACTTTGGACCATAACAAAACACCTTCGAGTGTGTATGAGTTTGCAAAGGTTGCCGGAATGGAAGAACAGGAGTTTTACACCCATTTTTCGGGACTGGAGGCAATGGAAATGGCTGTTTATGAAGAATGGTTTAACGAAGCTTACGCGCAATGTCTGGCAAGCGAACCCTGGAAAAGTTATTCGGCCCGCGAAAAAGTGCTGGCCGTGTTTTACACCTTTATTGAACGGCTAAAACCTAACCGGAGTTTTGTGAAATTTTTAAAGGATCGCGATTTTAAAGCCTTGCCCAAATGGCCTTCTTACCTGAATAAACTGCGCGAAGTGTTCATCGACAAAATGAAAGGCATTATCCAGGAAGGTATTGACAACAAAGAGCTGGCCGAGCGCAAGTATATTGATGCCAAATATGTGGATGGGTTGTGGGTGAACTTTCTGTTCATCGTCAAATTTTGGGTGGATGATACCAGTACGGGCTTTGAAAAAACAGACGAAGCCATTGAAAAGTCGGTGAACCTTGCCATGGACCTGATGGGTAAAAGTGCATTGGATGCCGCATTGGATTTTGGTAAATTTTTATTCCAAAACAGGTAGTTGGAAAAAATCAATTCAATCGTAATAAGCATCATCAGCAACAAAAATGGAACAAAACAGTATTCCCAGCAGCAAAGTAGAAAGGGCCATGCGCTTTGTGAAAACAGGGGCACAAATAGGCGGAAATTATATCAAACATTATTCTCACAAGATCGTTGATCCATCCATTACGAAAGACCAACTGCATGAAGACAATGCCACGGATGTATACAATGCCCTGAGTGAATTGAAAGGAAGCGCGCTGAAAGTGGCGCAAATGCTGAGCATGGAAAAGAATGTACTTCCACGTCAATACACCAACAAATTTCAGATGGCACAATACAGTGCACCACCTTTATCGGGGCCACTTATTGTGCAAACGTTTGTAAAGGCATTTGGCAAAACACCGCAGGAACTGTTTGATACGTTTAACCTCAAAGCGTCAAATGCTGCCAGCATCGGGCAAGTGCATGAGGCAACTTTAAACGGACAAAAACTGGCCATAAAAATTCAGTATCCCGGAGTTGCAGAAAGCATTAAAAGTGATCTAAAAATGGTGAAGCCAATAGCATTTCGGTTATTGGATATGAACGAAAAGGAACTGGATAAATACATTAAAGAGGTTGAAGCGAAGTTGCTTGAAGAAACCGATTACGAGTTGGAGTATAAACGCTCAGTAGAAATTTCGGCATTGTGTGCGGCTATTCCCAATCTTGTATTCACCAAATACTATAAAGAGTTTACAACCAAACGCGTTCTGGCAATGGACTGGCTGGAAGGTTTTCATTTGAACGATTTTTTGAAAACAAACCCCTCTCAGGAAATCCGCGACCGTATAGGCCAAGCCATGTGGGATTTTTACGATTACCAGGTTCATGTGCACAAAGCGGTACATGCAGATCCTCATCCGGGAAACTTTTTGATGCGTGAAGATGGAACCTTGGGCGTGATCGACTTTGGTTGTGTCAAAGAAATTCCCGAAGATTTTTACTACAACTATTTTGCCTTGTTGGTTCCTGAAATCATGAAAGACATTTCGGCTATCAAACGGATCATGTTGCAACAACAAATTATTGATAAAGAAGATACGCCACAAACCCAACAAATTATTACCGATGCATTTGTGCGCATGACCAACTTGCTGCGCAAACCCTTTGACTACGAAACATTCGATTTTGGCAACAACACTTATATTGATGAAATATATGCATTGGGCGAAGAGGTGAGCAAAATGGATGAACTCAAAAAATCAAAGGAAGGAAGAGGTTCGCAGCATGCTCTTTACATAAACCGTACCTATTTTGGGCTGTACTCCATGCTTAATGTATTGCAAGCAAAGGTAAAAACAGGAGAAAAAACCTGGACCAAACCCTTAATTGAATACCACCTTTCGGTGAATAACTAAACAAGGCTCAGACCATCGAAAAGCATAGCATGAAAAACTACTTAGTAATAGGCGCGTCATCCGGAATAGGGTTTGAAGTTGCCAGGGATTTGGCCTCTGCCGGAAACAGGATATACGGTACTTACTGTTCACAGGTTATGGAAAGCAGTGATGCATGGATCAGTTATCATCAACTCAACAGTTTGGATGCTGAAATGAATATCGAATTTTTACCTGAGGTAATTGATGGATTTGTGTATTGCCCGGGAAGTATTGTGCTAAAACCATTTGAGCGGATTCAACCTGCTTTATTTCTCGAAGACTATCAGTTGCAGGTAATGGGGGCGGTAAAAATATTGCAACTCATTTTACCCCGACTAAAGCAATCGGCACATGCTTCTGTTTTGTTTTATTCCACCCTGGCCGTTCAAAAAGGACTCCCCTTTCATACGCTGGTTGCAGCTTCGAAAGGAGCCATTGAAGGATTGACCCGATCATTGGCGGCCGAATTGGCTCCTGCCATTCGTGTAAATGCCATTGCTCCTTCACTCACCGACACCCGATTATCAAAAGGGTTACTTAACACCGAACAAAAACGGGAAGCCAATGCGTTGCGGCATCCCCTCAAACGATTTGGAAAGCCTGAAGATATAGCTGCCTTAAGTGTGTTTTTACTTTCTGAAAAAGCCAGTTGGATTACAGGGCAAATTATCCATGTGGATGGAGGACTTTCTTCCTTATCGTAAGGGTTATACCCGATTGATGGGCCACAGCATACCATATGAATGTGAACACCCATTTACCATAAAGCCCTCCCTTTAATTTTTGTGTTTACGGTTTCTGATTTTATCTTCGGTACTTACTTAAGTATTTACCATGTTCACAATAGACCAGATCAAACAAGCACATCACAAAGTAAAATCGGGTGCAGATTTTCCTGCCTATATTCAAGAGATCAAACAACTTGGTGTCTTATTATACACAACTTATGTTGAAGACGGGCATACGGATTATTCGGGAACAAATGGCTATAAAACCTCAGCGCCTGCTAAATATGAATCTTTGAATATTGCCGACCAGTGCGAAGCCGACCAATTTAAATCCGACCTAAAAACACATCAACAGGGACAATCCGATTTTTTAACTTTTGTTGCACAAAGTGCAAAATGGGGAATTGAAAGATGGGAAGTAAACCTGGATAAAATGACGTGCACATATTTTAGCAGATCAGGAGATGAAATATTGGTAGAACAAATCCCTTCCTAATTTTTCGAATACCAAAAGTGAAAATCCGCATCACCAAAACCACTCCATACCAATGTGAATATGCCATCACCAGGGATGATCAATCCGTTGAATGGATCAACCTAGATGCAAAAACATTTTTGCTTCACGATATCGTGCACTTTGTGGTAGAAAAGGAACTTGGGTATGCAAATGGTTTTTGGGGCATGCTTGCACAAGGGTATTCGTTCCCCGAATTATTCGGGAAAGAAAACAGCCTCACTGCCGAACTTCGGTTTATGGAAAAAATTGTCGGACCTGTTCAATCGGTCTTTTTAGGTCATATTCCTCCGGCTGATTTTCCAATATATATCGAACACCTTAACTTTGACCTTGAAGATCATTTTTTAGAAGATTGTTTGGCGGAACTGAAACAACTCACAGCGAGATGGGAACAACTGGCCACAGGACAATCCCTTTCTCTTGAATGGAATACTTAAATATCGTGTACAATGTATCATATCAAAAGAACAACCTCTGAGGACCCGGATTTCCAAAAACTGGTGAAAGAACTGGATAAGGACCTGGCCATTCGTGACGGAGCAGACCATGCTTTTTTTGCCCAATTCAATAAAATTGACCTGATCAAATATGTGGTGCTTGCTTATGATCATGAGGAAGCTGTAGGTTGTGGTGCCATCAAAGAATATGAACCCCATACCATGGAAGTGAAAAGAATGTTTGTACCACCGGATAAACGAGGAAAAGGTATTGCATCCATTGTTTTAACAGCACTTGAAACCTGGGCAAAAGAATTAGGCTACCAAAAATGTATCCTCGAAACAGGCATTAAGCAACCCGAAGCGATCAGGCTGTATCACAAGAACAATTACAAGGTCATCAAAAACTACGGACAATATGCAGCAGTAGAAAGCAGTGTTTGTTTCGAAAAACTAATAGGCTGAACATGATCCTTTCCGTCACTCCTACCCTCCGACTCGAATTGATTACATTGGCTCATGCCCAACAGGTATTTGATGCGGTGAACGAAAACAGAAATCACCTGAGAACCTGGTTACCCTTTGTTGACAAAATGCAAACAGTGGCCTTTGCGGAAAATGTCATCCAATACAATATCCTCCGGAACAAAGAAGGCCTGGATCATGCATTTGTGATCATGGAGAACGAAACACTGATTGGCAGGATCGGTGTGTATAAGATCGACCTTCAGAATAAGATCGGTGAAATTGGGTATTGGTTGATCGAAACAGCTCAGGGAAAAGGAATCATCACCCAATCGTGCAAAGTACTTATCAACTTTTGTTTCGATGAGCTGAAGCTCAATCGCATTGAAATTAAATGTGGCACAGAAAACCACAAAAGCAAGATCATTCCAGAAAAACTACACTTTACCAAAGATGGAGTGATCCGCCAGGGCGAATGGATTCACGATAGGTTTATCGATCTGAACCTTTATTCGTTGTTAAGATCAGACAGGTAACTGCTGCTCATCTTTTATCATCATTTTTACTTGTTCTCTGAATCCCCAAATGTGGGAATCTTGTAATTCATTTCAATAATCGTATAAGATTTAAACTGAACCTAAATCGCATTTTTGTTCATCGTAAATGATCCCAATTATATAAAGCACACCTTCAAAACATCAATGACAAATATTGAATTTACACTAAGGTTACTGATGGCTTTGGGAGCAGGACTCATCATCGGATTTGAGCGACAATGGCAGCATAAATCGGCAGGCTTGAGAACCAACACACTGGTATCAGTAGGAGCTGCAATTTTTGTTTTGTTATCCATCATCATTACCGAAAAAAGTGCAGGTGACGTAACCAGGGTTATCGGACAGGTAGTAACGGGCATTGGCTTTTTAGGTGCGGGAATTATTTTTAAGGAAGGAATAACAGTACACGGACTCACAACCGCAGTTACCGTTTGGTGCAGCGCGGGGCTAGGTTGCCTCTCTGCAGCAGGCTATTTTGCCGAAACGGTTATAGCTACGGTCCTCATTATTGCCATCAATATTGCGCTGAAACCATTAGATGAATGGTTGACCAGAAAACATTCAACAAACAATCAAGAATATGAAAAATCAAATTGCAACAAAACTTAAAAGCGAACTCATCGAAGCGGTAAATACCGTATTAATAAACAATAAATACTATTTGAGCCAACGCATTGAAAAAACTGTTCGAAAATCGATGAAGAAAATTGTTCAGAAAACCGGTAAACAAACAACTCAAACGATCCCCCAAATTTAAAAACATGGAATCAAAGACTGGAATAGTCGGTGACAACAGACCTACTATTGCAACAAAACCGGGTACAATATCAGCGGACGAAAAGGTATTGTTTACCCAAACAAAAAATGCAGGCCGGAATACTGAGGATAATGACTTATATAACACATGTCGATTTTTTGAAACGTATTTTGAGCAACAGCATAAGATCACCAATGCAGTAGTTGAGCATATTCGTTCCATGTTGCTTGCCATTTTCCATGCTGTCATGGGTTATTTAAAGTAACGGCTATCGGACGTCATTTTTCATTGTCAGGTTCCATATCACCATCACCATTCACTTCGCTATTTATGTTATTATTGTACTCGTTTCAGATATTGCGTAAGCGAAACGAACAAAACAGCTCCATCCAATATGAAATCCATACAGCATATCGAAAAGAAAAATCGTATCCTTTCGAAAAATTTCAGTCTTTCTGCATTTAATACGCGCCTGTCGTTTAAAACGACTACCGAAGAAAGTACCTTCCTGGAAGAAGGGGAAAATGACCTTGAAGAAATTGCTAAGCTTCAAAACAAGTTATTTGCCGAGGACCGACAATCGTTGCTTATTGTACTGCAGGGAATGGACAGCTCCGGCAAAGATGGAGCAATCAAACATATCCTTAAAGGCATTAATCCCCAAGGAGTGGTGGTAACCAGTTTTAAACATCCAAGTAGCCAGGAGTTGCAACACGATTACTTATGGAGGCATGCAATTAAACTTCCGGAACACGGGCAAATAGCCATTTTTAACCGTTCATATTATGAGAATGTGCTTATTTCGAAAGTACATCCTGAATTGGTATTGGCAGAACGCATATCGGGTTACGATACCCAGGATAAAATAGACAAAGCATTTTGGAAAAAACGGTACAAACAGATCAATCACTTTGAAGAAAGGAATATTGAAACGGGCACACATATTTTGAAGTTCTTCCTGCACCTGTCGAAAGAAGAACAATGCAAACGGTTTTTAGAACGCATCGATAACGAAAACAAACATTGGAAATTTTCTTCGGCTGATATTGAGGAGCGCAAATACTGGTCGGATTATCAGAAGGCCTATGAACAAATGATCAAACATACCAGCTCCAAAATTGCACCATGGCACATTATACCGGCAGATGACAAACGACTGGCCCGGGCTTTAATCGGAAAGGTCATTTTAACCAAACTGAAAGCAATGAACCCCACTTATTCGCCCAAAACCAAAGAAGAACAAGAATTTATGAAGGCAGCCCGAATTGCATTGGAAAAAGAGTTATGATCTGTAAGCACCCAATAGCCAATCACATCCTGATGATATTCCCGTCTTCCATTTCGATGATCCGGTGGGTACGTGCGGCAAATTCATTATCGTGGGTTACAATTAACAACGACTGATTGTAAACAGCAGCAAGTTCCTTAAAAATATCGAACACCACTTCGCTGTTCTTTTTATCCAAATTACCAGTAGGCTCATCGCCCATAATAATCAGCGGATCATTGATGAGCGCTCGTGCAATAGCTACCCTTTGCTTTTGTCCACCCGATAATTGATTGGGACTTTTATACGCCTCTTTTTCAATACCCAGTATCTTCAGCTTTTCATAAGCATGGTGTTCCACTTCCTTTGCAGATTTTTTACCCAGTTTAAGTCCGGGTAACATCACATTTCTAAGCACCGAAAATTCGTTGAGCAGGTAATGAAACTGAAATACAAATCCTATTTTTTCGTTGCGCACAATGGCAAGTTCGGCCTCCTTTTTTTGGCTCATGGAAACACCATCAATCAATAGTTCACCTTCATAGTCGGTGTCCATAGTCGACAAAATATACAACAGCGTTGACTTACCGCAACCCGACTTTCCGATAACAGAAACAAAGTCGCCTTTATTGATGGAAAATGTTATCCCCTTTAAGATCTGTACATCAACCGGGTCGTGGAAATATTTTGAAATTCCTTTGGCTTGTAATATTATTTGTTCCATCTTATTTGCCTCTGATGATGATAACCGGATCCATTTTGCTTGCCTTTCGCGAAGGAAAATAACCGGCAAAATAGGTTGTGACTATTGAAAACAATCCTCCGATGATGTAAAAATCAGCATCGTAATCGATAGGATACGTTTTAATGGACGGTAGTGATGCGGTGTTAAACGGAATTTGATCGATGATCACCGACAACCCAAAGCCCATCAGCAATCCCAATAAACCGCCCACAATTCCAATGGTTGAAGCAATGCTGATAAAAATGGCATTTACGTCTTTACCCGAAAAACCTGTTGCTTTCAAAATGGCGATCGAATCCATTTTTTCATAAATCATCATATTGAGAATATTGTAAATACCGAAACCGGCCACAATCAACAAGGTTATGCCAACGGCATATGAAATAAGTGTGCGGATAAAACTTCCCGTTTCAAATTGTGAGTTTGCCGTTTGAATATCCAACGCATTCACCCCAAATATCTTTTCATACTCTTTGGCCATTTTGGGTGCAAGCAAAATGTCTTTGAGTTTAATTTGTAAATCGGTGACATAATTTGACGATTCTCCCAGCAATTTTTGGGTAGTAGCAATGGAGCAATAACTTTGTACATTATCGAGATCCTGCAATCCCGATTGAAAATAACCCACTACTTTTAAGGATACCCGTTCACCTTTAGAGGTTGTTACCTGTATCACATCACCAAGCTGAACCAACATTTTTTCGGCAATTCCTTTTCCCAAAACAATGCTGTTCGGAATATTTTTAAGATCAATATAGTTTCCCGAAACAACATAATCTTTGAACAAAAACAACCTGTTCTCCTCCTCTACATCAATACCATTGATCACACCATTCAAATCCACCACACCAACATTGTAAAAAACCTGTGCCATAATTTTGGGCGCCACACCCATTACCCTGTTATCTTTTTTCAATGCGGATATAATATCCATGCTATTGTATATTTCGATACGCTCATTCTTCGGCTTAATGGAACTGATAAAATTGTAATGGTTCTTAAACCGGGGCGACTGGTTAATCGGTTGTGATTTGGATGGTTGGACTTCATTGTATAACCGGATATGTGGTGTGCGGTTCAGGATCAACCCATCCAACATTATATTGAGCCCGTTCATAAAACTCAATAAGGCAATAAACATGGTAATGCTAAAGGTAACACCAATAGCTGCTACCAATGTTTGCCTCCACCTGGCCATTAACAGAGAGACCGAAATGCTGAAGATCAGTTTGTATTTCATTGGGCAGGATCTAATAATTCATCATCGGCAGTGATACCCGAAAGAATCTCTACTTTTTGGTAGTCCTTCAAACCGGTTTTCACTTTTACGGTATCCCCATTACCTTTAAGGACCGTTGAATCACTTAACAGGTAGTTGCGGGGAATCAGCAATGCGTTGTCTTTGGAAGCTATTACAATATTGGCTTCAAATGAAATATTCGGATACAATACTTCCGGTTGTTTTACAAACTCAGCCTCCACTAAAAAGGTTTTGCTGCGTTCGTTCATAAGTGGATTAATTTTGGTAACGAGGGCTTCGAATACTTGTCCCTTGTAACTATCTAATACCACCATCACCGAGAGGTCTTTTTTTATTTTCAGAATATCATATTCATCCACCTGCATTTCAAGAATAAAAGAAGTTGCATCTCCGATAATGGCCAATGGTGTTTGTACCCCAACGATCTCTCCCTTGGTTTTGGTTAAACTATACACCCGACCATCAATTTCACTCTTGAGTATATAATCACTTTCAAGGTTACTCGATATCGACAGGTTTTTGCGCGCCTGGGCAGCATTAAATGCGAGTTGGCGTTTCAGGTCATTGTATTTCACGATAGCCGAAAAATAAGCGGCTTTGGCGTTTTCATACATCAGCTCCTTTTGCTCAAACTCAACCTGCGATCCAATCTGTTGTTGCCATAATGATTTTTGCCTTTCATACATCAAAGAGTCGTTTTTCATTTTATTGCGCGACAACTCTATGAATAGTTTTGCTTCGTTTAATTTTCCCTGATTGGCATTTATATCTGAAAATGATACCGATAATTCGGCATTCTCTTTATTCAACCGTTGGGTTACGTTTGAGATGGACAAAATGGGCATTCCTGTGTACACCGAATCGCCTTCGGAAACAAATACCTTTTCAATGATGCCATTAACCGTTGAGAAAGCCTGATACTGATTTTTGCTTTTCACAATTCCGGATGCATAAATAGATTCGGAAATGGGTTCAACTGTGGGCTTTATTTTTTGAACATTGCTTTTGCAGGCAAAAAGAAATGATGCCATCAAAAGATAGACCGTGGTTTTATTCATGGATTAAAGATATGTTTTTTCAGGAATCTTTAAACGGTCCGGGATCATCTGAACCTATGATTATAGTCAGAACTCAAAGGTAATTGAATGCTATTAAAAGAGACCTTTATTGCTATCAATGATTGATACCCTGTTTACATTAAACACATGGTTTAAAGGCATAAAAAAACCTCCGCATGGGAGGTTTTTCTTTATAAGGTATCAGGTAAATTATTTTACTCTTTCAACATAATCACCGGTACGTGTATCGATCTTAATTTTTTCACCGTTCTCTACAAATAACGGGATCATCACTTGTGCACCGGTTTCTACTGTTGCCGGTTTCAGGGTATTGGTTGCGGTATCACCTTTCACACCCGGTTCAGTATAGGTAATTTCCAATACTACGAATGTTGGTGCCTCTGCCGAAATAGGAGTTTCTCCACCTTCGAATGCCACCTTGATCATCATCTCTTCTTTCAGGAATTTTTCGGTATCACCCAATAACGATCCGTCAATATATACCTGGTCAAACGTTTCAGGATCCATTAACACGATGCTTGATCCGTCTTTGTATGAATATTGCATTTCGCGAAACTCAACACGTACAAACTCGATACTTTCACCTGCACGGAAACGGTGTTCCATTTGTTTACCACTTTTGGTATTGCGCAATACTACCTGGTAGAATGCACGTAAGTTACCAGGCGTGCGGTGCTGGTATTCCAATACTTGACATAACTCGCCATTGTGGCGGATAAATGATCCTTTTGATAAATCTGCTGTAGAAGCCATATTAATTATAAATCTGTTTCAAAAAATGTTTCCCCTCCCATAACCCAGGGATTCGGGGATGCGAAAATAAGGAAATTTAGAGAAGTACCATAATTACATGAATCCTAACTGTAACTTAGCACTTTCACTCATCAGGTCCTGGCTCCAGGGCGGATCAAAAACGACCTTCACCTCTACTTCTTTTACGCCTTCCATAGCACTGAGCTTCTCCTTTATTTCAGCAGGCATACTCTGTGCTGCGGGACAAAATGGCGAAGTGAGCGACATGATGATCTCGATATTCAGATCGTTGGAAACATTCACCTCGTATATTAACCCCAACTCGTAAATATTTACGGGGATCTCGGGATCGTAAACGGTCTCCAATACCTTTATCGCTTCATTTTGCACATCAACGAAGGTCCTGATCGGTTTTGTTGCTTCAGTATTATTCTCTTCCATTTTACGTTTACATTCGGAATTCTAATCTCGAAATTCGTCCCGCAGAAATTGCGGGATCGTATTTCGAATTTATCATTCGTGCTTTTAATTATTCGTGCTTTTATACGCCAGGGCGTATAGCTTCATTTGTTTGATCATGCTGGCAAAACCATTGCTTCGCTGTGAACCAATCATTCTGCTCATGCCTATTTTATCAATAAAAAACAATTCGGTATCCAATACTTCCTGGGGAGTTCGGTTGTTCCAGATGCTCCACAACAAATACACAAGTCCTTTGGTGATCTCCGTATTGCTATCTGCTTCAAACTGCACCTTTCCATCTGCAAAGCTTGGGAAAACCCATACTTTGCTCTGGCAACCTTTTACGATATACTCATCCGTTTTATGCTCAGCGGGCATTGATGGCAGTTTCTTACCCAAATCCATGAGGTAAAACAAGGTGCTTTCCATATCGCCTTCAAACAATGAAAAATTGTCGATGATCTCGTTTTGTATGTCGGTTGTTGTATTTGCCACAGGTTAATTTTGCCGCTATTTTAAAAATTTAATGATTTCTCAATTTCACCAACGATTTCAATCCAGCTAAGATCATATCAATTTCATCCTTGGTATTATAGACCGAAAATGAAACACGAATGGTTCCTTCCACACCAAATCGTTGCATTAATGGTTGGGTACAATGATGACCAGTGCGCACCGCAATCCCTTTTGCATCCAACATCATTCCGGCATCAAAATGATGCATTCCATTGATAATGAATGACTGAACCGAAACCTTGTTTTGGGCAGTACCAATTAATGTGATGGGATGATGCGATGATTCGTTCAGATGGTTAAGGCCTTCCACAAAATATTTAAGCAAATCGCTTTCGTGGGTGGCGATATTTTTTTTGCCCAATTCATTTACGAAATCCAGTGCATATTTAAAGGCAATGACATCGCCAATATTGGGTGTACCCGCTTCAAATTTGTAGGGAATATCATTGTAGGTGGAGCGTTCAAAACTTACTTCTTTAATCATTTCACCACCACCCTGGTAAGGAGGTATCGCTTCCAATAACTCACGCTTGCCATACAACACCCCCACACCTGTTGGGCCATATAGTTTGTGTGATGACAAGGCTAAAAAATCACAATCCATTGCCTGAACATCAATGGGTAAATGTGCGCCTGCCTGAGCTCCATCCAATAATACTTTTGCGCCCACTGCATGCGCTTTTTCAATAATGTGTTTTACCGGATTGATCGTTCCCAATGAATTGCTTGCCCATACGCATGAAACAAATTTTGTTTTGGATGAAAGTAATTTTTCATACTCATCCATCAACAATTCGCCAGCATCATTTATGGGAATCACTTTTAAAACGGACCCTTTTTCTTCACAGATCAATTGCCATGGCACAATATTGCTGTGGTGCTCCATCGCTGTAATGATCACCTCATCACCGGCCTGTAAAAATTTCCTGCCCCAGGTTTGGGCAACCAGGTTGATGCTTTCGGTTACGCCTTTGGTGAAAACACATTCTTCAACTTCGGCTGCATTGATAAACTGTTGAACGGTTTTGCGTGTGGCTTCAAACATTTCGGTACTGCGTGCGGCCAATGTATGCGCTGCACGGTGAATGTTTGCATTATCTGTTGTGTAATAGGTATTGAGCGCATCAATTACGCGTTGAGGCTTCTGTGTAGTAGCAGCATTGTCGACATAAACCAATGGTTTACCATTTACTTCCTGGTGAAGTATTGGAAAGGCTTTCCTGATCGATTCTATGTTTATTGCTGTATTTGTCATTTGTTATTATCACCGCTAAAAGCGCAATGGCTCAGTGACAGCCGCTTTTTCCAAAGTATATTCCTTTGCGAACGTTGTGATTAAAGTTTCGCGTCAATTTCGTTTTCCAATAAGGTAACCAGTTCGGGTATCTTTATTTTCTCGGCTATATCATCCGCAAATGCGTTTAACAGCATTTTGCGTGCGGTGTCTTCCGGGATACCTCTGCTTCTCAAATAGAACATTGGTTCTTCATCTAACTGACCGATGGTTGCACCATGTGTGCACTTAACATCATCGGCAAAAATTTCCAGTTGGGGTTTGGTGTTCACCGTTGCTTCATCACTCAGCAAAATATTCTGATTGCGTTGGTAAGCATTGGTTTTTTGTGCATCCAAATGAACCATGATTTTTCCATTAAACACAGCTGTCGACTGGTCCTTTAAAATGCCTTTGTATTTTTCATCGCTGAAACAATTTGGTTTGGCATGATCAACCCGTGTATGGTTATCTACAAAATCTTTCTGATCGTTGATATACAATCCGTACAAAAGGCTGTTTCCATTTTCCCCATTCATGTAAAAATGAAGATTGTTGCGAACCATTGTTCCGTCAAGCGTTAGCGTTACATGGTTAATGTTTGTATTGGCTTCCTGAAAAATCTGGGTGAAATTATTTTGATAGCTCTCTCCTGCCTGTTGTTGGATTTTGTAATGTTCCAAATGAGCGTTTTCCGCCACATAACTTTCCGTTACCACATTGGTGAACGATGGATTTGCACCCATAGCGTAATATGCTTCGATAATGGTAGCCGATGCGCTTTTTTCAACCACGATTAAGTTGCGAGGTTGTGCCAACACATTTACATCCGTTGCATCCGTTAGGTTTAATACAATAACTGGTTGTGCTACCGTTTTACCTGCCGGAACATGTATAAATGCTCCGTCACTCAACAAAGCAGTGTTCAACGCATTTAAAGCTTGTCCTTCTACTGTTGCATATTTAGCGAAGTGCTGGTTAAAGATCTCTTTATGGTTATGACGTTCAACAGCCAAACTTCCAATGACGATTGAATTGTCGGCTTCAATATTTTTGGATATATCAGCTACAAATGTTCCATTCACAAACACCAGTAAATTACCGTGTATTTTTGAAAAGATCGATTGCGCAACAAATGCTTTAACGTGGCTGTTTAATTCACAAGTTGCCGTAAACGTTTTTTCGGTAATGGCTTTCAAATTGGTGTATTTCCACTCCTCATGCTTGGTAGTGGGGAAGCCCAATTTTTCAAACTCAGCAAACGCATTTTCACGCACTTCCAAAAATGCATCTTTGGTTGCTTGCGTTTGGTATTGTGTAAAATCGTTTTTGATGATTTCCGTTAAATTCATTTCTTCTTTTTTTGCCGTAAATCCCGTCCCGCAACTTCGGGATCAGGGACGCTGATTACATTTATTTGTCTTTCGCTTATGTGTCGTTTGTAATTGTTTCCGGCAGCTATTTTCTCAGTTAAAACTTGCCTTTTACCAACCTCTGTCTCCTAACTACTAACCCCTACACCGCAGCTGCTTCTACTTCTGCTTTGATCCAATCGTATCCTTTTACTTCCAACTCTTTTGCAAGATTGGCATCACCACTTTTTACGATGCGGCCTTTGTACAATACATGCACAAAATCAGGAACGATATAGTCCAGTAATCGCTGGTAATGGGTGATCACCACAAATGAGTTTTCGCCATTGCGAAGCTTATTTACACCATTGCTTACCAAACGCAACGCATCAATATCCAAACCTGAATCCGTTTCATCCAAAATCGATAATTTAGGTTCAAGCATGGCCATTTGAAACACTTCGTTGCGTTTTTTTTCGCCACCGCTAAATCCTTCATTTAAACTACGACTGGTTAATGATTTATCCATCTCTACCAATTCCATTTTTTCACGCATCATCTTTAAAAAATCGGTAGCTTCCATTGGTTCCTGACCATTGTATTTGCGTTTTTCGTTAACAGCTGTTTTCAGAAAATTGGTTGTGCTCACGCCCGGAATTTCAACAGGATATTGAAATGCCAAAAACACACCTTCGCGTGCCCTGTCTTCAGGAGCCATATCCAACAAATCTTTTCCATTAAACTGTGCTGAACCACCAGTAACCGTGTAATCGGCACGACCGGCAAGTACCGAAGACAGCGTGCTTTTGCCGGCACCATTTGGTCCCATAATCGCATGCACTTCGCCCGGTTTTACAACTAAGTTAATTCCGTTCAGGATTTTTTTTCCTTCAATCTCTGCTTGTAAATCTTTTATTTCTAACATTTATTCAGTCAATAGTCCATAGACGAAAGTCCATGGTAGTGATTATTTTATTTTCTGTGGTCTATGGTCTCAAATAGCCATCGACTCTTTTTACCCAACGCTGCCTTCTAATGAAACGGCTAACAGTTTTTGTGCTTCAACCGCAAATTCCATTGGCAACTGATTTAATACTTCACGGCAAAAACCGTTTACGATCAACCCGATAGCTTCTTCGGTTCCGATACCACGTTGGTTGCAGTAAAAGATCTGGTCTTCACCTATTTTACTGGTACTGGCTTCGTGTTCAACCGTTGCTGTTTTATTGTTTATTTCGATATACGGGAAGGTATGAGCTCCACTTCTATCGCCAATTAACATACTATCACATTGTGTATGGTTACGTGCCTTTTCGGCATTTTTATTTACCCTCACCAAACCTCGATACGTATTGTGGGATTTACCGGCAGAGATACCTTTTGAGACAATCCTGCTTTTGGTGTTTTTTCCGAGGTGGATCATTTTGGTTCCGGTATCGGCTTGTTGCATATTATTGGTTACCGCCACCGAGAAAAACTCTCCTGTTGAATGATCTCCTTTTAAAATGCAACTTGGGTATTTCCAGGTAATGGCACTGCCTGTTTCAACTTGTGTCCAGCTGATTTTAGAATAATCGCCAAGGCAAATGCCGCGCTTGGTTACAAAGTTGTAAATTCCGCCTTTGCCTTCTTTATCACCAGGATACCAGTTTTGAACGGTTGAGTACTTGATCTCGGCATTTTCCAATGCCACCAATTCAACCACCGCAGCATGCAGCTGGTTTTCATCGCGCATCGGGGCAGTACAACCTTCAAGATAACTTACATAACTTCCGGCATCGGCAACGATTAAGGTGCGTTCAAACTGACCTGTGTTTTCGGCATTGATACGGAAGTAAGTAGACAGTTCCATCGGGCAACGAACACCTTTTGGAATATACACGAACGACCCATCGCTAAACACAGCCGAATTAAGTGCGGCAAAGTAATTATCGGTATGAGGTACAACCGAGCTTAAATATTTACGAACCAGATCAGGATGTTCATGAACGGCTTCGCTCATTGAACAGAATATGATCCCTTTTTCTTTGAGTTGATCTTTAAAAGTAGTTGCAATGGAAACCGAATCGAAAACCGCATCAACGGCCACACCTGTAAGGCGTTTTTGTTCTGTTAATGAGATCCCTAGTTTTTCGAACGTTTTTAATAACTCGGGGTCAACCTGGTCGAGGCTGTCGAGTTTGATCTTCTCCTTAGGGGCAGCATAATAAATGATTTCCTGATAGTTAACCGGAGGATACTGGAAATTTTGCCAGTTAGGCTCAGGCATCGTAAGCCAATGCTTATATGCTTTTAAACGATACGCCAACATCCATTCGGGCTCATTTTTTTTAGCCGAAATAAAACGTATTGTATCTTCGGAAAGCCCCATGGGAGCTGTATCCATCTCTATATTGGTAGTAAAACCGTACTTATATTCCTGGCTAACTACTTGGTCTATAATATCTACTTCTTCTGCCATATTTAAAGGACAAATGTAAGATAAGAAATTGACTTATCTATAATTAGTCTAAATAAAATAGACATATGTGTATTCAAAGCACAAGTCAATGGATTGAGGGGTTAGAGCGACAAGGGTTTAAAGGAAAATGATTTTAGTTAATTGGGGGCTATTGCAACTCTTCTCCGTCATCTGATAGGTGAATTATACGGCCTGTTGCCTTCTCCGAAAGTAGAAAGAAGTTTTCTCCAATACCTAGGTATCTGCTAGTGTATTGAACGTGCTGATAGTAATATTCACCATAATGATACCTTCTTAAAGGGGACTTCTGCATGTTGTCGAAGTCGTAAATACTAAACAAAATACCGTTACAAGACCTGCGAATGTTTTCATTTCTTGCTTCGTGTCCGAAATGTTCTTTAAAATCAGAAACAGTAGGATTTGTTATGAACAACAATACTGCTATTACAGCGGCTATTTTCCCAATATTCTTTTTCGCTATCATATAAATTAACGGTTGATTTTACACGAATATACTGCACAGCTACTAAATAAAAAGTTTAGATTCTAAGGATTTAATTAACAATAAAATGATTTATTTTCCATTAAATAGTCAAATAAGGTTTTTTATTTGACCTTATTTTATATATTTGTTTCTAATATGTCATTAAATCCATTTTCAGAAGAACAAATTATTGCACGGCTTCAATTCGAAAATCCTTGGTGGACAACTGGTGCACTAGATGGTTATTACCAATCGTTCAAGCCAAGATTGTATTTTGATTTGTTTTACCCATTGGTTAAAAACATCAAAGTGCATAGGGCAAACGTATTAATGGGCCCGAGGCGCGTGGGAAAAACGGTTATGATTTACCATACAATTCAAAGGTTGATTTCCGAAGGAGTAAAACCGCAAAAGATTTTGTATGCATCCATTGAAACCCCTATATATAATAATATACCCTTGGACGATTTGTTTACAATGGCAAAGAAAGCAACAGGAGATAAAGATTCAGACGGTTGGTATATTTTCTTTGATGAAGTCCAATACTTAAAAGAATGGGAGGTTCATTTAAAAACCCTTGTTGACACGTATCACAAAACTAAATTTATTGCAAGCGGCTCTGCGGCTGCTGCGCTTAAGTTTAAAAGTAACGAAAGTGGTGCTGGAAGATTCACGGATTTTATGCTTCCCCCTTTAACCTTTTACGAGTATATTCACCTTAAGGATTTAGATGCATTAATCCAATCAGATATTATAGGATGGAAAGGCAATATTTCTCTGTTTTCTTCTACCACTAATATTAGAGAACTGAACAACTATTTTATTAACTACGTGAATTTTGGCGGATATCCTGAGGTTATATTTAACAAAGAGATACAAAGCAACCCAAGCCGATTCATGCGAGCAGATATTATTGATAAAGTTTTGCTGAGGGACTTACCTGGGTTGTATGGCATTAAAGATGTGCAAGAGTTAAATTCACTATTTACAACTATTGCATATAACAGCGGACAAGAATGTAGTATTGATGAATTAAGCAAAAGCAGTGGTGTAAAGAAAGTAGTCCTACGACAGTATTTATCTTATTTAGAGGCAGCCTTTTTAGTTCATATAGTTAAGCGTGTAGACCAAAAAGCAGGCAGGTTTCAACGAGAAAATTTTTTTAAGATATACCTAACTAATACAAGTCTACGCAGTGCATTATTCGCACCCTTAGAGCCAAATTCTGACGGCATTGGAGCGATTATTGAAACAGCAGTATTTAGTCAATGGATGCAAAGAACCAACTTCACTCCTTATTATGCGAGATGGAAGAGTGGCGAGGTGGATTTAGTCAGCTTGAGTAGGGTTACTAATAGTGTTCAGTGGGCGGTTGAAATTAAATGGACGAATAGATTTTTTGAGGCTCCAAATGAACTTAAAAGCCTTTCATCATTTTGTGAAGAAAATGGATTAAAAGAAGCTCTGGTTACGTCAATAGATAAGTCAGGCATAAAAGAGTATAATGGTATACAAATTCAATATTTACCCGCTGCGGTGTATGCTTACAATGTTGGACGAAACACCTTAGAAAAGCAAAAATAACGCACTACGAGCGACCCTAAGTTACATGAATACAAATTTATTTGCATTTGTAGAATAATGTATTACATTTGTGTACAATATGAGCAAAACCAAAAACAAATCGGAATCTATTATTGTCAGAGTGGATGAAGATATGAAAGAGGGGTTGATGAAGCTGGCAGAAGTAAGCAGACGAGAGCTAAGCGACTTTATAAGGCTTGTTCTCGAAGATACTTTAAAGAAAAAAGTAAGGGTTTAAAAACCCTCTTTTTTTAATAGTAATGTAATACAAAAATATACAAACGAATACAACATGGAAAGATATACTATCACACAATTCAGAGCGCAATTCCCAAATGACGATGCATGTTTGGATTATTTATTCGTATCAAAATTTGGTGAACAAACAGGTTGTCCTGAGTGTTCGGTTGAATCTAAATTCAGTCGTGTGAAAGGTCGCAGGTCTTACCAATGTCCTGTTTGTTCGCATCAAATTTACCCAACTGCAAATACTGTATTTCATAAATCAACTACACCGCTTACATATTGGTTTTATGCTATCTATTTGTTTACCACAACTCGTAATGGTGTTGCAGCTAAAGAATTGGAAAGACAACTTGGTGTGTGTTATAAAACAGCGTTAAGAATGGCGCACCAAATTAAAACGCTAATGGGTGATAATTCGACTGAAAAGTTGGGCGGAATTGTGTCAACAGATGAGGCTTATTTCGGAATGGCAGCAAAGAACAGACATATAAAAGATAACTTAAAAGTATTCAGGAAACCTGCTAAAATTTCAGTTATTGGAATGATGGAAAAGGATGGTAGAGTAAGAACCGATTTAATCCGTGACCATTACAAAGTAGGTAAATCAATTGGTGATATGGTAAAAGATAATATCGACCCAAATGCTACTTTAGTAACCGATGGGGCAAAGGCATATTTGAACATGGATAAACATTTCAATAAGCACGTTATTATAAACCACGAGAAAGACGAATATGTCAAAAATGGATATACTACCAACAACATCGAAAACTATTGGTCTACGCTTAAAAGAATGATTAAAGGAACACACATTCATGTAAGCCGTGAACACTTCCTTAAATATGCGAATGAAAACTCATTCCGTTATATGCACAGAGGACAGCCTGAAAAAATGATGGAAGTTATTTTGAGTAATGTTTAACAATAATATTAGGTGCTTATAAGAAGTGTTGGTAGGGGTTTACTACTGCACACTAAAGTACGATGGTTATGGGTTTAGCCATTCATCATCTGGCTTTGTGATTAAACGAGCGTTATTTATTGCCATATCCAACGTAAGGCACGTTCTGCCACTATATGTTCCATCTGCTGTTTTGTAAACTGCTAAAGCTAAGTCAGCCTTAGACGCCTCTCTTAGACAAAGAGGCAATAACAACTGAAGGTGTGGCGTACTAACATACTGCCCTCTGTAAAACTGTGGTACTGCTGTTAAATAGTTTCGGCCTATTCGCTTTTTAGCGTGATCGATTGCACCTTTAAAGGTGTTAATTAGTTGATGCTTTGATAGCGCTTGAATGTCTGCTGGGAATCTGTTAAAATTATCAATATCCTCAACAATATGGTCGATGTTTATTCTTAATTCTAACCGAGTGTCGTAGAACAACTCAGACACATCTGTGAAGTAGGTAGCCCTTGCGGGCAATGGATTAAACTTAGACATGGCGTTAGAGCTGTCTTTGCAGAACTCTTTAAAATACCACTTATCTTTCCCTATATTCTTTTTGAACAGCATGAATATTTCCTCTTGGTTTTCAGTTACCAATCCAGTATTAAAACTAGCAAACTCCCCGATTACTGAAACTTTTCCCTCTTCCTGTATTCTTGCAAAAGTATGAACAAGGTAGTTGTATAATATAGGGAGCGGTTGCGAAGAAACGGTGTTAGTATACTCCCAATTTTCATTCATCGCCATTTTCTTTAGCAATTTAAGCGTTTCCTCAATAGTGCTTTTAGGAGGGTTTGGGTCGGTTCTATCATAGATTGTTCCGGGAGGGTATGACCCAACGAAAGCAAATTCAAATAGTGCGGGCTTTAACTTCTGTCTGCCAAATGAGCTTTGGGCTTCTTGTTGTTGTTCCATGTTCTTTTTTCGTTTATAGGCTATATAAAACGCCAAAGCCTCAATTAATGAGGCCTTGGCTTTAAAACTATGTAATGCTTTTCTTTTAATCTTCTAACGTTATGCGTTTTTTTTGTTGCGTTTTGCGCGGGTAAGTTTTTAAGGCTTTTCTTTTGTAGGTTTTTCTAAGTAAAACTATGTGAATTCTTTTGTAGAATTTATCTATGCGATTTTTTTTATTTATAAAGATAATGGTACAATGATAATGCCTTTTTTATATTTCAAAAGTGCGTTTTGTCATTTAGACCAATATGCTATGAAAATCAGTTAGTTATAATTTTTATAGTTATTAAATTTTGCGTTTAACAACCCGTTAGTGCAATTGATTCCCCACTAACTGAGGACAAATGTACGATTATTTATAGTTAAATAACTATTTACTTTCTTTTGTAGGGCTATCCTTCGGCTTGTCTTTTGGTTTTGGTTTACCTTTAGCAAAAGCCTTGACGACCTTTTCAAACAACTCTTTCCCATTCTTTCGGACTTCCTTACCCTTTATAAATCCCTCGTATCCTTTGGTAAGTTCGTTTATATCCTTAATTATTTTTTTCTTAGCCATTCCCTCAAATATACAGTATTTTCAAATCACTACTTATGTCCTGAGTACACATATGCCATAAAATACAAACAAGTAGTTAAGTTGTTTTGGGTGTACAGGAATAAAGCGCAAAAGTACTGAGAATGGGGCGTTTATTGATTTTAGTCAATCTGCTTACTTAATCAAAAAATGCGCTTCTACTTCGTAGCGAATTTTGATTTTTTCCATTTGAATAGCCGGATCGGCACCTCCGTTGCTCATTGAAGCATCTTCCATTGCCATATTAGACTTATACAACATTACCGGGCGGTACATATTACCATCATTTATTTCACGGATAAATACCACATCGCCCAATCCGCTGCCAATGGATTCAACCATTAATTTGGCTTTGGCTTTGGCGGCTTTTAATGCATTGATCTTTACCTGTTGGCGGTATTCTTCTATTTTGCTGTTATCCGTACGTTGCAACCATGCATTTTCAATACCCTTGTTATCCATTTTTTGCATCAACTGATTGTACTTTTCCAAATTGGGCAATTTGATGGTATATGTTTTGGCTGCTAAAAAATCGGTCTTGCGGCTTTCGTTTTTCCACCAGTCGTAATTGTAATATGCATTCGCGCCTTGCACCGAAACATCTTTCAGGTCTATTTTAGCGTCAGCCAATACTTTCTTGAACTCTTTGTCAATATCTGCCAAATACACTTTGGTGTTTTTATCTTTCATGTATTCACGCAAGTTTACACTGAGGTAAACTTCATCAGGTTCTATTTCCATTTCGGCACTTCCTGTTACTTCAATGGTGCGTTGCAATGGCAGTTTAGTCTCCGTTTGTGCAAAGGATAATAAACTCGAGAAGCCAAGTAAAATGATTGCTGATAATGATTTCATGGTAATATGGTTTGATTTTGGTTTCGAAATTACCAATTAACGTGCCATAATAAAAAGTGATTTATTTTTAAGGTTCTCACACACGTAGTTAGATAATGAACATTTGGTGAAAGACTGAACTAATACACCTTTTTCACCTGCCAGTTTTTATACATTGAAACTTCATAACGAAGGAAATGAACAACTCATATCAAAATTCCAAAAAGTACATTACCGTCTATTTATACATAACTAAAAAGCGGGAGCAGGTTATCCCTGCTCCCGCTTTTTGATTCATTCGCTTTGACAATTCCTAAAAAAGCACAACTACTTTACCCTTGTCATCGCAAACTGTTCAGCTTTAGACTCTCCTTTACTTTGTCCCGAAATTTCGGCCACTATTGAGTCTTTTCCGATACGCATATATTTAATTCGTTGAGGAAAATCGTGATCAGGATTTTCAAACACCAATATGCTATCGGATTCAGTTGTGAGTTTAAACCGCACAGGTAACCCATTATTTTGATCAGGTACGGTTGGAATATAAAACAACTCATCCTTTTCCTGAATGATCTGAATGGCTTCCGAAAACAAAGTATCCTTCCCTACCACAAAAAAACTCTCTCCGGAAAACATGGAATCGTTTTCTTGTTTCCAGTTTTCGCTCAACACACCTTGCGGGGAACTATTTTGCCATTGTCCGATCATCCAACTTGCTTTTGTTATTTTATTGCCAAAAGTTGTTGGGGCACTGTTGTTATCACAAGCAATAAGCATTCCCATAAGGGTTAGCATAACTAATTGGTTTTGTATTTTCATTATGATATTATTTTAAGATGAGAACTACAATAGGATATTATTTCTTTTCCAGGAATCCTTTTTCAACACTTTCATTCAACAAATGCTCTGCAAAATGCCAAATAGACACAGAGCCATTTTGGATCACTTTTTTCTTCTCATACACTGTATGATAATCCACTTTAAACTCTTTCCATGTCCCCCCTTCATTGTTAGCATTTTGCAATAGCGGTTCAAGTCTGTCCATGCTTTTGGCAAATTTTGCTTCATTGGTTTCTCCTGCTTCAAATTCTTCCCAAATGGCTATCAAGGTTTCGGCCTGCTTAGTAGGCAACAATCCAAATATTCTCTCTGCCGCCAACCGTTCGTCATCTGTGTTTAGATGACTCTTTTGCGTGTCGTACAAAAAAGTATCACCGGCATCAATCTCAACAATATCGTGTATCAATACCATTTTCAAAACTTTGAGCAGATCAACTTCAGCATTGGCATGTTCACTTAAAACAAGCGCCATCATAGCCAAATGCCAGCTATGTTCGGCATCGTTTTCGTTTCTATTGCTGTTAAACAATTTCGTCTTGCGCTGAATATACTTGAGTTTATCAATTTCTTTGATAAAGTCTATTTGTTGCTGTAAATGGTTTGGCTGCATCCTCAGACCTTTGTTTGGTTTCGAATTATGTATGTAATAGATTTTGTTTTGCTAATTGATGATGATGCTCCACATGGTAAATGGCATTGAACAACATTTCGCGTATACTGATAGTACCTAGTAAAGGATGTGGCAAACACAATGTATCCAGATCAGTTTCGGTATAATTCGCAATGGTGCTGTTCAAATCCTCGATCAGTTTTGTTAAGGTCTCTGTTAAACCATCCCGCTGGGCGAAGGAAGTGGGCTGAGGAACAAATCTTTCGGGAGCTTTTCCGCCTCCTTGCAATTTGGTCACATAGTCAGTTAATAACTCATCATATGTTCGGCCCTGTTTGGTTGCAACACCAAAGGTTTGTTCCAGTATTTTTTTGTCCATACCCAAAGCTTTCACAAATGGTTTCACACATATCACAATATGTTCCAGTTGCTGACCCGCTGACCATTTTTGTCCATGGCAAAATTCAATATCCTGAACAGACAAACTGTTTATATAGTCAATAAACGAATGATGATTTCGTGCGAAAGCTGCTATTATTTCTTGTTTATTCATCTTGATTAGCCTCACAGAGGGATTTAGCATATTAATACAACCAAGGTAGGAAATATCCAGTAAAAACAAGCATTCTGGCAATTTACCCTAGAATTTATTTCCCGTGTACAAACGAGTAAATCCGATTACTTTCATTTATAAACGGATACTATACGAATCAGGTTTGAACGCCACCACAACTTTGCCTCAACAAATCGCCACGGATTGGTCCTGATTCATTTGGTCTGCTGGTTTCAATTATAAGCACGACTATCTGACCTGCCCGATTCGAGCAACATTTTAAACCAATTAAATTCAAAAAACGTATGAACCTAACAAACAATGTGCGCCTAATTGGTCGCCTAGGACAAAACCCTGATGTAAAAGAATTAGATGGCGGAAAAAAACTAGCCAAGTTTTCATTAGCCACCTCGGAATCTCACAGAGACGAAAAAGGTGAAAAAGTAACCGAAACCCAATGGCATAATTTAATTGCATGGGGCAAAACAGCCGATATCGCTTCCAAGTACCTGGTAAAGGGAAAAGAGATCGCTATCGAAGGTAAACTCAGCACCCGCAACTACACCGACAAAGAAGGAATCAAACGTTACGTAACAGAAGTTGTGGTAAGTGAAATCCTGATGATGGGTAAAAAAGACTAAGAACATTTAGCCGCAGATTTCGCAGATTACATTTATTTAGTCGTCAACAGAAGATGCTCAGAATGATGTAACATGCCAAATCTGTGGCTTCTATTTAAAGAAAAAAGTCCATGCCACAACTCAATTATCCGGGATATAACAATTTCCTCTTCTCAAAAGAAACCTTCGCAATTATTGGCGCCTGTATTGAAGTTCACAAATACCTTGGTCGAGGTTTTTTAGAGAGCGTTTACAAGGAAGCATTATTGCAAGAGTTTAACCTTCGTAACATTGTTTACGAAAGAGAAAAGAAATATAATATTACATATAAAGGATTTGTGTTACCACAGTTTTATGTTGCAGATTTCGTAATTGACAATAAAATTATTCTTGAAATTAAGGCTCAAGAAAAGGCGACTGAAACACATTATCGTCAAGTAATAAACTATTTAGCAGTAACGAATTTTAAACTGGGATTATTAGTAAACTTTGGCGAAGACTCCTTAGTCCATAGGCGCATTGCTTTAAATAAATTTCAAAAATAAGCTCGCGACATAAACGTAATCTGCGAAATCTGCGGCAAAAAAACTTAATTTGAAATCGTCATGGCAACAGCATCTAAAAACAAACAAGCGCTCGAACTTTTAAAACAGTATTTTGGTTACCACCAGTTTCGGGGACAACAAGAGGCTGTTATCAATCATGTTGACGAGGGAAAAGACTGTTTGGTATTAATGCCAACCGGTGGAGGCAAGAGTATTTGTTATCAAATTCCGGCTTTGCTCAATGATGGCATCACACTAGTGGTATCCCCACTTATTTCATTGATGAAGGATCAGGTAGATGCATTGCGCGGAAACGGAATTGAAGCGGCTTTTATGAATAGCAGTTTGAGTTACGAACAGGAAAACGAAATTGCAGCCAGGTGTTTTCATGGGAAATTAAAACTGTTGTACATGGCCCCCGAAAAAGTAGTTTCATCACTCAATACATTCTTGAAACGATTGCCACTATCACTCATTGCCATTGATGAAGCTCATTGTGTTTCGCAATGGGGACATGATTTCAGGCCTGAATACAAAGAACTATATAAGCTGCGTGAAGTTTTACCAACAGTACCCATCATGGCATTAACCGCCACTGCCGATAAAATTACGCGGACCGATATTTTACAATTATTAGGTTTACGCGAACCGGAACTGTTTGTATCATCATTCGACAGACCCAATTTAAGCTTAACCGTTAAACCCGGATTCAACAAAAAAGAAAAGCTAAAAGATATTGCTTCTTTCATTGAAAAACATCCGAACGAGTGTGGTATCATTTATTGCACTGCTCGTACCACCACCGAAATTGTTGCACATGAACTTTCACAACTCGGTATCAAAAGCAAAGCTTATCATGCGGGTTTAAGCAACGAAGAACGCAACAAAGTGCAGGAAGCTTTTATCAAAGACGATGTGCAGGTGGTATGTGCCACTATTGCTTTTGGAATGGGGATCGATAAAAGCAATGTCCGTTTTGTGATGCACTATAATTTACCCAAATCCATCGAAAGTTATTACCAGGAAATCGGTCGTGGCGGGCGGGATGGAATGCCGTGCGATACCGTGTTGTATTATACCATTGGTGATCTGATGATGCTTCGCACATTTGCCCAACAAAGCGGTCAACCCGATATCAATATTGAAAAACTTACCCGTATGCAAGAATTTGCTGAAGCCAAACATTGCAGGCGCAGAATTTTGTTAAATTATTTTGGCCAGCAGCAAACCGAAAACTGTGGCAATTGTGATGTATGCAAACATCCTCCTGTAAACAAAGATGGAACGGTGTGGTCACAAAAAGCATTATCAGCCTTGGCGCGGGCACAACAAATAGGTGAACAAATCGGGTCGCATTTGTTGATTGATGTGTTGAGGGGAATGAAACATGCCGGCATTTACGAACGTAAACTGAATACCATTAAAACCTATGGAATAGGTGCCGATCTAAGTACACGCGATTGGAACTTTTACCTGCTTCAAATGATCCAGTTAGGTGTTATTGAAATTGCATATGACAAAGGAAATGTATTAACCATTACACCTTTAGGCGAAGAAGTGTTAAAAGGGAAGTTCAAATTGTATTTAAACGAACCGGTTGCTATCGATTACACGCCAAGGCGTGAACGCAGCCGTAGTGATAAAATGCCACGTAGTGTGGTAGCTGAAAACAAAGCCGATAATGATATTTCCTTATTTGAGCAACTCCGGCAGTTGCGCAAGCAAATTGCTGATGAGGAAGGATTACCTCCCTATGTTATTTTCCACGACAGCACATTGCATGATATGATGGAAAAGATGCCTATGACCGAAGGTGAAATGCTTGAAGTTCTGGGAGTATCACAAAACAAGATGGAAAAGTACGGATTGGCATTTTTAAAAGTACTCGGTCAGCACCACTCAACTCCTGCTGCTTCCAAACCAAATATCAATGATTTATTAAGCAACGAGAAATTATTGTCCTATAAAAATGAGCTTGACCAAAAACAATTACGTTTTAGTGCAGCCGTGGTAGGAAATGTATTGGTGGGTGATCGATCGGTTCGGTATTATGGTATTGGCAAACAAGTTTCATTTTACGGAATATTGGAAGGATTCATCGGATATGATGAAGTGCGTAAACGGATCAATCCTTTTTATGCGCCTTTCGAAAAAGCATTAAAAGAAACGCGTAAACAACATTCAGCCGAAAACGAACAGACACGTTTGGCGCAATTGGAAAAAGTGGAAGCTTATTTTACCAAACCGATATTTAATCATCTTCCTATGACCGAATGGGAAAAATTAAAACAGCAAATTGCAGAGATGCCGTATCAAAAACCGACAGAGTCTGCATCGGATGGTATAAAGGCTCTGCGAAAACAATTTATCAGGGCCAATGAACCTTGGACGGAAACAGAAGAAACAATCCTTGCACAACTGCTTAAAGCCAGCAATAACATGCAACTCATGATGCAAACAATGGGAAGAAGTGAAAAATCAATTCTTTCGATGGCGACTAAATTTGTAAGTTGACTACTAAATATTTGGGCATAAAAAAAGCCTAACAATTAAGTTAAGCTTTCTTTGTGATCCCGCTGGGACTCGAACCCAGGACCCCTACATTAAAAGTGTAATGCTCTACCAGCTGAGCTACGGAATCTTATTAACTTGGCTTGTTTTCCTTGTTAACGAGGGTGCAAAAATAAGCGCGTTTTTCAATTACACAAACCTTTCCGAAAAAAAAGATGATAATTTATTTTCGACACTTCATTATGAGCAATTTAAATTTATCGAAAAGGCTTAAAGCACCTGCAAATCATAGCCCATTGCATAAAGACCAATAATGATTAAACCCACCACAATTCGATACCATCCGAATATTTTAAATCCATATTTGGTTAAATAACTGATAAACGCTTTGATGGCAATCATTGCCACCACAAACGCTACGATATTACCAATTGCCAATGTTGTGATCTCTGTTGTTCCAAATACATTTCCTTCTTTGAGGTATTTATATAGTTTGTAAGCAGTAGCTGCAAACATGGTAGGAACAGCCAGAAAGAAAGAAAATTCGGCAGCAGCTTTACGTGAAAGTTTTTGTTGCAAACCACCAATAATGGTTGCAGCCGAACGCGACACACCAGGTATCATGGCAATCACCTGAAACAACCCTATTTTAAATGCTTTAGGATATGTTATGTCATCGTTGGTTTCTGTTTGGTTAAACCATTTATCAATAAACAACAAAACGATCCCTCCCAAAAACAAAGTGATTCCAACCACCAAAGCATTCTCCAATAAAGCATCGATCTGATCGTTGAACAATTTACCGAAAATGGCTGCAGGAATAAAGGCAACAAGTAGGGTTAGGTAGAACTGAAAGCTTTGCAAGAATTTTTTCCAATACAATACCATCACAGAAAGAATAGCACCCAACTGAATAGCAACGGTAAATACTTTTACAAAATTATCGGAAGCAATACCCATTAAACTTGATGCAATGATCATATGCCCCGTGGAAGAAACAGGCAAAAACTCCGTTAACCCTTCAATAATAGCAAGGATAACAGCTTGTAAAATACTCATCAGGAATTAGTCTTTTGATTTGCGCATAATGGCAACAACCTCGATGAGGAAGCCTAGAATAACCACAATGGGAGCCACCGTTAATTTGGTTGTATTGTAGATATCTTCTTTACCGGCCATCAGCATGAATCCAATAACGATTACAAGAAGGCCTACAGCCATCAAAATATAATTTTCTTTCCCAAAAGCAAACGATACATTTTCTGCTTTTACTGCAACTTTCTCTGCTGCTTTTTTAACTGGTGCTTTTTTATCTGACATAATGTTTAATATAATTCGTCTATTTTTTTACTTAAGTAATGGTTGGTAGAGATCATACTACTTGCCATACTAATGATAATACCTACAATAATAATCACAACAAAGAGAAATGCAAACTGTGTATTGTCGTAAAGCGCCTGAATATCCGGAATCCAAAACGGAGCCCAGTACAATAATAAGCCTAATAAAGCGCACGAAAGCAAGCCTCCCAACAAACCATGAACAATAGATTTGAGGGCAAAAGGCTTGATGATAAACCAATGCGTTGCACCTACCATTTGCATGCTTTTAATGATAAACCTGCGGGCATAAAGGTTTAACCGTATGGTATTGTTAATTAAGGTGATGGCAATGACCAAAAACAACAAACTGATTCCGATTAAAACAGAACCTATTGTGTTGATGTTTTTATGAATCTCTTCAATGATGGAAGGTTGATACACCACATCCTGCACCGCTTTGTGGCGTTTTATTTCCTTTTCAATCTGTGCAATACTTGTTTCGTTTGCATAATCTGATTTTACAAAAAGCTCAACTGAAGGTAATAATGGATTGAACCCCAAAAATGTCACAAAATCTTGTCCTGTTTCGGCCGAAAACTCTTTAGCAGCCTGCTCCTTGCTCACAAATTTGGTTTGCTTGGCATACTCACTTGTTTCAAGCTGGGTAGCAATTTTTTGAATATCTGCTTCCGAAGCATCTTCCCTGAAGAAAATGGTTACCTGGAAGTTTTCGAGTAAATGTTCGGATAGTTTATTTCCATTGATAAGGATAATACCAAACAAACCCAGCATAAACAGCACAAGGGAGATACTGATGATGGATGGCAGATAGGATACCTTACGTCTTTTTTTTACTGGAGATGCTTGATTCACGGTCATTCAGATTTAACGAAACGAAAATACAGATTCTTTTACACAAGCCTACATCTTAATACACAGTTAAATTGTGGGAAACTCCCTACAATACATTATGCCCTGTACAACTGCTCAAGTTCGGCAATGAGCCTTGGTGTATCAAACAGAGCTAGTTGTTTTGCATAAAGCTCTTGGTTAAATGGATCTGCAATCGATTGTTTGATACATTCCAATAACCCCGAAATATCGGTTGGTTCAAAGTAGCGGATAACATTTCCTCCAACCTCGGGTAAACTCGAAGCATTTGCAGCAATTACCGGGATCCCGCTGCGCATTCCTTCCAATACAGGAATTCCAAAACCTTCAAACTCGCTGGCATAAACAAACAATGATGCCAACTGGTAAATGGCCGGTAGGTGTTCGCTTGGTATTTTTTGTAAAAACAAAACCCTGTTTTCCAGTTTATGATCTGTAATAAACTGTTGAAGTTGTTGGGTATAACCTGTTTGTTTTCCTATAAACACTAAGTGATAGGCAGGATCATTTAAAAGGTGAAAAGCTTTCAAAACCGTTAATTGATTTTTGCGCTGCTCTATGGTACCAACGCATAACAAAAAGGTATGCGGCAAATGATATGCCTTTTGTATGGCTTCTTTTTCAACTGAGTTTGATACCACACTAAAACGCTCATCACAATTTTGGTAACCGATCTTCAGTTTACGTTCATCGGTTCCAAAATAATGTACGATATCGTGTTGCGTTTGTAAACTGGCCGCTATAACGATATCAGCCTTTTCGGCTGCATGTTTAAACTTTTTGGTATAAATATACCGGTCAATATTATTGTAATAATTGGGATAACGTAAAAAGATAAGATCGTGGATCGTCACAACCTTTTTGCCCGCAAACTTTTCAATACCAACAGGTAACTCATTGCTCAATCCATGAAAAACATCCAGCTGCAATTCGGTACACATATCGGCAATAGCATAGGTACGCCACAAAGAAGAAAACTGTTTACCCAAAAAACTTTCAGGTGTTATCAATTTTACATTTTCAGCCGGCTCATAAAAATGTTCAAATGCAGGATTCACACTTGGTGTAAATAAAAAATACTCATGCTGCGGAAAATGTTTCAACATCCCATTGATCACAAAACGAGCGTAGTTTCCCAATCCCGTTCCATTGTTAAATGCACGCTTAGCATCAAATCCTATGCGGAGCGAAACTGGAGGTTGGACGTTGGAGGTTGGAAACATTGTCGTTTGGGATTTGATAATGGAGGTTAGATGAATAACTTAACTTGTCCAGTTTTGGTGAAGTTTTGTGAGCATTTTACTTATTATGTCTATTTTATCGGTTAGCTTTTTGTGTTCATCATCCGAAATATATCCACATGCTTTTGCAAAATCTAGCCAGTTATACGTTTCAATATTTGAGCCTAAAGAATCGATTAAATGTTGTTTGAATATTTTTTCATAATTACGTTTGGCCCATCCTTCTGTAACATTTGCTGATACAGAGCGTGACGATCTTACAATTTGACTGGTAAGAGAATAGACTTCTTCTTTCGGAAACTTACGTGTCAACCAAAATATATCCATCGCTAGCTCAAACGAAAGCTTCCATACATCTAAGTCCTTATACGATTTAATCATATTACAATATAAAAAAATACAATAAATCCTTCTTCAAATCTTCATCCTCCAGCTTCTAACCTCCAACCTCAATCTTCTATACAGCAACATTGTATTCCCTTAATGCATCATTGAGAGACGTTTTCGTGTCTGTAGACGCTTTACGTTTTCCGATGATCAATGCGCAAGGAACCTGGAATTCTCCAGCTGCAAATTTTTTGGTATAACTACCGGGGATAACGACTGATCGTGGAGGAACAACACCTTTATATTCAACAGGCTCATCCCCTGTTACATCAATAATTTTGGTACTCATGGTTAAGGTAACGCCTGCGCCCAGTACTGCTTCTTTTTCAACCCTCACTCCTTCAACTACAATACAACGAGAACCAATAAAACAATTATCTTCAATAATTACGGGTGCTGCCTGTACAGGCTCCAAAACACCCCCAATACCAACACCTCCGCTCAAATGAACATGTTTCCCGATTTGTGCGCAGCTACCTACTGTTGCCCATGTATCCACCATCGTGCCTTCATCAACATATGCTCCGATATTAACATAACTTGGCATCATGATCACTCCTCTTTGCAAAAACGCACCATATCTTGCCACTGCATGTGGAACCACTCTTACACCCTGCTCTGCATAATTTTTCTTCAATTTCATTTTATCATGAAACTCAAATGGTCCCACTTCAATGGTTTCCATTTGCTGGATCGGGAAATATAATATAACCGCTTTTTTAACCCAATCGTTCACCTGCCAACCTGTTTCCGTTGGCTCAGCCGTTCGTAATTTACCTTTATCAAGCAATTCGATTACTTCTCTTATTGCCTGTTGCGATGATGCTTCTTTTAACAACTCACGGTTATTCCATATCTGCTCAATTGTTTCCTGCGTATTCATATCCTGTAAAAATTTGCGGCAAACTACTGCATTATCATCAATTAATACAAATTGATACCTTTGATTCTTAAATTTGCATTGTGAATACAAAACCAAATAACATGAAAAGGCGTTCGTCAAAGAAGCCAAAGCTTATTGAACGATTGGCTGAAAAAAGCGATTTTGATGAAATTATTAAGCTCTCTAAAATCTGTTTCCCCGACACAGAACCATGGGCATATGAAATGCTGGAAAGCCAATATAAAAATTTCCCTGATGGCATGCAGGTTATCGAATATGAAGGTGAAATTGTAGGATCAGCAACAAGCCTAATTATAAGTTGGGACGAGTACGATGATGACCATACCTGGAAAGAGATTTGCGACAATGGCTATATTACCAATCATGACGAGGAAGGTGATACGTTATACGGAATTGAAGTAATGGTTCATCCCGATTACCAGGGACTAAAAATTGGCAGGCGTTTGTATGATATGCGTAGGCAACTGTGCGTTGACAAAAACTTAAAGGCGATCTTAATAGGTGGTCGTTTACCCAACTACCATAAACACAGTGAAGATTTTGGAGTGCGAGCCTACGTGAAGAGGGTTATTGATAAAAAAATTAAAGATCCTGTTCTCACCTTTCAGTTAAGCCAGGGTTTTACCATTCAACGTATCATCAAGGATTATTTGCCGGACGATAAAGAGAGTGAAGGATATGCTACCTTATTGGAATGGATCAATTTGGATTATACTCCCGAAACCCGTGAACGAAGCGTACTCATGAAAAAAGTACGCGTTTGTTGTATCCAATATGAGCTACGTAAAATCACTTCATTTAAACAGTTTGCCCAACAGTGTGAGTACTTTACTGACGTGGCTTCAAATTACAAGTCAGATTTTGCATTGTTTCCCGAATTGTTTACCACGCAACTGTTATCGTTACATGAGTATAAAAGCATGAGCCCGGAAGATAGTATTCGTAAACTCGATGATTACACGGAAGATTATATTGCCTTGTTCTCTAGGTTATCAATGGAATACAATATCAATATCATAGCAGGTACCCATTTGCAGGTTGAAAACGATAATTTGTACAATATAAGTTATCTGTTTAAGCGCGATGGAACATATGAAAAGCAATACAAAATCCACATTACCAGCAACGAAGCCAAATGGTGGGGAGTGCGTGCCGGTAATGAGGTGAAAGTATTTAATACTGATTGCGGGAAAGTAGCCATCAATATTTGTTATGATGTGGAATTCCCAGAAATGACCCGTATTGCATGTCAGAAAGGTGCTAAGATCGTGTTTGTACCTTTTAGCACAGACGAAAAACACGGACATTTGCGCGTAAAAATATGTGCACAAAGCCGCGCAGTTGAAAATCAAATTTATGTGGCAACAGCCGGTACCATCGGAAACATTCCTTCGGTGGATAATATGGATATTAACTATGCACAGTCGGGTATTTACACGCCAAGTGATTTTGCTTTTCCCCCGGATGCAATTGCAGGCGAATGCAGTACCAATATCGAAACCATTGTGATCGCTGATCTGGACTTGGCCGCAATAGAACGTGCCCGAAATACCGGAACTGTTCTTAACTGGAAAGACAGGCGGGGTGATATGTACGAGGTATTAGAAAAATAAACCGATCAACAACCAACAAAGCCCATACTTCATTGTATTGGCTTTGTTGCTTTTACACGGTATCCACAGCTCGTCCACAATTGATTTTATTTACTTTTTTGGGAATGTAAAAAAAGTAAATTTGCCAACCTTTTAGGATTCATTAGTCAATATTTAAACCATTTATATGCAAATCAACGCAAACTACAAAGACGAGTTTATTAAACGTCATATTTCGCCAATTGAAAACGATACCGAAAGCATGTTGCAAACCATTGGGGTTGCAAGTGTAGATGCTTTGATTGAAGAAACAATTCCTGCACATATCCGCTTAAAGCAGCGAATGCAGTTACCTGAAGCAATGACGGAAGTGGAGTTATTGGCAATGTTGAGCGAGGTTGCTAGCAAAAACAAACTATATAAAAATTTCATCGGACAAGGTTACTATGGAACCAATACACCATTGGTTGTATTGCGTAATATTTTTGAAAATCCGGGATGGTATACCGCATACACTCCTTATCAGGCAGAGATCGCACAAGGCCGTTTGGAAGCTTTGTTAAATTACCAAACAATGATCTCGGATCTTACGGGAATGGAAATTGCCAATGCAAGTTTATTGGATGAAGGAACTGCAGCAGCCGAAGCTATGCATATGTTGCATTCGGAAGCGAAAAATGCCACTGCAACGAAGTTCTTCGTTTCTGAATTGTGCTTCCCGCAAACCATTGATGTATTAAAAACCCGCACTGAACCTATCGGTGTAGAATTAGTGGTTGGCGATCACAATACAGTGGTATTGGATGAAACATATTTTGGAGCCTTATTGCAATACCCTGCAGGTGATGGTGAAGTAAACGATTATAGCGAGTTTATGGCAAAAGCTATCCAGGCAAAAGTGCTTGTGGCAGTGGCTGCTGATTTGTTGGCCTTAACCATGTTAACACCTCCGGGCGAATGGGGTGCTGATGCGGTTGTTGGTTCAGCTCAACGTTTTGGTGTACCAATGGGCTACGGTGGACCACATGCAGGTTATTTTGCAACCAAAGATGCATACAAACGTCAGATGCCGGGAAGGCTGATCGGTGTATCGATTGATAGCCAGGGAAACTCAGCCTTGCGTATGGCATTGCAAACGCGTGAACAACATATTAAACGCGAAAAAGCAACTTCAAATATTTGTACAGCTCAGGTATTGTTATCGATCATGGCTGGTATGTATGGTGTATACCACGGACCAAAAGGTTTGCAATCTATTGCCGGTCGCATTCATGGTTTAACAAAATCATTAGCCGATGCATTAACCGCAAATGGTTTAAAAGTAACCAACAAAAACTTCTTTGATACACTTACCGTTGAAGTAGCCGATGCAAATGCTTTACAAGCAACCTGCGAAAAAGCTGAGATCAATATCAATAAAGTTGATGCAACACATATCCGTATTTCTGTTGACGAAACGCATACGGCAAAAGATCTTGAAACATTAGTTAATGTATTAACAGGTAAAACAGCAACTATAAGCATACAAACAATAAACGTTACATGGCCATCAACGCTTACACGTAAAAGTGATTTCATGACCCACCCAGTGTTTAACACACACCACAGCGAGCATGAAATGTTGCGTTATATCAAATCATTGGAAGCAAAAGACCTATCACTTTGCCACTCAATGATTGCCTTGGGAAGTTGCACCATGAAATTAAATGCTACAGCCGAAATGATCCCGGTAACAATGCCAGGTTTCGGACAATTGCATCCATTTATTCCACGCAACCAGGCTGTTGGTTATACTCAGATCTTCAATGAGCTTTCCGAGTATTTACAACAAGTTACAGGCTTCGCAGGAATGAGTTTACAACCAAATTCAGGTGCTTCGGGTGAGTATGCAGGTTTGATGGTTATTCGCGAATACTTAAAATCAATCGGGCAAGGTCATCGTAATGTAGCATTGATCCCTTCATCGGCACACGGAACAAATCCGGCAAGTGCTGCAATGGCAGGAATGAAAGTAGTAGTTACCAAAACCTTGGATAATGGTTACGTTGATATTGATGATTTGCGAGCAAAGGCAGAAGAACATAAAGATAACCTTGCTTGTTTGATGATCACCTATCCAAGTACATATGGAATTTTTGAAGAACGTATCATCGAAGTATGTGATTTGATTCATCAAAACGGTGGACAGGTTTATATGGATGGTGCAAACATGAACGCTCAGGTTGGATTAACCAGTCCTGCAACTATTGGAGCTGATGTGTGCCATCTAAATTTACACAAAACATTCTGCATTCCTCATGGTGGTGGTGGACCAGGTATGGGTCCGATCGGTGTTGCAAAACATTTGGTTCCGTTTTTACCGGGCCATTCGGTAGTTGACATGCAAGGTGGCGACAAATCAATGAGCGCAGTAAGTGCAGCACCTTGGGGCAGTGCCTCTATCCTACTCATCTCTTATGCATACATCCGCATGATGGGAACTGAAGGTTTGGAAAATGCAACCAAGTATGCAATTCTAAATGCTAATTATATTAAAGCTCGTTTGGAAAAACATTACCAAATTTTATATACCGGAAGCAAAGGCCGTTGTGCTCACGAAATGATCCTCGATACTCGTGTGTTTAAAGGAGCAAGTGGTGTTGAAGCAGAGGATATTGCGAAGCGCTTAATGGATTATGGATTCCATGCTCCAACAATGAGTTTCCCTGTTGCCGGAACCATCATGATCGAACCAACAGAAAGCGAACCGAAAGCAGAATTGGATCGTTTTTGCGATGCAATGATCGCTATTCGCAACGAGGTTAAAGCCATTGAAAATGGCAGTGCGGATAAAGCTGATAACGTATTGAAAAATGCTCCACATACGGCAAGTATGGTTACTGCTGATGAATGGAGTCATGGATACAGCCGCCAACAAGCTGCATTCCCACTACCTTATGTTCGTGCCAATAAATTCTGGCCAAGTGTGGGTAGGGTAAACAATACACACGGTGATAGAAACCTCATCTGTGCTTGCTTACCAATTGAAGCATACGCTGAACAATCGAGCAACTAAAACTTGTTTACCAAAACAGCATAAAAAAAGTGGAACTTTAAAAGCTCCACTTTTTTTGTTTAAGCGAATGACACTTTGTAAAATTATTTCCTTTCCGGAATGCGTCTTAATGTTTCCAACAAATACGCCCAGTATTTTTGTACCGAACTGATTTGAACTTTTTCATCAGGAGAATGCGCTCCCGTAATGTTCGGACCAAATGAGATCATTTCCATATCAGGATAATTTGTTCCCAAAATACCACATTCCAAACCGGCATGGCATGCATTTACATGTGCTTCCGTTTGATATAACTCACGATACAAATCCGACATCAACTTTACTATAGGTGATTCCGGTTTTGGTGTCCAACCTGGATATGAGCCTGTGAGTGTTACGTCTGCATTTACCAATCCCATCGTCTCTTTGAGCTTGTTGGCCAGCTCCATTTTTTCACTATCCACAGAACTGCGCGTCAGGCATTGAATACTGAATGTGCCATCTTTAGCCAATACCCTTGCCACATTATTGGATGTTTGCACCAACCCTTCAATGTCTGCACTCATGGTATATACACCATTGATAAGATTGGACAATGTACGCAGAAAATTGTGCTGGAAAGAAGGTTCAAAAACGGTTTCGGGAGTAGGAATAAAAACGGCACTCAAATTTAAATTCGGATCTGTACTACCTTTTTCGTTCTTGATAACGGCATTCCTTTCGGCAATAAACTCCATAAAGGAATCTTTATGTGCAGCCAGAATTGCAAGTTCGGCAACCGATTCACGGGGAATGGCATTGCGCAAGCTTCCTCCATCAATAGATGCGATAAGCGCACCCATTTTATCAGCACGCATCAATAACCCATTCATCTGCATATTGGCATTGGCTCGGCCTTTATGAATATCCATTCCGGAGTGCCCACCTGTTAACCCTTTCAACGAAACAGCCACACCAATATATTCTCCTTCCGGTTTTTGTGTTGCATAATTTCCAGTTGCCGTAACGTCTATCCCACCGGCACATCCGATGGTCAGTTCATGATCGTCTTCTGTATCAAGATTTAGTAAATATTTAGCCGAAAGGAGCCCACCTTTAAGCCCCAAGGCTCCCGTCATCCCGGTTTCTTCATCAATTGTAAACAATGCTTCCAATGCAGGATGTTCAATATCTGTTGATGAAAGCAAAGCCATGATACTTGCTACACCTATTCCATTATCTGCACCCAAGGTTGTTCCATTTGCTTTTACAAAATCGCCATCCACCAACATCTCAATTCCCTGGGTTAAAAAATCAAATTGTGTTGCTGCATTTTTTTGGTGCACCATATCCAAATGACTTTGCAAACAAACAGTGGCCCTGTTCTCCATACCCTTGGTTGCAGGCTTCTTGATGATCACATTGCCAATTTCATCTTTGATTGTTTCCAAACCAAGCGATTTTCCAAATACCATCATAAACTCAATCACACGTTCTTCCTTTTTTGAGGGACGCGGAATTGCGTTCAGGTCGGCAAAATGGTTCCAAACATTTTTGGGTTCTAAATTTCTTACTGTTGTATTCATGCTTTTTTAATTAATCTTCTTCATAAAACTCGATCAAAGACCCAATATATTGGTTATTCCAACCATCTACCATTTCTTCATAATCTTCATCCGGAATATTGGTATGCCTCACCTCCATAGATGTTTCACCTTTGTCGTTGTGCAGCTTAATTGTTACAATTGAAGGTTCTGATTGGTCCCCAAAATACCATTGCTGTACAATTTTTTTTCCTTCTTCAAACTCCAGGTTTTTCCCCTCAATGCTTCCATTCCAAAGCGAAAAATCACTTCCAACTTCTTTGGACATTACCACCTTATCTCCCGTCCATAACTGTATCGTACCTTCGTTGGTCAACGCTGCATAAACCTCTTCAGGTGATGCCGGAATTGTATAGTATTTTTTTAAATCTTTCATGATCTATTTTTGTATAACCGTTTATCTATATCCAGAACCCTCGTGTAATTCAATTTCACCAATTGAAATTTGGGGTGTCTAGGGTTAAGCAATATTACTTTATCTTCGGGTAAAAGAGCAGAAGGAAATTGAATCGATAAATATTTCCGTTGCTTAATCAATCCATCGCCAATGAATTGCAGGGAAGCTGGAGCCGGAAACATTTGCCAATCTTCCGGTAGTTGTTGCTCATCATATATCAATGTGTATTCATCAGGAACGTAGAGAGAAGCCATACAAAACCCCTTTGGTAATGTTTCCAGATGTGCAAGGGTTTCCAGCATCGCAAGAGAAGCTGTGGAAGCCGTGTATAATGCATAATTACCCTCGCTGTTCCACCTTCCTCCATTCAGGTAGGCCCCATTACCAGACAAATCCTCGATAAAACGACACTTGGTAATCCGAAACACATCCATTAGGCAAACACTCCGTTTTCAATACGACCAAGCTCCTTTGTTAATAATTGAATACCAAGTGAAGTATCTAAAAATGACTTGGGCGTTTTGTTTCCCAATGCAAGGATGGGTGCATTCATCCATTTATTAAAAACTTCGATAGAACCAAATACATCCTCTCCTTTGGCATACAATCTGGCAATCTCAACAAGACGTTCGGATTGTTCAGTGTTTAATTTCTCGGTGGCGGTATATCTTCTAAGGTTCCTATCGGAAACATGCAATACTCCGGCAATTTCAACAATAGAATAACCTATTTGTGCAATAAGATGATCCAATGATTTCTTTGAAATACCTTTCCGAATCAAATCAATCAAATCAGTTTCGCCATGAAATGATTGGATATCCTTGCTGGCGTTCAACAAGCCCATCATCCGCATATCCATGGTATGTGCAGGTACTATATACATAGCCATTGGTTCATTAACTGAAGTACTGCTTTCGATTTGCTTAGGATATTTTTTTGAGGTTTTCATCTCATTCCGACTTTTGTCAAACAAATATAAGACAAAAGTCTTGATTTAAAAATCTTTTATCATATTTCTTTCATAGATAGCGCAATTCGCTTTCGGGCTAAATCCACTTCAATTACTTTCACCTGAACCTGCTGTTGTAATTTAACCACCTCATTCGGATCATTTACAAACTTATTAGCCAACTGGGAAATATGAACCATACCATCCTGCTTTACACCTACATCCACAAAACAGCCAAACTTTGTGATATTGGTTACAATACCCGGAAGAACCATACCAACAGTTAGATCCTCCGGTTTTTTAACATTGGCAAACTCGAACACTTTTAATTGTTCACGTGGGTCCCGGCCGGGTTTGGCCAATTCCTTCAATATGTCATTTATTGTTGGTAAACCTGCCTTTTCGGAAACATATTTTTTCGGATCAATTTGTTTTCGCAAGGTTTCATTGCTGATTAATTCCGAAACGGAAGTATTTACATCTTTGGCCATTTGCTCAACAATTCCGTAACTCTCGGGATGCACTGCACTGTTATCCAAAATATTTTTAGCATTTGGAATACGCAAAAATCCGGCACATTGTTCAAATGCTTTTTCACCCAAACGCGGCACTTTCTTTAAACTGGCCCTGCTTTTAAATGCACCGTTTTCATTGCGGTAGTTCACAATATTTTGTGCAATGGTTGGTCCCAAACCAGAAACATATGTGAGCAAACTTTTACTGGCTGTATTGATGTTTACACCCACCGTATTCACACAACTTTCCACCACGGTATCCAATTGACGTTTCAACTTTATTTGATGCACATCATGCTGATACTGCCCAACACCAATAGCTTTAGGGTCAATCTTCACCAACTCAGCCAATGGATCTGCTAATCTTCTTCCGATCGAAACAGCACCTCTTACAGTAACGTCCTTCTCTGGAAATTCTTCACGTGCAATTTCAGAGGCAGAATACACAGAAGCCCCGCTTTCGTTTACCATAAACAGTTGAACTTCTTTTCCAAAAGGAATGCTCCGAACGATCTCTTCTGTTTCCCTTCCCGCAGTTCCATTACCTATAGCAATTGCTTCAATATGGTATTTTTCAACCAATTTTGTAATGGTTGCAACGGCTCCATAAACATCACGCTGTGGTTCGTGCGGATAAATAATTTCATCTGCGATCAATGCTCCTTCTTCATTTAAACATACCACCTTACATCCGGAACGAAAACCCGGATCGATTGCCAAAATGCGCTTACTTCCTAATGGAGCAGAAAGCAATAACTGGCGTAAATTCTCAGCAAACACAAGGATGGCTTCATCATCAGCTTTATCCTTAGCGATCGTTCTGAATTCATTTTCAATAGATGGTGCCAGCAAACGATCATAACAATCGGTGATGGCCTCCGATATTTGTTTACTCGATTCTGTATTGCGCTTAATAAACAACTCATCCAGTTTATCCAATACAATATCTTCATCGGGTTTGATGGTTAGCTTTAAAAAACCTTCATCTTCTCCTCTAAACATAGCCAACAACCGATGTGATGGACATTTTTTCAGCGGCTCATCAAAATCAAAATAGTCTAAATATTTACTTGCCTCTGCTTGTTTGCTTTTATACACTTTTGCATAAATCAATGCAAAACGTTCAAACTGGTTACGCACAATTGCACGGGCTTGGGCATCTTCGTTTATGCGTTCGGCAATAATATCTCTTGCTCCCTCCAAGGCATCTTCCACTGTTTTAATTTTATCATTGAAATATTTTGACGCTTCAGCCAAAACATCCTTTTCCGTTTCCAGCGAAAGCCAATCGGCAAGTGGCTCCAATCCGTTTTCTTTGGCAATGGTTGCTCTTGTTTTACGTTTCGGTTTATAGGGCAAATACAAATCTTCCAACTCCAATGAATCCCAACAATTATTAATTTTCAGCTCCAACTCCGGAGTAAGCTTATCCTGTTCCTTAATAATCCCCAGAACATATGTTTTGCGTTGTTCAAGCTCTCTATACTTTTCAGTAGTAAGTTTTATTTTTTCAATAGCTACCTCATCCAACCCTTGGGTTACTTCCTTACGGTAACGAGAGATAAATGGAATCGTAGAACCCTCATCTAATAATTGGATTGTGGAAATGACTTGTTTGTGAGAAATGCCAAGAACATTGGCAATAAGGGAATAAATCTTGTTGTCGTACATCTTTATTTATATCTGAATTCTTTTAATTTTTTTGCTTTTAAGGAAGTGAATGCCACAATACATAATGTCATGCAACCACCAAATACCACCGAAGGAACTGTTCCTAATAACCTTGCGGCCAATCCACTTTCGAATGCACCAATCTCGTTTGACGAACCAATAAACATGGTGTTCACTGCCGAAACCCGCCCACGCATATGATCGGGTGTTTCGAGTTGCAAGATATTTCCGCGAATAACAACACTCACACTATCAAATGCTCCGCTCAAAAACAATAACAACAGTGAAAGATACAACCAAGTAGACAAGGCAAAACCGATCATACAAACACCAAATGCGCCCACGCAATACAACAAAACAACTCCCGGTCGCGAAATCTGTTTGCGCACGGAGAGCCAGATAATGGTAATGCTTGCACCCAAAGATGGCGCAGCTCTGAGCATTCCCAAACCTTGTGGTCCAATTTGCAGTATCTCATCAGCAAACACAGGAAGTAATGCTACTGCGCCTCCAAATAATACTGCAAACAAATCCAGTGAAATGGCACTTAGTACCACTTTATTCTCAAATACAAACTTGATCCCTTCTTTTAATCGCACACTGATCGTTTCTTGAACGGCCGGTATGATAACAGGTTTCGATTTTATACTTAACAATGTAAACAAAGCAATAACCGAAAAACCGATAATTACCCAAAATGTATATGTAATACCAATACCTGCAAACAACACTCCACCAAGTGCAGGTCCAATAATAGCAGCTATTTGCCAGGCGGAACTGTTTAATGTGGAAGCTTTAGTTAATTGTGTTTTTTCGACCAACTGATACAAAAAGGCAAATGCTGTTGGTGAATAAAACCCTCGGGCAAACCCACTTAGAAAGATGAAAAGGTAAATGCCATAAATACTGTAAGTTGAACCGATTCCAATAACAAAATTATCCATTGTAACAAGAAGCAAACTCAAACTGCAAAAAATCATGACAGATAAACTTTTTACGAGTATGTTCCGTTTGTTGCTGATATCCGCAACATGCCCAGCGTATAGTGCAATGCTTAATGCCGGAATAGCTTCGGCCAAACCGATCAGCCCGAGCGAGAATGGATCTTTGGTTAACTTGTACAATTGCCAACCCACCACAACAGCCTGGATCTGCAACGCAATCGTTAAACACACACGCGTTATCAAAAAGAAACTATACTCTTTGTTCTGCAATAATTGAAATGTTTCTTTGCGTGACGACATCGTGTGCTTATCGTTTTAAATATTCATCATAATACACTTGCAAATAGGAACGCGCTTGTTTTTCCAACAATGGAAACTCGCTGCTGTCGCCTTCACTCCACTCTACCATTTTGTTAAAATTACTGTATACCAACTTTGCATCCTGATTGATCATCCCCACACCATGATGATAAATAAATGCTGCATAGGGTTTGTATGCGCTGTCCAAACAATCATGGCTCCAGGTAAATGCAGACGCATCTACAGACAATTGGCCCAAAAGTGTTGCGGCAATATTAACCTGAGATGATACCTTGTGATTCACAGCGCCTTTATATTGATCTTTTAATGCACCACCGATCATCAACATTGGAATATGGTATAATCCTCCATGCATCGGATGGTGGTATTTGGGTAGTTTATGCCCATGATCCGATTGAATGATAAAAATGGTGTTGGCATACCATGGCTGCGATTTAGCTTTAGCAAAAAACGCTCCTAATTGCTTATCAGCATACCAAACAGCATTACGGTATTGGTCGGCTTCGGCATCCGTATAAAAAGTACTTTTCTCCGGTACATTATATGGCTCATGACTGCTCAAGGTGAGGATACTTGCAAAAAATGGTTGCGATTGCGATTGCAACCCCTCCAATGTTTTGTCCCATAGCTTACCATCATGTACACCCCATTCGGCATCATGTTCTTTGCTTGGAAAATCATTAAGATCCGTAATTTTTTCATATCCTGCACTCAGCCAATAACCTTTCATATTGGCAAATTCTGATTCTCCACCATAATAAAACGAAGTATGGTAACCTTGTTCTTTCAAGGATTTAGAAATTGACGGAATGGATGAAAATTTTTGAACATCATTGATAATAGAACTATTCGGCAAAGCAGGTTGAGCACTGATAATTGCAGCCAATCCTTTATCGGTTCTGTTTCCCATTGCATAAAAATGATCGAACAAATAACCTTCCTTACTCAAGGCATTTAATTGCGGGGTAATGTTTGCTTCTCCTCCAACACATCCAACAACATCTGCCGACCACCCTTCCAGAATGATCAATACAATATTGGGGCGAGGATTATTTAAAATATAAGGATGGCCCAATGGCTTAAAACCCAATTCCGTTACCGTTTGCTTAGCGATGGTTTCGTTTTCAAAAACATATGGATTGTGGGTAGCATCTTCAGAAGTTGCCACAAGTGAAGCCATCAGATTCCATGACGTATTTAATGCCGCATAGTTCAAAAAAGAATTGCTTGAATAAAATGAAGCGCTTTGGCTTAAAGGTGTTTTGCCAACCCCGCCACGCATACCAATCACCAACAAACCCAATAAACCAACCCACATAACAGCATGATACGCCTTGTGTTTTTCAATGCGTGTATACAAATACCCTTGCACCAAATATTTATACAACAAAACAGCCAGGGCGATAAAAAGCGTCAGGATCAGAATCACTTTACCAAACCCAACACCTGACGAAAACACCAACATTTCTTTCGGATACTTTGCAAATGAAATTGCATAAGCATTTATTTTTTGTCCCCAGTTGCGGTACAATTCTGCATCAGCAATGGAAATAAAAGCAAGCAATACAGCCAAAACAATTGTATACCATTTGAGTATTTTGCTCAAAACAGAAACACGATTGATAAACAATGCCATAAACTGTAATAACAATGGCAATACAACCACATAACAGATCATCGAAACATCCAGCCTCAATCCATATCCAAAAGATTGTAAAACAGGCCAACCAGCATCTTTTGTTACACTCCAGTTCAGCACAATAAATACGCAACGGGATATCACAAACAGGATATACCAATACACAAAATAGCGCACTAACGATTGCAGGTTTTTAATCACGCACCGAAAATAAATAATTAGAATTGATGGGGTATTGTGTGTGAATAACTAATACGGGGTTTGGTTGATAAGTATTTGGGGATATGAGCAACAGTAGCATCCTACTCTAATGTATTCCCCTCCTGTTCAACTCCCGCTGGTATTTACGGGCATTTACCTGGTGTTGCGCAAATGAAGCGGCAAAATTATGGAAACCCGAAAAGTCTTCTTTGGCACAGAAATAAATATAATTATGCTTCTGCAAATTGAGCACAGCATCAATTGCCTTCACTGAAGGAACACAGATAGGCCCTGGGATCAATCCATTATAAGCATAAGTATTATATGGCGAATTGATCTTCAGCATTTGCCCCGACACACGCTTGATGCTTTTGTCGTTTATGGCATACAAAATAGTAGGATCAGCCTGAAAAGGCATTCCTTTCAGCAGCCTGTTATAATATACACCCGCAACAACAGGCATTTCCGCCTTTTGATAGGTTTCCTTCTGTACAATGGATGCCAAAATACTAACCTGTTGTGATGTGAGGTTAAGTGCAGTTGCTTTTGCTTTGCGCTCTTCGTTCCAAAACAACTTATACTCCTTTTTTAACCGCAGCAATAAATCCTCAGCGGGAGTGTTCCAATAAAAATTATAGGTATTGGGGATAAACATCGATACACTATTGAGCGTATCCAGTCCAATGTCTTCAAAGATAGATGCATCGTTTAATAATTGTAAGAGCTCATTGCTATCGGCTTCTAATTGGGAACACCAAAACCGCACTAGGTCTACTTTACGTTCAGCATATTTAAATGTAATATCAATTGGCGTTTGTTTGCCGCTCACCATCAATTTTACAAGTTTGTAATTATTGACCGAACCATCCACTTCATATCTTCCGGGCTTCAACTTCGATTCAAAACCAAGCCATTGTATCATCCGCACCAGGCCATCCACATTTTTAAACAAACCACTTTCTTTCCAACGTTGTTTATTCTCCTCGAGTGTTTTTTGTGTGCCTACAAACACATATGCCTTTTCACCATCGGGCAATTCAATATTACTGGCCAATACATCCTCATACAATTTGATTCCAACACCTAAAAACATGATCCCCAACAATACCAATACGATATAGAGTATCCTTTTAGAAGATGTCATTTTCTTTTTAGCCGACATGTTACAATTGATTTAAATATTGCTTCACCAGTTCGTTTTGAGGATTGCGCTTTAATATTTGCTGCAATACTTTTTTGGCCTCTGTTTTATTTCCCATAAAATTAAAAAGGCCAGCTTTATTAATAAGAGCCTGTTCAAAATCGGGATTAAAACTCAAAGCTAAATTATAGTTTTCCAACGCTTTCTGAGTATTGCCTTTCTTCAAATAGGCAAACCCTAAATTGGTCAACGCATCTGATTGCTTAGGATTTAGCCGCAATGATTTTTCGAGTACATTTATCCCCTCTTCTATACTATTTTGTTCAATTAAAATGGCCCCGAATTTATTCATGAAATCCAAATTAGCAGGAGCCAACGTAACTGCTCTTTCATACCAACCTTGCGCAGCCTCAGCCAATCCGAGGTTCTGATAAGCCTGCCCAATTCGATAAACAGTCCAAGGATTGTTGAACTGTGCCGGTTTCCAATTTTTAGTAAGCTGCACAGTAGTTTGAAAATCCTGTTTTAAATACAACAAATGAATGCGCGCATCCGTGAGGTCATTTTCATTTATAGAAGATGGCTCTGTCAAATATTTATTTGCAGAGTCCAACGAATGCTTTTCTCCTTCAAATTTTTCGTAATAAGACAAGTATGCATTGCCTTTAGTAAATGCATCCGATGTAGGATTGTTAATGCAATAAATCCCGGCAAACTGTTTCAACTCCTCTTTGGTTTGTTGTTTCACCGGAACACGGATCCAATGGTCGGTAACGGTAACATGTGGAATATCAATAGTCCCAGACTTAGGCATATGGCATCCCCAGCAATTATCATTCTTCGCCATTCTAATCTGCATTTTTTCGGTGCATGTTTGTTGCGGTTGTGTGTGGCATTTGATACATGCATTGTTAAACACCTGTTTTCCCGTAACCTTCACACTCACATGAGGATTATGACAAGTAATGCAGGTTAAATTTGACGTTAGCTGTTTGTTGTTTGACGTCTCTGCGGACTGCCGATCGCGGACCGCAGACTCTTTACTTCTGACAAAACACTTACTCATCTGTAACCGTTGAGCATGACTTGCCATAATAAACTCGTCATCCTTCCCTTTATATTTTGGCATATAAATATCAACCACATCGGAAAGTTTCATACCCGGTCTGAAATCCGTAAATGATTTGCCGGGTTTGAGAACAGTATTGCCTTGCAAATGGCAACGCTGGCAAACATCAATCTGGCGTTCCCAAATAAGCTTCTTAGGGTTCACGATCGTATAGTCAATTTGCGTTGCGGTGTCAACAATATTTCCTGCAAGTTTTTCTTTAACATGTAATTCGCCCGGACCGTGACATCTTTCACAATCAATACCTTGAGGAACCGATATGAATTTATTGGTAGAATTTTCTTCAAACTGAGGCAATGCATTGTGGCAACTCATGCATTCAAAACCAATAGCACGATTGAATCGCACATTATCCCCATTTTCGAAACCGGGAGGCAGATCCCATTTGCCTTTTTGTGCGTACCAGGTAAGCGGCATCTGGTAAATGTATCCATTCACATTCATCATATGTGAATTGGTATGTTGACCCGAACCAATAATATAGTCTACCCGCTCTGTACGTTTGTATACAGTGTCTTTCCCTTGTAACCGGAATTCCGTTATGTAAATATTGTTATCCCTTTTTGAGGGAGCATAATACAGATCACTGTACTTATCGTATACCAAATGTTTCTTCGAAAAATCGGCTGCACTTTTTGTTTCAGTTGCCAGGTCAAAACTCTGGCCCATTCCTGTTTCAATGAATGTTTTGTAAATATCATTATGACAACTTCTGCACGTTTCAATACCCACATATTTTACTGTATCGTTATGATTTAAATACTGCGATACCGCTTCCTTTTTTTCAGTACTCTTTGAACAAAACAAATTCAGCATCATACCTGCCATAAGCAAGCACAATCCAATTACCGAAATATAGTTTGTTGTAAATCTCATTGATACAAAAATGCAGCGATGATTCAATTAAAACCACGCTGCATTTATTATTTAGTAAACTTGTTGCTTATCCAAAATTTTCCTGCCATGCCATCATTCCACCAATAAGGTTGCGAACATTGGTAAAACCACTTTCCATCATGAACATCTTTGCATTATTACTGCGCGCGCCACTGCGGCAATGCACCACGATTTCCTGATCTTTTAAATGAGCAAGCTCTTCCAATTTACCCGGCAACTCGCCCAATGGGATCAATTGTGCACCAATATTATATTCTTCAAACTCGTAAGGTTCGCGAACATCTATAATGGTAATTTTCTCGCCCTTATCCAATCGTTCCTTTAATTCCGTGTTGGTTATGTCGTTCATATTTTAGTTAGTTAATGATTAGTCTTTTTACCTGAATATAGCCGGTTACCACGTCTTCTACTTTCACAAAATAAATGCCCCCGGTAATATCTGACAAAGGTATATCTTTTTGATTATTTATATTCTTAGTAACAACCCTCCCTGCTATATCAATCACTTCAATATTTACATCATTCGCTGTATTGGTGCTGATATGAACCATATCTGTTGCAGGATTCGGATACACAACTACTTCAAACGAGTTTTTCGATTGTTCTACTTCAACCATTCCAACCGGTGGTGTGATCCATTTTCCAATAATAGGACGCATCATCAGCGCTCCATTAAATTGAGTAGCTCCCCAAACACCATCGTTTACATGATACCACATCTCCGGATTTTTAGCCGAAACACCATTGATTTGAAAATTCCTGTCGAAACCCATATTCAACTGAAACACTTCACTCTGTTCCCATCCTATATAGAACTTCCCTGCAGGAAGTGCAACAGGCGGATCAAATTGCAAATAATAAAAACCATTGTGTTGATTGGTATATGTTGGTCTTGATTGCAATACCTGTTTCAACACCGTGCCTCCCGTTCCATTTCCGTTTGTACCAATAGCACCCCAAACTGTTATGGTAAAACTTTTGGTGCTCACATCCGTAAATGATTGATTGAAGAACATGCTTACTCCATGCAATACATCCGGAACTTCTAAATTATACCCTAAGGCAACACCGCCCGGTTCTACTTCGATACCATACCCGGATTCGGCTGTTCCATCATCGTACGCAAAATAATTGCTGAAGATCGTTTCTTTCCGGATCGTATCGTTGGATCCGATATTATCAAAATTGTTGTTTTGGCTTACAAAATATCTTGCTGCAAAAACCAACGAATCGGCCGTCAAAGCAGTATTTAAAGCTACAGTACTTACAACAGGTACCGCAACAATTGATTTAGCAGCAACATTAGGCTGGGTATTGGCAAACGAATCGATCCTCACTCCTTCCGGATTAAAAACCACTCTTCCAAAATTAAGTGGAAATGCGGTTGCATCATTATTGCTTAAACCAATTTGCTGAGTAGTGCTTGTATACAGAGGAGTGTTCGCCATAAAATGTTGGCGCGGCATTGAACTATACTTGGTGAGCAGCGAAGTTGGATTAGATGTCAGCGCAAAATCGAAGTAACCGTCATTATTGGTTCTTCCCCTGTCCAATCTTATATAATCCAAATGCCAATTATCGAGGTTACCCGTTCTGCTTCCATAGTTGCGAAACCTGAATTGAAAATCGTGATGCAAAAAAGCAGAATCGACAAGAATATAAACATGTGTAAATGCAGTAGTACTGTATGCAGGCGACAAGCCAATCCATACCATGCTCCAACTAGAGGTGTCAAAAGGATTGTTGCGAAACTCCAATACAAATGAATCTGTTGGATTGGGAGCATCACCCAAACCTTTAGGCTCAATAAAAAAACTGAGGTAAACAGAATCTGATCTCGTTAATCCGTTCAGTTGAAGGTGTTCACTGGTTAATGTATCCAAATATCCACTTCCCTGCCCATAAGCATTTCCACGCGAATCCAGACCATCAAACGTAGCCACGTTTACACTTGGAGGGTTAACAGCAAAATCATTATTAATATAAACATCTTTATCCAACCACTTTAAAGCAGAAGGATATGTTTGAACTGCAGCAAAATCGTCAACAAAAGGCAGCACCAATTTTTTAACAATTGAAAATCCTGTTGTAACAAATTGCATGGTATCTTCATTGCTATAATTGGATTTATTCATCAACCTGAATTGGAAGAGATTCGAACGGAAACGTCCGATATTGATTTGACGGGAAAAAGTACCAGATGTTGCAATACCTCCGCCAACTTGCCACACACGAACCCACTGCCCCAAATTATTTTGAAACTCGAGGATCAAAGAATCTGTTCCATCAGATGCAGGTTGTGCCTTGTATGCAAAACTTAAAAAAATGGAATCGGATACCGCATAAAGAGATAAGTTGACCGGTTGGGAAAGCATTGTATCACCAAACCCTCCATTCGAATATTTATTTCCGGTAGGATCAAATGCATTAAAACGAGCACCTTTCATTCCATACAACAAATACCCATCCACAATATCTGCCTGAGCATGTTCCCAGTAAACAGAAGAGGGTTGTGACGGATATCCATCCAAAGATGTTTTAAATTGTTCGGAATAAGGAATTGTTATTTTATCTGCTATATTGATTTGATGCAGCAAAAACTGCTGCGTATTCGATACCAGCCGTTTTCCATAATCTATAAACCTGAAATTAAATGCTGCTGCATTTAACAATTGCACATCAATGGTTAAAACAACCTTTTCATTCAGCTTGATTTGGTTAGCAGAGGTCCACACCGGAACAAAATTGCCCGAACCATATTCCAGTTCCAGCACCAACGAATCATTTGCCTCCCAGGTAGAACCGGTGCTGTAAACAAAAGAGATGAAAAACTGTCCATTGGATCCTGTCAGGTCCATGTCTTTCGATGAGAGTATATCTAATTCTCCGTAACTGCCATCTCCGCCCGAATAGGTTATATCATTTAGGTTTTGTGCATTCAATACCGCGGCACCTCCGGCAACTTTTGCATCTTTTAAAGCCCACAACGAATCAGACAACTCAACTGCCGGACCATCGAACCGATCAATAAAGGGGAACCGCGTTCCCTTGGATGTTGACTTAGCATACGCAACGGCCATTGCCGAAAAACGATCAGACTCCAGCTGCTCCGAAGCTTTTGCTAAATTTGGATTTGATTGCAAAGGAACAAGTGACTCATTGCCCTTTTGAGCATACAATCGAACACTGCAAATGCAGATAAATATTAAAATGCTGTTTTTTACGCTCATTCTTGTTTTAAAAATAAGTCGATTGTTTGACCTGAACTCACCATAACACCTGGAGCAAAAGTGGGAGTTTGTTTAAATACTTTAGCCGTAGCCGAATCGCGAATCACACCTTGGTAAACAACAGAACCTATTATTAACGATGAACTCGAAATTAAATTACTTGCCTCACTCATGGTAAGCCCTGTAAGGTCGGGTAACGACACATCTGATTGCCCCAATCCGTCACCAAGTACCAGGTCAATTGTTGACCCTTTGGGAATTTTGCTTCCCACACCTACCTGATTATTACCGTATAACTGTTCAAGCACTACATTCTGAGCAATATCGGGCTTATACACCAACCGCCCTACTTTTAAGCCTACACTTTGCAACATTACTTGAGCCTGACGCAACGAAACGTCAATTAAATTAGGCATATTCACCAAAGGAGCCTTATTGCTATTGATAACGATATATACAATACGGCCTTCTTTTACTTTGGATTGCGCAATTGGATTCTGATCCAACACGGCATTTTTAGGTTTATCCTCAAAAAAAAGGGAATCAGTAACAACTAATTTCAGTTTTTTGGCGCTCAGTATTTTTTCTGCATCTTCTATCTTAAGTCCGGTAATATCAGGCACCGTCAATGATTCGCCATGGCGGGTTGTTTGGTTTAGTACCAATGAAACCCCGGTAAATAAAATGACGACAATAACGACAATGGCCAACAAATTAGCCGAGACGATCTTAATAAACTGATTCATGTGCCTCAAATATGCTGTTTTAAGCGGGAAAAGACAAATTTGGTTATTAACTAGCCAAACTATCCTTTTACATCTAACCCTGTTCGCAATTCAGTTAATATTTCTTGATACTTCAACTCAAATTCCTCATCTTTTGAAAAGTCCACGTGAATAAACTGTCTCATAAAAGTTGGAATACTTTTTTTTGAAGTCCCCTTACGTAATACAGGAATAAACTTGGTTTGTGACGTTTGAGCCTCATAAAGCTCTTGATTTATAATTGAATACTCATACCCAACCCCTCCTTTACGTTTATCTGCTTTTAATCTATAATTTGGAGTAAATATTACAATTATTCTATCTGATTTACTTATAGCTGTTTCTACATAATGAATTAAATTCTTCCCTGGTGTTAAGTCAAACTGATCCAAAATTATTTCAATATCGTTTTCTATCAACTTCTGAGCGAAAGAACTTACCCATTTTTTATGCTCTTCATCATCCCAAGAGTATGATATAAAAACCTTAGGTTTCCTATTTGACTGCCTATTGTTGCTAGTTGTTTTTAAACCTAACATCTTTCGTAATTCTTGAACTTCTTTCGGTTTAAATGAGCTTAAAACATCTAAAATTCTGAAAATCACATTAAACCTAAGCTCAGTACTTAAGTTAAATAAAATGTCTAAATAGAAAATTTTTCTAGTAGTGCTCTTCCCTTCTTTATTTCTTAATGCTATGTACTGATTGTAATCAGGAAAATATTGATTGAACTCTTTAACTGTTTGGATAAACCTTGGACCAGAATAATAGGTTGCAGAATCTTCTTTATCATTAATCATCTCAAACATCTTGTTATATACTTCTAAGAACATTTGAGGAGAGATGCTTTCATTTCTAATTTTATCTTTTTCTCCTTTGTGAGCTGACCCAATAATTTCTGGATACTTATTTGGAAAATGATTTGCAAATCCAAATTTATTATTTCCAACAGAGCGCCTCACTAGCTCATCAATAAGAACTTCAAAATTGTCGCCACTCAATTTATAAAAATTTGCCCTATCTAATTGATATAACCTCTCCAATCGACTAAGAACATTTTTATCATTATATGGATAATTAGAAACCTTTTTCAGAAATTCACTCTCAAATGTACTTGCGGCAAACGCTAACATCGAATCGTTACTAATATCTTTCTTGCTTGAATACAAAACGTCTAATAGAGTATCCCAATCTTCTTTAAATATTAATTGATAGATATATTCGTAACTAATCATATCTATCAATTATCTGCTCTTTGCAACGCGTTCCTTACCAAATTCCAGGATCGCATCAATAAACTCGTATGGTTTGTAGCCATTTAGGGCACATTGGTGAAAGATCGCAGTTGCAGGTGTCATGCCCGGCAATGAGTTTACTTCAATAAAAATAACCTCCGGTTTGTTCTTTTTATCAATGCGTACAAAAGCATCTATCCGGCAATATCCCTCAACCTTTAAAACCTTAGCGCCCGCCACCAAAACCTTTTGCACTTCTTTGCTAATGGCTTTGCGGATGGTCTCCGTTTTATGATAACGGGCCGGTGTTATGTTTTGACCTTGTCCTGCAAGGAATTTTTCTTCCAACGATAAAATTTCTCCTTCAGCCAATGTTTCCGATGGCTCAAAAGATTCGTATTGCAACTTGCCTTTTTTATCGTAGCTGGTAAGCATCCCTCCCGTAACTTCTAAAAAATGCGCTGCGTTGTTCTTATCAACAAATTTCTCTACCAAAAAATAGTTCTTTTTCGGAAATTCTTCTTTGGCTTTAAGGCCAAGTTTGGCAGCCAAAGCGGGTGTTATGGTAAGATTTGCCCTAAACACACCTTCTGCATAATGCAATAATTCCTGGCGCGTTTTTATCTTTTTTACAGCCGAACTGCAACCGTCATCAGCCGGCTTTGCAATCAAAGGATAACCTACTTTTTCAATGTCGGCTATAATTTTTTTACTGTCTTTTTTCCACTCGTTTTCGTAAACCAAAAACTGATCAGCTACTAAAAATCCATGCTTTTTGAGCAACTGATTGGTGGTGTATTTATTGATCGTTATTTGAGAACTTTCAACTCCCGAGCCGTTAAACGGAATTTTATATTTGATCAATTCCTTTTGCACGGTTCCATCTTCACCGGGCCTACCATGCAAGCCAACAAATACCGCATCAGCAAGCTTTGCCAACTCTTTGTAAGTGATTTTTTTTGGTGCAAACAAATTGGCTTCATTTCCAAAACGTGCAATAATACTTTTACAATCAGCAATGATCTTATCGACAACAGCAGCACGTTTAAAATGTTCTGCTTTTTCTTTGATATCATCGGCATTGTCCTTTAACATCACATTAATGGGAATCAAATACAATTGATGTTCCCGATCATTACCTGTTACAAAAACAGGAAACGGCTGATACTTGGCTGACGATGCTAATTTCTCATAAATATTCCTTCCACTTTCAACTGATATATGTCTTTCGGTTGAATATCCTCCCATAAAAACAGCTACGCGTTTTTTAACAACTTTAGCGGATTTGTTATTGGTGATCGCATTATCCAATCGGGTCAACAGCTCACGGAAAGCATGATGCACCGGTAGCGTTTGAACACGCTCGTTAATCGAAGTACGAATGATATAGGTTAAGAACTGTGAAGGATTTAACCCGATTTCGGCAGCCTGGTGAAAGAAAAAAGAAGATGGCATCATCCCCGAAGTTGTATTCGGATCGTTTAAGAACAATTCTCCTTTTGAATTAATAAATCCATCTATGCGGGCATACACATTAAAATGAAAAAACGAAAACAACTCAACACATGCTTTGCGAATCCGTTGCACATCCTTTTCAGGTAAATCAATAGGTGTTATTTTACGCGACAGTCCGGGTAAATATTTGGAACGGTAATCATACACTTCTTTCCCCTTTACAATTTCGGTAGGTGGCAATGCAATAGGATTGCGGTTTTCATCCTGTAACACAATACACGAGAACTCCCTGCCTTCAATGAATGATTCAATAAGACATTCGGTTTCACTGTACACACCTTCCAACAAAACATCTTTGTTGGTTTTAAAATGCTTATCCAAAAATGCGATCAATTCATCGGGATGAAAGATGGTTTTGTTACCCGCAATCAGGGGTAAACCGATTCCTTCTTTTACATCACTCAGTTTTTGAATAAACATGATCCTATCCAATCCTTGCTTTGCAACCCATTCCTTTTGGGTGATACGCTGCATGAAAAAGCTTTTGTTAATGGCTGTTTCAAATTGTGCAAAATCATTCCCTGTAATGACACTTACGCCTACTGAAGAACCTTGATTTGCAGGTTTCACCACAAACGGAAAAGTGACTTTGCTTTGAACCTGTTTGAATATTTTTTTAGCATCCCCATGCTGCCATTCGGCTTTGGTTAATGAACTCCATTTCGGACTGTTGAACCCGGCATGTTGCATCATGCTCTTTTGTACCTTTTTGTGCATCCCGATTGCGGATGGCAAAATCCCGGAGCCTGTATATGGAATATGATTCCACTCTAATAATCCCTGAATAGTACCGTCTTCCCCAAAACTGCCGTGCAAAGCCAAAAAGGCAAAATCCATTAATGAGCTAAGCTCTTCTGCCTTGATAACTTTACCCAATGTTGCGGCCATTTTTTTGCCATTATCTTTATAGGCTTCCGTTAAGCTTTCGGCATAGATTTGAATATTGTTCTTCGAATTCTTCAGGAACTGAACAGGCGGATAAAAATCGCGGATGCTGCCCTTGTATATGTATTCCCAATCGAGTAGGATAAAATTGTTGAAACTATCAACAAAAATTGGAACGGCTTCAAACAGCGATTTATCCAAATTATCGTATACGGTTCTGCCTCCGGCAAAACTTACCTCACGCTCGCGCGAATTACCACCAAAAAAAATCCCGACTTTTATCATGTTTATTCCTTACTAAAATAAGGCACCGCCTTGCGCAATGCTATGGACACAAATATATATGCTTTTGGGAAACAATAGCGGCTGTGGAAATGTTTGCAAATGGTGGCACGGTGTATGTTTTATTATCAAAAAAATTATATTTGGCACCAGGTTGGTTATGCGTTTACAGCGAATTAATTTTCGATGAACAACAAATAACCATAAATAAAAACCATAAAGATAAAATGAAAGTAATAATCGCATCACTATTTCTTAGTTTAGCAACCATCTGCGTTGCACAAAACTCGCAAACCATGCCCGAGATTGTATTGAAAGATATTAATGGCAAAAACAAGAATGTTTCCGAGTATTCAAAATCCGGTAAGATCACCATTATTTCTTTTTGGGCTACATGGTGTACTCCATGCAAAAAAGAATTGACCAATATTGCTGCGGTATACGATGAATGGCAGGAAAAATATGGATTGGAACTCGTTGCTGTTTCAACCGACAACTCACGCAATGTGGCAAAAGTAAAACCTTATGTAAATGGACAAGCCTGGGATTTTGATTGCTTACTTGACGTAAACGAAGATCTAAAGCGTGCATTAAATGCTGTATCCATTCCTTTTACCATTTTATTAGATGCCAATGGCAAAATAGTATATTCTCATACAGGTTATGTTGAGGGGGATGAGTTTGTATTGGAAGAAAAAATCAAAACCCTATTAGAGAAAAAATAATTGCTCAGCACCGCAAAAAAGAAAAGCCTATCCGGATCCGGATAGGCTTTTCTTTTGGAGAAGACTGTCTACTTAATACGTGTAGAAAGAGTAAAAACCTCTGCTGCCGTTTGCATACAATCCTTCAATGAGTAATTGTCCGCGTGTATTTTCAAAATCTTTGATAAAGGTTTCTGCGTTGCTGTATTCCTTTTTATTAAAAGAAGTAATGATAAAATCTTCCGGGATATTCATTTGCCTGAATTTACCGCCACGGATATTATTCACTTTGATTCCTGATTTGATTCCATAACGCTCACACTCCACTTTGGATACCGGCTGAAAATCGGCACCCAAACTTTGTGACGTAACGGTATTTTTACGCATGATAGCCGTATTGCCTTCTTTATTGATAAGCTTGATGTACAACTCGGTTTCCTTGCCTCCGCGCAACAGTGTTAATTTCACTCTATCACCGGGGCGATGGTAACTCAATTGCTCATCAAAAATAGCTTTGCTGTCAATCAACTTTTCATCTACTTTAAGGATCACATCACCGGCTTTCACACCTGCCAAATCACTTGGTCCTTCAGCCAATACCGAATTTACAAACACCCCAAAATTATCGTTTATATTTAGTGTGTTGGCCAACGCGCCATCAATATCTTTTACATCCAATCCGATGTATCCACGCTGAACTTCATTGAATTCGATCAAGTCCTTCACTATTTTCTGAACAATGTTTACAGGGATTGCAAAACCATATCCGTTGTATGAACCTGTATTGGAAGCAATAGCTGTGTTAATACCAATAAGTTCTCCCGAAGTACTCACCAGGGCACCACCACTATTACCCGGGTTAATAGCCGCATCTGTTTGAATAAACGATTCAATTGGAAATTTACTGTTTACAATATTGATGTTTCTTCCTTTTGCACTCACAATTCCGGCCGTAACAGTTGACGTAAGGTTAAACGGATTCCCTACTGCCAATACCCACTCCCCGATTTTTACATTATCAGAGTTTCCAAAAACAATATTTGGCAGGTTTGCAGCTTCGATCTTTATTAATGCCAGATCCGTTGAAGCATCCGAACCAATAAGTTTTGCCTTGTAAGCGTGTTTATTATTATTGGTAATTACCTCTATCTGATTGGCATCTTTTACAACATGCAGGTTGGTAACGATGTAACCATCTTTACTGATAATCACCCCCGATCCCGAACTGGTAACCGGACCTCTTTGACCAAAAAAATCCATATTCGACCAAAAGTCAAAAAAAGGATCCGTGTATTGCTGCTGCTGACTCACTGTTTTAATAAACACCACACAGGGCGTTGCAATTTGGGAAGCTTGTATAAAGTCTTCGGATGAAGCCAGGGCTTGCTTGTATCCAACATTGCTTGATGTTATTTCCTCCGAATTTGTTTGAGAAACATGTTGCTGAAAAACAACATGCTTGGGTAATAACAGGTGAAATGTCAATGCACCTAAAATTCCACTGGCAAATGCCAGGGTTACAAATAGAACAGGTTTTTTCATTCGAATAAAAACTATTAAAATGTAAACAATAAAAAATCAGGGTTAATTGCTAATGGGTTCTTTGCCGGGAACAACCACCTTTGAGCGAAGGGTAAATGTCTTTTCAGTATTTTTGGGATCATTGGTGATTACGGTTATTGTTTCGATCACAATACCATGCATCTTGGAAGAATCAAAGCTAACCACCAATTTTCCTTTGCTTCCTTTTTTCACACTTCCCTTTTCAAATGAAGCTGTCATACAATTGCATTTGCTGTAATATCCTTTGACAAGCAGATCTGTTTTTCCGGTATTTTCTACGTCAAAAGAGTATGTGCCTTTTTCGCCAAGATATAATTCGGGAACAGTCGCATCTTGTTGCTTAACACCAAACACAGGTGCATCAGCACGTTGTTGAGGGGTAAGCTTATCAAAGTTTTGAATGATATTGGCTTTTACGATGATCGATTTGTTTTTTAAGGTATCATCATCTGTTACTAAGTAAAAAGTATCTACACGAAGTCCCAGTTTACCGGCCAAAGCACCATTATAAGTAATCAATATATTTTCACCATCCTTAGGTGTAATGAGCATATTTTTGGCAAGGGTACGCATTGGGTAGGGCGTAACAACATTGCGAATGGTTATACCTTTTGCATTGGGATTATATACACCAATATAAAAGCTATCAATTTTATCTTCTTTTACGGTGAGGTTAATCTCATTGCTGGTCACTCGCAAATTACCTATTGACTTTGGAAAAATAGCCAACATCTCTTTATCCATAGAGCCTACGGAACCTTCTACGTTCAGCACATAACTTTCAGGAGTACCATTGGTTATAACAGTAAGTGTGCGCGAAAAGGGCCCGGGCCTGTTTTTAGGATCAAATATTGCTTTCACAAAACCCGAATCGCCAATATTAATAGCAGTCTTGGTATAATCGGAAGTGGTACATCCACAACTTGTTAAAATATTCGTGATGCGAACAGGACTTCTTCCCGTATTTACAAAATGGAATACATGAGTCACCGGTCCATCATTCTCTTCGATAATACCAAAATTATGAATCGTTTTATCAAATTTCAAAGTCCCACCATTGCCGGCAAATATTACATTTACGGCAAACAACATACATACTGTTAAGATTAGTCTCATATATTTTGAATTCTCATTATGGTTAAAAGGTTGTGATGCAAATGTACACCGATACGTTGCAAAACATTTTATTAAAAATTATGCCAAAGCAAAACTGTCAGCATCATTGGCAGCTGGGAAAGTGGTCCGCCAATCCGTCAATACTTGTTTGTTCAGCTCAACCTGGGTAATACTTGCCATATTGGGTAATTCGGTGATCCACTCGCCTTTTGGAGATAAGATTCCACTGTATCCCGAATAGTTTAATCCGGTTCCATCCATTCCAATCCTGTTAACAGCTACCAAATAACTTTGGTTCTCGATGGCCCTGGCTTGCAACAAAACCCGCCAATGGTGTTCCCTTCGTTCGGGCCAATTGGCAACCACGATCATTGCATCATAATCAAACTGGGATGTTCTTCGCAACCAAACGGGAAAACGCAGGTCATAACACACTACAGGAAACAATTTCCAGCCATTGAGCTCGATGATGATCCTTTCATTTCCAGCCGAAAAATGTTCATGTTCATTAGCCATTCGGAACAAATGACGTTTGTTGTAAAACTGCAGGGTTCCGTTAGGGTTCACCCAAACAAACCTATTGTAATATTTACCCTCATCCACGATCATCAAGCTTCCGCAAACAGGTGTATTAAGATGAGCAGCTTTGTGTTTCATCCAGGAAATGGTTTCTCCCGACATGGGTTCTGCCAATGAGCGATTCATGCTAAAGGCAGTGGTAAACATTTCGGGTAAAACAATAAAATCGGTAGGCGATTCGATCGTTGCAAGCAATTTATCAAACAGGGCAATGTTTTTTGCTTTGTCTTCCCAATGAAGATCCGTTTGAATAATTGTTGCCCTTAGTGATTTCATATCTGCAATAGTTTTTCGGCCGCTTGCTCCAGTGTCTCATTGCTTTTGGCAAAACAAAACCGCAGTACATGGTTGTCCATTTGTTTATGGTAAAAAGATGATACCGGAATGCTCGCGATCTTATATTCCTTGGTTAAACGTTTGGCCAGATCCAGGTCTTTTTCCTGCGTTATTTTTTGGAAACCCAACAATTGAAAATAGGAACCCAAACAAGGCAACACTTTAAACTTGGAGCCCTTTACAAGCTTTTGAAAATAATCACGCTTCTGCTGGTAAAAAGAACTTAACCGCAGGTACTCATCTTTGTCTGATAAAAAATCAGCCAATGCATATTGAATGGGGGTATTGGTACTGAAAGCCATAAACTGGTGAACCTTGCGAAACTCTACCATTAAGTTAGCGGGAGCCAACACATACCCCATTTTCCAACCTGTAGTATGGTATGTTTTGCCAAATGAGGAAACAATGATGCTCCGCTCTGCTAATTTGGGATAACGCGCCACACTCTGGTGTTCGATCTCATCAAAAATAATATGCTCATAAACCTCATCGCTCAGGATCACGATCTCTGTTTTATCAACTATTTTTTGCAGTTTCAACATATCCTGAGCCGTTAATATAGTCCCACTTGGATTATGCGGAGTATTAATGATGATCATTTTGGTTTTATAATTCACCAATCGTTTCAGTTCATTCCAGTCAACTTTATAATCCGGAAATTTCAGCTCAAAAAAGATTGGACGTCCACCATTTAACTCAATGGCAGGGACATACGAATCATAACAAGGCTCCAACACGATCACTTCATCGCCTTCGCGCACCACCGCGCTAATGGCTGCATATAAGGCATGTGTTCCTCCCGGGGTGATGGTTATTTCCGTTTCAGGGTTATACACTGCCGAATACAATGATTCTGTTTTTTCGGCAATGCGTTCGCGCAGGGTCATTACACCCGGCATCGGGGCATACTGGTTCAACCCTTTTTTCATATAGGTATTTACCAGTTCGATCAATTTATCAGAGCAGGCAAAATCGGGAAAACCTTGTGCAAGATTGATCGCCTTGTGCTCTGCGGCCAATGCCGACATGACACTAAATATAGTGGTTCCGGTCTTAGGTAATTTAGATTTAATTGTTCCAGAGAATTCCAACGGCTTTATGATTTAGTTAACGAATGTAAAATACAACGTAAAATAGATTATAACATTACTTCTTACGTAAAATTTGCGTGTTTGATTGATAATCAAAACAAAAAACATTTACCCATAAATAAGGTTAAAGTACCTCATTATTGGATATTTGAAAATTACCTGTATTTTTAACATATGCGATTCATCCCCTTTGTTATTCTTTTTCTCTGCTCTTCAAGCCATATTGTCGCACAAAATGACTCATCCGGTTGTTTTGATGTATACAGAAATGAGGTACATCCAACATTAAACCCGGCATTGACATCTGATATGGGCAAACATATCATTCGTACCGATGTACAATTCAGGCGAAACAATTTTACGAGTAATGATGATCCTTTTTTTTATTGGCAAGCAGCATATAGTACACAATGGCGTAAACATGGATTTGGTATAATCAGCAAAAATGTTCCATCATCACAATTAGTTTATTACAATGCCATTGGATTGCAATATGCATACGGTTTCGGATTGGGAAAAAACTCCTTTTGGAAAAACACCAAACTGAATATGGGTGTTGGCTTAAATATGAGCCAATATAAAAGCAACTTTGACGAATACATCTTTGGTGACCAAATAAACGGGAACCAAGGAGTGGTAAGGAATACTACGGAAACGCCAATTAATGGATCCTATTTATACCCAACTATAGATGCCGGATTAACCTTACGAAGCCCGAAGTTTTACCTGGCATCCACTTTCTATCATATAAATAGTATATATAAAGGCTTTTACCAATCAGTAGGGTCATTGGAAAGAATGAACATCAATATTCAAACAGGAGCCAAACTTTTTGAACTGAAAAAAGTGTCAAGTTGGATCACATATGACTTACTTATTGCAGAAAACACAGACAGATATGGTCAAATTGGACTTAATATTACCTACCACCATTTTATTGTTTCATATAAAACAAGAAACTATGGTACTCAGCTCATACAACTGAGTTATATCCATCCACGTTTGCGGGTATATGCACAATACCAAAACACACCGAATGAGTTCGTATCCTATTTTAATTATGGAATATTTTCAACAGGCATCGCTTTAGGAATAACCAAACAATGAAAAAGCTACTCATCATTTTATCATTGCTAAGTGCAGTAATGGCTTGCAAAAAAGTAGACCAGGATGATTTATCCATTGGTGTTTACATTCCTAATGCGTTTAGGCCAGATAGTCCAGATGGGACAGTTAACAGTGACGCAAATTGTTTGGATGGAGAACCCAATTGCAACAAAATATTTAGGGTTGTTATTTCCAATCCAAACAATATTTCTTACAGAATAAGCATGAATGTATATGATTCAAAGGGACAAAACTTGTATACAGGTTTAGACCCAACCCAAGGATGGGATGGAACCTTACACAATTTGGGGAAAAATTTCAGTCCTCAAGGAAACTACCGTTACCTCATTAAAATAACAGAACCTGAAAACAATAAATCGAAGGTATTTGAAGGAAGTGTTGCGTTGCTACGCTAACGTAAATGCTCGCAACTTCGCTTCCACCTCTTTATTTACAGGAGCCAAAGGCAAGCGCACCACATTTTGACACAAGCCTTGTTGGTTTAATAAAACCTTCACTCCTCCCGGGCTTCCATCAGCAAAGATGGTTTTCATGATATCGTATAATTTAAAATGAACAGCACGTGCTTCTTCAAATTTTCCGGCCAATCCCAAACGCACCATATCACTAAACGGACGCGGATAAGCCTGTGCAATCACAGAGATCACTCCTGTCATTCCCATCGCTAAAAAGGGAAGCGTGAGGTTATCATCACCGGAGATCACTGAAAAATGTGCGGGTGCGTCTTTCAAAATATCCATAAAAAGCTCAGCATTACCCGATGCTTCTTTTACGGCAATAAATTTTTTCGAAGCATTTGCCAAACGTAAAGTGGTAGCTGCCGAAATACTCATACCTGTGCGGGCAGGAACATTGTAGATGATAATTGGCAATGGAGTTACTTTTTCCAAAGCCATAAAATGCATATAAATACCTTCCTGGTTTGGTTTGTTATAATACGGGCTTACTGAAAGAATGGCACTGTAACCGGTAGGATCAAATGACTGCATTGCTTCTGCAACTTCGCGTGTATCATTTCCGCCTATACCTGCCACCAACGGAATGCGTCCGGCTGCTTTTTCGGCAACAAACTTAAAGATCTGCTTCTTTTCTTCTTTGTTCAATGTGGGTCCTTCGCCAGTTGTTCCAAGCACAACCAAATACTCCAACCCTCCTTCAATACAATGGTTCACTATTTTTTCCAATGATGGAAAATCAATACTAAAATCCGGGTTAAACGGAGTCACCAATGCTACACCTGTTCCTTGCATAATTTGTTATTTTATATTTCGTAAGTAAAAGTCAATTTGTTCGATCAAAAAATAGAGATCTTTTTTGCGCCCAACATCCACCATAAATTCATAAAAAGCTAAGCCTCCATCCACATTGGGACCTACGCGGTATTTTGCGTTTGAATAGGCAGCAATTGCCTGCAAGGGTAAAGCCGGTTCAAAATACAAGTTCAGTAGCAGATCAAACTCCAATTGTAAAAACTGCCCAATTTGTCCTTTGATGGGGAGATTGATTCCATTCAGTTTTTCGCGCCAAAAAAATTCTGAATTCAACAAAAACTTTCGCGTTGTGGGTAAATGTTTCTCGTTTACATATCCCAACATAAAAACCTTTTTCCCCTCAGCCCTTAAGGCATTTGCATAGCCGCTCACCGTCTTTTCATTTTCAAGGTCATTGGCATCATAAACGATCCCAATATGGTTTACCTGCGTAAACGGAATAAGCTTTCGTTTGAGTCGTTTGGTTTTCACCTCACGCTCCAACTGCCACCTGCCTATATAATTTTTAATGTCTTCTATTAATTTCATTACCCATGGCAAGATTACAAAATACTAGCTGCCCAACCAAATTCATTCCATTATTATACTGGACAGGTGTTTACCTTATTAACAATTGTATTGCGTTAAAAATTTTAAGCGATCATTTGCTTAAACTCATCCTCGCTGATGATAGGAATATTCAGGTCAGTGGCCTTCTTCAACTTTTCAGGGCCCATTTTGTCACCGGCAATTAAATAGTTAAGCGACTTTGAGATGCTGCCAACATTTCGTCCACCATTGTTCTCAACCAAAGCCTTAAGTTCATCACGACTGATGGTAAATGTTCCGGAAACTAAAAACGATTTCCCTTCCAACTTATTTGTTCTCTCGGCTTGTTGGTCTTCATGCAATTCCAACTGCAACCCTTTTTGTTTTAGCTGTAACACAATATTTCTATTCGCTTCATCAGCAAAAAACGACACCACATTTTCTGCTATCTTCTCTCCTATTTCATAAATATTGGCTATCTCTTCCTTGGTGGCATTGGCCAGGCGATCAATGGTCATAAAATGTTTGGCCAATTTTTTTGCAACCGTTTCCCCTACCATGCGTATACCCAGCGCAAACAATACACGTTCAAACGGGATCTTTTTACTCAATTCAATTCCATTCAGAATATTATCGACTGATTTTTCTTTGAGTGACCGTTTTTTCTTTTCGTCATCACCCACTTCAAACTCCAATCCCAAAAGCTTTTCGGTTGTGAGATCATACAGGTCGGCATATGTTTTAATCAGTCCCTTCTGATAAAGCCCGGCAATTGTTTCATTACCCAAACTATCAATATTCATGGCCCTGCGCCCGATAAAATGTTCAATTCTTCCGATCAACTGGGGCGGGCAACCAAGTTCATTTGGGCAGTAATGCACAACCTCTCCTTCTTTGCGCACAAGCAAGGCTCCGCACTCGGGGCAATTTGTTGCATACACATATTTAACGGCATTGGGTTCTCGCTTGCTAAGATCCACTCCCGTTATTTTGGGAATAATTTCTCCGCCTTTTTCAACAAATACCCAATCATTTTCATGGAGATCCAATCGTTCTATTTCATCGGCATTGTATAAACTTGCACGTTTAACAGTAGTTCCTGCAAGCTGCACAGGTGTAAGATTGGCAACCGGAGTAATGGCTCCCGTTCGTCCAACCTGGTAAGTGATCTTTTGCAATAAACTCACCGCGTTTTGCGCTTTGTATTTATACGAGATCGCCCAGCGAGGATTTTTAGCTGTAAAGCCCAATTCTTGTTGTTGAACGTAGCTGTTTACCTTAATCACAACACCATCTATTTCATAGCTTAGCTTCTCCCGCGCTGTTTCGTAATGCTTTATAAATGCCATTACATCGTCCATGCTTTTGCACAGCTTGTAACTATCGCTTACCTGGAAGCCCCATTCATGAGCTTTTTGCAAACTTTTAAAATGGGTATCAGCAACCTGATGATCGGCATACACAAAGTATAAAAAACAATCGAGTGGACGTTTTGCCACTTCTTTTGAATCTTGCATTTTAAGGGTGCCCGATGCAAAATTGCGGGGATTTTTGTACAGTTTTTCTTTTACCTCTTCTTCGTCATATCCTTTTGCTTCAAGCTCGCGCTTGTATTCATCGTTCAACTTGTCGAACGTTTTGCGGTGCATGAAAATTTCACCTCTTATTTCAAATAGTTCGGGATAATCGCCCGGAGGTAATTGGTGTGGTATGGTTTTAATGGTTTTTACATTCGTGGTTACATCATCTCCTTGTACCCCATCACCCCGTGTTACTGCCCTTAGTAGTTTCCCTTTCTCATACGTAATACTAATGGCCAAACCATCAAACTTAAGTTCACACACATATTCAATATCATTTCCAATAGCTTTCCGGATACGCTCATCAAATTCGATCAGTTCTTCTTCGCTATACGTATTACCAAGGCTTAACATCGGGTATTTGTGTTTTACCTGCACAAAATTTTTGGTAATATCTCCTCCCACTTTTTGGGTTGGGGAATTGGCATTGGCCAAATGTGGGAATTGTTGTTCAAGTGCTTCCAATTCCTTTAACAACAGATCAAATTCCGTATCGCCAATAATAGGTTTGGAGAGGGTATAATAGTAGTAATTGTGTTTATTCAACTCATTTGTAAGTTGATCAATTCGGATCTTAGCTTCCAGTTCATTCATTGCGTTGCAAAATAAGTATTTTGATCGATGACATAAAAAAGCTTTTCAGAATGCAGGATGAATCTTCGAGTTGAAGAGTTGGACCGCTACCGTACAAGTATTGCTTTAAATATTGCCGGTTCGCCTTGCACCTTTGTTACACCGGATGTAGGATAATGGATATAATCAGCCATTTCCTTAATCAGATGAGCACCTTTACTCTTGGTTTTGATAAACGCCAGATTCCAATCAAAAGATATCCCAAACTCACGTCTTGTCGGTGTTGCAAATCGATCCGTATTTTATCGATTCCATACCCTATTGCCCTGTTAAAAAAGCAGGCCAATAACGCCTTGCAGGCTTTGGCAACAAATTGTGAATATCAAAACTCAACCAATAGAACCGCGATCTGTAAACATCGGTTAAAACCCAATCGTTGAACTGATGATCCCTGTAATATAGCGATGGGTAGTAACTGAATTTAAATACGCATATATGAAACGTTCTCCTAATATTAGCCCATATGTAGTATACAATGAAGCAGCATATTTTTACATGATAGCATAAATAATGTCTAAAGTGATTATGTTTAAAAAGTAATTAAGCACTATAAATGCATTTGAATAGAATTCCATACAGCAAAATAATATTCTTAAAATCAATGCATTAAAGCCAAAATATTATTAAACAATAATGATTCCTAAGTTTAACCTTTGCAAACCAAATTAATAAAGCACTTTTGTGTTTATGCTAAGTAAATTAAGATATATCCTTATTTCTCTGAATATCTGTGTTGCAACAATAGCATGTGCACAAAGCTCCTATATTCCTTTGGGGAGTTACTCCATGCATGTACTCGACAGAATGGAAATCAAACAAGGCAGGCTTGCTACACCTTTTGAATTTAATACAACCACAAGGGCATATAAACGGGAGAGTATTGCGCTTTATGCCGATAGCTTTGATCAAACACATACACCTTTGAGTAAACAAGACCTGTTTAACCTGCAATATTTGCAAGACGACAATTTTGAATACAGCACTTCAACCAAAACCCTTTCGCAAAAACCATTGGGAAAAACAAATATCTACAAACACAAAGCTGCATTTTATGATATCAGTGTTCCTGATCTGACCTTAGTTTTCAATCCTGTTTTGTATTTAAAAGGAGAATATGATGGCCGGCAAAAAGGCTTTGCCTATATCAATACCAGGGGATTTGAAATGCGCGGAAAGTTTGGCAAAAACATCAGTTTTTACACCATGGTTGGTGATGAAATCCAACAGCTCAATACCTGGAACCTGGAGTTTTATAAGAACTACGATGTAGTTGCAGGACAATCTTTCTTATTCACCGAAATGGTAAAACCCGGTGATAGTACCATTTTCAATTATTGGGTAGCAAATGGTTATATCGCTTTTCAAGCAGGTAAATATATCGACATGCAATTTGGGCATGGACGTAATTTTCTTGGAAATGGATATCGCTCGCTTATTCTGTCCGATTTTTCAACCGACCACCTTTTCTTTAGAATTAACAGCCGAATTTGGAAACTGAACTATACAAACCTGTTCGGTTACATGTATAATTATGCCCCGTTCATTGGGCGCAATTTTGTAAAGCGACACTACTACGCAACTACACATGCCAGCATCAATATCACCAAGAAGTTTAATTTAGGGCTTGTGCAAACCATTTCGTTCCAACGGGATAGCGGCCATTCGAGCACCGGTTTTGATCCCCAATATCTAAACCCGATCATCTTTTACAAACCCATTGAAAGCTCATTAAACAGTCCCGACAAATCCATCCTGGGAATGGACTTCAAATACAATTTTGCCCGTCACTTTTCGGTTTACGGACAATTTATGATCTCTGAGTTTAGTTTCGACAAACGATTTAAAGAGCAAGGATGGTGGGGAAACAAAGAGGCTTATCAAATTGGTGTTAAATACATAGACGCATTCTCTGTAAACAACCTGGATCTGCAAGCTGAATACAATCAGGCCTGGCCATATATGTATACTTCCTTTGATGCCAAAAATGCCTATGTTAATTACAACCAAAACATGGCCCATCCGATAGGTGCCAATTTTCGGGAATATATTGGTATTGTCCATTATCAACCGGTTAATAAGCTAACCATCGTTGCCCGATTTATATACAGCACATATGGCAATGATACCAATGGCAGCAATTGGGGTAAGGATATTCGAATGAGTTACAATAGCAGGGTAAATGAATATGGCAACTTTATTGGGCAGGGTGTTAAAACCAATATGTTCATCACGGAACTGCAAACATCATACATGCTGAAGCACAACCTCTTTATTGATTTAACATGCACCTACCGCAATATCACGAGTGTATTACCACAGTTTGAATCACAAACATTGAATGGTGCTGTATCTTTACGTTGGAACATCTCACCCAGAGAATGCAATTATTGACAAAGCTTAATGGTACCATTTTGACAGCTGATCTTAAAACAACACTTTTGTAATAATGTATAGAATAACAATAGCTATTTGTTTGTTGCTTTTTGCAACTGAAATATTTGCACAGAGCAGTTATGTGCCGCTGGGTTCCATGAGTATGCATTTGCTCGATCGGTTTGAAATTAAACAAGGACGCCTGTCCACACCCGAAGAGTTTAACACCAACTCCAAAGCTTATAAGAGGGAAAGTATTGCTCATTATATTGATAGCTTTGACATCACCAGCACCAAACTCAGCAAACAGGATTATTTTAACCTTGCATACCTACAAGCCGACAATTTTGAGTATAGCTCTTCTGAAAGTACCCGTACCCAAAAATCGCTCTGGAACACCGGGATCTATAAACACAGGGCTGCATTGGGAGATGTTACCGGTAACAATTACGCATTTATCATCAACCCGGTAGCCCATCAAAAGTTTGAATATGATAAGCATTTCGGGCAAATATTGTGGTTAAACAACAGAGGTGTTGAAATTCGGGGCAAAATTGGAAACAGCTTTAGCTTTTACACTCAGGTGAGCGATGTACAACAAATGTCCAATACATGGGACAGGGAATTTTACCATGCTGATTCGGTGATACCGGGACAAGCGTTTTTGAAAACAACAGACGGAGTAAACTTTGACTACTGGGCAGCCAGTGGGTATGCTGCCTGGCAAGCGGGAAAATATTTCGACATCCAATTCGGACATGCTCGTAATTTTATTGGCAATGGTTACCGAAGTTTAATGATGAGTGATTTCAGTCGCGACAATTTATTTCTGCGCGTCAATACACGTGTCTGGAAAATTAATTACACCAATATATGGGGGCAAATGTACGACTATGTGGTACCCGGACAGAGACGCTTACCCAAACGCCATTATTACGCCACAACATATGCCAATATCAATATCACCAAACGGTTTAACCTGGGTTTATTTCAAACCATTTCTTTTCAGCGCGACAGCGGATATGGCAATCCGGGATACGATGCACAATACCTAAATCCCATTATTTTTTACAAACCGATCGAAAACGGTTTGAACAGCCCCGACAAAACCATTATCGGGTTTGACATGAAATACAATTTTGCCAAACATTTCTCGCTGTACAGCCAGGTGGTTCTTTCCGAATTTATTTTTGGTAATTTAATTTCCAATAATGGTTGGGCAGGCAATAAGGCAGGTGTGCAGATCGGGTTAAAATATATTGATGTATTTGGCGTTTCTAACCTGGATTTGCAGCTTGAGCATAATCGCGTAAGGCCATACATGTACACATCATTTGAACCCAAAAATGCTTACGTGAATTACAACCAAAACATGGCACATCCGCTGGGTGCAAATTTTAAAGAGCATATTGCCATTGTGAGATACCAACCCACAACCAAAACATTTATTACGCTCCAGGGTATTTACAGCACATACGGAAACGATGATGATACCAGTAATTGGGGAAAAGATATCCGTAAACCTTATTACACATATGAAAAAGAATATGGTAACACCATTGGCCAAGGTATTACAACCCATATGCTGATTGCCGACCTAATGATATCATACATGTTTTGGCATAATATGTTTATTGACTTGCAACTCACATACCGAAATGTTACCAGTCAGTCGACTAAGTTTGAAAGCAATACCATTAACCCTGCCATTGCTTTCAGGTGGAATATCAATACCCGAAAATGTGATTATTAAAAACAGCACATACTAAGATGTGGCGTCATGTTTATCCAATAATTTTATGAGTACATCAAAATCTTTTGGATATGGCGCAGTTACATCATAGTTTTTGCCTTCAATATCAAATTGCAAATTGCGGGCATGCAGGGCTACGCGGTTCATCATCCCCTTTTCATTTTCAAATTTTCCAACTTTAAAATTGCGTTTCATTTTTGAAAGCATTGGCGTTTTGCCTCCATACTGAGTATCACTTACAATGGGAAAATTCTGAGAAGAAAGGTGAATGCGGATCTGGTGTAATCGGCCGCTTATGGGCTTACATTCCACCAAGGTATAATGTTCCCAGGTTTTAACTGTTGAAATAATCGTTTCAGCCGGCTTTCCTTCTTTCATATCAATCTTGGCCAATCCATTGCGGGTAATACTTAGCGGTAACACAATTGACTTTTGGTCAACCACCAACACTCCTCCAACAATAGCATGGTATCGTTTTTCAATTTCACGAGCTTCAAATTTCATTGCCATGGTACGGTACATTTCAGGGTTCTTGGCAATGACCATTACACCCGAAGTTTCTTTATCCAATCGGTGGCACAGCTGCGACTCGGCCCAATATTTTTTTGCTATACTTAATAAACTTTGAGCATTGGAGTTGCGTTCATCGAGCGAAGAAAGTGAAGCAGGTTTATTAATAAAGATAAGATCATCGTCCTCAAACAGGATCATATCTTTAAACGAAGGCATTTTTTGCATGGGGCGAATATAATACCATTTTGATTTACAAAGTAGGCTAAGGCAAGTGGCTTTGGTGTAACCTGAAAGCACAAAAAAAGCCGATAACAAAATGCTATCGGCTTCTTTGATTAAAATATTCGAACCCTTGTAGAGTCGGACCTGTACATCCCATCTCCTTTTTTCACACCAAATGCTTCATAAAACTGAGGCATATTGGATAGCGGACCAAGCACCCTGAATTTAGCAGGAGAATGTGGATCGGTTAATACCTGCTGGCGGGTGTATTCCGGCCGAGAGTTAGCTCTCCACACCTGGGCAAACCCAATAAAGAACCGTTGTTGAGGTGTAAAACCATCTATTTTTTTCTGCTCTTTTCCTTTAAGAGAAAGCATATAGGCATCGTAAGCAACGGTAAGCCCTGCAAAATCTGCAATATTTTCACCCAATGTAAGTTCACCATTCACGGTTAAACTGTCTTCAACTTTGTATTGATTGTATTGATCAACCATCACCTTGGTGCGTGCAGTAAATTTGGCTTTATCTTCTTCTGTCCACCAATTGTTCAAATTTCCATGCGCATCAAACTTGCTTCCTTTATCATCAAAACCATGTGAAAACTCATGACCGATCACCGCTCCGATCGCACCATAATTCACTGCGTCATCCGCATTCGGATCAAAAAATGGTGGTTGCATGATGGCCGCTGGGAACACGATCTCATTCATTAACGGACTGTAGTATGCATTCACTGTTTGTGGCAACATATTCCACTCCTGCTTATCAATTGGTTTACCCAAACGGTTGACATTATCATCAAATTCAAACGTAGCAGCACGGTAATAATTCGACAAATAATTATCGTATTTGATTTCGAGTGCGGTATAATCCATCCATTTATCAGGATACCCCAATTTACGGTTGAACGAAGCCAATTTTTCGAGTGCTTTTGTTTTTGTTTCGGCACTCATCCAATCCAGGTTTTCGATGCGCACTTTAAATGCTGCACGCAAATTGTCAACCATTTCGTTTACACGCTTTTTCGATTCTTCACTGAATGCAACCTTAACATACTCTTGAGCCACAAGCTCTCCAATAAGATTATTGGCTGCATTTACGGAGCGTTTCCATCTTGGTTTTTGCTCCTTGGTTCCGGTAAGTATTGTGCTGTAAAAATGGAACGACTCTTTTCCGAAAGCATCACTCAGGTATGTACTTGCATTGCTGATTGTTTTCCATTTTACGTAATTACGCACGGTAAAAATACTGGTCGAACCCAATACACTGTTCAGCTCTTCAAAAAATGCCGGTTGTCCGACTATAAATACCTGTTGATTTTTTTGGGTAATACCGATCTGATCAAAATACCCTTTCCAGTTAAGGTTCGGATACTTCGATATCAACTCAGTGAGTGTCGTTTTGTTGTAGGTTTTATCCGGATCTCTTCTCTCCACGCGCGACATGGATGCTTTGGCCAACCTGGTTTCGAGTGCTAATATATCTTCTCCGATTTTAGTCGCTTCGGCAGATCCAACTCCGGTAAGTTTGAACATATTGGCAATATGAATCACATATTCTTTCCTGAAGTTTTTAGATTTTTCATCATCTTTTAAGTAATAATCTCTATCCGGTAAACCCAAACCTGCTTGTGAAAGATAACAGGTATTTTCATCATTCTTTTTTACATCAGGGCTTACGCCAAAACTAAAAAATGCCGGAATACCTTTGCGGTGCATCACACCAACATGACGCAGTGCGTCCATATTATCGGTAATAATGGTGATGGATGCAAAATCGTACATTAACGGAGCAAATCCTTCACGTTCCAGTTTTGCAGTATCCATAGCTATCCGGTAAAAATCTCCGATCTTCTGAACATTGGATCCTTCCTGAGGATTGGGAGTATTAGCGGCATTGAGTAAAATGGTATGCAACAAATCATAATTGCGCTCTGCCAAAATATTAAAGCTTGTCCAACGACCTTCCGTTTCAGGAACAGGATTGTTTTTTTCCCAGTTTCCATTTGCATACTTATTAAAATCGTTCCTGGGATTTGCCCTTTTATCCATCGAAGCAATATCAACTCCTTTGATCACATCTTTCATGATGAATGCCCCTCCAACCAACAGTACGGAGGATGCCAGCAACACATTGTTTATTTTCATGGCTCAATAATAGTAAAGGAGTTTTAAACCGCATACAAGAAATTGCAACCTCATGATTTCCACTAAACTGCGCGAAACAATTAACGTAACATACACCCTATGAAACAATGAGCAGAAAAACATGAGGCGCAATTCCAATTTGTTAAATAGGTTTGACCAACCGTTTTACAAACGAATGTGCAGTATCGTTTACACTCATGATATACATACCCACAGGAAGTGCCCCCAGGTTCATGACCACACCTTGTTGGTCGGCTTGCAATATGCTGTGCTGAACCAAATTTCCGGTAATGTCGTATATGCGCACATCCGCTCGTAAACCGGAATTCATTTCGCGATGAATCATTACGGTTGCATCATCCATATTGTAACCCATCGAATAGGGTTGTTTTGCTTTCGAATCGGCTAATCCCATGGCAACAACCGGCTCGTCAAAAATGGTGATCGAATCGGCAACATGATCGCTGCACCCCCTGTCATTTGTTACATCTAAGGAAACAAAATAGTGATCATTTCCATTGAACAGGTAGCTAAAAACAGGCTGCGTTGATACGATGGAATCATTTATTTTCCAGGTATAATTCGTCATGCTATCTGCATTGGCAAATCCATCAAAAACAAATCTTCGTTTGAAAGGCTCCGAGAGGGGCGTTTTTTCTACGGTAAACGAAGCCTCAGGCACAGGATGAATTACAATAAAATCTGCTTTTACAATGGAATCCTTTATGCCATTCACCTCCACCACCATTTTCACATCAAAACTTCCAGAAGTTACATAACGGTGCGATGGATTAATGCCGGTACCGGTAGACCCATCGCCAAAATCCCACCAGATATGATCAGGGTATTCGGGGCTGGTGCATACAAAAAAAACATCATTGGGACCACATAAAACAATATCGTGGTTGGGCAAAAAATTGGGGCTTTGTCCCATTGCGGTCGACATATAAACAATGACAACCGCTAAAAATAGTACGTGCTTTTTCATAACAATTTTAGGTTAAGTAGATGCCTGCACTTTGCAAACATTGTTACTCGAAACTAAAACAGACATGATCGTTGCCCTTGTGAAATTACACTTGCGGAGACATCATTTTTTGTAGGGTTACCGCTCATCAAAGGCTAAAGATGAATGGTTAAAACAGGAGGTGATCGGTATCCATTATGCACTAACCGACTCCAACAATAAAGACTTTAGTTTTTCCATTCCTGATGTAGCTGTTTCCTGAATAAATTGAATTTGTTTCGACTTTCTAAAATCAGGATTGCCCTTATCTATTATATAAACTGGAATACCGGCAGGGGCATATTGCAGGAGTCCCGCAGCCGGGTACACCACCAATGAGGTTCCTATGACCACAAATATATCAGCCGATTCAACCTGTCTTATTGCCTTTTCCATCATCGGAACGGCTTCTCCAAACCAAACAATAAACGGGCGCAATTGCGCTCCCAATTCACACCTATCACCCATTTTTAATTCCCATCCGTCAATATCATATACCAAATTTTCGTCCAGTATGCTTCGGGCTTTGGTAATTTCGCCATGCAGGTGCAATACGTTTGTACTTCCCCCTCTTTCATGCAGGTTATCGATATTTTGGGTAATAATACAAACCTCAAAATATTGCTCAAGTTCTGCCAATAGTTGATGTGCCTTATTGGGTTGGGCTTCCAATACAGCCTTTCTGCGCTTATTGTAAAATTCCTGCACAAATGGCGGATTTTTGGCCCAGGCCTCCGGGGTTGCCACGTCATATACATTATACCCTTCCCATAGCCCATCACTGTCTCTAAACGTTTGAAGGCCACTTTCGGCACTTATTCCTGCACCTGTCAATACAACTATTTTCCTCTTTTTTGCATCCATATGTTTTACGCATTAATCAACTTAGTAGATCGTTCATTTTAAAACAATTAGTTTATATTTGTTTACAAACACTTTGTATCTAAAAAACACATATTTCCCTTTTGCATTGCTGCTGTCCTTTTGGATGAGTGCTGTATCTGTTTTTGCCTCTTCTCACCCCTCCCCTCAACCACCCGTTCCTTCTATTAAAATTATTGAAAACAAAGGGCAATGGGATCCGCATATTTTATTTAAAGCAAATATACCCAGTGGCGACTTATTCATTACAAAAAATGAATTGGTATATGCAATGGTCGATGCTGATGCTTTGCACGCCATTGCGCACAGAGAAACCTCAAACCAGGTGCTGAAAGGCCACAATTACAAAATGACGTTTAAGGGCGGTTCGGCAAATATTGACGTCACAAAAATCAACCCCAGCACCGAAACATATAATTACTTTATTGGCAACGATGCGCAAAAATGGGCTTCATCTTGCAGGGCTTACGAAAAAATTGTGCTCCACAATATGTACCTTAATATAGACGTGGAGATTGTGGCTAAATCTGATTACCTGAAGATAAACTATATCCTGAGGCCGGGTGCGAATCCCAACCAAATCCAACTTGTATATACCGGTGCTGATCAGCTTTCGCTCGTTGAGTCGTCATTGCATATTCAAACCAGTGTTGCCAATATCAAAGAAGAAGAACCATATGCCTTTCAGGCAAACCAAACGATCAGCTGTGCGTATACCTTAAAAGATTCAACCATCGGCTACCGGCTCGGACAATATGATCGTCATGCTACCTTAGTGATCGATCCGAATATCGTTTTTGGTACATATAGTGGTTCGGTGGCTGATAATTTTGGTTTCACGGCAACCTATGACAATGCAGGGAATGGCTATACTGCAGGAACCGTTTATGGTGTCGGATTCCCCGTAACATTTGGCGCCTATCTTCAAACATTTCAGGGAGGAACAGGATATCCGAGTGATATTGGTGTGCTCAAGTTTTCGGCCGATGGCAAACAACTTTTGTATGCAACATATCTGGGAGGAACAAACAATGAACAACCGCATAGTATTATTTGTAACGGTGCCAGTGAACTGTATATTTTAGGAACAACCGAATCCAATAATTTTCCGGTAACCGCAACAGCTGTTGACAAATTTCACGGAGGAGGTGTTGATATGATCATTGCCCAGTTATCCTCAAATGGAACCCAGCTTAGAGCATCTACATATTGGGGAGGAACAGAAGATGACGGAATTAATGGGGCCGACCATGAAATTTATCTTTATGATAGCTTAACGTCACCGTTGGCCTACAATTATGGCGACTATTACAGAGGAGAGATCAAACTGGATAAATTCGGGAATGTGTTTGTGGCGTCAACAACAAGATCAACAACAGCCAATGGTTATGTAACCAGTAATGGATTTCAAAACATTTTTGGAGGAGGCGGACAGGATGGTTGTATTTTTGAACTATCTCCTTCTTTATCAACGCTCATTTTTTCGAGTTACCTGGGAGGAACCGGTGAAGATGCAATTTACGGCTTGTGTTTCGACCAATCCAGTATTATTGTAACCGGAGGAACCAATAGTCCCAATATTGGTGTTAACCAGGGAAGCCTTACCTATAATGGAGGCATAGATGGTTTTGTAGCAAAAATAGGAACGTTTGGAAATAGCCTTGCAAAACTTGTTTACATTGGCACATCACAATATGATCAATCCTATTTTATTGATATTGACAACCTGAATCACATATACATAGCAGGCCAATCCGTAGGAAACTACCCGGTAAAAGGAAGTGTGTACTCTACACCTAACGGGCATCAATTTATTTCAATACTTAATAACGGACTCGATTCATTGATGTATTCTACCGTATTTGGGAATGGTACTTCTGGAGTAACTTTATCCCCTTCTGCTTTTATGGTTGATAATTGCAGGCGGGTTTATTATTCGGGATGGGGCGGAAATACAAATCTTGTGCGTCAACGATCGGCATCCAATACCTTGGGACTGGAAACAACGCCTGATGCATTCCAACAACTTTCGAACGGCTCCGACTTTTACATTATTGCATTGGATAAAAACCTTGCTCAATTAGCATACGCAACTTATTTGGGAGGATTAAGCAGTGATGAACACGTAGACGGAGGAACGAGCAGGTTTAATAAAAATGGAGAAATTTACCAGGCTATATGCGCAAGTTGCCGGAGCAATTCCGATTTACCCACCACACCCGGAGCCTATTCTAATGTGAACAAAGCGCCCGGAGGATGTAACAATGCGCTTTTACGTTTTGCTGCCGACCCATCCGACAATCCTCCTGTTGTAAAAGATTCATTCATCCAAATTATTGCCGGAGATTCTGCGTATTACCAGTACACCATCATCGACCCGGATGGCGATTCGGTAAATGCCGTTATTACAAGTCCTATCTTTAATTTAACAGAAAGCCCGGCTGTTTTAAAAACAACTAAAGGAAAAAATTCTTTAACAGTGTCCATTGCCTGGAGAACAAGTTGTTCATCTGTGAGCACCGACACTTTTGTGGTTAAAATAGTAGCTTCTGATAATGGCTGCTTATTGGTAAAATCAGATTCGTGCAAGATCAAGATATTGGTAAAAGCACCACCTGTCCTTACTCCTCCCTTCCTCGAATGCCTCAAAACAATTAACGATTCGGTGCTCCAGGTAAAATGGACAGCAACAAATTTTTCTTCGTATTTCAAATCTTATCAAATCTACAAAAGCAAATACGATAATGTGTTTACCCCTTTTCGCTCCAAATCAATTGTAACAGATTCCATTATCGTTGATGACAGTGCACAACAGCACCTCACTCAAAACTTTTGTTATTTTATTCAGGTCGTAAACTCCTGCAATGTTCCTTCGGTTTCATCACGAACGGTTTGTTCGATGCTTCCAAACGACTCTTCTAATCCTGTTTTCACATTCACCAGAGACACTACCCTTTATATAGTGGCTACCGACACGTTGTCTTACACTTTTAATGTTTCTACCAATAGCCTCACGGATAGTGTGTACATACACCAGGTAAGTGGAACATTGCTGAACACAAACAGGATACTTGAAGGCAATATTGTAAACCAGGCCAAAGGGGCACAATACAACTTTAAGTGGAAATCAATCTGTGATGATGTTCATACAGATACTTTTCGTCTCAATATCATGATGCGCGATAACCAATGTCCACAGGCTCGAACCAATATTGCGCGTATCAAAATCGTTGTGATACCACCACCCCTTTTTGATCCGCCATCCATGCAGTGCACCCGAAGCATTGATCAACAAACGGTATTGGTTAGATGGGATAAAACAACGGTCAATTCCCGTTATTTTTCACACTATGTGCTGATCCGTAAAAATGCAAATGGAACCATTACTCCCATCACAAGCAGCTACACTAACAATGCGTTTTTTTACAATGATCCCCAGGCCTTCAACAATACAACCGATAATATCTGTTATGCCGCATATGCCGTCAATATTTGCAACAACTCTGGCGATACATCCAATGAAGTATGCACGGTATTGAAGAACGATCAAAAACCTAAACCCCTCTACATTTACACAACAACAGTTGTCGATAATAAAAAGGTGATGACCACCTGGGCCAAAACGACTGAGTCGAATTTTTTAGCTTATAAAATATACAGACAGGCGAATCAATCGGAATCCGAATTTTTGGAATATGCAACTTTCGAAAATCAAAATGACACACTGCTTATTGATGAAAATGTTGACGTGCAAAAAAGCTCTTACTGTTACCGTATCAAACAACTCAATGAATGTGGACTCACAAATGAGTCGGATTATTTATCGTGCAGCATATTACTTACCGGAAAATCAGATCCATTTACACACCAACTGAAATGGAGCGATTATGATTATTTCAAACAAGGACTTGATGCATACACCACATTGCGCAGCGAACCGGAAACGAATTTTACAACTCTTGGCAAAACAGGCTACAAACAAAGCAGGCTCATTGATGATCAGCTGAACAAAGAAAACGGGCTGTACTATTACCAGATCGTGGCCAAAGAAATCAACTCTCCTTTTAGCAGTACATCCAACACCATTGAGTTAATACAATCTCCGCTTTTGCATGTGCCCAATGCTTTCTCGCCAAACGATGACGGGAATAATGATACCTGGCATCCTGTTCCGGTTTTTGTAAAAGACTATCACCTCAGATTGTATGACCGTTGGGGTAAATTGATTTTTGAAACACAAAGCAAAACAGAAGGATTTAATGGCCTGATCGAAAGCGCTATTGCACCTTCGGATGTGTTTGTATATGTGATCACATATACGGGTTGGGACGGCAGCGAAACATCCGTTAATGGCAACGTAACCCTTATCAGATAAGTAGTTAGCTATTTTTACAGAATGCCTGCATCCGCAAAAAAATGATTCATGTTTTTTAGTGTAAAAATGTACTTTTGCCCATTATATAGAAACAGATATGGCAGTTTACAAATTCAAAATCGCATTCGAGGATTATGAAGATATTTTTAGGGTAATTGAGATCAAATCGACCCAAACCTTTTTTGACCTGCACAAAGCAATTTTAGAGTCAATAGGTTTTGATCAATCGCAAATGGCATCTTTTTACATGAGCAACGATTCATGGAAACGTTTTCAGGAGATCACCCTTGAAGACATGAGCGATGATGATGACGATAGCATGGAACCTGCTCCCAAACTGCCGATCATGAGTAAATCAAAACTCTGTGATTTTATAATCGATCCACATCAAAAAATGATCTATATCTATGATTTCATTGAACTGTGGACCCTTCAAATCGAATTGAACGGAATTGAGATAAAAGAAAATCCTAAAGTAAAATATCCGGTTTGCACTAAATCTGTGGGGATGTCGCCCAAACAATATGCAAAAGTTCAGCGTTTCGGCATTGTTGACGATAACGAGTTTGACGAGATCACCAAAAACTATTTGGATAAAACCGAAGACATGGGTGGTGAAATTTCGGATGACGAGGCAGATGAATTTGGATTGTTTGAAGACGAGCAAGGCGAAGCAGGCGGCAGTGATGAGTTTTAGACAATACCTTCTTTAAAACATGAAACAACTCCTTTTGATGCGTCATGCAAAGTCGTCGAGCTGGGAAACTCCCGGACAAGCAGACTTTGACCGAACGCTCAATGAGCGAGGCAAAAAAGATGCACCCGAAATGGGCAGGCGTTTTTTCAAACGACAGTTTAAACCGGATCTGATTATCACCAGCCCTGCAAAGCGAACGCTCAAAACCGCTCAGTATATTGCCAATGAACTTCGGTATCCGGAAAAGCATATTGAATTGGAAACGACAATCTACCAAGCCGATATTCCAGACCTGTTATACATCATCCGAAACCTTGACGATAACCTTCAACAGGTTTTGATGATTGGCCACAATCCGGCCTTTACGGGATTAATAGGAACACTCAGCGGTAGTTTAATCGAACATCTTCCTACCGCAGGTGCAGCACTCCTATCCTTTGATATCCAAACCTGGAAACAGGTGAGCAATCATTCGGCATCACTGCTATGGTTTGATTATCCGAAAAAGGAAGGATAAGTCATTGAAGTAATTTCCCACAAAGCTTTCTTTTTAATTACGTAACCTATTACTTCGTAAGGCTTCAACCATGAGTGAATCATTAGCCACATTTGTACACGTTATTTTACCTTTATCACTTCCCAAACTCTATACCTACAGGGTTCCGGAGGAGTTGACCAGCGAAATCGCAGTGGGCAAACGTGTGGCTGTGCAATTTGGCAAGCGGAAAGTATATGCAGCAATTGTTCACAGCATCAGCGATAAACCACCCAAGGATTACGAAGCAAAATACTTACTGGATATTTTAGATGATACCGAATTGCTTTCGCCACAACTGATCAGGTTTTGGGAATGGATGGCCGCGTATTATATGTGTTCGCTGGGCGATATAATGAACGCAGCTTTGCCCATTTCATTCAGGCTCGAGAGCACCACTAAAATTCAGCTGAATACCGATACCGATATTACCCAACTTGAGTTAAGCGACAAAGAGTACCTTATTGTGGAGGCGCTCACGGTGCAGGAAGAATTAAACATGGACGAACTTTCAGAGATCGTTCAACAGAAAAATATTTTCCCTTTGCTTAAAAGTTTATACATCAAAGAAGCCATCCTGTTAAGTGAAGAGTTAAAAGAAATATACAAACCCAAAACAACCACATGCATAGCGCTTACTGAATTCTACCAAACAGAAACAAATCTTGAAAACCTGTTTGAACAACTTGCCAAACAAACCAAACAAACGGATGCGCTGCTCGCTTATCTTCAACTCAAAAAAGAAGATAACCATATTGAAAAAACGGAGCTGATAAAAAAAAGCGGAGCAAGCGACAGCTCTATTAAAACGCTGATTAAAAACGGGGTTTTCACGGAATATAAGATACAGGTCGACAGGCTTAAAACAGCCGACATCACACAACAAACATTTACGCTTAACCCTGATCAGCAAAAAGCATTTGAAGAAATAAACCATCATTTTGAAACCAAAGATGTGGTGCTGGTGCATGGTGTTACATCGAGCGGAAAAACGCATGTGTATGTGAAGCTGATCGAAGAAATGATCAGCAAAGGAAGGCAAGTATTGTTTTTACTCCCCGAGATTGCGTTAACCTCTCAAATTGTTTCGCGGGTGCAAAAATATTTTGGACACCAAGCCGTATCGTTTCATTCTAAATATTCGCAAAACGAACGGGTGGAACTTTGGCAAAAAATCAAAACTGGTGATGTAAAAATTATCATCGGAGCTCGTTCGGCTGTGTTTCTCCCGTTCAATGACCTTGGTTTGATCATTGTTGACGAAGAACACGAATCGAGTTATAAACAACATGAGCCTGCACCTCGCTATAATGCGCGCGATGCATCCATTATGCTTGCTCATATCTGGCAATGCAAAACCGTATTGGGTTCGGCCACTCCTTCATTTGAATCTTACCACAATGCCAAAACAGAACGGTTTGGTTTGGTAAACATGAAACAACGATTTGGCGAAGTAGCCATGCCATCTATTGTAACGGCAAACCTGGCTGAAGAAACGCGTGTAAAAACAATGAAAGGCCATTTCACTTCGGTGTTATACAATGAAATTAACAGGGCATTGCAACACAATGAGCAAATTATTTTGTTTCAAAACCGAAGAGGATATGCTCCAATATTGGAATGCCAGAGTTGTCATTGGATGCCCAAATGTGTCAATTGCGATATTCATTTAACATACCATAAATATATTGATTCCTTAAAATGCCACTATTGTGGTTATACCCAAAAAGTTCCTAAAAGCTGCCATGCTTGTGGTTCACATTTATTGGATCTAAAAGGACTGGGAACAGAAAAGGTAGAAGACGAACTCAACATATACTTTCCCAATGCCAGGGTTGCACGATTGGACCTGGAAGCCACCAAAAGCAAATTTGGACACGAACAAATTATCCGCAGTTTCGAAAACTATGAAGCCGATATTTTGGTGGGCACACAAATGATCAGCAAGGGTTTGGACTTTGATAAAGTAAGTGTTGTGGGCATTATCAATGCCGACCAGTTATTGTTTTTCCCGGAATTCAGGGCCAACGAAAAAGCCTACCAGATGCTGACACAAGTGAGCGGAAGGGCCGGCAGAAAAAATAAACAAGGGAAAGTGATCATTCAAACCGGAGTTCCCAATCATCACGTCATACAGGAAGTGATCAACCAACGATATGAATTGTTGTATGTAAACGAAATCGAAGAGCGCAAATCCTTTCAGTATCCTCCTTTTTACCGGTTGATCAAAATTGTGGTTAAACACAAAGACTATAAAACAACACATGAAGCTGCTCAACACCTTCGTGATCTGTTATACAAACGATTGGGTGAACATATTATCGGCCCCGAAAGTCCTTTTGTATCGCGCATCCGGAATCAGTACATCAAAGAGATGCTCATCAAAGTTGACCGCAACGCTACTTACTTACAAGATTTAAAAAAGTTTATCCGCGAACAGATATTCAAAACACAATCAACCGATTCATTTAAGAGAGTAGTGATTTTTGCGGATGTAGACCCAAATTAATTTGATATTTGCAAAGCCTTCCGTTATTTTTTAGGCCGCAGATTACGCTGATTACATTTATTAATTTTCTACATTTCATCTACACATTTCCTCGCCTACTGCCTACTTTCCCTTTGCCTACTACTTCTACTCAAACCTCAAGTGCTTCACGGATTCTCCAGAATCGCGTAACTCGATCAACGATTCGATACCGATCGTCAAATGCCGTTTCACATATTTAGCAGTAACGGCTGTATCACTTTTGGATGTTTTGACACCATCGGGTGTCATCGGGTTATCGCTTACCAATAACAAAGCTCCTTTAGGAATATTGTTGACAAAACCGGTAATAAAAAGGGTAGCTGTTTCCATATCAATTCCCATGGCTCGTGTTTTCACCAGGTATTTTTTAAACTCTTCATCATGTTCCCAAACCCTGCGATTGGTTGTATAAACAGTACCTGTCCAATAATCCACTTCGTGTTTCACAATTGTTGACGATACGGCCATTTGCAGCCTAAAGGATGGCAATGCCGGAATCTCGGGCATAATATAATCATTGCTGGTACCCTCTCCCCTGATTGCGGCAATGGGCAATATTAAATCGCCCAACTTGGTTACTTTTTTCAACCCGCCACATTTGCCCAAAAACAAAGCAGCTTTGGGCTCAACGGCACTCAGCAGATCCATACATGTAGCCGCCATTGCACTTCCCATCCCGAAATTAATGATGGTGATATTTTCGGCAGTGGCCGTTTGCATGGGTTTGTCTTTTCCCATTATGGCCACTCCAAATCTTTCAGCAAACATTTCTACATAGTTCACAAAATTGGTGAGTAAAATATATTCACCAAACTCCTTTAACGGCCTTCCCGTATAACGTGGAAGCCAATCTTCCACAATTTCTTTTTTAGTTTTCATCGTACTCGAATATATACATAATTGAGGTTAATAAAATTTTTTAATACGTATCAAAAGGATAAAAAGCATCCTCAATATGTTCTACTTCAAACTTATCTCCTTTTACGACAGCAACGATATCAAACCTTGCCGAAAGGGTAAGGTTGTTTTCTTCCATAAAATTTTCGGCTGCCAACCTGATATTGCGTTGTTTTGATTTTCCCACCGCTTGCTCGGGATATGCCATCACATCGGTTGTGCGTGTCTTCACTTCTACAAAAATGATCTCGTTCTGATATTCACAAATAATATCTAGTTCCACTTTACCATGTCGGTAGTTTCGTTGTTTGATCACATAACCTTTGCGTTCCAGGTATTGAACGGCAATATCTTCGCCCAATTGGCCAAATTGTTTGTTGTGATGAGTATTTTTCAAGGGTATGAGTAGTTAAATTGCGATTTACGGGTTACGGGTTACGGGTTACGACTTATGGGTTTTGGGTTAAAACAATTTAGGAATAAAAATAATGCAACCGATGATTGCACTAGCAACTGCACAGACCAACACCGCAGCTGCTGCAATATCTTTTACCAAACCGGCTTGTGGATGGAATGCCGGTGAAACCAAATCCACCAGTTTTTCAATGGCTGTATTCATGAGTTCAGCTGCAATCACAAGTGCAATGCATCCGATAATGATTGCCCATTCGTTGGCATTCAAATGGGTAATGAATCCCATGATAACTACACAAACAGCTATTATCAAATGGACTTTCAAGTTCAACTCTGAAACAATGGCTTTCTGCAATCCATTCAATGCATGTGCAAATCCTTTGAAAAACTTTTTCACAGTTCGGTTAGTTTAACCTGTTCTTTTAAGCGCACTCCTTTTTCTGTTTGTTGAACTGTGCAAGCCTCATTCAAAGGATCATGTTCAAAGAACAAAATCATCTTTTCGTTAGCAGCAGCCTCCGTGAGCATAGCTGTTTTCTCCTTCATGGAATCGAGCGGACGTACATCATACCCCATCACATAAGGAACCGGAATATGCGCCTGTGTTGGGATCATATCAGCAAGGTATGCCACTTTATACCCTTTGTAATGGATAATCGGATGCATCATGCTTTGGGTATGCCCGATTGAAAAACGCAATTCCATTTTATCATATATCACATCACCACGTTTCACCAATTTTAATTGCCCGCTTTCTTCAATGGGCAAAATATTCTCCTTAAGGAAAGAGGCTTTTTCCCGAGGGTTTGGCGACAATGCTTCATTCCAGTGTTCTTCACCGATCCAATAGGTTGCGTTGACAAAAGTGGTTTCATATTTTGTGCGGTCTGCATTCCATCGGATACTTCCCCCACAATGATCAAAATGCAAATGGGTGAGCACCATATCCGTGATATCGCTCAATGCAAATCCCGCAGCATTCAATGACTTCTCGAGGGTATGGTCGCCATGCAGATCATAAAATCCGAAAAACTTTTCATCCTGTTTATTGCCCATGCCATTGTCAATCAAGATGAGCCTGTCGCCATCTTCAATCAACAAACAGCGCATGGCCAGGCTAATCATATTGTTATCATTGGCGGGGTTTAGTTTATTCCATATTGTTTTGGGAACGACTCCAAACATGGCTCCCCCATCCAGCTTAAAATGACCTGTTTCAATTGTGTGTAATTTCATATTTGCGTTTTAGTGAACGGTTACTTTTTTAACCAACACAGATGTATCGGTTTTTATTTTTACAATATAACAACCCTTGGTTACACCACTTAAATCAACTGATTGCAGCGATTCGAAATGGGTATAAGCCATTATTAATTTTCCTTGCATATCAAATACTTCAACCGCTGGGTATTCGGTGGGATCAAATGCCAATGTAAACAAACCTGTTGTTGGATTTGGATAAACAGTAGCTTCAAATGCATGTGAAGGGTTGTTTTCAGCAAGTCCAACAGTATTGATGGAATAAGCAGAATCTATTGCACCCAAACCTAAATTATAATATGAGCCACTGGGTGTTTGTTGCAAATAAATGGGGCGCACCATGTATTTAGTATACCCCCAATAAGGATGCGTATCGGTCCAGGATACCGCTTGGGCATCCACTTCCACACTTGCAAAAAAACCATCATCCAGGTCCTGCGCTTTTGAGATAAGGTAACCCACTGCCCCCGGAACAAGCTGCCATGAAAGGGTTGTGGTTAAACTATCGGCAGATGAAGTTGCCGATAGTACTTTCAGGGGCGAACGCATGTGCAAGCGCAAACTTGGATCGCCCATCAGGTTGATATGAATAAAAGTTGCATAACTATTGTCCACATAACCTGCAGGAGTTGCTTCGTCAAAATAATTATTTTGGGTTACACGTTGGCTGTAACCAATATTTTCACCCAGCGCCATATGGTGAAAATGCCAATGCGGACGGCCACTCCAAGCACTTGCCAATCCTCCGTTTTGGGTGGCCAATGGTGCACGCAATAAATTATCCTGCGAATCCCAATCACCAAAATAACTGCCAAACAACATGGTGAAAATTTGATTGATGGAATCGTTTACAAACTGGGCTGTTGTTCCAATTCCGCCACAACTTGTATACGAACCAGGGCCTCCTCCATACGTGAATGCATAATTTTGTTGTTTGGTTGAGGTCAAATAATCCGTTGTCACCACACTATCGCCAAACATGGTGCTAAAATCTCTCCAGGCACTTGCGGCAAAAGCTTCACCACCCAATGCTCCCCAGTTATCATCAATGAGTCCTTGATACAGCACATTGGTTTGTGCGGTTTTGTATGCATGCGCTTTTTGCAAATATTGTTTCACCAGCAAGGTATCATTCAGCCCAAATGCAGGCATATTAAACAGGTCGACCCTACCTATTTGTACATTATTCACATTTTCTCCCAGGTACATTACATCAAACTTTCCGTCACCCGGAACATTTTTGTTTTGCACCCGCACAGGTGTTTGATCATCCACAATATTATCTGTCCACATGGATTCAACTGATGATCCGTAATAAGCATCGGATGCCCACGCCCCTCCATGATCATCATGTCCATCGGGAGGATAAATCATTCCTTGTTGAGCCACAAATCCACCTGTATACGGAATGGGAACATGACCTAAAATATAAATTGCATTGAGTTGTGGATCTTCGGGTGTTCCCACAAACGAAGATGTGATGAGTTGTTTGACTGCTGTTACAGAACTGTTTCTGCTGACAACGGCAGTTTTTACAATCCAACCATCTTGTACCAGGTCTTGTTTAAGTTGTGCAATATCCGAAGCCAATGGTGTTTCATAATTGGCATCAACTAATAATAACATCCCTCCTTTTACAGATTGTGTTTTTTTTCGGATACCTGCATAAATATATCCATGCGCCAATCTTGTGGTTACGCTGTAATTGCGTTGTACATAATACTCATACGCATCACCGATCGTTACTGTTGCATCGGTATATGTTGTTGCATTTGCGGCTAATGTTGCAATGGGAGTTCCCCAATTTTGCATCGAAATCTCTTTTTTGTAGACCTTATAACCCGTTCCCACTGTATCCAATGGCCATTTTAAGGTAATCTGAGCAGGGTTTTCGGAAACAATTGCCTGCAAAGGCACAGCATATTCTTTTGTTTGTTGCGCCAATAATTGAACAGACAATACCAACAGAAAAATACTTCCCGCAATTTTTGTTTTCATTCCATTAAAGATGATAGTTTGCATATCAAATATATTAAACTATTGCAATCCTCCTTATGACAACCCAGATAAAAATAAACGAAACATGGAAACAGCCTTTACAGGCAGAATTTGATGCTCCTTATTTTGAACAATTAGTTTCGTTTTTACGGCAGGAGAAAAATGCACACAAGATTATTTTTCCTCCGGGGCCACAAATATTTGCGGCATTTGACCATACTCCGTTTGAACAAACCAAAGTGGTGATCCTCGGACAAGATCCTTACCATGGTGTTGGACAGGCGCATGGATTGTGTTTTAGTGTAAACAAAGGCGTTACGGTTCCTCCTTCTTTAAAAAATATTTACAAAGAATTGCAAACGGATATCCCCAATTTTGAGGTTCCCGATCATGGAGATTTAACCCATTGGGCAGACCAAGGTATTTTGCTGTTGAATGCAACACTAACCGTTGAAAAAGATAAAGCAGGTTCTCACCAGGGAAAAGGTTGGGAACAATTTACAGATGCCGTTATCCATTTATTATCAAAAGAAAAACAGCATTTGGTTTTTATCCTTTGGGGCAGGTTTGCCCAAAGCAAAGAATCGCTTATCGACAGTTCGAAACACCTGATACTGAAAGCTGCACATCCATCACCCTTTTCGGCATACAATGGTTTTTTTGGATGCAAACACTTTAGTCAAACCAACCAGTTTTTACAATCACATCATTTGGAGCCTATCAAGTGGTAAGGATATTTTTTTATATTTGAGCCAATGTTTAAAGCTGCCGCGATCATTTTAAACCAGATACTTGAAAGTTCATCCTTTGCTGTAGAAGCTTTGCGCACCAATAAGCTGCGTACATTCCTCTCCACATTGGGTATCACCATTGGTATCTTTTGCATTATCATGGTGCTTACGATGGTGGAGTCGCTCGAACGCAACGTGCAGGCTAGTGTTGAATCGCTGGGCAAGGATGTGGTGTTTGTTGACAAATGGCCATGGACATTTGGCCCCGATTATAAGTGGTGGAAATACATGAACAGGCCCAACCCTAAACAAGGGGAACAGAAAGTACTTTCCGAAAAACTGAACCTGGCTGATGCCAGCGCATTGGTGGTAACAGTAGACAATGCGACCATTAAATATGAAAGCAATTCAGCTGCGGGCATCAATATTATTGGTGTATCGCACGACTATGATAAAATCAGGAGTTTCAATTTATCGGATGGCAGGTATTTTACCGAAAACGAATCGCGCAATGGGCTTCCGGTAACGGTGATCGGGTATAATATTGCCGAATCCTTGTTTCCGAATGGCGGAGGTATTAACAAAACTGTATCCATTAAAGGCCGAAAATACAAAGTAATCGGTATTGCTACAAAAGAAGGAGAAAGTATGCTGGGCAACAGCATGGATAATTTAGCATTATTGCCGGCTCAAAATGTAGCTCAGTTTGTAAGGATCAACTCCAGTCACTCGAACTCACAAATTCAGGTAAAAGCAAAATCAGGAATTGCCCTCTCCGAACTGGAAGAAGAATTGATGGGAATCATGCGCGGATTGCGCAAGTTAAAACCGGGAGAAGAAGAAAATTTTGCACTCAATAAAACAACCCTGATTGCCGAACCGGTGAAACAGGTTTTTAGTGTGATCACTTTTGCCGGCTGGATCATCGGAGGATTTGCCATCCTGGTGGGAGGTTTCGGCATTGCCAATATTATGTTTGTTTCGGTAAAAGAACGTACCAATCAGATCGGGATTCAAAAATCATTGGGTGCCAAAAACTATTTTATCCTTATTGAATTCCTGGTAGAAGCGATTGTGCTTTGCCTGGTAGGTGGTGCATGTGGCATTTTATTGGTGTGGCTGCTTACCCTTGCGGTCAGCTCTTCCTTCGATTTTGAAATTGCACTGAGCATCGGAAACATTACCACAGGTTTTGTTGTTTCCATTACCATTGGCCTTATTTCAGGTTTTATTCCGGCTTACTCGGCTTCAAAACTTGATCCGGTAGTTGCCATTCGTGCCAAATAATTTATATTGCACCACATACATTGAAAGTAATATCCAAATATACCGATGAAGCCACCCTGGTAGCTGCGCTCAAAGCCAGGCAATCGGATGCGATTACCTATTTGTATGATCATTATTCGAACGCCTTGTTTGGTGTGATCGATCGTATTATTCAATCCGAAGATATCTCCAATGATGTATTGCAGGATGCATTTGTGAAGATCTGGAAGAATATTGACGGGTATTCCAAAGAGAAAGGTTCTCTTTTTACCTGGATGCTGAATGTATGCCGAAACACCGCCATTGACGAGACCCGTTCGAAACAATTTAAAAAACAATTACAAAACCAAAACATTGAAGATTCCGTAAATAAAGTTGACCGCTCCGAACAAGTGACCCTGAAAGTGGATCATATTGGACTTAAGGAAGTAGTGGCTAAACTGAAACCGGAACACAAACTGTTGGTTGATAAGATATACTTTGAAGGTTATACCCAGGAAGAAGTTTCCAAGGAATTGGAGATCCCGTTGGGAACGGTGAAAACACGGATCAGGGCAGCCATCATACAATTGAGAGGAGCATTAGTAACAAATGGATAACAAGGCTTACATAGAAAGTGGTATTTTGGAAACGTATGTTTTGGGCATGTGCAGTGCCGAAGAAGCACGCGAAGTAGAAGCCATGTGTAGCAAATATCCCGAAATAAAAGCTGAGTTGACAGCCATCCAGGAATCCATCAACCAGTATGCAGCTGCGCATAGCAAAGCGCCTAAAGCCGAAACCCGTGAACGTGTTTTGAATGAAATTGCCGCTTTGGAAGAAAGTGAGCAATACACCAAACCTACCATTCCATTGTTCTCTTCGAGATTAGCTGTTGCCGCATCCTTATTGCTGCTTTCCTTAAGCTTAATTGGCAATATTGTTTTTTACAGCAGGTGGAAATCGGCCAATGAAGAAGTGATTGCCCTCAATTCGGAAAAACAACAATTGGCCGACAATATGAAAGCCAACCAGGTAAAACTGGAAAACATGCACAATGATATGGCCATCTTAACCGACCCGTATACCATGAAGGTAATGATGAAGGGAGTTGAGAAATCGCCCAACAGCATGGCCATGATCTATTGGAACCAACAATCGAAAGAAGTATTTATTGAACTGAAATCATTGCCCATGCCCGAGCAAGGAAAACAATACCAACTTTGGGCAATTGTGGATGGCAAACCGGTTGATGCAGGCATGATCACCATGACGGAAGGTGACTCTTCATTGCATAAAATGAAAGACTTTGAAACAGCCCAGGCGTTTGCGATTACGTTGGAAAACGAAGGCGGAAGTCCTAGCCCTACCCTTACCGAAATGTATGTAATGGGTGCCATTGGCAGTTAATACCATTTGCATGACCGAACTTGTATTTACGGATATCACCCTTGATACGTTAGCACAAACCGCTCTCCACATTATCCAGTCATCGGGGAATGATAAACTATGGTGTTTTGAAGGGGAAATGGGTGCCGGGAAAACAACCCTGATTAAAACCATTTGTAAAGAACTGGGGGTGCCCGATGAAATTACAAGTCCTACCTTTTCGCTGGTAAACGAATACCAAACAACCGATGGGCAAACCATTTATCATTTCGACTTTTACCGCATCCGTTCCATTGAAGAAGTGTACGATATTGGCTACGAAGATTATTTTTACAGCGGACATATTTGCCTCATCGAATGGCCTTCCCAAATCGAAGAACTGCTTGCTGACGAGCCTGTATTAACGATTAGCATTGACAAAACCACTCCCGAAACCCGTACGATAAGGGTTCGGCACAGCTGATTCCTGCCTTCTACTAATTAGCACAACAATGTTTTACCGTTGTGTAAATGTTATTAATTGCAAAACGGGATGTAAAATATAATCCGTTGTTTAGCGTTACTTTTTACAACGATAAAGTACTCGACCAAATAATTGCTGAATATGAACGTAGCACAGCTTAAACAAGAAGAACAAAAAAGCAAAATAATCGGCTATGGTGTTACCTTCGGGATACATGGCGTGCTGTTTTTGTTTTTATGGTGGGCCGTTTTACAACCATTGGATCCCCCGCTTCAATATGGTGGAATGGAATTATCAATGGCATTGGGTGAAGAAGATATGGGTGGGCCGAGTGAAATACCTGTAACCGACCCTGCCACGGCTCCCGAACCGGTGGCTGTGCAAACAGATGACCAGCAAACCGTAACACAGGACGCAGAAGAGGTAGATGTAATAGCCAAACCAACACCTGATACAAAAGACCCGGTTGTTAAAAACCCGGTAACAAAACCCATTGAAAAACCCGTTACCAAACCGGTAGAAAAACCACGCGAAGCAGATAAAAGAGCTTTGTTTAAAAAGAGCACCACCGGATCAAATGATGGCGGGCATGGAGCCGGATCGGTTCCGGGCAATGAAGGAAATCCTAATGGTGTGGAAGGTGGAAGTCCGGATGGAAACGGAATCGGTGATGGACTTGGCGGAACAGGCGGTGGAACAGGAACAGGTGATGGCCCAGGTGACGGAATGGGATTTTCGTTGAAAGGCAGAACCCTGTCGCGCAGACCAGATGTAACAGATAATTCAAGAGAAACCGGAACCATCGTTGTAGCGATTGTTGTGGATAGAACCGGAAAAGTAATCAGGGTACAGCTGGGCCAAAAAGGAACCACCACCCTCAATCCAACCTTATTGGAAAAAGCAAGACAAGGCGCTTTGGATGCTCGTTTTTCACCTAAGCCTGACGGACCCGAAGAACAATATGGTACCATGACCTTTGTGTTCAGGTTTAAACAGTAGTCAGTTGACATCGTTAAGGTTGATGGTTGGGGTTAAACGTAGTTAAAGCATGCCTTTTACATTTTCACATCCTGCTATTGTTTTACCCTTCACCTTTTTCCCCAGAAAATACATTTCGACAACTGGTCTTGTTATAGGCAGTATCATACCCGACTTTGAGTATTTTTTGCGAATGAAGATCCAAAGCGATTACAGCCACACCTTAAGCGGACTTTTGGTATTCGACTTACCCATGGGTGTTTTAGCAGCTTTTCTTTTTCACAATATTGTACGTGATCAATTGTTTAAGAACCTACCCAAGTTCCTACGATCACGATTATTGATTTTTAAACAATTTGATTGGAATACCTACTTTAAAACCTGTTGGTTCACCGTGTTTGTCTCTGTATTAATTGGGGCCTCTTCTCATATAATATGGGACAGTTTTACACATGAACATGCTTATTTTGTGCAAACAACTCCCCTTTTAAACCTCAGCGTAACGGTATTCAACCATCAAATTCCTGTTTTTAAAATTGCACAGCATCTTAGCTCATGTATAGGCTTCATAATAATTGCCTTTGCAATAAGCAAACTTCCTGTGAACAATAATGCAACACCCTCACCAAGTTTAAAATACTGGAGTGTATTTTTTTTATTGGCTTTGGTTGTAGCTTCAATTCGAATTCTTCTAGGGCTGAGCTTTCAAATGATTGGACATATATTTGTTACGGGAATTTCAGCTTTTATGATTTCACTGGTCTTAACACCATTACTTTTAAAGATTGAAAAACGATTACATAATTAAATTGATTAGGTTAACGCTGGTCAATACATTTGCTGCATTCAACTAAAAGGATCTTTTCCTTGGGTTTACTTATGAATTATTCCGAAACGCTCACTTACCTATATAGCCAGTTGCCCATGTTTACCCGCATAGGTGCCGCTGCTTTCAAAAAAGACTTAACCAATACCATTGCATTATGCGAGGTGCTTCACAACCCTCAACACTCGTTTAAAAGTGTACATATTGCAGGCACCAATGGCAAAGGTTCTACTTCTCATATGCTTGCTTCTATTTTGCAGGAAGCCGGTTACAAAGTTGGATTGTATACTTCACCACACCTAAAAGATTTCAGGGAACGGATTCGCGTGAATGGTGAAATGATCCCGGAAGCATATGTGGTAGATTTTGTAGCAACACACAAGCATCTATTTGATGAGGTTCAACCTTCCTTTTTTGAATGGACCGTTGCTTTGTGCTTTGATTATTTTGCCAATCAACAGGTGGATATTGCCATTATCGAAACAGGCTTGGGAGGCCGATTGGACTCCACCAATATTATTACACCCTTGCTTTCGGTGATCACCAATATTGGCTGGGACCATATGGATATGCTGGGCGATACCCTCCCGAAAATTGCATCCGAAAAAGCAGGGATCATCAAACCCAATATACCTGTGGTTGTTGGTGAATACGATGATGAAACAGCTCCCGTTTTTAACGCCAAAGCAAATGCTGAAAACAGTCCCATTGTTTTTGCACAAGACATTGTTCAACTTCACACCTTCTCCAACAATAATATGGAGAGCACCTTTGATGTAAACAAACAGTCGGCTTTGTGGTTGCCACAACTAATATGCGATTTGCCGGGTAATTACCAGCAACACAATATTCCAACCGTGCTTACAGCTATTGATCAACTGCAACAAATTGGCTGGACCATTTCCGATAATGCAATTGTAAAAGGATTACAGCAGGTCAAACAAAACACAGGACTCATGGGAAGATGGCAGGTATTATCGCAACAACCGCTCACCATTTGCGATACGGGACATAATGTAAACGGGATTACCTACGTGGTTGATCAGCTTTCGAAACTTTCTTATCATACCTTGCATATGGTGATCGGGATGGTGAAAGACAAAGACATTTCCAAAGTACTTTCGTTGTTACCAAAAGATGCTGCTTATTATTTTTGCAATGCCAATATTCCAAGAGCCTTACCGGGCGAAGAACTGCAAACCCTGGCCAATGCATTTGGACTCAAGGGACAAGCACATGGTTCGGTACAACAGGCATTGGATGCAGCCAGGGCAAAAGCAAATCCTTCCGATCTCATTTTTATCGGTGGCAGTACTTTTGTTGTGGCCGAAGTGGTATAAATAATTACTTTTACAACATGAAGAAATTACTGTTTTCAACCGGAGTGTTCATCGGCTTATGCAACTTAGCGCAAGCGCAAAAAACACCTGCCGTTACCTTGATGCAAGCCAAAGAAAAAATGGCGGTGGTAAAAGAAATAAACCAGGGAGGCGGTTTTTACACCAACAATAAAGACAGTGCTTCCACCATTTTGTTTGAATACAATTACACCGCTGCGCAAAATGACGGGATCAGTGATGACGAATACAAAGAAATCATTGGCTTTAATATTGTACCCGATCAATCAGGTAAATTTATCCTTACATCCAAAGACCTTTCGGCCGCCAACACCTACTTTTACAAAAGTTGCTTTTGTGCCGACAGGGGAACCTATGCTGCAGTAAGCGGAACCATTAAAGGAACAAAAATGAGCAAGACCACCTGGTATGTGAACATGAATATCAAAGTGAATACCTCTAAAAATGAAACACCTGTTTGGGTAACCAAAAAAGTAAAAGGTTTTTTTAACATTGTTTCCCAATAACATGCTCTCCATCCGCAAAGCAACACTGGCCGACACCCATATCATCCTGCAATTTATTGAAGGAATTGCAGCCTACGAAAAACTTTCGCATGAAGTGGAAACAACAGCAGCCAAACTGGAAGAAACCTTGTTCGGCCCCACCCCGTATGCTGAAGTATTGATTGCCAGTGAAGCCGAACAACCTGTTGGCTTTGCATTGTATTTTCACAACTACTCTACGTTCAGGGCCAAACCGGGCATGTACCTGGAAGATCTTTTTGTATTACCCGAACACCGGGGAAAAGGATATGGCAAAGCCTTATTGGAACACATTATTGCTATTGCCAAAGAACGAAACTGTGGCCGGGTAGAATGGAGCGTATTGGATTGGAATACGCCCGCAATTGATTTTTACAAAAGCATGGGAGCAAAAGCCATGGATGAATGGACTGTTTTTAGGATCTCTCTTTAATTTTTTTCAGACAATAACGTGCAAGTAAATATATATACAGATGGCGCAGCCCGCGGCAATCCCGGACCCGGAGGATATGGCATTGTAATGGCTTCGGGCAAACACCACAAAGAACTTTCGGCAGGCTACCGCAAAACAACCAACAACCGCATGGAATTGCTGGCAGTGATTGTGGCCCTCGAATCGTTAAAGTTAACTGGACTGCATATCAGCATTTACACCGACTCCAAATATGTATGCGATTCCATCGACAAAAAATGGGTGTATGGCTGGCAAAAAATAAATTTTAAAGGCAAAAAAAATGCTGACCTGTGGCAACGATTTCTAAAGGTTTCACCCAAACACCATATCACTATGCGCTGGATCAAAGGCCATGCCGGGCACAAAGAAAATGAACGCTGCGATGTCCTAGCCACCGAAGCGGCTGACGGAAAAGACCTCTTGATTGATGAAGGGTTTGAGAGTGGGTTGTATAATTAGGTGATGGGTAATTTATTATCTTTGATCTGACTATGGTATTTGCACCTGGAAAAATTTATAAACGTTCAGAAATTCATGATCTGTATGGAGGCAACCGTCAATCGGGAATTTCTCCAGCAGCAAGGTTTCCTTATATCTTCATTTTTACAGGTAAAACAGGTAAGAAACATGGCTACCAAGATGGATGGGACAATCCGGATGTGTTTTCCTATACAGGCGAAGGACAAGCTGGAAATATGGGGTTCACGAGAGGCAATCTAGCATTACGAGATCACCTCAAACAAGGCAAACGGGTATTTTTGTTTGAGGCAGCGCAAAAAGGATACTGGCTTTTTCATGACGAGGTAGAAATTATTGACTATTCTTTTGGTGAAATATTAGATACGCATAATCAACTAAGGCAAGGTATTCGTTTCTTCTTTAAGCGAAAGGGAGCAGTTTTACCACAACTGGATTTGTTTGATAGTGCAGGAATAGTAGAAGAACCTATGATGTCATTCCATGTTGATGAACCTGATGTTACGGAACGACAAGGGCTGGTTACATCTAGAGTTGGCCATGGCGCTTATCGAAAGCGACTCATTCATCGGTGGCAATATAAATGTGCCGTGACGGGGTTTGATAAACCTCAAATATTAATTGCTTCACATATTATTCCTTGGAAAGATTCAACTAATATGGAACGGGTCGATGTGAATAATGGTATCATTCTGTCTCCTTTATATGACGCTTTATTCGACCGACATCTGATTAGTTTTGAGAATTCAGGCAAGATTATTCTATCAGATCAGTTTCAGACGATAGATTATCAAAAGATCGGTGTTACAGGAAGAGAAAAAATATCTTCATTTAATTCGGATAATCTACTTTATCTTGAAAGACATCGACAACAGCTAATCCTCTAAAAAATATCTGTAAGGTTCTGGCTACTGACAAACCAATTTGGCCGAAAATCTTTAAACAGAGACAAACGCCCTTCGTATTTGTTTTTAATATTCTTCCCCTTAACTATATTCTCGCTATGAACTGATGCGCCAACTTGGATATAAATAGAAAAACCATTATCTGGTTTCTCCATAAACTTCTTTTTATTCTGTTTATTTAGAATAAAATTGTTTTTATAAAGATGAGGATCTTTATTTTCAACAGCTCGCCTATATATGGTTTCCATTGAATGTACTTTCAAAACAAAGTTTTCCATTAAATGGATAGTGTCATCAAGCTCTCCAATAAACTGGTTTATAAAAAAACTTATAGCAATTGGCTCTTTGATGTTGTCATAATAGCGAATCTTATATGCCTTTTCTAATATGCTCAAGAAAACAGGATCAAATTTCTCTGTTACATCATTATTGTTTTTAGATAAGATGTCTTTTAATTTACCAAGATTGTCAAGATGGAAATTATATTTTTCTTTCTCTTGTGAGGTAAATACAATCAATGACTTCAGGTATTTTTCTATAGCAGTACTCGCCAACGTAAGGCCCTGAACAATGAAATGATTGTTAAGTAAAAAACGTGCCGCGATATAATCGCGATAGCCTAAATCGATTAATGATTGTCCGGTTAAAAATTTATCTGATGATTTGGTCATATAATTGGCCTTGTCCGCTACGAAAATAATGGGTCGTTATTCCTTTCCAAGCCCGTATTATGAATTAATGCATTTTAAGCTTTACAATATAAACTGATAAGAACGAAGCTCAGCATCGAAATCGCTCAATTTTTCCTGTAATTGTTTTATCTGCGTACGTGCTTTACTGCATATTTCCATTTGTGCAGGACTTAGAGGCTTATCAAACTGTTTCATTTGTGTTTGCATATCTAAAAAAAAGACATTTATATTCTGGTTAACATATATATTCAGTCGTTGTATATGTTCATCCATTAATTCTTCATAGGCTACTTTAAGTTTATCAAATGCTATTTCGTAACGTTCGCGAGATTTCTCTAGTGTTTTTGTAATCTGCTTTGCACGTATACTTTCAGCATTTATAAATAGATTACCAAAGAAGGCAATCACACCTGCGGCTGCAGCGACTAAGGGCGTAGCTAATATCCCTATCCCAATCCCTAGTAAACCCATTCCCCATGAAGATGACAGATCAGCCTGAGCGGTTTCAAATGTTTCTATCTCTGTAAACTCAATAATTCGCTGATCGACATTAGCTGATAGCAGCTCGCGCACGTGTTTCAGGTGTTCCTCAATCCATTCATCTACGAATACTTTAAGTTGGTTTATCTGCAGGGCATATTCATTATTTGAATGGTCTATTACCTGAATTCTACCATTTGCCAAGTATTTCTTAATGACAGCACTTGTTGGCAAGGGCTTATCAGCAGGAGTGTCTTTTAGCAGTTTTTCCAGATTAAGAAGGATTGCATTCTTTTTATTTTCAAGAGATTCTGATAGTATACGGCAACTCACATCTCGCTTCTGCATTAATGCGTTGATGAGACTTGGCATTTTACTTCTTATGGTCTGAATGGATTTCTCAAGTTCAATACGTTTGTTGCTATCAATTAGCCGTGTCTGAAGAATTTCAGTGAACGATCTGGAGCTTTTCGCAATTTCCTGATTCAGCAAGTTAAGCTTTACAATTCCCGATTTGTTTTCCCTTAAAATGAATTCCCATAAGCAATCACTAAAGTGATCAATCGAATCCACCTCTTTGCTCTTAAGATCATTTACTGCGCTTAAATAAAAGACTTTGTCACCTATGCCTTCGATTAGTTTATGTTTAGTCAGATCCTGCTTAACTCTTTCCTTCAAGCCCTTCAGAGTAATGCTAGATAAGCGATCTACTTTATTAAAAACTAAAAATACTTTGTCTTGGGAGCTGCTAAACTCGGTGATATGCCTTTTGTAATCGTTCTTGAATATGTACCCACCATTCTCTGCAGGAGAGGCGTCAATTACATAGATGATCGCATTTACTTTTCTAATCGTTTGCCAAGTATAATCCAAAACCTCCTCGCTTGGATCATCTAATCCAGGAATATCAAACAAGGAAACACCTCGCTCAAGCTGGTCGTTCTTTATGGAAACAGAAACCAATCTGACCTGCTTATGATTGTCTTCATTAAGATCCTGAGAGGCATACTGTTCAATGCTTTTTAAGGAGAACAGTAAGGATCGGTTAGTATCGTTATGGAAATAGACATTGAGTTTATTCTCATGCCCAGGTATCACTTGAATAGGAACGCCTGTTGTTTGATAGAATCCTGTTGGAGAGACTTCCTTTTTTAGCAATGCATTGATTAAGCTACTCTTTCCCACCCGGGAAAGCCCCGTAAGTGCAATACGGTACAAAGACAAGTCAATGTCCAGTTCGAAATTTTTGATTGCTTCGTTGACGGAGGAAAAATTTAGAGGGGATACTAATTCTTTATACTCGGTCAAAAGCGCTTGCCCTCTTTGCCTTAATTCAAAATATTTCCCTGGTTCGAGTGCTCGTCTCGCAGGAGCTTTCCACTTTAAAACATCCTCTTTAATTATTTTAAGTGTAGAGTTATCTAATATCCTTGTCTGTTCAATACTTATCGTTACGTTACGCTGTTTTGTCCAATTTGGGCTCTTTGCGTCTAATTGAGCAATGAGTAATTCATCAATCCAGCGATAGTAAAAGCATTCAGATGTGCAATCATACAGGGCAAAAAGAACTGGCAGATTGTAATTATACCAGGAGAGAATCTTCTTAGTCTGAACAAGAAATGATATCTTATTTCCAACGAGTTTAACTTTTTCTGTTGCCTTTAGTTGTGCCAGAAAACACTTGCTTTCAATTTCGATATCGGTTTTGCTATTGGTCGTAATTTCAATTATTGCATCTACCCCGTAATCACGCTGGGTCCATGCTGTTACAAAAAAAGGGTCAATTGACTTTTCAAAAGCTCTTTTGGATTCATCTTCTTTGCGATGGGAAGAACTGCGGATAGGCTTGGCACTCATACTAAGACAACGTAGCGATTAGTTTCTTGAAGTTATTTTTGACTGCTGTATCAATTTCTTCATTAGTCATGTTTTTAGCTTCTGCTAGATAATTAAGCACCAGTGCCACATCCTTTGGTTTAGCAGGATTTCCATTGACTTCTATGAACGGCCCATCACTCTCCGTAAGAATATGGTTAACAGGTATTTTGCTGATAATATCCTGACCTGATTTAGATTTGATCATAGCGGGATTGACTGAGAAATAAAAGCCGGCTGAAACAATCTGATCGATCAATACCAGCGAACCTGAATACCAGTGAAATATTGCGGCAGTAATATGATGCTGTATAAGATATGAAAGCACCTCCTTTTCTGCTTTTCTTGAGTGAAGACTTAGGATTTTTTTCTTACCTGACAATTGGCTAAGAATCTGTTTAAATGTATTCAACTGAACATCCTTAGTCGGTAGGCCATCTCTTGAAAAATCGAGACCTATTTCTCCTATATAGGATGTTCGAGATAAATTCTTAATGAATTGTGGCAACTCCTTTTCATGAGATTCTGCATGCAGTGGATGCATGCCTAAGGCTAACCTGACATTTTTTAATCCCAACAAGTGTTTATACCCCATTTCAAAATGGCTCGGAAGATTTGTCATTCCTATTGTAATAATTCCAGATCTTTCGGATTCATTTGCTATGTGAAGTGGATTTTGATAAAGGTCTACGTGGCAATGTGTATCAATCATATTCCCGCAAATGTCCTTAAATTATTGTCTCCTTTATCATTGACCCACTGTTTTATTTCTAAGCGAACTCTTTCTACAATTTCGGCAAAGGCTCTCATGTCTCCCATATCGAGAGATCCGTTAACAAGTAGAATATCCTTTATTTGCTTATTGGTCAAAGGCCTTTTAAGGAAATCAGATAAGGCAGGCATGTCTTGTATGGTGTAAATATCTCGCCCAGTACTGAAAATATTAATACCATATCTTTGGTTATCATGATTGATTCTATGTAAAGCAGCTCGTCTATAAATACAAGGCATGCATACACCACAGTGCTGAGTTCCCGTTCTAATGTCCCAGTGTTGCTTTCTTCCTCTTTTCCCACAAGAAACAGATTTTATGTAAATCCCTTGAAGTACAGAAGGATTTAAACACGATGCTGCCATCTCTCCTTTTGTCTGAAGACTATATGGGTTATGTATATTTGATGAGATACCAACTAATCCAAATAAAGACTGAAGCAATTTCATATAGTAAGGATGTGTGGTTCTTGTGCTTAATGTGCTACTTCTGGACGGAGTGAGTGGAAAATTTAAAGAGATGGTTCCATTTTCTGGAATTAACAATGTATCGCAGTTTGGAATACCATTTAAACAGAATATTCCAATTCCTATAAATAAGAGTGAGCGACTTCTGTAACTAGATTCTTTTGTTAATTCAATCCCTGCTGTGTCTTTTGTACCCAGATATACCGGAACTTGTATCCAATCAAATCTATTAGTGTAAGCAGGTTGCTGACTTAAGTAATTGCTTAACTTATTCTGATCTGAACTGGCTCCCGGGGAGGTGGAATCGAAATGTGAAATAAAAAGCCCTCTTCTTCCATCCTGTAACCCTTCCAATTGGTCTATGACACCAATAAGTGAATCTAGACCACCTGAGAAAAGAGAGGCAAATTGATAGTTAGCCGGATTATACATAGGAATAAGAGAGCGCCATCTGCGGGTCTTCTTTTTGAAAAGCTCAGGTAAAGCCATTTGCGAAAAACTAATTGACCAATGATCCCCTGTTAGAAAAGATAGTACTGTCTCCAATTGATCTTTTGCGTTATTCCATATCTGCAAATGGTTTACAGGGAAGCAGATCTCAATGTCTCTAGCCCATGCATCGATTGAATATTCTCCCCGATCCAATAGATTATCCGCGCCATATACGATGGCAGAAATAAGAAAGAAATCAAACGCTATTGAATTGGTTTCATCAGAAAAATCACTCAATGGTTGAAAATCAACTGTGAGGGGCACAGTTCGCACAGTGCCTTGCGAGTTGGTAAAAGACAGCTTTATATTTGCAAATTCTCCGCTTCTGTTGGGTGATGCTATTATAACGTTAACTCTCATGTCCTTCAAATACTTTTAAAACGTCCTCTAAAATGTTTCTAATAAGTCTTTCCGCATCCTCACTAGCCCAGTTAATTCCATTAAGAGGATTAGTTTTATTGATTGTTTTAAGTGTTTCCTGAATATAATCTCGGATCTGACTAAATAGACTATTACAATCTGATTTGCCTTTTTCTGCTACTAGTTTTTCGTAGAACATAATTGACAGATGTTCGAAAACATAATACCCAAAGTATCTTATCAAAAGATCTTCCTGGCTATCCTTTCCTAAGCGATCCTGCAAGTTGTCCTGAAACTCCTGTACACTTCCTGCGCCTGCTGCAAGTTCTTCCATAAGCTTTTGAGCCGCTGTCTTTGCAGCCACATCATCTAACGTAGAAGCAGCGCCCGAACAATGCTCTACTAATTCATCAATTATATCTCCTACGGATTTTCCATCGAGATCGGTAATGCCGCATTGTTCCAATGCTTCAGGTAAATCATTTCCCGCAGCGATAAATCCCCCAAGAAACCCACCTATTTGCTTTCCCGTTCTTATACCAGCCCGACCACCGATTTTTGAGCCTCCTCGTCCTGCACCGGATGAACCACCGATGACACGCACATATCTTGATAGAATATTCCCTAAACCAGATCGTGAGACAATACCTCCTCCGCAGCTCGTTGTTACTGCCCGGCTCAGATCACCCCATTGAGGCTGCCCTTTAATAGAGGCAGAATATGACTTTGATGTTCCCATTTATTTTGCTTTTTTACTTGCTCTGCCAACTCCAGTAGATGATTGTTCTATTTTATCCAGGTATTCTTTTATCGCAGGTATATTGCTAAGCCTTTTTAATGCAACGCCCACTGCTGGTGGAATCTCTTTTGTTGGTAATGTATTTAATACCCTAGCATATATGCTTTCTGCATCCTGTAGGTTATTTTCAACGCAGAATGTGAGAATATCATAAGCTCTTTTTTTCTTATGATTCTTTGCCAAAATCTGCGCTGCAAACTCAAGAAATCCATTTTTCTCATGCTCAGCAAGTACCAAGACTTCTTCCAGAATAATTTTTTTACTTACAGCATCAGTCATTGCATCCTGATCAAGTTTCTGATAAAGACTTTTTATAATTGGTGGGATCAAACTTGCCGATGGAATTGTAGAGGCTATTTTATCTCTAGATAACCAAAAATAGTCACTCAGATCAATGGCACTGAGTGTAGGGTCTACACTTAACCAGTTAATGATTCGATCCTTACTCCAATTTTTAAACTCCTCTGTTTTTTCAAGTTCAGTTTTTGCCTTACGTCTGTCGGAAGCACTTTTTACCTTTTCTTCCAATTGTTTCAACTGCTCAGGCTTACCATTTTGTGTTACCTGCCAATCATACAGTTGTTTAAATAATATCGGTTCAGCGTATTCCAAAACCATCAGCTTAGATAGGATGGAATCATCAAATCCTGATAATCGGGCAACTGAAGCTAGGCGTTGTCTTAGCGTAAGCGTATTCAGAAATCGCTTTATTTGCCGTGGATTACCATACAATGTTTGTGTGATGATAGGCGCCAGTGCAGGAATACTCAGGAGGCTTTTGGATATTCTTTGCTGATCGTCTTCTCCAAGAATATTTTTTATGGATGCAAGTCCAAATACAGAATAGCGATCCTTACTTCTAAATGCGTGAAAAGAAGCTGCTACCTTTTCAAAAGCTTCTGTGGAAAGCTCTCTTTTGCAAACAAGCAAGGATATATATGTTTCGACTTCAGAATCAGAGAGCTTAGGAAGATTATAAGGAATCTGTATCAGTTTTTCAAGATAATCGTCTACAATACGTTCATTAGAATCTTCGTCTACCTTCCTCTGCCTGGTATATCTAAATTCAATCGCATGACGTACAATTCGGGGATCTGCTCCTATTACAAAGGCTGTCTTCTCAACATTTAAAAACAGTTTAATGGCCTCCAGGTTCTCAATGATTCGTTCAGGTGTGCAGCGATCCAGATCATCAATAATCACTACAAGTTTTTTTATTTTCGATTGCTCGATCATTTTTTTGAAATCATCTCGAAATTCTCTCACTAATGTACTGTCATCCTCCTGATGTTGCTTTGTTATTTCTCCTAGAAACTTTTCAGCGTTCTCGCCAGAGAGCTTATCTGCTATATCTGTTGGACTTAACTTGGAAAGCTCCTGTGCCAGAAAAGGAATCAATGAAAGGCCTCCTGTAAAGTATGCTGCAGCGGTAGGCAAGACTACCCTCTTAAACCCAAGACCAAGTACCCTCATCCATTTGACAGATTTGAGCAGTTTGGTTGTTTTATCCTTGACTTTATTGCCAATTGTTTTATGATGCTCGAATTTCTCGATGATTGATTCTAATAATGCAGCTTTTGCGTCATCATAGCCTTCGAATACCCAGCCATTAAAATAGAGGACTAAGGTATCATCCTTTAGTTCATCGTCCTCCCCTGACAATTCCTCATGGACAATTTTTAGGATGCTGGATTTACCACTACCCCAATCTCCGAACACTCCAATAGTGACAGGAAGTACTTTGTCATCTTTGATTACATCAATCAGAAGGTCTGCATGTACCTTAAATCCGAGTAAATCTTCGGCTGTTTCATTATCTGCCCACATAATTTTTAATAATCGTTTTTGTGGTGGGAAGATTTATAGTAACCTTAGATGTGGGTGCTATTAAGATAAAAGTAACTTTCGGCCCCAATAGCAAATTTGTGAGTAAATACATGATTCATAGCTTTATGAATATCAAATATACATTTTTACTCTCACCTTCATATTTTTCTTTCTAAACCTGTTTAATTAATTTCCGAGAAGCCGTTTTCTCCCAAATAAACAGTTTCCCATTCAGCAAAAAAAATAACAACTCCTCCTACCGTATCCTCAACCGTTGCCCTTTTCTCAGTTTTGCTTTGGTGGAAATGCGGTTGAGTTTTGCAAGGTGTTTTACACTGATACCGTAACGGTAAGCAATTTTGCCCAGGGTCTCTCCTTTTTTCACCACATGGTATTTCGATTTGAGTTGTGTGGCTTTTACCTGATACAAATGCGAAAAACAACCCTTGTCGATTTGCAGGGTATCGCTTAACATAGAACCAGAGGGGAAATACACGATCTTATTGGGATCAATTTTTTCGCCTTTGTAGCGAACTTCAAAATGCAAATGCGGACCGGTGCTGCGCCCGGTGCTGCCGGCCAACCCGATGATATCGCCCGAACGAACAGACTGACCTGTGTATACCAACAGTTGACTAAAATGCGCGTACAATGTTTCCAACCCGTTGTAATGACGGATCAATACCACATATCCATAATCGGCACTGCGCTTGGCAATACGCACTACGCCATCAAACATGGCATAAACGGGATCGCCCACTTCCATGCGCACATCTACACCATAGTGAAACTTGGCCCTGCGCCCCCAGCGCCTGAACCCAAAATTGGAAGACACATCACCAATGGCAGGAGGATGAAAAGCACAATCGTAAGAATCTTTGAGCAAGAGCAAAACGGTATCGCTCATTTCTTTTAAACTTACTTTGTATGGATTGATGGTAATGGTATCCCATGCTGCACCTTCGTAGTGCATATTGGGAATCATGTTAGGATCAAACTTAAAATTAGGATTGCGCAACAGGTCCCAATACGAAACATCACTGTAACCGGTAAAGTTCGCGTCAATATCTCCTTCGTCTTCTTCCTCTTCTTCTGTTGTTTCTTCAGTGGTGGTATCCGTTGAATCGGGTTCAATAACCTGGGCCCGGGCAACCGAACTGAAACAAAAAGAACAACCTAAAAATATATATATGAATACCTTTTTTAAAATCATGAATCAGCGTTTTGTAAAACAGCAATAGCGTGCAATTTATCTTTTTCAAGCTGATTTTTGAGTGCGTCCAATCCGGCAAACTTCATTTCTTCCCTGAGTTTATCAACATATTGGATAACGATTTTTTGCCCATACACATCCTGGTCGAAATCAAACAAGTGAACTTCAATGGAATGGGTCTTTCCATCCACTGTTGGGCGGTATCCGGCATTGAGCATACCACCATAGGTTCTGTTGTTGAAAACTACCTTTACGGCATACACACCATCGGCCGGGATCAACTTGTTTGCATCGTCTACCTTCACATTGGCCGTTGGGTATCCTATGGTACGCCCCAGTTGTTTTCCCTGCACTACTTCACCTGTGATGGAATAAAACCGTCCCAAATATTTGGCTGCCGTTACCACATCCCCACTTTCGAGAGCCTTGCGAATACGTGTTGAACTCACCGCCACCTCATCAATATCCTGTTCCGGAATTTCGGCTACATCAAAACCATATTCAGCGGATGATGCTTTGAGGTGTTCGAACGAGCCTTCCCGGTTTTTACCAAAACGGTGATCATAACCGATCACCAATACCTTGGTTCCCAGTTTTTGCACAATGATATCGCGTATAAATTGCAGGGAAGTTTGTTCGGAAAATACCTGGGTAAACGGGATCACCACCAAATGATCAATTCCTTCGGCTTCGAGGGCGATGATTTTTTCATCCAATGTTTGCAATAACCGCAAACCATGTTCATTGGGAAACAAGACCAAACGTGGGTGCGGATCAAATGTTAAAACAACCGTTTCTCCATGGTGCTCCCTGGCCAGTTCTTTTACTTTTTGAAGAATAATTTTATGAGCAGCATGCACACCATCAAATGTGCCTTGGGTTACAATGGCATTTTGAATAACGGGCAACGCTGCTAAACTCCTGTATACTTTCATCAGCTTGAAAACGCGAAAATATAGGCTTTTGGCGGATTGCACAATACAAAATTTAACATGCGTAAATTGACCCTTTGCCTATTTTTCGTTTCTTTGTCTACCTAATATCCCACTTAAAAATTGGGAAAACGATAGCCTTATGAAAAAAATTTACGCTGCTACGCTACTGCTTTGTTTGTTGTTAAGCTTTTCGAAATCCACTTTGGCTGACCATGTTAATGGTTCAGATATTACCTATGAGTGCACCACTACCCCTGGTGTTTTTTTGGTAACCCTTGTTTTTTATCGGGATTGTTCGGGAATTCCCCTTTGTGTTAGTAGCTGTGGTGCCGCGTGCACAAGAACAATGCAAATCAAAGGTGCTGACGCCAGTTGCAGTAACTCATCTTTTGGAACCATCACATTATCGTTGGTGAGCGTAAGGGATTACGACCCCAAAACAAGCTGCCCGGTTTCTAAAAATATATGTACCAATATGAGTTGTACCACAGCTGGAACATATACTCCAGGAACAGAGCGGTACGAGTTTCAGGGATTTGCCAATATCGGAGCAACAAGTGGAATACCGACAAGTTGTTGCAATATCCGTTTTGTTTATGAGGAATGCTGTAGAAGTAACGCTATCAATACCGGTGCTACCTGGCAAAATTTTTATGTTGATGCCGTTGTAAACAGATGCCTTTCAATCTCTCCCTGCAACGGTTCACCCAAATTTACCACCGAGCCATACGATATTGTTTGTGGGGGAGCGCCTGTTCAATACAGCAATGGAACCATTGAACCGGATAAGGATTCGTTAAGTTTTGAGTTTACCCCCGCATTACTAGGTTTTGGCTCATCCGTAACGTATGATCCTCCATTCGCATATAACAAACCAATGCCCTGGATAGGGAATTGGAATGATCCTTTTCCAGCAGGTATTCATTGTGACCCTCAAACAGGTGATATTACATTCATGCCTGGAAGTGGCTTTAGTAGTAACTTTACCGGTATCATAGCCATTATGGTTAAACAATGGAAAAACATAAGTGGTGTTCCTACAGTTATTGGCACTACACGCAGGGACATTCAAATGGTTGTTTCAGCTAATTGTGCCTCCAACAATCAGCCCTGGATTGTGACGACTCCCTCACTTGGCAATAACCCAAATACTCCGAAATCTAATTGGGAAATTTGCGAAGGAGAACAATTGTGTTTTACCTTAACAGCAAAAGACACCGATACCTCTCCTGTTAGCGACACAACCTATTTAAGCTGGGATGGAGCACTCGCTTCATTAGGAGCGACATTTATACCCAACTATGTTATGGGCAACCGTAAAACCAACGGCCCACGTGAAGACTCTTATCAGTTTTGCTGGACGCCACCGACAGGAACAGCATCCAATAACCCATACATTTTTGTCGTTAAAAACAGTGACAATAAATGTCCTCTTCCTGGTAGAATTGCACATGCGTTTAGTATTAAAGTGCAGTCTGTTCCCGATATCAGTATCACCCAAACAAATTTGAAGTGTGGCAAGTATAAATTATCTTATACCAATCCAACACCTGCTAAAACGGTAGACAGTGTAAAATGGAAAATAGCCAAAGCTCCTTTTGATTATACCTTTGCCTCAGGTGCCGATACTTTTGCAAATAGGATTACCCTGCCAGATTTATCTTTTACAGCTTCTGGTAAATACCTCGTTCAACTTACACTTGCAAAAAGTATTTGCACCAAAGTATTATACGACACTTTGGTGGTCGATACCTTCTTAAAAGCAACAGCCATGAATGATACCCTTATTTGTAAAGGGAATAACATTACATTAAAAGCTAGTGCAAAATATGGTCAAATGACTTATACCTATCGCTGGTATAACAGTATTAAAGATACCGCTCTTCCTCCATTAAACGGCCCCGTATTCACTAATCCAAATCTCAACGTGACACCTGCAATTTCTAAAATGTATACCGTTCAGGTACGTGATCAATTCACCTGCAGAGCTTATGATTCAGTATGGGTGATGGTAAACAAAGATTCGAAAAATACGGTGGTCAAAAATGTAACGTGTAATGGATTGAACAATGGAAGTATCACCTTAAACATGCAGGATTCTTTAATGCCGTTTCAATACAAAATCAATGGTGGAAACTTTCAGTCTTCAAATTTATTTTCAGGACTGACTCCCGGCATTTATGCTTTAGAAGCAAAAGACTCCAACAATTGCAGTACCAGTGTTTCGGGTATAAATATTAAGCAACCTGAAGTATTACTTGATTCGGTGACAACAACAACAAACGAAACATGTAAAGGATTAAACAACGGAACGTTAACAATATATACAAAAGGAGGAACAGCCCCTCTAAGGTACAGTATGGACAGTGTTCTATTTAACAATAACCGTTTGTTTTCAAATCTTCCACCTGCATCATACAAAATACATATCCTGGATAGTAATAATTGTTATACATCCGTTACCCGAACCATTGCTCCTGCCGATTCATTGTATCACCTTACTTCGGTGTTGAATCCAACTTGTTTTGGCAAAAACAATGGTGAAATACGGACGGAAGGAAAAGGAGGAAAAGCTCCTTATACTTTTTTATTAGGAACTACAGGAATTTATAATAACGATAGCATTTACGAAAATTTAGTAGCGGGTACCTATACCATCAATATTAAAGACAATTTTGGCTGTGTAATTAGTGTTTTAAAAACCTTGGTAACACCGCCACAAATTGTTGCAGGAAGTATTACTGGAAAAACAATTGCTATTCAAAATGTAGCAGAAACTTATTCAGTTAACCCACAAGCGGGATTAAGTTACTTGTGGGGTGCACAAAACGGAACGATCCTAAGTGGGCAGAACACACCCAGTGTAAGTGTAAATTGGGACAGCGTGGGTGTAGGCCAAATTGGTGTAGCCGTTTACTCCGATTCAACCTGTGGTGATACAACAAGCTTAGTTGTGAATATTGGGGTGAACGGATTATCAGAACTTGCTCAAAATTTCGGTTTGAAAGTGTATCCAAATCCATCATCAGGATTGGTGAATATTACATTGCAAAAATTACCTGCAGAGCATTCGCTGAAGCTTTATGATATCCAGGGAAAATTGCTCATCGACCAAGAACTAAAAACTTCACAACAACTCAATTTGGAAACATTGCCGCAAGGTGTGTACGTACTCAAAATTGGGGAATGGCGCGGGCAGATAGTAAAAAAATAATCCCTGTTTTGAACGTTGCTTCAGGATTCATTATGTGCTAATGTTTAAGTAAACATTAACACATAATGATATTTGACAAAGCTAATTTTGTTAACAGACAATAACGGAAGAGAAAGTCAAATCTCACCTGTTAGTTGTTTTCACAATTTAATCAAGCTTCATATGAAACCATTCAACATACCCCTATTGTGTAAAATATCACTGCTGTTTTTATGTTGTTTTGCCCTGAATTTTCGAAGCAAAGCAGGACATGTAGATGGTGCTGAAATTACTTACAAATGCACCAATATTCCCGGCATTTTTGAAATTACGTTGATCGTGTACCGCGAGTGTTCAGGAGTTCCTTTGTGTTCGGGAGGATGTGGTTCTGCATGCACACAAACTGTCTCGATAAAAGGTGCAGATCCTATTTATAGTAATTTAACATTTGACAACATTCCCCTAAACCTTGAGAGCGTAAAGGATATACACCAAAATGCCAAATGTCCATCAAGCAAAAATGCCTGCACCAATATGGGATGCACAACAGCCGGAACGTATACTCCGGCTATAGAGCGATATGTATTCAAGGGTTTTGCCAATATTGGTAGTACATCATCGATACCTGCCAATTGCTGCAATATACGATTTGTATGGCAGCAGGGCGCCCGCAACTCTGATATTGAAACAGGATCAGCTACTCAATCATTGTATATAGATGCCATTATCAATCGGTGTTTTTCTTTAAGTCCATGTAACAGTTCACCTGAGTTTACCAACGAACCGGACAATGTAATGTGCGGAGGCGAATATTACATATTTAACGATGGAGCCGTAGATCCCGATCACGATTCCCTTTCATTTGAATTTACACCTGCATTACAAGACTTCGGTGTACCGGTAACCTACACTGCGCCATTTGCGTACAACAAACCCATGCCATGGACAGGTAGTGCAACAGGATCATTCCCTTCGGGTATCAGTTGTAATCCATTCAGTGGTGATATTATGTTTTCTCCCGGTAACACATCGGGTCAAAATTTTATTGGTGTTATTGCCATTGCTGTCAAACAATGGAAAACGATAAATGGAGTACCAACCGTTATCGGCATTATCCGAAGAGACTTACGAACAACAATCCTTGCTCATTGTCCTCCCAATAATCCTCCCCGCATATTAACCAATCCTGCGCTAGGAGCTAACCCCAATAATCCTAAATACGACTGGAATTTTTGTACAGGTGTGCAAACATGCTTTACAATAACAGCTGATGATCGCGATACGATAGCTCCTCTAATTGATAGCACGTACTTAAGTTGGAACAAAGCTCTCCAAAACCTGGGGGCAACTTTTTTACCAACCTATGATCCGCTCAACAGGAACAGAACAGATTCATTGGGTGGACCGCGTGAAGACAATTATCAATTTTGCTGGACACCATCGGAAAGCATGGCAAGTTCCATTCCTTACTATTTTACTGTAAATGCCAAAGACAGCCGCTGCCCGAATCCCGGAAAAATTACCCGTTCATTTGCGATCAGGGTTTTAGCCAAACCGAACTTATCCATCCAACAATCAACTTCCACATGTGGAAGCTACCAGCTTAGTTATACCAACAATTCGCCAACACAAACACCACAATCCGTTGTGTGGCGTATTGCAAATGAACCTGAAGATTGGAACCTGAGCCGGAACCCTTCTGTTTTTTCATCGCAAACAACGGTAAACATAAACCGTTACAAACCCGGAAAATACTTGGTAAAACTGGAAGCCAATGCCATTAGTAGTGGTGATGGTTGTTCAAGTATATATTATGATACCATTACCATTATACAACCTCAATTGAAAGCAATTGTTAAAGATACTTTTTCATGTGGAGTGCATACCATTCAATTGACGGCCGAGGCATTCGGTGGAGACCAACCTTACAACTATCGTTGGTTTAACACCATAGCAGATACGAATACTGGAGCATTAAATGCTCCTCATTACACAAGCCCTACGTTGAATGTAACTCCAGGTGCAACCCGCTATTATGTTATTCAGATCAGTGATATTAACAATTGCAAATCTTACGATTCGGTTAAGGTACTTGTCAAACCGGCCTTATCGATACAACAATCACCGTTGTCTTGTGGTAATTATCAGTTAAGTTATATCAACCACACTCCTATGCAAGCACCACATTCGGTTGTATGGCGCATTGCAAACGAACCTGAAGATTGGAATTTAAACCAAACTCCTTCCGTAATAGAATCAAAAAAATCATTCAATATAGGCAGGTTTAAGCCCGGAAAATACCTGGTAAAACTTGAAACGGACTCTGCAAACAACGGAACAAATTGTGCCTACATATTTTATGATACAATTACTGTTCTTTCCCCTCAATTAAAAGCAATTGTAAAGGACACCTTTTCGTGCGCAGGAAACCCTATTCAGCTAACAGCTTCTGCTTTGCATGGAAATGCTCCGTATACTTACCGTTGGTTTAACAGCATCACCGATACTGATGGCATAGCCTTAAATGCACCCGATTACACCGATCCCCATATTACTGTTACGCCACTGGCTACACGTTATTATATTATACAAATTGATGATGTAAACAATTGTAAAAGTTACGATTCACTTAAAGTTATGGTAACTCCTGTTCTGAAGAATAGTATAATCGACCCTGTATCGTGTTCGGGTTTAAGTGATGGAAAAATCACGTTGATCATGACCGATTCGGTGATGACGTTTCAATACAGGATGAAGAATGGAAACTTTCAATCATCCAATATTTTTAACAATCTCTCGGCCGACACTTATGAGGTGGAGATAAAAGACTCCTTAAACTGTTCAATTGTAGTACCTCATTTAATGGTAACATCTCCTCCATCAATAGAAGCAGGAACAATAGTAGGTCCAACCACTGTTGTGCTAAACACAACACATGCATACAGTGTAACAACCCAAACTGCGCTAACGTATAAATGGTTGGCCAAAAATGGAATTGTAACTTCACCCGATAGCTTCACAACACTCATTACCTGGCATACACCCGGAGTTGACTCGGTATTTGTTATCGCAAATGGAGCCAATCAACAATGTGCAGACACATCCGTACTCGTGGTAAAAATAGGATTAGTTGGCATTATGGAAATGAGCGAACAAATGGGTATTGAAGTATATCCGAACCCAACCCAACAGAATATTACCGTTACCATTAAAAAACTTCCGGAACAAACAAGCCTTCAACTTTATAATATGCAAGGCAAACTGCTCATTGACCAAGAACTAAAACAATCACAACAACTCAACCTGGAAACCTTGCCGCAAGGTGTATACATACTCAAAATTGGGGAATGGCATGGGCAGGTATTAAAAAGATGATGCCCATTCAACCATTACTAATTACTTCTTGAAAAATCCAGTTAATAGCAGAAAACAATGATGATGGTTCGGATATCATAACGGAATCTGAGTCCATAGTTGCAGAATATTAACCCAAACCGCCCAAATTTTAATTCAGATTTGTTTATTCCTTTTTCTATACGAAATTAGGGACAAGAAAAAACAAGCGGTTAGTTCATGAGAAAATCTTGAGTAATTCACTATCCTTAAAGCGTTTCTGCATGCTTATACGGTTGTTTTTTCAAATTTGAACCCGAACAACTCAGCATAAAGTATGCCCGTATACTTTCGGTAATTAATTATACGCCCCTACAGTTATTCAGTTCAAACCGTTAATGTTCTCTCAACTTTAATACCTATATCCCATGAAAAACCTCATCCTTACACTTTCACTTATTTTTACACTAGGTCTCACTAACGCGTTTGCTACGGGTATTATTGGATCGGACATCACCTATAAATCCGGACCCGTTCAAGGAATGTATGAGGTTACACTAACCATGTACAGATGGTGTGGGGGCCTACCATTGTGTACAGAAAACTGTAATTTTTCAAGTTGCACTCAAACAATAATCGTTACAGGCGACTCTTCCAATACAACATATGCACTCATTCAGGCAACACTCGTGAATGTGGTTGAGGTTTCACTAAAAGGAGGTAAAAACTGTCCTTCACAATTAGGAGGAACAACCTGTAAAGCCTTCGGTTGCAGTCCACCACTGGGAACAAATCCCGGGGTGGAAAAATACACCTTCAAAGGCTATGTAGATCTGGGTCCTACAAGCGGGATTCCTGCCAACGTATGCAATGTCCGATTGACATTTGGTAATTTTGAACGAGAATATAATTACGACAACCTGGGAGCAAATCCTTATTACAACTATGCCATTATCAACCGTTGTGCAAGTATTGCAACAAATAACTCCTCTCCTACCTATTTAAATGATCCACAGTTTAGCATTTGCAATGGCAGTTTATACCAAAACAACCACAGTGCATTTGATGCCGACTGGCAAGACTCGTTGACTTTCTCTCTTGTACCCGCCATGCGTAATTACAATGTACCATGTGATTATACTGCGCCCTACACTCATACATTACCAGTACCGGCTTCGGTTGTTACATGTGATAAAAATACCGGGGAATTAAAGCTTATTCCAACCTATGGTTCAAATCAGGACTTTAAAGGAATTATTGTGATTGAAACAAAACAATGGAGAAACATTAATGGAGTCGCAACATTAATGGGTATTACCAGAAGGGAATGGGACTTATTTATACTAGGAGATTGTCAGAATAACGCCTCTCCATACATTACCATAAACCCTTTATCGATAAACAATCTAAATACTCCCGTTTTGCAATACAATACCTGTGCAAAACAGCAGTTGTGTTTTACCATTACGGCCAAAGATTCTGACATTACAGATACTGCTTTTTTAGAATGGGATTCGTCATTGGTTCGCTATGGAGCAACTTTTACACCTATCTCAGGCCTTTCAACCAAAGATGCAAATTACCAATTTTGCTGGACACCCGATGATTCAATTGCCAGAAGAATTCCTTATTTTTTCACAGTACGCGTGCGAGATTCAAGATGTCCAAACAACGCCAAACTAATATACACGATTAAAGTACGTGTTCTTGCCGACCCTCAATTGAGCATCAGCACCAAACAAGTAAATTGCAATACCGTTAAACTAAAATACACTCAAAACAATAGCGAATCAGAATTACTATACCCACATTGGCAAATAGCCCGAAAACCGGATGACCCATTATTTGCAAACGGATTTTTAATTTATCCGGCAAGTAATATCACCTCTTTTAGCAAAGGTATTGCAGTACCGGGAACTTATTATATCCGCCTGGTTGCTTCGGTGGGTGCGCAAGGGTTTACTTATCAATATTGTTCTAAATCTGTACTCGACTCTGTGTATATTGATAGTGCAAAAATTGGCAATAACTCAAAGGCAACAGATATTACCTGCTTTGGCTACAACAATGGCAAAATGTTATTGGAAGCGAAAGACGGGGTTCCTCCTTACCAATATCGTGTCAATCCGGAAGATGCGTTTGGAAGTAAAAATATCTATACCGGCCTTTCAAAAGGAAAGTATTATATAGCCATGCGTGACCAACAGGAATGTGAAATCACCGACAGTCTGTTGGTTTCTGAACCACAAAAATTCAGCTTGAGCAGTATGGTGGAACATGTATTGTGTTACAACGATTCAAGCGGAAGTATCCAATCTGCTGCTTCAGGAGGCATCCCTCCTTATCTTTACTATTTCAACGCAGTACCTTCCAGCACCATTACCTTCAATCAGTTGAAAGCTGGAAAATACATTGTATCTGCCAAAGATTCAAACCTCTGTATGGCATACGACACTGTATATGTGCATCAAAATAGCGAAATAAAAATTTCGTCAATATTTACTCCACACCCTTGCAATGGACTAGGAAACTTAACCGTTAATGGAACAGGAGGAACGGCCACCTTCGACTATGCACTCAATCAACTTGCTTTTCAACCTTCAAATATGTTCCCCATTTCTCAAAGCGGTAACTACAATATTGCTGTAAGAGACAGCAACAATTGTATGAAACACGACTCGGTATTTATCCAACTACCGGATTCGTTCGTTGCTACCTCCACCTTTGATGAGATCAGTTGCCATAATGCAAAAGATGGCAAAGCGCAATTGTATGCCCGCGGAGGTATCAATGGAAACTATACCTTCCGCATCGTGAATCAACCATCAAACACAACCGGCTTATTTACACAATTAGATAGCGGCACGTATCAGTTTTTAATTAAAGACGGAAATAACTGTAATAAAATTATTACCCACCGCTTTACCAATCCTCCACAAATAATAATTGGATACATTATCGGAGACTCGGCATCAAACAGAGGTTTAACAAAAGCATATTCCATCACCCCGCAACCGGGCTTACAGTATACCTGGATCGTAACCGGTGGAACAATTACAAGTGGTCAAGGTACATCAACTGTAAATGTAAATTGGAAAGCACTTGGAACCGGCAGTATTGCTGTAATGGTGATGGATTCAAACCAATGCAGCAACAGCACAAGCAGAAATATTTTGATTGGCAATGTTGGGATGAATGAACTGAAGGAAATGTTGGGCATTTCGATCTACCCGAACCCTGCCAAACAACTATTGTATATTAACCTTAAAACATTACCTCAGAATTCCCAATGGCATTTATTTGACATCCAAGGCAAACTCTTATTGGGTGGAGAACTCAAACTTTCGCAGGAAATCGACATCGAAAAAATTCCTGCCGGAATATATGTTCTTAAAGTTGGCGAATGGTACGGGCAAATAGTGAAAGAATAATTTGAGTTTTTGGATAACAACGCTTACGTCAACAAGGTGGATTATCGGCTCTGGTTTAATTCCATTGCATACAGATACAATACCCCAAGCGGAGCTGTTTCAAACGCAATAGAATCCTTGAGTTTCCAGTTTGTGTGTAGGTGCAAACGGTTACTCAAGGTTTGCGTAAAACGTTTTTCCCAATTGTTGGTTACAACATCCAAACTATCTGCTAACCGATAGTCGGATAACACAAAATAAGGTTGAGCATATGTATTTGTGTCGGCAGCCAGATTGCGTAGATACAATTCCCTGAATGAGGGAGAAAACATGACACCCCCGGGTGAAGATGCCTGCAACAAGTATGGTATCCCTTGCATTTTACCCAGGCAAATCAATCCATGTTCGGAAGTAAATCCATGATTGGTTAAGTATGTTTTTAATCTTTGGTAACGGTTTATGCTTCCAATATCCAGCCTTATATTACGTAAAACCGGAACTCCTTCCATCGTTTCCGTTTGTTGGGTTAATGGTAAGATTCGATAAGGATGCCACAAAATTTTGGTATAACACACATAAGTTACACAGCATCCTACCACAACTAAGGTCAATTGTTTAAACCAGGCGATTTCTACTTGTTGAAATGCAACCACGGCCACAACTGCCAGCGGAATGGTGGCAAAAATATAATTGTGGTAATACACATTATTGGTACCTATTACCACGATGAGCGGCACTGCGAATAACAACGAACCATGTAAGATCAGCTTCCATTTTTTGCGCAGTGTATCCAACACATTTTTGTTTGCTACTGCAACCAGCACATATGCTGCGCACATTACCGAACACAATACATAAATCAACCCCGTGAGTTGAAACTCGCTCATATAAAATCCGTAATACAAAAAAGCCAATGCAAGAAGCAACCAAATAACCCGGATGGATTTAACAGGAATGAATTTTGCCAATACAAAAAATACCAGGAAACGCAATCCCAACGAGGCCTGTGTCTTCACAAATACATACGCATCATTTATGAGTGTAAACCCTTGATACTTCGCATCCATTTGTGCAAACAGATCACCGGCCAGCATAATGTTTTTAACTTGAACATAAAATGGGGTAAACCAAATACCCTGTAACAACTGATATCCCAACCAACCCCAAATAAACAACCCAACATGTTTTAATCTTTGTGGTATCGTCATTAATATCATTACAGGAATGGTGGCGCTTAAAGCCAAGCCACTTGTAATTTTGGTTACACAAACCATTGCAGCAAAACAGCCACTCAGTATGAGTAAGAAGAATTGCGTGTATTTTTTTTCGGGAGTGATGGTATGCCACATAAAATAACACGACACACTCAATAATGTAAAAGCCGCAGTTGTATTGTTATAGCTTAGGGTAACCGAGTCAAAAGTTGCCGCAAATGGAATGCTAAGCAAACAGAAAAAAACAGCAGCGGCAGAAAACGAAATGGCAAAATACCTGAAGGCTGCAACAAGGAAAAAGATGGATGAACCAAATAGTAAAACAGTTGAAACAAGCCTGTTTACAAGAAGCGATTGGGGCAACCAGCCAAACATGAATTGAACGACTTCGTAAAAATAAGTATTGCTAATGCCCACAAACCTTGACGAAACCAGCTGCAAATTATATCCCTCATCAGTGATATCGAATCCTTTGTTTAGGGCATACAACTGAAAACCAAGGCATGCAAAAAACAAGAAACCTAAAATAGCCGCAGTAATTTTTTCCGATAGTTGGTGGAAGTTCATTGCAAACTATTTTAGGCTTGAGTATGGTTAAAACAATTTTGGTTGATCGGTATCTGGCTTTTTAGGAAAGTTTGGTTTGGGTTTTGGCTTATCGCTTCCCAATGGCTCATCATCCTGCAAAAGCTTTTGAATCCGTTCACGCTCCGAGGCTTCAATATCTTCGTTTAACAAATGCATTTGAGCATCCTTCTCTTCTGTTATTTCAGCCTTTTCATCCTCTTCCACTTCTACCTCGGGATTGGGTGGCAATAAATTGATGCCCACAAACTCTTTACCTGCAAACCTGTTTCCGATAGCTTTCCATCCTTTTACTTCAATTACTTCGGCCAGGTTTAATTCCTCCTGTGTATTGTTTGCTTTGCCCTTGCCCAATCCTTTTTCAACCGTAACCATCGGCAATATTCGGTCGGTAGCAAGCACTACTTTGCATTTAACACCATCGGGAGTTAACAAGAACTTTTTATTGATGGTTAACGTTTCGATCACAAAACGTTTAATAAAGTAGAACTTATCTTTTTCATTAAAGTAAATCAATGTGATGGCACGCTTAGGACGGAATTTATGAATAAACATGACTTGCTCGGCTTCATAATGATTGCTCAATTCAAAATCTGTGAGCTCATAGTTTCCATCTTTGTAAATCACTAAAATGCGATCGTTGGTATCAAACTCTCCCAAGAATGTTCCGCGTTCATCCACATTTAACCTTCCCAATACATCATCGTAAAATATTTTACGCCCGCCAAGTGTAGAAACACCTTTCGCTTTGAGTTTAACTCCTTTGAGCAAGTATTTTGAAATGGTATTACCCAATACTCCCCTGCCCTTAATAGCCAGATCGGCAAAATTAAAATCGAACGAAAGCTTGCGCGCATGTGATAAAGGACTCAGGTTGATCTCAACCAATTCGGCTTCACTGTTTGCATTTGCAGTGAACCATAAAATTTTACTATTAGGAGCGCCTGTTGTCAGATCATACTCTTTATCGCGGGTAACGCCCATTACGTTAAAACGTTTTGCATAACTGATCTTGGTTTTTCCATCCATATAGATCATGTTATACACTTTGCGCTCATCGTTTTTGCGGAACACATCAACATACAAAATGTCTTTGCCCACAAACAATTTATCCTGCACCTTGCTCACCTGCATTTTACCATTGCGCTTAAACACAATAATATCATCAATATCCGAGCAGTCGCAAACGTATTCGTCTTTTTTCAGACCGGTTCCCACAAAACCTTCTTCGCGGTTTACATATAATTTTTGGTTGGCAATGGCCACCTGGTTGGCTTGGATGGTATCAAATACCTTGATCTCTGTTTTACGCTCGCGGCCTTTACCATATTTCTTCAACAAGTTTTCATAATACTTAACCTGATATGGTTTCAGGTCATTCAGATCAGCATTTACTTGTGCCAGTTCAGCCTCGATCTTCAACATCAGATCATCGGCTTTAAATGAATCGTATTTTGAAATACGCTTGATCCGGATCTCTGTTAGCTTAAGTACATCATCTTCGGTAACATCCCTGCGGAATTGCTTGCGGTATTTATTTACACCTTTAAAAATGGTGTCAATCACAGCTTCAAATGTTTCGCACTCCTCAATATCGCGGTAAATACGTTTTTCAATAAATATTTTTTCCAACGAACTAAAATGCCATTGCTCTTCCAACTCACCTTTACGAATGAGCAATTCCTGTTTAAGCAAGTCGCGGGTATACTCTACCGACAGACGCAACAAATCGTCTACTCCCAAAAACTGTGGCCGGTCACCCACAATTACACAGGCATTGGGCGATATCGAGATTTCGCAATCCGTAAATGCATACAAGGCATCCATGGTGATATCAGGTGATACTCCAGGTGCCAGTTGAATTTGAATCTCAACATCCTTTGCCGTATTATCAATCACTTTTTTGATCTTGATCTTACCGTTATCATTTGCTTTTAAGATCGAATCAATTAAGCTCGTAGTTGTTGTCGAAAAAGGAATATCCCTGATCACCAATGTCTTTTTATCCAACTCTTCGATCTTGGCACGTACGCGTACTTTCGACCCTTTGGCTCCACGGTTGTAATTGCTCACATCAATCATTCCACCTGTTGCAAAATCAGGGAATAACTCTACCGGTTTGCCTTTCACCGTATCAATGGCAGCACGTAATATTTCACAAAAATTGTGCGGTAAAATTTTAGTTGCCAAACCAACCGCAATACCTTCAACACCTTGCGCAACCAATAATGGAAATTTCATGGGCAGTGTAACAGGCTCTTTTTTACGGCCGTCATAGGATTGTTGCCAGGTTGTGGTTTGCCCGTTAAATGAAACCTCCAATGCAAACTTCGACAAGCGCACCTCAATATAACGTGCAGCTGCAGCCGAATCTCCCGTGCGCACATCTCCCCAGTTTCCCTGCATTTCAAAGAGCAAGTCTTTTTGTCCAAGACCTACTAATGCATCACCAATAGCCGCATCACCATGCGGATGGTATTGCATGGTTTGCCCGATAACGTTGGCCACCTTGTTAAACCGGCCATCATCCATTTCTTTCATGGCATGCATGATCCTACGCTGAACAGGCTTCAATCCATCTTCAACAGCCGGAACCGCACGTTCCAGAATTACATATGATGCATAATCCAAAAACCAGTTTTCATACAAACCCGTAACAGGAGTTACGCTATGCATGCTATGATCATTTTCACTTAAATTTATTTCGTCACTCATCTTCTTTTATTCGTTCGCTCTTAGCTTTCGGTTGTTAGCTATTAGCTGTTTGTCTTCTGTTAATTTTAGCCGCAGTTGTATTTATGGCCTCCCGAGACTTCGGGAGACTTACTTTCCTGCTTCTTAAACAAGCTCCTCTTCCTTTTCTACAATATCTTTTTCAATCTTGAGATGCTCTATAATAAAGTTTTGCCTGTCAATGGTATTTTTCCCCATATAATATTCAAGCAATTTCGGGATCGGGGTTTCAGGTGTTAAGATAACAGGTTGCAATTTGATATTATCGCCAATAAACAATCCAAACTCATCAGGTGAAATTTCACCCAGTCCTTTAAATCGTGTTATCTCAGGCTTTCCCGTAAGTTTTGCAATGGCCTTTTGTTTTTCGTCCTCATTGTAGCAATACAATGTTTGTTGTTTGTTTCTAACCCGGAAAAGTGGTGTTTCTAAAATATACAAGTGACCATTTTTTACCAGGTCGGGAAAAAACTGCAGGAAGAAAGTAAGCATCAACAACCGAATATGCATTCCATCAACATCGGCATCGGTTGCGATCACAATATTATTGTAACGCAATCCTTCAATACCTTCTTCAATATTCAAAGCATGTTGCAATAGGTTGAACTCTTCGTTTTCGTAAACAATTTTTTTGGTTAGTCCATAACAGTTTAATGGCTTACCCCTTAAACTAAACACGGCCTGAGTTTGCACATCACGGCTCTTGGTAATACTTCCACTTGCCGAATCACCCTCGGTAATAAACAATGTGGATTCATACCTGCGCTCTTCTTTGTCGTCTTCATTGTAGTGCAAACGGCAATCGCGCAATTTTTTATTGTGAACACTCGCTTTTTTGGCACGTTCGTTGGCCAGCTTTTTAATCCCGGCCATATCCTTGCGTTCGCGTTCGCTTTGCAAAATCCGCTTCAACAACGCATCGGCTGTTGCCGGATTTTTATGCAAGAAATCATCCAATGATTTCTTCAGAAAATCGAACACATACGCTTTGATGGTTGGACTATCGGGTCCCATATTGGTTGAACCCAATTTGGTTTTGGTCTGGCTTTCAAATACCGGTTCTTCAACACTTACCGAAACAGCAGCAACAATACTGGCGCGGATATCGGCCAGGTCAAATTCCTTTTTGTAAAACTCGCGAACGGTTTTGGCAAACGCCTCACGGAATGCCAATAAATGTGTTCCACCCTGGGTGGTATATTGCCCGTTTACATAACTGTAATAATCTTCGCCATACTGATGTTCGTGGGTAATGGCGAGTTCTATATCATCTCCTTTTAAATGAATAATGGGATACCGAATATGCTCTTCGTTGGTTTTACGTTTGAGCAAATCCAACAAACCATCTTTGCTAAAAAACTTCCTGTCGTTGTAATTAATGGTTAAACCCGAGTTGAGGTAAGCATAGTTCCACAATTGGTTTTCGATATACTCAGGTATAAAATGGTAATTCTTAAAAATGGTATCATCAGGTGTAAACACGATCGATGTTCCATCGGGCTCCAATGTTGTTGTTTCTTTGTACACCTTAATCAATTCGCCACGTTCAAATTCAGCAGCCGTGGTTTTTCCATCCCTGAATGATTGCACTTTAAAGTAAACACTTAACGCATTTACCGCTTTGGTACCCACACCATTCAATCCCACCGATTTTTGAAACGCTTTGCTATCGTACTTTCCTCCGGTATTCATTTTGCTCACCACATCCACAACCTTACCCAAAGGAATTCCACGACCATAATCCCGCACATACACTTTGTTATCCTGGATTTTAATATCCAAAGTCTTACCATGTTTCATCCTGTGCTCATCAATACTGTTATCAATCACCTCTTTGAGCAATACATAAATTCCATCATCGGGAGCCGAACCATCGCCTAACTTCCCAATGTACATACCCGGACGCAAACGGATATGCTCGCGCCAATCCAACGAGCGAATACTGTCTTCGTTATAAATTACTTTTTCTGTCATTCCAAATTTCAGTTTACAGTTGATAGATCACAGATCATAGCATTTTTCTTATCTGACACGGATTATTTTTTCCATCAAACATCAACCTGGAGCTATGAACCATGAGCTATTAACTCATATTCAAGCCTGCAACTTACCAATAAACATTGGAGCGTAATCCACAGAATGAGGCAAAAATTGTGGAAATCAGAAAAGACAATAAATGAGGGATTTGGGTGTATTGGGGATTTGTGATTTCAGGCATTGTCACTAGTTAAACAATCTGCAAAAAAAGCTAACTAACTAAAATATAGATAAATACACCATTGAACACACACTATAACCAAATGACGACCATCCAAAAAAAAACCTGATTCGATTATCCTGTTTACTCAAGTGACCTGAAGATACTTTGGTTCATAACAGCATAATTCCCTGAAATGGAATTTGCTCGAACCTAAATACGGAAATGTTAACTGATTTATCAGACAATAGACTTCTTTACATTGAATTTAGTTTTAAGGAAAACAATAGTTATTACCCAAAATACTGACAACCAAAACACTACAAATTTTACACCTAATAAACTACCTTAATACAATCCGTAATGCCTTTGTTACGCTACACTTTATTTTTTCTTAACATTTGAGAGTGTTGCTCAATCCTTTCTGAATAATAGTTTCTTTGAATAAAAGATGCTGTATGACTAAAACACTTCAATACTTATTTGTCATGGTATTTTTGCTGTTGATTTTTATTCAGTTTAAGTTATTTTACAATACATACAATTTAAAACAAGAAGAGCTCCACACCCATATTCTTAAGAGAATTCAAGGCATCAAACAGAGAGTCGAAAAGCATGAATCCGAACGGCATAAAATATTGTTTGAAAAGTACAAAGCAGAAAATTTATGTGGCTCCACATATTCTAACAAGAACCTGGATTTAACTTTTCGGATTACACCTACTGATACGTTTTCCAACCTTAAAGATTTAACGGATATTATTAGTAAAAAGCTTGCCAATCAAGCGCTGCAAAGCAGTGCATTTATGTTGGAACAATTACCTTTGGATTCCGCCTTTATTCAACAAGTAGCAAACGATGAGCTAAGGCAGGTAAGCAGTAACATTAACTTTAGTATTCAACTCTCGGCCGATAGTAATCAAACAACCTTTTCGCATAATTACCAAACCATCCTTTTTGATGATTACAGGTTGTACCATCCTACCCGTTTACTGATACATATTTCAGGACTTTCAAAAATGCTGCTTTACCAAATTACATTAATGCTTGTTATATGTTTGGCCACAATGATAATGCTTTTTATTGTCACCCGTAATGCGTATTTATCTATTGTTAAATTCAAAAAACTCTCCGATGATAAAGCCGAATTTATTAACCACCTGGCACATGAAGTAAAAACACCCTTAAGCTCTATTTACATTTCCAGTCAGGCTTTGAGCGATAAAAGAATCGAAAAGACCAAAGAGACGATTGAACACTATTCGGATATTATTTTCTTAGAGTCGGAGAAGCTCCACAAACAATTGGAAAATGTGCTTTCTATTTCGGCAGCCGATAAAAACTTTCTCAACATGCGTTTGGAAGAGGTAAATATTCATGAACTGATTACGCAAGTTTCAGCACTCTTTATCAAAAGAATCACATTACAAGGTGGCAAGATGGAGCTACACTTGAATGCGGCTAAAAATCTGTTTATGTTGGATCATATCCATTTCGGAAACGTGCTTTATAATTTGTTTGATAATGCAGTAAAATATGCTACCCCTGAAGGAATAAACATAAAAGTTGAAACCGCTGATACCGATACCGGACTGGTGGTGCGGATAAGCGACAGCGGACGAGGGATCAGTGAACTTGAACAGCAAAAGATTTTCTCCCTGTTTTACAAAAGGGATGCAAACATAAAAGGCTTTGGCGTGGGACTACACTATGCGCAAAAGATAATGCAATACCACAAGGGAACGATTGACGTGAAAAGTAAAATAGGAATAGGAACAACTTTTAGTTTGTTTTTACCAGACAGATCTTATGAATAAAATATTACTTGTAGAAGACGATATGAGTTTAGGGAAATCAGTGAATTTGTATTTGAAGCAAATTGGCTATAACACCCTATGGGCTAAAAACGGTGTTGAAGCATTTAAAATGGTGAACTCCGAAAATATTGAATTGTGTATAATGGATATTGGCATTCCCGAAAGAGATGGGTTTGAGGTTAGCTATGATATCAAACAACTCAACAAGGATATACCCATTATTTTTCTCACGGCACGCGATCAAATTAATGATAAAATAAGAGCCTATCAATTGGGTGCTGACGATTATTTATGCAAACCATTCTTAATGCAAGAACTAGAACTCCGCATTCAGGCTGTTGCCAAACGATTTAAACCGAATACAACCAACCAACCGCTTTACGAATACAAAATTGGATTATTTACATTCAACTTTATCATGCGAACTTTAGAGTTAAATGGCCGAAAGGTAAAACTATCGCATATTGACTGTGAGTTGTTAAAACTCTTATATACCAATAGAAGCACCTTTATTAGCAAAGAAACCATTCTGAAAGCAATATGGGGACATAGTGATTTCGCATCATCCAAAAGGTTGTCTGTTTATTTATCGCGCATCCGAAAATTACTTCAAGCTGATGCTTCGATACATATTGAAAATGTGTATTCGTTGGGTTATAAATTGATCACGGTTTAACACATTTTTTTGAATACCTAAATAAAAACTAAAAGCCTCAAACATATTCATAATATATTGATTATCTGAGCCTTTAATATAATATTAAGAGTTTAATAATCTTAGTTTGTGTAACAATTTAATCTATACAAATTATGAAAAAATTAAACTTAATCAGCATGCTTATGCTATCAGTGGTGCTTGTATTTACATCGTGCAAAAAGGATGAAACAACAACACCGGAACAAACTCCCACACCCAACCCGGTTCCAACTCCCATTCCAACTCCTGTTCTTGAAATGGCTCCCATAATAGGAACATGGAAAGCCACAGGTGACGGAATTCCCGAACAGGACAGAAACGACTACACAAGTTTCGAATTAAAGGTAAAAGCAGATAGTACTTGTGTTTGGACAAAAAAACACAAAACGAACGCGAGTGGAACATTGGTAATGGAAGGACACATTATGACAGAAGTCTCAGGAGTGAAAGATGCAAATGGAAAATTAATTGACAGAATTTGGTTTTCTTTCAACAAGATAAATGGTCAAGACTTTTCCGGAACCACCCATGGTATATACCAGGTGGATGGTAATGCCTTACACTTAGATTGGGAATTTTTGCACAGTGGCGTTTTGTTTCCGGATGCCGCTAAAGGTTTTGGAAGTGGGCAAAGCGGAAAAAAATCTGTTGCTAAATATACAAAGGAATAGCACTGCAAGCTTTTACACAAAGGGGTTATTCGCATGCGGATAGCCCCTTTTTTGTTTAAATAATGCTCAATACAATGAGGTTAAATCAAGCTCCTGTTGAATTGTTTTCTACAATTGCTTTTCTTTAGGATAGGTCTTGTTTGTTTAATTGATCTTTGTTTAACTCCAAGATAAAAGATTCCATTAAAACCGTTGCCGGCTTTACTACTTATACTACCAGTTCTATTCCTATATCGTACCTGATACCGTAGCTAAAATAAGTTGAGATACTTGCAACTTATTTATTTACTTTACCATCATCATTCGTAAACAAATGTTTTATCCGCTTCAATAACTTTAATATTTTATGAAACCTACTCACTTATTTGTATTGGGCATCATGGGCATTGTGATCATCAGCGCCACCATCGATTTAAACAATCTTCCGAATTACGCGCAGCAAACAATCCCTGCTTATATCACCAAAAACAATACGCCAGCCAATAACCAGGTTTCTGATAAAGGGGCTACTTTGGGACGTGTTTTATTTTATGATAAAAACCTATCGGTAAACAATACCATTGCATGTGGAAGCTGTCACCAACAAGAATTTGCCTTTTCGGATACCGCCAAACAAAGTGTTGGGTTTAACGGTGGACTTACCGACAGGCATTCAATGCGTTTGGTTAACTCCAGGTTTAGCCAGGAAGCAAAATTCTTTTGGGACGAACGAGCAGCTTCACTTGAAGCCCAAACCACTCAGCCTATTCAAAACCATGTAGAAATGGGATTTAGCGGTACCAATGGCGATCCGGGTATCGATTCTCTGATTCGCAAATTGCAAACCATACCTTATTATACCACCTTGTTTACATCCGCATTCGGATCTCCTGAAATTACCGAAGCAAAAATGCAATTTGCGCTGGCGCAATTTGTTCGCAGTATTGTTTCATTCGACTCAAAATATGATATCGGAAGGGCTCAGGTGGCCAATGATGCTGCACCTTTTCCGAATTTTACAGCCGAAGAGAACCAAGGTAAGACCTTATTTTTAGCTCCGCCTAATAATAATGGAGCAGGTTGCCAGGGTTGCCACCGTGCACCCGAATTTGATATTGACCCTGCCTCGTTAAACAATAACGTCATCCGAACGGCTTCAGACAGCACGGTATTAGACCTCACCAATACCCGCGTTCCATCTTTGAGAGATTTAGTAAACCCTAATGGGTTGCCAAACGGACCTATGATGCACAACGGATCATTTACAACACTGTTGGGAGTGATCAACCATTACAACCAGATCACCATTAATCCGGCAAACACCAACCTGGATAATCGATTGCGCGGCCCCGGAGGACAAGGACAAAACCTGCAACTCACGCAAACACAAAAAGACGCCATGATCGCCTTCCTTAAAACATTGACCGGTGTTGCGGTGTATACAGACCCAAAATTGTCAAATCCGTTTGATGCAAACGGAAACTTAAACCTTATACCAGTAGCAACAACAGGTATATCAGAGAACAATGCCACCTATCAGGTATCCGTGTTTCCAAACCCTGCTGCCAACACGATAGCTGTTAAACTGCCTGTTATAAGGGACGTTGAAATAACTATTTTTAATATAAACGGTGCGCTCCAATTGCGGTCAAGAATGACGGATGAGACCATTAGTTTGAACATAGAAAACTTACCGGCCGGAACCTATATGATACAGTTACTTGATATTCATTCACAACAACTCGTTACACGGAAATTCACAAAACAATAACCGAGAAAGGTTACATTCCTAAAACTGTTTCCAGGTAATGTTTTTCAATACCAAAAAAGTTTTTGGTTTCTGCTATCCTGGTAAGCAGGGATTGTTTCTGGCTCTCTGTTTTGGCTCTCTTCTCACCCACGATCATCACATTTTTGGGTGTGTGAACATCCGATACAAATTGGAATACCTTGGTTGAGTAACCGTGGTATTCCATTATGAGCGAACGAAGCCCATCCGTCACCATTTCGGCCTGGCGCTCCATAAAAATACCATGCTTTGTTAAAAAGTCCAGTTCGTTGCTTTTTTTATGTTTCTCCATTTCCCTCCTGATTTGTTTATGACAACAAGGAGCCACCACAATTAAATCAGCTCCTGCATTGATACCTTTCTGAATGGCGTCATCGGTTGCGGTATCACAAGCGTGAAGCGCAATGAGTACCTGGGTTCCGGTTGCATCATAATCATTGATGGAGCCTTGCACAAATTGCAATTCTGTAAACCCCGAATCCTTAGCAATTGCATTGCACAGATCAACCAGGTCTTTGCGATATTCAACTCCCTTTACTGCTGTTTGTTTGTTTAACTCATTCGTGATATAATCATACAAAGCGAATGTCAGATACCCTTTGCCTGCACCCATATCGGCAATATTCAATACCGGATAGTCGGGTAAATTTTTGAGGAGCGGGCTCAACAATTCAATATAATGATTGATCTGCTTATACTTATCCTGAGCATTTTTGTGAACCTGTCCTTTCTGATCTGTAATATTTAATTGATGCAAATAAGATCTGCCCTGTGATGGGATCAGCCTTTGTTTGGAAGTATTGTGTTCAGAAGATGGAAGACGGGTTTGAGAAGGCTTAAGCTTACGCAACGATGTTTTATCATTTGGCAAAAATGCCAACACGACATCTTGCTGAATGGTTAATAAATTGGAATCACAAAATTGGTTCTTGCCCAATAATGCTTCTATCTCTTTTAAGCCATCCGAGATACTGAAGTTTTTCACAATATCTTTCGTTTGATACCGATATGTAAAACTCAATTTGTGTTCATTTTTAATGCTCACCTTTTTTACATAACAATTCTTCAGGGCTTCTGTTGAACCTTTATAATTGGACAACGAAAGTTTAACGAACGTGTTTTCGTCCAATGCTGTTTTAATAAAATCAATATACTGAGCCTGGTGTTGCATCTGCTTTAAGTTGACTGGATGGTTAGGTTCTTGGAGTGGTTAAGTGATTAGGCACCAACTTAACAAACCCAGAAACGCTTTAACTTAACCAATGTTTTAGTGCAAATCAACACTCTTTTTAATTAAATGCCGCAAAACTATCTTTACATTAATATACATTTACGATATTTGAAAGCCTTAATTGAACCTTAAATGAAAAATAAACCCATCTTCATTTTATCACAAAAGGATCAGCACACAACTACATGGGCGGGTGGTACCACCACGCAACTGTTTATTTATCCCCCTGAGGCAACATATGCCCAACGCGATTTTTTATTCAGGATCAGCACTGCAACCGTAGACAGGGATCATTCCGTTTTCACTGAATTGCCTTCGTTTCACCGGATCCTCATGATCCTTACCGGAAACCTCACCATTACCCATCAGGATCATTACACCAAAGAATTGAAGCCTTTGGAAAAAGATGCTTTTGAAGGAGACTGGCAAACAACGGCCATTGGTAAGGTTACCGATTTTAACCTGATCATGGCGAACAATGTGAGTGGAAAAATGAGTTCAATCACTATGCAAGCCAATTCTTCCATTCTTTGTGAAACGGAAAGTTTGGTCATAGGATTATACCTGGCAAAAGGAAAAGCCTTGGTGAACCAGGAATATGAAATGCAAGCCAAGGATTTTATCGTGTTTCAGGATACTTCTTCCATTGAACTCACCGTACTCGAATATTGCGAATGGGTTGTTACGGAAATAACTTCGCTGCCCTAAACGATCCGTTCGTTAATGGCTTTGGCAACAGCCTCCGTCATGGATGCTACGTGGAGTTTGCTGTATATATTTTTTATATGTGTGCGCACAGTTTCAAAACTGATATTGCATTCAGCAGCCACCATTTTATAACTCAACCCTTTGGTGAGATATTTTAAAATTTCTTTCTCACGAGTGGTTAATTCGTAATCACTTGGAACCGCTGCATTGGATAACAGTTGGAACCTTTGAACAATTCGCCTTGCCACTCCGGGCGACATTGGCGCTCCTCCCAACTGTACCTGTTCAATTGACCGGATCACTGTTTCAGGATCCGTACTCTTTAACAAATAGCCATTGGCTCCCGCACATATTGCATCAAATACATGGTCGTCATCATCAAAAACAGTAAACATCAGGATCGGAATATTCAAGCGTTCACTTCGGATCTTTTTCACGGCATCAATTCCACTTTGAGCTCCCATTTCGATATCCATAATGATCACATCGGGATTGCATTTATGTATATTGGCAAGTAAGTGTTGTGTACCGGGGAATGCTCCCACCATCTCAATATCGGCAATATCGTCCAACATGAGTTTAAACGATTGTAAGATCGCTTTGCTGTCATCAAAAATACAAACCCGTGTTTTCATAGGATAAAATGAGTACTCAAAAATAATTTGATTTGAACCTTCATCCATCACCCATTAGGGGGATGACCAAAATCCAACTTAATAACTGTGCCTTTGTTGGGTGATGTAACGATTGAAAAAGCCGCACCTAACTGGTGTGCTCTAACTTTCATGTTCAATATTCCGTTTCCTTCCTGCAAGCGCTTATCATCGAAACCAATTCCATCATCCCTGATGATGATATTTTTTTGCTCCACCAACAATTCCACATTTTTGCTCTGGGCATACTTCGCTGCATTGGTAATGGCTTCTTTACACAATAAATACAAATGCTTGCGTTGCTCCATATTGAGCATAGTATTTAACTCTTCGTCTTTATAATAAAAGTAAAAAGCAACCCCGCTGTCGGCAAACAACTTTCGGGCATAATCTTCAATTCGAAAAAAAAGTGATTTCAGCTGATCATTATTGGGGTTGATAAACCAAACAATATCATTCATATTAGCGATTGCTTCACGGGCAGTAAGTCCAGCCTGTGTTATAATCTGATATGCCTCATTCGGTCTTTCCAGTTTTAATTTGGAGATAGCCGCCTGCGTAAAAAAGGAGATGCTGGTTAAGGTTGCCCCGATATCATCGTGTAGATCACGAGCAATATGATTGCGCATTTCATTCAATTGTGTTATTTGTTTTACCTTCTTTTGGGCAAGCACAAATAATACGAGCGCACTCATAAATAAAACAATAGACAACGTGAGCATCATGATACAATAATATAAAAAAAGTGGCTACATTTGGGTATCACCCGAATTGGGGATAGCATTATCGCAACTGCTTATTACTTTTGAATGAATGGAATTATTATTAGCAAAAGCCTATATCATGAGCCGGTTAGAGAAAGAGTTGAACAGCAACTTGTCTTACCATAGTTTACAACATGTAGTGGATGTGGAAGAAGCAGCAAGCCGACTTGCAGATAGCGAAGGCATATCAGATTACGAACGCGATCTGCTGTTAACTGCCGTGGCGTTTCACGATTCGGGATTTATTTACCAAACCAAAAACCACGAAGAAAAGGGGTGCGAGATAGCAAGAGAAGTGCTTCCAACATACCAGTACACCCACGAAGAAATTGAACGGATCTGCGGAATGATCATGGCCACCAAAATCCCACAGCAACCTAAGAACATCCTCGAACAAATTATTTGTGATGCCGACCTGGATTATTTGGGGCGTGAAGATTTTTGGGAAATCGGCAATTACCTGTACCGCGAACTTTCGGTATACGGAATATTAAGTAATGAGCAGGAATGGAATAACCTGCAACTCAAGTTTCTGAATGCTCATCACTATTTTACCCGATCGGCCATTGAGTTGAGGCAAGCAACCAAACAAGCCCACCTGAAAAAAATTGAAGAAATTATCCAATCCTATTAATATATTAGCCGACATGGAAAACAACAATATTGTACTTGTACCTACTGATTTCACTAATGTTGCGGAATGCGCCATCAATCACGCTTGTATGTTGGCCAAGCAAAATAAAAATGATGTTACCCTCCTTCACGTACTTACCAAAAATCAAAAGGACGAACAGGAGCTTGCCGCTCAGTTGCAACATCAATGTGACTATTTTGGCGGAAAGTACGGTGTAAAAGTTAACTACCTGCTGAAAGAGGGAAGCATTTTCACCACAATCGGTGAAGTGGCCAACGAACTGAAAGCAATATTGGTTGTAATGGGAACCCATGGTGTAGTGGGTATGCAAAAACTTACAGGAGCATGGGCCATTAAAGTAATTGAATCGAGTGACGTTCCTGTGATTGTGGTTAAAAGTAAAATGCCACCATCAGAAGGTTACAAAAAAATGGTGGTACCGATTGACTTTTCGGTGGAAACCAAACAAAAAACTATGCAAACATTAATGATGGCTAAAATGTTTGATGCCACCGTTTACATCTATAAACAAAAAGGTATTGACGATATTCATCAAAATAAAATTGACCTGAATGCTCAGTTTTTAAAACGCTATTTAAAAGAACAGGATATTCCTTTTATGGAAGATCAGCAGGCCAAAGCTACGGTAGATTTTGACAAAGATTTTATCCAATACGCGAAAGAAGTTGAGGCCAATCTGATTATCGTCCTTACAACCAAAGAAAAAGAACTGATCGAATTTGTGCTTGGACCGGTTGAGCAAAAAGTCATTAATAACAAGGAGGAAATACCGGTAATGTGTATACACCCACTTCAAAATTTGTATAAAACAGAAAGACTTGCATCCATGATCAACCTTTCGTTCTAACAATACTATTTATCATCACAAAAGCTCAGTATCAATTGATGCTGAGCTTTTTTTGTATAAAACGCTATGTGTTAATTACCAGAAATCCATCCCCGATTCATTTATAGGTTTTCGTGATCACCTACTCCAACCACTTCTTTACTCTGGGAAACAGTTTCCATCTGTCGGATTCATAAAGTACAATTGCCCCAGGTCATAATTGTTTGGCAGGAATATTCACCGAAAATCCTCCATCACTTTGGCCAATGGAATGACAAACGCTTCAAAACGGGCAAGTTGGCTTGATGATGAAATAAACCGGTGCATTCCATAATTTAACCGGAGTTGTGCAGTATATGCCTTGTGGTGGTTGATGGAGCATAAATGACCGGAATCCCAAACGACCACTTCTACCTTTTACACTGATCTACAGCAATTTAAACCTGACAACATTATCCACATTTTTATTGTTAAAAAAATCTCAACCTATAAAACAGAGGGTTCTGTTACTTTTTCGTTACCCCTTAATTTTTTAACATATGTATAATTTTTGAAAAAAATCTCCATCTATCATCGTGTGAAAAACCCTGGCATAAAGGCTAGTTATAAAACCCAATGATTCAAAAGATTACCAAACTATTTTTCCTGACTGTCTCACTATTCTTTATTACCCATCAGGTCGCAACAGCCCAAAACTGTACGGTAAATGCGGGAGTCAATCAAACCATCTGTATTAATGATGTATTAACATTAGTTGGCTCAAAAGCCGGATTATTCTCAGGATCAGGCATTACGACCTGGTCTCAGGTGAGTGGGCCTTCCGTTATCATCAATTCACCCAATTCCTTAACAACATCCGTAAGCGGAGTTGCTGCAGGTAATACCTATGTTTTTAGATTGATAGCGACTTGCCAGGATGGTACGCTTGTGCAAGATGAAGTAAGCTACACAGTATTGGGAGTATCCATTGCAAATGCCGGTACGGATATCATTGCTTGTCCTACACCTCCGGCTATTACCCTTTCGGCAAACAATCCGGGTGTGGGAGAAACCGGGGAATGGACATTATTAAACAGCGCTCCGTATACCAATGGGGCCGGTATTACAGGTGATGTAACAAGTGGCGTTGGAAAATACAATCCTTTTTCGGCAGCTAACCTGAACCAGAACAACTCGGGCAATAGCTGGCTGGTATGGAAAATTACCAATGCCAATGGATGCGCCTCACGAGATACTGTAATGGTTACCAACAGAGGGGGTATCTATAACGTTTCTGCCGGATCGGATATTAATTTATCCAATTGTTTTACAACCACCCAAAGCACCTCTTTAAACGGGAGTTTCTCGGGAACGCTTGGTGGACAAACAGGTTTGTGGACGGTGATAAACGGACCAAATGTCCCTTCAATTTCAAACCCTGCTTCGCGTAATACAGGAATCGGTAACCTGGTACAGGGAACATATACTTTGGTATGGACCGTATCGGGACCCTGTGCAAATGGATCGGATACCATGAACATAACGGTTCCGGCTCCAACACAATCTGTAACAACGGCCAGCGCATCGGGACAAACTTTTTGCGATGGTCGTACAACAGCCGTTTTATCAGGTAACCCCGCAGTGTTTACAGGAGAAACGGTATTATGGCAAAGAACAAGTGGTGTGGGTACCATAACCGATCCGACTTCAGCCGTAACCACCGTTACAGGGTTAACAGGATCGGGAACTTCCACTTTCAGGTATACCATTACCAATTCAAATACAGGATGTTCTTCGGTTGTTAATAATGTTACGGTAAACTACAATATTTCTCCGGGAGTAACAATTAATGGAGGCAACGATAATATTATACTGGGGTGTGGTGCAACTTCTGCTTCTATCCCTTATACAACGGTTGGAGGAGATGTTACACGTTGGCGCATTGTGAGTGGGCCTGTACCTTCCACAATATTTGCCAATACCTCTCAAAATCCGTTAATCATTAACAACCTTAATCTTCCGGGTACATATACGATCCGCATTGAGCGCAACACCAATAATGGAACGGGATGTTCTGCTTCGTTTGACGATGTGAACGTAACCGTTTCTGTGCAACCAACAGGAGCAAATGCCGGTACTGCTCAGTTACTTGCATGTAATATAACATCGAGTGCCTTGGCGGCAAATATTCCTACAGTAGGGGTTGGCAGTTGGACACAAGTTTCCGGCCCCAATACAGCTGTTATCAGCAATATTTTCGATAATACCTCTCCGATCAGCAATCTTACCTCGGGCCGTTATACTTTCAGATGGATCATTTCGGGTGGCAGTGAATGTTTGAGCACCCAGGATGACGTAGATGTGGTGGTAGCACAAGGTTCTCCTACACCTTCCAATGCAGGTGGAACACGAACGGTTTGCCATAGTACACCGCTTATTCTTGCCGGAAATACTCCACTAACCAATGAGATTGGTACATGGACTGTGACTCCGTCAGCAGGCATCACGTTTTCCGATATAAATTCTCCAAATGCAACTGTAAACGGATTAACAGCCAATACTGCTTATAAATTCATCTGGACCATCGTTAACACTTGCGGCACTTCGGTTGATACCGCTTTTATCACAACCAATAATACACCGGGTCCAATTGCATCAAATGCAGGATCTGATCTGTGTTTTGCATCAGGCGTTACTTCTTTTTCATTAAGTGGAAACAATCCATCTCCGGGAACAGGTTTATGGACTCAAATTAGCGGAGCCTCTGCAACCATTGCTTCTCCAACATCAAACAGCTCGGGGGTAAGTGGTTTAACAGACGGTAAATATACTTTTGAATGGGCCATTTCAAGGAATGGATGTACGGTGACAAGAGACACCGTATTGGTAACGATCTCGTCACCGGTAACAACTTCGAATGCCGGTGCAAACCAAAATATTTGCGGAAGCTCGGCCACTTTTTCGGCCAATGCTCCTACCATTGGTATTGGAACATGGACCCAGATAAACGGTCCGGGTGGAATTGTTTTTGACGATATTCATTCACCAACGGCCACTGTTTCTTCCTTAACCTTTGGTACATTCCGTTTTGTGTGGACGATCAGTAACGGTTCATGTGTGGTTAGTAAAGATACTGTTCTTTTCCAGGTTGCCACGTCACCCACACCACCTCTTGCAGGTGCAGATCAATCGATTTGTTCGGGCACTTCCGTTACACTTGCCGGAAATACAATAACTGAAGGAACCGGTATTTGGGGACTTGTTGGCACATCACCGAATTCTCCTACCATTACAAATGCAACTTCCCCGAATACAACCGTGACGGGTCTGGTATCGGGCACGTATAATTTTGTATGGCAATCAATAAGCAAACTTCCTTATTGCCCGATACAGTATGATACGGTTGCAATCATTGTTACCCAACCAGCCAACGCGGGAACCGATCAAAATATATGCAGTCAAAGTACTGTTTCATTAAGAGGAACGACCGGAACAATTGGTACTTGGTCGCAAGTATCAGGACCTGTAACAGGTACTGTTTTAACCAATGGTGATTACACAGCAATTGGCACCAACTTAACCACAGCAGGATTATACAAATTCCAATACACAGTTCCTGCTGCAGGATCATGCCCGGCTACCTTTGATACCGTTAATGTAACAATTTCGGGATTTGGTACATTACCCAATGCAGGACCTGATACAAGTTTATGTACAGCCAGTAGTTATACCATGGCAGGTAACACCGCTTTGGTCGGAACAGGTACATGGTCGTTACTATCCGGACCTAACACTCCTACCATCGTTTCCCCTAATGCTGAAAATACAGTAATAAATGGATTGGTTACAGGTACCTATATTTTCCAATGGAATATAGCCAATGGCAGTTGTACAGGAAATGCAGATGTGATGCGCCTCACTGTTTGGAACACACCAACTGTTTCGACTGCAGGTGCTGATCAATTAATGGCTTGCCCTAGTGCTACAAACCTGAATGGAAATACTCCTTTAGTAGGTCTTGGAAATTGGTCTCAAATAAGCGGTCCCAATACAGCAACTATTAATTCCATCATCACACCCAATACAGGTTTGGGTAATCTTATTGTAGGTACTTATGAGTTCATGTGGACTATTTCAAATGGTCCTGTATGTCCTGTATCGAGAGATACGGTACAGATCATTATTCCTGCATTACCGCCAACAGTAGCCAATGCAGGAGCAGACCAAGAGTTATGTAATGCAACAACAGCTTCGTTTGCTGCAAATAATATTACAACCGGAACCGGAATGTGGAGCCAAATAAGCGGACCGAATACCAGTATCATAACAACACCAAGTGATTCGGCTTCAGGTATCACTAACCTGACAACCGGTGCTTACCGTTATGTCTGGACAAGCACCAGCGGAGGTTGTGTAACCCGTGATACCATGCAAATAAGGGTGAGCAGTTTGCCAACAACCGCAGTTGTTGGCAGCAATCAATCTATTTGTCAATTCGACTCCCTGATCATAACTGCCAATAACCCTACCAATGGCACAGCAAACTGGTCATTCATCAGCGGACCCAACACTCCTTTTATTCTAAGACCAGATTCTTCATATACCAAAGTGGTTAGCACGATTCCCGGTACTTATTTATTTGCCTGGAATATTCAAAGTGGTAGCTGCCCGGCAAGCAGAGATACAATGGAAGTCGTAATCGACTCAGTACCTTCATTGGCTCTAGCCGGTGCCGATAGGGCCATATGCTCATCATCGAATACTCTTTCTGCTACGGCACCAACTATCGGGATTGGAACATGGAATCAAATTAGTGGTCCAAGCACTGTTTTATTTGACAATGTAAACTTACCCAATGCAACTTTAACCGGAATAACTACCGGTGTTTACAAATTCACCTGGTTGGTTCAAAAAGGAAGTTGTACCTCTATTGATACCACCCAATTAACAAAAGACTCTTTACCAACACCAGCATCGGCAGGAAGCGACACGGTGTTCTGTCCTTCCAATACCTATCAACTTTCCGGAAACACTCCATCAATTGGAACCGGACTCTGGTCGCGTATTTCCGGACCAGGAACGACTCCAACCATTTCGAGTTCATCCAATCCGAATGCAACCCTTACGTTCACGGCAGCAAAAAGAAGCAATACCGTTCCAAGTATTTATATGTGGGCCATCAGCAACGGTTCATGTCCTGTAAGCAGAGATACGGTGACGATTTTGAACAAAGCCAATTGTAATCCGATTGCTGAAAATGACACCTTCACTGTATATGCTGATCAACCTATTTCACTCGGAAACACAAGGGTTAACGACAGTGATCCTGATATTATCCCTGTAGGACAATCTCTCACAACCACGGTCATTGTTCCTCCTGTGTTGGGCACACTAACCCTCATGAATACAAATGGAACCTTTAACTATACACCAAATCAAACAGGAATCGACTCATTCCGTTATGTACTTTCAGATAATGGCACTCCTGTTTTAAGGGACACCGCATGGGTATTCATCTTTGTGAAACGTACAACAATCGGAGCATCAAAAGAAGCATCAACACCGGTGTATCAAACCAACAAAAGCTATAGGGTGAATTATACCGTGGTGGTTAAAAATTACGATACCGTTCCTTTGATTCGGGTGAATGTTCTGGATAATTTGGCATCAACATTTGCAACAACCGACTCATTCAAAATTCTTGCAGGTTCATTAACTGCTACCGGAAGTTTAACTGTCAATAATTTGTTCAACGGAACTTCTAATATTCGATTGGTCGACAGTTCTGCCAGTACTTTGGGATCGCTGTTATCCGATACCATTCGTTTCACAGTGGATATCTGGCCATCGGCAAATGATTTTGGACCATTTAACAATACAGCTTTTGTGTCGGCAACCGGCCCAACCGGATTAGGCAGAACCACCGATAGTTCAATGGTAGGTTCAAATCCGGATCCGAATGCAAACGATAATCCGAATGAGCTTGGAGAGAATACTCCGACTCCGGTTACCTTAACACCAAACCCTGTGTTGGGAATTGCTAAATCGGTCGGTACTCCTGTGTTGCAAACCAATGGTTCGTACAATATTCCTTATACCATTATTGTGAAAAACTATGGCAATGTGGGATTGAACAAACTGCAATTAACTACTGCCATTACCGATAATATCATTGCGCCTTCTGCTTATACATTGGTTGGGGCTCCGGTTAATACAGGATCATTAACGCTCAACAGTGCATTTAACGGAAACAGCAATATCCTGATGTTGGACAGCAATACCAGCACACTTGCGCTAGGTGCTTCAGATACCATTCGATACACGATCAACGTAGTGCCTAATGGATTCTTTGGTACTTATTATACTTCTACTGTGGGTAACGGAAGAAGTGTGGTGGGTGGAATACTCACAACAGATAGTTCAATGGTAGGTTCTAATCCGGATCCGAATGCAAACGATAATCCGAATGAGCTTGGAGAGAACACTCCTACTCCGGTGACCTTAACACCAAACCCTGTGTTGGGAATTGCTAAATCGGTGGGTACTCCTGTGTTGCAAACCAATGGTTCATACAATATTCCTTATACCATTATTGTGAAAAACTATGGCAATGTGGGATTGAACAAATTGCAATTAACTACTGCCATTACCGATAATATCATTGCGCCTTCTGCTTACACATTGGTTGGTGCTCCTGTTAATACAGGATCATTAACACTCAACAGTGCATTTAACGGCAACAGCAATATCCTGATGTTGGATAGCAATGCCAGCACACTTGCTTTAGGTGCTTCAGATACCATTCGATACACGATCAACGTAGTGCCTAATGGATTCTTTGGTACTTATTATACTTCTACCGTGGGTAACGGAAGAAGTGTGGTGGGTGGAATACTCACAACAGATAGTTCAATGGTGGGTTCTAATCCTGATCCGAATGCAAACGATAATCCGAATGAGCTTGGAGAGAACACTCCTACTCCGGTATTGCTTGTTCCTACTGTTCCTGTCATTGGTATTGCAAAAAGTGTTTCAAAACCAGTGCTTCAAACCGATGGTTCATATGATGTTGAATACACTCTTACTGTGCACAACTATGGTAAGGTTACGCTGAACAATGTCACTGTTACCGATGATTTAGAACTGACCATTCCGTTGCCAAGCACTTACAAAATAAAAACACCTCCTGTTGCAACCGGTACATTAGTGGCCAATGCCGCATTCAATGGAAATGGAAACATTCACTTACTGGATTCGATCACAAGCAAACTGGATACCGGAATAACAGAAACCATCCGTTTTGTGGTGAGCATCACACCTAATGATTTTTACGGTCCGTTTGTAAACTCAGCCATTGCCAAAGCAATCGGTGCAGGTGTTATTGGTGTTGTAAAAGATACTTCCCATATTGGAAATAATCCGGATCCTAATGGCAATCACAATCCATTGGACTCAAACGAAAATGATCCAACACCGGTTCAGTTGATTCCATTGGCACCTGTTATTGGTATTGCCAAAACAGCATCACCCTCTATTCGTACCATCAATGGCTCGTATGATGTTACCTATACGCTTATTGTTAGCAACCTCGGTGATATTTCATTAAGCAATGTATCGGTTTCCGATAACCTCAAAAATACCATCATCGCTCCGAGTTATTTTAATGTGGTTGGAAACATTACCGCAACAGGACAACTTAAGGTAAACAATAGTTTCAATGGTAGTTCCGACACCTTGTTGCTTGTTGCATCACAAAGCAGCATGGAAATTAACAAAACGGATACGATTACCTTCACTGTGCGGATTGAACCAAACAAGTTTTATGGACCTTACTATAACACCGCCTATGCTTATGCAACAGACAGCCTGGGTGTATACAAAACGAAAGATGCATCTCAGGATGGAACCTCACCCGACCCTAATGGTGATAAAAACCCTTCTGAGAAAAAGCCAACCGTTGTTCAGTTAACATTACAAACAAAAGAAAAGATCAGGGTACCAAATGGATTTTCACCTAATGACGATGGACACAACGATGAGTTCTTTATTGACAATCCGGATGGCTACAAACTACACCTGTCTATTTACAACCGTTGGGGAAATCTTCTTTACGATAACGAAAACTATGATAATACCTGGAATGGAACATCGGAAAAAGGGGTTGTTGTCGGAGAAGGTGTACCGGATGGAACCTATTTCTATGTCATAGAATATAAAGATAACAATGGAGAGATCATAACTAAAAATGGATTTGTAACGATAAGCCGCTAAGAAAATGAACACAACATATAAATATATAATTGCTTTAATTATGGTGATCACCGCTATGACACCAGCATTTGCCCAACAAGAGGCGATGTATTCGCAGTACATGTTCAACACAATGGCTATCAATCCTGCCTATGCCGGAAGCCGGGAAGTGTTTAGCGCAACACTTCTGGCGCGTGCCCAATGGAGAGGTATTGAGGGAGCACCGACATCACAAACATTAAGCATGGATGCCCCACTCTACAATAAAAAAGTTGGAGTAGGACTTATCGCTTTCAACGACCGAATCGGCTTAACTCATAATACCGGGATACATGGAAGTTATGCCTATCGGATACGTTTTAGCAGATACACCTTATCCATGGGTATCAAACTCGGTATTGTGCAATACAATGCCAACCTCAATGAGGCAGTTCTATCAGTAGGTGCTACAAGCTCCGACAAAGGTTTCCAGAATAATATCAGTGTGCTCATTCCAAGCAGTGGTGCGGGATTTTTTCTAAACAGCGATAAGTTCTACGTGGGGGCATCTATTCCGAATCTTTACAATACACAACTCAGCAAAGACAGTAAAGTGGAAGTCAATAAATACAACCACATGTTTGCTATTGCCGGTTATGTATTTAAAATAAATGAGGACGTTAAACTCAAACCTTCTTTCTTATACAAATTTGTAAAAGGAGCTCCCATGGAGTTGGATCTGAATGCCAACTTATGGTTATATGATGTATTAGGCCTGGGTGTATCTTACAGAACAGGAGATGCAATTGTAGGCATGGCTGAAATACAAGTTCGTAATAATTTCAGGGTGGGTTATTCGTATGATTATACGATCACCCAGCTCCAAAAATACAACTCCGGATCGCACGAACTTATTTTACGCTATGAATTCGGTTTTGGCAAAACCAAAGTTATAACCCCTCGTTATTTTTAATCAATATGCATACCATACGCTTTTCAGTACTTATTATATTTTCACTTTCAATTTTAGGAAGCAATGCACAAAATGCATTATCACTTAAAGAGAAAATTGGCGATAAATATTATCGCAACATGAGTTATATGCAGGCTATTGCCACTTATGAAGACATATACAAAGAAGACTCAACCAACAAACGTATTTTACCAAACCTTGCCTATTCGTATCGCAAAATTTCGGATGCATACAATGCCGAAAGGATATTTGAGAAAGTGGTCAATAACGATACCAATAATGCTACCTACGTTCTTGAATATGCTCAAATTTTAGCCATTAATAAAAAATACAAACAATCGGCTGAACAATATGAACGTTATGCGCGCCTCAATCCAAATAACAAACGCGGAAAAGCATTCGCAGAAGCCTACCAAAGCAGCAATTCAATTATCAATAAGGATACAAAATCGGTAATAAGCCTGGCTAATTTTAATTCAAGCCAAAGCGATTTTAGTCCGGCATTTTATAAAAAAGGATTGGTATTTGTTTCAAACAGGAACTACCATACTGCTATTAAACGCACCTTTGAGTGGGATCAAACTTCATTCCTGGACCTTTATTACATCCCCGACACTTCGTCCATTCAATCGGTAAAACAAGATACCTCCAAAGGAAAAACCGAACGTAAGAAGATCATTTATAATGATGACGACACAAGAGCCACAAGTAATGACTCCCGTACAATGGGTTATATCGGATATAAATATGCCGACACAACCGGTATGTTTGCAACGGCTGCAGTGGTAGCGACTCCTTTCAGCAAAAAAATAAAAACGAAATACCATGAAGGCCCGGCTACATTTACAGCCGATCAGAAAACCATCATATTTACCCGCAACAATTATAACAAGGGCAAGGCGCGAAGATCAAAACAAGGCATCAATTTATTACAACTTTACTCTGCCCGAATTGACAACGATAAATGGACTCAAGTAAAGCCGCTTAATATTAACAATAACAATTATTCAGTTGGACATCCAACGCTCGCTCCGGGAGATACCATTTTGTATTTTGCCAGCGATATGCCCGGTGGATATGGAGGTACCGATATCTACAAAAGTTACTGGCGAAACAATGAATGGAGCACACCTGAAAACCTCGGTGATAAAATCAATACGGATGGCAATGAGCTTTTCCCCTATATTGATAAAGATGGCGTATTCTACTTTTCAAGTACCGGACATCCGGGGCTTGGTGGTCTTGATATTTTCAGAACATCATTGACCAAAATAGAAATTGAGAACCTGGGACTACCCATCAATAGTAACTACGATGACTTTGGAATTGCACTGAATGGAACAGCCGTTCACGGATACATCAGTTCCAACAGAAGACGTGGGGTAAATGATGATGATATTTATAAAATAGAGTTGATCAAAACAGCTCCATACACCATTAAAGTGATCGATAGTTTAACCGGTGAACTTATTGCAAAAAGCCAGGTGATCGTTAATGACTCTATTACCGGAGAGTATCCAACGGTTGATTCTTCTTCTACAGGTAAATTTAACGCTAAGCTCTGGAACAACACTGTGTACACCCTAAATGCTTCGGCATATGGATATTTCCCTAAAGTAATGTTTCAACGTTCCGATGTTTATTCACCCGAAATGATTGTTCCCCTGGTGCGCAAAGAAAAAGGTTGTATCGTAGCCGGAACGATTACGGATAAAGACACAAAACTCCCGGTTGAAGGAGCACGACTGGTGATTATTGACAACCAAACCAAGGATACCGTGTATGATATTCGTACCGGTAAAGATGGAAAATACAGGTACGCAATGCTTAAGGTAAATCGTACTTATAATATCGATGTAAGCAAAGACGGTTATTTTAACAAACCCTATACCCAACTGCAAACCAGCGATAAAGAATGCGCTTACGATCTTGAACATCCTTTTGATTACCTGAGAGATTTTGAACTTGAACAAATTGTTGTTGGAAAAGCCATCAAAATTGAAAACATCTACTTCGACCTTGATAAATATTTTATCAGAAAAGATGCAGCAAAGGAACTCGACAAGATTGTGAAACTGATGCAGGAAAATCCTGATATCATCATTGAATTGAGCTCCCATACCGATTGCCGCGCCACTTTTAAATACAATATGACTTTGTCCGACAACAGGGCAAAAGCTTCGGCTGCTTATATAGTTTCCAAGGGTATCAGCAAAAACAGGATAACCGGTAAAGGATATGGTGAAACCAAATTGGTAAACGATTGCGCTTGCGAAGGGAAAGTAGTAAGCAGGGTATGTACCGATGATGAGCACCAGGCAAACAGAAGAACCGAATTCCAGGTAACTGGATTCTTGGTTGATAAGAATACAACCATTTTAAATGAGGGAAGAGGGCAAACCCCAAAATCAGTTCCCGAACCTGTTAAATAATAACCGGTTTTCCAAAAAGAACAATTCACGAAGGTCGTTTCAATTGAAACGACCTTTTTTGTTTATTCCCCAAGCACAAAATACATATCCACCTCCCCTTTATTCTTGGCACTGATTTTTCCGCGATACTCACAGTTAAACTCATCTTTGATCAACTCATATGTTGAACCGCTGATATTTATTTTACCGGCCTCACTCGTTTGTTCCATGCGGGCTGCCGTGTTTACCGTATCACCCCAAATATCGTAAGCATACTTTTTCACACCCACGATACCTGCCACTACAGGACCTGTATTAACACCAATTTTTATCTGAAATTTACTCCCCGATTCATTAATATACCTTTGAATATCCAAAGCAGCTCTCACCACACGCTGCGCATGATCAGGCACTTCATTTGGCAATCCGCATACAGCCATATATGCATCACCAATCGTCTTTATTTTTTCGAGCTTATATTTTTCGATGATGGCATCGAATGCTGTGAAATTATGGTGAATCACCTGAACAAGTTCTGTTGGAGACATTCGCTCGCTAAGTCCCGTAAAATTGACAAAATCGGTAAACAATACGCTCACATGATTGTATTGTTTGGCTTCGGCACTTCCGGTATTTTTAAGTTCTTCCGCCACACCTTCAGGTAAAATATTAAGCAGCAACTCATCACTTTTTTGTTTCTCAGATGTTAATTGCGCTGTTCTATCGGCAACCATCAGCTCCAACTGTGCATTTTGATTTTCAAGGATCTGTTTCTTTTCCAACTCCTGTTGGATCGTTGTTTCCGACAGCTGCTTAACTTGCTGCAATTGAGAAGACAGATCCTTATTTAATTTGGAAAACATCCAAGCCTGGTATACCGAAATGGTTAATGGAATACTCACAATATCGAGCAACAAAATAATTGCAAGAATCGCCCCTAAAATGCTTCCGGAAGTATTGAACTCCATTGCTCCCATTACCATTGCTAAAAGTACAACAACAAGCAATGACACAATGAAAAAACCAAAACCTATTCCTAAAATAAGTGCTCCCTGTACTTTTCTGATAATCGCTCTTAACAAGCTGATAATACTGTACACTCCGGTATAGATAAGCAATACTCCCAATGCTATTCCAAACTCAAACGCTTCGGTAAAATAACCCACCAATGCTGTTGCACTCAATACAAAAGCAATGATCAACCACCACCTCCCCTTGTTGTTAAATTGAATATGAATAAAAAACACAAATGATGCACAGGCAACACAGGCAAAATCAACAATGGCATCTTCAAGGTCATCGTTCCAGTTCGGATCATTCGTAAAGTACCCCCACAAAATGGAAAACCAAATTCCCGCAATACAAAACATGAAAATACTGAACCACAAATTTGAGCCATTGTGTTTGTAGAATAAAAAAAACAAGAAGTGAAGAAAACCAAGTGTAAAAAACACAACAAACAAAACCATCAAAAATACCGTGAGCACTACATCATTTACCCTGTTCCCCTCAATCGCAGTATTGGCATGATCCATATCAATGGAGAATCCTTCCGGATCTTTACCCTCAAAATGATAACGTGCATATCGTATCGCCAACACATGTTCGCCTATCGAATCCATCACAATAATGATCGGAACTTTTTGCGGATCGAAATACTCAGTGCTATCCTTCCCTTTGATGACACCATACTTTTTAATAAGCTTTCCATCCAGGTATATTTCGGAGGCACCTTTTTGCCTTACCGAAAACGCAATAGGTTTATGAACAAGGGAACTATCAATGGAAAAACGCAATCTAAACCATCCGATCCCTTGTATAATTGTTGAATCAATAAACTCCGAATGAATGATTTTCCAGTCACTGTCATTATAATTTGGGGCAGCCATAGCTGAGTCGTCCGATTTACTGTATCGCCAGCGGGCTTTGTCGAAAGCCCTTACCAAACTATCCTTTGATAATGAAATGCGTAAACTATCAATTGACGACAGGTGCGTTTGTGAACGAACAATTGTTGAACACATCAGTTGCATCATGCATATCAATAGAAGTATCCGAATGGTGTTAGCTGTTTTCAACATACTGTTTCGTGTTTTATCTGGTGTAAAAGATACTAACTGTTTCACAAAATACATATCCGCTTCATTAAAGTGGGTTTGTAGATCATTGCTTTGTCATCTCAAAAATAAGCCGCACTGCAATACTACCTATACCCAATATGGGTGATACAACCATCATATGATTCCTGATGATATGAAAGCCACACTACCATTAAACACCTTTCACCGAAAGAGTGCAACCATTTGCCTATTCATTGTTATACAACCCAATACAATATATACTTTTGTCACCGATGTCAAGATTCAAAAAAATAATGATAGGAACAGTAATTACAGCAGGGGTATTAACAATCGGAACAACAATCGTGATGGAACAACCTGCATTTGGAAAAAATCCCAAAGGCAAAAGATTGGAGCGTGTGCAACAATCTCCTAACTATAAAAATGGCGCTTTTCAAAATGAGAGCACAACCCAGGTATTGCGACCGGATGCTTCCTATTGGAAATTGATGGTGGCCAGCTTTAATAAACCAAAAGACAATACCCCATCGAATCCAATTCCTTCCATTCAAACAAACCTCACACAACTTGCCGATGATAAAGCAACGGTTGTGTGGTTTGGACACTCATCCTATCTGATCAAAACAAAAGGTAAAAACATTTTGGTTGATCCCGTTTTTAGTGGTCATGCTTCTCCTTTTTCATTTGCCGTAAAAGCCTTTGACGGAGCCAATACATATGGCGTAAATGATATGCCTCCAATTGATATTTGCATTATTACACATAATCATTACGATCATTTGGATTATGAAACCATCAAAAAAATTCACCCTAAGGTAAAACAATTTTATACTGCCCTGGGTGTGGGTGCCGATCTGGAAGCTTGGGGAGTGCCTGCCGAAAAGATTGTGGAACTCGATTGGTGGGAAAGCAATACCAATGCCGATAGCATTACCATTACAGCAGCTCCCGCCCGACATTTTTCAGGTCGTGGATTTGTGCGAGCCAAAACATTGTGGGCCTCATATATTATCAATATTCATGGTTACCAAATTTATGTTGGTGGCGACAGCGGTTACGATAACCATTTTAAAGCCATTGGTGGAAAATTTGGAAGCTTTGACCTGGCCTTGTTGGAATGCGGACAATATGGAAACGATTGGCCCTACATTCACATGACACCTGAAGAAGTTGTTGTGGCGGCAAAAGAATTAAACACCAAGGTATTGTTTCCAGTACATTGGGCAAAGTTTTCACTGGCCATGCACAGTTGGACCGAACCCATTGAACGGTTGCTCAAAGCAAATGAAACAGTAAATCTTACCATCACCACACCTTTAATCGGAGAACCGGTTGTACTGGGTGGACAGCTTCCGTTTCAAAAGTGGTGGAGATAGCAGTAAGATAATTGGGAGAACACAATCACTCAATGTAAACAAAGAGGCTTGGTAAACATCTTACCAAGCCTCTTTGCTATTAAACATGTTAACCTCTCCACAAGCAAGAGGATTCCAAACATTCATTGCGCATTTCTATTGAGTTTCTTAACTCGTAGCTTTCAACTTCAGCATTTCCTGCAATTTTTCAATTACAAAATCAACTTCCTCTTTGGTGTTTTGTTTACCAAATGAAAAACGAACCGCTGCACGATTCGGATCTGCTTTAATTGCATTCAAAACATGTGAACCCACATTTGAACCCGAAGAACAGGCACTTCCTCCTGAAGCTGAAATTCCAGCAATATCCAATTTGAACAACATCATTTCTCCGATAGGGCTTGGAGGGAACGATGTATTTAAAACTGTGTACAACGACTTGCCTTCTGCATCACCATTAAATTCGATTCCGGGGATGGTTGCTCGCAAGCGCTCGATCATATATGTTTTTAAGCCCTGAATATGGTCTTGCTCATGTGCCAGATCACGGATGGAAATTTCCAATGCTTTGGCCAAACCAATGATACCATATACATTTTCGGTACCACCACGCATATTGCGTTCTTGCGCTCCACCCGTAATGTATGGATCAAGTTTCACCGACTTATTGATGTAAATAAAACCTACCCCCTTAGGACCGTTAAATTTATGAGCAGCACAAGCTAAAAAATGAATATGCAGCTTGCTCAGGTCTAAATTGTAATGGCCAACCGTTTGCACAGTATCACAATGAAACAATGCATTGTGTTCTTTGCACAATGCTCCTACTTTTTCAATATCTAATAAATTACCAAGCTCATTATTGGCGTGCATCAAACTCACCAATACATTTTGATTTGTTTTAAGCAGCTCCTCCAAATGCGTAAGATCAACATGTCCGTTTGGCAATAATTTCACCAAATGCATTTGCACCTTGCCTTCTTTATGCAACTCTTCAACCGTATGCAACACCGCGTGGTGTTCAATTGGAGAAGTTATAATATGTTTAACGCCCAAGCATTCCACAGATTTGCGAATAGCCATATTATCGGCTTCTGTTCCGCCACTGGTAAAAAATATTTCACCCGGAGTGCAGTTCAATAGTTTCGAAACATTTTTACGTGCTTCTTCAATATGCGTTTTCACAGCTCTTCCATGTCCATGTGTTGATGATGGATTCCCAAAATCGTTTTCCATCAAAGGAATCATGGTAGCCAAAACCTCTTTGTCTAAAGGTGTTGTTGCAGCATTATCGAAATAAACTCTTTGCATATGTTTTATCTTTTTTTGAGAACGAAAAACAATGATAATCAACAAACTTGTTCACTTCACAGATCTTCTTTCCCCTCCTCAATTCTTCATTTATTTTACCTGAGGGGCAAATATAGTTTTAGTTATAATGATAAGAAACCTATTTTTGCTCATATGCGTTTAGGTATTTTTATTCTGTTGGTATCTGTTTTAGGTTCTTGTGTTTCGTCCCAAAAGTACGCCAATTCTCAAGCTACAGTAGGCCGGCTGCAAACAGACAGCACCCTTTTGGAAAAACGGATCCATGCCTTACAGGACCAGATAAACTACCTTGCCACCAAAAATGCCACCACCGAACAAACCCTCACCCAACGATTACAGGAAAAACAAGATTCGCTCGACCAAAAACAACGTGAACTGGCCATCAAGGAAAACAATATCAACGATATGAATGCCCGAAAAGCCCAGGAACAAGAAGCTTTTGGCAAACTATTTACAGGCATCATCAAACCTTTTTCGGGCTACCCGGCCAATGAAGTAAACACAAGAGCCAACTGCACCCAGATCATTGTAGAAGTAAGCGACAGGGTGTTATTTTTGCCCAATACTTCCAAAATAAACATTGAAAAAAATGCAAAAATAGCAACAACCATCGCTGATATTCTGGCCAAACAACCGGATCTTAAGCTCATCGTGGTCAACCATACCGATTCAACCTACACCGGCAAAGAAAAATGGGACGACAATTGGAGTTTAGGTGCAGCAAAAGCAAATGCTTTGGTAAGGGTATTGGTTAAAGATTTTAAAATCGCACCACAAAGGGTAATGCCTGCTACCCAGGCCGAATTTATAGAACTGTCAAAAGCCAATGCCGCTTTGGGAAAGTCGAGAACATCCTTTCTGTTTTATTCGGAATTACTGCCTTGTATACACAATGTAGAATAGTCTTTGGGGAGTCGGCAGTTTCTAACACCCAACTTACATCTTCTGACTTCTAACCTCCAACATCTAACATCCTCTCTTTTTCCTCCAACATCCAAAATCTCAAATTATTTATCGTCCCTCTTCACCGCTTCCAGCACATTGTTTTTAAAATAAAACCGGTAACGCAAATTATTAATGCGCACATATTTGGTTTGCAATTTGCCGTAAAGCCATTCCGTTTCAACAGGACTGTTAGCCTTTGGCTGGATCGGTGGCGGGCGTTTCACAATGGTATCCGGCTTACCAAATATCTGGTTAATATCGGCAGATGAATAAGCCACTACGCTGCTGCTGTTTTCGATGGCTTGGAAAACCATCAGGTAAGAACGGACCAATGCAATCCGTTCGGGTTGGTATTTCCGTGGACTGTTTTCCGCTACTTCAAGTTTGTATAATGTTTTTAGTTCCGTGAGAAATGAATCAGCCAGGTGGGCCAGCGTTTTCACTTCCTGCTTTGTTGCCTTTCTCCGTTCAGGTTCCAATTGTTCATCATTCGTTTGCGCGTGCAATGCACCCGAAAAAAGTAAAAACAATATGACAACATTTTTTTTCATTTAGCTTACATGCAATAATAACCCTTTGAGGTACTCACCTTCGGGGTGAAAGATATTGATCGGGTGATCTTCAGGTTGCGTTAATTGCTGTACAATGCGCACATTTCGTTTGGCATCGGCAGCAGCACTGAATACAATTTTACGAAATAAATCCCTATCAATATGTTGTGAACATGAAAACGTAAAGATCAATCCTCCCGGTTTTATTTTCTTAAACGCCACATAATTCAAATTCTTGTACCCACGCGATGCATTTGGAACCGACCGGGCATTTTTAGCAAACGCTGGAGGATCCAGTACCATGATATCATAATCCACATCTGTACGGTTCAAATAATCAAAACAATCTTCTACAAAACTCTCGTGAGGCGCATTGGAAAAATTGGCCGCCACATTTTGCTCGCACATATCAATGGCATCTTTCGAACTATCCACCGAATGCACCAAAGTTGCTCCCTGTGCCAGCGCTTGCAAACTGAATCCTCCCGAATAACTAAACGTGTTTAGTACTTTTTTACCTTTTGCATTTACACCCACCAATCGCCTGTTTTCGCGTTGGTCAATAAAAAATCCTGTTTTTTGTCCCTTTTCCACATCCACCAAAAAAGTGATCCCGTTTTCCTTACCCGACACCGGCATGGGATGCGCATTGCCGATCCAGCCACTCTCGGTGCTCACCTCCTCCAGTCGCTGTGTACTTTGTTTGGTTTTAATGTAAATATATTCGATTCCCACCTTTTTGAGTCCTTCGTAAATTGCTTCACGGATATGTTCTGTGCCTCTAATCAACAATTGTACCACAGCTACAGTATTGTACACATCAATGATCACTCCCGAGAAAAAATCTCCCTCAGCATGCACCAGACGGTAGATATTTGTTTCCGAAAAATTTAAAACCTGCTTGCGGTATTCATATGCATCCACAATTTTTTGAATCCAAAACGCTTTATCCAATACAGTTGGTTCGCTGGTAAACTCAAATACCCTGCACGTAATTTGGCTGTTGGTACTAAAAAAGCCATATCCCAATAATTGATTGTGGTTATCCACTACCCTGATGATCTCTCCATTGGTTGCCTGTGGCATTTGCTTTACAGCGCCCGAAAAAACCCAGGGATGGCGATTCAACAATGATCTTTCTCTTCCCGACTTAAGTACTAAAGTTTCCATGATTTCGTAATAGATGAATATGCATGCAAAAATGTACTTTCGCCAGCTAGAAATGAAATGGATTCGTAAATATATTATATATGCATGTTTGGCAATGGCAATACAACAAGCGCATGCCCAACAAATAGTGCTCAAAGGATATGTTTTGAGCATCGAAACCAATTCGGTGGTGCCGCTGGCCAATATCTTAAATACAACAACCCAGGAACGATTTATCGGAAGCCGGCAGGGCTTGTTTAAAGCAAAAGTGTCACCCAAGGACTCCATTACCATTACGGCTATCGGTTACGAAACATTAATATTAGCTGTAGTAAACCTCATTCCTGAAAATCCTGAGGATACGATCCAATTATACATGCGTCCTATGGCATATCAGCTTAAGGATGTAACCATCCGATACAGCAATCGTAAACGAGATTCGATAGCCCAGGCCGCAGCCGAGTTTCTGCGAACAGACCCTTTAATGAACAATTACGACCGTATTTTAAACCGCGACCAGGGAAGCATTGCAAGTCCGCTTACCGCCATGTGGAACGAATACAGCAAGGCGGGGCAAGACATGAAACATTTTGAAGAATTTATGAGGCATGCCGAAATGCTGAAACAGGTAAGCACACGTTACAATAAAAAAACAATTAAACGTGCAACAGGACTTCCCGATGAATACCTTGATGATTATATATTGTATTGCAAAATTGATCGGGCCTTTGTACTCAACTCTTCCGATTATGATTTGATCCTGAGCATGCAGGATTGCGCCAAACGTTTTCGCGCAGAAAAAGGTATAACAGAATAAGGTTTCCTTTTTGTTAAATCCTCTCATTCAGTATCTACTTTTCCCCACAGCTGTTTACAACTTTATTCGCAATTTTCCTGTTGTATTTATAAGATTTGATAATCATAGAATTTATAACCGATAAGTCTCCGCATCATGGCAAAAAAAGCAACTCCCAAACCCATCTCCCGAAAAAGTATTCCTGCAGCCAAAAAAGTAGAAAAGAAAATTTTCGTACTCGACACTTCGGTTATTCTTTACGATCATCAGGCCATCAAAAACTTTCAGGAACACGATGTAGCCATCCCGATTACGGTATTGGAAGAACTTGACAATTTTAAAAAAGGAAACGATACCATCAACTTTGAAGCCCGCGAGTTTATCCGTTTTTTAGACAAGCTTTCGGGTGAATATACCCTCAGCGATTGGATTCCGATCAATGGAAGAGGTCGTGGAAAATTTAAGGTGATCATGCACGAACGCGGAAGCGTGGATGCAGAACGTGTGTTTGGCGAACGCAAAGCCGATCACCGCATTTTAAACGGTGCCATTGCCATGCGTGATGAGAATCCCGATCGGAAGGTTATTATGGTAACCAAGGACGTGAACCTGCGCCTCAAAGCAAAATCACTCGACCTTACTGCCGAAGATTATGAAACGGGAAAAATTAAAAACGTAAATGATCTTCATACCGGGAACATTGTTCTCGAAAATGTGAAACAAAGTGTGATTGATCGTATTTATGCAGAAGGTTTTGTTTCATACGAATTATTGTTTGATCAAAAACCCGCTGCCAATACCTATTACGTTTTAAAGAATAACAAAGCTGCCGTATTGTGTTATTTCAATGCCGAAAACGAAAGCCTGGAACGCATTGACAAACGCAATGCATATGGGATCAAACCACGCAATGCCGAGCAAACATTTGCCATGCACGCAGTACTTAATAAAAATGTTTCGTTGGTTACGATACAAGGTGTGGCCGGAACAGGAAAAACCTTATTGGCGCTTGCTGCAGCCATGGAACAAAAACAAGAATACCGCCAAATTTACCTGGCACGACCGATCGTTCCGTTGAGCAATAAAGATATTGGTTTCTTACCGGGCGATATCAAGTCAAAAGTAAATCCATACATGGAACCATTATGGGATAACTTAAAACTGATCCAGAACCAATGGAAAGAAACCGATAAGGAATACCAGAAAATAACCGATATGGTGAACCAGGAAAAACTCGTTGTATCGCCATTGGCCTATATCCGCGGACGCAGTTTATCCAATATCATCTTTATTATTGATGAAGCACAAAACCTTACTCCGCTCGAAGTTAAAACGATCATTACCCGAGCAGGCGAGGGAACCAAAGTCGTATTTACCGGGGATATTTTTCAGATCGATACACCTTACCTCGATTCGCAATCCAACGGGCTTTCATACTTAATTGACCGTATCAAGGACAATCCGATGTACGCACATATTACTTTGGAGAAAGGCGAAAGAAGTGAATTGGCAAATCTGGCGAATACATTATTGTAGAAATGCACTTTTAATTCAAGCACATACTTCAGTTGTATATAAAAAAACGCCACCTAAGCCATACTTTCAGCCGGAATCGTAGTCTTGCGATTAAGGAACCGATCCTTTTTTGTTTTGCTGCTTCGCTGATCAGTTCTTTTTCGAAATGTAAAAGCTCAGCGGCACCCGGATCGGTTTTAAGAATGCAATAATAGATATGGTTCACATTGCGTCTCACAACCAACTTAACCGTTGGTGTTATTTTTGAGAAAACAATTTGCCCCTCTTTGTATTTATTTTCCATGATGCAGTGATCATAAGCATGTTCTTATTGAGCAATTATTGGTTCATAAGCAGTAAGATATTCCCCATTATCAGCTCATAAATACCATGAAGCTAATGGCTGTAATGACTGCAATCACGCAGCCTATCATCGTAAGATTGGCTATCGAGGTTAGTTCGTATTTTTTAATCATACCCAAAGTATGACAAAGATGAATCCAAAAAACTCACAAATATGAAGTACAAAGGTTTGAAGCTGAAAGTCGGGCAAATTTGCCGGCAGCAGTAAACACAAAAACCCTTGAGGCTTCAAGGGTTTTTAAGGATGTGGCCTTGCCGGGAATCGAACCTGGATCGAGAGCTTCGGAAACTCTAGTACTATCCATTGTACTACAAGGCCATTTGATTGCAAAGATAAAAAAAGCCCCCGAAACATTCGAGGGCTTTGGGTAGTCCCTGAAGGACTCGAACCTTCGACCTACGGTTTAGAAAACCGTTGCTCTATCCAGCTGAGCTAAGAGACCAAGTTAAAAACTACCGTTTTACAGGGCTGCAAATAAAATTAATTTTTTGTTGCGAGGCAAACTTTATTATCAAACAAATTGCAACGGGCGACATAAATGCTTTTAAGTTAGGGGAGAAAAAACTATTTTTACCCTCTTCTAATACACTTAATGATACCTCGTAGTAAAATTGATGAGATCGTAGATTCCGCGCACATCGAAGATGTGATTGGCGAATATATCTCGCTCAAAAAACGAGGATCCAGTTTGCAGGGATTATGTCCTTTTCACAACGAAAAAACACCTTCATTTAATGTTTCCCCCGCCAAAGGTATTTACAAGTGCTTTGGTTGCGGAAAAGCAGGGAATGTGGTGAACTTTGTGATGGAATATGAACACCTGGATTATATCCATGCACTGAAGTTCTTAGCAGAAAAGTACCGGATCGACTGGCCTGAACGCGAGATCAGCGGAGAAGAGCTTGCTGCCGAAAAACAACGCTCCAGCGATAAAGAGTCGCTGCAGATCGTGAATAATTTTGCAGAAAACTACTTTGCCGATATCCTGCAAAACGATGAAGAAGGCCAAACAATTGGTCTCTCCTATTTTGAAGAACGTGGATTCAGGCCCGAAACCATCGCAAAATTTAAGCTCGGGTACAGCAAAGATTCATGGGATGCATTTGCTACAGCCGCTTCCAAAGAAGGATTCAACCTGGATATTGTCAAAAAAAGTGGCCTTGTAAAAGAAAGCGATCAGGGAAAAATATACGATGCTTACCGCGGACGGGTGATGTTCACCATTCATTCCCTGAGTGGAAAACCCATTGCTTTTGCCGGGCGTTTTTTAAAAAAAGACCCGAAAAGTCCAAAATATGTAAACTCCCCGGAAACCGAACTTTACCACAAAAGCAACGAACTATACGGATTGTTTTTTGCACGAAACGCAATTAGCAAAGCGGGATTTGTGTACCTGGTAGAAGGTTATACAGATGTTATCAGCATGCACCAGGCCGGTGTTGAGAATGTAGTAGCATCGAGTGGTACTTCCCTCACTGAAAACCAGATCAAACTGATCAAACGGTTTACAAGTGATGTATGCGTGCTGTATGATGGAGATGCTGCCGGGATCAAAGCTTCATTGCGCGGAATCGATATGTTGCTGGAAGGTGGACTTAATGTTAAAACCGTTTTGTTCCCTGATGGAGAAGACCCGGATAGTTATTGTAAAAAGGAAGGCCCCGAAAAATTTGGTGAATTTTTAAACGCCAATCAAAAAGATTTTATCCTGTTTAAAACGTCACTCCTTGCCTCCGATGCTGGAAATGACCCTGTGAAAAAAGCCCAGCTCATTCGCGAAATTGTAGAAAGTATTTCCAAAATACCGGATGCATTTAAGCGCATGGGATTCATCAAAGAAACCAGCCGTATTTTGGCTGTTGATGAACAACTACTGGTAACCGAATCCAACCGTTTGTTGCGCAGCAAAACGATCAGTGATGCCAAGGCAGATATTGATGCAATACCCGAAACCACGACCTACGAAGACGAATTGCGCGCTTTGGTGGATGTGCAACACCATGACCACCAGGAAAAAGACATTGTGCGGGTATTGATGAGCTATGCCAACAATCCTTGTCCCGATTTTAAACATATTGCGCATTATATCTTGCACCATATTGCCGAAGACGAAATTGAAATCGAAAACGCAACCGTACTCGAGATCATTCAATACTTTAACCAGCAATTGGAAAACGAGCAGGTTGATACACAAGGATTGGTTTACCACCGGGATCCCAAAGTGAGCAAAATGATTGCCGAAATTTTAACCGCCAATACCGATATCAGCCCCAACTGGAGCAGTAAATATGATATCATTATTGATGAACCGGGAACCAATTACCAATACGATGTGGATTCGGCATTGGCAAGGTTGAAACTTAAGAATATTGAAAAATTACTTCGCCACAACCAGGATGCATTTAATGATGCAGAGGCGGATATCGAAAGTTTGATCAGGGTTCACCAGCATTTACTCGAAATGAGAGGATTGCTTACCGAAAAATACGGAACCGTAATTTTAAGATAAAAAATAACAAAAGAATACTTAAATTAGTCTACCTATTTCACCTGTGAAGAACACCTTCTATACACTTACGTTGCTATTTTGGATGTTCCGTTGTACCACTTTATTGGCGCAGCCTGTAGCTAATTTCACTGCTAATAAAACATCGGGGTGTAGTCCTCTAACCGTTCAATTTACAAGCACATCAACCGGAAGCCCGACCAGTTACCTTTGGAATTTTGGGAACAGCAATACTTCCACTATTCAAACCCCATCTGCAACTTACGTATTACCGGGAACCTATACCGTTTCACTGAAGGTAACCAATGCCAGCGGCAGCAATACCAAAACTGTAACCGCTTTTATCACCGTATACTCAAATCCTGTTGCCGACTTTACAGCTTCACCGCTTTCCGGCTGCGTTCCGTTATCTGTTGCGTTCACCAATACATCAACACCGGGAAATGGCGCTATTAACAGTTGGACATGGGACTATGGAAATGGAAATACAGGATCGATTGCCAACCCCAGCACCACGTATTCGCTTCCTGCCTCTTACAGCATTACGTTAAACATCAGGGATGTGAATGGTTGTGAAAGCACCATTACAAAACCCAATTATATTACGGCATCATCTGCCTTTACAGCCAATTTTTCGGCAACGGGAACGGTGAGTTGCGTATCGCCCGCAACGGTTAACTTTACCAGCACCACATCAATATCCGACAACTATACATATCTATGGAAATTTGGTGACAATACAACATCAACTCAGGCAAATCCGAGTAAAACATACAATGCTTCTGGTATTTATACGGTGATACTGGAAGTAACCGCTCCCAATGGTTGTAAACAAACTGTAACCAAAACTTCCTTTGTAAAAATTGGTGGGGTAAACGCAAACTTCACTTACACCACTTCCAATGATTGTGCACCTACTAATTTGTTTTTAACCAATACCACAACCCCAACTCCTGCGGGCCATAGCTATCAATGGCGCTTAAACGGAGGTACACTTAATCTCAACCAAAACACGAGCTACAACTTGGTGAATAAAGTAAATACGGTTTCTCTCCGGGTTATTGATAGTGCAGGCTGTGTGGATTCCATCTCCAAAACCATTACGCTTCAAGACCTGCCCACCGCTGATTTCAGCCCTGATAAAGATTATTTTTGTAGCCCACCGGCAACTGTTAATTTTACCAACCTCAGCAGTGGAGGAGCAACAACATATGCATGGAATTTTGGAAACAGCTTGGGAAACAGTGCAGTTAATCCCACTACCACCTATAATTCTTCAGGTCAATTTCAGGTAAGGTTAATTTCAACAAAACCGACAGGATGCCGAGATACTATTTTTAAAACGATAACTGTTGACGGCCCTTCTGTGACAATTACAGATTTGAACAGTAAAAAAGGTTGTGCTCCCTTAAATGCACAGTTCAGGGTTACAGATAACAGGTATCGTCCTTTTACAACATGGAAATGGGAACTCAACGGTAATGTTTTATCAAACACAAAAGACTTTAATTACACATTTAACTCAGTGGGAGTATACGTACTCAAACTAACCGGAACAAATGCTTCAGGATGTATTTATGAAAACTATGACACGGTGCGTGTGAGCGACCCACCCCTGTTCGACATCTCTGCTGATAAGTATACTGTTTGTTACAATCCGGGTATTGTAACCTTCCGATACATTGCACTCAACTCTGTTGTTCCTGATAATATTCGCTGGACCGTTACCAATTCATTATCTACTGTTTCAGGTACAGGAGATACGCTTATGATACGATTTAACGACACAGGCTATTTTTCGGTAAAAGTAAATGCCAGTAAGGATGGATGTCCTACTATTGTTGAAAAAACAAATTGGATCAGGATTAATCCGGCCGTTGCAAATTTTGCATCTACAATTGACACCTGCGCAACCGATACCGCATATTTTAAAAATCTTTCAAAAGGAAAAAACCGTTTATTTTGGAATTTTGATGATGGCGGGGCAACCTCTACTCAGCCGAATACTACGTTCCATGTATACACAAATGCCGGAACATACCGGGTTAAGTTGGTTGCAACGGATACCGTTACAGGATGTGTTGATTCCATTATCCAACCCGTTATTATTATTCAACCACCTAAGGTAAAATTTACCCCATTGGATACAGCATTGTGCATGGGAGGGAGTGTTACGTTTAAAGACCTGTCGAGTTTGGACCCTAGTCGAACCATCAAAAAATGGACTTATAAATTGAGCGACAACAGAACCTCAGGCGTACAAAATCCAGTATACAGTTTCCCATCATCAGGTACATACCATATGACCCTGACCATCGAAGATAATTTGAAATGTCAATACAAATACGTGGATACGAATACGGTTAAAGTATACGCAGGTCGGGCAGGATTTACATTATCGCCCAATATGGGATGTGTGCCACTCTTTGTAAACACGAACGATACTTCCGTTCTGGAAAATCCAGCCGTTTCCAGAACTTGGCTTTGGGGTGATGGAGACAGTCTTACATCCATCAATAACTTTGGAGGGCATTCTTATAATACAGCTTCATCCAACCAGAAAAACGGAACCAATATTACCCTTACTGTTACCGATAATAAAGGATGTAAATTTGTTGCTGTTAAAAATGTTAAACCATATAAGCCGGTTGCAAATTATACCTTCAACACAATCAAGTCATGTGGACTGGACAGTACGGTTTTAAAAGCAACCGTAACTGCACAAAGTGTAAATACTCCGGCCACCTATAAATGGTTATTACCGCAAGGAATCAGTATGTCATCATCCACTTCATTCAATGCTTATAACGATACAACCTATCAGGTTCAGCTTGTGCTCCGCGATAGTTTTGGATGTGTTGATTCGATCACAAAAAGCATTTCGGTGAATGCCCGCAAACCCATTATTGGATTTGACGGATTCCCTAAAAATATTCCCTGCATCACCAAATTCGACTCGGCCATTAAATTCTTAGACACTTCCATTGCGGGGGGGAGCCCTATTATTAAACGCGAGTGGCGATTTGGCAATGGGAATATTGCACAAAAAACAGGCGACACTGTTACTGCTGCTGCCATTTATAAAATACCCGGAAAATATACCGTCTTCCTTAAAATTACCGATTCGATCGGATGTGTTGATTCACTTACCATACCCGAATTTATTTTTGCAGGAGGTCCTACCGGAACATATTCCTTTACACCAACTAGAGGTTGCACACCGATTCACGTGGACTTTAAAGTTAACTCTCCCAATTCGGCAAAATTCACCTGGGATCATGCTGAAGGAGATGTAACCACTTATACAAAGGATACGCACTCTTATGAGTATACTGAACCCCGTACCTATTATCCAAGGCTCACACTTATTGACAGTTCGTTAACGTGTGAATATGGTTTAGATGCTATTGACTCTTTGGTGGTATTACCATTGCCTCAACCTGATTTTGCAAGTGATCAAACCATCATTTGCAAAGGAGGGGTCGTGCGTTTTTCCAACCTTACCTCCCCTCACCCATCACCCATCAACAATTGGAAATGGACGTTTGGAACAGGAGACTCCAGTCTTTTACGAACACCTTTAGCACAAGTATTTTCAATTCCCGGACAATTCTCCATTACACTTGAAGCCACCGATACCAATGGATGTTATGGCAAAATTGTAAAAGATACATTCATCACCGTGAACGATGACACCATACCTCCTGCCATACCAATTGTAAAAAGAGCAACAGTAGAAGATAACGAATCTGTTTTGTTTGAATATGTGCCCAATACCGAAGTTGATTTTGCCAAATACGTAATCTACTCAAACACGAACCAGTTTACCATTCCCGATATCAATGATACGTCATTGTTAGAAACAGGACTCAATACGCTCAATGCAGCCTATAGCTATAAAATGTATGCAATGGATGTTTGTCAAAATGCCTCAACATTCAGCGAACAACATACAACAGTAGAACTTAAAGCCACAGGATCGGTAAACAGCATTGATATTAACTGGTCGGCTTATCAGGGATTTGACACTTCCTTTTATTACGAATTGTGGCGTAAAAATGCCGAAGAATCTGCTTTTTCCTTGTTAACCACTTTGCCCAAAGATACGCTTCACTATACCGATACCAGTATCCTATGTCATCAAACATATTATTACCGGATCAAATCGGTGGAAACCGATTCATCGGAACAAATTTCATGGAGTGATACAGCAGGCGCTACTCCGGTTTATGTTGCCATATTACCCCTTCCCGAAAACATCAGGGCAACTGTTGTGAACAATAAAAACGTATTGTTGGAATGGCATCTGGCAAAACACAACCGTGTATTTAATTACCATATTTACCGTGCCGAAGATAATGGTGTTCCTGTTTTATATCGGATCCTGAATGCGTCCGACACCTTTTTACTGGACGTAGACGTGAATGTACAGGAACATTCATATCAATACACAACCTATGTTGTGGATGCCTGTGGAGGCATGAGCAGCCCCAGCAATATTGCCAATACCATTTTACTGAATGTGCGCATGATCGGTAATGACATACTCAAACATGACCCAACCCTTACGTGGAATCCATATTACCAATGGGAAACAGGAGTTGATCATTACAATGTTGAATTTAAAGACGAAGCGACACAATCTTTTGAACTCATTTGCAGAAACAACAACGACCAGTTTGTGGCCAAACACAAGTACATTAACTTAATTCAAAGCGAATATTGTTACCTGGTTACGGCCTTTAAAACGGGTGACACCAGCATTTTTAGCGAATCAAATATTGCCTGTGTAAGTACTGCGCCCAGGTTATATGCACCAAATGTGTTTACCATTAACAATGATAACCTGAATGATGTATTTTATGTACGGGGTGTTTTTATCGCACAATTTAACCTGAAAATATATAACCGCTGGGGTGAACTGATGTTTGAAAGCAACAATATTAATGAAGGATGGGATGGAACTTTGAATGGAGAAAAATGCAAGCCGGATGTATATGTTTACATGGCCGAAGGTATTGGCATCAAAGGGCAACGGATCAACATCAAAGGAAATGTTACCCTGATGAGGTAATCAACCGAAAACCTTTATTGTTACTGAGAGGGCATAAAAAAAGCAATCATTGCTGATTGCTTTTTCACATAAAAGGTAATTCCAAATTTACTTTAACATATAGGCAGTTTCTGCAATTAAAAGTCCATCAACATATACCATAAAAGTATACGTTCCTGAAGAAAGCATACGTTGGTCGCTTTCATAATTCAAACATACATTTTGCTTGTTACCATTATAATCCATTTTTTGAGAAGCTGTAGCCACCAATTCTTCCCCGGTGTCGGCATCGTTAAAAGTAGCTTTTGAATAACCTGCCAGTACTTTTCCTGTTGGCTCTTTAGCTACTACATAAATTAAACGCTCCCCTTTATCTGCAATCATATTATCCATAATGGTAAAACACAATTCCAATTTGTTGGTGCGTTTTGCAGTAGATGACGGCACAAATTTTCCATTGCCTTTTTTCTTGTAAGAAACCACTTTCAAGTATTCTGCTTTCAACATTTTAGCCTGATCAACCTTACGCTGCAATACCGTTTTTTCTTTCTTCAAGCCGCCAACACTTTCCTGCAAAATTTCATTTTGAGCTTTTAACTCTTTGTTCTCAAGGATCAGGGCATCAATCTTTTCGAAATACTCTTCTTTCAATCTGCGCAATTCTGCCAACTCTCTTTGCAATTTGGAGTTTAATACTGTGGAGTTTTTTTCCTTGCTGATAAGATCTCTGATGTTTTTTTCCTGAGCTGCAATTTTCTCATTGGCATCGTTTAACAAACTATCCAAACTTGAGCTCATTCCACGGTATTTTTCCAATTCAGCCGTTGCCGCTGCCAATTCCCTTTCGAGTTCGATACGCACCGATAGCAATGTATCTATTTGAGAATCGTACGCTACTACCGTTGTACTTTGGTTTTTCCATTGGTAAACATTTGCTCCTGCCGATAATAATAGCAATAATGCAATAAGCAGCGTTGCCGCATTGTTTGATTTTTTTTCTTCTTGTTCCATGATAGTTTGTGGTTTTTATTAAGTCAAAAATAGATAGAGCATTCTGGTTTCGATGTAAATGAATACTTTTGTTATAATATAAAAGATGTGGATTGTACTAAAAACAAAACATTCATACCGTTTTACTGCTACATATCCAACTAAACACCCTTATTAAATAAGCAAAACGTGAAATACTTTTTAATAGCAGGCGAGGCTTCGGGCGACTTACACGGAGGAAACCTCATGAAAGCCATCAAACAACAGGATCCACAGGCTCAATTCCGGTTTTGGGGTGGAGACAAAATGAAAGAACAAGCCGATGGCTTATTAATGCACTATAAAGAAACCAGCATTTTTGGTTTTATAGAGGTGCTGATGAAACTCAAAAGTGTGAAAGCGAATATGGAGCTCTGCAAAAAGCAGATAGCCGACTATAAACCGGATGTGGTGGTACTGATCGATTATGCGGGATTTAACCTGCGCATAGCAGCTTATTGCAAGAGTATTGGCATCAAAACGGCCTATTATATTTCGCCAAAAGTATGGGCCTGGAATGAAAAGCGGGCCAAAAAGCTGGAGCAATATGTAGACAAGCTATTGCTTATTTTTTCGTTCGAGATCGACTACTTTAAAAAGTGGAAGGTGAATGCACATTTTGTGGGCAACCCGCTTATTGATGCCATAAACGAGTTTAAACCCAACCCTAGTTTCAGAGCCGACAACAAATTAGACAATCGTAAAATCATTGCATTGATGCCGGGTAGTCGTAAGCAGGAGATTAGTAAAATTTTGCCAAAAATGATCACGGCCACCGAAAAGTATAGCGATTACCAGTTGGTTATTGCCGGTGCTCCAAGTATTGACAGTAGTTTTTATGCACCATACCTGAATGATCGCGTAGCAATTGTGTACAACCAAACCTACGATGTATTGCACCAAAGCACTGCTGCTGTGGTATGCAGTGGAACAGCAACCCTGGAAACTGCATTGTTTAAAATCCCCCAGGTATGTGGTTATGTAGCCAACGAAATCACCTATCAAATTGCCATGAAAGTGATCCGCGTTCCTTACATATCCCTGGTAAATTTGTGTTTAAACAGAGAGTGTATTAAAGAATTACTCCAACGTCAGTTTAATGCACACAATTTAACCACCGAATTAGATTCAATATTACCGGGTGGAAACAACCGTCAACGAATGTTGAATGATTATGCCGAACTAGAAAAAATATTGGGAGGTGTGGGAGCAAGCAGTCGTGCAGCGGCCAGCATTATTGAGCTGGTTAGCGCAAACTAAATTGGGTTATATCCAAAACAGCATCACTCAACTCGTACTCATATTTTTGATTGGACGCGATAACGATCGTGCGTGTATGATGTTGCTCTGCTAAAAGTTGTTGGTACCAGGCTATCCCCGATTCGTCCAAATTGCTGGTGGGTTCATCCAAAAACAATACAGGTGATGTGCAAAAAAAAGCCAACAACAATTTCAACCGTTGTTTCATGCCTGATGAAAAGTACCGAATTTGTTTGTCGTCATTTCCTGCCAGTCCTGCTTTGGCTATAATACTCGAAAACGATTCTCCCTGTTTTAATTCTTTAAATGAAAAGTGGTATTCCAAACATTCACATAAAGTAAGCTCTTCGGGTAACTCCAGATAAGGTGCAACAAAAGCGGCATGTTTATAAACGGATGCGGCCTCTACCGGCTGCTCATGTTGATAATAGGAAACAGAGCCTTCGGAAGGTGTTTGATATCCCCAGATTAGCTGGAGCAAGGTTGATTTTCCGCTACCGTTATGCCCGGTAATGGCAACTGTTGTAAACGGTAAAAGGGTACACTCCACATTGCGAAACAACCAACGTTTCGAATATTTTTTTCCAACCTGTTGAAGTGTAATTTTCAAAATACTAACGTCCGCTAAACCCTTTGAGTACTCCTCTATCCGACCCTTTAATGAAACCTAAAATTTCATCACGTTCAGCCGAAGCCGACATCTCCATTTCTACTTTGCGGATAGCGGTTGTGATATTGCGATTGTGTACAAACAATACACGGAAAATGTCTTGTATCTCGTTTATTTTTTCAGATGTAAATCCCGATCTGCGTAAACCCACCGAGTTCACACCTTCATATGCCAATGGATAACGACCTGCTTTTACAAATGGTGGAACATCTTTGCTCACCATACTTCCTCCTTCAATCATCACGTGTCGGCCAATATTGACAAACTGGTGAATGGCAGATAACCCGCCAATACGCGCATTGTCTTCCACCGTTACGTGTCCGGCCATTTGAACGCCATTGGCAATAATGACATTGTTTCCAACCAAACAGTCGTGGGCAATATGCGTATAAGCCATGAGCAAACAATTGCTGCCGATAGCCGTTGTAAATTTATCCTTGGTTCCACGGTTAATGGTTACACATTCTCTTAATGTTGTGCCATCACCAATCGTAACGGTAGTTTGTTCTCCTTCAAATTTCAGATCCTGCGGAACTGCACCCAATACCGCGCCCGGAAAGATGCGGCAGTTTTTGCCGATAATGGTTCCTTCAAAAATGGTAACATTCGATCCAATCCACGTGCCTTCACCAATCACCACATTTTTATGAATAACCGAAAAAGGTTCAACTACAACATTTGCCGCCAGTTTTGCTTCGGGGTCGATATAAGATAAATTATGCGTCATGCTTATTGTATTATGTAATTAGGTTAACCGGGGCTAACCACTCAATCTAATGTCTTAAAATTATTTTTTGGCTACCTGTGCCATCAGTTCTGCTTCGCAAACCATTTTATCGCCTACAAATGCAACACCTTTCATCACACAAACACCTCTTCTGATCGGACCCAGTAAATCAAGGCGGAACACCAACGTATCGCCCGGTAACACTTTTTCCTTAAATTTAGCATTGTCTATTTTCATGAAATAGGTATTGTAATTTTCAGGATCTTCTACTTGCGCCAATATCAATACGCCTCCGGCTTGTGCCATTGCTTCAATGATCAACACACCAGGCATTACCGGATTGCCGGGAAAATGGCCCTGGAAAAACGGCTCATTCATGGTCACATTCTTAACGGCCACCACGTGATTTTTGCCCATTTCCATCACCTTATCCACCAGCAAAAACGGGTATTTATGTGGCAGCATATGGCTTATCTGCTGAATATTAAACAAAGGTTCTTTGTTTACATCGTACTTCGGCACATTGATGTTCGCCTTCGTTTTTTTGATAAGCGCTTTAATTTTTTTACCAAAAGCAATATTTGCAGCATGACCCGGTCTGGCAGCCATGATCTGTGCTTTTATAGGTGTTCCGATAAGAGCAAGATCACCAATCAGGTCAAGCAATTTATGGCGTGCAGGTTCATTGTGAAAACGAAGATCACTGTTTAAGATCCCTTCCTTTTTGATCTCCACTTTGGGTTTGTTGAACATTTTGGCGAGGTGATCCAATTCGTCATCTTCAATCACACGGTCAACGATCACGATGGCATTGTTTAAATCGCCACCACGGATCAGGTTATTGTTGTACAACATTTCCAGTTCGTGTAAAAAACAGAACGTACGGCACGAAGCGATCTCTGTTTCAAACTCTTTTAAGCTGGTAATGGATGCATGCTGGCTACCCAATACAGGTGAGTTGTAATCAACCATTACCGTAAGGCGATAATCATCCAACGGCATGGCGATCATCTCCACCGAGCGATCGTTTTCGTGGTAATAAATATTTTGCGGAAGCGTGAAATATTCCCTGTCGGCATCCTGTGTTTCTATACCTGCCTCTTTAAGTGCTTTAATAAAAAAACGTGCACTTCCATCTAAAATAGGGGTTTCTTCAGCATTGATCTGTACCAGGCAGTTATCAATTTCCAATCCTGCCAATGAAGCCATTACATGTTCAACCGTGGCTACTTTTCCACCATTCTGCTCAAGTGTTGTTCCACGCGAAAGATCCGTTACATTGTCTACATCCGCATTGATGATAGGCTGTCCCGGTAAATCAATTCGTTGAAATTTGATACCATGATTTTCGGGGGCAGGCAAAAATGTTAAGGTAACCTCAACCCCTGTATGTAAACCCACACCTGATAACGTGGTGGTTTTTTTTATTGTAGTTTGTTTAACGTTTAAGCTCACTTTGATTCTTTATTAAGTAGTTTTTCCAATTCTATAATTCGTTTTTCCAGTTCAGGAAGTCTCTTAAAGACCACTTGTGAACGCAGGTTGTTCTTGTAATCAATTGCAGGCGATCCGAACAGTTTTTCATTTTCTTTTTTTACAGACGACAATACCCCCGACTGACCACCAACTGAAGTTCCATCGGCAATGGTGATATGTCCTGATATTGCTACCTGTCCTCCTAAAACACAATATTTGCCAATCTTCGAACTTCCGGCCACTCCACTCTGTCCTGCCATTACTGTATGCTCGCCAATCTCCACATTATGCGCAATCTGAATAAGGTTGTCAAGTTTGGCACCCTTACGAATAATGGTGCTTCCCATCGTTGCCCTGTCGATGCTGCAATTGCTTCCTATTTCCACATTGTCTTCAATGATCACATTTCCGGTTTGTGGTATTTTTTTGTACGACCGGTCTGCCAATGGTGCAAATCCGAATCCGTCCGAACCGATAACGGTGCCTGCATGGATGATGCAATTATCACCGATCACACAGTCATTGTAGATCTTTACTCCCGGGAAAAGAATGGTGTTTTTTCCAACCTTTACCCTATCGCCAATATATACTTGCGGAAACACTTTTGACCCATCACCCACACTCGCAGCTGCTTCGATAACGGCAAAGGCACCAACATATACATTGTTTCCTACCTTAGCAGTTTGTGCAATACTTGAAGCCGGATCAATACCCTGCTTTTGCAATGGAATATTGGCAAATTGTTCCAGTAAATAGGTGAAGCTCGCATACGCATCGTCCACTTTAATAAGTGTTGTGGTTATGGGGGCTGTTGGTTCAAACGTACGGTTTACCAATACCGCAGTCGATTTCGTTTCATAAATATGCGGCTCATATTTGGGGTTCGCCAAAAACGATAATGCTCCCGTTTCGCCTTCTTCAATTTTGGCAACTTTATTTAACAGTGCTTTGCCATCACCGATAACTTCTCCTTGAAGTAACGCACCTATTTCTGCTACTGTTATTTGCATCGATTGAATACCCCTTTAATTAGCCAAGCAATTTATATATTTTTGGGATAACATAAAAAGTATTTAGTAACAGGCTTGGCAAGGGCTGAGATATTGTACTGGTCGGAAGAGGCTGCTATATCTGCCACGCTACCATCCCTAAACAGCACATTTATATTAAAACCCTCGGGGCTGTAAGCCTTGTTCATTACACTCTCGGTGTACACAAAATAATCGGCATCTTCGGCTGTGATCCCATAAAGCCCTGCCGTTAGTCGTTTTTTGTCGGCTACTTCTTCAGCTGTAAATGGTTTATTTTGAATCACAATTCTTGGCAATTCCCTATTTACAAGTTGATTACACAATCTACTCAACACAATATCAGCGTGTCCACACCATACTTTTACGGAAGTAAAAATATCATAATCGTCCAACTGACTATACAGTGTTAAAAACTTGGGATCGGAAGCAAATTGTTTTGCGCTTGGACGTTCATACAAGAAGGTACGAAATGCAGGAGTAGCAAAGAGTTCGACCCCATTTCCGGCCAGGAATGCGGCACGTTCCATAATTTTTACTAGCAAACTCTCGGCTGCAATAACCGTTTTGTGCAAGTATACCTGCCAATACATCAACCTGCGGGCGATCAAAAATTTCTCCACCGAATAAATCCCTTTTTCATCAATCACAATTTCATCATTGTGCACATTGAGCATGCTGATAATCCGGTCATGTCCAATAACACCTTCCTGCACGCCTGTATAAAAACTATCCCTGCGCAGGTAATCCAATCTGTCCATATCCAATTGACTCGAAACCAATTGGTGCAGAAATTTTTTGGGATACTCGTTTTTAAAGATCCGGATGGTCATTTCCAGCCTTCCATCCAGTTCCCGGTTGAGCAATTCCATAAATGCCAATGAAATAGACTCATGGTGAACACCTTTGATCAATACCTGCTCGAGCGTATGAGAGTATGGACCATGTCCCATATCATGCAATAAAACCGCTGCACAAACTGCATCTTTTTCAGCATCGGAAATATCAATTCCTTTCCACCGCAACAGGTCAACAGCCTGAGCTGTTAAACTCATGGCACCGATCACATGTTGAAAACGGGTATGCAATGCACCCGGGTATACCCAATTGGACAAGCCCAATTGTTTGATACGTCTTAATCGCTGAAAATAAGGATGCTCGATCAGGTCAAAAATGAGTTCGCTGGGAATGGTGACAAATCCATAAACGGGATCGTTAATTATTTTTTTCTTATTAAAGCTTCCTTGCACAATAAAATTACGTTTATACGTTTACATTCGAGAACTCATTTTACAAGCGCCAAACCATTAAAATGGACGGTTGCAAAACAAAAAGCAAATATACTTAAACCATGCAGAATACACAGATACTTTGGGCCGATGATGAAATTGAAATGTTGAAACCTCATATTTTGTTTTTGAAAACAAAAGGATATGACGTACACAAAGTAACCAACGGGTTGGATGCGATAGAAGCCTGCAAAACGCAGGACTTTGATATTATCTTTTTGGATGAAAATATGCCGGGTATTTCGGGGCTCGAAGCATTGTCGCAAATTAAAGCACTTAAGCCGGATGTGCCGGTGGTGATGATCACTAAAAGTGAAGAAGAACATATCATGGAAGAAGCCATCGGTAGTAAAATTGCCGATTACCTCATTAAACCGGTTAATTCAAATCAAATTTTATTGTCACTTAAAAAACAACTTGACAATAAACGATTGGTTACCGAAAAAACGGCCCAATCCTACCAACAAGAGTTTCGCCAGATAGGAATGGAGTTGAGCGATACCTTGGATTTTGAATCATGGGTAACCTTGTACCGAAAATTAATTTACTGGGAACTTGAATTGGCCAGCAGCGGAGAAACAGGAATGGACGAAATTTTGCTGATGCAAAAAAGTGAGGCCAACAGGGAATGGACCAAATTTGTTAAAAAACATTATATCAATTTTTTGCGCAAACCCGATTCGGCTACACCTGCCATGAGCCACAATGTGGTGAAGCACAAACTAATGCCTGAACTGAAAGGCCAGGAACCTGTTTTCCTTGTATTGCTCGACAACTTCCGTTTCGACCAATGGAAAGTGATCCAAAGCATGCTGAATGAATATTTCAGAACCGTGAATGAAGATGTATACCTTACCATTTTGCCAACCACTACGCATTATGCACGTAATGCATTTTTTGCAGGAATGATGCCTTCTGAAATTCAGAAAAAGTATCCAAATCTTTGGGTGGATGAAGAAGAAGAGGAAGGCAAAAACTTGCACGAAGAAGAATTGTTGCAATCGCAATTGCAACGTGAAGGATACAAGGAAAAGATGTCGTATACCAAAGTGACCAACTTAGATGCAGGCAAACGATTGGTGGACGACATTCCGAATATGCTCAACAATAAGTTCAATGTGATCGTCTACAATTTTGTGGATATGCTCAGCCACATGCGCACGGAAATGAATGTAATGAAAGAGCTTGCCGAAGATGAAGCTGCTTACCGAAGCATTACCCAAAGCTGGTTTGAACACTCTCCTTTGTTTGATGCATTAAAACGTTTGGCCCACCACAAGGTAAAACTAATTATCACCACCGACCATGGTTCGATACGGGTAAGCGACCCTGTAAAAATTGTCGGTGATCGTGCTACCAGTACCAACCTTCGGTACAAACAAGGGCGTAATTTGAACTATAACGAAAGCGAATTGTTTACCGTAAAAGATCCGGCCGAAGCCTTTTTACCAAAACAAAATATCAGTTCCCGTTTTGTGTTTGCTACCGAAGACCATTTTATGGCTTACCCCAACAATTACAATTACCACGTAAAATTGTACAACAATTCTTTCCAGCACGGAGGTATCAGCATGGAAGAAATGATCGTTCCGTTTGTGATCATGGAAACGAAATAATCCTAAAACAGAACACATAAAAAAAGCAGTCTCGAAAATTTTCAAGACTGCTTTTTTTGTATGATTACGTCAGACAAAAAAGGCCAACGTCAATCTAATTTTATCCTGTGTAATCAGTGCTGTATCCCATTGGTTGCGGGTTGATGCACATTACCGGAACAGAGGTTGCTTTGTTTACAATTTGCTGTGCATACGTTCCAATAATGTATTCGCTGATACCTCTTTCTTCCGATTGGGTCATGATCATTAACAGATCGGCATTGGTGCTTTCTGCATAACGCAATGTTTGTTCAGCCCAGTTCCCTTCTATTTCTTCCAATACCTCAACATTGTAATCAACATTGTTTTCTTCCAACATACGTTCCACCTGGCGCAAACCAAGTGTCATTTTGTTGTTCAAAAACGAATCACTCACCTTATAGGTAAGAATATTAATGGTTGACTTATAAGCCTTACCTAAATGAATTGCCCATTTTACTTTTTGGCGCGACTCAATGGTTAAGTCTAACGGGAACACAATATTTGTATAAGCCTTGAATGGTTTTACATTCGGTTTTACAACCACAACCGGCACATCCGAATGGCTGATCACGCGGGAAGCATTGCTACCGATCACCTGCTCAAATCCTGCCGCACCGTTTGATCCCATGATGATACTATCGCAACCCAACTCGTTGGCTGTTTCAGCAATGGTTTTATAAATACGGCCTGTTTTAGCTACTGCTTTGCATTCAATAGCGTGTTTTGCTTTTATTTCGGCAACCATTGCTTCAAGTTTTTCCGTAATTTGGGCAGTGGTTGATTGTACAGCCGCATTGTCCTTACCAAATGATAAAAAGCTTGGTAATACCGACTCTTCAACAACGTGGAGTAATGCTAAGTTGTTGTTAAAATGTTTGGCAACTTCAATAGCATGGTTTAATGCATTGGTTGCGATGTCTGAAAAATCAACGGGAACAAGGATCGTGTTTTTCTTTTGGGTTTCCATAGTGGTTTGCATTTTGTATTTTGCTGCGCAAAGGTAAGTTGCTGATTGGTTTTAGCAAAATGACCTTACTCATTAATAACCAAAAATATATGCAAATCCCCGAATCCGAACTTATTTTGAATGCCGATGGCTCTGTGTATCACCTGCATTTGCACCCCGAAGACATTGCCGACACCATTCTGTTTGTAGGCGACCAGGAAAGGGTTCCTGAAGTTTCGAAACATTTTGATAAGATCGAATTAACCAAAAGTAAACGTGAATTTGTAACCCATACCGGCTATTTGGGGAATAAACGCATCACTGTTCTATCAACAGGAATCGGGACTGATAATATTGATATTGTGTGGAACGAATTGAATATCCTTGCCAATATTGACTTAAAAACCCGCATACCCAAGGCCGATAAAAAACAGCTCAACATCATCAGGATCGGTACTTCGGGCAGCCTGCAGGAGGATATCCCGGTGGATTCCATACTGGCCAGCACGCATGGTTTGGGCCTGGATGTATTGATGCATTATTACAACTACACAAAGGATGCGGAAACCCAACAATTGGAAACCACTTTGCAAAACCAATTGGCAATACCTTTTTTACAACCCTACCTGGTAAAAGCCCCTGGTAATTTAATCGATCGATTCAGCGATTGCCAGCAGGGAATTACGGCCACATGCTCGGGTTTTTATGCTCCGCAAGGCCGCATTGTAAATGCTCCTTCCTCCATCGAGAACCTTATTGGACGGTTATCAGCGATTAAAGCAGGAAACAAGCGCATCACCAATTTTGAAATGGAAACAGCCGGAATATATGGCCTGGCAAATGCGTTCGGACATCAGGCTGTATCCATCAACGCCATTATGGCCAACCGCAAAACACAAACGTTTAGCAAAAACGGACAAGCCATGATCGATAAAACGATCAAGTATGTATTGGAAAAAATGTAAAGTAAACTGTAACCACCAAACGTCAAACCTCCTTCTTATAAGGACAATGCTTGCAGCCGTTACCGCAACAATAACCTCTCAGCCGATGGTAAAGTTCGGTGAACACCCAATATCCCTGCTCATTGATATAATAATGAACACCTTCTACTAATTCATTTGCGGGTGGACGTTGATCGGGATTGCTCATGGGTAATAAAAATAAAAATCGGAGGCAATGATGCCTGCTTTAAAAAACGCACTCAAACTACCATCAGCATGGTAACGGTTAATATCGGAGCGTTGCACAAAATCTTTTGCATCGGATACGTATATCTCATGGGAAATAGGATGCACACCCAAACCATAAAAATTTTGGTTAACAGAAGTGATAAAAGCTGTATTTGATGGGGTTGCATCAGCGATATGGTGGCGAAACACATGTTTGCCCAACCAATACATGGTTGTTCTGCCCGAATTCATGCGCAAACGCGATACATCTCCTTCGGCCGATGTGAGCGTGAATGTTTGTTCTACTGTATCCGCAGTTGGGTTGATGCGTTGCAAAGCAGGTTTGATATTTGACAATGCATCTCCTTTGCTTAATACCCACAATTTTTGTTGTGCATCCAATTGAATACTCACACCTCCTTTTACCACACCAATACTATCCATGATCATATTGTTTATTGCATTGATAACATACACATAATTTGTGCGCGGGTTGGTTACGTATACTTTTTGATTAACAATTGCCATTTCTTCGCCCCAGCCATCCAGGTGAATGGAATCAACCAATAAATTGGCATTCAGATCAACAATACAAATACGGTTGGAATAATACTCTGTAACATACGCCTTGCCTTGGTCAACCTGCAGGATATAACGGGGGGAAACAAATCCGGTGATGGTGGCGATGCTCTGATAATTTTCAGCGTTTACCACTTCGATTTTAGCCGAATTGTTTACCACACAGTAAGCCCTGTCATTGATCACATTAACCGATTGAAATACATCGCCTAATTTCCGGTGATTGGTGCTTTCAAATACATCATCATACAATTTATTTTCACCATAATCCAAAACAGTGAGCGAAGCATTGCCTGACTGAAAATTACCCTCATTCACGATCCATACCGAACCATTAATAGGCGGAGGGATCACAATATCATCATTGGGTTTGGGCTTATCATCACAAGACGACAACCCAACCAAACAAAACAAACCAAGTAAAATGAGTACGTTCTTTTTCATATACCATAAGTAAAAACAATGCCTAAAGAAGTTGCATGAAGGAGGATAGAGGTTGGGGGTTAGAAGTTGGACCAATTTTCTATCCTCCAACTTCTAACCTCTACTCTCTTAATTACTCTACGATCAACTTTTTCGTTCCAACGGCACCATTGCTTTCGAGTTGCAATATATATACACCTGCTTTAAGATCATCAATCAATACCGTATTCGTTCCGGTAGCAAGGACTTGTGTTTTTACTTGTTGACCTGCAATGGAGAAAATTGTTGCGGTTGCTGTTGATGCCGGTATTTCAATCGTCAATACATCATTTGCCGGATTCGGATACAGGGTAATATCCATTGATGTTTTAACCGTTTTTACCGCAGTTGGAATTTCCATTTCCAATTGATCCATTGCAAAAAAGGCCGGGGTGTTCATTCCAAACTGACCATTATCGCTTGATGTTAATATGGTAGTGATGCTATCTGCATTTCCCAAACCCGACAAGTCAACCCATTTCCATTCTTTTACAATATAATCCTGTGTGTTATCGCTGTTCCTGTAATCAGCTAAGTAAGCTTCAACAGTATCAGCAACACCGTCTTTATACCCAACAAACGACACTTTAAACCAATCGCTGTCGTTACCCGAAATCCCACCAAATTTTTTGGCAAATGCATCCCCATTTTTCATGCTCAACGCAGCATACGTACTGTTGGTGATGTATACACCTTTTAGTTTCAAACCCGGTGCTGACGGCAATATAACTTTCGCTTGTTGTTGCACCATTGCATAACTGGTGCTGTTGTAACCTGATCCGGCATAGCAGCTGAATAAGTTTTCATATCCTGCCGTAACGGTATCATGCATTGATGATATGGCGTAACCTCCGCTCCATGAATCACCCCAACTTGCTACACTATAGCTATTGCGAAATTGAAACCCGCCATCCGTAATAATATTTCTCAGTGTCGTGTTGCGTTTGTTCCAAAATGAATTGGCCATCAACGATAAGTTTTCAAAATCGGCAGTATCGCTATCGGTGATCACATCATCCACACAAAAGAATGCAGGAGTGTTCATACCAAACTGTCCATTATCGCTCGAAGCAAGTTCAAAGAACAAAGAGTCGGCATTTCCCAATGATGTGAGATCAACGTACGACCATTGTTTTACAATATAATCTTGTGCATTATCACTGTTTCTAAAATCTGCTAAATAAAAATTAACACTGTCTGCACCCAATACACCGTTACGAAAAGCACGAATGATCAATACAAAATAATCGGGATCATTACCCGAATCGCCACCAAATTTTTTGGCAAACATATCACCGTCTTTCATGCTAAGCGCAGCAAAGGTTCCGTTGGTAACATACAATCCTTTTACAGGTTTGCCTGCATCAGCTCCGGTGATGGCCATGATGCTCGATTGCTGACCCACAGCATATTTACTGCTGGCCATGTTTCCTTCAGCAGCATACGATCCGTAGATATTTCCAAATCCACCCATTGTATCATTGGCCACGCTTGAGTATGCCCAACCTGTACTCCAGTACCCTCCGTAAGCCGTTTGATAGGCATTGTAAAAATCAACTTTTCCTGATGTAAATTTTCCTTCTACTGCCGCTCCGCTCCCATCGATATACTCATTGGTTGATGTAATTAACGAATCAAAATGTGCAATGTACTGAGCCGATGCGGGCTTGAGTATTGCTGCCAATGCAACTAACAGGATGGTTTTGTAAATGTTCTTTTTCATGTGTTATGCTTAAAATTTAAAATTGATGTTTGCTAAAAAATTTCTGCCCGGCATTGGCCTGTCGGCTAAAGCCTGGTATTCTGTATCGAGTATATTATTGAGTTGAACACTGCATACCAATGCATATTGTTTGAGATTAAATTGTTTACCCACAACGCACGACAGGAGCGCATAATCACTGAGCCAATCTGAATTGTCGGTGGTGGTGTACCGCATACCCACATAGTTTTCCAACAAAGCCATATGCCAGGTTTTAAATGCTGCCCACAATTGATGTTGTTGGGTGATACGGGGTACATATATTAATTGTTTGCCTACACTCACATCATTGGCCGTACTCGTTTCAGTATTGGTCGACAGTACATAATTAACCATTCCATGGTAACTCAATGTCCATTTGGCAAAAGCATAGCTCACGGTAGCATCCAACTCTGCTCCCCTGCTCCACACTTGTTTCACATTTTGCGGGATCCAGTCAATTGCTGACGGTTGCCACATGATCCAATTGCTGATATTGCGGTTAAATCCACCCACTGTTGCCACAAATGTGAATTGACGAAACGCAAATTTGTTTTGCATGTTCAACTCTTGTCCCCACCCTGTTTCCGGCTGCACCTGCGTGGTTACACTTTTCCAGTAAAGCTCGTTAAACGTTGGCAACCGGTAAGAACGCGAAACATTCCCAAAAAACTTCAACCATTTGGTGGCTGTCCATTCCACCCCAAACGAAGGCATTGTTGGTGTTGCATTACCTTGCACAACTTCTTGTCTTACACTAACTGTTGCAGCAACATTTTTGACAACCTGGTCCATTTTATACGAAACAAAAAGAGCCGTTCTGTTTTGGGTGAACGTACCTCCATATCCTTCGGCAAAGGCTGAAACGAATGTATTGTTTACACCAAGGTTCATTGACTGTTTTGTGTTCAATCGAATTCTTGATTCAACTTCGGAAATGAAACTGCGCGAACGGCTATCGCCACTCAGTGTTGTGCTTACCGGGTTTACATAATTGATTTGCTCGTCAAAATAGGCCGTGCGAGCCATCCAGATCACACGTTCCAGTTTCAATTTCCATTCAGCTGTTGCCCTGTAGGTTTCATCTGTTTGATTGGCCGCAGCCTGCGGAACGCTTATGGTTGGTGGAATTTGTTTATCTGTTTGCTGCAACCAGATATTCACATTCAGTTCCTGTTTCGGTGTAAGCTGAATATAATTTTCATTGATCAACCCTTGTTGATTAACAGCGGCATGGGTTTGTTCCACCTCGGGTTTGCTGGCCACAAACGTGTTTGTATAGGTAAAATTATTTTGCGCTAAGAGGTGAAAATACTTGAGTGTGCTAAACCATTTTTGCCCACCGTAGCTCACACCTGCCTGCTGGCGAAAATGACCAAAACTCCCAACCTGGACTCCAACATTTGCATGCAGTTTACTATTGTACCGTGCCGATGATAACAGCTGCACAGTGCCACCCACTGCACCACTGCCAAACAATGCACCATTACCTCCGTATTGTACTGCAACTTTATCCGACACCTCTCCCGACACCAACGAAAAATCAACCTGACCCAACATCGGATTTTGTAAATTAAACCCTTTCCACAACACCGCTGTTTGCTCTGCTGACGAGCCTCGGAAAGAAGCCGTAGCAATTCCCTGTCCGTAACTTTTAATGAATACCTGGCTCTGGCTTGCCAAGAGGTCGGAAAGATTTTGGGTGGAGAAAGAAGCAGCCAAAACAGAATCGGGTGAAGCCATTTTGGTACCTGTGTTAAACTGCACAAAGCGTGTAGCTGTCACCGTTACCGACTGTAACGATAATGAATCAGTGGATTGCGCAAAGGCAAACCGCACCAATACCATACAAATACTCAACGCAACTAATTTGTTCATCACAACTTTTTAGCGCAGCTTTTGAGAATGAAAATATGAAAAAACAAATGGGGCTACCTGCCACAAACTATTTAATCATTTTGCCTTTCATCCCGAAAGCTACATGATAATGTTTTACTGGCAGGTCTTCTGACTCGTACTGTTTTTGTTCGTCTTCCCACTTTATCATAAAGCAGTGACATGTAGTAACAAAAACTTCGTTTTAACATCCGACTTTTTAAATATTCAAATTTCGAAAGTGATTGCTTTTTCGAAATTCGATATTTAATACTCGATATTTCTCAACGGTTGTACTTACAGCAGCGGGAACTGTTCAGGATTTTCACCTGATTCCCTTTTAATCGATGCAATTACTTGCACCGAACCATAAACGGGGGCAAATGTAATGGATTTTTTGAGTTTGGGAAATTTTTTAATCACTCACAATATTTTAGTGGATGATAACAGATAGGATGCAGAACTCTTTGAAAAAACAGTTGAACTTACCTGCAACAAGTGCAAATTCATGTTGCTATAAACATGTTCACAGCAAATGAACAGAAACTACCTTAAACTTTCTAACTGGATAAATAAAGGAATTAACGACTTACCCTTTTCAGTAAGATTATACTCAATATGCAACGGCTTTTGCTGAACAACCACTTTTTCCAACAAACTCACTTCTTCCAATTCTCTTAAAGCCAAAGACAACGTTTGCTTATTTACACCCTTTATCTGTCGCAACAACGTACTAAATCGCAAAGGTCCTGCAACTGCCAGGTGAAAAATTTCAGGCTTCCATTTACCAGACAGCAACTTCAAAAGTCCTTGTGCAGGACATGTTTCGTTTTCAAATATTTCTTTTTTAGTAGTCATGTTTTTCTGACTTATTGTATCCTTAAAATTAAGCACTGAACTTCGCACAAAGATAAACAAATGATGCAAGATCCTTTAACATGAAAGCAACCTATCTTATTTTAATCACAATGTTCACAATAAGCAATTCCAGTTGCTATTCTCAAAACAAAAAAAATATGCAAGAGCAAAACAATCCATTAATGTGCAATCCGGAAAGCGGCATTTGCGAAATGCCAACTAACAAAACAAACGCTGTGGAAAGCAATATTGTAAAACCCGACAAAAAACCCGTAAAGATAATTTACTATACCGACCCCATTTGTTCTTCTTGCTGGGGCATTGAGCCTCAATTACGCAAACTCAAATTGGAATATGGAAACAATATTGACATTGAATACAGAATGGGAGGCCTGCTGCCCGATTGGAGTTACAACAGCGGTGGGATCAGCAAACCTTCAGATGTGGCACACCATTGGGATGAAGTGAGTGTTTATTACGATATGCCTATTGATGGAACTATTTGGTTAGAAGATCCTCTACCCTCTTCTTACCCTCCTTCAATTGCATTTAAAGCAGCACAAATACAAGACAATGAAAAGGCCATTTTGTTTCTTCGAGAAATACGCGAGATGGTTTTTTTACAAAAAAAGAATATCACCAAATGGGAATATTTGGAATTAGCTGCAACGAAAGTTGGACTTGATTTGGTTCGGTTTAAAAACGATTATGAAGGAAAAGCAACAGAACTTTTTGAGGAAGATTTAAAACTGGGAAGAGCACTGGGAGTAAGAGGGTTTCCAACAATGTTTTTTACCGACACTAACGGACATCAAGAAATTGTTTATGGATCAAAACCATACAACACTTATGAAAATGCCTTGGTTAAATTGTTTCCAACTGCTCCCAAAACGAATTATGACAAAACATGGAATTTTGTATTTTCGAAATATCAATCATTAACAGCAAAAGAATTTTCCGAATTAACGGGAACGCCACGAAATGAGACCGAAAAATACCTGGACGATTTAACCGTTAAAGGGAAACTCGAAAAATTGACTACGAAAAACGGAGCCATTTGGACATTAAAAAATACCAACTGAGAACAAGGTTGATTCAAAGCGGGGCTGAACTGTATTGATCGGACATTTGCCAAACCATTTGAAGACAACACAGAAATGACAGAATCGAGACGAAACAAAAGAAAAACTAAGTCAAGTAAAGTAACGCTTTCAAAATTGACCTTTCACAAGCTTGACTGGTTAGAATACATTACACTCGGACTTGGTTTTTGGTTTTTATTTTATCCCGAACCATACAATATTCTTTTTACCGTATTATTATGTATACCGATCCTGGGACTCCTTCTTAATGGAATGACCGGCCGACCAAGTATTGCAAGTCTTGTTGAGATTTCTAAAGATGAAGATGGCAACGACAATTATGATGTGGCAGATTTTATTGACTTCGCAGCTTGGATTATTTTATTAAGAGTGTTAATTGACTATGAATTTGAGAGCTTTTACAGCATGATTATTCCAGGGACAATTGCATTTCTTGTGATGTTAGTTATCCTTTTTGCAACACATAAACGAATAGGCTATACAACAAAAAGCAAGACCTGGATTTACCTATCACTTATCTTTAATGTATTTCTTTACAGTTATGCCGGAACATATGGTGCAAATTGTGTTTACGATGATTCAGAACCGACCGTTTACAATGCAGAAGTTGTAGATAAAAGAATATCAAAAGGCAGACGACATACAACATATTATGTAAAAGTTACCCCTTGGGGACACCATTATGACAAAGAAGAGATTTCGGTTTCAAGCGCGCATTATGAAGAAATTCAAATCGGGCAAACCGTTAAAATTGACCTGAAGAAAGGACTCTTTAATATTCCATGGTATTATATTGAAAGAGATTGAACATACAAGAAGAACGGCTTATAATACATCCTTGGTTCAATGTAGGGTAAGATGCTAAATTTAACTATTTTCGTTCTGATTAAACTCTTTGCTAGTTAAAAGTTTAACGGCTCTAAACTGCGCCAAGAGTCTAAAGGTTATGCACAAGTTTTAAGGACATTACACATGAATCATATTCTTAAATTAATCATTCTCCTTTTTTTCTTCTCGTGTACAAATGACAAGGAAAATAAAGGAAAGGAGAAAGCTTCCAACAAACAAATAAAGACAGAAACTCAAGCACCGACATGCACAGTGACAGAAAAGCAAAACCCTGAGGCAACTGACCCTATTATCATTCAGACCTGCGTTTGGGGACAATATAAATTCATCACGACAGGACGCCCAGACTATAAGGGACGATATAGTTACGAGTATGAAGTTTATAGAATAACCAATGACAAAGACATAAAAGTTCAGAACAAAGATATTTTCAATTCAAAGGTTAGTGACCTAGAAAAACTGATTAATGCAGAAATAGCAAAGGAGTTAAAGGAGAATAGACAATATCCAGACAATGCAGAATGTTTGAGTGACGTTGGGGATCCTAATTTTTCAATCAATGACATGGGAATTACTTTTGACCAAAAAGGTAGAATGAAATTTAATGTAACGTTTGGACTTGGTGGTGCGTGCTTTAATGTTGACGGAGCAAGTGCTAAGTTCAGTCTAAAGGAAATTAATGACTATCTGAAATAAACCTTTGCATAACAGCGTTTTTGCGTCAGGCGGGTTTACATTTTTCTAAGACAATTTCTGCTATATTTGAATTGCGTGGTTCGTTTCGAGTGAGTGCTAAAATTCCCGCCCGAACGCAAAGCCGCGGAACGTTATGTCGCATAGGTTAAGCAGACAGTTTTTTATCTTTTGTTTAGTCTACTTTTCTGTTAGCTTTTCGTATCAAGACAGATTTTTCTTCGCACACAATTCCGTTTTCAAAACTTTGCTTTAGCTGCCCTTTGTCGCTTTCCTTCGAAGTTTAATCCTGCTGTGTTGAACGTAAATATCAACTTAATTTGCATATGTTCATTGCTGCGAAAGCGTAGCGCAACCTCTCTCCTTTTGCCGACTGAATTTGCGCAACAATGAACGGCAAATTGCGTCCTATTTACTTGATTGGAGAGCTTAACCTACGACAACATAACAACAAACTTGCGCAAGTGCCAGTTTCTTTCTTTAATTCAAGTTTGCGTTTACGTATTTATTTTTATCTTGGTTGACAGTTTAACGTTTCGAAAGCGGCACCTGCGCAAGTTTGCAAACCGTTAGCACCAATTTTAACAAGACAGACAAATGACACGACTGACACTTTTTTTTATAATGGCATTTACGTTACTTGGACTGCAAGGTAAAGCCCAAACAGTCTTGGAATTTGACACTCTTAATTATAATGTCACAAAAGCCAAACGAAAAATCCCGCGTGAATCATTTTCGGTAATCAATATTGAATCGCTCAGCAGCATTTCTGGAAGATTTGGCTTTTTCCGCAAAGGCTGCACTGGAATTGGCAAAAATAAAAGGCTAAATTGGTTGGCCATTGATAATAAAGGACGTTATATTATCAGCATTTCTGCTGGTGGGCGCGCGTTTACGACAACCGTTTATTACTACGACACGAAAAATATAAGTGGTAAAACGATTTCTGTAAATCCAGGCAATAAAATTTTAAACATTAAAGAAGTGCTGCGAGTGCTACATGACTAATCAACAAAACAACAGAAAAACTGGTGCTAACAGCACCTACAAGAAATTGGCAGTTCAGTGGTTAAATGAAGCTTTGTGCTTCGTATCAAGTTCAGTGCTGGCAGACAGTTTTCGTCTCCGAATTCGCCAACTTCTTGTAGCTGCAAACCGTTAGCGGTAATTTTGGACGACACAAAAAAAGATATAAAACAAGTCTAACAAATGACATCACGAATAGGAAAGTTTAAAATTTCAGATGACGAGACAAAGTTTAGTATTTCTTATAGATTTACTTTTTCTGACTTTATTGGCAGTATTTGGTTTTTACTAATGCTTTTTTTAGGTGGACTTATCCTCTATAGTTATTATAAAACATTTACTATTGAAAGTCTTTATAGTTTCTCTGACTGGCTTCTTGGAATTTTCGGTTTATTTATTTTTTCGTTTGGCGCATATCTTTTGTCAGCTGGTCTTTATAATCCAAGTAGTGGAATTTTTAGAGTAGATAAAATAAAACAAGAAGCCAAAATCGTTGACTTTTTAAAATCAGAGACAATTCCAATTAACAACATAACTTCAATATTTCATGAAATTAGAACATCCTACAAACCGAAAATGAAATATGCAATGTTATGCATGCGACTAAGTAATGGTGACAAAAAAGAATGCTTTATCGTCCGTAGCATTATTCCTTTCGACTTGGGAAGAAAAGTCGACAAAGACCTAAATTTAGTTTCTCGACAATTAAGAGATGCAATTAACAATGCAATCAGGACACAAAAAAACTACCGCTAACAGCACCCAAAAGCTATTGCCGCAATTCGTTGTTTTTGAGCTTTTCATTTCCGCATTTTCATTATCTTAGCTCGACAGTTATGAGCTCCGCAATCGGCAACAGCTCTTGGCTGCCAAGCGTTAGCAGTAATTCTATGACAGCAATACGTTACATATTTATTTTACTCATATTGACCCTTGTAGCTTGCAGGCAAAAGGTATCGAATGACTACGAAAAATCAATTATTGGTGAGTGGACTTATATTAAAGAACAGCCTAAAGCAGCAACAGGAAATATTACTATGATGCTCGCTTGGGGAGAGGCTGTCAATGGTTATAGTTTTCTGCCTGATAATATTTGCGAAAATAAACTTGGTTATTTCAAAAGAACAGACGACAGGGAAACTCAATTTTTAGGCACCACTACAAAATATAAAATTGACAATGATATTTTGCGAATACTCAACCTAACCGATAGCTCCTGGATTTCTAATAAAATTGTAAGTATTACCTCCGACACAATGATCTTACAAGTAAATGACAGCACTCTATTAAAATATTCCAAAGCCAATTATCATCTTGACAGCAGCGAACATTATGATGCAATTATCGTTTCTTCATCTGGCTGTTATGGTACTTGCCCAATCAACAATATTATAATAAACAGGACTGGACAAGTTCTTTACTTTGGAGACAGATTCAATACTGTTAATGGATTTTATAAATCACAAATTAACGACAACGGTTTCTTGACATTGGAAGAATATTTCAAGAAAGCAGATATTAAAAAACTGCAAAACCATTACGCTGCTAATTGTTCGGACGATGAAGAAGTTTCAGTTACATTTATTAAAGACAATAAAATAGTCAAATCAATAAGTGATTACGGACATCAATCACCAACGGAGTTTTATTGGGCTTATACTTCCTCAAGATACTTTTATCAAAAACTTCAGCTTGACACTATTTCTAAAAGTTTAAATTATCTCCCTTTCCATTTCACAAAGTTTGAAGTTGGAGGAAAGGTATGCAGACTTACAATTTCCGAATCATTCTATCTATGGACATTACTTTTAAATAGTAGGGAGACAGAGAAAGTGGTCACAGGAAAATATATTATAAAAAATGGTTGGCAAGAAGACAAAAGAGATATAGCAACAGACGGAAGATTTTATAAAATTACTGACCTAGTTGGTTCAATAAAAACTTACGACTTAGGTTTTAATTTTATTAAGACAAACGAACTTGACAAAAAGTTTAAACCTAAAAATCAACATGACTGACATGAACACGAGAAAAGAACTACTGCTAACAGCGGTCTTGCGCCATTGCCGTTATCATCCTTAAATTCATCATTTCGTTTCGCATTTATTTTTATCTTAGCAGGACAAATTAACGTTACGTATTCGGCAACAGCGCAAGGCCGCGGAACGTCAGGCTGTGAAAAAACTCCGTTTTACCTTTAAACAATCAAATTTCTGTTGCCAAAATTCTTTGTAAAACGTTTTGCTTTGATTATGCGATAGTCATTTTTTAGGCCGCTAATTTTTGTTGCCAAAAAATCAAGGCTGTAATCGATTGAATAAAGGTCTGTTTTAAAAAAGTGAGACTAATCCCTTTGTAGTTGGGAACCCAGGTTTTCATTTTTTCAAGCAAATCATCAATGCCCAAAATATTCAGGCAACGTTTTATATTATAAACCGTCATGATTAATGCCATTTCTCCGTTTACTTTTTTTAATCCTTTTAGGTTGGTGTGATTATATCCCCACTTGCGTTTTATTGTTCCAAAAATATGTTCGTTCCACTCCTGACGTTTGCGGTATAGTTGTGGGTTATCCTTATACCGTTGATTATTTTCCTCTACGGTTTCGGCAAACTCACTTCGGTCTATTTCTCTTCCTCCTTTTACCCTACCTGTGCACAAATGTTTTGCTGTGCAATCTTTACAAGCTGGTGTGCGGTACTTTTTAAAATTATAACTATTCGTGCTTGTTTTTTTGTGCCATGTCCCTTGTGTGCACAGGGTTTCGCCTGCCGGGCATGTATAGGTATCTTCTGTTTTGTTATAGGTAAATTGTGTTACTAAATATTCGGGGGTTGTTCCTTTGCTATTGCTGTTTACTATTTCTTGTTGTGCACAGATTGTGATAATGTTATTGTCTTTGCATTGTTGCAACTGACGACCATTGTGGTAGCCTTTATCGCTTATAGCTATCAGTCTTTCTTCTTGAAGGTTGTGCTTTGCCTCTATTGTTATATCTGCTAATGCATTTCTATCGTTGCGATTGATGGTATGTGTTGCCACTACCAACTTATATTTACTATCTACAGCTGCTTGAGTATTGTAACATACTTCCACAACTTGGCCTTGTACCAATAATGCGCGTGAATCTGTATCCGTTGAACTTATCTGTGGTTCACCCGATTCGGTCAACGTTGTTTGAAGCAACTCGTAACGTATTTTGTTCTGTTTTAGATGCGCTATTTTTTCGATTACTTCTTTTACCTTAATTGGATTTTCTGTTGCATCATTTTCGTCCAATTGTTGAATGTATTCATTCGTCTTTTCTTCAATGTATTGAAGGTGACGTTCTATTTTCTTTGGGTTGTAATTATTCTTTTTGCTATTGTGTGCTCTTACCTTGGTGCCATCTATGGCCACGGTAGTGCCAGCCACTAAGCCTATGTCTTTTAAAAACAATACAAACAACTTAAATGTATTGCGCAAGGCTATTGGATTCTCTTTCCGAAAATCGGATATGCTATGATAGTTGGGCGACAACTTTTGCAATAGCCAATGCAATTCGATATTGCGTTGACTTTCTTTTTCCAATCGCCTGCTGCTTCGAATTCCATTGAGGTATCCATAAATATACAACTTCAAAAATAATTTCGGATTGTAGGAAGGGCGACCCTCGCTCTTGATTGGTTTGGTTACAAAATGTAATTGTTTTAAATCTAGCTTCTCTACAAATACGTCAATAAATCTTACGGAATTATCTTTTTCGATCAAGTCTTCTAGACTTATTATGCTAAACTGGGTGCGCCTTTCCGATATTATGTGTTCCATGTTTTTTTACGATACAAAAAAAACAGATACCTCACTTTGTTTTAACCTTTTTTATCCGCAGTTTTACCTTACAGTTTGTGAATTGTTTTTTCACACTCTGCCGTTACAGCTAAATGATAGAACAAACATAAAATGACATTTTTAAAAACATCCTTCATTCTTGTTTGGTTTTCTTTCGCATGGAATTGTGTATGTGCAAACTTGATCTATCATCCTGTAAGCTTTAGGCTAAGCACAGATAAGGAAAGCTACTACGAAGGTGAAAAAATTACATTTAATATCACGATTACCAATACGGACAAAGAAAGAACGCTTCCGGTATTGCTGCCACATACACAAAATACAGGGCAAAAATTGTTTTACTTAAATGCGTATGATAAAGCCAACAATACACTGCTTTTAAGATATACAGAAGAACGAATAATACGCATGATGGTGCATGATACAGGAACGGTAAAAATAAAGTACCTGAAACCTCTCGAACAGATTGTTGTGCCCATATACCTGAATGATTTTGAAAACTACTATAGCTACCATACCCAAAATGCATCGCACCACAGCTTTGGCTTGCCATTGTTTGCCGGTTTATACAAGGTGAATATTACCTATAATCCTCAAGGAATAGCCTTAGGAGACAGTATTTATACTTATTACAATGAATTTGATAAAAACCCACCAAACAGCGAAAAACAACTGATGCCAGAGCAGGGACAAATCACCCAAATGATTGATTTGAAAATAAAACGCAGTGCTGATACCATTGTCACCATCGAACGAAGGAAATATTATATCAATACCGATGGAAACCAATACTATTATCACTCACGCTACACTCCAAAAATCTCAACCGATACCAGCTGTAACCATATTACCAATTTGCCACCCGATAGTTCTTCGATAAAGCATGAATACTTCTATAGCTATTTTTACGACCAATATGCGGAGTATATAAATCGTTTTGATGATGGAGACATTCGCGAGTTTCGCAAGTTTACCGATTGGTGTCCTGATTATTTATATACAGAACGATACAATGAATTCAAGCAAAAAACGCTCTACGAGTTGCAATTACCAGACAAACGATTTTATAGCGTGTCCTACAACCAACCCAGTGGAACGATCCATGAGGAAACCTATTGTTCGGAAGATGGTACACTGTGTAATGTGACTACCTACATTTACAATAAAAAGGGAGAACTTGTTAAGAAGAAAGTTGAACAAACAGAACCCTGTTCAGTGATATTGATTGATGGAAAGAAAAGAAGTGCAAAACGTGCTGATAATCTTGAAGGCCAATGACATAGAACCACCAGTTATAACAGCAGCTTGGCTTTAGTACCACCATTTTATTGTGTTTCAACTTTGTTTTACGTGTTCAAATCTTATTTTAGCATCACAAATTAACCTTATGCCATCAGCAACATCGCCAAACGCAAATATTGGTAACGAGTGTAACAACCAACAGTAATTAAACAATGCAAGACAAACTATTTGAATTTATATCAAAATACGTTTCTCTGACAGAAGAAGAGAAAAACGCATTACTTTCACTAGATCTGTTTCATTCTGTAAAAAAAGGAACAGTGTTACTCAAGGAAGGGCAGAAAACACGAGAGAGTTTTTTTGTGTTAAAAGGCTGCATTCGGGTTTATTACATTATAGACGGAGAAGAAAAAACAACCGCTTTTTATACAGAAATGGAAGGCTTGACACCTCATTGCATAATAAACGACACTCCATCTGAATATTTCATAGGTTGTGTTGAAGACTGTATTCTGTTGGTATCAAACGCGGACGTGTCAGAAGAAGTAAACCGTAAATTTCCAAAATTTGATACAATGTGTAGGATGTTGTCGGAAGAGTTGTTGGCTAAAAAGCAAATAGACTTTGACGAATTTAAGACTTCTTCGCCTGAACAGCGATACTTAAATTTATTACAGAAAAGACCCGACCTTGTTCAACGAGTGCCACAACACCAATTGGCAAGTTATCTGGGTATCAAACCACAATCGTTGAGCAGACTAAGAGCGCGAATTGTAGAAAAGTAAATACGTAAAACCATTTCTTAACTTAAGTGAACGAGTTATAACTTCTCACCAATCCACTTTTGCAGCATCGTTTAACATCAATTAAAAACATATGCAAAAGAACATTCTATGGATTGGACTTACCTTAGTATTGGTAAGTAGTTTACAGGTAAACGCACAATATGCTAAACAAGACACTGCTTATAAAAAGTGGTTCATTGGGACTTCTCTATTTGTTGTAATGGGCAATTTTGACAGAGAAAATCCGCCTAACTTCGCTCAACTTGATATCGGGTATCGGATTACAGGAAAAGATGTAATTAGGTTATCTCCCAAAACCTGGAAATATGCATGGCCCAACGGAATTCACCCATTTTTAAACAATGCCTACAAAAAGCCGGAAGAAAAATTTCCGGGATATGTACGCGAATATGGCATAACAGTATCTTACCAGCGATTTTTTTGGAAAGGATTGTATGCTCAACTTGACGTAATGCCTGCACATCAAGTTTTTGTAAACGACAATGGTAAAAAAATTGACTATGGATTTCAAATTTTTAATTCATACCGTGTTGGTTATCATATTAAACTCTTTAAGGACAGATTGTTTTTTCAACCTTCAATATGTGCAACACATCGTGCCTATCATACAGAACTGCCTGATGGATTTAAACAGTTAGATGATAAATGGTCAAAGTTTATCTTCCCGGAACCGGGACTTAATATTGGATTTAATTTTTAATCATCCCATGCAAAAGAGATTGGAAGACATGAACGTTAATGTGAAACTAAAACTCGCTTCACTTTGGGTGAGTTTTATGTTTCTCTATATTTATGTTGATTATTTTGCCTTGTATATGCCGGGTAAAATTGACGATATATCCAAAGGCAAAGTATTTGTATTTGATATTACGCAAGAGTTTATTTTTATAGCACTTGCCTTAGCCACCATTCCGATATTAATGATTTTCCTATCTTTAGCTTTGCCGGCTAAGGCAAATCGTTTAACAAATATAATAGTGGCTATCATTCTTATTCCTTATATGCTTTTCAATTTGGCAGGAGAGGCTTGGTTGCATATGTACTTTGCAGCAGTCGTAGAAGTTATTCTTCTTTGTCTAATTATCCGCTATGCTTATAAATGGACTCAAGTTTAAAATAAAAAAACTAAAAGCTTGTATTTTCACAAATAGTATGGACAAAAGAATCCTCGCCACCAACAAAGGTTCTGTATCAAAACCGTTAACAATCAAACCTACAACACTGTGCTTCTAATGAGGTATAGTATTGGTTGACAATTCTGCGTTACCAAACCAACACAAAGCCCAAAACCGTGTAATGTATAGTGCTTCTTTTGTAATTATTCTCTTCTCCGGCTTGAACACCAACTCTTCTTGGTTATTCTCTATTCGATAGCTATCTCCGGTATAGATATTCGCTATAACAAATCAGCATTTTTTGTAATCCTTTTTGAATGCTCAACAGAACATGAATGTTTTTAATTCCATATTTCATCAAGCGACTCAGTCAATGTAAAATGCCTCATGTATGAATTGGAAAGTGCATTTTTCTGCTTAGCTAAACGGAAATAGATTGACCTCTTTCCAAGGATTCGAACGATTTGACTTAATTACTTTGATGTTGGCTAATAAATTTTTTTGGTATCGGAAAATATATTTAACTAATTTAAAATCAGATCCTAACCAATAAAATAATCCAAAATACCTTTTTACAATAGCCTGTTAAACAAACTAATATTGGGGTTGCTTGTTTGGGCTATATCTGTATTAATATTTTCTCTCATAAAACGACCTCACTTTCCCCTTCCTGATTTTATTTTATGAGATCCAATTAAATAACTTTAATGCATTTTTAATCCTAAGAGCCAGAAAACCAAGATAGAGTTTAAATAAATTATTAATATTACATATAGGAAAACACAGTCTATGAATGATAAAAATCAATACAAAATTAAGACATTACTACTTGGATGTATGCTGATGCTAATGCCCGCATTGGTATTTTCACAAAAAGACAACGTAGCGGTTATCAAATCTATTGATGGATACAACCTTTCTGTAAATGGAAAAGCATTTTTCATCAATGGGATGAATTGGGATTATTTACCCATCGGAACCAATTACAACTATAGTTTATGGAAGCAACCGGATGATGTAATCATTGCTGCATTAGACAACGAAATGTCTATGTTGAAAAACATGGGGGTTAATGTTATCAGGCAATACACCGGTGTTCCAGCCAGGTGGGTTAAATATATTTATGAAAATTATGGTATTTATACCATGTTGAATCACTCATTTGGGCGCTATGGCTTGACCATTAAAGGGAAATGGGAGCCTAATACAGATTATTCAAATCCCGAGGTCAGAGCAATACTTCTGAAAGAAACCAAGGAGATGGTTTCTCAATACAAAGAAACTCCAGGCATTCTACTTTTCTTATTGGGAAATGAGAACAACTACGGTCTCTTTTGGAGGGGTGCAGAAACAGAAAATATTCCTTTTGCGGACAGGCGTTCAACCAAAGATGCTTATCATTTATACAAATTGTTCAATGATGCTGCAAAAGAATTAAAGGAAATAGATAAAAACCACCCAATGGCCATCTGTAACGGAGATTTATTGTTTGCAGAGATTATAGCAAAAGAGTGTAAAGACATTGACATTTTGGGAATCAACTGTTACCGTGGTAGTACATTCACCGATTTATACGGTCGTGTTAAGAATGAGCTCAATATGCCCGTATTACTTACCGAATTTGGTTCAGATGCATACAATACCAGGGCAAACCAGGAGGATCAAGAATATCAAGCAAAAGTTTTATTAAGCAATTGGAAGGAGATATATGAGAATGCCGCAGGGCTTGGCAAAAATAACAATAGCTTGGGAGGGTTCACATTCCAGTTCAGTGATGGTTGGTGGAAAACAGGTCAGACAATTAATCTGGACGAACATGATGTAACCGCTTCATGGTCAAATGGAGGTTACAGAAACGATTATGTGGAGGGCGAAAACAACATGAATGAGGAGTGGTTTGGGATATGTGCCAAAGGAACAAATAATGAGCGTGGTAATTATGAACTTTATCCAAGAGCGGCCTACTATGCATTGCAAAAGGTACACAAAATAAACCCTTATCTTGAAAGCGCTGAATCAATTGCTTCAGCATTTAATGGTGTTTCCATTTCAGATGCCGCTTTAAGGGCAAGAGGAGATAAAGCAGCAATGGCAACAAAGGAGAGTGGAAAATTGTATATGAGTAATTTACAAGCAAATTTTTATTCTTACTTAACAGGAGGAAGCCTCATATCAACACCTGAGACGGCTGCTGATCCATCTTCAACTCCTACCACTTATCCAACCGCACAAGGGTTTGACCACATGGAGTCATTTATTATTGGCGTAACAGCAAGGCCGGCTCCAAATGTTAAGGCAAATATTCAGTTTAATGTATTGGGTAATGTAGCAACCAAACCAATAGATGAAATTTTTTATGAGAACAGAGGAAGACCTATTACAGTTGTAACACCAACTGGCACGCAACTAATTACGTCAAACAACAGAATACAAGTATACAAAGCGAGTTACACCTGGGATGCCAAAGAATTTAAACTAACAGGATTTTACAGAACCGGTCATTATCACTGGGGCTACGAGGGCGATTTTTTCGGTCTTTACCCAGAAGCCAATTACGGACCAAACATTGATATATATAATGGCAATGCTCCCTTTGGTTTTGAATTCGAAGCAAAAAAAAAGTTCAAAGGTCTAAAGATTGCATTCGGACCTGAATTATGGTGGGGAGCCAATCCTGCATACTTAATAAAATACAGTAAAAAATTAGCCGGCCTTGACGTTACAGGTATTTTTCATGAAGATGTTGTGCAGAGAACCAATTTGCAAAGTTCGTTTGCTGTTCCTACCCCTAAAACCAGAAGATTAACATTGGCTATTGGAAAGAAGATGGAAAAAATGACCATTGACGTTGGCGGAATTTGGGGAGGGCAACCACTTAATGGAAGAAGTTTCCAAATAGTTCAAGATGATATTGTTTATGAAGACAAGATCAATAGCGCAGACAATTTTGGCGGTAAAATAAAGCTCACATACTCTACGGGGCCAATAAGATGGTATGGCCTTGCATCTTACATGGGGCTAGTTGCCAATGGAGGAGTTGACCAAACGAAAACCTTTACAGGATGGGTACTCAAAGATATTGGAAGTGGCAATATGTACAGTGCACTCTCAGGACTTACTTATACTATTGGTAAATTTCAAATTGCTCCTAATTTCCTTTATCAAAAACCATTAGCAGGTCCGATAGGACCTAATTACCCTCCACCGGCACGTCCACGAAATATCCTTGATGACCCTTTTGCTGTGAGGGGAAACAGAGAAACAATGGGAGGAGAACTGTTGCTTTCCTTTGATCCTACACCTGCAACATGGATGTATGAGTGGGACAATGACAGAATGGAAGATGCAAGATTTGCAATGAGCACAGGCTTCGTCTATCGTCATCTTCCTACGGTACAAGATGCCGCTATTGGTATCTTAAGCAATGGCCGTTCAACATTTGTTTTTCCGGGTTCTGCGCCTGCTCAGGACCTTTGGGAATTGAATGTAAGGATGGTTTCCAAAATCAATACGGACCTTGGTGTTATCGGTAGTGTTTACTTTGGCAATGGACAAGCAAATGGAAGTGATATCAGAACCATACAGCGATTTGGTGTAGATGTTCGAACCATCTATAAAAGGATGAAACTTGTTACTACTGCCAAAATAGATGATTGGGGGCCTTTTGATTACCATAGAGATTTCAACCAAACCTTTCCTTTACAATTAATCGGTGATTGGTCATTAGAAGTTGCTAAACCAGATTGGTTTATGATGCCCGGAACCAAAATTGGTTTGCATGCAACATTCCGTACACTGGATCAATACTCTAATCGGTACGCTCCAACCACAACAGTTAATAGCATCGGGCAAGTAGTTGCAGATCCTAATGCAATTGGATATCCAAATGGAAACGAGTGGGAATTGAGATTTTATGTACAGATCAATATCAACAACAATTGAGTAATTTATTACTGTTAAACGAACAAAAAAATGAATACTAACCAAGGCAAAAATACAATACTAATAAGTCTCTCCATTGCACTGCTGATTGTTTTGAGCGGGTGTGAACGAGAATTGTCTTCAGATGCAGTATTACCTAAATTCCCAACAACCGGAGAGGTTTTTACCGACAACTTTGTTGGGTTGGGTTCTAATTTTTATCTTCCGTTTGCCGATGCCAAACCTGATGTATTTTCAGTTGATCAAAAGGTTGGCTATGAAAGCGAAGCTTCAATTAGAATTGATGTACCCAATAGTACTGATCCTACTGGAACATATGCCGGAGCAATTTTCAGAATTGATGGCGTTGGCCGAGATTTAAGTGGTTATGATGCACTTACTTTTTATGTAAAAGCATCTACCGGGGCAAAACTTGGAGATGTGGGATACGGAATTGATTATCTAGGCGACAAATACAAAGCTGCTATTCAAAACGTAAATATTGGAACCAATTGGACCAAAGTCATTGTTCCCATTCCTGATCCTTCCAAACTCATAAACGAAAGAGGTGTATTTTGGTTTGCTGCGGGAACACAAGCTACAAACGGACTAGGTTACACAATTTGGTTTGATGAAGTCAAATTTGAAAAACTGGGTACTGTAGGTAATCCAACTTCAAATATTTTAGATGGGCAGACCTCAAACACCAAGGCCTTTATCGGCTCCACGATAGCCATAACCGGCTTAAGTCATGTATACAACCTTACGAATGGCCAAGATGTGGTAGTATATTCAAGTGCTGCCTATTATGATTTTAAAATAACAAACCCTTCTGTTGCTGTTGTCAATCAATCCGGAGTTGTCAGTGCGCTTGCCTTGGGAACAGCAGAAATTACAGCCCTGGTGAAAGGGATACCCACAAAAGGTAAACTGATTGTAGAATGCAAAGGTGATTTGATTGGAGCACCTGTTCCTAACCACCCACAGGCAAATGTACAATCTGTTTTTTGTGACGTGTACACCGATGCAACTGTAAGTAATTTTACCCCAGGTTTTGGTGGTTCAACAACCACAACGGAGATATTAAGTACAAGCTCAGGTAAAGTTGCACAGTATAGCAATAATAATTATACCGGAATCATGTTTGTTGAAAATCCTATAGATGCTTCAACTCTAGGATTCATGCATATTGATGCTTACGTGGAAAACGCTGCCTCTACCATAGGAATTCAAATAAGAGATATCGGCTCAAATGGAATTATCGAAACTGATGTGAATACAGGCAATCCACAAGGTGATGATAAAGATTTAAGAACAAGCTTGTCTGGTTTTCAATCCGGAGTGTGGAAGTCGTTCGATATTCCATTAAATGGTGCCATTTTAAATCAGAAAGGTAATATCGGAGCTATCATCGTTACAGGTGGCCCGAACTTTATACTCGACAATATTTATTTCTACAAACAATAAATGCGGAAAACCGATTACTCATATGAATCATTTAATTAAAATATCGCTGGCAGCTATTTCGATAGCAGTCTTATCCGGCTGTGAAATAGAGCCTATCCAAACCCTCCCTTCCAGAAATTTTGAGTTGGTATGGAGTGACGAATTTGATGGAGATTCGGGTACAGTTCTTAATGCGGGAAAGTGGGGGTATGATTTAGGAACCGGTCAAAATGGCTGGGGAAACAACGAATTACAAACGTACACAAACAGTCCTCAAAATGTATCTCTTGACGGCTTAGGAAATCTGAGGATAATTGCCAAAAAAGACGTCTCAGGAAATTACACCTCAGCACGAATTAAAACACAAGGATTGTTTTCCCAACAATATGGTAAGATAGAAGCTCGTATCAAAACACCAACAGGTTCAGGTATGTGGCCTGCATTTTGGATGTTGGGTAACAATATCAGTACCGTAAGTTGGCCTCAATGCGGAGAGATTGACATTATGGAGCAGAAAGGCAAGTACTCAAATATAACTTATGGTACAATTCATGGTCCCGGATACTCTGGTGGTGAAGCTGTATCTACTCCCTATATTCTGGAGAATAGCCGCTTTGATCTTGACTTTAATGTGTACGCGGTGGAATGGAGCGAAAACAGAATTGATTTTTTTGTGAATGGTTATCTTTATAAACGAGTTACTCCTTCTGATGCAAAAGGAACTTGGGTGTTTAATCAACCGTTTTTTATGATCCTGAATGTGGCTGTTGGTGGAAATTTTGGGGGGCCGCCAAACAGTTATACACCCTTCCCGTCAACCATGTTGGTTGATTATGTTAGAGTATACCGGGAATTGTAATCCTCCCGTCTGCTAAGTTTTGAGTTTATCAAAGCCTGATCTGTAAAGTCAAACATCATATTTTTAATCAAGTTTAACCGTTGAAAAAAGGAATTCCTGACCGAACAATGTCGAATCAAACAAAAGCAAATCAACCATCATTGGTAAGTATAAAAAGATTAAAAATTGAAGGTGAAAACTTCTTTTGTATTGCGAATCACGATAAAATGCGCCCATTTTTCATGAGCATTGTTAGCGATTCACATCATTGGATGTTTGTATCGAGTAATGGAGGAATCACAGCCGGACGTAAAAGTGCTGAATATGCCTTATTCCCATATTATACTGCCGACAAGATAACGGATTCATACGACAATACAGGATCCAAAACAATCCTTCAAATTCAGTTAAATGGTGAAACATACCTTTGGGAACCCTTCTCCGAACGCAACGAAGGTGCGTATCAAACAACCCGAAATCTATACAAGAATGCTATTGGAAATAAGATCATCTTCGAAGAAATCAATCACAATCTTGCCCTTACCTTCAGGTATGAATGGAACTCCAGTAATATTTACGGTTTTGTGCGCAAGTCTTCTATAGAAAATGGCAGTAACAAAGAACTTACAATTGATATCTTAGACGGTATCCAAAATATTATGCCCGATGGGGTTAGTAGCGATCTGCAAAATGCAACCAGTATTTTGGTTGATGCATATAAACGCAATGAGTTAGACCTCGATTCAGGTATGGGTATTTTTGCATTAAGTGCAATCATTGTCGATAAAGCAGAGCCAAGCGAAGCACTCAAAGCCAATATCGCTTGGTCGATTGGATTTGAAAACCCAACGTATTTACTTTCCTCACTTCAACTCGAGGCCTTCCGAAAAGGAGAGCCCATTAAACAAGAGTTAGATATTAAAGCCGAAAAGGGAGCCTATTTCATTAACAAAAAAATTGTTTTAGCTCCCGGAATAACCCAAAAGTGGCTTATTGTGGCAGATGTCAATCAAAGTCAGACTGATGTTGTGGCGCTTATTCATCATATCAAAACCAACAAACATCTTGAAGAACAAATAGAAGAAGATATCAAACTAGGTTCTCAACGGCTATTGGAATTGAATGCATCATCCAATGGTATTCAATTATCTGCGGATGTGTACCGAGATACCCGTCATTTCTCGAACACACTATTCAATATCATGCGGGGAGGTATTTTTGATTTTAACTACCAAATTGAAAAGAAGGATTTAATCAAACACATTGCCTCGGCTAACAAAACAGTTTATCAAAATCACAAAGAGTTATTGGAAAACTTGGATGAGACATTTTCTGTTTTTGAGTTGACTCACGTATACAATAAAGTTGACGATAAGCATTTCAAAAGGCTTTGCATTGAATACATGCCGCTCAAATTCAGCCGAAGGCATGGTGATCCGAGTAGACCATGGAACAAATTTTCAATCAATACCCGGAGTGCAGTAGATCACTCAAAGGTGCTTGATTACGAGGGAAACTGGAGAGATATTTTTCAAAACTGGGAGGCCTTGGCCATCTCCTACCCTGCCTTTACCCAAAGTATGATTCATAAGTTTTTGAATGCATCCACTTTTGAAGGATACAATCCATACCGATTAACCAAAGGTGGTTTTGATTGGGAAACTGTAGAACCTGATAACCCTTGGTCGTATATAGGCTATTGGGGAGATCATCAAATTATTTACTTGCTTAAACTGTTAGAGATTAATGAAAAATATTACCCGGGTCAGCTAAGTAGCCAATTTGATAAAGATCTTTTCGTTTATGCCAACGTTCCATACAAAATTAAGACCTACAAACAAATTGTAAGTAATGCAAAAGATACCATTGAGTTTGATGAGAAGTTAGATGCAAAAATCAGAAGAAACCGCGAAACAATGGGGGCTGATGCAACACTGCTTACAGCTCAGAATAATGAAATCTACACCGTTAATTTTATCGAAAAAATACTTGCCACCGTTTTATCAAAACTCTCCAATTTTATTCCTGGTGGCGGCATCTGGATGAACACCCAACGCCCGGAATGGAATGATGCCAATAACGCACTTGTGGGAAATGGTGTTTCAATGGTAACCCTATATTACCTCAGAAGATTTCTGGTGTTTTTTGACAAGATCATAGGGCAAACAGATGAAGAACGGATTGCGTTATCAAATGAGTTAATTATTTTTTTTAAAAAGATACATTCAACTTTTGAAGAACATTCGATATTGCTGAAAGGAGATATCAATGATGGTCAACGAAAAGAAATACTTGATCGTTTAGGAGAAGCAGCCAGCGATTACAGAGAACATATTTATAAACAAACTTTTTGGGGTGAGAAACGAACCATTTCTTACCGTAGACTAAAAGAATTTGTAAAGATAAGCATCGCATTTATTGAACATACCATCAATTCAAACAAACGTGATGACCACTTATATCATTCATATAATTTGATAAGCCATCAACGGAACGATCAAATGGTGATTACCCATTTGAGTGAAATGTTAGAGGGTCAGGTTGCCGTGCTTAGTTCTGGTTATTTATCTCCCAAAGAGGCTCTGCAATTATTAAACAGCATGAAAAACAGTTTGCTGTTTCGCCCCGACCAATATAGTTACCTGCTTTATCCCAATAAGCAACTTCCTAAGTTTTTGGAGAAAAATATCATTCCAAAGGAATTGATAAAAAAATCTCAATTAATCGAAAAGATGTTAGATGCTGGCGATAAGGCTATCGTTGAGAAGGACATATTAGGTGAATACCACTTTAATGGAAACTTTAAAAACGCTTCCGATTTGCGTACTGCTTTAGGAGAATTAGATCAAGATAAGTATGGAACATTGATCCATAAAGACACACAATACCTTTTAGATGTGTTTGAGACGGTATTCGACCATAAATCATTTACAGGTCGTTCAGGAACGTTTTACGGATATGAAGGACTTGGCTCCATTTACTGGCATATGGTTTCTAAACTTCAATTGGCTGTACAAGAGGTTTGCTTACAGGCAATCGATACCAACGAAAGTGCCGAGGTAATCGGAAAACTGTTAGAGCACTATTATGAGATCAATGCCGGAGTGGGTGTACATAAATCACCTGAACTATATGGCGCATTTCCAACAGACCCTTACTCACATACGCCAAGCAATAAAGGGGCACAGCAACCGGGTATGACAGGGCAAGTAAAAGAAGATATTTTGAGTCGGTTTGGTGAATTGGGCGTTTTTGTCGTTGATGGGTGTTTGCAGTTTAATCCATGTTTACTCAGAAAAGATGAGTTTACAACCGAAGACCGCATGTTTCGTTATGTTACCCTAAATAAAGAACACAAAATGTTTGCACCACCCATTGGTTCGCTTTGTTTTACCTTCTGTCAAGTACCAATTGTTTACCGAATAGCTGATAATACCTATATGGAGATAGAGAGAACTGACGGCACTCTGATTAAGCAAGATTCTCCACATTTAAATAAAGAAACCAGTACTCAACTTTTTAACAGAACAGGTGAGATCGCAAAGATTACGGTATATGTTAAAGAGTCAATTTTGAAATAATGCAATGCAGAAAGGTAGTTTAATATATCACTTAGGAATACTCTTGGTTATTATTCTAACCTCTTGCGGTTTTGAACAAGATCCTGCTCAATACAAATCCCCTTCTTCACAAAAGGATAAAACGGCTGCTCAGTTATTAGGTGATTCCAACTATATTGGTATTTGTTATGGCGGCTACCGCACTCATACACGTGACTCACAACCAAGTGTTGAACAAGTTAAGGAAGACATCAAGATACTCTACGCAACGGGTATCAGGGTTCTTCGCACTTATAATACCAAGTATGAAGAAGTAAGAAATATATTGAAAGCCATCTCTGAGTTGCAAACAACAGACCCTAGTTTTGAAATGTATGTGATGCTCGGAGCTTGGATAGATTGTGAAAATGCTTGGGGGGATGGTCAACCTAATCATGCTAAGGAAAATGAAAGTGCAAATAAAGCTGAGATTCAAAGAGCGGTGACATTGGCAAATAAGTATCCCGAAATTGTAAAGATAATATCGGTTGGTAATGAAGCTATGGTAAAATGGGCAACAAGCTATTATGTAGCACCAGCAGTTATTTTAAAATGGGTAACTTACTTACAATCCCTGAAGGAATCAGACAGTTTGCCGAAAGACCTATGGATCACCTCCTCAGATAATTTTGCTTCGTGGGGTGGTGGCGATTCATCTTATCACGTTCAAGATTTAACCCAACTTTATCAAGCAGTTGATTATGTGTCGATACACACATACCCGATGCATGACACCCATTACAATCCTGTATTTTGGCATCTCAAAAACGATGAAAAACATTTAACACAAAAAGCGAAAATTGATAGCTTGATATTGCGTTCGGTCAATTATGCTAAAAGTCAATATGCTAAAGTTTATCAATATATGAAGTCTTTAGGCATCGACAAACCCATTCATATCGGAGAGACAGGATGGGCCACCCAATCAACCGACTTGTATGGATCAAATGGTTCAAAGGCTTGTGATGAATACAAATCAGCCAGGTATTACAAGTTGATAAGAGAATGGACAAATAAAGCCAACATTACATGTTTCTTTTTCGAAGCATTTGATGAGAAATGGAAAGATCCTCACAACCCGGGAGGCTCAGAAAACCACTTTGGATTATTTACCCAAGAAGGCAAAGCCAAATATGTTATTTGGGAAAAAGTAGATAAAGGTGTTTATAAAGCACTCAGTCGGGACGGAAAACCCGTTGTTAAAACTTACAACGGAATTGAACAGGATTTATTACAGACAGTGAAATTACCACAGATTAAATAAAAGTAAGAATGAATATAAATCGGCCTGCACGTTACTTAGCACCTATAGTATTGGGATTGATTGGTGCTATAAGTATTCAGTGCAATATGAAATCCAACAATATGACTATTGATGTATACGAAACCTCTGCAAGCGGAAACGCTTTGACTTCGATCAAAGAATTTAAACTGGCTGAACAATCACTCGTTATTGACGTTGATACACAGAATCGCTTCCAAACAATTATTGGATTTGGAGGTTCGTTTACAGAGGCTTCGGCTTATTTATTAAATAAAATGAGTGGTGAGAGAAGAAGTGAAATTTTAAACGCCTACTTCAGTGATAAAGGAGCAAACTATACGCTGACCCGAACACATATGGCATCATGTGATTTTTCCTTAAGTAATTACACTTATGCTAAAGTTGAAAATGACCTGAAGCTAAAACATTTTACCATTGAAGATGACAAACAAGATTTGATTCCTATGATTTTGGGTGCCCAAAAAGTATCCAAAGAAGGCTTTAAAATTATCGCGTCTCCTTGGACTGCTCCGCCTTGGATGAAAGACAATAAGCATTTTGTTGGAGGAAAATTATTACCACAGTTTAATGATGCATTCGCATTGTACTATACCAAATATCTCGCAGCCTATCAAAAAGAAGGGATTAATATTTGGGGGATTACGGTAATGAATGAACCACACGGCAATGGTAATAATTGGGAAAGCACATTGTTCTCTCCGAAAGAAATGACCGATTTTGTTCAATCCCACCTTGGGCCAAAACTAGAGAAAGAGGGTTGGGACAAAATTAATGTTTTAGGTTATGATCAGAACCGAGCCGGACTGAAAGAGTGGGTTGATGAAATGTATAGGGATGAGCACGCTAAAAAGTATTTCGCAGGCACTGCAATGCATTGGTATGAAAGCACATTCGATTATTTTCCGGATGCATTGCGCTACGCTCACCAAAAAGCACCCGAAAAATATATAATTGAAACCGAAGGTTGTGTTGATTCAGAGGTTCCTAAATGGCGAGATGATAACTGGTATTGGCAAAAAGAAGCTACAGATTGGGGATGGGATTGGGCTAGTGAAAAAGATAAACACCTGCATCCAAAATATGCACCAGTTAACAGGTATGCAACCGATATCATTGGATGTTTGAATAATTATGTAAATGGTTGGATTGATTGGAATATGGTTTTAGATAAACAAGGTGGTCCAAACTGGTTTAAAAACTGGTGCGTAGCACCCGTGATTGTAGATCCCGAAAAAGATGAAATATATTTTACTCCATTATATTACGTGATGGCTCATTTCAGCAAGTTTATGCGACCTGGTTCAGTTAAAATTGCCTGTAATATCAACCATAAAGAGATCCTGGCTACTGCCGTTCAAAATCCTGATGGTAGCATTGTTGTAGCTGTATTTAACCCAACAGACGAACGATTTAATATTACCCTCAATATTCATATGCAAACGAAACAGATTTCCATCGATTCCAAAGCATTGCAAACAATCGTCATAACTAATAACAGATAAATATGATTAATCAAGAGTTATCAAACAAAGTTCCCTTGGGACAAAAGATTGCATTTGGACTTGGTATGCTTGCTAATCAAATGTTTCCTGCAGCGTTGGGCATTTTTATGGTTGTTTTGGTCGAGAATTTAGGAATGCCTTCTTGGATGTGGGGTGTTTTGTTTTTTGTGCCACGAATAGTAGATGCATTTTTTGATCCGATAATGGGGTTTATCTCCGACAATACAAGATCTGTTTGGGGACGAAGGAGGCAATATGTATTTGTGGGTTCCATCATCATGGGCATTGCGTTTGTCATTATGTGGCAGTTGTATCGTGAAGATAGCGTTATGTACAATTTTACTTTCTTCCTTACCTTCTCACTCCTATTTCATATTGGACTTTCTATCTTTAGTGTTCCCTATGTTGCCATGGGGTACGAAATGAGTGATGATTTCCATGAACGCACCAGTATCATGGCCATCTCTCAATGGATAGGCCAATTTGCCTGGGTAATTGCCCCTTGGTTTTGGGTAATTATGTACGATCCATCTTGGTTCCCTAATGCTGATACTGCCACCCGAACATTGGCTGTTTGGGTGGGTTTGCTGTTTATGTTACTGGCAATGGTTCCTGCAGTATTTATTAAAAGTAAATCAACACAGTTTGATGAAACCCTGCAACCACTTACCTATAAAACAATTGGTGGAAGTTTAAAAGAAATCTTGGTTAGCTTTAAAGAAGCGTTTTCTAATCAACCCTTCAGAAAATTATGCATAGCTACGTTTCTTATTTTTAATGCATTTAACACGGTTGCAGGCTTCACGTTCTTTATCGTTGTATATTATTTGTTTAATGGAGACACAGCTGCTGCAGGCATTTGGCCAACTCTTTTCGGTTGTGGAGGCGCATTGGCAACTACATTTATTGTGATCCCAATTGTAGCATTGATTGCCAAAAAGATTGAGAAGAAACGGGCATTTTTGATCTGTCAGGGAATCTCTATTTTTGGATATATTTTGTTATGGTTTCTTTTTATTCCCGGAAAACCGTACATGTTTTTGTTTGCACTACCCTTCTTTTCCTTTGGTATAGGAAGTTTGTTCACCCTTATGATGTCGATGACAGCTGATGTTTGCGATATGGATGAGTTGGAATCGGGCAAAAGAAGAGAAGGTGTTTTTGGTGCAATTTATTGGTGGATGGTAAAGTTTGGTTTTGCCATCGCAGGATTATTAACTGGCGTCATAATGTCGGCCGTTGCCTTTAAAGCAGGAGCTCCCACTCAACCTGAAGGAGCTGTAACTGGTTTGAGGCTGTTCTTTTCAGGTGTTCCAATTATGGGAACATTGATTGCTATGTGGGTTATGTGGAATTATGATCTCACTGAGAAAAAATCCAGAGAAATAAAGAAACAACTGGATGCCCGGAAAGGGAAAACAGGGTTAAAATCATCAACCTATTCACCAGGTAAATTAAATTCTTTGCTTCAAACAAATAGTTTAAATAGGGTTATGGGAACCGATTATAGTCAAAAGTCGGAAGCAGATATAGCGTTGTTGTTTTCGGCCACATTTAACAAAGGACTGAACGGTCTCTGCTTTAGTCCGTATCTTGAAGGACAAAATATTGGTGATCGATTAGCTGAAGAACAAATAAAAAGAAGGATTGACATCATAGCGCCCCATACAAAGTGGATCCGTATTTTTTCTTGCACCGAAGGGAATGAACTCATTCCTGCTATCGCCCATCAAAAAAACATAAAAACAATTGTTGGAGCATGGATTAGCAATGACAAAGACCGGAATGAGAGCGAAATTAATTCCTTGATAAACCTCTCCAAGGCGGGCCTGGTTGATATTGCAGCTATTGGGAACGAGGTGCTCCATAGAGGTGAAATCTCAGAAGAGGAATTGATTCATTATATCAACAGAGTTAAAAAAGCAATACCTGATACCATAACCGTTGGTTATGTTGATGCCTATTACCAGTTTTTAGAAAGACCAAACCTGGTTGATGCATGTGATGTACTTTTATGTAATTTTTATCCCTTTTGGGAAGGAGCTTCAATTGATTATTCAGTCTCTTATCTTTCGAACATGCTTGAGATTAGCAGAACTGTTAGCAATAACAAGAGGATAATTGTAACAGAAACAGGTTGGCCCAGTTTTGGTGAAACAGTTGACCAGGCAGTACCATCTATGGTTAATGCCATGAAATATTTTATTGATTCACAAGAATGGGCAAGAAGTAACAATATAGAGTTGTTTCATTTTTCTTCATTTGATGAGTCATGGAAAGTAGTTCATGAGGGCAATCTTGGAAGCTCTTGGGGGTTGTGGGATAAAGATGAACAATTTAAATTTAACAAATAATCGTAAGGTCATGTCATACAGAGAAGGTCATTTATTTACACAAAGCACTCAAGATAGTTTTGCTCATCAGCATTATTACAATGAGCATCAAGAACCGCCTCAAATACAATATTCGGAGCTCTCAACTAATGATGTAAGAAGCTTGTGGCGGCAAACACTTCAAAAAGGCATGCACGGCATCTGCTTTAGCATATATGAAGATGGACAAAAACCAGGGTCTATTATCACTGAAGCGCAAGTTGAAAGACGTATCAATATTTTGAAACCTTATGCAAAATGGGTGCGTTCATTTTCTTGCATCGAAGGCAATGAACATGTGCCAAGGATGGCCAAAAAGCACGGCATGAAGACGCTTGTTGGAGCATGGTTGGGTGATGATTTGGCGTTAAACGAAAAAGAACTTGATGCACTCATATCCATGGCAAAAGAAGGACTGGTGGATATAGCTGCTGTTGGGAATGAGGTTATGTATCGAAAGGATTTGACCGAGGATCAACTATTGGCCTATATTCAACGGGTGAAGGACGCGATACCACATATTCCGGTGGGTTATGTAGATGCCTATTATGAATTTTCGCACCGACCAAAAATTACGGAAATATGCGATGTAATTTTAACAAATTGCTACCCTTATTGGGAGGGATGCCCCATCGAATATTCTTTTGAACACATGAGAAGCATGTATGAATCTGCTAAAAATGCTGGTCAAGGAAAAAGGGTAATTATCACTGAAACAGGATGGCCCAGTGAGGGAGGGGCTTTTAAAGCTTCGATTGCAAGCAATGAAAATGCCATGAGGTATTTTATCGATTGCCAAAACTGGTGCAATCATAATGGCATTGAAAGTTTTTATTTTGCGTCTTTTGATGAATCTTGGAAAGTAGGTCCTGAAGGTGATGTTGGTGCTTATTGGGGACTGTGGGATAAACATGAACAATTAAAATATTGATGGCTAATTTTTTTAATCAATTTAAGCTTCCATCTGCAAAAGCTATTTGTTATTCAGGCTTTAGAAATGGGCAACAACCCGGAGGAATTAGTCCTTCTTACCAAGAAATTAAAGAAGACCTGTTGCTTTTAAAACCTCATTGGCAATACTTACGCCTGTATGATTGCGATGAACACGCTTCAATGGTAATCAAGGTTATTGAAGATGAGAACATGGACTTTAAAATATTGCTTGGAGCGTATATCGTTGCCGAAATGAATAACCACGGATGTCCATGGGGTGGTGGTGTATATGAGGAGGAGCAACTTGCTAAAAACAAACGAAACAATGATTTAAAGATCCAGCGTTTAATTGATTGGGCCAATCAATATCCTGAAATCATTTTTGCCGTTTCTCTTGGCAATGAAGCCTGCGTTGATTGGACAGATCACTTTGTGCCTGTTGACCGCGTAATAGAATTTGCAAAACGGGTAAAGCATAACGTAAAACAACCCGTAACCTTCTGCGAGAATTACGTTCCATGGTTAAACTATCTTTCACCACTTGTAAGTCATATTGATTTTATTTCAATTCACACCTACCCTGTTTGGGAGTACAAGCACATTCATGAAGCGATTGATTATACAGCTGAAAACTATACTTTAGTTGCCGAAAAGTATCCTGATATCCCTGTAGTGATAACAGAAGCCGGGTGGGCAACAAACACACATGGGATAGGCATTCATAAAGAACATGTCAACGAACTTAACCAAAAAACATACTATGACGATCTGATGGCCTGGTCAAGTAAGAATGGCATTTTAACTTTCTTTTTTGAAGCTTTTGACGAACAATGGAAAGGCTCATCGGATCCGATGGAGCCCGAAAAGCATTGGGGGGTTTTTAAAACCAATAGAACTCCAAAGTTGGTTGTGCGTGAAATCGGTTAGGTTATGGATTTAAACAATCCGGTTGCTTGAGCAGGTTTATTACTTGAGATTAAGCTAAGAAGATAAGCCAAAGTATTTATTTTTTTTGAACAGCGTTTCTTTAATTCTAAAGTTCAAAAGAGAATCCCTCCTTTTCCAACAACCTATACCTTTTCTCATCAAACTTAAACAATTTTGCAGGCCGGTGAGACACCTTGTCCTTAACTTCATTAAGGGGTTTCAAGATATTCATTTCGAGAATTTTTTTTCTGAAATTTGATTTATCAAATTTATATCCTAACAAAGCTTCGTACAATAATTGCAATTCCAAAAGGGTAAATTTACTTGGCAATAATTCAAAGCCGGTTGGCTTATGCCGAACTTCATTTTTTAAGGTTTCAATGCCTTTGGATAAAATACTTTGGTGATCAAAGGCTAACTCAGGTAGATTATTGATATTAAACCATTCGGCAGACTTTGCCCAAGACGAGGCTATCGGGTGATAATCGATGCTATTTACAAGTGAAAAGTAACCTACTGTTACTACCCTACCCAAAGGATGCCTGTTTACACTACCAAAAGTAAAGAACTGTTTTAGGTATATGTTCTTGAGACCCGTTAATTTTTCCAATACATTATTGGCAGCATCCCTAAGGTTTTGCTCGGGCTCCACAAGATCTCCGATTAATGCCCAATGACCTTTGAAAGGCTCAGCATCTCTCTGCACCAATAGTACTTTTATCTCACCTTCATGGTATCCGAATACAACACAATCAACTGATAAGCCAAAAACGAAATAATCCTCCAGAGGTAACTTATAATCGGATATGTAGTATGAACCAGGTATTTTCATGCTACAAATTAGGCCCTTTTAAACAATAAAAAAAACACTTATAGTATTTTTTACTTTAAGTATTTTTCCTACATTGCATTAACAAATCATTAATTATTAAGAAAATGAAAAAAATTATTACCTTATTTTTATCCTTACTTATTGTAAGTATAGGATTCTCGCAAAACGCACCAATCGATTTTGAAACGGGAGGTAATGGTGCAAGTTGGACATGGACAACCTTTGAGAACAATACCAATCCGGTATTGGAAATTGTAAACAACCCAAGTTCTACCGCTCCAAACACTTCGAGTAAAGTTGCTAAATTTACTGCATTGCAAACCGGACAGCCATGGGCAGGATGCGAATCAATGAAAGGTAGCGACATTGGTACCTTTACGTTAACATCTGCCAATGCAATTGTTAAAATCATGGTTTACAAATCGGTTATCAGCGATGTAGGAATCAAATTTGCAACCAACAGTGGAGCTTCATCGGGTGAAATTAAAGTTGCCAACACCCTAGTCAATCAATGGGAGGAACTAACATTTGACTTTACTTCTAAAATCGGTGAACCATCGTCTACCGATATCAATCAAATCATAATCTTTACTGACTTTAACATGGCAGGAAGAAGTTCTGACGTAATTAGCTATTTCGATAATATAAGATTTACTTCGGGAAGTGCCTTGGCTGAACCAACAGTTGCTGCAACTACTCCTACCAAACCTTCTGCTGATGTGATATCACTATTTAGCAATGCATATACGAATGTGCCTGTGGATACATGGAGAACTTCATGGTCTGCTGCAACCTTAACCGATATGCAAGTGGCAACAGATGATGTAAAAAAATACTCAGCATTGGATTTCGTAGGTATTGAAATGGTGGCAAATCAAATTAATATCAACTCAATGGATTTAGTTGAATTTGATTTGTGGACTCCTAATTCAACATCTTTCAGATTCAAAATAGTTGACTTTGGCGCAAATGGTGCATTTGGTGGTGGTGACGATGTTGAACACGAAACCACTATTACGCCTACTTTAAATGGATGGAATCATATCTCAGTTCCCATCTCAAGTATGACAGGACTAACCACTAAATCAAATATTGCACAAATTATTTTTGCAAGCTCACCAGCTGGAACTTCCATAATCTATGTAGACAATCTTTTATTCAGTAAAAACTCGGCAATGTCCGAGCCTACTGCAGCAGCACCAACTCCAACAAAATTGTCGTCCAATGTTGTTTCATTGTTTAGCAATGCATACACCAATGTGCCTGTGGATACATGGAAAACCTCTTGGTCTGCCGCTACCCTTACCGAGACTCAGGTTGCAAGCAATGATGTAAAAAAATACACAGACTTAGATTTTGTTGGAATTGAAATGGTTGCTAACCAATTAAACATTTCAACAATGGATTCATTTGAGTTTGACCTTTGGACTCCGAACTCAACAAGCTTTAGGTTTAAATTAGTTGATTTTGGTGCTGATTCCGCTTTTGGTGGAGGAAATGATGTAGAACATGAAACAATAATTACACCGGCTCTAAACGGTTGGAATCATGTATCAGTTGCAATTGCCAGCATGACAGGCCTTACAACCAAGTCGAATATAGCCCAATTGATTTTTGCCAGTTCACCAGCAGGAGCCTCTATTGCTTATATCGATAACGTGATGTTTAGCAAAAATCCGATAACAGGTATCGGATCTGTAGAACAAGATATAGTTGGAGTGTATCCAAATCCGGCAAAGAATACTCTATATATTAATACAACAAACACTTTACAAGAGGTTGTTGTTTACAATTCATTAGGTCAGGTAGTGTTGACTTCCGCATTTGTTGACCGTAATGCTGGAATGGATATAACTCAATTACCTTTCGGTGTGTACTCCGTTAAAGTAACTATTAATGGTGTTGATTCTTTCTCTAGATTCATTAAGGAATAATTCATAGCATAATTTAAGTTATACAAAATGGGCGATTAGATTTTTCTAATTGCCCATTTTCTTTTAAGGCACTAGCCTCATTCATGGCTTTAAATATGGATTACTAGAGCTTTGATCGGGAGTTTGTATTTCCCTGTGCGTTCTATGTTAATTTAAGCTCTCCCTTGCGCTTTTTAATTGTTGATGCGTTTATGCTAACTGTTCAAAGTATCGCTTCTGGATGTGTAATGTATGATGTGTTCAAAGAACAATGAAATGAATGAACAACACCCAATATTGTTGGCATTAACTTGCTAAATTTCTGCACCTCTTTTCACTTTTATGTATATCTTAGCCATGCAATTCAACGATTAAGCAATTGCCAGACGTTCACAAAGACTACTTTTATCTTTTATGAGAAGTATATTTCTATTGCTGACAACAATGTTCATGATCATCATTTCTTGTGATAATGAAAAAAATGAAAAAGAGGATATTAAGCCGGACAATATTTTATTCGGAAACCTGAGCAGTCCTTTAGCTGCATCTACAGTGAGGGTTTGGGATGTAGAAGACCACAGGATATGCCGGGTCGACATCCCTTTACCATCCGATTCATCCGCTACAATAATGTTAGATGTCGACAACAACAATATAAGTGATTTCAAAATAGTTCTTTCACATAATTATTGGGAGCCAACCCAGGATTGCGGTCATTGCTCTCTTTATGAATATGATATCAAAATCCAAGGCGTTAACGGCTCTGATTCAATCGCTGCTGCGGTAGACAAGCCTCTCGGAGCCAGATACTTTAAAGACTCATACATCATATCATTTGATCACTCTTGGACAAAACAAGCAATATTGATCATGAGTGGAGGTTGCAACAGACCAACCTTTACTATTGAGAGCCAGTATATCGGATTCAAGCACAATAATCAGGTTGGTTGGATAAAGCTTGCCCCATCATCTAATAATGGATTGTCCATTGAAAATTACGCAATTAATTTGACCGATTATAAAACAATAAAAGCCGGACAGATAAAATAACATCCAACAATCCCCCAAGCTGCTACAGCAAGAGCAATATACCTGATCGCAACAGTATTGCTTATATAAATTCATATCAAAGATTGAATTAATTAAATTTAGTATCATTGAGAATGAAAATAGGACTGGTTGTTTTTCTGCTCTTCATACTGACTGCATTTCACGTTTCCCCGGGAGCAAGATATGCTCTTGCCAATGAGAAAGTCATTTATTCTTTTGTGACACAGAATGGAAAAATATTGACATTGTGCCAGGATACCGCAGAGTATTATATCATTTATCGTTTTGGAACAAAACACGATGTGCAACTCGAATTTCCCAAAAAGGATGAGGATAGTTGGACTCAGTTTAACTATTCTTACTGGCTCAGGGGTGGCGGACGGGAGAACGAAGGAATGGACCTGAACTATGTGGCATTCGTAAATGATGGTTTTAAATATGTTATCTACGATACCTACTTTGCCAGCGAAAATAAATCTGTTATAGGTTTAAAGGTTTTTGATATCAAAGGAGGGAAAGTAATGGACATCAGAGGTGATTTGAAAACGAAACAAGGAACATTAACCGGTTTAAGGGACAATAGCCGGATACAGCCGGACGATACCCTTTACGACTAAACGAACTGCGCGGACACTTTATCCATCAAAAAAAGATGATCAAAGGCTGGAAGATAAAAACATCAAGGTGACCCAGAGTATCTATTGCGAATGCCGATTGATAAGACCGGACAAACGATCAGCGCTTTAATACTAAAGGGAGCTAAACAGCGTTTCTCAAATACACAATTCTACCTCTATGATACAAAAACTATTGATGATGTTTGGCCTGATCACCTTTTCAGGAAACATTTACAGTCAGGACAATATCGAATCACTGAAAACAAATTCGATTAAGATCGACAACCTGAACAAGCCCGACAAGAAAGTTTATGATGTACTTTCCAATTACCGTGTGATCATGATCGGGGAAATTCACGGCACCAACGAACCGGTAAATATGCTGAGAGGATTGGTTGATTTATTTACCCAAAATGGAGACAGCGTTCTGGTTGATTTTGAAATCCCTGAAACACAGATGACAACTTATCTGTATCAGCATACCGACAAAAGTATTTTAAACAGCGAATTCTTCTCGCGACCATCCGGAGACGGCAGAGCTTCGATTGCCTGGTATACCTCGTTGGCAAAAATAAGTAAGAATAAAAAAGCGAAGATTTTTTTCTTCGATAAAGCTGTTGACCAAATCGGTAACAGTGATAGTATTATGTTCTCAAACATAAAATCTAATATCCTAGAACATCCAAACTGGAAAACAATCGTCATCTGTGGTGATGTCCATAGTAGCACGATGCCATACGAAGAACAAATGACTACGGGCAGTTTACTCATCAATGACCAGGATCTCAATTTGGCCGACAGTCTTTGTTCACTGAACCATGTATTTGAAAGCGGAGAAACGCTTTGGAATGAGTTTCCATTTATGCCCACAACCTATTCTCAGCTGGCATATGACTACTATTTATTTGTATGTCCCAAAGGCCGAAAAGACCCCTACCAGGCTATTTTTTTCACTAGAAAACTAACAAAATCTGAATCAGCTGTTTCTAAATAGGCCCATCTCAAAAAATCGGGCGGAGTATGACTATTGGTATTATATGTATATTGGCCACAACATTATTTTAACGATCATTGCATTTTAAAACCTAACCATTATGTCGTTTCAAGCATACATCGACAATATTAAGTCGAAAACGGGCAAAACTCCGGATGACTTTAAAAAGTTGGCCGCGCAAAAACAATTTATCATTGACGGAAAACTGAATCCGAAAATCAAAGCAACGGAAATTACCGATTGGCTGAAAGAAGAATTTGAACTGGGGCATGGACATGCAATGGCCATTTATGCCACATTCAAAGGCAAAACCAACTAAACATCGCTTCGAAGTTGTTCCGAAAGCATTATTATTTGAGAAGGACAACAACCAACATATTGACTCATCATTTGTGAATCGTGCAATCGATTTGTTTGCACATCAATTTCCTCATTCAATAACAGATTATGGTATTTTATTGAACAGGGTATCTGTTTACAGCGATGCCGAAACAGAGGAAGAAAGAAACGACCTGATGAATATCATTGGGGAACAATTTCAGCTGAGCAATATGAATTTATCCTCTCCCATATTGGATGAAACCAGCCTTGCATACCTACAAAACAGCTCACAAACCCAATTGGTGATCGTGACCCAAAACCACAAGAACAATTTTGATGCGCTCAAAAAGATATTTCCCCAATTGGCGAATATCAAACCAACTGCTATCCAAACAAACACTGTGTTTAGCTTTTACGACACTAATAACAGGCCCATTATTATTTTATATGCAGCCGATCAAAACAGTATCCGGGAGCTGGTTAGCAAAATGAAGACGGCAAAACATGTTGACTTGCAAAACCTCATTCAAAAATAACCGCTCCCTATGACGGGGTGAATAGTACATCGCGCGAATTGTCACCTCCACTCCTTGTTAACTAAACGGCAATACCCTTTACAGAAACCAATGATGCGCATTGCAATATAACCGGGATACATTTTCCGACTTCCATTAAACCTGTTTGGCAAGGCCTTTTTACGATCCGATATCATACCGTATAGGGTTCTAGAAAATAATTTTGTATATAATAAGTACACTTACTATATTTGCACATATCATTAATCATTCAATCAATATGTGGACCAAATCTCACTCAATGGTAACAACCGAAGTTACAAAAGAACAAATGTGGAAACTCTTTGCTGATGTCAACAATTGGCATACATGGGATAAAGGTGTTGAGTTTGCACACCTGGAAGGAAAATTTGAAACAGGAAATCACTTTTTGTTTCAACCCAAAGGCGGCCCCAAACTTAAGATCAAAATTGTAGAAGCTACGGAAAACAAAAGCTTTACAGACTTTACACAATTTCCATTAGCAAAAATGTATGGTGAACATACCTTTGAGGAAATGCCAAACGGACTAAAACTCACAACAACAATGAGAGTTGAAGGCTTTTTAGGATTTGTATGGAGAAAAATTGTTGCGCAAAAAATAGTTGACGCCTTACCGGAAGACATGCAACAACAGATCAACACTGCAAAGAACTTATAACAGCATTTACATAATAGCATATGCGTAAATCAACCAACAATACATTCAGTGTGGAAAAAGCTGAAGAGAGTTCCGGATTTTTACTGTGGCAGGTAACCAATCTCTGGCAACGGGAAATCAAAAAAGCATTAGAACCTTTCGGCTTAACACATTCGCAATTCGTTTTAATGGCCAGCATTCATTGGTTGACATTACAAAACGAAAATGTCACACAAATCCTACTGTCATCGCATACCAAAATTGACCCGATGACAACTTCAACCGTTTTGCGAACGTTACAAACAAAAGGTCTTTTGCAACGGCAAGAACATTTGACCGATACGAGAGCAAAAACAGTAGGATTAACAGATGGTGGAAAGAAGATCATCAAACAAGCTGTAAAAACAGTTGAATCTTTTGACAAAACCTTTTTTGCCACCTTGAGAAACAAAACACCCATGTTTAATGAACAGTTATTAACTTTACTTAAACAGAAAAAATAAAAGATAGTTACCTCATGGAATAACCTGCTGCAAAAAACTTATGAAACAGAAAATATACCAGGTAGACGCGTTTGCTGATAAAGTCTTTTCCGGAAACCCGGCAGCGGTTTGTCCACTCGATAAATGGTTGAGCGATGAGTTGCTTCAAAAGATTGCCATGGAGAATAATCTTGCCGAAACCGCATTTTATGTGAAGCAGGATGATCAATATGAAATCAGGTGGTTCACTCCTACCGTTGAAGTCGACTTGTGCGGTCATGCAACACTGGCTGCCGCTTTTGTATTGTTCAATTATGAAAACCATACGGGAAGTACAATTCATTTTTATTCTCACAGAAGCGGAACATTGACCGTTACCCAGCAAGGGAAATTACTTACCCTGAATTTCCCGACAGATGTATTTGAGCAAATAGACATAACCGATGACATCAATGAATGCTTCGATCTTAAAGCCAAATTCGCTTTCAAAGGGAAAACAGATCATTTGTTGGTGTTCGATTCCGAAAGGGATATCCAAAACATCATTCCATCACTCAACAAGATCTCCAAACTGAAAGGACGTGGGGTGATCATAACCGCCAAAGGTGACCAGGTTGATTTTGTGTCCAGGTTTTTCGCCCCACAATCCGGAATTAATGAAGACCCGGTAACGGGTTCGGCACACACAACCCTCACTCCGTATTGGTCAAAACAACTTGGCAAAACGGAACTGACTGCCATTCAGCTTTCAGATCGTAAAGGCTATCTGCAATGCTCTTATCTGAACGACAGGGTTGAAATTAAAGGAGCCGGAAAACTGTATTTGATTGGGGAAATATTCCTGCACGAATATCCTGCTCGTGCTAAAAAAGAATAAAATATTTGCGCAGTCAGATAACTGCATTATATTTGCAGTCAAATAGCTGCATAAATGGAAATTCGTAGAGATGTATTTCAGGCCATAGCCGATCCAACCCGCAGGGCGATCATGACGCTGGTGGCGCTCCAGTCGATGACACCCAGTGCCATTGCCCAAAACTTCAATTCAACAAGGCAAACCATTTCCAAACATATTCAAATCCTAACCGAGTGTGAATTGCTGGAACAAGAACAACACGGCCGGGAGATCTATTATCATATCAATGCAAAAAAAATGAAAGAAGTGGCCGACTTTATTGAACCGTTTCGCAAAATGTGGGATGATCGGTTTAATAAACTGGAATCGATCATGAAATCAAAAATGCAAAAGAAATAAATGCAAACAATATGGAACGCAAAACAAACATTCATGCCGAAGATGGCAAACAGGAAATAATGATCACAAGGGAATTTGACTTGCCTGTGGAATTCCTTTTTAAGGCATATATAGAGCCCGAAATTGTGGAACAATGGATGAACACCAAAGTGATCAAGCTCGAAAGCAAAAAGCATGGCAGCTACGAGTTTGAAACAAGTGATCCCAAAGGGAACCTCGCATTTCGGGCAAGTGGTGTGATCCATGAGTTGGTGCTGAACCAAACAATAACACGCACATTTGAGATGGAGCAAACACCTTTCCCGACCCAACTTGAATTCTTAACCTTTGAAAAACTGACTGATGATACCAGCAAACTGACCATGCATATCATCTATAAATCGGTTGCACACAGGGACCAACTGTTGCAATTACCATTTGCACAAGGTATAAACATGGCACATAACCGATTACAAGACATCGTAAACCACTTAATATAAATCATCATGACAAAAAGAAACAAAATCATCTATTGGGTTGCCACTGTTTGGTTGGCATTGGGCATGGTATCAACAGGGATCGTACAATTGATCAACATGAAAGAAGAAGTTGATATGATCACCCGTTTGGGTTATCCTGTCTACATTTTAACAATACTCGGTGTTTGGAAAATGCTCGGTGTTATTGCCGTGCTTGTTCCAAAATTTCCCTTGTTAAAAGAATGGGCTTATGCAGGGTTCTTTTTCGCCATGTCGGGGGCAGTTATTTCACATTTAGCGGTTGGAGATCCGGCTATGGAATTATTTGGACCAACCTTATTAATTGTATTAACTATTGTATCTTGGTATTTCAGACCGGCAGATCGAAAAACCAGTTCAGTTAATTAAACCGTTATGAGTAAAAAAGAATTATCACCCAAACAAGCTGAAGAACTGATCAGCACCTTAAAAACCCGTTTCGAAAAAAACAAGAACCGCCACAAAGGAATTGACTGGGATAAAGTGCAGGCAAAACTGGAAGCACACCCTCAAAAATTATGGTCGCTGGATGAAATGGAAGTGACGGGAGGCGAACCCGATGTCATCGGTTTCGATAAAAAAACCGGAGAATACATTTTTGTTGATTGTTCGGCAGAAAGTCCTAAGGGCCGCAGAAGTGTTTGTTACGATCATGAAGCATTAGAGAAACGGAAAGAACATAAGCCGGCAAACAGTGCTATTGAAATGGCATCCGATATGGGCATTGAATTGTTAACAGAAGCACAATACCGCGAACTGCAACAACTTGGTCATTTCGATACCAAAACATCGAGCTGGATCATAACACCTGCTAATATCCGAAAATTGGGCGGAGCCATCTTTGCAGATTACCGTTACGGAACAGTATTCGTGTACCACAACGGTGCCGAATCATACTACGCTGCCAGGGGATTCCGCGGCTCATTAAGGGTTTAACTACATCAAACAATATGAATCCAAAAGTTGATTGGTATTTTAAGAATGAACAATGGCAGGAAGAGATCGAACAATTACGAATGATCGTCCTGGATTGTGGTCTCCACGAAGAATTAAAGTGGGGCTGTCCCTGCTACACTTTTGAGAAAAAGAACATTGTTTTAATACACGTGTTTAAAGAATACTGTGCGCTGTTGTTGTTCAAAGGAGTATTGCTAAAAGATCCTAAGAAGATCCTCATTCAACAAACAGAAAATGTGCAGACCGCCCGTCAGATCCGTTTCACCAATGTTCAGGAGATCATTAAAAAAGAACGCACGCTGAAAGCTTATATTAAAGAAGCCATTGAAGTGGAAAAATCGGGATTAAAAGTAGCACTGAAAAAGCCGGCTGAATTTAAAATGGCCGAAGAGTTTAAACACAAACTGGATAAAATGCCCGGGTTAAAAACAGCCTTTGAAGCATTAACTCCCGGACGACAAAGAGCCTATCTCCTGCATTTTGCTCAACCCAAACAATCTAAAACCCGGGAGTCAAGAGTTGAAAAATGCATTCCGCAAATTCTTGATGGGAAAGGCCTAAACGATGATTACGCGAAACAATGAACGATAACGACACCAAACGACTTTCACGCCTCACTGCTATTTTAACGCATTTACAAACGAGACGCCTGTTAACTGCGGCATCGCTTGCCAAAAAATTTGGCGTCAGTGTAAGAACAATCTACCGGGATATCCGCGCATTGGAACAAGCCGGTGTTCCAATCTTTACCGAAGAAGGTAAAGGTTATAGTTTAATGGAAGGATACAGCATTCCGCCCATCATGTTTACCGAAAACCAAGCCAATGCATTGATCATTGCAGAACAATTGGTTTTAAAAAACAAGGACACCTCTTTTATCAAAGATTATGTAGAAGCGATCGAAAAAATTAAAGCCGTATTGGGACATAGCATAAAAGACAAGGCCAACCTGCTATCAGAACGAACCCGATTCGGCCACAATATCCATAACGAAAGGAACAGCCATAACTTATCCGATTTACAGTATGCCTTAACCAATTTTTACGTTACCAAAATTGAATACACCAACGAAGGCGGTAAAACCACAGAAAGAAAAATTGAACCCTTTGCCTTATTAGGAACACAACAGGAAAATTGGTTATTGGTGGCCTGGTGTCAACTGCGAAATGAATTCAGGTATTTTCGCCTCGACAGGATCAAAAAACTGCAAGTACTTTCTGATAAATTTACCCCGCACACAATTACGTTGCAGGATCTTTTTGATGGTGATCATTAGTTTTTTTCACCCCTGACATAAGGCTGTCATTTGCCCCTTTTAGATTTGCTGTCTAAACTTTTAAATACTATGATTAGTCAATTAGCAAACTTAAATTGGATGAGCGTTTTAATCGCATTTGTAGCGTACTGTGTGGTAGGCGCTTTATGGTTCACATTCTTCTTCAGCAAACCTTACAAAACTTCATTGGGTCGTTCCGGTGAAACACTTCCAAACAAACCCATTTTTATAGTTGGCCCCGCAATCTGTTCGTTGATCATTACCATTGCAAGCGCCTTGTTGATCTTTGTGTTGAACATATCATCCTTTGCCGATACCGTGGAATTTTCCCTGTTGATCGGATTTGGATTCCTTGTTGCCAACACGGTTAATATTGCCATCAACCCCAATATTCCACATCCAATTCTATATGGAGTCATTAGCGGCTCTTATCACCTGGTAGGTATTTTAATTGTAAATACTATTTTAGTTGCGATGAAATCGTGATGAAAAAAGAGGAAGTCGAAATATTTTATGCAACAAGCCAGCAAGATTGGAGACAATGGTTACAAAAGAACCATCAGTCGAAACAATCTATCTGGCTTGTTCAATATAAAAAAAAGGCGGGCAGGCCAACCCTTTCCTGGAGTCAATCTGTAGATGAAGCACTCTGTTTCGGATGGATCGACAGTGTCAGGAAATCGCTTGACGATGATACATTTATCCAGTTTTTCAGTCGCAGAAAACCCAACGGAACCTGGTCGAAGGTGAACAAAGAAAAAGTTGAACAACTTATCAAAGCAGGACTCATGACACCTGCCGGATTGGAAACAATTGAAGCGGCAAAACAAAATGGTTCATGGACAATTTTAGATGAAGTAGAAGAACTCATCATACCCAAAGATCTCGAAGCTGCATTTAAAACCAGGCGCGGTTCAAAAGACTTTTTTGTAAGCCTGAGCAAATCGGCAAAAAAAGCAATCCTGCAATGGCTGGTGCTGGCCAAACAGCCCGAAACCCGGCAGAAACGAATTGATGAAATAGCAGCGCTTGCAAGTCAAAAATTGAAACCCAAACAATTCAGGTAAATTATCCTTTAAAAGGCTTCATTACATTAAAACAATGCCTTGCAAACCCTCATATCAGGTATTTATTGAATAAAAACGACAAAATTTGACATATTGCATTTTTTTTACAATATATTTGTCTTTGCAAAATAATTACAATGAAATATCCGATTTTAATGGCAGACGTTATAAATAGCAGTCGAAAAGACTCAAATTTATTAATGCGGCAATTTAAAGCCCTTGTAAAAACAATAAATTCTAAACATAAGGCAGATTTTATTTCCCCATTAACGATAACATTGGGTGATGAGTTTCAAGGCATTATAAATACACTTGAAAATGGGATAAAAACAATTTTTGAAATTGAAGAAACCATCATCGAAAAACAACTTGATCTTAAATTAAGATATATACTCTATAACGGAGAGGTTGATACCAAAATTAATAACAAGATAGCATATGAAATGTTAGGAGAAGGATTAACAACAGCTCGAGATCTTCTAAATCAATTAAAAACAGAAAACACACGATTTCTGATTAAGACTAACAAAGGTGATTTCAAGCAAGATGAGTTTCTTAATAAGTGTTTTTTACTGTATCAAAACTTTATAGATTCGTGGAAAACAAAAGACACTGAAGTTGTATACAACTTCCTTAAGTATGATGATTATAAAATTGTAGCTAACAAGATTAACGTTGATAAATCAAGTGCCTGGCGAAGAAAAAAAAGCCTGAATATTGAGGAGTATAAGAACATAAAGCAAATTATTATATACATCTTAAATACACCATTATGATAGAAAAAATTATTTGTTTTACATCCATATTTTTGATAGGAGAATTAATATTTAACCTTACTTTCTTTAAATATTTAAAGAATTATTTCTCTGTAGAAAACACCGATGGCAACACTCCAAAAAAATTCTTACTATTAGATATCTCTACTTTCAAAGGCCTTCAGGAAAGATTTATTCTATATTTCGCATTAACAATTAACCTTACTCAAATATTAATTGTCTATGGTGCACTTAAAATAGGAACCCGATTTGAAAAAAATGAAAAAATCAAAAACGATTACTTCCTGATTGGTAACTTTTCCTCTATCTTCATTTCTATCATTTATTATTTCATTTACATTAGTCTTTCCAGATAAAGATCGCCAACAGCGCTGTTTTTTTTTGGGGTTTGATATAATGTTGTTAACGATAATCAGTAGTATGATGTCACTATTTATTAATCTTCAACCTAGATTATGATTCACCAAAACAAATCTTTACTCATTTTAGTAGCAGGACCGTATCGTTCGGGCACAAACGATGATCCAATTTTAATTGAAGTCAATGTAAAAGCAATGACAGATATGGCTCTGACAGTATACGAAATGGGCCATTTACCCGTATTGGGAGAATGGTTTGCGTTGCCACTGATTGAAACAGCCGGATCAAAAGAAATTGGAGACGCTATTTTTAATCAGATGTTTCACCCGATCGCGATCAAACTGATTGATCACTGTGACGCGGTATTGCGTATCGGTGGCCCTTCTGCCGGTGCCGATCAAATGGTTACCATCGGGCAGGCAAAGGGAAAGATCATCTTCAATGATCCTTCTGAAATCCCAAGACTTTAAATGATACTTTGTATGGATCAATTTAGTGCAACCATCGAAATTATCGGGGTCAATCCTTTCGTTTTTGTGCCTACTCCTATTCTTCAAAAAATATTCAAACAAGCCGGAAAAGATAAAGGGCCCATTCCGATCAAAGGCACCATTAATGACAAACCGTATAAGCAAACATTGCTCAAATACAATGGTGATTGGCGGCTTTATATCAATACCACGATGCTCAAAAACTCACCCAAACTGATTGGTGAGATCATTGATGTAACGTTGAGCTTCGACCCTGAAAGCAGGGATATTCAAGCTCCTGAACCTTTTGTCAAAGCATTGGCAGCCAATAAAAAAGCGACAGCTGTTTTTAACAGTTTACCTGCTTCCCGGAAACTAGAGATCGTAAGATACCTGGCCAGACTTAAAACGGAAGAAGCTCTCGAAAAAAATACAACCAGGGCAATCCGGTTTTTGTTGGGCAAAGAACGTTTTGTTGGCCGCGACAAACCATAATTTGATATCTTTACCAACTACATCAATATGAAAAGATCAATGAAGATAATTGGTATTATTATCCTTGGAATTATAGTGCTTATAGGAGCTCTTTACCTGTATGCTAAACACAGGATGAATTCGCGAAAAGATCATGGGGACCTTGAAAACACCATCGAAAAAGAGGTAGCAAAGTTCATGGATAAGGGAAATGCGGATGGAATTGTTATAGGTATTTATAAAAACGGTAAAACTTATTTAAAAGGTTTTGGAACCATAGAAAAGGGACAACATATTGTACCGGACAGTTCGATGATATTTGAACTTGCTTCGACAAGCAAACTGTTTACCACCTCAACTTTGCAGATCCTGGTTGATGAAGGAGTCCTAAACCTAAATGACAGCATACACTCGTTGCTTAAAGAAAAAGTTACCATGCCTGCTTCAGCTCAGCATACAACCTTGTTGCACCTGGCTACTCACCTATCCGGTTTTCCATCCTTGCCCAATTCGTTTCTTACAAAAATGACGGATGAAAGCAACCCTTACAAAAGCCTAGTGACAAACGATATTTATGATTACCTTAAAACCTGTGAGGGCAAACAAAAAGAAGGAACATTTGAATATTCGAATTTCGGAATGGGTTTGCTAGGACATTTGTTGGCTTTAAAAACAGACAAATCATATGAAGACCTGGTGAAACAAAAACTACTGGATGAACTTGGAATGAAAAACACGTTCGTAACGATTGATAGCATGCACCGGTCTAAAATCGTCCAGGGTTATGATGAAGCCGGAAACAAAGCACTTATTTGGGAAGACAATGTGCTTACTGGCGCAGGTTCATTCCTGTCAAATGCTGCCGACATGATGTTGTTTATCAAAGCAAATCTCAACGAACATGAAACAAAAATTTCTCCATCATTAATTAAAACACATGCACAACAACTAAACGGAGAGACCGGATTAGGCTGGATATTACCGACAGGGGCCGACAAATTTGTAAACAATAACGATATTATTTGGCATAACGGGATGGCCGGAGGATATGCTTCATACATTGCAATAGACAAGAAAAATAATTTCGGAGTGATCATTTTGTCCAACAAGGCAATTGATGTGACCCCGCTTGGTTTGAAACTATCTTTTAGTACCCGAACCCAATCGTGGAAAAACTAATGAACACTGCTCCAACCTTACTCACCGCATGGAAATTTATTGACCGGCTGGTTGCTCTGCAAGCAACTTCAGGTTCGGACAATGCACGTTTTTTCAGGGACGAAAATCCACAAAACAAAATACTCAATATGCGCATGGCAGGTATTTTTGCATTGGCAAAACAATTTACCCAAATGTCCTTGTCTGAAATTGAAAAACTGCTGGACAACAATTATTACGAGGTACGTATGGGAGCAGTGGGCATCATGGATTTTAAAGCACGAAACAAAAAGATCACGGAAGAAAACAGGAAAGAATTGTATGATTTATACCTGAACAAACACGATCGCATTAACAATTGGGACTTGGTGGATCGCAGCGCTCCATTCGTTGTGGGTGGTTACCTGTTTGACAAACCACGGTTGCCGCTTTACAAACTGGCCAAATCGAAAAATGTTTGGGAGCGAAGAACAGCCATTGTGAGTACTTATTATTTTATCCGTAAAAACGATCTGGATGATACGTTCCGGATTGCAGCATTGTTAATAAACGACAACCACGATCTCATTCAAAAAGCAGTTGGCAGCTGGATCCGCGAAGCGGGAAAATACAATAGCCAGATGCTGATCGATTTTCTGGATAACCATGCAGCCACGATGCCCCGCACAACCCTTCGTTATGCCATTGAAAAGCTCGACAGCAAACGCAAAGCATATTACCTTCAACAAGGAAAAGGCTAAGTTCCGGCCCAATTTCGTGACACATATCCACCCTTTCCTGCTGCTTTGTATTCATTTGGATAACAGCCCGTTTAGCCACAAAACAGGAACATCCCCGATTATCTGTCTTACTCCCTAACAATAAATTTTTTACATAAGCCTAGTAAGTGTAAATTCGCCCCACTTTTTAACATTATGAGCGACAATAAAATTATATTTTCAATGGCTGGTGTGAGTAAAATTCACCCACCACAAAAACAAGTCTTAAAAAATATCTACCTATCGTTTTTCTACGGTGCCAAAATTGGGGTGTTGGGTTTAAACGGTTCAGGTAAATCAAGTTTGCTTCGCATTATTGCCGGAGTTGATAAGAGTTTTCAAGGTGAAGTGGTTTTTGATAAGGATTATAAAATCGGATTCCTGGAACAAGAACCACAACTGGATGAAACCAAAACAGTACTGGAATGTGTGAAAGAGGGTGTGCAACCCATTGTTGACCTTTTGAAAGAGTTTGACGAGATCAATGAAAAACTTTCGGATCCAAACCTTGACAGCGATGACATGATGAAGATCCTGGACAGACAAGCGGTGGTAATGGAATTACTGGAGCAAAACGATGCATGGGAACTTGATACCAAATTGGAAAAAGCAATGGATGCATTGCGCTGCCCGGAGCCGGATCAAATGGTTAAGGTATTAAGTGGTGGTGAACGCAGGCGTGTGGCTTTATGCCGTTTGTTGCTAAGCAATCCGGATATTTTATTATTGGATGAGCCTACCAATCACTTGGATGCAGAGAGCGTTGACTGGTTGGAGCAATTCCTGAAAAACTTCCCGGGTACCGTTATTGCTGTTACCCACGATAGATACTTCCTGGACAATGTAGCCGGTTGGATCTTAGAGTTGGACAGAGGCGAAGGAATTCCATGGAAAGGAAATTACAGCAGCTGGTTGGAACAAAAATCAAACCGCCTGGAGCAGGAAGAGAAACAGGAAAGCAAACGAACCAAAGCATTGAAACGTGAGTTGGATTGGGTTCGGCAGGGAGCCAAAGGCCGCCAAGCAAAAGGTAAGGCTCGTTTGAATGCCTACGATAGAATGTTGAGTGAGGATGTAAAAGAGAAAGAACAACAAATAGAACTATATATTCCACCGGGGCCTCGTTTGGGTGATGTGGTGATCGAAGCTGAAAACGTGAGCAAAGCATATGGTAATAAATTATTGTACGAAAACCTGAATTTCAAATTACCCAAAGGTGGTATCGTTGGAATTATCGGACCGAATGGTGCGGGCAAAACAACCTTGTTCCGCATGATGATGGGATTGGAACAACCTGATTCGGGAACCTTTACGGTAGGTGAAACAGTGAAGACTGCCTATGTAGATCAGAGTCACAAAGACCTCTTACCAGAGAAATCTGTATTTGAAGTAATTGGCGGTGGAACCGAAACCATTTTGGTTGGCGACAAACAAGTGAATGCCCGCGCTTATATTTCAAAGTTTAACTTTAGCGGAAACGATCAAAGTAAAAAAGTAGGCGTACTTTCGGGTGGAGAGCGTAACCGTGTGCATTTAGCCATGACCTTAAAAGAAGGTGGAAACTTGCTTTTGCTGGATGAGCCTACAAATGATATTGACGTAAATACATTGCGTTCATTGGAAGAAGCGATCGAAAACTTTGCAGGTTGCGTGGTGGTGATCTCCCATGATAGGTGGTTCATCAATCGTGTGGCGACACATATATTAGCATTCGAAGGCGATTCACAAGTGTATTTCTTTGAGGGTGATTATGATGCTTACGAAGAAAATAAAAAAGCACGCTTAGGCGATTCGGGACCAAAACGTGTGAGGTTTAAAAATATTAGTTAAGTAACTAAGTTGACTAGTAATTAGGTTGGTTAAGTATAAATTATAAAACACTCTTTCCTAACTTAATTACTTAACCAACTTACCAAACCTAATTACTCAATCAACTCAATGAACAAAATCGAACACATAGGTATAGCAGTAAAAGACGCAGCGGCTTCGGTTGCAGTGTTTAATAAATTGTTTAATGCAACTCCTTATAAAACGGAGCCTGTTGAATCTGAAAATGTGAACACCATTTTTTACCAGGTTGGCCCCAATAAAATTGAATTGCTGGAAGCCACACATGAGAACAGTGCCATTGCAAAATTCATTGAGAAAAAAGGAGAAGGCATTCACCATATTGCTTTTGATGTGGATGATATTTATGCAGAAATGGAGCGATTGAAAGGCGAAGGTTTTGTATTATTAAACGAACAACCAAAAAAAGGAGCCGACAATAAACTCATCTGCTTTGTACACCCAAAATCAAGTAACGGAGTTTTAATAGAACTCTGCCAGGAAATTAAGTAGGCAAAAGTATCAGATGGTTGAGCACAGTCCGATAACGATCGGACAAAACCACCGAATATAAATAAGTGTAATCTGCGTAATCTGCGTCTAAAAAATAACAATAGACTAAACAACCAAATCATGACATTCGAAGAATTAAACTTAAATAACCCGCTCTTGAAAGCGTTGCATGATTTGGAGTACTTCCATCCTACTCCTGTGCAAATACAATCGTTACCTGTAATTATGTCGGGGCGCGATGTGGTGGGCATTGCACAAACCGGAACGGGAAAAACGTTTGCTTATTTGTTACCCATTTTGCGCACGCTCAATTACTCGGACCAAAAACATCCACGCGTTATCATTTTGGTTCCAACCCGAGAATTGGTATTACAGGTTTTGGCCGAAGTAGAAAAACTTACACAATATCAATCCATCCGTATTGGCGCTGTTTACGGTGGAGCAAATATCAATACACAAAAACAGCTGGTGTTTAAAGGGCTCGACCTATTGGTGGCAACACCGGGTCGTTTGGTTGACCTGGCGGTGAATGGTTCGCTTAAGTTAAAGAACGTACAGAAGCTGGTGATCGATGAGGTGGATGAAATGTTGGAGCAGGAGTTCCGCAAACAGCTCACCACCATTTTGGATTACTTACCGGCCAAACGCCAAAACATTTTATTCTCAGCCACCCTTACTGAAGAAGTTTCAAAACTGATCCAGGGATTTTTTAACAATCCCGTCAAAATAGAAATTGCAGCACACGGAACACCGCTCGAAAAAATTGTTCAATTGGGTTACGAGTTGCCAAACTTTGGTACTAAGATAAATTTGCTTGAGCATTTGTTAAACACCGATGAAAGCATGAGCAAAGTGCTGGTATTTGTGTCCAAAATAAAAATCGCAGACAAGCTTTACGAACAGATGCATCAACGATTTCCCAAAGCGGTTGGCGTGTTACACTCCCGTAAATCGCAAAACATGCGTATCGATGCGTTGAAACAATTTGAAACAAACAAACACAGAGTGTTAATTGCAACCGATGTAGCTGCCCGTGGATTGGATATTAGTGATGTAACACATGTGGTAAACTTCGATACCCCAAATTCGGCCAACGATTATTTACACAGGATCGGGAGAACAGGACGCGTTGGAAAAGATGGAACGGCAATCTCACTCATCAACGAGGAAGAGGAAGCATATATCGATACGATCGAAGCTGTGATGAAAAAAGAAATTTCCATTTTGCCCTGGCCGGACGAAGTGGAATATTCAAACGTGTTCAGTGAAGACGAAAGGCCGATCAGCAAAGGCAAAAACTACCTGAAAGGGATTAAGAAAATAGAACGCGGCCCTTCTTTCCACGAGAAAAAAGCTAAAAACAAAAAAGTAAACCTAGGAGGTTCTTACAAAAAAACCGGGGGTAAAAAACAGTCGGTAAACCGCAATGTAATGCGCAACCGTTCGAAGAAAAAATAACAAACCATACCTGATAGTACAAAAAAATCCCTTTACGGTTGAGCCCGGAGAGGGATTTTTTAATGCCCACTTGCGTAACCGAAAGGTTTCATATACATTTGTAACCGATTAGTTACATATATAATTAAACTACAAGATGAGACGAGATGTTTTCCAAGCCATTGCCGACCCTACAAGACGTGAAATTATCAGCATGCTTGCATACAAATCGCTAAACCTGAATGCCGTTGCCGAAAACTTTGACATGAGTCGCCCGGCCATCTCAAAACATATCAAGATCCTTACAGAATGCGGTTTGGTCACCATCAAACAACAAGGCCGGGAACGATACTGTGAGGCCAAACTCAGCAAACTCAACCAGGTATCGGATTGGGTGGAGCAATACCGTAAATTTTGGGAAGCCAAATTCGATTCACTTGAAAAATACCTGAACGAATTGCAATCGGCAGCTGCAACCAAAGAACCCAAACATAAATTAAAAACCAAAAAGAACAACCAATATGGAAAGAGCAAATCACCCCGCAAATGAGCTATTATTTATACGCGAATTCGATGCCCCCCGCGAACTCGTTTTTGATGCCTGGACAAAATCGGAGCATCTTGCACAATGGTGGGGACCAAATGGTTTTACACTGACAACAGCTCCAATGGAAGCAGCTGCAGGTGTTTCATGGAAGTTTACCATGCATGGACCTGACGGAACAGATTTCCCCAACAAAATTATTTTTGAGGAAGTGGTTAAACCCGAACGATTGGTTTACAAACAAAGTGATGATGGTGGAACCATTGGTATTTCTTTCGAGGTAACAATTTTATTTGAAGTTGTTGAAAATAAAACCCAACTTACCATGAATATGGTTTTTGAATCGGCCGAAGACTTGCAAAAAGTTGCCAGGGAATTCGGAGCGATTGAAGGAGCTGAACAACATTTAAACCGTTTAAAACAATACTTATATTCACTTTAACCATTTAAACTGCTATGAAAAAAATCAACATTATCTATTGGATCTCAACCGTACTATTTGGAGGTGTAATGCTTATGTCGGGCGTTCAACATGCAATGGCCGGACCTGATGTTGTTAAAATGATCTCAACCGATCTGGGTTACCCTTTATACATGGTCGCATTTGTAGGTGTTGTTAAAATACTTGGTGCAATTGCCTTGTTTATTCCTGGATTTCCCCGCGTAACTGAATGGGCCTATGCAGGATTGTTTTTCGACCTGATATGTGCTGCATTCTCCATTCTTGCTGTGGGCACACCTGTTCTCCTGGCATTGGGCATGTCCCCTTTTTTTATAGTAGGTATCGTTTCATATATCTATTACCATAAACGCTTAAAAGCACTATCAACCGCAACAAAATGATGAAGGCAATGCCCCTTGAAACAGCAAGAACAGGCAACGTTGTTTCGGGAGTTTCACCGAAAAACGATTTGAACAGTTAAACCAAATGAGAAAGCTTGTTTTATGTCTGATGCAAACATTGGACGGATACATGGAAGGGCCAAACGGGGAACTCGATTGGCATCAAGTGGATGAAGAGTATAATGACTTTTCAATTGAGCAACTGAACTCAGCCGACATGCTCCTTTTTGGGAGAAAAACCTTTGAGCTGATGCAAAACTATTGGACAACCGAGCAGGCATTACAGGACGATCCGATCGTTGCCGAGAAGATGAATACGATCAAAAAAGTTGTTTGCTCGAACACATTGAAAAATGTTGACTGGAACAATTCCGTTTTGATCGGTAACGATAGCGAACAGGCAATAACTGCGCTCAAAAAAGAACATGGTAAAGACATCCTGATCTTTGGAAGTGCGCAATTAGCAGGTAGCATACTCAACCTTATTGACGAATTTCGCATCATCATCGTTCCGGTATGTATAGGCGGAGGGAGAACATTATTGGGAATATTGGATAAACGGTTTCACCTCCAATTAACCCATACTCATGAATTTGAGGACGGAAAATTATTGTTAAATTATAAATCGATTACAAACACCAAATGAATCAAGAAATATCTACTACTCGTCAGGCCAGACTTTGGCAGGTTATCAAACAATCGCTCAACGGAGAAGAACAAGATTATACCCAGGGTAGCATTCGCAAAGCCGTATTTTTATTAGCCATTCCAATGATCCTGGAATTGAGCCTGGAAAGTGTATTTGCTGTAGTCGATATGTTTTTTGTGGGCAAACTGGGCGAAAATGCGATCGCAACAGTTGGTTTAACCGAATCGGTTGTAACCATTATTTATTCCATTGCCATCGGGTTAAGTACAGCTGCAACTGCTGTTGTGGCGCGCAGGATCGGAGAAAAAAATCCGGCAGATGCTGCACATGCCGGAGCGCAGTCTATTATCATTGCCATTGCAGCCACATTTGTATTAAGCATTGCCGGAATTGTGTTTGCTTCTGATATTTTAACCCTTATGGGAGCCAGCGAAACCGTTGTCAGAGATGGAATCATTTTCACACAGATCATGTTGGGCGGAAGTTTGGTGATCATGTTGTTATTCCTCATCAACGGAATTTTTCGCGGTGCCGGAAATGCAGCCATGGCCATGAAAAGTTTATGGATCGCCAGCATTATCAATATTATATTATGCCCAATTTTTATTCATTACTGGGGACTAAAAGGAGCAGCCATTGCAACAGTAATTGGACGTAGTGCAGGCGTTGCCTATCAGTGTTTTCATTTGTTTAAAGGAAGTGGCATCCTCCAATTTCACAAACACCATTTTAAACTAGACCTACCTATTGTGAAAAATATTGTTGATATTGCATGGCCCGCTACCTTACAATTTATCATAGCCAGCGGAAGCTGGATCGTATTGGCACGATTGGTAGCCGAAACAGGCGGAACAACGGCATCGGCAGGTTACCAGATTGCTATCCGCAATGTGGTATTCTTTATTTTACCGGCCTGGGGATTGAGCAATGCCGCAGCAACGTTGGTTGGACAAAACTTGGGCGCCAAACAATTAAAACGTGCCGAACAAAGTGTGATGCTCACCGCTTTGTACAATGTTATTTTCATGAGTTTTGTAACGCTCTTGTTCGTCTTTTTCTCCGAACCGATCATCCGTATTTTTTCGCAGGATGATGCCGTTGTTGCCTATGGTGCCCAGGCATTACAGATCATCGGGTTTGGATATATCTTTTACGGAATAGGCATGGTAATGACCCAGGCGCTGAATGGCGCAGGCGATACCAAAACGCCAACGATGATCAACTTCGTTTGTTTCTGGCTGATACAAGTTCCCTTCGCCTATTTTTTAGCAAAAGGATTAGACCTTAAATCAACAGGAGCTTTCATTGCCATTCCTGTAGCCGAGACAGTCATCGCATTGGTGGCTTGGTATTATTTCAAAAAAGGAAAATGGAAATTGGTGAAGGTTTAATCGATTATCAAACATCGAATGTAAAACCGTATAAACTGACTCAATCTGAGTTATGGATAAAGATGATCAAATAGTTGAATCCTAAACTGCAGGTGGTATTATCGGAGCTGCTTTAGGAGCTCAAAAAAAAGAAAATGGTGCTTTAGCTGACGGTTCCAAACATGTTGTAAAACAAAGAAAAAACAAGTACACAATTGTCACAAACGTTTAAGCTTTCTTGATATGGCTATAAAACGCATAAGGGTATTTGCCGGAGCAGTTAAAGTAAACACTTTCGACAACCAGTTGACCGTTTGGTTATACAAAATGGAGATGATACATTTGAGAACAAAGGATGCAAATCTTTCTTCTATAAACAAGTTACCAGCAAGTGTATGGAACCAACAGAGACTAAATACAATAGAGACTTTTTGGAACAAGCACATAAAAGTTGTTCTTCACATAAAGACGAAATTCTCGCAAGTAATTTGTGTGCTTGTTTCTATTGCGAACAAACATTTGAACCTAAAGAAATTGAAGAATGGATTGAAGAAAACATTGCTAATGGTGCAACTGCAATTTGTCCGAAATGTGGAATAGACTCTGTTCTAAGTTCTAAATTTCCAATTACCGACAAACAATTTTTAATTGAAATGAATGCACTTTGGTTTTGACTTATGAAAACACGAATAATGTATATTGAAAATAAGAGTGGCGAAAATGACTTAATTGGTGATGCAAGAATTGGTCGCGTTACATTCTCAAAGACTGGAAAGTCCATTCACTACAATGGAAAAACTTTCCAGACTTTAAGTGGACGAGGATTCAATGCAAATTATTTTGACGTTGAAACGGGCGAACAATATTGGATTTCCGGCTGCAAAAAGGACGGTAGCGACAGACTTTATGGAGAAAGGCTTCCAATCCATATAGACGAAGATGCAAGGAAAGAATATTGGACTGAAATCCGAAACCTTCCAAGCAATTCGGACAAAAAAGTTATTAATGGTAAGTGAAATTTGGAATATGACTAACAGAACACCAGCTGGTAACAGGCGTTTGGCAAAAAAGCGGATTCAGTGCTTAAATGAAGCTTTGTACTTGATATCAAGTATAGTAATTGCAGACAGTTTTCGTCTCCGAAATCGCCAACTTCTTGTAACTGCAAACCGATACCGCTAAATAACATTAAAACAAATGAAATATTTACTAGCCGTTTTAATTTTAATAACTATGGGCTTTCTATCCAAACTATTCTTAAGTTCAGACTCAACCGAATATTTAACATACACAAACAGTGAAAAAAGAATTTCAATATTATATCCTAAAAGTTGGATCATAAGCGAAAATCAAGATGGTATTATCAGTATTGAATCTAAAGAGATGAAAGGCGGCATTTTTATTTCGACATACAACAACATAAATATAACAGATTCCGAAATGCCAAATTTTATTCTCGAATCAAACGAATTAAATGAAGACTTTATAAGCAACATTGCAGAAAACGAAATTGATGGGATTAAAACTTGGATAATTTCTTATACCGACACAACAAACAATTTAACTTGTATGTCTTTATATAAAAAACATAAAAACAATATTTGGTTCATTTCAACAGAAACAGAACCAATACATTGGCAAAATGGCTGGAAAGAAAAAATAGTAAAAATCTTGAGCTCAATTCAAATAGCTAAATAATACGACACGTAGCTAAAATAGCTCTACCCCTCATACTCCGCACCACAACATTTCTTAAACTTCTTGCCGCTGTTACACAAACAAGGATCGTTTCGCCCAATGGTGTCGTTTGGTTATACAAAATTGAGATGATACATTTGAGTACCAAGGATGATGATTTGCATCCTTTAACTCCTAAATAAGAAGTTAAAGGATGCAAATATTTCCTCGATAAACATGTTATAGCCAACCTTAAAGACATAAAAAATATGCACCATAAACCCGTAAAAGGTAGAAAAAGAATATTTCAACTTGTTGGAGTTTTAATAGACGGCTTATATGACAATGGTAATTTTCATTCTGGACTGCCTGAATCTTTTTTACCGCCTATTCCTGAGAATGAAGTTTATCTTATAAGAAATTTCGCTTTCGCAACAAACCTTGTGAAGCCTGTAAGAGAGTATGACATTGACCTTGGAGAAGAGTATGACACGAAAGAAGTTATGCTTACCGACATTGGAATGTATGAACTATCGGTACACGGCTCATTTCAAAACTATAGAAAGTCATGGAGACAAATTATCTTCAGAACTTGGTTTACTTTTATTAGACCATTAGGTAAATTATTCGATATTGGATGGGATAAGTTCGGTAAACTGTTGACACCTATAAATACACTTGTTGCAATTTTGGCTACTTCAATAGCGACAATTTTATCGATAAATCAATACCGCAAAGACAATATAATTGAACGTATAACCATAGAAAACACCACACTACTCAAAACTGTTGACAGTCTAAAAACAACTATAACTAATCGACAACAACAGTTCAAAATTCAAGAATCAAAAACCGACACAAATAATTAAAGTGCTACTTGTTTCAATGACAATTGTGACTCTTGGAAAAAGGCTGGCTATAACAGCACACTCGCTCAATTGTCGTTAAATCGCTGTATTCGGGCTTTCTTTTACGCTTTTATCATTTTATATTGGCGACACAATTTATACGTTACGTATTCAGTAACTAAACAAGTGCAAAAAACGTTACCAGCCATTGAATGAAAGAAATTAGCGAACATATTGAATTGAAATTCTATGAAGCCTTGAAGCACAAAATAAGTATTCAGGACTTTGAACAATGGGTATATGAAACCAAAGAGCTTGAATTAGAATTACCTAAAGACACATACACAGATTTAATCTCTTTGAATTACAAAAACAAGTACGCACATAATGAATTAGAAAAAATTATTGAGCCATTTGTTAACAATGGTAAATTTGAAATTAAACGAATTTCAAAGTACTTAAAATCAATAGTCGAAAGGGATGATGAATGTGCAGAATCAATTGAAATGACCTATGATTTGTATTGCAATGGATATGCATTTTTAAGACGACTGGGTTTGACTTACGGACTTTTAATTTCTTGTCCACCTGCAGGAAATTATCAAAAATCATGGAACGAGATTACTAAAGCAGAACAAGACGAATTATTAAATAAGCTTTATCCAGAAATTATTGTTGATGCTCAAAACGCTTTGACATGGATTAATAAAGGAAAGATAATTATCAAAGATACAGTCAATGAACTTGGTGATTATGAATATGACGATTTGAGGAATCAAGAGGAAATAAACCAAGGAGAAATTGAAGTCATTGATCTTGACAAAGAAAAACAACAGGCTGAAACACAATGGCGGGAAAGCAAGTAAATGAAACGGTAAATAGTAAATTAAACTTCTGGTCTAAATTGAAAAATTGGTGGTCATAAACCGTCACTGCGTTTAGCTAGACGATAACGGTAACTATTAAATCCCGAACTAAATATATTCCACAAAGCATTCAAGAAATGACCCTTCATCATAAAGCATTAATTGACTTACTTCAACAAGCCTACTCCGCTGAAAAAGCCGCAGCATATGCGTATCAAGGTCATGCAGGTTCTGTAAAAGATATAGCTGAGAAAGCGGCCATCAGACAAATTGAACTTGATGAATGGAACCATCGGAAAGAAGTATTGGAAATCATGAACAAATACAATGTTCCAATATCCAGTTACTATGAATTTCGCTTCCATATGATCGGGAAGATCATTTCTTATTCCTGTTATGTGATCGGATGGTTTATGCCTTATTTTTTTGCCGGACGATTGGAAAGCGGGAACGTATGTGAATACTTTCGCATGATGCAATATTTTCATGAACTCGGCATTACAGAACACAATCAGATCTTGTACGAAATGGGCATCAAAGAAAAAGAACATGAAGTCTTCTTTTTAGGGAAAATAAAAAACAAAAAGATGCTCCCTGTTTTTGAAAAATTGTTCTCCTGGGGTTCCCATAAAAGTTTTAATGATGTTGATCTTGATAAGAAATACCCGGTAGAAGCCTCAGCCCTTTATTGTAAAAAACAGTCGGTGAACAGTTAAACCTCCTACCCTTCATACTCCGCACCGCAACATTTCTTAAATTTCTTACCGCTGTTACACAAACAAGGATCGTTTCGCCCGATGGTATCGTTTGGTTTGATGAGTCTTCGTTCCGATACATCATGCTTAAACATGGCTGCCAATAGGGTGTATAATTCAGGATGCTTTTGTTCGAGCAATTGTGGTCTTTCAAAAAAGTACTCGCTGGTAACGGCTAAAAACTCCTGGCTATTGGTTGCTCCATACAGGTTAATATCCGATTCATTGTTTAACATCTTTGCGGTTTCACGTTTCATGAGTTCCATCCAGGGGATCACATATTGTTTTTCCAGCAACACCTGTGGGATCCCATCAATATTATTGTCCATCTTATCGATAAGGTGAACAAACTCATGTATGGCCGTATTCATTTTATCCGATTCATTTTTGAATCCATGGTGCAATGCTTCTTTGGACAAGATCATTTTCCCATCCATATAACCCGTTCCAACCATCCCCATAATATTTTTATCGGTTCCTTCGAAGGCAAATTGTTCGTTAAAATTTTTCGGATAAATCAGCACTTCAAATACATTCCAGTAACGCCATTCGGGAAAGGCAAAGATGGGAATGATGGCACTCGAAGCTACCAATAACCGGTCGGTATCGTCAATGGAAACACCAATTCCGGTGATGCGGCAATTGAGCATAAATTCCTGCACCCGGAATTCAAATATGGTGCGTTCGGAGGTATTGAGTGCGTTGTAAAAAACAACATTTTCCAACAGGAACTTTCGCCACGCAGGAGGAAATTCACCCTTGGGCTGAACCCATTGGGTTCCTCCTTTGGCGATCTTTTTAATTAAGAGCCATACGAACAGAAGTGCTATTGCCGCTAAAACATACATATCCCAAACATATGTATTTTTAGCAATAATAAATGGGTAAGATCATTCTGTGGGTTTACAACATTCCTTCACCTGGGTTTGATTCTCGGAAATCTTTGGACTTAGATACGGCACACCTAAATTCAACCCGCGCAAAATAAAAATACAACCGATGACAACAGCCAATATCGGTGTGAATTTGTGGATGCGGCTGCGAACAGGTTGCGTGAGAAATTGTCCGAGCATGGATACACCAAACATCATGGGTAATGTTCCCAGTCCAAACAAGACCATAAATAAAGCTCCTTGCCATGCGTGTTGTGTAGCCACTGAACCCAACAAACCAATATACACAAACCCACATGGTAATAAGCCATTGAGCAATCCAATAACCAATAAGGCAGAATATGTTTTGGTTTGAAAGAGTTTGGCAATAAACGCACCTTTCACAAACCGGAAAGGATTGCCGGCCAATTTCTGCAACCAGTTAAATTGAACCAATACGGTGAGGATAATGATAACCCCGGCCATAATGCTGATACTTTGTTGCAATCCGGCCAGTTTTAAGCCCAACCCAAACGCTCCAAACAAAAAACCCATAATGGCATAGGTAATGATCCGGCCTATATTGTACAACAGTTTTCCCCAGGCCTTTTGCAATGTGTTTTCACCAATGGTTGGTGTAGCCAAAGCAATGGGCCCACACATTCCTGCACAGTGAAAACTGCCCAGCAATCCTGTAATAAATGCCGTTATAAAGATCATTTTAATTCAAAATATTTCTCGGCAGCCATCAGCTGACCATTGATCGTCCATTCAAACGTTGCTTTCCATGTTCCGCTTTTGAGCGTTGAGGTTTCGTAAATAAACTCACCCTTTTCGTTCAACTTAAAAGGAATATTCCGGTCCAATGTGGCATCCGATGAGCGGTAAAAATACAGTGTTCCTTCAATGCCTTTTGTTGAGGACACGAATGACAATTCCTGTTTCGCTTTATCAAAATTGATTTCGTGAGGAATACCTTCACTTGCTTTAAACTTATTGATCTCTTGTTGGTACTGGATACCTTTTTCATAGTAGTTTTTATCCACCAGGTCTACTTGCTGCATGCTTATTTTATAAACCAGCACAATAATAAACAGCATAAAAACCGCCATAAAAAAAACCAGCTTATGTCCCCAATTTAAATGTATGTTCATCTTATTATTCGTTTAGTTTTATTATTTAACCGGAGCTACAAAATTTGTTTCGGTACTTTGGATCAATTTGCCTCCGGCATAAATTTCTATCTGCACTTTGGTTGTATTTGTTGTAATGTCTGCCTGCGGGATCTTGATAAAAAACGAACCCTTCTCCAGTTCATCTTCACCCAGTGTGAAGGAGCTGCTCTCCCGATCCACCATTTGGAGTGTTGCTGCCTGCGGGCTTATCACTTTGATAGCAATTGGTAAATTGCTGAAGGTTTTATTCACCACTTCAAAATTATACATATTGCTGATGGTACCATCGTTTTGCAATTGGTGCAACATACCTGGTGTTCTTAAGATCGTTGCATCTGCATCTTTGCGGGTGATCAATAAATAACTGAGGGTACTAAGCAATACCAACAAAATAACTGCATAGGCAGAACTTCGTGCAGATATCCGTTTTGTTTTTCCTGTGGCAATTTGTTCTTTCGAAGCAAAACGGATCAATCCTTTGGGTTGATTGAGTTTAACCATCACATCATTGCATTCGTCAATACAAGCCGTGCAGTTAATACATTCCAATTGTGTTCCGTTGCGGATATCAATTCCGGTTGGACAAACCTGCACACAACGTTTGCAATCCACACAATCACCCAATTGTTGCTCCACTCCTTTTTTCCGGAACCCCCTCGGTTCTCCACGCAAATAATCATAAGCTACAACGATGGAATTTTTGTCGAGCATCAACCCCTGCAAACGGCCGTATGGGCAAACCACGATGCAAATAATTTCACGAAATTTGGCAAACACAAAATAGAAGACGGTTGAAAAAATGATCAGCGATATGAATTTTCCCATATGTTCCAAGGGGCCTTCCACTACCAATTTCTTCACTTCTTCAAAACCAATCAGGTAGCTCAAAAAAGTATTGGCAATTAAAACCGACAATGTAAAAAACAAAACATGCTTCAATGATTTCTTAACGATCTTTTCGGTGTCCCATTCCTTTGCATCCAGTTTTTGTTGTGCCTTAAAATCACCCTCTATCCAATATTCAATTTTGCGAAACAACATTTCCATGAATATCGTTTGCGGACAAGCCCAACCACACCATACGCGCCCGAACACAACGGTAAACACGATCACAAACATCACAAACGTGAGCATGAGCAATGCAAACAAAGGCAGATCCTGAGGCCAAAAGGGAATACCGAAAATGATGAATTTCCGTTCCAGGATATTGAGCAATATAAAGGGATGGTTGTTGTATCGTATAAAGGGTCCTGCAAACAACAACACCATCAATGCGATACTGAACCACGTACGACCGGTATACAAAGGACCTTTGGGCTTTTTAGGATATACCCAGTTGCGATCTCCTCCTTTATCAATGAGTGAAATGCTGTCCCTGTATGCTTCCGGTGATTGGGTATCGGTCATTATTTTGATGTATTAACAAGTGTATCAGTGCTTGCAACAGTTGTTGAATCACTTTCTGCTATTTCTTTCTCTCCCTGAGGATCTTTTGCTCCCGGAGGATTCGTACCTTTAAGTGTATGAATGAAACTTGCCAGTGCTTGTATTTGCGCTCCATTCATAGAGTTTTGCCAAGCCACCATCCCTTTTGACGGAACACCGTATTTAATTGTTTTAAACACCGACTTAATATCACCTCCATGCAACCAATACTCATCCGTTAAATTCGGACCTACATTACCTTGTCCTTTATCGCCATGGCACACAGCACATTTTGCGGTAAAGACTTCGGCTCCTTCTTTTATTTTAGCTTCATCGGTGAGCAAAACCACACTGTTTTCATCAATAAGATTGCCAGCCAGCTTAATGTATTCCTGTTTAGCTTTTTCGGCCTGTACCAGTTCGTTGTCGTATTCTTTAGCCTGCAAATCGCCAACATTAAATACATGGAACACCATCATGTAAACAAATCCAAAAATCACTGTTCCATAAAACAACAGGTTAAACCAGAACGGGATCGGGTTATTCAATTCTTTGATTCCATCAAAATCATGATCCAGTTCGATTTCCTTTTCAGCCGAAAGCGGTTTCAAGCTTAACAGTTTCTCCCAGAAAGACTGCTCATCAGCTGCAACGGGATATACTCCCCCGTTCATTTCAATTTTAAGCACCGACACCACTTTTTGAAGTGTGAACACCAACAATAAAAGCACGAATAATAAAAGACCAACGATACATAACCAAACAAATTGAAAGGTCATATCTCCTCCGTCAGTATTGGACTGAGCCATTGCAACTGATGCTCCCAGCATCAGTATTGCCGATAAATTTATCTTTTTCATAATGCTCCTATTTTTCTTCAAGTGGTATATTTTTCATTTTGGTTAAATAGTTCTTATCCGCTTTTATTACCCACCAAATCAATCCCAAAAAGAAGAGCATAAAAACGATCATAGAGAAGATGAGATATCCATCAACACCTTGCACATTTGCTAAAAACTGTTTCATAATATTTTCTTGTTTTGAATTAAAACTGTCTTTTTATTTTTTCTTGATATCTGTTCCCATGCGCTGCAAATAAGCGATAACCGCTACCAACTCTTTCCGGCTGTCGATCACGATTCCTTCTTTCTTTAAATTTTCTGTAACCAATTTTGCCTGTTCACCCAATACTTGATTCCCGTTGTCTATTTCATATTGTGTATATGGAACGCCCAGCGAACGCATCGCTTTTAGTTTTGTTGAAGTAATGCTTATATCAAGGTCCTGATCGGCCAACCAAGGATAGGCCGGCATGATACTTCCTGGGGACATTGTTTGCGGATCGATCATGTGATGGTAATGCCAACTGTCGGGATATTTACCACCGATACGCATCAAATCAGGTCCGGTACGTTTCGAGCCCCATAAGAACGGATGGTCGTAAACATATTCGCCTGCTTTGGAGTATTCTCCCATATACCTTTCTGTTTCACTTCTGAAAGGACGGATCTGTTGAGAATGGCACGCGTTACAACCTTCTCTTATGTATATATCGCGACCTTGCAATTCAAGCGGTGTATAAGGTTTTACACTCGAAATGGTTGGAATATTGGATTTGATCATAAAGGTTGGGATCATCTCCACGGCACCTCCAATAGCGATCATGATAATAGCCAATACCGCAAACGTAACCGGCTTTTTCTCTAAGATAGCATGCCAGAATTCTCCCTTTTTAAACAAGGTTGATTTTTCCAACGCAGGAGCTTCGGCAGGTTCGTTGGCTACCAACGATCCTTGTTTAATGGTTTTAACAATATTATAGATCAATACAAAAAATCCGCCTAAATACAATGCACCACCAAATGAACGCAACTTGTGCAATGGCAGAATCTGCAGTGTTGTTTTCAAAAACTCAGGATATTGCAATGTTCCTTCGGCAGTAAACTCTTTCCACATTAAGCCTTGTGTAAAACCGCTCCAATACATTGGGATCGCATAAAAAATAATACCCATTGTAGCCAGCCAGAAATGAACATTCATCAATTTCTTCGAATAAATAGTGGTATTGTAAATGCGCGGAATGATCCAGTACAAAATGGCGAAAGTTAACAATCCATTCCAACCCAATGCACCCACATGCACATGCGCCACGATCCAATCCGTAAAATGCGCAATGGCATTTACATTTTTGAGCGACAACATAGGTCCTTCAAATGTTGCCATTCCATATGCAGTGATTCCCACAGCAAACATTTTTAAAACAGGTTCATCCCTTACCTTATCCCAAGCACCACGCAACGTAAGCAATCCATTAACCATACCACCCCAGCTTGGAGCAATAAGCATAATTGAAAAAGCAACTCCTAATGATTGAGCCCAATCAGGTAATGATGAATACAACAAATGATGCGGGCCTGCCCAGATGTATAAGAAAATAAGCGACCAAAAATGAAGAATAGATAGTTTATATGAATACACCGGACGACCGGCAGCTTTAGGAAGGAAGTAATACATCATTCCCAAAAAAGGTGTGGTTAAGAAAAATGCCACCGCATTGTGTCCGTACCACCATTGCACCAACGCATCCTGAACACCGGCATACACTGAATAACTTTTGGTGAAGCTCACCGGAAGTTCAATAGAGTTTACAATATGCAAAACAGCAACGGTAACAAACGTGGCGATGTAAAACCAAATGGCAACATACATTTGTTTTTCCCTGCGTTTGATAATCGTACCGATCATATTGATCCCAAATACTACCCATACCAATGCGATCAAAATATCGATAGGCCATTCCAATTCGGCATATTCTTTTGAAGAGGTAAAACCTAATGGAAGCGAAACGGCCGCCAATACGATGATCAATTGCCAGCCCCAAAAATGGATCTTGCTTAACAGATCGCTGTACATACGCGCTTTGCAAAGGCGTTGCAACGAATAATACACGCCCATAAAGATCGCGTTACCAACAAATGCAAAAATAATGGCGTTGGTATGTAAGGGACGAACACGTCCGAAAGTGGTGTACTGGTTTCCCAAATTGGCAGCAGGCGCGTATAATTGAACAGCCACCAGTAAACCTACAAGCATTCCGACCACCCCAAAAATGATGGTAGCGATAGCAAAGTTCCTTACTATCTTGTTGTCGTAATTAAATTTTTCAATGTGCATAGTATTGATATGGTTAGTGTGAGTAAATAGTGTTATTTTTTTTCTTCAATTAATTCGGTTGTATTCTTTTTATTGGTATTAAAATCGTCAAACAGTATGCGAACAGAAGGGGTATAATCATCATCCATTTGCCCCGATCTTACCGACCATATAAAAGCCGCAAGGAAACAAATGGCCAATAACAAACTGCATCCAATGAGTATAAACATCACGCTCATAATAGTCCTCCTTTTTTAGATAATAATGTGGTTGATACGGTTGTAAAAACAATAACAGTAACAGAGCTTACCGGCATCAATATCGCAGCGATTACAGGCGATAATGTACCCTGTACAGCAAAGCTCAATCCGATCAGATTGTAAATTAAGGATATCACAAAACTGAAGTGTATAACCCGCAATGTTTGTTTGGTGAACTGTAAAAATGCCGGGAGCATTTTAAAAGTAGTGGCATCCATGATCACATCACTTGCCGGTGAAAAATGAGCCGTATTTTCTGTGATAGAGATCCCGATATTGGCAGCCTTTAGAGCTCCGGCATCATTCAAGCCATCTCCTATCATGATCACCTTTGCTTCATGTTGTTTCAGGTTTTCAATAAAGTTCAGCTTATCAGATGGTGATTGATTAAAATGCAATCTTTCACTTTGCGAAAAATAAGATGCCAATTGTTCCCTGTCTTTATCATTATCTCCCGAAAGCAAATATTGCTGATAGTTGGTTTGCAAAGACGACAATACCTCTTTCAGTCCGCTGCGGTATGCTTGTTCGATCTCGAAATACCCCACACATGCTCCGTCAATGCTCACATACACATAAGTTGAAGATGGTGTTTTGGTATCGGAACTTGTTCCTTTCACAAATTTCTCAGAGCCAATCTTTAATTCGTGCTCGTCAACTTTAGCCACCATTCCTTTTCCTGCAGTTTCTTCAAAAGAAGCAACCACCAGCATGGATTGTTCGTTTAAATATTGCTTTACCTTTTGACTTAATGGATGAATGGATTGGGCAACAACAGAAGCGATCAGTTGCTTGCGGTATGGAGAAAGTGTTTCTCCACGGTATTGAATAGCGGCAATTGATCCGTGTGTTAATGTTCCTGTTTTATCAAACACAATGGTATCAATATGCGTGAGTTGCTCAACCACCGAAGGAGATTTGATGTAAAATTTATTCCTGCCCAAAATACGCATGGCCGTTCCCAAAGCAAATGGACTTGACAAGGCAAGCGCACACGGACAGGCAATAATTAATACTGCAGTAAATGCATTCAATGCCAACGAAGGATCAAACACAAGCCACCATGCTGCACTTCCAATAGCGATCGCCAATAAAACGATGGTGAAATAGCGACTCACTTTTTGCTGAAAACTTTCGATAATGCTCTCCTGTGTTTTGGCAAATGTGTCATTATTCCACAGCTGTGTAAGGTAACTTTGTGAAACCTTTTTGATCACTTCAAGTTCGATGGTTGCTCCTCTTTGCCGGCCACCCGCGTGCACAATTTCTCCCAGTACTTTTGAAACTGGTTCCGACTCACCTGTTACAAAACTGAAATCGATCATGGCGCTTCCATTTAATAAAATAGCATCAGCCGGAATAAGCTCATTATTCCGGATATGGATCCTGTCGCCAATAGCCAATGATGTAACAGGAACGGAGTATTCCTTTCCGGCTTTTACAACAGTAACAGCAATGGGAAAATACGATTTGTAATCGCGTTCAAAGGATAATGTATCGAATGTTTTTTGTTGAAACCATTTACCGATCAGCAAAAAGAAAACAAGACCTGCATGTGTATCGAACCAGCCGATTCCGTTGCCACTTACCACTTCATATGTGCTTCGCGCAAACATGATAAAAATTCCCAATGCCAATGGCACGTCAATGCTGATGAACTTTTTTCGGATACCCCTCCAAGCTGCTGTAAAATAGTCCTGGGCGCTGAATAAAAAAACTGGTAAAGACAACAGCAGGTTAACGTACCCGAATAATTTGGAGAATGAACCTCTTGAAAAACTATCCAATCCGAAATATTCGGGAAAACTGAGCAACATAATATTCCCGAAACAAAAACCTGCCACACCAATTTGGTAGCTCAATTTGCGATTGGAATCTTTTTTAACTCGTTTTTCAAGATCATTCAAGCTAATTGCGGGCTCATACCCTATCCTACTAAGCAACGAAACGATTTCACGAAGGCTTGTATGCTGAGGTTGATAGCTGAGTTGCAATTCCTTTTTCAAAAACTGCACCTTGGCATTTGTAATATGGGGGTTCAACTTGTACAAATGTTCCAACAACCAAATGCATGAACTGCAATGCATCGTGGGAATAAAAAAGGTAACCTTGGCTATTTGCTCGTCTTTGTAATCAATGATTTGCTGAGCAATATGTTCATCATTCAGATAATCAAATGCGCTTGAGGCTACCGACACCCGTTGATTTAATCCCGGTGTTTGTTCAATATCATAATAGCTGCACAAATTGTGTTGAGACAACAACTGGTAAACGCTTCTGCAACCAATGCAGCAAAAGGTATGGCCTTCAAACTCCATGGAGTCTTTGCAAGTGTCTCCGCAATGAAAACAAGTGCTTGCTTTAACGAATGTAGTAACCTGTTTAGCCATTCAAACTTGAATTATAGAAGGCATGCGAATTCCTCGCCACAGTTTAAACTATTCTCAAACCACAGCTAATATAAGCATCCCAAATGTACTTTGATATTATTCCTTGTCTTTCAAAAAAAGCTTGCGTAAGCCCAACTCATCATTAAAATCAGAAACCCTCGTTGTGCTCAACATCTTGCTTAGTTTTTTTCGTATTGATTTATATTCTTCATGCACCGGGCAAGGATTTTTTTCGGAACAATCCTTTAATCCAAGACAACATGAAGTAATGATCTTATCACCATCAATGGCAAATACAATTTCCAAAAGGGGTGTGTTTTGTTGGGCCGCATTCACTAAAAATCCTCCATTGGGCCCTTTGGCTGAAATCAAAAACCCTTTTTTGCTTAGGTCCTGCAAAATTTTCGCAATAAAATGCTGAGGTGCATCCAAACCTTCAACAACCTCTTTGATGCCAACAAACTTGCCCTCTGCAGAACGTTGTGCTACTAAAAACATCGCACGGATAGCATACTTACAAGTTTGTGAAAACATCTTTTTTAATTGATTCCGATTCAAAAGTAAAACATTAATTAAATAATAAAAGACCTTTTTATCTTTTATTATTTAATAACAATCTAAACAACTGATATTCAAATCATAAATTTCCGAAACAAGAAAAACAGGATGCCATTTTTGAAGTAGGTTTCTTATTTGAACAGGAATATTGCAACGAACCATACTACTCTTTTAAACACAAAGTTCAGTATCTTTTCTAAATTGCCATTGCTTATAATAAGCATCACATGGTATCGATCAAAACATTAAAAGAGCTTGCCTTGCAATTTGACGAAGCCGAAGAGGCCCCACACTTCGAAAAAACTTCATTCAGGGTTCAGCAAAAAATATTTGCCACACTCGATGAGCCAAACAAAAAGCTGGTGGTAAAACTATCGGAGATGGACCAGTCTGTTTTTGGCGCATTTGATGACACTGTAGTGTATCCCGTTCCGAATAAATGGGGTAAACAGGGCTGGACAATTGTTGAATTAACGAAGGCAAAAAAAGAGTTTGTTCGCGATATTTTAACTGTTGCTTATTGCACGGTTGCGCCCAAACGACTTGTTCGAAAATATATCCCCAACCTTTAACCATATACCAGTACCATGTTATCGGGGATTCACCATATCGCGATCATTTGTTCCAACTACGAAGCGTCAAAGCACTTTTACACAAACATTTTGGGACTTCAGGTTATCAGAGAAACCTATCGTGCCGAAAGAGCTTCGTACAAATTGGATCTATCTTTAAATGGGCAATACATTGTTGAGTTGTTTTCATTTCCCAACCCACCCAAAAGGGTATCACGACCGGAAGCAACAGGTTTAAGGCATCTGGCATTTGCGGTAACAGATCTTGATCTTGTGATTGAACATTTAACCAAACACCATATCCCATGCGAACCTGTTCGGATTGACGAGATCACCCACAAACGTTTTACCTTTACAGCCGATCCGGATGATCTGCCAATTGAGTTCTACGAAATATAGTATTCACAAATCATCTATTTAAACAGAACCCCAATATACATGCAGGTACCTCCTTCTCCTTACACAACGTGTTTTACACCATTGCATACAGATATTATTCTACCGGAACGTTTCACTCTTTTATTAACGAACCAACCGCACCCACTTTGTTTGCTGGCTGCCGAACAATTGCAACAACATCTCTCCTCCCAACAGGAATGGAGCCATAACTTTGGTTTATCCGACAATGAAACAGGTCCGGTTATCGGAAAGATGTTTGGTGTATTGGTGGTGCAAACACCCCAACAGGAACTTGGTTATTTATCGGCATTTTCGGGGAAACTGGCAGGAGCAAACCATCACTCAAAATTCGTCCCTCCTGTTTTTGACTCCCTCGTGGATGGCGATTTTTTGCAACAGGGAATGCAGGCGCTTGCACTTATGAGTAATAAAATCGAAACACTCAAAGACAACAAAGATGAAGAATCGATAACCGAATGCTCTCAACTGAAAGGTGCACGAAAAAAGTATTCGGTAAACCTGCAACAAAAACTATTTGACCATTATTTCTTTTTAAACCAGGCAGGTGAAACAAAAAATGTAAGTGAGCTGTTTCCGAAAACAACTCATAAAAATCCTCCGAGTGCAGCAGGAGAATGTGCCACTCCCAAACTATTGCAATATGCTTTCCAACATCAACTGAAACCCCTTGCGCTTGCAGAGTTTTGGTGGGGCCAATCACCCAAGTCGGCATATTGGAAACACAAAGAATACTATCCTTGTTGTAGCGAAAAATGCGAACCCATTTTAAAACACATGCTGGCAGGTATTGAATATGAAAAAGTATAATATACATTTGAGTTCATTTCATCCACATTCGGTTTATGGCAAAAGATAGTAACGACCCTCAAAGTGTAACAGCATTTATCCAACAACTCGACCCTGAGTTTGCCAAATTGGTTGAAGCGGTGCGAAAATTGATTTTAAACACGGACCCAGTTATTGGAGAACAGATCAAATGGAATGCGCCCAGCTTTTTTTACCAGGGACCGATGAAGGCTTTTAATGCCAAAGAATACAAACGGGATATCGTGGTTATGAACCTCCGAAAGAACAATGTGCTGTTAATATTTCCGACAGGATCAACCATCAATGACGCAACAGGAATACTCGAAGGAACATATGCAGATGGAAGACGGATGGTAACATTTACCAATCTTGCCGAAGTGAAAAACAAAGGAGCACAGCTACAACAGGTCATCCGGCTTTGGTTAAGCCAGGTGGAAACCGAATAACTTTTCCAATTGATATAATTCAATACCTTCGTGTACCTATTGTTTCTTGCATTTAAGACAACAAATAAAAATGATAGATACTTATCCAAATCCTTGGGACTTTCACAATGCTGACAAAACACTTGTTTCAGCAAATAACCTTCATAAGTTAGTTTATTACCACTTAAAAGAAATTGCAATGGGCGCACCAATCGGAGGTCAGTGCTTTTTAGAAACTGCGGATAAGAAAAAAATAAAAATACACGAGTGGAGTGGTGGACCACCAGCTTGGGAAAAAAGTGGACTGTTGTTTGCAATACCAATTTGGACTCAGAATTTTCCAAAAGGAACTGTTCAACAAATTGGCATTGTAGATATAAAGAAAATGGAACTTAAGATATTTGCAAAAAAATTTAGCGCTCTTGACATTCGTTCCTTTGACAAAAAACTTATATACGGTTATGACAGCCCAATTCATAAGAAAACATTGGTAACTTTTGATATCGAAACAGAGAAAATCGACACCGTAATTAAACTGACACAATAAAATACAGAGCTAACATTTACAACATGACACAACTATTATTACTTCACGGAGCTATTGGATCAAAGGCTCAATTTGATACCATCACTCCTATCCTTCAACAAAAAGGTTTCGCTGCCGAAGCCATCAATTTTTCGGGACATGGAGGTTTTTCATTGCCGGTGAATGGTTATAATTTTAATGTGTTTGCCAATGATATTTTACGTTATGCCGATGAACAGAAAATTGACAAGCTCAATATTTTTGGTTACAGCATGGGCGGATACGCGGCCCTGTATTTTGCAAAACTGCATCCCGACAGGATTGGAAAAATCGCTACCCTGAATGTAAAGTTCAACTGGGATCCCTTGAGCACGCAAAAAGAAATTGCCATGCTCAACGCAGATAAAATGCTGGAGAAGGTTCCATCGTTTGCCGACAAATTAATGCTGCAACACGGGCTTAATTTTTGGAAGCAGGTACTCAAAGGAACAGCCGATATGATGGAACAGCTGGGCAAAGACTTTATCCTGACAAAAGAAGATTTCGACAACATAACATGCGAGGTGTTATTGGGTGTTGGAGATAAAGATACCACAACAAGCATTGAAGAAACACTCTCTGTTCACCGACAACTGCCGCAATCGCAATTATGGGTATTGCCAAATACGATGCATCCTTTCGACAAAGTGAATACTGAACTGCTCAGCCTCGAATTGGGCAGGTTTTTTAATGTAAAATAAATTGGAAGCCTATTTTTTAGGCAATAGTTTTGAGTCAACCGTAACAGATATCTCTTCTGCAATTTGTTTAACAACCAATGAAGGAATCTCAATTTTATGGTCGGCCACTTTTACTTTAAACTCCGACTTCAGGATCACAGCTCCATCTTTTACCAAAATGGTTCCATGAATGGTGCGGGGTAATTCCACTCCATGAATATTTAACTTGCCCGTAACCGATACTTTGTATTCTCCGTCTTTTGTCAGATCAACAGCCTCATTTATTTTCCCTTTAAATGTACTTTTAGGATACTTTTCGCTCTCCATGTACTTTTCGTTAAAATGCTCCTGCATCAGTTTATTGGTAAAGTCAAACGATTCGTTGTCGACACTGAACGCCATCTCACGGGTGGCTATATTTAATACGCTCAACGTTTTTTGCGACTTGGCCTCAATATTTTCAACGGGTGTTTGTGAAAAAAAACTGATCCCTCCAGAAGAAGTGGAAACTAACTGTGCACGTGTAAGGGTGATATGTGCAACAATGGTAAAAATGGTAAACAATAGTTTTTTCATAGCGGTATTTTAGTTAATCGTGGTCAAAAGAAAAAGTACGTGAAATATTAAATCCAAAACGAAGTTCGCTAAAAGTTACTGGATTATCGTTGTGCCCGATAAATTGTTGCTCGATCAATCCGGTACTATTGGTAAAATGCAATTGAAACACGTGACCACCTGTTTCAATATCCACGCCAAAAGCAACAGCATCATAATAGGTAGGATCACCATTAGCTTGTTTCGGTTGATCACGTCCGTTGAGGCGTGGAATATACTCTATATTAAAACGAATGCTACGTGACATTTTAAAAGAGCCTCCAATTCCCAATGCAAAAATATCATTAGGCGTTTCTTTATCGGGAACCAGGTTATAATGAACCATTGATGGCACCAAGGCCAACGAAACATACTCATTAAACTTGCGGGTAAAGATCACTTGGCCACAATAAGATAATCGCGAACTGAATTTGTTATCGCGAGTCGGATCTTCCCATTCCAAGGTACTGATTGCAGCACTTCCAAACAAACCAACACTAAAAGGTCTTCCATTTTTTTCTTGTTGCAGCAATTTGTATTTTAACGAGCCATCATATGTTTTACCAACTGTATTACGCCCCACACCGATCATCAGGCGGTCGGTTATACCATAATCAAAACCCAAGCGTAAAACCGCACCATCCAATCCAAACAGATCATAGGCTCCATTTTCGATCGGGCCAAACCTGTGTTGAATTCTAAAATCCATATGTTTGGCTTTCATCGTTTCGTTGCTTTGTAAATTCACCACACGGGTGGATTTAAATGTAGCATACACTGGCGATGGCTTTGGTTTTTCTTCACTCTGCAACGAATTGAGCAAATCATCCTGCGCCCACAAAATTGGTGCTGATACAAACAGGGAAAATATCGTTAATAGTATTCTTTTCATGTTAATATTGAATAAGTCTATAGTTGAGTAATCTATAGGTCACCGTAATCTTTAATCTTTTCAAAAGGCAATTTGTATCCCGAATTTTTGAGACAACAATCGCCACACTTAGTTATTAGGAGCGCCATCATTGATCCATTTTGCAAGTGCATCCCTATTCGCCTTGCTCATGGCCCCCGAAGAAGGCATCCATGTAGGGCTACCATCAACAGCACGTGCTTTTACACTATTTTTATTGGCAGATACACCTTGGTATGTTGTTAAGTTTGGCGGTTGTCCATTGCTGGCATGGCAACCGGGAGTTGTGCAATTGGTGGCCATCATCGGGGCAATGGTAGCCGAATATGAAACAACAGTCGTATCGTTTACTGTTTGTTTGGAGTTTGGGTATAACTCTTCCTCATTGTCGTAATAACAACTACTAAGGCCCAGTACTACTCCAAATGACAAGAGGTAAATATATTTTTTCATCATACTATTATGCTACAATTATAGTGCAGTTTATTTAAGGTTTTAAACTGACACCTTATTAATTAATGGTGATCACACCCTCTGTAACACCATGACAGCTATTGCACGCACCTTGTACGGTTTGTGTTGTCATAGCCTTTATATTGCCATTATTAGCAATAACCACCGGGTAAAAACCACCCTTAAAATTAATAATTTTTTGGGTGAAAAAATTTCCTGAACCATCTATTTTGAGTTCATACACCTTTTCACCGGTCCTGTTGGGTTTGGTCCACAATTCAACTGAGCCACCCGAACGAGCCGGAGCGGAGGCGTTATCGTAAGCCGTTCCTGCAATATACCACCACTTTTCATGCGCCTCATTCTTCGCATCGTGGTGACAACTCATACAATTCTTTCCTGCGTTGTGGCTATCTCCATTCACCGTACTTTCAATTGCATTTTTCATGATTTCGTCATAATGCGAACACGATTGCACCATGAGTACCAGCAATACCATTGATAGTGCCGCTGTAACTATTTTTTCAGTTGTTAAGTGCGCCATTATTTACCCAGTTTTTAATTAAATTGATGCAATTGATGTTTAACTGACTCGTGTTTTTAGGCATGGCAGAACAACCGGCTCCGTGCTCAATCGAACAGATTAATTTTCCGGTTAAAGCGTTGCTTTTAATATTATCATAACCATTCAGGTTAATACCTCCACTAGCCAGATTATCATTATGGCATCCTGCACAATTGGTGGTAATAATCGGATTAACACCAGTGGCAAATGTTGGATTATTCGGATCACAGCCATCTATGCAGATCCTGTTTTTTGCACCTTCATTTATCCATTTCACAAGCAGCGCTTTTTGATTGGCGGTGAGCAATGGGATCGGGCTTTGTGGCATCGAATTATTATTAATTTCCTTCATGATCTTTCCACTGGAAGGTTTACCTGCAACAATGCCTTGCATGATGCCAGAATAAGAAGTAAAATTATATCCATCTGCCTGTGTAATGGCATCGTGACAACCACTCATGGCACAACTTGAGTTAAACAAGGGTTGTATCTGGGTATTAAAACAAACCGAGTCGTTTACAGGCTGTGTAGTAGCTGTTGTCGCAGTTGTACTTGTGGTTGCTGTTGTACTCGTTGTTGCGGTTGTAGTTGTAGTTGTAGTTGTAGTTGTAGTTGTAGTTGGCGTAACTACTTCTGAAGGCTCATGTTTGCAGGCAAACATAAATTGCAATGTACACAAAACAGCCCCTAAATATATATTCTTAATTTTCATCATTTTACTTCAACTATTAACTCCTTGTCAATTTTTACAATACCATTTGGACCCAGTGCTGTGATCTTACCCAAGATAAATCGATCCTTAGATTTGGCATGATTAAACAGTCTTCTCATTTCTTTGGTGATTACCGCACCTTTGCCTTTAAGTTCTATACTTTGTCCATCCAATTTCTTATACGTAAGTGTGTATTCTAACGGTGTGAATTTGACTCCATCAAAAGCAAAATTGTATAAATTAAGAAATACAAACTCAGCAGCTCTAATAACACCAGGACTATAAACGCCACTTTTATCAATACTTCCAAGCATAATAGATGGCTCGGGAATCGGTCGAATGCGAAAATGGTGCTTTCCTTTCAAGTTAAGACTATCATGGTCAGTTTTAATATACACCAATATTTCAAGCTCTCTTTCTTTATTGTAAGCAGAATCGAATGTCAAATTGAACGAGCCATTCTTACTTCCTTTTAATATTTTCCCACAGGAAGGTCTTACTACTAACTCTGAAGTGCTCCCTGGAATAGCTATTGTTATTGGATTGGTTAGCCCCGTGTAAACAACATTCATTCTGTCTAATGACATAACAGATTCATTTTTATTTAATGGCCCTTCCCTTAAATAGTTAGTTGTCGAATCCAGTTTGAGGTATTTATTATCTAAAGCCGCTTTATTAAAGTAGACATCAATTTCGTTTGAAGAAAAATCGACATATTCATTTTCGTAATAAAGCGTATAACGAAGTTTGGTCTTATAATTCCCCTTAAAAACTGGTACATTAAAACCCCAATACTCTTTTGAATCAAGTATTACTTTATAATCGTCAGTTCGGCAGAAGAACATCATTTCATATTTAGTTTCTTCAACTTGCTCCCATTTACCATCAATTAAAACTTCAGGAAGAATATCTATGTTACCGAACGCCATAGAACTATCTGTATTATTTATGACCAACAATTTATGGTAACAAGCATTATTCTTATCTTTTACAACCCTGTTTGTATCTAACTTCAAATAAAATCCGGTTCCTAAAAACGTTTTATCAATTGGCTTGGGGGGATTTTCACACGTTGTTTCGTAAGGAGATTTTTTTGGATTATTCTTTCGTGTTGATGCAACAATATTTAGGTCTAATTTTCCATCGTAAAACAAACTGTCATTCTTGTTTGAAACTTTCTTCACTCCTTGGGCAAAAGAATTAACCCCACAAATGATTAGAGTTATTAAAACGTAAACTATATTTTTCATACGTTTAACTAGTGAGTTCTTATTGTAAAACATTCCTCATTTTTGTCATTCCTCATTCCGCATTTTCTTAAAATTCAGATGCTCTCATAAACTCCAACAATTCGGCATTCCCCGAACTGCGGATCTCTTCCTTTTTACCTTCCCACCATTTTTTGCCTTTAAAGATAAAGGCAATATTATCGCCCATATCAAACAAACTTTTCATATCGTGGGTATTGATAATGGTAGTGATATCATACTCTTCGGTAATTTCCATGATCAACGAATCGATCACACGGGAAGTTATCGGATCAAGACCCGAGTTGGGTTCATCACAAAACAAATATTTCGGATTAAGTGCAATGGCCCTTGCAATACCAACACGTTTTTTCATTCCCCCACTAATGGATGATGGAAATAACTTATTTACGTTTTCGAGGTTCACACGCTTCAAACAAAAGTTCACCCTATCCAATACTTCGGCATTGGTCATTCTGGTAAACATTCGTAAAGGGAAAGCAATATTATTTTCCACATTCAATGAATCAAACAAGGCTGTTCCCTGAAACAACATACCGATTTCCTGCCTGATGATTTTTTTATCGTTGTAACTCATGGCAACAAAATCGCGGTTATCGTAGGTGATCTCTCCCTTGTCAACCTCTTCCAACCCCACCATTGTTTTCATCAATACACTTTTTCCACTCCCACTCGCTCCGATCACAAAATTGCATTTGCCTTTGTAAAACTTAGCCGATATATCCTGCAATACATGCTTATCGCCAAACGATTTATAAATATTCTTAATCTCTATCATATCCCTACACGCCTAATAATAACGATGAAATTAAATAGTCGCCAAAAATAATTCCCATACAACTATATACTACAGCTTTGGTACTCGATTGTCCTACTTCCAATGCACCACCTTCGGTTTTATAACCATGAAAAGAAGAAACGCTGGTGATGATAAATGCAAATGTTGTTGCTTTGATCATGGCGAACCAAACCGAAAAAGGAATAAAGTCGGAACGCAATCCGCGCACAAAAAAATCGATATTAATGATCCCGCTCATCTCGCCCGAAATAGCGCCACCAATAAGCGATAACCCCATAGCATATACAACCAAAACAGGTATGGTGAGCACACCTGCAACAATTTTGGGCAATACGATATAATTGCGTGAATTGACACCCATAATTTCCAACGCATCAATTTGCTCCGATACTTTCATGGTTCCAATTTCGGATGCGATGGAAGATCCTACTTTACCAGCCAGTACCAACGAAGTAATGGTGGGCGAAAACTCCAGAATATTCGAATCGCGGACAATCCGACCAATTAAATAATCGGGCACAAAACCCGATATCAACTGATAGCCGATATGCACTGTAGAAACAGCTCCTGTAAACAATGAAATTAGCGAAACAATGCCAAACGAACCCACTCCAATGGAATCCATTTCATGAAATGTTTGCTTTAAAAATACCTTAAACCGTTCGGGACGGGAGAACAAACTCCCCAGAAAAAGGATGTATTGACCTAAAAATTCAAAAAACTTCATATCTGTTTAAAACCTTTTGCGAAAATGCATGTAAATATATGAATACGCATAAGTATTTTTGCCTTTTACAAAAAAGATGTCATCAACTCAAAAAGTAATTGTCGTTTCGGGATGTACCAAAGGAATCGGGTTTGCAATTTGCAAACAGTTTGCCGACAACGGATTTTCAGTAGCCGGATACGCACGTAACCAAAAGAATATAAGCGAAATGCAAATTTCATTTTCGCAACTTTACCCACAGCAACAGTTTTTGTTTGTATCAGCCGATGCTGCTCAAAAACCGGATGTGCTTGATTTTGCAAAAAAGGTAAGCGAACACTTTTCATCGGTGGATATATTGGTGAATAATGCAGGTGTGTTCCTGCCGGGAAGTATCCTTGATGAAAAGGATGGAACGTTGGAAACCTTAATGGAAACAAATGTGTACAGCGCATATTATTTAACACGTGCTTTGCAACCGGCTCTCAAACGCAATGTGTTTAATATTTGCAGCATTGCCAGTTTACAAGCATATCCTGCCGGAGCATCGTATACCATTTCCAAATTTGCTTTACTGGGTTTCAGCAAACAGTTGAGGCAAGAATTTATGAACACCGATATAAAAGTTACTTCGGTAATGCCGGGTGCTGTGTTAACGAATGCATGGAGTGGTGTGAACCTACCCAAGGCCCGATTCATACAACCCGAAGACATTGCCAAAATGATATTCAACACTTATGAACTAAGTGATGGAGCCGATGTAGAAGAACTGGTGATCAGGCCACAGTTGGGTGATATCTAACCAAATGACTTGATGATTCATATTTTCAAATATTTTCGCTGCTGAAATGAATTATTAACAATTTAACAATAACATGTTCCGGTCATTCGGAAGTGCAAAGCCATAAAACCTCAAAGCCATACAACCCAAAGATGAATTCGTATATATCAAATTTCACCAGATACACACGCAGAAAAACGTCAACAGTAAACGTTGGAGGCCTGCTGATGGGAAGCGAACACCCGATCTGCATTCAATCAATGACGACCACCGATACAATGGATACCGAAAAATCGGTAGCGCAAATTATCCGCATGGTGGATGCCGGTTGTGAGTTGGTAAGACTGACTGCACCAAGCATGAAGGAGGCTGAAAACCTCGCAAATATCAAAGCCGAATTGAACAAAAAAGGAGTGTATGTTCCGCTGGTTGCCGATATTCATTTTACACCCAACGCTGCTGAAATTGCTGCCCGCATTGTTGAAAAAGTGCGTGTGAACCCGGGTAATTATGTCGACAAGAAAAAATTTGAACTGATTGAATATACAGACGCAGATTATGCCGAAGAATTGGATCGGATCCGCACCAAGTTCACTCCTCTTGTGCACATTTGCAAAGAATACGGAACGGCCATGCGCATTGGTACCAACCATGGCTCTCTTAGCGACAGGATCATGAGCAGGTATGGCGATACGGCACATGGAATGGTGGAAAGTGCCATGGAGTTTTTGCGCATTTGCGAAGATGAGCAATTCTACAATATTGTGCTTTCCATGAAATCGAGCAATCCGCAAGTGATGGTGGAAGCTTACCGTTTGCTGGTGAAAACCATGAACGAAAACAATATGTATTACCCGCTGCATTTGGGTGTAACCGAAGCCGGTGATGGCGATGACGGACGGATTAAATCGGCACTGGGAATTGGCAGTTTACTGGAAGATGGCATTGGGGATACCGTTCGTGTTTCGCTTACCGAAGATCCCGAATTTGAAGTCCCCGTTGCAAAAAAACTGGTAGCACGATACGACCAACGACCTTCACACGCTGATATTCCTTTTTCCCTATCAACAGATAATGTATTAACAAACTGGAACCCGTTTGAATACAGCAAACGCATCACAACCGAGGTTGCCAATATCGGTGGTCATAATGTTCCGCGGATCATTGCCGATTATAGCCATTTACAAGAACTGCAACCCGAAATGCTCAGCGCGGTTGGACATCACTACGATGCCAAACTCGACAAATGGCACATGACCGATATGGGTTGCGATTTTATATACAGAGGCGATCATGTTACCAAATTTATGTTGCCCAATGGTGTAAAAGGAATTTATGAAAACCAGGTATGGAATACCATTACCGATAAAGTGAATAATTACCCGGTATTCAACATTGACCGGTATCAAACAGCAACAGCAAAATCACAAACACTCAATTTTATCCGGGCAGATGCAAGTGAGTTAAACGATGAAACCATCGCCTACCTAAGCAAAGAAAGCAAGGTCGTTATACTATTAAGCAGTACCAGCCAGCATGCCGTAGCCGAATTACGCAACACTTTTTTGCGGTTTAAACAATCAAACCTTCTTCACCCTGTAATTATTTGCAGAACCTATTCGATGGAGGATGAAGAACAATGTATGTTATTTGCCTCTACCGATTCAGGGAGTTTATTTACAGATGGATTGGGTGATGGATTAATGCTTAGCAACCCGCAGGTAAAACATAACCGAATCAATGCAATCGGATTTGGCATATTGCAGGCAGCCAGGGCACGTATTACCAAAACCGAATACATCAGTTGCCCAAGTTGTGGCCGTACCTTATTTGATCTGCAGGAAACCACAGCCCTTATCCGCAAACATACCGATCATTTAAAGGGCGTAAAAATTGCCATAATGGGTTGTATTGTAAACGGACCGGGCGAAATGGCCGATGCCGATTATGGTTATGTGGGCTCCGGGGTAGGAAAGATCACTCTATACAAGGGTAAAGAAGTTATAAAAAGAGGTGTAAACAAAGAAACTGCCGTTGAAGAGTTGATAAACATTATAAAAGATGACGGGAATTGGGTAGATTTGTCGTCCGTGCAACCATATTAAGAGGGCCCGGGTCTGATAATAAAACCAAGTTCAAATTTTGGAAATAGGTCTTTTTTTCTATTATTGCACTTTACTATCGTTAATAAAACTTAAATAAATACATATGAAAAAGTTAATTTTTACAGCTTTGTCTGTTGTAGCAGTTGGTTCAGCATTTGCACAACAAAAAATAGACAACCGAAACGAAACCAGATTTAATGCTGCCAACAAGGTAGTATCTCCTTCACAACAACAATCAATGAGCAAAGCAGATAACAGATCTGACTGGTTCGCTCCAACTGATTGGGCAGAAGCTTCTGGTGCCGGTGCATTTATGCAAACTTATGTTCAATTTGTAATGCCTGACTCATTATGTAAATATATTGATGAGGGAGATACAATCAGCAGACCATACAATATCAGCTTCGGTCAAATTATTGACCCTAAAGATGACAATATTGATAACAGTGCAGATCCTGGTATTAAAATGTCGAAATGGACAGGATACACTTTGGATTCAGTAGGTCTAGTTTACCTATATGTTAGAAATGTAGACATGAAAGATGACGGTAATGGTAATATGGTTGATGTAGTTGATACATTAATTATCAATTATTTTACAATGCCTAACAATGGAATCAACAAAAACACTTTGGTAGGTTCTGGTGAATTAGTAGCTTATCCAAACTGGAATGTTGCTGGCTTAAGAGCTGTAAACTACATTGCTACACAAAAAATTCCTTTGACCCGTGAAGACAGTACAACTGCAAGAAACAACAACGGTGGTTTTGAGAACGCATGGGGATTAAAATCGAAAAATTTTGCTGCTCCTGCTGGTGTTACTGTTGCAGCTAAAGGTGCTACAGATAATATCGTTGGTTATTCAGTAGGTTTCAAATTGGGACATGCATACGATAGCAACAACGTAATCATCTACCAAAAAGACCCTAACTTGTTCCCATTAACAGCTCCAAGAGCTAACTACTTCGGTTACAGCTTAGCTATTAACGAAGGAACTACTGAGCAACAAGTAAACCAAACTAAATTCTACACCAACGCATTGTTTGCAACTAAAACTGCTGCTTACAACAATACAGGTTCAGGATGGTCAGGTTATATCCCTGGTAATGCTTACTTCGAAACTCAATATGTTCAAGCTGATGTGTTCTTGACTACTTTGAACACTGGTATCAAAACGATCAACAACGATCAATTTGCAATGAGTTCAGTTTACCCTAACCCTGCGCAAGTAGGTGGAACAGCTATCATGGCGTTCAACTTAAAAGCATCTTCAAACGTAAGTGTTAACATTTACAATATTGCTGGTGTTCAAGTTAAATCGGTAATGAACAAAACCTTTGCTGCTGGCGAACATACTCAAGAATTCGATCTAGCTGGATTAAAAGCTGGTATCTACTTGGTTAGCATGAACGTTAACGGTACTACAATCACTAAAAAATTAACCATCACTGAATAATCCTCAGTTAGTTGGATAACAAAAAAAGCGTCCCGCAATACTGTGGGACGCTTTTTTTATGCTTTCTATTGAAAATGTTATAATGACTTTTCTTCTGAAGAAGGTACTTCTTCGTTTGGTTTTTCAGTTTCAATCTCGTCCTTGCTATCCAGCCATTTTCGGAGCCATTTGATACCCAAACTGGCGATGGCATACTTAGCGGTAGTGCCAACCACTTTCATATTGATCGGGCTTCCTTTTACTGTTCCTTTGGCCACTTCGGCAATTACCGGCAACAAGCCCGGCTGGATAAGATTGAGTGCTGTATTTAAAATACTGCTGCCTTTAAATGGGTTGATTTCTTTCCAAACCATTTTTTTATAGTTCGATTTCAGATAACCCCAGCTGTCCAATAGTTGTGCTTCCTTGTTTTGCAATTGCATACGCAACAACGACTGTTCATGCTTCAAATCGGAATATGTTTTAATGGATCTACGCTTCATCGTCTTCATACATTAGAGTGATAATGGCATTTACAACAGGAATTTGAATGATCCTTTTTCGGAACAATACAACCACAATCAATAGTAAAACATAACCAAGCGCAACCAGTCCAAATCCTTTTAGCAGGCTTCCCAACCACTCACTGAAATAAAAACCAGCTACCAAACTCGAAAACAGGATGGTGAAAAATACCAATACCATGATCACAAGCGCTGTTATCATTTGGCCGGCTGCCTTTGATAATTTATCCACCGAAGTGGCTTTAAATAAATCAACGCGCAACTCCACATACTCTGTCAGTTGTTCTTTTAACCTTTCGGCAAATGCTTCTGCCGTTTGTTCTTCTGTATTTGGTTTATGATCCATTTTGTTCTTGCTGATGATTATTCAATTTTTCTTTGAGTGCCTCGAATTCTTTTTCTGCAATATCCTTCAGGTCATTGCCTTTTTCTTTCATTTTTTGCACCATTTCCTTCCCTTCTTTACTTGTAAAAAGCCAGGTAATGCCTGCGCCAACAGCTGCACCTGCAATAAATGTTAACCATCCATTCTTTTTCATGGTAATTCTTTTCATTCAAATATAAGTCAAAGTTGATTACTTTTATCCCAATAACAATTGTCATGGAAGTAGATAAAACAACGGTCAAAAAATACTTATCACTGAGCCTCATCATCCTCTTTGCGATCTTTTTATTGTATTTGTTGCGACAATTCATCACTCCGTTTTTGGGAGCCATTATCTTTTATGTACTGTTTAAACCGATGATGCTCAAACTTGTTGAAAAATACAACTGGAAAACCAATTGGGCCGTAATCGTTATCATTTTACTTTCATTCACAATCATCCTCATTCCGATCCTCTCACTCAGCTATATGTTGTATGCTAAAATAGCAGAGGTGATCAGTGATCCCAGTTCAATGCTTAATATTGTCAATATAGCCAGCGATAAGATCCTGGCGTTAACGGGAGTTGACATCCTGAACAAAGAAAACATAGCGGTATTCAAACAGAATGCAGGTAACCTTATTCCTTCCTTTTTAAATCAATTTTTATGGATATTGGGCAATATCGGGGTGATGTATTTTATCCTGTATTACCTATTGATGAATAGCAAACAAGTAACCCTTGAAACAAACAGGATCCTTCCTTTTAACCCGGAAAACATCAAAATACTCAATACCGAATTGGAATCGATGACAATGTCAAATGTTATCGGTGTACCCACTATTGGTATTATTCAAGGAGCTTTTGCGGCCTTAGGATATTGGATCTTCGGAATTAAGGAGCCTGTTTTTTGGGGCGTTATTACGGCTTTTGTTTCCTTAATCCCTCTTGTAGGATCTACGCTTATCTGGATCCCTGCAGCCATTTTTTTACTTGCAATGGGCAATACCTGGCAAGGGATCAGCTTATTGGCATATGGTGCCATCATTATTATAAATATTGATAATGTGGCAAGATTATTCATTCAGAAAAAATTTGCAGATGTACACCCTGTTATCACCATTTTTGGTGTCCTCATCGGGATCAATCTGTTTGGATTACCCGGACTTATTTTCGGGCCATTGATGCTTTCGTATTTTGTTATTTTTATCCGAATGTACCGTAAGATCTATTCCAATAATACCTTAACCGACTAGCTCATTCGTTCCATCAACTCGAGGGCTGTACTTTTCAGAACGGTTTTGCGGATAGGTTCAACACTTATTTTATCCAGGTGTTCGAATGCTTTGTGAAGGTAGGTTTCTTTCAATTCATTGGCATATTGCTTTACCTGAAGCTCGTTATAAACAGAAAGCACCCCATCAATTTTTTGTTGTTCGTCCAAAGGTTTATCCGTAACAAGTGCTGTTAGCTTCGATAAGGTTTCACCTTTTGCCAATTCAAATGCTTTGATCAGCAAAAGCGTTTTTTTATTGGCTACGATATCGCCACCTATTTTTTTGCCAACCTTATCCCCTTCACCAAATGAATCCAAAATATCATCCTGGATCTGAAAGGCAATACCGATATTTTTGCCAAACGCATACAAATGAGCAGCATCTGTTTCCGAGGCATTTGCTATAATAGCTCCCAGTTGCAACGAACAGCCTAATAACACTGCTGTTTTGAGTGTGATCATGTCGATATACTCTGATGCACTCACATCATTCCGGGCTTCAAAGTTCATATCTATTTGCTGACCTTCGCATACTTCAACTGATGCCTTGTTAAGCACATTCATTAATTGTTTGAGCTCTGTTGTTTCTGTTTCACAAAGCAACTGGGTAGCTTTGATCATCATCAGATCGCCACTTAAAATGCCGATTGTTTCATTCCATTTTTTGTGAACCGTTGGTTTGCCTCTTCGGATATCCGCTTTATCCATGATATCATCGTGCACCAATGTAAAATTATGAAATACCTCAACTGCCAACGCGGCCTTCACGGCATCGGTTATTTTACCTTCAAACAGGTCATTTGCCATCAACACCAATACCGGTCGTAAGCGCTTCCCTCCCAACGAAAGCATATATGAAATCGGTTCATACAACTCACGAGGTTCACCCTGGAAGTCCATCAACTTAATTTCTTGTTCAATAAGGTTGTATAATTCTTTGTAGGTTTTCATTTGGTTAATGGATCATGGTTTATAGATCATCGTTGGTTAGTCCATGGACCATAAGCTTCAATAGATTCTCAACGTCAAACTTTCTTACACGGCAACAGTATTTGAAATTTTTACATTTCATCCTTTTTCGACATTCGAAATTGAATATTACATATTTTACACTGCTACCGGTGCTTTAATTGCAGGGTGAGGATTATAATCTTCGAGTGTAAAATCTGCGAACGTAAAATCAAACACAGATTTGATGTCTTTGTTTAATTTCATTGTGGGGTATGGACGTGGGTCGCGGCTCAGTTGCAATTCTACCTGCTCAAAATGATTTGAATAAATATGTGCATCGCCAAAGGTGTGTACAAAGTCTCCCGGTTCAAGTCCGCATACCTGGGCGATCATCATGGTGAGCAAAGCGTATGATGCAATATTGAAGGGAACACCCAAAAACATATCGGCACTGCGCTGGTAGAGCTGACAACTTAATTTTCCATCGGCTACATAAAACTGAAAAAAAGCATGACAAGGCATCAATGCCATTTGAGGTAAATCAGCCACATTCCAGGCACTCACGATCATCCTGCGCGAGTCGGGATTTTTTTTGATGGTTTCAATGACTTCCGTCAACTGGTCAATATGTTTGCCATTTGCTGCAGGCCAACTGCGCCATTGGTAACCATAAACGGGACCAAGGTTTCCATCTTTATCAGCCCATTCATCCCAAATGCTTACGCCATTGTCTTTTAAATATTGGGTATTGGTTTCGCCTTTTATAAACCACAACAACTCGTGAATGATCGATTTTAAATGAACCTTTTTGGTGGTAACCAACGGAAAACCTTCAGCCAAATTGAACCGCAATTGCGCGCCAAAAAGACTTTTGGTGCCTGTGCCTGTTCTATCCGATTTAAACGTACCGTTTTGGTATATATGTTTAAGCAACGTTTCGTACTGATTCATGTGTCAAATGTTATTTTTTCAGGTTAAAAGTTTTTGGAATATTTTCAACATTGTGTGCTAATTGGTTACAGGTTGTTTAACGAATGTCACTTGCGCCTTAAAAGCCTTGTACTATACTCGCGGCAAATTAAAAACCTGATGAAAAAACTACCACTCTGTTTATCAATAACATTGCTCATTTCAGGCATCCAAAGCCAGGCTCAATCCGATTCAACCTTATTACCAAACGTAACCATTACCAGCAACCGGATCGAATCGAAAGTAAATACTGCTTCCAAAAGTGTATCTATACTAAGTAAAACAGACCTTCACTCCCTATCCGGACAAACGCCAAACGATTGGCTGGGAACGGTGAGCGGGGTGGATATCCGCCAACGCGGACCGGTAGGTGTACAAGCCGATATCGGGATCCGTGGAGGTTCATTCGACCAATCGCTGGTTTTGTTAAACGGTATGAAATTAAGCGACCCACAAACCGGGCATCACATGATGAATTTGCCACTTACCAACGAGGCGATTGAACAAATAGAAGTGATCAAAACTTCGGCAGCACGCATCTATGGAATTAATGCGCTCACGGGTTCGGTTAATTTTGTAACAAAAGTTCCGCAAAAAAACATGGTATACCTTGGTGGTTATGCAGGCGATTTTGGATTATACGGATTACAAGCAGGTGTAGCGTTTAATGCTAAAAATATTGGCCAGCATATTTCGCTTTCACACAGCGCATCTGATGGATACAAATCCAATACTGATTTTAATATCAACCAATTGTTTTACCAGGCAACCATAAAAGCCGGAAAAGGAAAGCTTAATTTTGTGGGAGGTTATACAACCCGCGCCTTTGGTGCATCCGGATTTTACGCTCCAAACTCAACCGAGTACGAGGAAACCAAAACCGGTTTTGGCGGTTTGCAATATGAAAACAAATGGAATAACTGGAAATTAAAATCGCAGGTATATTATCGCTACAACGAGGACGACTATGTGTATGTTCGCGCCAATCCTGAGCTTTACCACAACCACCATTACTCACACACAGCGGGAGCTGAGATCCATTTAACGTATACTTCATTTCTGGGTGAAACAGGGTTTGGCATTGATACCCGAACCGAAAGACTCAACAGTAACAATTTGGGAAAACACGAACGCAATATCGGTGGTGTGTTTGCCGAGCATCGTTTTGCCTTTTTCCAACAAAAATTACTGGTTACTCCGGGTGTTTATGTAAATGCATATTCCGGTAACAATACCGCTGCATTCCCGGGCATTGACGCAACTTATAACTTCAAAAACAATATCTCATTGTTTGCATCTATAGATAAGGGAATGCGCCTGCCAACCTATACTGATTTGTATTACAAAGGCGCAACCAATATTGGCAATCCAAACCTCAAAGCCGAAGAAGCCCTTAATTCAGAAATCGGTGTTAAAATAAACCGACAAACCTGGAACATGAGTGCTGCATTTTTTAACCGCCAGTCAACCAATTTAATTGATTGGGCACGAACAGATGCTACACAAAAATGGCAACCCCTTAATATTAACAATGTAACGTATAACGGGCTCGAAACCAATATCGGAAAATCATTCAAGCATCTGCTCAAACAAATAGCGGTAAGTTATACATTTATTGATGCCAACTATAACCAACCAGACAATTATACAAGCCGATACACTCTTTCCAATATTCGCCACCAGGTGATTGGAACAATGACGATTAACTGGTTCAAACAACTGTATCAATCGGTAACAGTACGCCATATCAACCGGGTTTCAATGACGGATTATACCTTGCTCGATTCAAAGCTGATGTACCGTTTCAAATATGTTGAGGTGTATGCCGATGTCAGCAATATCATGAATACCAATTACATGGAAGCTGGTTATGTAACCATGCCCGGCCGTTGGTTTAAAGTTGGATTCGACATAAAGCTCAACTATTAAGCATTTTAAGATTAGAGTAGCTAAAATCAATTCTATTGTTATTTTTGTTGACTTTTAAAAATTACAGAAAAACGAAATTATGGCAGAAGTAATACGCATGCCCAAAATGAGTGATACAATGACCGAAGGTGTTATTGTGGCTTGGCATAAAAAAGTTGGTGATGATGTAAAATCGGGAGATATACTGGCTGAAGTGGAAACCGACAAGGCTACCATGGAATTGGAAAACTATGTAAAAGGAACGCTTTTACATATTGGTATCCAGGCCGGGCAATCTGTTCCGGTTGATGCGGTTATTGCCATCGTGGGTGCAAAAGGTGAAGATGTAAGTGCTTTGCTGAACGATGCTCCTGCCGCAGCAGCTCCGGCTGCCCCGAAAGAAGAAGCAAAAGGAGAAACGACATCTTCTCCTGTTAAATCTGAAGTTGTAAATCAACCATCTCAAATCGATACTGATGCCCGCTTGAAAGCATCTCCATTGGCTAAAAAGATTGCCGAAGATAAAGGTTTGGATTTAAGCAAAGTTTCGGGTTCGGGCGATAACGGACGTATTGTAAAACGCGATGTGGAGAATTTCACACCATCAACTTCTGCTAAACCATCTGTAAGCATTCCGGCCATTGTAGGAACAGAAAGTTTTGAAGATGTTGCTGTTTCGCAAATGCGCAAAGCCATTGCACGCAGGTTAAGCGAAAGCAAAAACGGAGCTCCTCACTTCTACCTTACCATGAGCATTGTGATGGATAAAGTAATTGAAGCCCGTAAAGTAATGAATGATATCAGCCCTGTTAAAATATCGGTTAACGATATCATCATCAAAGCAGTTGCTGCATCGTTACGTAAAAATCCAAAAGTTAACTCAAGCTGGTTGGGCGATAAGATCCGCATGAACAACCATATTCATATTGGCGTTGCAGTTGCTATTGAAGACGGGCTAATTGTGCCGGTTGTAAAATTTGCAGATAATAAAACCATTTCACATATCAGTGCTGAAGTAAAAGAATTGGCAGATAAAGCTAAAAACAAAAAACTGGCTCCTGCCGAATTTGAAGGAAGTACCTTTACCATTTCCAATTTGGGAATGTTTGGCATCGACCAATTCACAGCGATTATCAACCCACCTGAGTCATGCATTTTGGCTGTAGGCGCGGCAAAAGAAACGGTTGTGGTAGAAAACGGTCAGATGAAAGTTGCCAATATTATGAAAGTAACTTTATCATGCGATCACCGTTCGGTGGATGGTGCAGTGGGTTCAGCCTTCCTGCAAACATTAAAAGACATGTTGGAAAACCCGGTAAGATTGCTGGTATAATTTCAAAACAACCCTATTTAAATCCTGCATTGAATAAAATTTCGGTGCAGGATTTTTTTTGTACCTAGCCTTTACCCCATCAACCCCTGTAAGCCAACAACTAAGAACCGAGCAACCCTGTGAAACCAATTACTGCCAACTAAATTTTGTAATATCAAAAAACTACCTTACACTTGCATACGGATGAATTCTTATCCGCGCCTAAAAACAATCCAACTTTTTTTTAGTATTCAATTAAACAATCGAAAGATTCTGCATTGCATTTATTCCATTTAAGATAATACAACATATTTCATGTACGAAATTAATACATTGAACGACATGCTCATGTCTGAGCTAAAAACCATCGCATCATCATTAAACATCGAAAAAATTGATGATCTGAGTAAACAAGATTTGATCACAAACATACTATCGGCACAACCCAGTGATGGGGCCGAAGCGCCTAAAAAACGTAAAACAAAACCCAAAGCAGAAAAGACAGAAAAGGTTGCTAAAGTAACCCAGGCTCGTAAACCTAAAGCTGAAGCTGCTGCACCAATGGCCCAACCTGAACTTGAATTGGCTTCGGTACAAGAAACTTCATTCGAACCAAGCAATGAAGAGAACGGAAACATAAGTGATGCAAAGCCTCAGCAAAAACACAACGCTGAACAAAACTTCAACAGTAATTCACCTGAAACAACAACTGAGGGAACAACTGAAGCAAATACAACAACAGAACAATCGGAAGAGAATAACCAAAACAGGCGCAACCAACAAAACCAGGAACGTGAAAACAAACGCCAGGAAAAGTTTGAGCGCATGCAACAACAAAACAATTTGTTGCAGGAGTTGGAAGGCATTGTAAGTGCTGAAGGTGTTTTGGAGCTTATCCCTGATGGTTATGGTTTCTTACGTTCGTCAGATTATAACTATATGTCGTCACCGGATGACGTATATGTTTCCCCTTCACAAATAAAATTAATGGGACTGAAAACAGGTGATACTGTTAAAGGAACCATTCGCCCTCCGAAAGAAGGCGAAAAATATTTTGCCTTAATTAAAGTTGATTCGGTAAATGGCCGTAAACCTTCGGAGATCCGCGACCGTGTTGCATTCGAACATTTAACCCCGTTGTTTCCTGATGAAAAATTAAAACTGGGCGATACCACTTCTTACTCAACACGTATTATCGATATGCTGGCTCCTATAGGTAAAGGCCAGCGTGGATTAATTGTAGCGCAACCCAAAACCGGTAAAACCATTTTATTGAAAGAAGTGGCAAACGCTATTGCCAAAAACCATCCTGAAGTTTACCTCATCATCTTACTTATTGATGAACGCCCCGAGGAGGTAACAGATATGCAACGCAGCGTAAGAGCCGAGGTTGTTGCTTCTACTTTTGATGAACCGGCAGAGAAACATGTGAAGCTTGCCAATATTGTATTGGAAAAAGCAAAACGGATGACCGAATGCGGACATGATGTAGTGATCCTGCTCGACTCGATTACACGTATGGCGCGTGCATTTAACACCGCACAACCGGCATCAGGAAAGATCCTTTCGGGTGGTGTGGATGCAAACGCATTGCACAAACCCAAACGCTTTTTTGGAGCAGCACGTAAAATTGAAAATGGGGGTTCACTAACCATTATTGCTACCGCATTAATTGATACCGGTTCTAAAATGGATGAGGTTATTTTTGAGGAGTTCAAAGGAACAGGTAATATGGAATTGCAGTTGGATCGTAAACTATCCAACAAACGTATCTACCCTGCTATTGATATTGTGGCTTCAAGTACACGCAGAGAGGATCTCTTATTGGACAAAGCTACCTTGCAACGCACTTGGATATTGCGCAACCATATTTCAGATATGAACGCAGAAGAAGCAATGAACCTGTTGCTTAAAAACATGAAAAACACCAATAGCAATGAGGAGTTTTTAGCATCAATGAATGGCTAAAAATGAATTGATGTGGATGATGGTTTTGTGTTAATTGTGTTACATAAAAACACAAAGCCATAAAACCAAAATCAAATAAACCTTGTTACCTAAATAAACTTAAACACAAAAAATAAACACATAATATGACAATGTTAGTAGGCAAAAAAGCCCCGTCATTTAAAGCAGCAGCAGTAGTAAACGGTGGCGACTTCGTAGATGATTTTTCATTAGACAATTTCGTTGGCAAAAATCACGTTCTATTCTTCTTTTATCCGTTGGATTTTACGTTTGTATGCCCAACAGAAATCATTGCATTCCAAAGACGTATCCAGGATTTTGAAGAGCGTGGTGTAAAAGTAGTAGGATGTTCAATTGATTCTAAATTCTCGCACTGGGCCTGGTTAAAAACACCCATGAACGATGGTGGTATCGAGGGTGTAAAATTCCCGTTGGTGGCTGACGTTACCAAAACGATCGCTTTAAACTATGGTGTATTGGCCGGTCATTACGATTATGATGAAACCGGAAATATGATCTGGGTTGGAAACCAAGGTGAAGATGCAGTAGCATACCGTGGTTTGTTCCTCATTGACAAAGCAGGAATCGTGCGCCATCAGGTAGTAAACGACCTGCCTTTGGGCCGTAGTGTAGATGAAGCTTTACGTATGGTGGATGCTTTACAGTTCTTCGAAGAAAACGGAGAGGTTTGCCCTGCCGATTGGAGCAAAGGAAAAGACGGATTAAAAGACAATGCACAAGGTATTGCATCTTACCTGGCTTCGCACTAATTAAATTCGCACATATTCAACCGAAATCCCCTTTTTCAGCAATGAGAAAGGGGATTTTTTATGGTTTAATATCTCATACTGCCATGAAAAAAAAGTAAATGTATGAGCCATTTCATTAGCGTTAGAGATCGAAAGCGTATTAACTACACTTATCCTGAGAGACTGCTCTTAACATTTTATGTTTTCAATATATTTTATTTTTTTACTAAACTGGAACGCTTTGAGGCAAAAGCAAAATGATGCCAACTAAAAAACCATAAATACTGTAAATAATATATGATGAAAAATCAACCTAAGAGAGTTGCGATTATTGGTGGTGGCGTGTCCGGTTTATCGGCCGCCTACTTTCTTGAAGAACATCCCGAATACGAAATTACCCTGTATGAAAAAGAAAATAATTTAGGTGGTAATGCACGCACTGTGTTGGCAAAAACTGCCGAAGGGAAACCATACCCGGTTGACCCGGTAGCGTATTTATTTGTTACCCCTCGGTATCCTTACTTTTCGGCATGGATCAAACAGCTAGGTGTAAAAACACACTCCTTTACCTTTGAAAATTACCTGTGGAATGCCCATAAAGGCAAGGGCATGCTTATCACAAATAATATTCGCAGAATGCTCCGTTCACCCGGAAAAACCTGGGATTATGTATGGAACCTGTTTTTATTCAGCAGGGTAATTAAAACCATTGATAAGCTAAACGCTGAAGGGAGGCTGACCGATGAATTTTTAATGAAGGATTTTGTGAAAGAAGTCCCTTATATCACCCCCAAATTTTTACAGGAAGTATTTTATCCATTGATGACATTTGCATTCCATATTGATGTGCAATCAATGCCTGAACAACCTTGTGGCACTACTTTAAGATCATATAGCCTTGCTGCTAAAAGTCCAAAAATGTCATGGTGTATTGAAGGTGGTGTGCAAACATATGTGCAAACAGTGCGGAACATGCTGCAACGAACCAAAGTAAGACTGGGTGATACAGTAACCGCTGTAAGCAATTCTAAAACCAGTGGTAATAATAGCTGGAAGGTGATTACAAGCTCAGGTGAAGTACAAGAATTTGATGAAATAATCCTGGCATTATGGCCACATCAGGCGGCAGCTATTTTGAAGCAAGGAGCACATGATTTGGCTAATCATTTTGATCAAACGATTTCATTACTCAACGATGTAGAACTTGCATGGTGCCGGGCAACAGTGCACAACGACCATCATGTAATGCCTTTACACAAGTCCAACTGGGCAACCTATTCCTACAAGTTTATACCCTACATGAAAACCATTATGGCTACCATATGGTCGGGGCAGGCAAAAAATGCCATGGTATTTACCAGTTACGACTGGAGTCATCACGAAGAAGGGGTTTCGGATCAAAACACGCTCACAAAACCGGAAGCCCCAATTTATGATGTAAATGTGCATGTTCGCACTCCTCCAAGATTGCCGCTCTACAAAGCACAGCAACATGTATTAAATCGCCAAGGGAAAGATGGTTTATGGTTTACCAGCTGTTTTTTACGCAATACAGGTTTTCATGAAGACGGACTTACTACAAGTATTGATGTAATCAAGGCTTTAGTACCCGATTATTCAAAATTGCCAAGGCTCACCAGTCTTATTGAAGCAGCAAAACAAAACAACCCATAAGATGCCAAAGCACCATCAAAATGGGCCTGCTGTTGCCGAAATAACGACAAGGAAACCTGTTAAATTTCGGCTTTGAATACATATCAGTTGTAAGTAAAGGACATAATGATCCATACTTTGACTGCTTTTCAACCCTATTGGTGATAAAAACTAACGACAATCAACTAAAAAAACGACAAAAAAGCTCATATACTTGCATACTATACTTAACCCAAAAAGAACGCAACATTTTATATGACAGCTCCTCAACAATCGGTACCGATGAATAAAAGAGATTTATTACAGCAAAAACGTGAACAAGCACAATTAGGTGGCGGACAAGCCCGTATTGATGCACAACATAAAAAAGGGAAACTAACAGCCCGCGAACGCCTACACTTCCTGTTTGACGAAGGAAGTTTTGAAGAGATCGGTGCATTTGTACAGCACCGTTCCAAAGATTTTGGAATGGAGAAGCAACAATTCTTAGGGGATGGTGTGATCACCGGTTACGGTACCATCAATGGCCGCCTGGTTTATGCTTTCTCCCAAGATTTTACAGTATTCGGTGGATCATTAAGCGAAACACATGCAGAGAAAATCTGTAAACTGATGGATATGTCGATGAAAGCCGGAGCTCCCATTATTGGCTTAAACGATTCAGGTGGAGCGCGTATCCAGGAAGGTGTCGTTTCATTAGGCGGTTATGCCGATATCTTTTTCCGCAATACAATGGCAAGTGGTGTGGTGCCGCAAATTTCGGCCATCATGGGTCCGTGTGCAGGTGGAGCTGTGTACAGCCCGGCCATTACCGATTTTATCATGATGGTAGAAAACACCTCGTACATGTTTGTAACCGGACCCAATGTTGTGAAAACCGTTACACATGAAGAAGTAACATCAGAAGAATTGGGCGGAGCAAGCGTGCATTCAAGCAAAAGTGGTGTTGCGCATTTTACAGCAGCCAATGAAATTGATTGTATCAACCAACTCAAAAAACTCATCAGCTATATTCCTGAAAATTGCGAAGAGCATACTCCTCACCTACCGTATCAGGCAGCTGATGAAATGCGCCCTGCACTAACCAATATTATCCCCGAAAATGCAAACCAACCTTATGATATGCGCGAGGTAATTGAGCATATTGTGGATGAAGGTTCGTTCTACGAAGTGCATAAGAACTATGCTGAGAATATTGTGGTGGGATTTGCCCGTTTGGCCGGTCGCAGTATCGGTATCGTGGGCAATCAGCCAGCGCAACTAGCGGGATGTTTGGATATTCATGCTTCGCAAAAAGGTGCACGTTTTGTGCGTTTCTGCGATTCGTTCAATATTCCATTATTGGTATTTGAAGATGTTCCCGGATTTTTACCCGGAACAGACCAGGAATGGAATGCCATTATCACCAATGGAGCAAAACTATTATATGCTTTCTGCGAGGCTACCGTGCCACGTGTAACAGTGATCACCCGTAAAGCATACGGAGGAGCATATGATGTGATGAACAGCAAGCACATCGGTTGCGATATGAACTTTGCCTGGCCAACAGCCGAAATTGCGGTAATGGGTGCAAAAGGTGCTGCCGAAATTATCTTCAAAAAAGAAATCGACAGTGCAGCCGACCATGCAGCCGAACTCGCTTCAAAAGAAAAAGAGTATGGCGACCTTTTTGCCAATCCTTACCGTGCTGCCGAACGTGGTTTTATTGATGAGGTAATTTTTCCGGAAGAAACACGTTTGAAGTTGATCAAAGCATTTAAAATGCTCGAAAATAAAGTTGCCAACTTACCACGTAAAAAACATGGAAACATACCGCTTTAAACAATTTCGAATGACGGGTTACGAATTACGAATTTTAATATTCCTCTTGATTCCGTTTGGGTTAACTGCAGCCGAGAACGAACAGCGCACACCCAGCACCATCACCAACGTGACCGTTTTTTTAAACCAGGCGCAGGTTACACGTACGGCCAAAGTGAACCTGCAGGCAGGTGTTACAAACCTGGTGTTTGATAAAGTTTCTCCGTTTATCAACCTCAATAGTATTCAGGTAAAAACGGAAAACAATGTGATCCTCTTATCGGTAAGCCAGCGCAATAATTATTTGGAGAAAGAAGAAAAACCTGCATTTATTCGGGAGATTGAAGATACGATACAGGCTTTAAGCAATCAACTGCAATTACTGCAGATCAAAAGACAAGCCTGGGAGTTGGAGAAAGAAGTATTGGTTTCCAACAAATCCATTGGCGGATCGAATGGTGGGGTAAAAGTGGAAGACCTGGAAGATGCGCTGCAATTGTTTCGCAAACGTTCACAGGAAATCGGTGAAGAATTAATGAAAGTGGCAATTGTTGAAAGACGGTTAATGCTCATTCAACATAAATTTCAACTACAGTTGGAAGAATACAATAACAATGAAAACAGCAGTGCCGAAATTGTGGTAACCGTTAAAACCTTAGCTCCTGTAAACAATGCGAAAATTGAATGGAGTTATTTGGTGGGAAATGCAAGCTGGAAACCCTTTTATGATGTGCGTGTTAAAGATACCAAAAGTGAATTGCAATTGGTGAGCAAAGCATATATTACGCAAGGTACCGGTGAAAGCTGGAAAAATGTGATTCTAAAATTAAGCACAGCCAATCCGAATGAAAGTGGCAGTAAACCGGAATTAAAAACAAATTTCCTTGGGTTTAGCAATCCCGCTGCTCCTTATGGTTACGCCAATCCTGCACTCCAGGAAGTAGTAATTACAAGAAAAAAGCCCCTTGTTGCTCCTGCTGCAAGCAATGAATTAGATTACTCAGCAGGTGTTGCTACAACACAACAAACCGATATCAATATTGAGTTTATTGTAACTTCGGCATATACCATTCCAAGTGATGCAACACCTCACCAGGTGGACTTAACCACATCGAACCTGAAAGCAAACTACGCTTACGGTACAGTTCCAAAATTGGATAAAGACGCCTTTGTAACCGCACATGTTTCGGGTAGCGACCTGGTAAATCAGGTAAGCGGAGAAGCCAATATTTATTTTGACGGAACCTTTGTGGGCAAAACATTCATCAATGGTACCACAAGCGATTCAATGTTGATTTCATTGGGCCGTGACAAACGCATCCAGATCCAACGAACCTTACTCAAAGATTTCAGCAGCAAAACGTTGAGTGGAGGAACGAAAAAAGAACTTAACACCTGGGAGATCAGCCTGCGCAATACCCGTAAAGAACCGATCACCATTGTGATCGAAGACCAGATCCCGGTTTCAACCGATAAAGAAATTGAAGTAAAACTTCAGAATAGTGGTGGGGCGGAATATGACGAAACAACCGGTAAATTGAAATGGACATTAACACTTGAGGCAGAAAAATCCCAATCACTCAAGTTTAGTTTTGAGGTAAAATATCCTAAAGAGAAAACAATTTCGGGATATTAACGTCACCTGTTGTCATCCCTTAGAGTACAAAGCCATTTTGGTCACGTTGAACTTTTCTGAACAATCAAATGATTGGGTGCTTGTCACCCATTTTTTTTGTTACCTTAGCCCACATGAGCATCGATAGTGTTTTACAATCCATCCAGCAGCATATACCCAAACACCCCGAATTGTTACGACAACTGGTAGCGGAATTGGAGCGCCACCCTGCCGAAATTGAAAAACTCTTAACACTTCTCAGGAACAGTGAGTCATCAAGATTGCGGTTGAAACAGTATATTGAACGTGTTTTTGAACGTAAAGATATTTCTTATTGCCTGATCGAATCGGGTATTCCCAACCGCACCGGATTCTCTTCCGAAATTTTCAGAAAACTCAAACACAGTATCCTTCCGGAATCAGGAGACGACAATTCCTTGCATGAAACCTTGCTCCGCATTTCTGATTTTGATGTATTCAGCACCGAACAACTCAGTGAACTTTTTAGCATCCTCGATATCGAGGTGGACTTTAATACCACCTTTTTAAAGAACGAATTAATTGATGCCATTGAAGTGCTGTCGTACCGCATTACGGCTGCAGCTATCGAGAGTGAATTTATTTCCCGTTTTAAAAACAACCAAACAGTAACTTCTTTTATCCGCCAAAACAAAGAGATCCATGCTCTCATTGCTCAGCATGTATTGGGCATTCAATTCAACCCACACCTGGTTTCGCATATTAAAATATTGCTGAACGATTCATTAAAAGATGTTGCGAAGTTAAGGCGTGTTTCGCATCACCAGGGAGCCAGCCTGCAGCTCACCTATTCGTTGCACCGCACCACGCAGCATATTGAACGACTCAATATCATGCTCGATCTGTATTTGCAACCCAAACTCAGTGCGCAACAACTCGCATTGTTCATCAAACAAATAAGTGCAAATGAGCAGAAAAAAAACAGCATTCGCAGTTTATTGAACGAAACAACTTACCTCCTCGCCTACCAGATTTCGGAACACGAAAGCAAAACAGGTGAACATTATATTGCCGATACACGAATGGAGTTCGTCAAAATGTTTTTCTCATCCTGTATCGGTGGTATGGTAGCAGTATGGATGGCCATCGTTAAGATCTTTTTGCATTACCTGCCTTTCGCACCTTTCTGGCAATCCTTCAGCTATAGTTTAAATTATGCTTCAGGTTTTGTTGGGATACAAGTATTGCATGGAACCCTGGCCACCAAACAACCGGCCATGACTGCAGCCAAGATCGCCCACTCGCTGGATACAAATGATGAAACCCACCAACATGCCATTAAAGGCCTGGCGTTAACAATCGGAAAAGTATCCCGAAGCCAGTTTATCTCCTTTGTTGGAAATTTGGTGGTTGTGTTTCCCCTAGCTGCTTGTGTGGCCATCTTATGGTTATTGTTTTCGGGTTCGACCATGGTGGATGAACATACCGCCAAAAAATTATTGAACGATGTAGATCCTCTTTCAACTCCAACCTTATGGTATGCAAGCATCACGGGTGTTATGTTATTTGTATCGGGTATTATTTCCGGCTACTACGACAACAAAGTTATTTACAGCAATATTCCTGCTCGTTTACGACAACACTCACTACTCAAAAAAATACTCAGCAAAAGGGCACTCATTCGTTTTTCAACTTATGTTGAACACAATATGGGTTCATTGGTTGGAAATACCTGGCTTGGTTTCTTTCTGGGAATGGCGGGATTTATCGGGTTTATTTTTGGGATACCATTTGATATCCGACATATCACCATTGCATCTGCCAACTATGCCATTGCCGTGGTTACGTTGTTTCCTAAACTCGATTTACACTACGCTCTTGTGTGTTTAATGGGTGTGATCGGAATTGGTGTTTTCAATTTTCTCATCAGCTTTAGCCTTGCATTGTTTGTCGCTATTCGTTCGCGCAGGGTAAAATTTACCGAATTCCGAAAACTTATGTCGATCACGTTTGCTTATTTTATCAAATATCCAACCGACTTTTTCTTTTCCCCTAAACAGGAAAGAAATGTGTCAGACTTATAACTTTGCGCACATGGGTATCAAATCATTTTTTGCCAAACCGCTTGCGGCTTACATTTCATCCAACGTAAAAAAGGATGCCACCAATGCTGTTTCCGACCAGGAAAAAATATTGAAACAACTTATCCAAAAAGCGGCACAAACGGTGTTTGGCAAAGCCCATTCATTCCAAAACATATCAGGTTACGAAGACTTCAAAAAACAGGTACCGATCCGCGATTATGAAGGTTTAAGACCCTATATTGAACAAGCGCTCAATGGCGATCAGGATGTATTATGGCCCGGCAAACCTTTGTACTGGAGCAAAACCTCAGGCACCACATCAGGTATCAAATACATCCCACTCACCAAAGACTCTATTCCCTATCATATCAACTCGGCCCGCAATGCATTGTTGTGTTATATTCAAGAAACAGGAAAAGCCGATTTTGTAGACGGTAAACTTATTTTCCTATCCGGAAGTCCTGAGCTGGAAGAAAAAAACGGCATCAAAGTGGGACGGTTAAGTGGTATTGTCAATCACCATGTGCCACAGTATTTGCGCAAAAATCAATTGCCTTCATACCTCACCAATTGTATTGATGACTGGGAACAAAAAGTAGATGCCATTGTTGAGGAAACATTTGATCAAAACATGACACTCATCAGCGGGATCCCGCCTTGGGTGCAAATGTATTTTGATAAGCTTGCGTTGAAAAGCGGAGGTAAAAAAGTAAAAGATATTTTTCCCAACTTTAACTTGTTTGTTTACGGTGGAGTAAACTTTGAACCCTACAGGGCCAAGATCGAAGAAAGCATTGGCAAAAAAGTGGATACCATTGAAACGTATCCTGCCAGCGAAGGATTTATTGCTTACCAGGATTCGCAAACCGAAAAAGGATTATTGTTGCTCACCAATAATGGAATGTTTTATGAGTTCATTGCCGTTGATGATTTTTTTACCGAAAACCCAACCCGTGTGTCCTTAAAAGATATTGAACTGAACAAACATTACGCGATCATTTTAAACACGAATGCAGGTTTGTTTGGATATAATATTGGTGATACCATAAAGTTTATTTCAAAAAACCCTTACCGCATTTTGGTTACCGGTCGTATCAAACATTATATCTCTGCTTTCGGAGAACATGTGATCGGGGAAGAAGTGGAACACGCATTGTTAAGCGTAGCCAAAAACCAGGGAATAGAAATTATTGAATTTACCGTTGCCCCACAAGTAACGCCACCTGAAGGCGGCTTGCCATACCACGAATGGTTTATCGAATTCGGTACACAACCTCAGGATACAGAGCAGTTTGCTGCTTTGGTTGATGAAGCCTTGCAGGCAAAAAACGTTTACTACAAAGACCTCCTTACCGGCAATATTTTACGCACGCTCAAAATCCGTTCTTTGCACAAAAATGCATTCATCCACTACATGAAAAGCGAAGGAAAACTTGGAGGTCAAAACAAGGTTCCCAGGTTAAGCAACGACCGGAAAATTGCTGACAAATTAAAAAACTCGATTGCCTGAGAGGAGCTAAATCTATTTAAAATAAAGCCTAATTTGCCACACATAAATTTATGACTGAGAAAAAGAAAATAGCCATACTGGGAAGCACAGGTTCGATAGGCACGCAAGCTTTGGAAATTGCCCGTGAGCAAAAAGATAGGATCCAAATTGAAGTATTAACGGCCAACTCAAATGCCGACTTATTAATAGCGCAAGCCAAAGAGTTTAACCCCAATCACGTGGTGATTGCCGATGAAAGCAAATACCTGCAGGTAAAAGAGGCATTGGCCGATGATGATATCAAGGTATTTGCCGGAAATAAATCCATTGCTGATGTAATGGAAATTACTTCGGCCGATACGGTGCTCACTGCAATGGTAGGCTACAGTGGTTTGTTGCCCACCATCAAAGCCATCGAAAACAAAAAACGTATTGCCCTGGCCAATAAAGAAACGCTGGTTGTGGCAGGTGAACTGATCACCAAATTATGTGCAGAACACAGGGTCGATCTGATCCCTGTAGATTCAGAGCATTCCGCCATTTTTCAATGTTTAGTGGGTGAAGATTTAAATGCTATTGATAAAATCATTCTAACAGCAAGTGGTGGACCTTTCAGGGGTAAAAAAAGAAGTGACCTGGCAGAAGTAACCAAAGCACAAGCACTTAAGCATCCAAACTGGAGCATGGGTGCCAAAATAACCATCGACTCGGCAACACTCATGAATAAAGGGCTTGAGGTGATCGAAGCCAAATGGCTTTTTGGGGTGAATGGAAATAAGATCGAAGCTGTTGTGCATCCGCAAAGCATTATTCACAGCATGGTGGAGTTTACCGATGGTAGTATCAAAGCACAAATGGGATTACCCGATATGAAGTTACCCATCCATTATGCATTCTTTTTTCCTGAACGTGTGCAAACCAATTTTGAACGAATGGATTTCCGAAAAATAAACAACCTCACATTTGAGCAACCCGACCTGGAAACATTCCGCAATCTGGCCCTCGCTTACGAGGCAATGGAAAAAGGCGGTAACATCGCCTGTATTTTAAATGCCGCCAACGAAATTGCCGTTGATGCATTTTTAAACGACAAGATCAAATTCCTGCAAATTGCCGAGCTCAATGAAAAGTGCATGAACCAGGTTTCGTTTATTAAACACCCAACCCTCGAAGACTATATCCAAACAGACGCGGAAACCCGTAGGGTTGCAACTTCATTGCTGTAGTTGATCTCTTTCATTCTCGTTATAAATACCACAGATCAGCACAGATTTCATTTAAAATTGACTCTGCGAAATTTACCACAAGGTTCCCTCCTTCTTAATCTGTGATAATCAGTCCTAAGTTTGATTTTTACCGCTTAAAAAATCTGTATTATCTGTGGCGGGAATACCTTACTTTCGCACATTCAAAAACCCGGGACAATAATCCCGTAAAACAACTAAACAACAAACTGTACACATGCAAGGACTCATCATGGCGGCCCAACTTATTACGGGCATATCGATACTGGTAATACTTCACGAATTAGGACATTTTTGGGCAGCAAGGGCTTTCGGAATAAAAGTAGAAAAATTCTACCTGTTTTTTGATGCCTGGGGCTATAAATTATTCAGCTTTAAAGTAGGCGAAACCGAATACGGAATTGGATGGTTGCCACTTGGCGGATACGTAAAAATTGCCGGAATGATTGACGAAAGCATGGATACCGAAGCAATGGCATTACCTCCTGAGCCTTGGGAATTCAGAAGCAAACCGGCTTGGCAACGGTTGATTGTAATGATTGGTGGTGTGGTGATGAACGTGATCACCGGTATCGTTATTTTTGCGATGATCTCTTTTGCTTATGGAGAAAAATATACCCTAAACAGTTCAGTTGTATACGGTGTATCCACTTCGGACTTTGCTAAAGAAGTAGGCTTCCGTGATGGCGACAAATTAAAGTCGGTTAACGGAAGGGAGATCGTGTATTTTGAAGATGCTTTTACAGGCGATGATATTCTGGGTAAATCAACCGTTTACACCATTGAAAGAAACAATGCAGATACCCAAATCGTATTACCAAGTGATTTTGCCAGCAGATATGCATCTGTAAACAAACTTGATTTTTTCACACCGCGCATGACATTTAGTGTTGCGGAGGTAACTCCTAATTACAATGCAGAAAAAGCAGGATTGCAAAAAGGAGACAAGATCATTGGCATCAACAATACAACTTTTCAATTCTTTGATGAGTTCCAAAAACTGCTGAAGCATGAGGCCGGAAAACAAACGTCATTCACGGTTTTAAGACTGCAGGATACCGTAACGCTACCAATAGAAGTGGATAAAGAAGGCAAAGTAGGATTTGTTCCGCAGCCAATGGAATTTCAATATGAAACCATCAAACATGGTTTCTTCGAATCGTTTCCTATTGGTGTGAACCAGGCCGTTGAAACCATTTCGATGCAGATAAAAGGATGGGGTAAAATTTTCAGTGGTGATATTCCGGCCAACAAAGCTGTTCAAGGCCCGATCGGGATCGCTAAATTTTATGGAGGCGAATGGATCTGGAGTCGCTTTTGGTTGTTTACGGCACTTATCTCTTTAGGCCTTGCCTTTATGAATATTCTTCCGATCCCTGCACTTGATGGAGGACATGTGGTATTATTGATCATCGAAATGATCACCGGGAAACCGATCAGTACCAAAGCGATGGAACGCGTGCAAACCGTTGGTATGATAATCCTGTTGTCGCTGATGGTGCTTATTTTCGGAAACGATATTATTGGTTTGTTGCGTTAGGAGGAAAATGGTTTTATGGCTCTATGGCTTTGTAGGTCACATAAAGCCATAAATCCGAAAAACCACAAAGCCATATTCTTAAGCCACACTTATCAACTACACAACTACCAAGTGTGGATTTCGTGCAGCTCTGTTTACCTTATTTTTGATAACCATTTTACCTATATCATGAAAAAACTATTGGTTATTGTATTGCTTCTTGCTTTCAAACAAACCTGTTTGGCACAACTGGATTCTGCCAAAAAAGATACGCGTATCCTCATCGTGCCTTATCAAACCATGATGCATTTTAGTGATGCCGATGAAGATATTGCACGTTACAGCAAAAAAGACGTATCACAGGTTCGCAATCAACTTCGTAACGACCTGGAGGCAAATGTGTATCACCAGTTGCTGGCTTCATTTGATGCCATCAGCCTGATGCGTTCCAATACCATGAATGGTGAAGAAGACCTAAACCGCATCTACGCAGCAACACGTTACCAGGTTTATTCCAAACAGGCCCAGGATGAATACCATGCCGGCAAGGGATCGAACCTAACGGAAGCATTTCACAATATCAGCGAAAATTTTAAACTCAAAAGTAAAAACCAAACCTTTTGGGTAAGTGATTCATCGGTTATGCTTGGCGCCATTGGAAACAAAGAAGTGTTTCAATACCTGCACAAAAAATACAATGAAAAGTATATCCTGTTTATCACCCAATTTGAAATTAACACGAGCAATAAAAATTCGATTGAATGGCTCAAGCAGGATTATACAAGGGAATACACCCTTCATTACAACTTATTCGATCATACCGGGGCATTGATCCGCGCGGAAGTGATCACCATTAAAGCCGGCAATGAAAACAAGCTGGAAGAGATCAACAGCAAAGATTTGATCGTGCTGGCACAAAAACTTAAAGAGATCATACAGGTAGCAAACTAAAAACATGAGCATATTCAAACTGGGTGATAAGGTTCGTTTTGTAAACGAAAACATGGAAGGTGTTGTCACCAATATCAACGGAAAAATTATTGGCGTGACCATCGAGGATGATTTTGAGCTTCCCGTTGCTGCCAATGAACTCATTAAAATTGAAGAAACCGTTTCCAAAACTGCCGAACCCGTTTTTGTAACCAAAAAATCGAACTTCGTAAAAGTATATTCGGGTATTCATATTGCGTTCGAACGATTGAGCGAAACAAGCCTCGAGTTAAAATTACACAACTCCGAAAGCGACCTGGTGGCTTTTGCTTATTACCAAAAAAGCAACCAAACATTTGAATTGCGCCAAAACGGGACCATTGCCATTGAAACGTATGTATCGTTAGGGAAATTTAACCTCGAACAATTTAATACCTGGCCCGAAATGGCTTTCCAAATCATGTTTATCCAGGAGCAGGGCAATGCGTTTAAACCCCAATTGGTGAAGACCGTAAAGCTAAATGCAAAGGAATTTCATGCAAGTTTTAAGCAATGTTATTTTTTAGGCAAACAAGCCTACACCTTCCGATTAGACGAATCCATCAACAAAGCCGATATTCAAAAACTACTCAACAAAGATTTTGGAGAGCCTGCCGGTAAACAAGTATTTGTTACCGAGGAGTCGCTTAACAAAAAACCACAACCTGTCGTTGATCTGCATATCGATAAAATTACCGATAACCCTTCGGAACTAAGTGCACAGGAAATAATGGACCTGCAAATGAAGGTGTTTTCAAAAAGCCTGGAAATGGCACATATGCACCAGATGCAAAAGATCGTGTTTATCCATGGGATCGGAAATCATTTTTTGAAAAACAAGATCAAAAACTATTTAGGTCAGCAAAAATCAATTGTCAAGAAATACCAGGATGCGGATATGGTGAAGTTTGGCGGAGGAGCCACGGAAGTCATATTGAATTGAGATTTAAACAAGTTTGCCTACCGCTTACTATTTTCTTGCCTACTGTTTCGGTCCTTTCGGTTGCAATGGTCTGATCTCCAAATTTACCGTGTGAAAATTATCCGGCATTTCGAGTGCTTGTATAATACTCAAAGCAACATCTTCCGGCATCAGCATATAATCATGCGGCTGAATCCCCGGACTGTTCCTAAAAAAGTCGGTTTTGGTGGAACCCGGATACAAACAGGTTACTTTTATCTTGTAGTCTCTTACCTCACGAAACAATGACTCGCTCAAGCCTTTTACAGCCCATTTGCTGGCACAATAAGCAGCCACTTGTGGCATTCCCTCCAACGCAGCTGTTGATGCAATATTGATGATATGACCGTATTGCTGTTTTTTCATGTGGGGCAATACTGCTCTACAGCAATAGATGGTTCCGTTCACATTCGTCTCCATCATTTCCTGTATATGCGCCAAAGGCATTTCTTCCAGCAAACCAAAATAACCCAGGCCTGCATTGTTCAGCAAAATATGAACGGTGTTATCTGTCTGTTTATAGATCAACTCAAACGCTTGCTGCACACTTTGGTCATTCCTCACATCACAATTGATAAATGTATAATGAGCGTGTTCAATCGTATTGTTGCGACCAAGTCCGAAAACTTTAGCGCCTTTGTTTAACAATGCTTGGGTTGTATGATAGCCGATCCCTTTGCTCACACCGGTTACTACGGCTATTTTATTTGTTAGTTCCATTTTATCTTTTCTCGTAAACTATATTTAGTCGTTGGTTAACCTTTCGTTTCAAGAAGTTTGATTGGATTCTGACGTACATCAAAAACGTTTGCAATCTCTACCCTTCTCTTTTTAATATTTACCCAATAAATGATTTTGTAATTAGTGTAGACAAGGTAACGAAACTCCTGTGTTCGTTCCAACAACAACTCCTCCCTCTGCCCCATTTGTGGATTCTTGCCAAGAGTTGCCGTTTGGTCAATGATTCCAATGATTATTTTTTGAGCAACTCTAATACCAGCCTTTTGCTTGTGGTAACCGTATATATCCTCAAGCTTTATTTCAGCCACTTGCGACCAATATACATCTAACTCCATTTTTGAACTTTAGACTTCAAGTCAGAGGCTTTGATGACATTGTCATTCTCTGAATCAATTAATGCCTGATCAATTTCAGCATTAAATTGCGCTAAGCCCATAGGTGATAAATTCTCTTCAAAAAAATCCGATTTGCTCTTTCGAAGCAGATTCTCTAATCCCACAATTATCTTTTCATTCTCAATTCTTAAGAACTCTTGAACGAACATTATTTTACGTGCTTCTAAATCCATAATTGTTTATATTATTCAACTTAATCATTGTTATACTCAACCAAAGCCTCTTCTGCCAATAGCTGCAATGAGTCTTTTGTAGCAGACAGTTTTTGGTTCCACTCAATATCATCAATAATCAGGCGTGCAAATTCATTTTGCTCTTCCTTCGATAATTTATTGAGTGCCTCAAAAGCTTTTTCCAATGATTTAGTCATACACAAATATATAATACCAAATACAATTAATAAACAGGCAACTACATTATTTGGGATAATGCCGCAACTACAAATATGAGGCCCCATTGGGCTGCAATAGTTGTGAATGCGGCATAAAACACATCGCATAAAAAAGGCCACCCTTGTCAGGATGGCCTCAAAAAAAAAAAATCGAGATGTCTATTTCTTGATCTCAAATGTGTTCATGAATGCAGTGGTGAAGTTTCCTTTTTTGAAATCTTCATTTTGCATCAATTGGATATGCAATGGAATGGTGGTTTTTAACCCCGGACCTTCAATGATAAATTCATTCAAAGCGCGTTCCATTTTAATGATCGCCTCTTCGCGTGTTTGTGCAAACACGATCAGCTTCGCAATCATCGAATCGTAGTTGGAAGGAATGGTATATCCTGCGTAAACGTGTGTATCTACACGCACTCCGTGTCCGCCCGGTTTGTGTAAGTATTCAATTTTTCCCGGTGTAGGGCGGAAATTGTTTAACGGATCTTCTGCATTGATACGGCATTCAATGGCATGGCGGAACGGGAAATAATTTTTACCACTGATGGGAACTCCTGCAGCAATTAAAATTTGTTCTTTCACCAGGTCATAATTAATTACCTCTTCGGTTACCGGGTGCTCCACCTGAATACGCGTATTCATTTCCATGAAATAGAAATTGCGGTGCTTGTCAACCAAAAATTCGATGGTTCCCAAACCTTCGTAGTTGATGGATTTGGCTCCTTTTATCGCAGCTTCTCCCATTTTCTCCCTCAATTCGGGTGTCACAAAAGGTGAAGGTGCTTCTTCAACCAGCTTTTGATGCCTGCGTTGAATAGAACAATCGCGTTCGCTCAAATGGCATACATTTCCGTACTGGTCACCGGCCAATTGAATTTCAATATGGCGTGGCTCTTCAATGTATTTTTCCATGTAGATACCATCGTTGCCAAAAGCAGCCAATGATTCTTGTCGTGCACTGTCCCAGTGTTTTTCAAATTCATCATCCGACCAGATGATCCGCATTCCACGTCCACCACCACCGGCTGTTGCTTTGATGATCACCGGATACCCGATCGTTTTGGCCAATTCTCTTCCTTCATCTGAGCTCGTCAGCAAACCATCAGAACCAGGAATAACAGGAACCCCTGCTTTTTTCATGGTATCTTTTGCATTTGACTTATCACCCATTTGGTTGATCATTTCGGGCGAAGCTCCGATAAATTTGATTCCATGATCGCGGCAAATACCCGAGAATTTGGCATTCTCCGATAAAAATCCATAACCCGGATGGATCGCATCGGCATTGGTTATTTCGGCAGCAGCAATAATGCTGGCCATATTCAGATACGATTGTGGCGAAGGTGCCGGACCAATACAAACGGCTTCATCTGCAAAACGCACATGCAAGCTATCTTTATCGGCAGTAGAATATACGGCAACCGTTTTAATGCCCATTTCCTTTGCGGTACGTATAACACGTAAGGCTATCTCTCCACGGTTTGCAATTAGTATTTTTTTAAACATAGCATTTTTGATGTGAAAAAGTGAAGATGTGCGAATGCGAAGATGTGACTGCGTATTAAACGCATTTGAATACCTGAAAAATTACTTTCATTTATTCATCTGCACATCTACCCGATCTGCACATTGAATTTATTTCGGTTCTACCAAAAACAATGGTTGATCGTATTCAACCGGAGAAGCGTTTTCTACCAATACTTTTACGATGGTACCCGATACTTCCGATTCGATCTCGTTGAACAATTTCATTGCCTCAACCACGCACAATACCGATCCTACTTTAATTTCATCACCCACATTTACAAACGCAGGCTTATCAGGGGCTGATGATTTGTAGAAAGTACCGATCATTGGCGATTTTACGGTGATCAGGTTGCTTGCGTTCGGGCTTGCTACAGGAGCAGCCGGTGCAGCAGGGGCTGTTGGAGTTGCAACCGGTGCAGCCGGAACACTCACTTGTATTGGAGCCGGTGCAGCTACAGGAGCTTGAACATACGTTACTTTATCCTCAACCTTTTTAATGGCAATTTTAAAATCACCTTTCTCAACTTCAACTTCCGAAACCTCAGCTTCAGATACTAGTTTAATGAGTTCTTTAATCTCTTTTAATTCCATGTTTAGGATTGCTTTATTGATATCAAATGTATAGAAATTTTAAAATTCTCAGCATTATGCCTCAAATTTTAATTCGTTTTAATAAAATCTCGTAAAACTCAGCCGGAATTAGCTGTTGTAGGCCCATTTTAAATAAATAGCTCCCCAGGTAAATCCACCTCCGAAAGCCGACAAAATGATATTGTCACCCTTTTTAAGTTGTTTTTCCCATTCCCATAAACACAATGGCAATGTTCCGTTGGTGGTATTTCCAAAATGATCGATATTGATCATTACTTTTTCTTTGGGTAAGCCCATGCGCTCGGCTGTTGCATCAATAATGCGCAGGTTTGCCTGGTGCGGAACCAACCATGCCACATCATCGGCCGAAAGGTGATTGCGCTCCATGATCTGGGCCGATACATCAGCCATTCCGCTCACAGCATATTTAAATACCGTTTTGCCATCCTGGTACACAAAATGTTCTTTGGCATCAACCGTTTCGTGGGTTGGCGGTTTTAAAGACCCGCCTGCTTTTTGGTGCAAATAATGACGGCCGTTACCGTCTACTTTCAGTATACTGTCCTGTACACCCAAACCTTCGTAGTTCGGCTCCAGTAATACACAACCCAATCCGTCACCAAAAATGATGCAGGTATTGCGATCGGTATAATCAATGATAGACGACATTTTATCGCCACCTACTACCAATACTTTTTTGTATTTACCGCTTTCAATAAATTTAGAACCCGTTTCGAGCGCAAACAAAAAGCCCGAGCAGGCAGCTGCCAGGTCGAAACCAAAGGCATTTTTTGCCCCGATTTTATCGGCCAGGATATTGGCACTTGCCGGGAAGATGAGGTCGGGAGTTACGGTTGCAAAAATAATAAGCTCAATATCATCGGCAGTAATACCACGCTTGGCAAGCAAACCATTCACCGCATGCATGGCCATATCGGAAGTAGCTAAACCGGGCGTTTTCAGGATACGTCTCTCGCTGATTCCAGTTCGTGATAGGATCCACTCATCGTTGGTATCCACCATTTTCTCCAAATCCTTATTGGTAAGTTTATCTTCCGGAACATAACCGTTCACGCAAGTAATTGCTGCAGTAATTTTATTCATTATTGAGTTGGAGGTACTAAGTTTTTAAATGCTTCGCGAACAATTCCACACAAATTGGAATTCACAACATCGCGGGCTGAAAAAATCATGTTTTTAAATGCTTTTGCATTGGAAATACCATGACCAATAATTACGGGTGCATTTACGCCCAAAATCGGGGTGCCACCATAATTTTCATAATTCATACTATCAAAATACTCATCGTTGATACCACGTTTTTTCATCACGTAGTAAACCGATTCAAATGCTTTTAACACCACATTCCCCACAAATCCTTCGCACACAAATACGTCTGCTTTATCCGAAAGAAAATCGCGGCCTTCAATATTTCCAACAAAATTGAAAATATCCGTTCCCTCCATGATATGGTGGGCCGAAATGGTCACTAAATTTCCTTTTTCTTTTTCTTCACCAATGCTCAGCAAACCAACTCTCGGGTTTTCAATTCCCATTACATTTTTGGCCATCAAATGACCCAAAATGGCAAATTGGTACAACACATCCGGTTTGCAATCGGCATTAGCCCCCGCATCCAGCAATAACCCGAATTTGCCGTTAGGCTTCGGGATAATGGCGGTAACGCACGGACGGATAACACCTTCAATAGGTTTAACCGAAAACATGGCACCAACGAGCATAGCTCCTGTGTTTCCGGCACTTACGAAAGCATCTAATTGCTTTTGCGCAAGCATTCCGAATCCAACAGAGATACTCGAGTTGCGTTTTTGTGAAATCGCTTTGGTGGGATGTTCGCCCATACCAATCACTTCTGTGGTATGCACAAAATCGAAATCATTTTCGGTAAGACCGTGCTCCTTAACCAAAGCCAAGGCCGTTTCTTTATCGCCAATGAGAACAATGCGTTCACCATTTTTAAGCTCGTGGAATGCCTGAACAACACCCGCTATTGCTTCTTTGGGGGCAAAATCGCCACCCATTACATCAAGTCCGATTCTCATTCAATAATTGTTTGGTGAAACAATTATAGGTCTTTTTTCATTTCCGGAAAAACATGTTTTCCTTTATAAAAACCATCAGCAGTAACGCGGTGACGTAAATGCGTTTCGCCTGAAGTTACGTCAACTGTTAATGTTGGAGTTGCGCCTTTGTAATGTGTTCTTCTCTTGTCTCTGCGAGAGTTAGAAATTTTGCGTTTAGGATTTGGCATAGTAGTATACTTTACTTTTTGTTTTTAATTATTGAATATATTTTTCAGTTTATCCCAGGTTGGATTATTGTTTTCATCACCCTCTTCAGGCTCCGAGTTTAACTCCTCCAGCTTGGCCACCACTTCTTGGTTGCACTGCTTAACACCACTCATTTCACACACCTTGCGGGTTGGGATCGACAGCATCAAACTTTCGTACAAGTATTGCGACAGGTCAAACGCTATCATCTTTTCGGTGATATAGTAGATCTCATCATCATCGTAGTTTTCCGACATACCCAGTTTCAGCATGAGCTTATACTCAGCATCAATGGGCAGATCAAAAGACTCCAAACACACGTCACACTCACATTGTACGGTTCCGGTTAAGTGAAAATCGAGGTGGTACACAGCATCTACCTTTAACAGCTGAAGACCGGCCACCACATTGGCTTGTGATATCGCGGCTCCTTCTATTCCGGCTAAAAATTTGTCGTTCAGATCAAACGAATATTCATTGACCCCTTTCCAAACTTTATTAAATTCTAATATGTATTCTTTCGACTTCAACTCTTCACAGAAAGCCCGCGAAGATATGCTTTTGTGTATAAAAAATACAAATCCTGCTAAAAATTAGCCCACAAAAATACGGGCGGGCTGTTCAAAGTGCTTACCCATTACTGCTTAACGCCTTAACACCTAGGGGCAAAAAAAATCGGGGCAAATGTTTCTTTTACCATACAATCTTCGTTAAATTTGGGTAATTAATTGCGCATTTACATGGAGGAACTATCCAAATCGGGCTTTAGTGAACTGGCCCGACAGGCAACAATACAACCCAAAGAGGCATTAATGGACGTGAGAAAGCCACAACAAACCTTGTATATTGGTGTTCCCAAAGAATGTACCTTGCAGGAAAACCGCGTATCCCTCACCCCCTCATCCGTTAACCTACTGGTAAACAACGGAAACGAAGTGTGGATTGAAACCGGAGCGGGCAATGCCGCGAAATTTACCGACAAAGAATACAGCGAGGCCGGAGCCAAAATATGCTACAGCCGCGATGAAGTATACAAAGCCGATGCGATCGTGAAGGTAGAACCGCTGAGTGAAGAAGAGATCTTGCTGATGCGCCCCAACCAATTATTGATATCGGCTATCCAGTTAAACAATAAATCGGAAAGTTATATCCGCTCCTTAATGAGCAAAAAGATCTCGGCCATTGCGTTCGAGTACTTAAAATCATCGGATGATATTTACCCTGTGGTGCGCAGCATGAGTGAAATTGCCGGAACTTCGGCCATTTCGGTGGCAGCCGAATATTTATGCTCCACCCGTGGCGGAAAAGGTGAAATGCTGGGAGGCGTTACCGGAATTCCCCCAACCGAAATTGTGATCATCGGAGCGGGAACTGTTGGCGAATACGCTGCCCGCGCGGCATTGGGCGTTGGTGCAACGGTAAAGGTATTCGACAATTCACTGGAAAAGTTGCGCATGTTGCAAAACAATGTGGGCGTTAAATTATTTACCTCCCTCCTCCACCCCAAAATTTTGCAAAAAGCCCTGAGCACTGCCGATGTAGCCATTGGTTGCATGTGGAGCGAAGATGGCCGCAGCCCGACCGTGGTGACCGAAGAAGTGGTGGCCAAAATGAAACCGCTTTCGGTGATCGTGGATATTTGCATCGACCAGGGCGGTTGTTTTGAAACTTCCGAGTTAACCTCCCACCAGCAACCTACGTTTATCAAACACGATGTGATCCATTATTGTGTGCCCAATATTTCATCCCGCGTGAGCCGTACCGCCAGTTATGCCTTAAGCAATATCCTCACCCCAATTTTATTGGATATTTCCGAAGCAGGTTCCATTACCGATTATATCTGGGCCCACCAATACGCCCGAAGCGGTGTGTATATTTACAAAGGAAACCTCACCAATAAACATATGGGCAAACGCCTGAATATTTACCATAAAGATCTGGATCTGTTGATTGCTGCGCATGCGTGAGGAAAATCCAATAACTTAACTACTTTTGATATGTAAACGAAACCTATAGCTTATGAACAACCTACTCAACTACTCAAGCCTTAGGGCGCTATTCAGCCCTGCACTTTTCTCCTGCAATAATCAGCAAACGACACCGAAAAAATCGGAGGCGGGTTCCATTACCGATTATATGCGGGCCCATCAATACGCACGCAGCGGTATCAACATATGGGCAAACGCCCAAATATTTACCATCAGGATTTGGATTTGTTGATTGCTGCGCATGCTTAAATACCCGCATTTGTTCTTTTAGAAAGAATATTTGAAGGTTTAGAAATTATCAGAAATGTTGATTTCTAAACATATTATGTTTAACAAAACTTTATAAAAGTCAATATATGGCGCATGTCTACCCAAATTTGGGTGTGTATACGCCAAAACGTGGGGCATATAAGAGAGTTGGCAGCAAGCATAGGACGACAGCCCAACAATGAAACAATCAACTAAAATCTGAACAAAGACAGTTTAGACAGTAAAAAGAACAGAATACGAAAAAAGCAAACAATGTATCTATCAAACATAAAACTTTGGAATTATAGGAAATTTGGTGCAGTAGGCGAAATAGACCTTTCAAAACCGAATTTGGATTTAAACCTAACCAAAGGTTTGAATGTAATTATTGGCGAAAACGACTCGGGTAAAACCGCCATTATTGATGCTATAAAATTGGTTTTAAAGACGCACAGCTACGATTACATTAGAGTTGATGTCAAAGATTTTTTTCAAGACGCAAGTCGTTTCCGAATTGAATTAACGTTTGACGGTTTAAACCCTGATGAAGCAAAAAACTTTACAGAATGGTTGGGCTGGGACGGAGAAAAAGGAAAAGAAAGACCAATCCTAAAACTCAATTACGATGTAAAACGCCAAGCGGATAAAATTTTACCAACCGATGTAAAAGCTGGTTTTGATGAAGAAGGATATTTACTTACTGCAGAAGCAAAAGAATATCTGAAAGCCACTTATTTAAAACCTTTGCGTGATGCCGAAAATGAATTGGTTGCCAAACGCAATTCACGATTGTCGCAAATTCTTTTGGGCGATGAAGCGTTTAAAGGCAAAGAAAAAGATAATGATTTAGTAAAAATCTTTTCTGGTTTAAAAGAAGAATTAGAAAAGTACTTCAACGAAGTTGATGAAGCAGGACAACCCAAACAGGGTAAGCAGATAAAAGACAAAATTGACGGTTACATTAAAAGTTTTTACAGCAAGGATAACGAAAGTGAATTTGAATCAACTTCAACTGATATCAAAAGTATTCTTGAAAAACTTACTTTGACTTTAAAAGGCGAACCAAACCCAGGGTTAGGAACTTTAAACCGTCTGTTTATGGCTGCCGAATTGCTTCATTTAACCAAATCAAATTGGACAGGCTTACGTTTAGGCTTGGTTGAAGAATTAGAAGCACATTTGCACCCTCAAGCACAAATGCAAGTGATTGAAGCCTTTCAAAAACAAAAAGATATTCAACTTATTCTTACAACACACAGCCCGAATTTAGCTTCCAAACTCAAACTGAAAAGCTTGATTATTTGTAACGATGCAAACGCTTTTCCTATGGGTGATACTTACACCAAATTGGGAAAAGACAATTACAAGTTTTTAGAAAAGTTTTTAGACACCACAAAAGCCAATTTGTTTTTTGCCAAAGGTGTGATTTTAGTGGAAGGTTGGGCAGAAGAAATTCTTTTACCAAGCATTGCAAAAGCAATTGGAATCAACTTAACTGAAAAAGGCGTTTCCATTGTAAATATTGGACACACAGGTTTTGACCACTACGCAAACATTTACTTGCGACAAGCAGAACCCTATATGAAAATTCCTGTTGCAGTAATTACTGATTCCGACATTAGAGAATACGAAAAAAGCGGAGATGATTTTTTAAAGCGAGATCCTAACACCGTTTCGCAAGAAACGCAAAAAAAATTGGCGACCATAATTGGAAAAGCAGAGCAAAGTGTAAAATATTTTCCTGCACCAAATTGGACTTTGGAGTATTCTCTGTTTAAATCAATCTGTTTAAAAGCGATATTTGAAACCTCTGTAAAAGCGATTCACACAGGAACGGATTGGAACACCGACTTTGAAAAAGCACTTGCAATCAAGCTAATCAATAAAGGGTTAAAGAAAACTGAAATTGCATATCAATTAGCAAACGCTATTGATGAAGATTTAATAAAAGAAGTTCGCACAATTCTAAACGTTGATGATACAACCGACACAGTTAATTACCTTGTAAAAGCGATTAAATATGTCACAGGTAATTAACATATCAGACGAAGAAATTCAATTTGCCGAACGTTTGCTGTTACCTGCGGGAAAAACATTTGACAATGAACGCAAAGCATTTATTCGCAATTTCAATACAATAGATTTACAAGCAGTTCCTGGTAGTGGTAAAACAACGGCTTTACTTGCAAAGTTGGTTATTTTAGAACGTAAACTTCCCTTTGATGATGGTTCGGGTATATTAGTTTTGTCCCATACTAACGCAGCCATTGATGAGATAAAAGAAAAAATTCAAAAGCATTGTCCGAAACTGTTCTCATATCCAAATTTTATTGGCACAATTCAAAGTTTTGTTGATGAGTTTTTGGCGATTCCATATTATGTTCAAAAATTCAATAAGAAACACAACAGGATTGACCACTAAATTTATAACGATAAGATAAAAAGTTTCACAGAAAAACCTTGGCTATATAAGCTAAATTTCGACAAATATATTACCGATAAAGTTGCTTATATTAAAAACAATAACGAAGGATTATTTTACAATTATAGATTTAATTTATCGACCGAAATTCATTTAGTTAAAAAGTTAAACGAAGGAATTTTGGAAATTAGCAAACCACGAGGTAGAACAAGGGCAGAAAATTATAGTGATTACAAAGAAGAAGAAAAAAGAGATGTGTATAAATGGTTCTTTGAGTTCAAAAAATCCATTCTAAAATCTGGTATACTACACTATGATGATGCTTATTTCTTAGCCGATGTTTATTTGAGCAAAATTCCAACTATCAGAACCATTTTACAGAAACGCTTTTCTTTCGTATTCGTTGATGAAATGCAAGATATGGACACACACCAATACAACCTGCTAGAAAAGATTTTTTACGATGAGGGAAACAGCATTTCAAAAATCCAACGAATTGGAGACAGAAATCAAGCAATCTATAATTCTTCAAACAATGTCAAAACAAACGAAGTTTGGCAATTAAGAGCGAATCCTAATAGTGTTTTAAATTTAGCAGGTAGCCAAAGACTAAGTAAACATATTGCCGATGTGGTGAAGAAATTTGCTCTATACAACGATAATAATTTTGATATTATCGGAAGAAATGAGTGTGAAATAAAACCGCATATTTTGGTTTTTGATACTGCAAACATTGGAAACATTATTCCTTGTTTTGCTCAAATTGTAAAAGACAACGGACTTGAAAATTCCGAAAAACCGATAAAAGTTGTTTGTTGGAATACAGACTGGAAAGACGATGAAGCAAGTAGGAATGATGCAACAAAACTACGTTTAGAAGATTATCATAAAGGCTTCAAGAAAGAAAAAGGAAAGCCCAAACAAGACTACGACAACTTAAAAAGTTATTTGCTGTATTACGACAAAAAGCAAACATTAGAACCTTTGCGTAAAAATATTTTAAATGCTTTTCTAAAAATCTTGCGTTTAGAAAATATCAACTCCGCAGACGACAGACCTTACACAAAGAAAAAACTTATTGACTTTATTCACGACAAAGACATTCAAAAATATGATGAACTTAATTTGAACCTTTACAATTGGTCAATTGGAATAATCCAAGAAAAAACGGAAGATGTTTGGAAAGGAATAAAAGCATACGTACCGACTTTGCTTGCAATGTTCGACAAAGCAATGTCTGCAAGTTCGGACTTTATCATTACTGATAATGCCGAGGTTCCTGACGAAAATGCTGAAATTTTAGCACCGACTAACCATTACAAAGAAGAAGGACTTGAAATTGAAATTAACAGCGTTCACGCAGTAAAAGGACAAACACATTGTGCGACATTGTACTTGGAATCGTGTTATCAAGGCAAACACGAATCTGAAAGATTATCTACTCAATTTTTGGGCAACAATTTTAATGACACAAAAGTACATCATAAAAGTTCCGTTAAAATGGCTTATGTTGGTTTTTCGCGACCAACTGACTTGCTCTGCATTGCAATACACAAAGACAGATGTGACGAATTATTAAATACAATTAACACAGACATATGGGAAATAAAGACAGTAACAGCCACCGCACAGCCGACACAATAATGAAAGTAAAACTCAACAAAGACTATGGTTTACAGACACGTTGGACAAGAATGCCAGCTGGTAACAGCCGTTTTGCAAAAGCGGGGGTTTCGTGCTTCTATGACAGTGAAGTGCTAAATCAAGCTTTGTGCAACTAATGAAGTTTAGTGCTGAAAATCCCCGCCTTCGCAAAGCTGCAAACCGTTATAGCCAATTTATGAGAACAATCTTAGCACTAATATTTACCATCACGACAATTAGTTGTTATTCACAAGACACCACTAAATATGTTTTAGGGACAAATTATTTCATGGATGTGGGTGTTAAGACGAACGGTAGATATAATGGCACCGTAAGTAATTTTCGCTCTTTTGTAAATGACAGCAATTACAAATTTTACTCAAAAGAATACTATATAAATGGACGACACGTAGGTCCAGACACAACATTTGATGAAAGTGGAAATACCTGGAAAATTTACCAATACACAAGAAACGGAATATATTTCACTTGTTTTCATTCCAACGGAAAGGTCGATGAATCTGGTCTAATGAGAAGTAAAGAGAAGAAGTTTGGTGAGTGGGTTACATTTTATGAAAATGGGCAAATTGAATCGGTTGTATACTACTCAAACAATATTGAGAACGGGGAAGCTTTGTACTTTTACCCAAACGGGAAATTAAAATCAACTGGAAAATTCTCAAAAGGTTATAGAAAAGGTAAATGGTTAGAAGTTGATAGCACAGGAACTATTATTTCCGATGGTATTTATAAACCGATTGCAGTTGACCGTTCAGAGATTGACTCAGTCAATTTAGTTCCTGATTCGCTTGATTTTCCTGTATATATGAATATCATAGTAAAGTGGACAGACTTTGGAGTAAAAAATGGTATTTGGACTACTTACAATAACATTGACAAAACAATATTTAGACAAGAGTACTTTAATGGCAAACTGGTTAAATAAAACTGGCTATAACAGCACCCAGCCGGCAAGTGGCGTTATAGTACTGTGTTTGTATATTTCGTTTCCGTAAATTCTTTATCTTAGCACGATAATTAAACGTTTCGCAAACGCCAACTGCGCCAAGCAAAGGAACGTTATAAGCAAGCAAGACGCAGCGACATGAAAAATATTATTTTGACATTCCTCATCACGTTTTCTTCTGTAAATTATTCTTTCTGTCAGACAGTATCAGACACCACCTTTGACTTCAAGTATTTCTCTTTACGTACAACCAAGGAATGGAAAATTGTTCGGTTCAGAGGAATTGACTCTTATGTTGGGGGACTTACAAACGGCATAGACACACTCCACTTTGATTATGGTCCTTATTCAGCAGAAATTGATTGCCCAAATGATGATTGCAAAGCCTCTTATAGTATTCAAAATTGGCGCATTGCAAAATTCGCTAGACAGAAAGAAAACAAATTTGGCCTGACAGCAATTAGGCTTAAACGACAAAGAAATACGTGGCTAATCATTTTTGGACATAATCTGACTAATGAGAAGGAAGCGATAACAATTTTCAAAACCCTAAAATTTTTGTGATATGAGATTGCCTGCCTATAACAGCAGCCTCGCACAATTGCCGCTTTAATGCTCAAATTCAGCTTTGTTTTACGCTTTTATTTTTATCTTAGTTTGACAATTAAACCTTATTCAGTCGGCAACAGTGAAGGGTCCAAAAAACGTTGTAAATCATTTTAATGAATATCGGTAAATCATTTTCCATTATATCCATTATAATCATTTTGTTGATTGGACAAAATGTAATTGCTCAGACAAAACAAATAGTCCTTCAAATTGACACACTTATAAAGAAAGATGACAATCAGAATTTTTATATAAGGACACAAAAAAATCGAACACTGATGCCATATCTAATAAGCGACAGTTCTTGCCAAGTAGATTATCATAACAACAGTTTGACCTGTAAAATCATCTTACGAAATGACTCTTCAACAATTCAAATATCACTTGACGAGAAAGGTGGATACTTAGAACTTGGTAACCTATTTAATATAAACTCCGACACTGTAAGAATTTCAAAATTTGTTGTGTACGACAGGCCATATCCTGATACAAATTGGACCACAACAAATTATTGGTATGAAGAAGCGGACACTCTTGGCGAAAACTTTAAGAATACTAGAGAATATTCTATAGACAAAGTAAGACCAAAGAATCTGGTTCCGATTAAAATACAGTATGAGATAAACGGAGAAATATATTCTTGCACGACATCTTGGCAAAAAGCAGGGTATGTAAATATCACAACGTTTCATGGTCGTGGACTGACTGGACTATTTAAAGGTAAACGTCCATATTACTTCCACGGAATAAGGAGATCAACATTAACTTTAAACGTAATTTACCTACGACTGAAAAACGGCTTATAACAGCAAGCTCGCTTTATTGCCCTTAAGTATGATTATTCTAGGCATTTGTATTCCACACTTTCTTATCTTAGCGTGACAAATTATTCCTCGCAATCGCCACCAGTGGCAGGTGCGGGAACATTACTTACAATATTATACACTCTCTATAAAATCTTATGTCTAAAATGAATAATCTTGATTGGAAAACATATGAAAGTATTACCAAATATATTTATGAAACTTTAGGTAAAGAGTTTGGAATAAAAATAAAAGGTCATGGAAATACGTGTAAAGTCGTTGGTAAATCAGGAGTCGAACATCAAATTGACGTTTTAACTTCACTTTCTGATGGAGTTCATACTTACTTAACGGCTATCGAATGTAAGTATTGGAAACAAAAAATTAACAAAGATATTGTAATGAAGTTAGCGGAAATTATTCAAGACAGCGGCATAAATAAAGGAATCATTGTTTGCAAAAATGGTTTCACGCAAGACGGAATTGAATATGCGAAACATAAAAATATTGAATTAGTTGAACTAAGAGAAATAGAACAAAATGACCTAAATGAAACCCCCAAAGAAATTGAAATTGCAGATGTAGAAACTCAAATAAGAGTTATAATTAAGCGACCTGAAATTTTGCACATTGATTTAGGCAACAATCGAAACATAGAAATCAAAGATGAATTCCATTATTATAATTTCTTTGTAATAAAAGAAGATGAGAGCAATTTGCCATTAATTAACTTCATCAACGATTTCCGAAAAGAAATAAACCTACAAAATAAAATGTTCGAAAATATTATAAAACACTATAAAATTTCAAACGGAACTTTATTTAATAGACAAACAAAAGAATCTTTAAAAATAGACGGAATAAGTTTCACAGGTCAATTAAGAAAAATAGATGCAAGCAGAAATGTAAAATTCACTTTGGTTGATCAGGTTTGGTTAATAATGAAATCGATTTTCGATAAACGAACATTCAGTTTTTCAGAAAATGGCCTAATCATAGAAAACAAGAGGTAAATCAATACTGTAAGAAACACGCGCCTGCCGCAAGTGGCGCTAACTTACTAAGTTGTTTCGTTTAGGTATTTTTTTATCTTCGCTTCATCTTTTTAGCTATTGAAACGATCAACCGAGACATATGCAAGAACGTTAAGACAAACCCTTTGTAGGCATTGCTAAATCGGCCAATAAAGACACAATCAAATACCAATGAGAAGCCTTATTTTACTATTTTCTTTGACTCTTATAACTGCTAAGGTAGTTGCAAATGTGAACCAACTTGATATTTCCAAAATCAGTTCAGACACTAAACTTGTTGCTGCCTTTGATTTCATCAAGGAAAATACTAATTATTACGACCATTGGTCAAATGAATGGAATTATGATAAAGCAAAAGTAGATTTAATACAACAACTTCATGGCCACTACAAAAGCTTTTCGGAACTTACAATGAAAAGCGGAGAGACGTTTTTACTACTTGGCGACATCGCTCATTACCTTTACAATATGGATGACACGGCATATTACAAAATTGCCGTCAATAATTATAATGAAGCACAGAAGAATAATCCCGGTGACTATCGTGTGTATTGGTTTTTAGCCCATCATTATGCCCTATCAAATGTTCCTACTTCAGCTATTGACAATTTTATAAAAGCAGAGAAGTTGTTACCCACTCAAATTCCTGCAGACTTTTGGAATGACTATGCAATGGCAACAGCATTAGCTAATATGCCATCGCATTGCATACACGCAATGAACCAGGCACAAAGCATTTTAGGAAAGAAAGGAAACTTTGAACAGGAGTTGGGTGAATCAATATATAAGCGCATCATACCTGTTGATAAAAACCAGTCATATAGCAAAAGCGATATTTGGACAGTGAGCGAAAACGATAAAGTAGCGTTTACGTCAAGGCCATTAGGAGTCAAAGTACTGGTTGATTCAACATGGGGCATATCGATTTATGATTATGATAAAAACCAAGCCGCATTTTTCATTACACCTCCTGCAATAGCAAACAAAAAAGGAAGAAAGATCGACTATACAGTGGCACTTTTAATGAAAACAGTAAGTGACAACGACAAACTAAGTGACTATTTGAATACGTTCGTTGCTAAGTACCCCGACAAAAAACAATTAAACTTCTCCGACAAATACGACAAAATGATTGCATATGAAATCAAAGACAAAACAATGTACCCGGAGATCGGAGGCGGCCATATGTATATTATAGGCATTGAGCGCAACGCACCAAAGTATGCCGGATTGCTTTTAGAGAGTCCTGTGGTATTGCCTAAAGGAAATGCAGGTGAATTTACATATTACACTGCATCCGGCAGCAAAGACAGGTTTAATGGCAAGATATTTTATGCACTCATACTTGATAGTTGCGAGGATATAAATGAACAATCACTTAAAGTGTTTAAATCACTCTTCGACCACCAGATTATTATAGAATAACACTTAAAATCCTTGGGAAACGTAACATAACAGTACCTAACCTCAAGTGGTGTCAGTGTGTTTAGTTTTTCGTTTACATATTTTATATATCTTGGTGTCACAATTTACATTTGTTAAAAAACAGATGACACCCAAAATTCAACACCTAACCGAAAAGAAACCTTCACGACCAGAAAAACAATGAAGTTAAAAGACCTAACACTTACACCCGAAAACCATTTTGTTACGATGGAATATTACTATTTGATACTCAACAGAACGTTTCTTGTCATTAAAGCAAAAGGATTTTTGATTGGTATTCAAGGGAACGGGCTAGTAAGCGTTGAAGCCGGCAATAGTATGTTAAGCCAACAAATAACCTCCAGCATGGCTATCAAAGGTGACTTGAAAAATCCCCACTCCTATTTAAAAAATACCTATTTAGCAAAAATTGCCGACTTGGATTTACTTGACGGAAGTATCATTGCAGCAAACAAGACAAACTTTTTGATAGCCCTATCAGACATCAAATCGGCCGTTTACAATCCTTCAAAAAAGTTTGGAATGGGGCCTTATCCCCATGATGGAAGGGTAACCATTGAAACCTTTAACAATCAAAAAAAAGAATTCATTATTATTGGAAACCAATCCGGTGAAAACATTGCAAAACTCATTACCACGAAATAACCATAACACATCAAAAACTTCGAACAGCGCCCCTATGCTAGAAACGTTATAAAGTATCTTAACATCCAACATATTTGACAACTCAGAACAAAATATGGAGAATCATTCTGCTGACCATTTTCGGGACATGGTTTGCATATAAGTTGTATACATCAGCTGAGGGTGATTTTATTTTTGACGGCTTTATTTTGCTATTTATAGGTATTGTAGGGTTTTCAATTTTTATTTGGACAATTCGCAAGGACCGTAAAGTATTCAAAACCAAACAAAAACTGATAAGCTATTTGCCAACCTCTATTGGACTTTTATTTATTCTCACAAACATTGGAATATTCTATTACCAGGATAGTAAAATACATTCACCTACTTTAATCAGCGGGTTTAATGACGGTGGGTTTAATGGTTTCTTGGTGGACTTTAAGGTAGACGGTAATTATGTAATGGCAAACGGAAGTGGACTTGGACAAAGCTATTTTTATGGAACATATACTTTGAAAGACAGCATTATTACAATTGACAAATCAAATATTGACAATTGCATAAAGACGAACAAGCTGGTTATAAGAACAGAAAACTATTATACCAAAGACAGCATTGACTTACTAAAAACAAATTACATCACGCAAATTGACGACAACGGAAATGAAATTGACAAAGAATTTCGCTTTCGTGTGACAGAGGATAATCGAAACAACATAAATAAATGACAACAGCTTCTGACAAAAGCGGTTTCAATGTTTAACTAATGAAAAAAGAATTACTCAGCAATAACCCTTGCCCCGAAAATTGGAATGCAATGCTAATTGCAAACAATGGTCGTGTCTGTGATAAGTGTAATACCTTCTTAGCCGACCTTACAGAAAAGACAATCGAGGACATTGCCAAAAACCATTACGGAAAGCAAAAATGTGTGTCCTTAACGAATGAGCAGATTGACTTCTTCATAAATGTCAAACGCATTAAACAGATTTCAGTAGCTGCAAGTCTGTTTCTTGGAACCGCTTTTTTTAACCCTACTTTTGCTCAAGGACAACCAACATCGGACTCGTGTTTAGTGAATGGAATTGTTATCGATTTTCAAAAAGCAGTTATTCCCTATCGTTCTGTTTTAATTTACATCAAAGAAAGTGATGCCGTATTTGAAACCAAAACCAATGAACAGGGGAAATTTCAAATCAATTTGCCAAAAGATTGTGAGATCAGGTATAGTAATGTAACAGGTCTGGTGTCAAAAAAGACCAAGAAAAAAAAGACGTTGAATGTTGGGAAAGTGAAACTAGCTCCAAAGCTCATAAACCCAGGTTTTTTATAAGCAATTTTATTGGATTAACAATTAGTTATTATGACAAGAACAGTGCAAGGCCACGAAAAGTTATATGCGATTTTCAATGACATGAAATATAGTTCGATCTTTTTTCTTCTTTGCCTCGCACTAGGATGCGGACAAACCGAGACAAGAGAAGTAAGGGAAACATTCAACAACGGAAATCCTGAAATTATCTACTTCTACCAAGATCCTAAAGACACTTTGACGTATAGAAAAGAGGTATTTTATGAATCTGGCAAACAAAACTATGTTGGACATCTAATCAAAGGTCGTAAAGAAGGCGTTTGGACATGGTGGTACGAAAGCGGAAACAAAAAAGACCAATGCAAGTATTTTAATGGAAAAGAGATTGACACAATTTTCCACTGGTATGAAAATGGAAAATTAGAACGAATTGATATCCCCGAAAAAGGTGAAACCAATCTGAACAATTCTTGCACATTCTGTTGTAACATGCGTTCGACAATATATTATGAGAGTGGCCAACAAAAACAAACTTTTACAAGGCTTGACAACTTAGATCAAGACACGACTAGATTCTGGTATGAAAACGGACAACTTGAAAGCATTACCGTATGGAAAGATGGAGTTCAAAATGGACTGTTCAGAGAATATTATTCAAACGGACAAATGAAAGCAGATGCAATCTTTATTGATGGGTGGGAGGACGGAAAAGTAACACAATGGGACAGCTTAGGAAATGTTGTTAAAGTTTCCTATTGGAAGGATAAGCAACTTATAAAAGAAAATTAACCTATAACACGCGCCTGCCGCAAATGACGCTAATGAGCTAAATTAGCCATTTTCTTTATTTTAGTCTGAGATTTTTAGAACAGAGCTATGACTCCAAACATTCAACATCTAAACGAAAAAAACTGATTGGTAAAAACCTAACCATGAGTTTGGCGAACAACAAGACTGCTGAACTCTGGAAGAGTTTTGCACCTAGGTGTAAAGAGATCAGCAACAATATTTCAAATGACCTGATCTCCATGCAGGTTTATGAGCCAAGCTATTTTGCGAATTTTAACCCAACCAACGAATTTGTGAAATGGGCTACTGTTGAAGTAACCAATTTTGATTCGGTTCCTGCAGATATGGAAACATTCATATTACCGGGCGGACGTTATGCCGTTTTTGAATACAAAGGTTCAAGTAACGACCCAAGCATTTTTCAATACATTTTTGGAACCTGGTTACCAAGTTCAGAATATGTATTGGACAACAGACCTCATTTTGAAGTATTGGGTGACAAATACAAAAACAATGATCCCACATCGGAAGAAGAGATTTGGATCCCGGTGAGGTTGAAAACCGGAAGTAACTGATCTATCTGCGGTTCATTTCCGCATCTTTTTTATTTTAGCTTGACAATTTAATCCTAGCAATCGCCCCTTCGGCAGGCGTAGAAACGTCAGGATGTGAAAAAACTAAAATTGAAGCCGTTGAGAATCGCATATATGAAAATTTCTTTGGTCGGTACACGAATAAACACATTGATAAAATGAGTATTTTCACACTCTGACGTTAGGAACAAGTTTTGTAGAACTATCGTTGTAAAACAGTTTAATGAATCACACAGCAATATTTGCATTGATTTTGTTAGTTTTGATTCTGATAGTGATCATATATGTGATCATATATCAGAATATTCAAAATCAAAAATTACTGCAGACAGTTACAAAAACTCATCGTGGTACCCGAACAGAAAGACTGATGGTTTTAAAGCTTTTGAAATCAGGAATTCCTCACCAAACTATTTTTCATGATTTGTACATAAAAAAAGCCGATAGTCACTATTGTCAAATTGATTTAGTTGTTGCTACTAAAGTTGGTATAATTGTTTTTGAGGTAAAAAAATACAATGGCTGGATTTTCGGGTTGGCTAATCAAACTTATTGGACACAAGTTTTAGCTTATGGTAGAGAGAAATATCGCTTTTACAATCCAATCTTTCAAAACAAAAAGCATATTGAAGATTTAAAAAAGCAATTACCCCAATTTCAAAATATTCCGTTCTATTCGATGATTGTTTTTTTCGGGAACTGTAGTTTCAGGAATCTCGATTATTTGCCAAATAGCACATTTTTGGTAAAATCCAATAGAGTAATTAAAGTAGTGAATGAAATTTTAGAACAAAATGAACCAGCGAAATATACTAGTAAAAGAGAAATAGTAAATCTTTTGCATTCGGCCTCCTTAAATGGAGAAAGTGAAGATATTAGAGAAACACATATTGAAAATGTAAAACGAAACTTTGGATTGAAAAATGGTTAACATATATTTTCCTTAGCCTATTTTCCCTAAAATTACTCCTTGATGAACAAACCATCCCCTGCTTCAAACCAAATCTACTCTGTCACGAATTTCCAGGACCTTGTTTCCACGCCTTTTTTGGGCGAAAAAAATGCGGTTTGCTGGACGCGTGAACTTGCGGGTGATTTTGAAGAGATCGTTCGTAACATAAAACCAACCGGAAACATAACTGTACTGGATGAAGAGGAATTGTTGGAACTTGCCTTGAGTGAACAAGGACAGCTTGCGCGTGGCATCTTATTAAATGACATGAAGCTGCTGAAAATGCATGGAGCCTCTCCTACCCTCAACCTCATCCAATACTATGAGACAGATGACAGCTACCCGTTTTTCCCAACGGATGTGTATTCGTTTCATGTCGATCGTTCGCCTGTGCCCACAGAAACATTTTTGTGCACGTATTATGGTGAACCAAGTGAGATCATACCAAACACACAAGCCAAACAAAAAGTGCTGATCCCAGAAATACGTAACGAACTCAAAAAATTATACGGTGGCCCGGATGATGGATTTGAATCCTTTTTACAGGAGTATTTTTTTGACCTGCACTATCAACCTGATCCAGGAGTGCAACCTGTAAACTTAGGCCGATACAATATCTGGAAACTGGCGGTTGACCATCCCGGAAACCGATCGCTTCCCTGCATTCACCGCGCACCGCATGAAAAAAACGGGCAACCCCGGTTGCTGCTGATTTGCTAAGCAACCTTTTTGAGTTTCCTATTTCACCAGGCATTTGTAGATTTATGATGCCGCCAAATCAAGTGAAGACATGCACCCACATGATATCCATGAAGTGAAAAACTCAGACACAAGTGGGTGAACCGTTTTTCATTTGCATCCCAATATTGTGCATTTGTATTCCTTTTTTTTATCTTAGTTGAACCTCTTTTCAAATGACGAATATTCCAACCCGATGAAAAAAATACATACATTCCTGGCTTGTATCATCATGATGCAAGCAACAAGCGGACAAGTAAACATGAAGGGCAATATGCCTGAAAAAGCTTTGCAAACGGTACTGAATGAAACGGTTGACGGATCAAAAGTATTCGGAACATCATTTGCGATCAAAAAAGATAGTTTATCGTGGCAGGGCTGCTCAGGGAATATTTCCCAAAACCAATCTTATTTTATTGCCAGCACCACTAAGTTATTTACAACAGCCATTATATTGCATTTACGCGCTCAACAAAAGCTTGCCCTTGAGGATAAGATCAGCAAATACATTGACAAAGATATCTTAAAAGGACTGCACGTATACAAAGGAAAAGAGTATTCGGAAGAACTAACGATTAAACAGTTACTCTCCCATACCTCCGGACTTCCGGATTACTTTCAGGGAAAAGGTGCAGACGGAAAAAGTTTGGAAGACGATCTTATGAGTGGGCATGATCAGTTTTGGACATTTGAACAAGCGATGGAAAGAACCAAAAAGATGAGTCCGTTGTTTGTTCCGGGTACCAAAAACAAGGCTAATTATTCGGATGCAAATTTTCAGCTCCTGGGAAAAATTATTGAAGTGGTGACCCATCAAACGTATGCCGAAAATTGCAGGAAGTTGATCATCGAACCACTTGGCATGGGTAAAACCTACCTTTATGATGATGCAAATGACAAAACACCAAAAACACTTTATTATAAAAACAATGAACTGAATATTCCTAAAGCAATGACATCTTTTGGTGCAGATGGGGGTATGGTATCAACATCGGCTGATATGCTTATTTTTATTGAAGGCTTTTTTACGGGTAAATTGTTCCCCGCATCATACATAAATGAATTGCAAGAGTGGAACAAAATATTTTTTTCGCTTCGTTCGGGTATTGGCATCCACTTATTTAAACTCCCTTCAATGTTTAACCCAACAGGTGCCATACCCTATTTCATTGGTCATTCCGGACTTTCAGGTGCATTGGCTTACTACAGTCCGAAAGAAAATATGTATATCGTTGGGACAGTTAACCAGGTTGCCCATCCCGATATGTCATTCAAAACATTGATTAAACTAACGCAAGTGATCATGAAAAACAAAAACGCTCTGTAAATAAATATCGGGTAAACAGGATTACATGAATCGAAAACAACATGAAACAGCTACTGAAAAAACTGTGTATGTGCATGTCTCTTTTAATTTCCATAAAGGGATTGATTGCACAACCGAATTATGTTGCACCAACAGGCATTTGGTGCAGTTGTCCGCCCACCACGGGAGTTGGCAATGGTTCTGTGGTTCCCAATGTAGCCGCTAAATCATATGTGAACGGCATTCTGGTGAGAGTGGCCTGGAAAGACCTGGAAACAACAGACAATGTTTACAATTGGTCGTTAATTGACAACCAATTGACAGCGGCTCGATCGTATGGTAAAAAAGTTTCACTTGCCATTGGTGGCGGGCTCAACGCTCCCAACTGGTTGTACACGTTGGGAGTACAATCGATTTCCTACACCATACCGTTTAACGGCACGATTCCCATTCCGTGGGATACCGTGTTTTTGAAAAAATGGGGTGAATTTATTAACGAACTGGGAAACAGGTATGCCAACGATACCACCATCCGGCTTGTGTACATGACCAACTCATCGACTAATGGTTTTGAAATGCAACTGCCTTTTAACCCCACTCCTTCATACCAAACGATCGGGTATACTGATCAAAAAATAATCGATTCGTGGGAATACGTGATTGACCAATTTAAAAGTGCTTTCCCGAACCATTATTTGACAAACGATTATCACCCGGTTAATTCCAGCAATCTTGTTGCCGATTCAATTTATGCATACGCCACGTCAACCATCGGAAGCCGATATGGTGCAAATGGTTGGTGGTGGACACAAAACAATACAACGGTATACCCATCGCAGTATGCTATTTTACAACACTCGGCAACAGCCAATATGTTTACCGGAATTCAGATGGCATATAGTGGAACAAGCAATCCGGATATGTTTGGAACAGGTGGCATGCCGGCAGCATTAAGTCTCGCTATTTCGGATAAAATATGTTATTGGGAAATATGGAATGAAGACATAACGAACAGTGCTTTCGATTCCATTCTTTCTGCTGCAGCTTGCACACCAACTCTTGGATTGGAAGAAACAACCACACTTGGGAATCCCCTCTCTGTATTTCCAAACCCATCTTCAGGTTCCTTTTCCATCTTGCTGAAAAACGGTTCCATTGAATCAGTTGAAGTAATGAACATGTTGGGGCAAATTGTTTTTCAACAATCACTGATCAACAACAACATATATGAATTGGATCTTGAAAGCAATACCGGCAATGTTTTTATGCTGAAAGTAACCGATCACCAAAAAGTGGTTTCATACACAAGGATCATCCTGAAAAAATAATATTTAAACACAGAGCGGATGAAACAATCCTGTACACTTGCTAAAACTTCACTTTCGTTTTTGTTATTTTGTTGTCCTGTTTTTTCACCTGCCAAACATCCTTAGAAACGATTATGCAAAACCAGAAAATATTTAAAATGGCATTTGCCGGAGTGTACCCGCATTATATTACCAAAGTAGAGAAAAAAGGCCGCACAAAGGAAGAATTGGATACGGTGATATGCTGGCTCACGGGCTATACACCAAAGGCTTTGCAACAAGTGATCGACAATAAGACGGATTTTGAAACGTTCTTTGCACAAGCGCCACAGCTCAATCCGAATGTTTCAAAAATTACAGGTGTGATCTGCGGTTACCGCGTAGAAGAAATTGAAGACAAGCTCATGCAAAAGATCCGTTATATGGACAAGCTGGTTGATGAATTGGCCAAAGGAAAAGCGATGGAAAAAATTTTAAGAAGTTAGCGTCATATATTTATTTAATGGCCACATTGGATGCAGCTACCTTGGGAGTTGAATTGGCTTAGGGTGAAGAAACGGGCAGGATCTATATCGCTTACTCAAAAACATATTGCCCAATGCATTTTGCTGCGGCATATTACCATCTATGATTTATGACAATCGCATTGGTCTATTCTGCAAGTCAACATATTTTACCCCCTCTAAAAATAACATGATTATTCCAATGCGCTTTGAAGTTCTGTGTCGATTAGAGAAAGGTGATCTCTATTAGGCTAAGTTTAACATCTCCTAAATTGAGTATGACAAACAAATTCAAACCGACTTTTGACCAAAAAGAAGCAATATGACCACCGAATAAGGACTATCTGATAACTAAGGCTTTACCGACATTGCCTAAAAACCCTTTTGGGTTACATTTGTTACTGAATGATAAAAATACCATTTTCTATGTATCATAAATTTATAATCTATTCGGTTGTATTGGTTTCCCCGTTTTGGGCAAACTCGCAAAATTTAAAAGATGATTTTGAAGGAAATGGAAATATTACTAATTGGAAGGGTGATGATTGTTTGATTAAAACAGATCTGCCTAATCCATTTCAAACAGTTGCCAATAGCTCCAATACAGTTTTAGAATACACGGATAATGGTGGATTGTATGCGAATGTTCGCTTTGATCTAACGAAAAATCTTGACCTATCACAAGGAAGTATTTTTTCGTTTAAACTATATATCTCATCGTCCGGAATATCAGGTAATCAGCGCAATCAGGTTTCTCTCAAATTACAAGATGGTAAAATCGCAGAACCTTGGTCTACTCAAACAGAAATTATTAAACCTTTGCTGTTAGATCAATGGCAAACAATCACCTTCGATTTTGCAAAGGACAACTACATTAATTTAAACCCCGGCTCCTTACCACCTATGCAAAGAGTAGATTTTAACAGGGTGCTTCTTCAGGTAAATGGTGAAAACAATACTGATAGAGTAATCGCCTATCTGGATGATTTCGAGTACAAGAGATCGATTATTGCAGGTACAATTTTTACACAATTAGTTTGGGCAGATGAATTTGATACCGATGGGGCTGTCAATTCAAGTAATTGGTTTCACCAAACTGAGTTGCCAGCAGCAGGGAGTTGGTACAATGGCGAAATTCAACACTATACCAACAGAATAGACAATTCAGTGGTTGAAAACGGTATCCTAAAGGTAATTGCAAAAAAAGAATCTTTTACCGACCAGGGTTACACTAAGCAGTATACTTCTGCGAGACTGAACTCTAAGTTTGCTTTCAAATACGGAAGGGTAGAATTTAGAGCTAAACTACCAACAGGGGCAGGAACTTGGCCAGCCGTATGGATGTTGGGTAAAAACATTGATGAAAATGGAGCATATTGGGATAATCTAGGGTTTGGTAATGCAGCATGGCCGGCTTGTGGCGAAATAGATATCATGGAGCATTGGGGAAACAATCAAAATTATGTTTCAAGTGCTATACATACACCTTCAAGTTTTGGAAATACAGTAAATGTAGGAGGACAAACCATATCAACTGCATCTTCATCATTTCATGTTTATACTTTAGAATGGACTCCCACCAAAATGGAGTTTAGTGTTGATTCGAACATTCATTACACTTACAATCCAGTTCAAAAAAATGCTGATACTTGGCCATTTGATGCGGAGCAATATTTAATAATTAACATAGCCATTCAATCCGGTATTAATGCATCATTTACGCAAAGTGCTTTAGAATTGGACTATATAAGGGTATATCAAGAAAATACCACCAATGTTATCTCAACAAACAACTCCAAAAATCAATTGATCTATCCAAATCCAGTTAATAACCATCTAACGATTGATATTGAAAACACCAACGAAAGTTTGCCAATTCAGATTCAAGCGGTAGACGGAAAAGTAGTTATGTCAAATACGTATACTGTTAATAATAAAACCGTTTACATGGATAATTTAGACGCATTAAAACAGGGGGTTTATATTTTGAGTTATTCCGTGAATGATAGAAACGTAAGATACCGATTCATTAAAAACTAACTAAAAAACTGGGATGTAAAGGTTGTAATTTGAATGTATAGAAACATGAAATTATGAAAACAACATAATAATACCATTTTGATTTACGCTTGTTTCTGTGAACACCGGGTATGGAGCAACATTTTTGAAAATATGTTTACGGTCGTGGGAACTTGCTTATATGGTGGTGATCCTTGCGATCCTTATTATCGGACCCCTTGTTCAGAAATTTGTAGACAGGATCTTGAGTAAATAAGGCATAAGCCGTTTCACTCCACTTTTTTCTTTTGGTGGTAAAGATCCATTGCCGTGAGCATGGCAAATCCACCCCAAAAAATAACGGCAATTTTATCGGTCTCGCTGTAGTTGTTCATGAGGCCATGCACGAAATACGTGATCATTCCCAGTAACACAGCCAGCGACATCAATCGCACGCGTGGTTTGTGTGCGTTGTAAAACAAATTAAATCCGGTATTCAATACCTGGTAAAACAGGTACAAAACAGTAAGCATTCCAATCAAACCCATTTCACATAATGGATTGAGGTATTCGCTGTGAGAGTTTCCGCCATCACCAAAATCGGTACTGATAACCGTGCGGTATTTGGCCATTTGAAACGGAGCATATTCAAACTTATAAGTTCCGGGGCCCCAGCCAAACACGGGCCTTTCCTTAAACATTTCGATGGCGCATACCCAGCGGTTGATCCGTTCGGCATTCGATGCATCTGTTTTGATATTGGAAATGGAATTGATATGTTCCGAAAAATCTTTGCTCGATTCATCCTGGTTGCGCGACATGAGGTAAATGATCTGGCTCGAGAAAAGGATCCCGATACCCACCGTTACAACGATCATCGCGATCAATGAATTTAACCGGATGCGAAGCAATAATGGAACGAGTGCCATAACCGCTGCAGCAATACTGATCCATGCAGCACGCGTATACGAATAAAACAACCCGACAAGCAACAAAGAAAGCACAGCAAAAATGATGGGCCAGGCCACTACACGCAATCCGAATACCGATGGGAATACCAAATAAATGATCAGCATGGGCAGGAAAAAAGCAATTGCTGCAGCATATACTCCATGTCCCACATAAAAAGGTTTCATGATGGTAAAAGAATATTGCTGGTCGAAATTATAACCGCTGTGCATGTACAATGTATAGAGCACTACTGCACAAAGCGAAATGATATACAACCACAAGTACTTTGAAATATTGCCAAACTTGCGGAACAGTGCCACTCCCAAAAAGTAAAACACCACCACAAACCAAAAACGCGATAAGAAATACTTAAAGGAAACCATTGGATCTTCGCTGGCAAAACTGGTGATAAAAACCCAGGCCAGGTAAATGAGCACAGCTTTCGAAATAGGATGCCTGAACACCGCATAATCGTATTCGGAATGGATAAGGAATTTAAACACAGCCAATGCCATTATAAGCATGATCAGCGGTTCGCCCGGCAAACTGATCCCCAGGCCAAAACCAATATCATCAATATTAACCGATAGTGGAATGAGAAAACAGAGAATCAGCAATAACAGATCAAGCCTGAAAAGAATGAGGAACGAAAACAGCAAAACAGCGGGAAGCAAATTGATCCAGGGAAAATCGAACGGAATCGCAATTGTATTGATGACAATAAATGCCATACAAACAATGTAAAATATCCGGTGCTTTAATGCCTCTTGCATGGTAAATTGATTGTGAAGTGAGTTACAGCGAATGATCGTAATTAGTTTAACACGTCATCATAATGAACATATCAACTCAATTATTTCCCTTCTACTTTATACTCTTTATATTTTTCCAATAACACAATGGCAATACAAGCCATGACAAATGCCGACAATACCGAAAGCAATACGATCACGGAACGAACAGGAGTTGCTTTTTGATCGGGTGGATAGGCATATCCAACAATAAAAATATTGCTCATTTCACCACGCGCATCCACTTTTGATTGTTCGTAGCGCATGCGCAATTCCGATAAGTTCTCTGCTTCGTAGCGCAACATCTGATACACAAGCGTATACTCGCCACTGTATTCACCCAAAGCTTTGCGCTGCAAGGTGGAAGCATTTCCACCGGCCTCCGACAACCGGATCGATTGTTCGGGCAACGCATACACGCCTTTTTCTCCCATGCCTCTCATCACCTGTTTTAAGGAGTCGATCATGGCAATTTTGTTGGCATACTCTTGTGCAATGATATCGTGGGCCTGCAATGCCACACGTCTTTTAATTTCGGTTTTAATGGTATCAGCCATCATCATCACACCATTGGCAATGGCAGCACTCATCTGCGGATCTTCATCCAATACACTGATCTCAATGGAATTAAAATCAGTACGTTTAACCTTGATGTTTTTATTGTACTGTATATCGACCAGGTAATTCTTATTGGGATTATTAGGGTCAATATGATAGTGATTGATCAGGTCAAATTTCTTCATGATGCGGGCCTTCAGATCGCCCGACTCCAATACCTGCATGAATTGTTCGGTTTCTTCAACCTCTCCAAACATCAATGGATCGCGCGCCTTTTCACGCAGTTTAAAAAACAAGGCTGACGAAATGGAATTAACTGTTCCCGGGTAAAAAGTGGCCGCTGCCCTGAATTTGGGTGTAATAAAAACAGGACCTGAAACCAAATAAGAAAGCACTGCTGCCGAAAAACAAACAATCAACAATTGTTTCTTCCACTTATATAAAAAGGCCAATACTTCGATGAATTCAAAATTATACTGCTTGCGTTTGTTCATGTTGGATAACTGGTTTGCTGACAAAAATATAAAAAAATAACCCCTATCAAAGAAGCTTATGCTCGTAAACGTTTAACAGCTCGTTTAAGTGTCTCCCTATCTATAATTTGTAAAATAACCACAAACCCGATCGACAGGAAAACATAAATAAGCATCACAGCCAACATTGAAGGTATATTGGCCGACAAAAAAACGAGGCTACCCAGACACAAAACACCAAACAATGGAAATTTACCGATATGCAGCACACTGATGCGCACCGACATCCGTGTAATGGCAAAATACATATTGGAGAATGCCACGATACTATGGGTAAGCAATGCAATGATGGCAGCTCCCCTGGCACCAAATTCAGGTATCAAATAACTGTTGGCCGCCACATTAAACACCAATGCAACGATCGCGGTTTGGATAAGCAATAACATATGACCGCGAGCCGTGAGCAACGTGCCAAAAATATACATGGTACACATGGGTAATACCGAAGAAATACACCACAGGAAAACGCGGGTATGGTAAAACGAATGTTGGTGATACAATACGGTAAAGATCTGCTCGCTAAATACGTAACAAAACATGACACCCATAATGGCCGGGACCAATAATACCAACATGGCTAATTTAACCATGGGCGTTACCGACTGCCGTTGTTTTAACATAGAGGAGAACATGGGCAATAATAATCCGCTCACCAGCACAGCAATCATGTTTACTGCATCCAGCAAACGGGTGCTTTGGGCATAAATCCCATTTTCGGTATCGCCATCGGAAAATATTTTTTTGATCAACAACACATCCGAACGGGTATACAACATCATTAACAAGGCAAGCAAAGCAAACGGAAATGATTTTTGCAGAACAGATATTAACTCCTGCCAATGGATCCTGAACGAGATGTGACGCAGATGTGGCATTAACGTAAACAAACTGATCATAACAGCCATTGCATAACCGATGGTTTGTACATACACAAACACATCAATGGTAATGGGAAAAACAGCCAGCAACAATACGGCACCACCACCTACCACCATTGTCAACCGATCAACAGATGAGATATAAGCATCCGTTTTGTACAACTGCAACCCCGTGAGGGTGCTTCTGAAAAACGTAGAAACATATGCCAGGCATTGGTTGAAGCTCAATACAGCCAAAAGCCATAACTGATGATACGTAAAACCATACAACCAACCCGAAATGATGGTTAATGCCACATAAGCAATAGCCAGTAAAAACTTTAATGAAAGTAAGGGCAAGAACTGGGTGGCAAGAGCAGATGGATTCCGCGCCAAGCTGGATGTATTGTAATTATTGATCCCAAAATCAAGCAACAACCCGAATACCAGCGAAAACACAAACAAATTGGTATATACGCCATAAGCTTCGAGTCCGAGCCTGTTTTGAAACACGCGGTCGATCCCCAGTATCCAAATGGGTTTAACCAACAGATTTGCACCCAGGGTGATGGCGAGATTGGATAAAAACTTCTTTTGCATGCAGGCGAGGGTCGGTAAATGTAAACATTAAACCATATCATTGCAAAGCATGAAATTATTAAGGCAAACCTGGCGCGAAAAAATGGTATACCTGGCTTCCATGTTGTTGAGCAAAACAATCAATGGAACAAAAGACTTATCGGCCATCAAGCCACAACATATTTTGTGTATCAAACAGGATGAAATTGGTGATATGTGCTACAGTTTGCACGTGTTCGACATGCTAAAAAAGCAATTTCCCGATGCCAAAGTTTCATTGTTGTGCAAACCCTTTGCCATCACGCTTCTCAACAATAATCCACATATTGACCATATCACCAGCAATTTCAGCGACCTCATTTATACATATGATGCAATCATTGACCTGAGAGGGTCGTGGCGCAGCATTTTGTTCAGCATCACACATTGGCCCAAAATGAGGTTGGACAGGGCTACCGTGAGGTTTGCCAACAGCAGCGCAGGCAAACACCCCCACGAGGTGATCACCAATTTACAGATCGTGGAACCCATTGTTTCGGAAAACAACAGGAGCACGTCTCCACGGATCTATGCCAATAAAATTGATATCAAAAAAGCAGAAGATTTTTTGATCGACCACCGCATTGGTCGCTTCGCTGTTTTGCATACCGGTGCACGCAAAGCTTTGCGCAGATGGGACAAATTCGCGGCACTTGCCACCTACCTCAAAAAAGAGAAGAGCCTCGATATTGTTTTTACAGGCGACCGAAGCGAAATTAGCGAGATCAAAAAGATGCAATCGACCTTGCCTTTTGAAACCTATTCCATCGCGGGACTTTTTAATTTAACCGAGTTGTCGGCTATATGCTCCCTTGCAATATTGTATATCGGAAACGAAAGCGGACCTTTGCATATTGCAGCGGTGAGCGGTGTGCCAAGTATTGGGTTATATGGCCCGGGCGAACCTCATGTATTTTATCCCTGGGGAGCCAAAACAGCCGTTGTACATCATATCTTAGAATGTAACCCATGCGACCAGGTACATTGTGTGCATCCCGACAATCCATGTATCAACCGCATTTCACTTGCAGAAGTTATTGAAAAGGTTACTGTTTTATTAAACTGAAAAAAATTTATCTTGTAATTGTATTTTATCCAGTTAACGAATCAACACAATTAACATATTCAACACCCTTGGGACTTAAACGATTCTTCCAAAAAGGCATTATTGAAGCCGGCTGTGATGAGGCCGGCAGAGGCTGTTTGGCGGGACCTGTATTTGCAGCAGCCGTTATTCTTGACGAACGAAACCCGATCACAGGATTGGATGATTCCAAAAAACTAACCGATAAAAAAAGATTATTGCTGCGCAGCGAGATCGAGGAAAAAGCGCTCAGTTTTGGCGTTGCCATGCTCACCAACCAGGAAATAGACCAATTCAATATTTTGCGTGCATCATTTATGGCCATGCACAAAGCCATTGAAAAACTAAGTGGCGAACCCGAGTTATTATTGATAGATGGCAATCGGTTCATACCGTACAAAAAAATCCAACACGAGTGTATTGTAAAAGGAGATGGCAAATACCAAAGCATTGCAGCAGCGAGTATTTTGGCCAAAACCTACCGCGATGATTTTATGAAAAACCTTCATCTTGAATATCCTCATTATGGATGGGATCATAATATGGGATACCCTACCATCGCCCACCGTGAAGGGATCAAACGATTTGGTATCACTCCTTTTCACCGCTTATCTTTTACATTGCTCAATGACCAATTAACCCTCCCACTCTGATGTTTTTTACTTTTCACAATACAATTGAATTGCTGGGCATTATTGCCTTTGGTGTATCGGGCGCATTATCAGCTATGCAAAAACGGTTGGATATTTTTGGTGTACTCGTGATCACCTTTATCACAGCCATTGGTGGCGGAACATTGCGTGATATGCTTATTGGCAGCTTACCCGTTGCATGGATACTGGATATCCAGGCCATTGTCACGCTCATTGTAGCCTACCTTTTGGCGTTGTTCTTTAATAAATACATAAGGTTGTACACCCATTTATTATTTTGGTTGGACACAGCAGGTTTGGCTCTTTTTTGTGTAGTGGCCATTGATAAAGGAATAGCCTTTCACCTGCACCCCATGGTATGCATAGCGTTGGGCACCATTACCGGTTGCTTTGGCGGGATCTTCAGAGATGTTGTTCTAAATGAAATTCCTTATGTGTTTCGCAAAGATGTATACGCATCAGCCTGTATTGCCGGAGGCATTACTTTTTTTGTTCTCCTGGAATTTATAACCGACCGCAACCTGGTGAGCATTCTCTCTGGTGTGGTCATCGCACTCATTCGCATCGGAGCCAAATACCTTGGTTGGCAAATGCCGAATATTTACGGAACAAAAAATATGGGGTCTTAATTATTCTGACGTTAGCATAAAACTAATCAACAGCAGGTCGGGTATAATAACCCGTTCCGTTGTACTCACGTTTACCGGGTGCTACTTTACATTCCTGGCTGCATGCTCCTTCCATTTCTTCGGAGCAGGTCTCACACATGTTAAACTGTTCATTGCAATCCACATTGGCACAATTTAAACTACGCACAGTTGGCGTATCACACTTTTTACATCTTGCAATGGCTGTAGGGTTCACATGATTCACCGGAACAGAAACGCGCCCATCAAATACATACAATACACCATCAAAGTCTTTCCCCCCCGTATCATTTGCATACCCGATAATACCGTTATGCAATTGGTAAACATCTTTAAATCCTTCTTTTAGTAAAAGTGCAGAAGCTTTTTCACATTTGATACCACCAGTACAGCACGTAACTACGGTTTTGTTTTTATACTGTTCGAGTTCGGCAATTTTTTCAGGAAACTCTCTGAAATTCTCAATATCCAATGTGATGGAATTTTTAAACTTACCCAGGCGGGTTTCGTAGTTGCTGCGCACATCCAATATCACCACATCTTCTCTATCCTTGAGCGCCAGAAACTCCTCGCCACGCAAATGTTTTCCCGTTTCTTTTGTCGGATCAATCACTTCGGGATCACGCAAACCGCTGTGTACAATTTCGGTTTTGGTGCGCACATGCATGCGGTTAAAAGCATGATCGTGGTATTCGTCCACTTTAAACTCAACACCTGCAAAAAGAGGGTTGGCTTTCAGTTCGTCCATATATTGCTGGCAAACTTCTTTTAATCCGCTAATGGTTCCGTTAATTCCTTCGTGGGCAATATAAATACGACCACGCAAGCCCAGCTGCTTGCAATACTTTAAATGCTGTGCGGTAAACTCCTCCGGATTGGGAATGGGAGTATAATAATAATATGCTACTACGTAATAATTTTTACTTTCCATATGTAAGATGGCGAAAAATGAGAGGCGAAAATAGGTCATCTCACAGAATAAAACACATGATTAAGGTCAAGGGAATTGAGATTTCAGATTTGAGAAGTTAGCGGTTGGATGGAAGAAGTAGGGGCCCAACGTTTCGAAACGAAACAACTCAATAAACATATTTCCTTATATTTATACCGAACAAATTGACCCATCCGTCTGTATGCCTTTAAAAAGATATATATACATTTTACTGTTTAGCCTTGCAACACCTTTATGGGTTATTGCACAAACAGAGGATTCGTTCGAGTTTAAAACCGATAGCCTAAAAAAGCAATTGGAACAACATACTCAAAACGATACTTCAAGGGTAAAAACCCTCTTGGAACTGGCTTATTGGTACAATACATTTGACATTGCTCAATCATTAAATTATTTAGCAGAAGCTGAAAAGATTACACGTCAACTTAACGCCCCTTCTTTAACCGCCCGTTTGCATTACACCTACGGGAATAGCTATCTTAATAAAGCAAGCTATAAACAGGCATTGTTTCACTTTCTGCAGGCACTGCACATGTATGAACAATTGAAAAAGAAAGAAAATACAGCTCGTTGCCTGTATAATATCGGAGTGGTGTATGTATCGCTCAACAAACCCAACTTTGCTGAAAAATATTTCACACAAGCTCTTGACATTAAGCTCAAAAACGGATTAATGGAGGAGATTGGAATAGCCTACACAGGTGTGGGTTATATTGCCGAAGTAAAAAAAGATTATCCCAAAGCACTTTATTATTACAACAAAACGCTCGCGAATGGGATTGAAAATAAAAACGACCTTATTATACAACTCGCCTACACAGATATAGGTGGTGTTTACCTGCTTCAAAACAATTTAGGCAAAGCCAAACAATACCTTGGTCTTGGATTAAACATGTCGCTCAAGGCAAAAAACCTGGAGCAAATCTGCATCAATTATTTACATTTAGGAACAGTTTATACAAAACAAAACAACCTGACACAAGCTGAATACTATTATCACCAGGCCCTGCTGTATGCACAAAAGGCGGGTATGCGCAGCAAAGAAAAAGAAGCCTACAAGGCGTTATCGGAACTATACTACAAACTGAAACAATATGATAAGGCCTATACCAACAGGCTGCAATATGAAGCTCTGAACGACTCGGCATTGAACCAGGAAACTTACAAACAGGTAAACGACTTGCAGGCATCGTATGAAATTGAGAAGCGAAATGCTGAAATTAGCTTATTAAACAAAGATAAAGAACTTGCTAAGGCGAATGCGGAACAGGATCTCTTATACAGGTATATCCTGATTGCGGCCTGCGTTTTAACATTGGTGTTCATTTTTATCTTGTGGAGAAACATTCGGTTAAAACAAAAACTTAACAAAACGCTTATTCACGAAAACATTCAGCTTGAAACCGAAAACATCACAGCCAAATATGAAGTATTAAAATCGCGGGTAAACCCTCATTTTTTATTTAACAGCTTAAATACACTTGTCTCCATCATTCAAATTGACAAAGAGAAAGCGATTGAATTTACCGAACATTTTTCGGAGTTGTTCAGGCAAACATTAGAAACGGGCAAAATAAACTTTATTACCCTTGGTGAAGAAATGAAAATCACCCACAATTATATTTACCTGCAAAAAGTGCGGTTTGGTGATAAATTGCATTTTGAATTTAACCTAACCAACGAGCAGGATTATTTTCTTCCGTCCTTTGCAATACAAATGATGATTGAAAATGCCATCAAGCACAATGTGGTTTCAAGTGCCAATAATTTATTTGTTACCATTACACAGCATCAGGATTCCCTCACCATTGAAAACAACCTGCAGCCAAGAACCCGGAATGTAAAGTCAACCAATTTCGGACAACAAAATATTATTGGCAGATACAAGCATTTTAGCAAAGCAGTGCCAACTTTTGAGCAAACAGAAACACATTACAAAGTAACCATACCCCTTGTTTACAAATCCGACAAGGTGCAAAATGAACAAGTGTAATATTTTACTGTACCAATATTTTTACAACCTGTGTTTGCCCATCGGTTGCAACAAACTGACAATAATATATGCCGGCACTTAACTCCATGCAATCCAATAATTGATCAGGTAACAAGGTTGTTTCTTTTACTTTTTGGCCCTGGTTATTGAGCACCGTGATCCGGTATACTGAAGGTAACAGCGCACTTATTGAAAATTGCTTACCCGATGATCCAACAGGAACCAACGATCCAATCAGTTGTGCGCTATTGACTTTGGAACCGGCAACGGTAATGGTATGGGTATACTTAAAGCTTCCATCCTGATCGATCATTTTTAATCGGTAATACGAATAATAAGTGTGAGCATTTGCATCCAAATAGGTGTACGATTGTAAGGATGATGTATTGCCTACTGCAGCAACTTTTCCAACTTTTTCAAAAGGAGCATTCCAATTGAGTTTGCGCTCCACTTCAAACTCCTGTGCATTTTTTTCCTGCGCTGTTTGCCACAACAGATCAACGGTTTCTGCCGTTTTTCTTTTTCCTGTAAATGAAAGCAAACTCACGGGAATAGCTGCATTCACCGGACCCAGTACTTCAAAATCATCAATGGCTAATCCGGCAGATGTTTGGCTTACATCAGATTTAAATACAAAACGAAATGATACGCGACTGTTTCCCTGTAATATGGAAGTTGCGTATGAACACATTGTATACGCAGATTTATTCACGTTAAAAAAGGCCTGGTTTTGTGGGAACGGACGACTTGTACTTGTATTTGCATAATCGTACCAATTTGTAGCGATTACAGTAGACAATGGCAACCATGTTGCACCATTATTAAGGCTATACTCCACTATGTATCCATCGTAACCGGATTCAAAACTATTTTTAGCATAAAACTTCACGGTATACGTACCTGTTGCGGTACAATTAAAGCTGGGAGTGTATAAATACGCTTCACTATAATCAACATAATTGAGGGCAAGCAAACCGGTAACCCATGCATTCGAACCACTGTTTACACCATTTTTCCCTGTAATGGCAGAATTGCCCCTCTCAAAACCTGTTCCCGATACAGTAACAGGTAAAAAACTATTGGCATTGGTTTCAAAGTTTCCACCATCGGCTAATGAGTATGGTACCGCGCATGAAGGTAAAATGATCACCGAATTACTTATCGTTGATACACCTCCATTAATGGAAAGAGTAACAGTAAAAGAACCACCGCTCGTAAATGTTTTTGAAGGATTGGCCAATGTACTATTTGTGCCATCTCCAAAATCCCAGTAGTAAGATGTGGCTCCAACAGAATTGCTGTTAAACTGAACCGGACTGAAAGAATATCCGAAATCGGTTGACATTGAAAAAGCAGCCATAGGTGGTGGTGGAACGGTAAAAACATCTGTTGAATACAATCCGCGTCCATGAGTAGCTACGATCACAAAATTATCCGACTTACGAACCTTTAGCATATCGCAACGCACATTGGCCAATCCATTATTGCTAGGTTGCCAATCCGTTGATGAACCATTTAACAAACTTGTGCTCCATACCCCAAGTTCGGTAGCCAACATTGCCTGACTACTCACTGTAGGATTAAAAATAACCCAACGTACCGGCATATCCGGCAAATTTCCTTCAACACTTGTCCAACTTACTCCCGCATTTTGGGTTTCCCAAACACTGTTCACTCCATAGTTTGAATATGTTACAATCACATGATTTTCATTTGCAGGATCAACAGCGATGCAAGAAACATAACCACTTGCAGGTGTTCCCATGCTCACCCCTGCTGTAGATGTAACAACAGCGTTTGCACCGTTTACATAAGCTATACGTCCGCTTCCCGTTCCAAAATATACCCGCCCGGTTACTCCGGGCGAAACAGTTACAGCGCTTACTGTTCCTCCATTAAAAGCAGTAACAGTCACCGTTGCCGTTGCATTACCTGTTTGAGGATTGGTCCATTTTAAAAATGCTCCCGCGTTATAAGCTGCATATAAAATATTGAGCGAGTCATCATAATCTGTTGGGTTGATAAACCTACCTGTATTCCCAAAACTTAAACCCGAACTGCTAAAACTTGTTCCACTATTTGTGGATCGGTAATAATTATTGTAAACATATGATGTGTATTGATACGTTGGTTGATTTTGATCGATATGGCAAAAGGCCCCATCACCTCCTGTTACTTCACTGGTGGCATTGATACCCGCTGTTGTAAACTGATGTGATCCGTTATCCTGTGCTCCGGCCAAAAAATAATTGGAGCCTGATGTTGGATGAACATCACATGCATAAAATTGTGATGTGTTGTAATTCACTTCTTTTGACGTAATGGTTGGTATTGCAGCCCCTGCATTGGTGGTTCGGTAAACGCCTCCGTCATTACCAAAATAGGCTACTGAAGTATCGCTTTCATCATATATTGCAAAGTGCTGGTCGGCATGCACATCCTGAAATCCGAATCCGCCATACCAATGCGAAACCTGCTGCCATGAATTACCTCCATTTGTTGTTTTAAACAAGTCGATACCGCCAACATACACCACGTTTGCATTTAACGGATTGACACAAATAGACAAATCATACCAGGCTTGTGTACGCGAAAAATCTGTTGCCGAAATGCCACCATCGGCATCATCGGGATAAGCAGCCGTGGCCGCGAAGGAAACACCGGCATTGGTACTTTTAATAATAGCAGGTATGGTTGAATTATCTTCCACCAATCCATATACGTTATTGGTATCGTTGGTTGCTACAGCCAGCTCTACTTCATCAACTACGATGCCGACAGTTAGCGGAGTAGTCCATGTAGTTCCGTTATTATACGATTTATGGATCGTTCCACCACCACTGCTTCCGTTCGACATACTTGCGTATAATGTTCCATTCGACATGCGTTCAATATCATGTGAGATATTTCCTCCTGCAGAGGAAATACCACTGCCCAATACTTTTGTAAAAGATGTACCTCCATTCACCGAACGGTATAATCCGTTTTTTGAACACACAAAAACCGTATCTCCATTGTTCACTGTAAACACTTTTTGGTTGTGGTAATAACTACTGTTATTGGTAGCTGCAAGTTGTGCCCATGTGGAACCTCCATCTATACTTTTCCAAACACCCATTCCCCTCACTGCATCTGAATTCCCATTGCCTTCACCTGTAGCAAAATACATTACCAGTGGATTGGCGGGTGCCTGTGCAATTGAGGTAATTGCCATATTGCTGAAAAAGTCATCAATGGGTGTCCAGTTCGGTTGTGTTGCAGCAATATTGGTGGTTTTCCATAACCCACCGGCAACACTTCCAGCCCAAACTGTTTGATGTGTAACATCGTTCAGGTCAACTAAAATGGAACGCGTACGTCCTCCATTATTATTAGGCCCGCGCTCAGTCCATATTACCCCCGGAATAGCCGCTTTATATCGACTGTTTTGCAATTGTTGCATATATGCATAAGCAGCAAACAATCTTTCCTTAGGAACATCACGCGTTTCCGGATCTTGTGTCATTTCCTTTTCCTGAGCCCAAGCAAGATCCATCCTGTCACGTTTCGGAACCTTCGGATGTTTGTGCGGTGTTGTTCCTGTTTGAAAAAACCACACACCCACAGCACCAAAGCATAATAATAGGAATACCGGTATTTTATCTGTTTTCATAGCACGTAAAAAATAATTTATAAATCGCAATGAGCACCTTTATCAGGCATCCGATTGTTGATTAACCTACCTCACAAAAATTTTTTCTATCTGAATTTGTCCTTCGGAGTTTGTGAAAGAAAAGTAGTAAACTCCGGTACTTAAATCGGAACAATCTATTACATCATTCGATTGCAGGTTTACCTGTTTTAATACTTGACCTTGCTGATTTATAACAGCGCATTTTAATGCCACTCCCGCATTTCCCATTACATAAAACTGTTTACTGTTACCGGCCAACGGAATCATTGCGTTCACGAATTTTGTTTTCGTATTTTTTGTTGAAACAGTTTTGATTCCCACATGAAATGGCTCATTCGGAGGACCTGTAATTTCTAAATCATCAATGGCCAAACCCACTCCTTGTAAAACTGCGTTTGACTTAAACACAAATCGAAATGCCACACTCCGATTTCCCTGTAATGCACTGGTGGCATAAGAACAAAGTGTATAGGATGATTTGATTGAACTGAAAAAATCTTCGCCTTGAGGAAAAGGCCGACCGGTTGTTGTATTGTCATAGTCGTACCAATTTGGTTGCACTGTGGTGCCAAGCGGAAGCCAAGTTACCCCGTTGTTCAAACTGTATTCAATCCTGTAACCCCCATGCCCAACTTTAAGATTGTGTTTTGCATTAAACTTAAATGTATAGGCTCCCGCTGCAGTAAAATTATAACTTGGTGTATACAAATAAGCGTTTGTGCTAAGTTCATGAAAAGGTTGCGACAATCCTATAACCCAAGCATTGCCTCCACTCACTACCCCATCTTTGCCCAATATCGTTGAATTGCCCTTTTCAAAAGCCGTTCCGCTTATTGTCTTGCTGCAGAAATGATGAGGGTTCACCTCAAAATTTCCTCCGTCCGATAATGTGTATGGCAAACCCAAAGAAGGAAGTATCACAATGGTTTTGTTTGCAACTGATGCGCCATTATTCACTGTTAACTTCACGTTGTAAGTTCCAGCTGTATAATACTTCATCTTAGGACTTTGTTCAGTGCTGGAGGAACCATCCCCAAAATCCCACCGATACGAATTGGCACCAAATGAAGTATTTGTAAATTGAACTTCGTGGTGAGTATATCCAATAGATGTATTTAAGTTAAAAGAAGCTACTGGTAAAGGGTCGCCTGAAAAGGATATGGTTGTATACAATCCTCTTCCATGCGTGGCTACCGAAATCAGGTTATCCGATTTTCGAATCTTTAACATATCGCATCGCACATTAGCCAGACCATTATTGATCGGTTGCCAGTCGGTTGATGCCCCCTCAATTAAACCTGTTTGCCATACTCCCAGTTCGGTAGCTATTAAAGCTTGAGTGTTTAGTGTGGGATGAAAAATTACCCACCGAACCGGCATATCAGGCAAATTGCCTTCTACATTTGTCCAATTTATTCCGGCATTTTTTGTTTCCCAAATACTCACTACTCCATAATTTGAGTATGTTACAAGTATATGATCTTCATTGTGCGGATCAACTGTAATACATGACACATAGCCATTTACAGGGGTTCCCATGCTTACTCCATTCGTTTCACTGAAAATATTATGCGCATCATCAGTATAAACAATTTTTCCATTATCAGAACCAAAATACACCCTTCCAACAATGGAGGGAGAAACGGTTATGGCAGTTACCGAGCTTCCACCCAAAGCTAATAAAGTGATATTAGCCTCACTGGTTCCCATCTGTGGATCAATCCATTTAAGATACTTACCCGCAACATTTCCTGCATACAAAATATTTAAGGAATCATCATAATCTGTTGGATTGATAAACCTTCCTGTATTTCCAAAGCTTGAAGCGTTGAAGCTTTCACCACCATCATTTGATACGTAATAGTTATTATAAACATAAGAGGTTATTTGAAATTCGGGTTCGTTTTGGTCGATATGGCAAAATGCGCCATCTCCACCTGTAACCTCTGTTGTTGCATTCATACCTGCAGAGGTAAACTGATGTGACCCATTGTCTTGAGCACCTGCTAAAAAATAATTGGAGCCGGCCTCAGGATGAACATCACATGCATAAAATTGCGCTGTATTATAGTTCTCTTCTTTCGATATAATGGTTGGAACAATTTCTCCAGCATCTTCCGACCTGTATACTCCACCATCATTTCCAAAATAAACTACCGATGTATCATGTTCATCATACACCGCAAAATGTTGATCGGCATGTACCTCCTGAAACCCATAACCACCATACCAATGCGAAACCTGTTGCCAAGTATTTCCACCATTTGTCGTTTTAAACAAATCAATACCTCCCACAAAAACCACATTTGCATTTAAAGGATTTACACAGATAGACATATCATACCAAGCTTGTCCACGCGAAAAATCAGTTGCTGAAATACCACCATCAGCGTCATTAGGATATCCTGTAGTTGCTGAAAAAGCAGCACCTGCATTACTACTTTTGATAATTGCGATAATTGTACTACTATTTTCCACTAATCCGTAAATGGTGTTGGTATCATTTGATGACACAGCCAGTTCAATTTCATCTGTGGTTACGCCAACACTAGAAGGAGTTGTCCAGGTAATACCATTATTGAATGATTTATGAATGGTCCCCCCTCCACTTGAACCATTAGACATACTTGCGTACAATGTTCCGTTCGACATGCGTTCAATATCATGTGCAATATTCCCTTTAGCCGATGAAATGCCTGAACCTAATACTTTAGTAAAAGAGTTTCCGCCATTCAACGAACGGAACAAACCATTTTGCGAACAAACCAAAACCACATCGCCATTTCCAATGGTAAGTACTTTTTGATTATAGTAAAAATTACTGTTATTGGTAGTGGTAAGCTGTGTCCAGTTTGTGCCACCATCAGTGCTTTTCCAAATGCCCATTCCCCTTACCGCATTGGAATTCCCATTCCCTTCACCTGTAGCGAAATATAAGATCTGAGGATTGGCAGGAGCTTGCGTTATGGAAGTAATCGCCATATTATTGAAAAAATCATTAACAGGCACCCAGTTGGGTTGATCCGCAGTTATATCTGTTGTTTTCCATAACCCACCCGAAACACTTCCGGCCCAAACAGTACGATGGGTATTATCATTTAAATCAACCAAAATAGATCTTGTACGTCCGCCATTATTAGAAGGTCCTCTTTCCATCCAGGTTACTCCTGTTTTAGATTGACGTTGCTGTAGCTTCTGCATATAAGCATAAGCAGCCATTAATCGCTCCTTAGGAACATCTTTTGTTTTTGGATCTTGCGTCATTTCTTTTTCCTGAGCCCAAGCCAAGTCCATCCGATCTCGCTTTGGAATCTTGGTATGTTTATACGGTTTCCTTCCCACTTGAAAAAACCACACTCCGGCAACTCCAAAACACAACAACAGCAATATTGGTATTATATTCGTTTTCATAAGATTGCAATTTAGCCAATATTAAAACAGTTCCAAACCGTAATAATGTTAGTCTCCTAACAATTTGTTTACCCTTACTTACGCTTAACGTAATATTCACCTTCGATTTTGCATTTGTAAAATAATTCAATGATGAGACATTTACTTTTAATTGCCTTTAGCGCATTTGCATTCGGATTTGCCATCATTAATGGGATCAACAACATATTTCCTCAAATTTTTGTGAGCATTCTATTCGTTGCTTATGTTATTATCCCACCCTGTATCAAACTATTGCAATACATTAATGTAAGAGGAAGATCCGGGCACAAAAAAAACAGCACCGAAAAAATCAATGCTGTTTCAATGGGTTAATGCACTCGATCAATTAAGCCGAGGCCACGGTTGCTTCTTTATGTATTTTCTGAACCAATCCCTGTAATACTTTTCCAGGACCACACTCTATAAAATCTGTTGCTCCATCAGCTACCATTGCCTGTACACTTTGGGTCCACTTTACAGGTGCCGTAAGTTGTGCAATCAGGTTTTGTTTAATGGCATTTACATCGGTTACCGCACTTGCCGTTACATTTTGGTACACTGCACAAATAGGTTGATTGAAGGTTGTGGCATTAATGGCGTTTTCCAGCTCAACTCTTGCCGGTTCCATTAGTGGAGAGTGAAATGCTCCTCCAACCTGCAATACCAAAGCTCGTTTAGCTCCGGCAGCTTTCAACAACTCGCAGGCTTTGTTCACCGCATCCACACCTCCCGAAATAACCAATTGACCCGGGCAGTTATAATTAGCTGCTACCACTACCCCATCGGTAATGCTTGCACAAATTTCTTCCACTTTCGCATCGTCCAAACCAAGTACCGCAGCCATTGTCGAAGGTTCCAACTCACAGGCTTTTTGCATTGCCATTGCACGTTTATACACCAATGTTAATCCATCTTCAAAACGCAATGTCTTGTTGGCCACCAATGCCGAGAACTCTCCCAATGAATGCCCTGCAACCATATCCGGTTTAAAGTCTTCACCCAATGCAAATGCTTTGGCCACCGAATGCAAAAAGATTGCAGGTTGTGTAATGCGGGTTTGTTTCAACTCTTCATCTGTTCCGGAAAACATGGTATCCGTAATGCGAAAACCAAGAATATCATTGGCTTTTTCAAAAAGATCTTTCACCATTGGATTGGTATCATAGAGGTCTTTTCCCATTCCTACAAACTGGGCTCCCTGCCCCGGAAATACATATGCTTTTTTCATATCATTAAATTTTAGTTCAAAGTTTATGCTTCTATTTTAAGGCAAAAAAAATAACCGAAAGCCTCCCTCCGGTTATTTTTTGAATCATTCCGTACTTAGTTAAAGTTCTTCACTTCATTAAGTACTCTTGCAAATTCTTTTATAGATAATATATGTTTACGTCTGCCTACCCAAAGTGTACATTTTGACGGTACACCATCATTCTGTTTATCCTTGTCGATGCTCATAAACACGTTCGATGAAAAATAAAAATCGAGGTGCGTTGTAGCTTTATTGGTAACCTTCGCTTCAGTAAATTGTCTTTTAAAACTTTCGGCACTATCCAAAAACTCAATGCATTTTGATGCAGGAATTTGGGTAAAAAACACCGTCAGATCGCCAGCCTTTCCAACAAGATCATCACCTTTATCTCTTGAGTAAAGGTCGTTCAATCCAAAAGCATAGGTACTGTCTTTAATAACAAACAAAGCCGACATTTTATACGATCCCAATACCAATGTTACAGTGGAATCTTGTTTAACCATGATCATGTCCAATTGAGACTTGCCGGTTTTATCTACTTCCTGGTATAATAATTTGCGATACGAAACAGCTGTTTCACCCGGTCGGTGCTGAACAACCTCATTGGTCACATAATAGTCCCATACATTTGTTACACTTGACGAGCTACATGAACTTAATAACATAACAACAGTAGCTGTGAGTAGTAATGAGTAGTAATTTTTAAATTTCATAATGTTTGAAGTTTCCCAAATATAATTGAATGATTTTCTAAAGCAAATATTATTCTCCGTAGTACTCTACATAATTGCGTTCGGTTTCCACCAGTTTAATACAGTGAAGCTTTCCGTTTTCAATAAAGGGTTCCAGCCTATCCCAAATAGCCACAACTATATTTTCAATAGACGCTAATTGTCCCTTCATAAAGTCAACATCTTCATTAATATTCATATGGTCCAGTTTTTCAATCACCTGGTCTTGGATCACATTTTTTAACTTCTTAAGATCCATTACCATACCCGTTTCTGGATTGGCATAACCTTTCAGGGTAACATACAGATCGAAATTATGACCATGAAAATGCTTGTTGGCGCATTTTCCAAAAAAGGCTTCATTCTCTGCATCCGTCCAGTTTGGATTAAACAAACGATGAGCAGCATTAAAATGCTCTTTGCGTGTTATATAAACTAATTTTGGTTTCTTTTCCATTTGTTCATTTTGTTAAAATGAAGCGGCAAATATACAATCATCTCCAATTTGTTACCAAGCCAAAAGTCGAATACCATTATAAATCATTTCAAATCCTTATTTTTGGGCAAAATTAGGAAACAATGATAGTAGTAACAGGAGCCGAAGGCTTTATAGGCAGTTGTTTGGTGGCTCGCTTAAATGCCAATGGTTATAAGGATTTGATACTGGTAGATGATTTTGGACAAACCGACCGTGCCCAGAACCTGGTTGGCAAAACCTATACGGCCAAGGTGGAACGCGTAGATTTTTTTAACTGGCTTGATGCAAATGAAAACCAGGTGCAGTTCATTTTTCATATTGGAGCCCGCACCGATACCACCGAAATGGATGAGGCCATTTTTAAACTATTGAATATTGATTTTACGGAAACCCTTTGGAAAAAATGCGTTCAGTATGGCTTACCCATTGTATATGCATCATCGGCTGCAACATACGGAGAAGGTGAATTTGGATATGATGATGACGAAACAAAACTTGACCTCCTGCAACCCCTGAATCCTTATGGACGTTCAAAACATGAAATAGATAAATGGGCCGTTGCACAACCGCAAAAACCCTTCTTTTGGGCGGGCCTCAAATTTTTTAACGTATACGGACCCAATGAATACCACAAAGGAAGGATGGCTTCGGTGATCTTACATGCACACCAGCAGATCATTGAAAAAGGAAAGATCAATTTGTTTCGCTCACACAGGGAAGCATATAAAGACGGAGAACAAATGCGCGACTTTATTTATGTAAAGGACCTTGTAGACGTTTGCATCTATTTTATGCATAACCGCACCCATAGTGGATTATACAATCTTGGAACCGGAAAAGCCCGCACCTGGAACGACCTTGCCAAGAGTATTTTTAATGCGGCAAACAAACCTGTGAATATTGAGTATATTGATATTCCAATCGATATCCGTGAAAAATATCAATACTTCACCGAAGCAAATATGGACAAACTAAAAGCGGCAGGATATAACAAACCATTTACACCTATTGAAGAGGGTGTAAAAGATTATGTACAAAACTATTTAAGCCAACACAAGTATTGGTAAACATGCGACAATTATTTTCGCATATCATCAAAAAATATGCAGTAGGATTGGGTGTTGCATTAACACTCCTGCTATGCTTATTTGTTTGGATCGAGCAACAATACAACAGCAATACTCAAGCGCAGCTTGAAGAAGCCTACGCCAATGCGCAGCAAGCCATCATTGACAAAGAACTGGTATGCATTCAGTGGATGCAAAGTCCCCTATCGGACACGCTTCATATTCAACGCAACTGGAGCAATATAACAGAGCTTGCTACCAGCCAGAATCTTACCTTAACCATTTACAGAAACGATACCTTGCTGTTTTGGAGCAACAATAACCTCAATGGTGACAAAACATTTGCGCAAACAAAATCGGGAACGGGACTGGTTCAAACACAGAACGGATATTATGTTACCTACAAACAAATAAGGGGCAGCTATACCTATTTATTCTATTATAATCTCAAAACAGAATATCCATTCCGCAATCAATACATCGAAAACCGTTTCGATCAGGATATTGGTTTTATCAAAGAGGGCTTGGTTGTCACCAAACCCATGGACCAGTTTGTGGATATTCATAACCTGGCGGGCGAATACCTTTGTTCACTGCAAATATTTTCGTTCACCGAACAAACACCCACATGGCTTATTATCTGCATTTCGCTCAGTATTGTTTTGTTATTAATATGGATCCATTGGTTCATACGGCTGCATATTCAATCCCATCTTTGGTTAAGTACGGTTTCCTTCTGGGGAATGCTGGTATACCTCCGCTGGCTTAGTATTTATTACCACTACCCTGCATTTCTATATGCACTTACTTTATTCGATTCCAAAATTTACGCCTCGTCAACATGGTTTCCATCGTTAGGTGACCTGTGCATCAATGCCAGTATTGTATTATGGTATTTGGTTATCCTGGAAACCAAAACGAGTATCAACCATCAGGATGCTGCCGACAAAAACTGGACCTATAAAATACGTTTTGCAGGATACTTTTTGGTATGCATTGCAGCAGCGCATCTTGCCATTTCATTTATCCGAAGCTTAACGCTCGACTCCCAGATCTCGTTCAATATTAACAATGTATTTTCGATCAACTTCTTTACCTACCTGGGATTGGTTGTATGCATTATCATCCTGTTAAGCATTTATTTTTTATCCCGTAATTTTATCCGTTATGTGAAACACAATGGTGTTAACCAAAAACTCAATATCATTACCATCGTTTTGGGTCTTATTGTTTATTTCATCATTGCCAACCTCTTTATCGAACCTGATATTTTCCATTCCATTGTTACGGTATTGGTTCTTGCTACTTTTTTCACGTTTAAAGCTTTTACCCTAAAGCTCAATCGTTTTCAGCAGTATTTTGTTGTTATTTTTATTGTTGCCTTTATTACATCCATCAGCATCAATCACTGGCTGGATAGCAAGGAACTTGAAACACGTAAACTGTTTGCAGCAAAACTTGTCTCGCAAAACGATATCACAACTGATTATTTTTTACGCAACGTTGAGAAAAAAATTGTGAAGGATGAATACGTGCTCGATTATTTTATCAACCCGATCATCATCAAATCGCAATTCGAAAAACGGATCCGCCAATTGTACTTTACAGGTTACCTGAGCAAATTTGAAGTAAGCATTCTCGACTATGATTCGATGGGGTTCTTCTTTAAACAAAAGAATGAATACAGCTTTCAGAAAATAAACGACCTGTACAAAAAGAAATCGCTCGAAACCATTAATTCAAACTTCAGGTATTTGAGCAGCAAAGCTGATATCAAAGGATACTTAGCCAAATTTGAGATCATCAAACAAGGAACCAAACTGGGTTATATTTTCATTTTGCTCCAACCCAAACTGATCCAGAATGAAAACAGGTTTGACGAATTGCTTATTGATGGCTTCAGGCAAAACAACCGCAAAACTTTCGATTATTCATATGCTGTTTACAAAGACAAAAATTTAGTCTTCCAAAGTGGCAATTATCCTTACCGTATTAAAAACACCTGGGGTGAAACCAATAATGAATTCCGCTTTTTCAGCGAACAGGATTTTGATCATTTGTTGTACACCGACAACCAGCCTTTAACCATTATTATCAGCAAACAAAGTGATTCACTGATCCAAACCATTGGATTGTTTTCATTCATTTTTACATTTTGCACGGTTGCGCTCATTCTCATTTTGTTTGTATACATAGGACTCAATGCCCAGATACTGCTTCAACTTAGATGGTACAAAACAGGGATCTTCGGAACCTTTCGCGACCTGTTTAACCGCATGCTGATGATCGACAAACCGGATGTTTTGTATATCCGCACGCGGATCCAAACGGCCATCATCTTTATTGTATTTATAACCTTATTGTTCACTTCTTATTTCACCATCAATTTTATTACCCAAAAGTATAACAACCGTCAAACCGAACGGCTGATGAAAAAGATCAGGAACGTTGTACTCACCGTTGAAAATGAAAACATCAGTAACTTCGACAACAATGGTGAGTTGGGAGCCTTTATCAACCAGATTGCCGACTTTTATGATACCGATATCACCTTGTTTGACCAACAAGGAAAAGTGATGGCATCAAGTATTGGAAAAATATATGACGAAGGTGTATTATCGGATCGGATGAACCCAACGGCATATTATCATCTTGAGCTTTTGCGAGAATCACAGTACAGCCAAAACGAAAATATTGCGTTGCTTCAATTTCAGGCGGCTTATGCTCCGGTATTTAAAAACAAGTCGGAAGTGTTGGGATATTTGCAACTTCCCTACTTTAGCCAGCAAGCTGACCTGCTTACTGAAATTTCATCTGTGATCGTTGGATTCATCAACTTATATGTACTCTTGTTCATCATCATTGGTATCATAGCCTACCTGGTATCCAGAAACATTTCTTATCCGTTGATCCTCATCCAGCAAAAATTGTCGCGTACTGTTTTAGGCGAAAAAAATGAGTTTATCCAATGGCAACGCGATGATGAAATTGGGGAGCTGGTGAAACAATACAACCACATGATCGCACAGTTGGAAGAGAGTGCCCAAAAACTTGCGGAAACTGAACGAGAGGGTGCCTGGCGCGAAATTGCGCGACAAATAGCACATGAGATCAAAAATCCGCTCACGCCAATGAAACTGAGTATTCAGCATTTGCAACGCGCGTACAAAAATCAAGATGCCAATATTGAAGATAAACTCAACCGTACAACAGCTTTGCTCATCAACCAAATTGATACCCTGAGCGAGTTGGCCAACGAGTTTTCTTCATTTGCCAAAATGCCCGCTCCAAACTATGAACCAATAAATGTTGAAGCCTCCCTGCGGGAAATTGTGTTGTTGTATAGCAATACAAATACATCGATCAGCCTGACCAGCAACGTAACTAGCGACTTAAACTTCGACCGTTCTTATTTTAGCAGAAGCATTGGCAATATTGTAAAAAATGCCATCCAGGCCATTCCCGAAGAAGTTGACGGGATCATCGAAATAATAGCTGAAGAACATACTGAAAACATTGTGATCACCGTTAAAGATAACGGTTCGGGGATGAGTGAAGAACAGGCTTCACAAATTTTTAAACCCTACTTTAGCACCAAAATAAGCGGAATGGGACTTGGTTTACCGATTGTAAAAAACATGATCGAAAGTGGCGGAGGAACCATTTCCTTTACTTCCACATTGGGTATTGGGACCATATTTACCATTACCCTTCCAAAGCATACACATTAAATGACTCGGCTAACGGCAAGTTGTATATGGATACTCTTTAGCTTCCAAGTAGCATACGCACAACTTGCCGAAAATACGCGGACCAAACAGTTTCATGTTTTTACTGCTACCGATACCATTCAAATTGATACGGTTCCGATCTTTAAAGGAACCGTATCAATCAAAACCGAAAATGCTACGCTGGTGGAAGGCATCGATTACGATATGGATTATATCCGATCAGCGTTTATTCCCAAAAGTATTCCGGCCGGGACAACTCTTTTTGTTTCGTATAAAGCCATGTTGCTGGACATAAAACAACCTTATAAGCATAAAGACAAAAACATCATTCAGCCCGTTTACCAGGAAATTCGCAATCCGTATACCTACACACCCGAGAATAACCAGTATGCCATTATCCAAAACGATGGTTTAAAAATGAATGGAAGTTTATCGCGTGGCCTTTCATTCGGCAATAATCAGGATGTGGTGGTAAACTCAAACTTAAACCTGCAACTCGCAGGAAAAATAGGAAACGATATCGATGTGCTTGCAGCTATCAGTGATGAAAACAATCCTATTCAACCCGAAGGAAATACACAGCAACTCCAGGACTTTGACAAAGTATATATCCAACTTAGTAAAAACAGGACCAAGCTTACAGTGGGAGATTTTGAAATGACACGCCCCAATGGCAGTTATTTTATGAACTACAATAAAAAATCGAGAGGGATACAGGCCTATTCATCTGTTGAGTTTAAAGATAAAAGCGTACTGTCATTTGGTGGCGAAGGAGCGCTGTCGCGCGGACGTTTTGCCCGAAACATCATCAATGGAATTGAAGGCAATCTGGGTCCATACAGGTTATCGGGTACAAACGGAGAACTATACATTATCATTATTTCTGGAACGGAGGCGGTATACCTTGATGGAGAAAGGTTAAAACGTGGTGAACAAAATGATTATGTAATTGATTACAACAGTGGTGAAGTTGTGTTTATGCCCAAACGCACCATCACACAATACAGCCGTATCATTGTTGAGTTTCAATACAGCGATCGGAATTATGCACGCTCGGTGGTTCATACAACAGCCGCATACGAAAACAGCAAATACAATATTCGCGCGAATTATTTCGTAGAACAAGACAGCAAAAACCAGCCTTTTTTACAAGAGTTAACCGATAGCAACAAAGCCGTATTGGCTGCTGTGGGCGATAATACAAACGAAGCTTTTGCATCTACCGCAGTTGCCACACAAACCTTTTCGGCAAGCAAGATCCTTTATCGCAAAATAGATACACTAGCATATGCAGGCGTATTCGTATACACCAATCAGGCAAATAATGACACCGTATTTTATGAAGTCACGTTTAGCTTCGTAGGAGCCGGAAAAGGAGATTATAACCAGGCCCAATCATCGGCAAACGGAAGGGTATTTGAATTCGTGGCTCCGGTTGCCGGTATCAGGCAAGGAAGTTATGCTCCCGTAACATTGCTCATCAGTCCTAAGAGTATGCAAATGACAACGGTTGGTGTAGACGTGAAAGCAATTAAAAACACGTTGATATCGGTAGAATTTGCACAGTCTAATTACGATAAAAACTTGTATGCCACAATTGACAAAGAAAATGATATCGGGTACGGAGTGAAACTAAACATCAACAATATGCTTCCGCTCCAACAGCGCCCCACAAATTTCTGGAATATCAAAACAGAAACGCAGTATGAGTATGTCGATAAACAATTCAGGTATGTGGAACGCTATCGCAATGTGGAGTTCGACCGTATTTGGAGCAGGCAACTTACCAACCAACAAAATATGGATACGGGATTTGCCGAACATATTGTTTCGGTTCGTTCCTCTATAAACAAAGAAAGTATTGGTTCTGCCTATTATCAATTCGGGTATTATAATAAAGACAATTTTTTTGATGGGCTGCAAAGCCTGGCAGGTATGCGTTTGCGATATACCAAAAACACCTTATTAGCCGAATCCGAATGGGTGAACACATCTGATAAGAGCTCAGCTATTCCAACAACCAACGAAGTCAAAAAATACAAAGCCGACTATTCCCGCGATATCTTTTTTTTAACAACGGGTGTTCGGATCGATCACGAAGAAAGTAGTTTTAAGCGTAATACAGACACTCTTGAAAGTGGGAGTTTTGCCTACAACCAGTTGAAAATTTATACCCGGAACAACGACAGCACTCAATGGAAATACGGAGTAGACTATACTCAGCGTGAAGATTTCCAACCACTGCAAAACAGGTATAAACTTGCCACCACTGCAAAAAGTGTAAATGGAAATTTAGATTTTACACAGGCCAATTTCAACCGTTTCTCCGGAAGTTTCACCTACCGCGAATTTTCCATTAATGATACTTCTTTTACCAGCCTGCAACCCGAAAGAACCATCTTATCGCGAATCGAATATGACTACGCTTTTATCAAACGGGTGTTCACAGCAAATACGTATTTTCAGTTGGGATCGGGACAAGAACTACGCAGGGATTACCAATTCGTTGAAGTTGCCGCAGGACAAGGTGTATATGTATGGAAAGATTTTAACAAAGATGGCGCACAGGATCTGAACGAATTTGTGATCGCCTCATTCTCCGATCGCATCCAGGCCAATTTCATCAAAGTTTTTTTACCTACCAATACCGTTATCCGCACCAATTCCAATCAGTTTAACCAAACATTAAATATTAATCCCAACGTGGTTTGGAATAACAAGCATGGTATTAAAAAATTCGCAGCAAGATGGAACAATCAAACAGCCTTGCGCATTGACCGAAAAACCACAGAACTCGGGCTAATCGATTTTATCAATCCGTTTAACAGCAGTATAACCGATAGCAACCTCATCTCAATTTCATCAATCGGTCGCAATACCTTATTTTTTAATCGTGCCGACCCTACATTTGGTTTCGACCTGAACTACCAGCAAACAAACAGCAAAAGTTATTTAACCAATGGATTTGATACCCGCCAGAAAACAGAGAAAGGAACAAATGTGCGGTGGAACTTCACCCACTCATTGGGTATTACAGCCGGTTATGCTTACGGTACCAAAAGTTACACTTCCGACTTTTTTGCCGCCAATAATTATGCCTACAACTACTCAGAAATTAAACCTAAACTTATCTTCCAGGCCACACAACGTTTTCGTGCAACATTATTATACAGTTATTTTGAGGGTATCAACAGGGCCGATTTAGGAAAGCAAAAAGGAAACAACCAGGAATTTGGAGCTGAGTTAAGGTATCAGGTTGCCAAGCAAGGTGTGCTTAACGGAAAGGTCAGTTTGTACCAGGTAAACTTTAATGGAGATATCTCGAGCCCTTTGGGATACGATATGTTGCAAGGGTTAACCATTGGTGAAAACTATATCTGGAATATCAACTACCAGCATCGGTTGGCAAATAACCTGCAGATCAATATCAGTTACGATGGACGAAAATCCGTTGGCCAACCTGTTGTGAACATAGGCAGAATGGAAGCCCGTTACCTATTTTAGTGAAAATTCTCCTTTACCAATACTCATTCCATCGCTATACAATTCGATGATGTATTTTCCGGGTGCGTAATCAGAACCCTTTTCCCAATAAATGGTAACATTTTGTGCTGCCTGGGTAAATTCAATCGTCTTTTTCGTAGTATACAATGCATCCTGTCCCTGAAATTTAAATGTTCCTGAACCAGATTGCTCATTGTACAAAGTAGATCCTTCAGGCCCTAATACCTTCATGTAAATTTCCTTAGGCCCGATATCGGTTACATAATTCTCATCAATTTTAAAAGTAACTTTAATACGCTCCAATTGAGACGAACGGTTGGTTTCACGCTCTTTGCCATTGCTTCTGTTTTTAACACCTGTAACGAACAGTTGCGAAGCATTTAGTTTGGCGCCAATAGCAACCTTATTATTAAGCTTAATATTTTCCATACTAAGGTCTTCATAATTGCGCTTCTGCTTGTCGATAGTCCCTTTGAGGGTCGTATTTTCATTACTCAATTTGTTAATCTGGGTACTTAGGGAATCTATTTGATTTAGGTACCTGCGTTTATAGTAGCGTAACTGATCTATCTCATCTATTGCCTTGTTGAGCTGTTCACGTGATAACCTTCCCTGGCGCAACAATACTTCAATTCGTTGGGCGTACTCCTGCAATGAATCATTTTTCTCTTTTAAGAAAGCATCCAATTGGGCATTTTTTCCTTTATAAGACTCTAATTCCAACCCGGTTTCTCCCAATACCCGCTCTAACTCAGCACGAACCGAGTCTGTGGCAAACAGTTTTTCCTCCGTTACCACCAATTTTTTATCTGTCGTGAAATAATTGTATACAAAAATGCCATTAAGCGCTATCAAAATGATAATGATAATGATATAATAGATTTTTCCTGAATTGCGTTTTGGCTGTTGTTCCATACTGGAGACAAAAATAGGTTAATTTTTAAATTCTGCTTTACCCATAACTACAATTCGTCAGAATATAGTACGCTTTCATGTGGATTATTTTTGCTTAAATTCGCCCAAAACTCATTTAACTTGGAAATAACTAAGATTTTTATGGATGGTCCGCTCATCATCCAACCAAAAGTATTTGCCGATAGTCGTGGATATTTTTTTGAATCATTCAGTGATAAACTTTTCACTGATCTGGGAATTCCCTACAAATTTGTACAAGACAACCAGTCTTTATCTCAAAAAGGCACTGTACGTGGATTGCATTTTCAGGCCAATCCTCATGCCCAGGGAAAACTTGTACGTGTTGTACAAGGTGCAGTTCTGGATGTAGCAGTTGATGTCCGTGTAGGATCACCTACTTACGGAAAACATTTTGATATTGAGCTTACTGCCGAAAACAAAACCATGTTTTGGGTACCACCGGGATTTGCGCATGGATTTTCGGTACTCGAAGACAATACCATTTTTTTGTATAAATGCACGAACCTATACAACAAACCATCCGAAGGAGGCTTGTTGTGGAACGATCCCGAACTGAATATTAACTGGCAGGTAAACAATCCGATCGTATCTGAAAAAGACCTGCTACTTCCTACTTTACAATATTTACAAAGTCCATTTACCTATGAGTCAAAATAAAGAAATACTTGATCTATTGAACCAGCTTGAGGCTAAATACCAAAAAAGCGGACAAGATTTAAAATCCTACCTTGAAGGATTATTGCATGCCGATTACCTCAACTATTGGGATTATGTGCAGGTAGATACATTGTTATCCCTGCAAAAACCAAGAACAGAAATAAAAGATGAAATGATCTTCATCATTTACCATCAGATTACCGAATTATACTTTAAGCTTACCCTGCATGAAATGGAACAGATTGCTGAGCGCAAAGGTTCCATTACACCGGCCTTTTTTGTTGAGCGTTTGCAACGCATGAATGCCTATTTCCGCAACCTCACATTGTCGTTTGAAATCATGATCCAGGGAATGGACAAAGAACAGTTTTTGAAATTCCGCATGAGCCTCTTACCGGCAAGTGGTTTCCAGAGTGCTCAATACCGTATGGTTGAAATCTGTTCAACAGATTTTTACAACCTGGTAGACAAAGAACACCGCGATCATATCAAACCTACAGATAGTTTTGATGCACAATATGAATACATCTACTGGAAAGCCGGGGCAACTGAACTATCAAGTGGTAAAAAAACATTAACACTTACACAGTTCGAAGACCGCTATTCAGACCGATTTAAACGATTGGCTGAGCAATATAAAGATACGAATATGTGGGCTGTTTATCGATCAATGTCTGCTGCCGACCAACAAGACCCGGCTTTGATTGCACAACTCCGTAGCTTTGATGAGCATGTAAATATTCATTGGCCATTGGTACATTACAAATCGGCTGCAAGGTATTTGCAACGCAATCCTGAAGATATTGCCGCCACTGGAGGAACCAACTGGCAAAAGTATTTACCCCCTCGTTTTCAAAAACGGATCTTCTATCCCGAACTTTGGAATGAAGAAGAAAAAGAAAATTGGGGAAGAGCCGCATTTATCTAGCATTAAAAAGCAGGCATTGCAAAATCTGGAATGCCTGCTTTTTTCAACAAAAATCCATTAATCTAAAAAACACTTATCTTGCCAACCTAATTTCACATCATGTCTGAATATCCTCCCTGCCCGAAATGTAAATCTGAGTACACTTATGAATTAGGAGACCTCCTAGCCTGTCCGGAATGCGGACACGAATGGAATCCTACCCCAATCGAAGAGAAAACAACCGAGGTCGGATTGGTGGTAAAAGACAGCAACGGAACTATTTTGCAGGATGGTGATTCGGTAACCATCATCAAAAATTTACCCGTGAAAGGATCTCCCAAAGACATTAAAATTGGTACCAAGGTGAAAAATATCCGTTTGGTTGAAGGCGATCATAATATTGATTGCAAAATTGAAGGATTTGGCTCAATGGCGCTAAAATCAGAGTTTGTAAAGAAAGCATAGTAAATAACCCTCATTTGCCGAAAAACACTTCTGCCACAAGCATATCTTCAGGAGTGGTTATTTTCAGGTTGCGGTAATCTCCTTCCACCAAATGAATTGCATGCCCCGAGGCTTCCAAAACACCTGCATCATCCGTAAAATGACGTTGTGTAACCTGTGCATAAGCCTGTTTGATGAGTGAACTTTGAAACGTTTGTGGTGTTTGGATCAAGCGGTAATACTCTCGGTTTACATTATGGTTATCTTCATCATCCAATACTCGGATCGAGTCTTTAGGTTTCACAACGGCAATGGCATTCCCTTTGTTTTTTGCCATGTCAAAAGTACGACCAATCACAGCTTGTGTAATACAAGGCCTCACGCCATCATGTATGGCCACCAAAACATTTTCGGGGACCAATGTCAATCCATTTTTCACAGAATCAAAACGTGTTGCACCACCTGCGATTATCTCATGTGGGATTGTAAAATGATATTCCGAACAAAGCTGTTTCCAATAAGCGATTTGCGACTGAGGTAAAACCAACACGATCGAACACTGAGCCTGATCAAAAATCTCAAGCGTATGCATTAAAACAGGTTTACCCGCCAACAATAAAAACTGTTTGGGTAACTCCACTCCCATGCGGGAACCACTCCCTCCTGCCACGATCAATGCGTATTGTTGCATAATGAATATTTTACCCAAATATAAATGCTTTAACCGAGTAAATAAAGTACGATTATTACGCCAACCGTTATCCTTTTCTATTCAAAACAATTTACTTTCGAAGACTCAAAATAGAAAAACGCATGAACAATATCTTCGATCCAAAAATTTCTGCAGAGGTCATCCAACGAATCAATACACTAACACCCGAAAGCAAGGCTTTATGGGGCAAAATGAATGTATCCCAAATGCTGGCCCATTGCAATGTTACCTATGAAATGGTATACGATAATATCCACCCCAAACCAAATGCATTCATGAAAATGATATTAAAGTTGATGGTTAAAAATACGGTTGTTACCGAAAAACCTTACAAAAAAAATAACCCAACAGCTCCTGCTTTTATGGTTAAAAGTGATAAAAATTTCGAAGCAGAAAAAGCACGCCTGATTCAATACATTCAAAAAACACAGGAGCTTGGAGCAGTTTATTTTGAAGGAAAAGAATCACACTCATTCGGAAGCCTCACATCGGGTGAATGGAATTGTATGTTTTACAAACATCTCGACCATCACCTCAGTCAGTTCGGGGCATAACATTATATTAACGGCATAAAAAAAGCCAGCTTCAATATCATGAAGTTGGCTTTTTTTTATGCCTTCAGACTGATTAAATGATCAGCATTGCGTCACCATATGTAAGGAAACGGTATTTCTTTTTAACGGCTTCGTTATATGCTTCCTGTAACAGATCAAATCCGGCAAAAGCAGCATTCATCATCAACAAAGTTGATTCCGGTGTATGAAAATTAGTGATCATACAATTGGCAATACGGAAATCATATTCAGGGAAAATAAATTTATCTGTCCAGCCACTTGTTACATTCAACCTTCTTGTTGATGAAACAGAAGACTCGATAGCGCGCATTACAGATGATCCTACCGCAACGATCTTTCTTTTTTCATCCAATGCACGGTTTACAATTTTGCTGGTTTCTGTCGGGATATCATAATACTCCGAATCCATTTTATGTTTGGTCAGATCTTCTACCTCTACAGGGCGGAATGCTCCTAATCCATTGTGCAATGTTACCTCGGCAAATTCTACTCCTTTAATTTCAAGGCGCATCATCAATTCTTTGGTAAAATGCAATCCTGCTGCCGGAGGTGAAACCGCTCCGATATTTTTAGCAAAAATAGTTTGGAAACGCTCACGATCATTTTTTTCAACCGATCGGCCCATGTATTTAGGGATCGGCATTTCTCCTAATCTGTCAATCAATCTCCATAACTCCTCATCGGTACCATCAAACAAAAAGCGTATGGTACGACCACGTGAAGTTGTATTGTCAACTACTTCGGCAACCAATGTATCGTCACCGAAATACAATTTATTTCCCACACGGATCTTACGGGCCGGATCAACCAATACATCCCATAATTTCATTTCTTTGTTCAACTCGCGCAACAAAAACACCTCGATTTTAGCTCCTGTTTTTTCTTTGCTTCCATATAAACGAGCCGGGAAAACCTTTGTATTATTGGTAATAAAAACATCTCTATCATCAAAATATTCGAGGATATCGTTAAACTTTCTGTGTTCAATTTTTTGAGTAGCCCTGTTCAGAACCATCAATTTTGACTCATGGCGAATGTCTGTTGGATGTTTGGCGATTAAGCTTTCGCTGAAATTGAACTTAAACTGTGATAATTTCATTGTATGTAAAAAACGTTTTAGTCAAATGTTTTATAAGGTCATTTTTAAACACGACACACTTGCCGCAAGATAGTCCCTCTATAAAAAAATTTGGAATTGCAAAAGTAGGATTAAATAGCAATTTAACAACCTTAAAAGCAAAAATGGCCGAACCCCAAAGGATCCGGCCATTTCAACTGCCTATGCGGCAACTTATTATCTGATTGCTCCCTGGAAAGCAGGATTGCTCCAGAATTTAAAGAACTCCATGTCTGTTTTAGCCATCTCACGAACACCTGCATTTAACTGTACGGCACGTGTAATATTGGTTGTCATCAAATCCTGGTTTGATGTACGTGCACCAACGATACCTACTAAATAGTAGTGCATCCATGTTAATTCTTCCGGTTTCATACCATCAATTGTAGCTTTAGCAGCTTCCGGCTGACCGTTAAGAATTTGTGCCAATGGAAGGTTAAAATCTTTTTTGCTTGCTCTGCTCAAATTAGAAACAGCATCAGCATAATTTCCCTTTTTAATTGCAATAATACCCAAACCATAGCTGGCATCACCACCTTTAGCAGCAGATGCTTTGTAATATTCAGTAGCTTTATTGTAATCTTTAGCGATCAATGCTGCATTACCCAAATTGGTCAATATAGCAGCATTTTCAGGAGACAAAGTGTTTGCTTTGTCCAAATTAGCCATACCTTCAGCAGTTTTACCTGTTGCAATTTGAACCGCTCCTAAGTCATTAAATCCTCTCCAGTCGTTTGGATACTTAGTGGTCATTGCTGTGTAAACAGTTGCTTTGGTATTCATATCAGTGCTGATAGCAGCTAAATGTAATAATTCAGCATCAGTCAAACTATCCAATTTGTTGGTGCTTGCTTTTAATTGCTCATCAGATTTTAATGGTTTTTGTCCGTTAACAACCAATTCCGATCTGCGCAATGAAGGAAGCAATACATCTTTGGTAGCATTCCAAAACTTAGGATAATCGCGTTTGATAGCCGCTTCACGGTCATCATCCGAAATTGACTTGTTTTGAATAATTCTCAACACACCATCTTTATCAGCATGTGTAGAAGCAGCAACAGCTTTTTCATAACCAGCCCAATCTTCAGAAAGGCTTGATCCCATTTTGAAGTTTTGATCGTTTACTTCGCTGAAACCCAATTTTTTCAATTCTTTTTTGAAATAGTTGAATGTTGATTCGTTACGCGCTTTTGATAAGTTTCCGTTACGAGCCAATTCTCCGTCAGGTGAAGCATAAGCATTGATGGTAATGCTATTTACAGCCCAATCTTTATTTGATTTCAACAATGCTTTTAATTGCTCAATTTGTTTTTTGTTATCAAACTGGCCTTTTACTTTAAAGCCTGCGTTGAATTTAGATACATCTTTAGGGAAGTAAATATCAACCATTTTGCCTTCAGCAGTTGAAGTATATGGAGTACCGTCAAATACCATTGCGCTGGCTCCACCTTCAGCCAATAAAGCTGTTGTAATGGTTCCTTCAGCCAATACTTTAGTACCTTTTACTTTTGGTATTTCTTTGTATTCGTTACCGGCTTTAACCGTAAAGTTTGGATACAAAGTAGCACGTTTCATGTCTTCTGTGTAGGCAACTTTCGTATTGTACGAAATTTTGCCTCCCGTTTTCGAATTCACCGTAACCTCTGTACCAACAGATTTTTCACCACCGATTGAAAGAGTTTTCAAAGCGATTTCACCTTTGGGGGTACTTAAATAAGGCTCGAAACGAATATCGGCTTTGGGGTTAATTGATTTTGCTGGAACATTAGCATTGATCGTAATAGTTACGCTATCGCCCTTAACTTCCAAAGGATTAGGAGTAACGGTGTAATTGTTGTTCACCATATTGGTTGGAACACTACATCCTGTGATCAAGGCAATGCTTAGAACCAAGAATGAATAAAAAACCTGTCTGATATCTCTCATATTTATTTAGTTTTGCAGTGCAATTATACAGTTATTTTGTTTGAACGGATATAATTGCTCTTAAATTTTTTACACATTGTATATTATCAAAATAAAAGGCAAGGCCAAAATTCCGGATTATGTTCAACTTCGTGATGAACACTTTACTTTAATCGCCTATTTTAGAACCGACAGACCCGACAGGGCGCTAGACAAATGTGGGTTAACTGCTCACACTGAGCGGATCATGACTATTATTAAGGACATGCCATTTGGCAAAATGCAACAAATTGAATTGTAAATGGAAACAAAAACGGTAATTGAACTGAAGGATGTTCAGGTATTTCAAGGTCATAATTTAATTCTTTCGGATGTGGATATCAACATTTCGAAAGGTGAATTTGTATACCTTATTGGTGAAACAGGAAGTGGAAAATCAAGCTTGCTCAAAACCATGTACGGTGAATTATCGGTTGATAAAGGCGAGGCTAGCATTGCCGATTTTAATTTAAAAAGCCTCAAACCAAGCCAAATTCCCTATTTGCGCAGAAAACTGGGAATCGTGTTCCAGGATTTTCAGTTGTTAACTGACCGTACTGTATATAAAAACCTTGAGTTTGTATTAAAGGCTACCGGCTGGAAGGATGAGATCGATATGAAAAACCGTATTGCCGAAGTACTAAAAATGGTGAACCTGTCGACCAAAGACTTTAAAATGCCGCATGAGCTTTCGGGGGGCGAACAACAAAGGGTTGTGATTGCCCGCGCATTGCTGAATAATCCCGAGATTATTTTAGCCGATGAGCCAACTGGGAACCTCGATCCTAAGGTAAGTGATGATATTATGAACCTGTTGATCGAGATCAGCAAAAATGGTACTGCTATCCTGATGGCAACACACGATTACAGGATCATTCAAAAGTTTCCGGGTAAAATTTTAAGGTGCGTGAACGGCATCGTAGGAGAAGTAGCGGCTGTTCCAACGTTTTAATAAACCAATCTCAAAATCGCTTTTGCACTTTCCACATTGCTAAACATGCTGGAAAGGTATTGTTTGCGTTCGTTTATATCTTCCTGCGTAAATTCTTTTGTGATCAGCTGTTTTATTTTTGCAATAAACTCTTCGGGAGTATTGGCCCGCGTGCATAGTTTTTCCAATCCGGTATTTTTTACCATCAGATCATTGGCTAACACAAATCGCCCCTGGTACAAAACATTGATCAGTTTCAATTTAATTCCGGTGTTTTGAAATGTAGGTAACACATTGATATGCGCATGTTGTATCAACTCCGAAATTTGTTCGGTGCTCAACTGATCAAATAATTTAATATTGGGATTTTGTTCAATAATGGCTTTAAGGCTAGCCGAAGGTTTGTAACCGGCAATATAAAGAGGATAATCCAACTGGCTGAACACTTTCTGGATCAGGAAACGTGCCGCCTCATCATTTTCCCCCACGCTTAATTTCCCGTGATACAATGCATAACGCCCGGTTCCCGGCAAACTGATACTTTCTTCATTGGCATGAAAAGCCGGAACATAAGATACATTTGAATACCGTTTTTGCAACGCTTCGGTATCATTTGGTGAAATAGCCAATACCGCTTGCGCATTTTCCAATAATCCCTCAAACTCTCTCAGTCGGGTAGCTTCTTTGGTGAAAAAATATTTCTTAAAAAAGTTACGTTCTACCGATTCTAACTTTTCGTAATATTCATGTTCAATATTATGCATCCTCACCAACTTTTTGCGCGAAGCAAGTTTGGGATGATTGAGAAAAAAACACGTATGTAATCCCTCAAATAAAATTGGCGCATGATCGGTTAGTAAATTATCCAATAACTCTGCACTATTACGTGTATTCACGATATATGGCAGTGCACCAATAAAAGGATTCACAAAATTTCTACGCTGGTAGTAATAAACTTTTTTGCAAAATTTATTGAGCTGCGATGTGGGCTTCCGTCCATATTCAAATACATGAAGTGTAATTTCCACTCCTGCTTCGTGTAATGCCTTGAGTTTATAAAACACATCGATCACACCACCGTAATTGGGTGGAAAAGGATTATCAAAGGAAACGATATGTAATTTTTTATCAGACAACATTTCGGTACATGCTTTTTAATTTTTCATCTTCATCTTCCCAATTAAACGTACGTTTTGCACGTTTACATTCCTGCTGCAATTTGAGGTAAACAGCTTCGTCTATCAATAAGTTATTTACCGTATTTACAATTTCAGTAACCTCACAGTTGCACAACAAGGCAACTTCAAATTTTCGGTTAATATGTTCGTATTCCGGGAAAGGTGCACACACCTGCGGCACTTCGGCCTGGATATAATCAAAAAACTTATTGGCCAGTGAGTAATAATAACTCAGTCCAATATTTTCCATCACATTATACCCAATCGTTGCCTTGGCAGTAACATGTTTTAGCTCATCGGGCTGTACATAACCTAAAAACTTCACCTTCTTTTTGAGTTGAAGATCTTCAACCAGCGTGCGCAATTTTCCACTCAAATCACCTTCGCCTGCCAACCAGCATTCTGCATCAATATACTGCATGGCTTCAATTAACTGAGCAAGTCCTCGCCCCATGTTTAAAGCTCCCTGGTACAATATAATCTTTGTTTCTTTAGGTTTATGATTCACTTCGCCATAAGGATAAGGAACACTCCTGATCACTTCAAACTTTTTATGGTATTGTTTCGAAAAAATATCTGCCAAAGCTCTGTTTACAGTGTATGCCAAATCAGTATGCGGGATCATCCATTTACCGATTGTTTTCCAAATGGCTTTGATAAGCGGCCTGTTGGTTACTTCGGGTACCTCCTCAAAATATTCATGTGCATCAAACACCAATTTTTTGCTTCTGATTTTTGAAAGTATCGTACAGGTCATTAACGTATCCAAGTCAACCGCAGAATATGCATCAGCTTTCTTAAACAATAAAAAAAAGAATAACCGGATGGCATATTCAATGTAAAATAATTTGCCTGCTTCAAACCAGCAGTTCAATCTTTTTTGTTCGAATACCTGGTGAACAAGCGGAACGGACCCTGTCCTTTTTCGCCCTACCAACAACACCTCATAATTGGCCTCCACCAAGGAGGTGCAGATGCGGATCATACGTTGGTCGTATGTCAGATCGTTTGTTACCGTTACAATTATTTTTTTCGGTTGTTCCACTCGAGTTGTTGTGTCGTATTGTATCGCAATTTATCGTTATCCAGCAAATAGCGAACTGTTTCAATAATTTTTTCTTCCTGCAACGGGGCCAATTGTGTTACCAACTGTTGAATAAGCAGTGGCTCAACCATAAGCAATTGTTCTATTTGTGTTACCAACCTTGCAAACACATCTTTATCCATTTCCAATTTCTTGCGCACCAAACACACATCGCAAATACCGCAATCTTCGGCATTGTACTCATCAAAGTACGACACCAGTTTATAGCTCCGGCAAACTGTTGAATTATTGGCATACGCGATCATCGCCTCCATTTTTTGGGTTGCTGTTTGTTTTCTTTTTTGCAATAGTGCCGATTTAAAATCAATCCTTTCGGCATCTACCCTGTCGTGTAAAAAAGTAAGTTGGGGCTGATCCTTTTGTGGTTGATAATCGACAACTCCAAGCTTGTGTAATTGGATCAACTGTTTTTGAACAATAGATGTATCGAACCGTTCGCGCTTGCCCAATAACGATTCATTGATGGTTACATATTCATCAAACAGTCCTCCATAACTGCGCAACAGCAATTTGATAAACTCATCCTGGTGAGGATGTTCAACCTGGAACTTATACAACAATCCCGGACCGATAATAATTTTCAATTTTGACGGATCATAAAAATTTTCGGTGAGCGCAATCAAATCGCATTGCTCCAAAATTTTGATTGCTGGATATGCAACAGCTGTTTCGATTGAAAACTTCCTGCAAAAATCGATAATATCAAAATTGAAACTCCGATCCACATTTGCACCGATGGGTAATTGATAATAATTACACAATGCCTGGTACACGCGCTTAATCGCTTCTTCGGGAGGAAAAGTAAGTTGCAATCGTTTGAGCCCTTCCAATTCATCTGCATGATTAAACAACAAAACAGCAAACGCCTTTTGTTCGTCCCTGCCGGCCCTACCCGCTTCCTGATAATAGGATTCAAGAGACTCAGGCATTTCGTAATGCACCACTACCCGCACATTCGGTTTATCAATTCCCATTCCAAAGGCATTGGTGCAAACCATGATCCTGGTTTTATCTTTGATCCAGTCTTCCTGTTTTTTATTTCTGATTTCATGCGGTAAACCTGCATGATAATAGTCGGCACTGATCCTGTTCTTGCTCAAAAAATAAGCTAGCTCCTGTGTCTTTCTGCGGTTACGAACGTATACCAATCCACTTCCATTTACTTTGGATAAAATATGCAATATGCGTTGGTTTTTATCTTCATGATCATTCACCACATACGCAATATTTTTTCGCGTAAAACTTTTTACAAATACATTCGGCTTGGCAAAATGTAATTGCTTCTGGATATCGGCAATAACTTCCGGTGTAGCTGTAGCTGTAAGTGCCATTACAGGAACATCTTTCAGCCATTCCCTGATCTCTGCAATTTGTAAATACTCGGGACGAAAATCATATCCCCATTGAGAAATACAGTGTGCCTCATCAATAGCCAACAGCCCTACATCCATTTGTTTGATCCGTTCGCGTACCAGGTCACTTTTTAAACGCTCGGGTGATAGATACAAAAATTTAACCTCACCATGAATGCAATTATCAAGACTGTAATTAATCTCCCTTGCACTCATCCCCGAATAAATAGCAACCGCTTTGATATTTCTCCTTTTCAGGTTCTCAACCTGGTCTTTCATTAACGCGATAAGTGGAGAGACTACGATACACAAACCGTCTTTCACCATTGCCGGTACCTGGAAACAGATCGATTTACCACCACCGGTTGGTAATAATGCCAACGTATCTTTTCCACTTAAAACAGATTGAATAATATCTTCCTGCAACGGCCTGAAAGCATCGTAGCCCCAATATTGTTTAAGTGTTTCGTGAATAGACAAATTACTTTAATTTAAATTTTTCAGAGGGATAACTATTGTTTCGAATATACAATTTACACTCAATGTTCATTATACGTTAGCGATAACCTATCATCCATGATCTATAACCTTCTTACCTCTCAATCACCCCATCCTTGATCGTCAGTTTCCGATCGGCACGGTTGGCCAGTTCCTCATTATGGGTTACAATCACAAATGTTTGCTTAAACTCATCCCGCAACCTGAAGAACAAGTCATGAAGTTCCTGAGCATTCTTTGAATCCAGGTTTCCGCTGGGCTCATCGGCAAGCAATACTGATGGATTATTGATAAGCGCTCTGGCCACTGCCACCCGTTGTTGTTCGCCACCACTAAGCTCACTCGGTTTGTGGTGAATACGTTCACTTAAATTTAAATACGCCAACAATTCTTTCGCCCGTTTTTCGGCCTCGCTTTTTGTTGTTTTGGCGATCCAGGCCGGTATACATACATTTTCCAAGGCCGTAAACTCCGGCAAGAGTTGGTGAAACTGGAAGACAAAACCAATATGTTTATTCCTGAATGCTGATAATGCTTTTTGTTTCAGTTTGGTTACATCCTGATTGGCAATCAAAATATTACCTGAATCAGGATTATCAAGCGTTCCCAAAATTTGTAATAAGGTGGTTTTACCAGCACCACTGGCTCCTACTATTGATACGATCTCAGCCGTTTGTACATGAAGGTTGATACCCTTTAATACTTTTAGTCCGTTGTAACTTTTTACTATTTCTTTTGCTTCAATCATTGAAGTTCTTTGTTTTTAAAATCCTTGATCCGATAAAATGAACATTCTTCGTACCTGTATAGTGTATCAAATGTAAACAGATTATTTACATCTACTTCTCGTGCATATTTACACGTGATCACTTTTTTTCCGGGTACAAGTACACTATCTGAAGGTGCTACAAACCTCGTAATATTTCCTTGTAACAAATCCTCTTTAATGTAAAAATGAATGGAAAAATTGATATCAACCTCGGCCACGTACAATGTATCTTTCTCCTTCAATTCTTGTCGAATATAACGCAATGTTTCTCTAAAATGTTGATTCGGATAGTGAACGGCATTTCGTTCTGCGATTATATTAAATGGATAAACAAACAATACCAAAAAACATATACCAATGATCCAACGATAATGGAACTGCTCCATCAACAAAACAAAAGAACACCCCACTACACCGGCAATTAAAGGATACAGAGGCGCATCGTACCAGAATAATTTTGTGGTAGAAGCTCCGAGTGAACAAGTCACACCCAACAAAATGCATGCAAAAAACAAGGCGACTGATTTGAGTTGAGATGCCTTTGAAAACAGGATACAAATAATTGAAACTGGTAGCATATAGATCCAAACGACCAAACGTTGTTCATTATACATTGCCTCGAAAAAGTAAAACACCGAACGGGGCTCCGGGTTCAAAAATTCTTGCCTTTCAACCCTTCCTAAAAACTCATAATGCAATACGGTTTTGATATAACCGGGAGTTAAATAATCCCGCAACAAGTAATAACCAGGCACTATGATGATGAACACACACAATCCAATATAAAAATACCGGTTTGTAATTGTTGCTTTTAATTGTTGGGTATAAAATCCCCATAACAATAAACCCGGAATTGCCGTTAAACCAGCAATACCTTTTGTAAAACAAGCCATACTTACACCCACACATGTCAAAAACAACCACTTGTTTTTCTTATTATCGTTCCCCGATAACGTAAACCTTAAATAGGAAACAGAATAAACCAGGATCCACACTCCTAAAATAGCATCCGTATCACCCGACCTTGCCTCGTGCACCCCGATAAAACCTGTACTGCTTAGCAATACCAATGGCGCAAACAAGGCATACCAACCATTTTGGGTGATTTTTTTGACCATAAAAAACAAGAGCAAAACTCCCCCGAAAGCAAATAAAGCCGAAGGAAATCTTGCCGCAAACTCATTGAATCCGAATACTTTCATACTGATGGCCATGCACCAGATAGCAAAAGGAGGTTTGGTATTGTATAATTCGGGTTCTCCATTCAGGTACATTCGAAAAGGGGTACCGCGTTCCAACATTTCCTGGGCATTAATGGCATAGCTCGACTCATCCCATAACTGCATTTCGGGAACACCCAATTTGTGAAACAATGAAAAATAGCTCACAACCAATAATATAATCATTGGCATTCCCCTCCATACGGTAGATTTCACCTTAAACAAATCCATGTTTGGCAATGTTAGTAAAAAAGGGCTTAAAGCACTAATAACCCAGGGTGGAATTTTAAATTTCGGATTTAGGTTTTAAATCCTATTTTCGCACGCAAATTTTCTGAAAATGAACATACACGAATATCAAGCAAAATCAATTTTAAAATCATTTGGCGTAGCGGTACAAGAAGGTATTGTTGCCAACACTGCAGACGAAGCTCATGCTGCTGCTTTGAAACTTAAAGAGCAATATGGTAGCGATTTTGTGGTAGTAAAAGCACAAATTCACGCTGGTGGACGTGGAAAAGGAACCATTGAAGGTAAAGACCAACGTGGTGTTGCTGTTGCAAAAAATGCTGATAAAGCTAAAGAAATAGCTGGTAATCTTTTAGGTGGAACATTGGTTACCATTCAAACAGGACCAAAAGGTAAATTGGTAAGCAAGGTATTGGTGGCGCAAGATGTATACTACCCGGGCGCATCAGAGCCTAAAGAATATTATATGAGCGTGATGTTGGATCGTTCGCAATCTAAAAACATCATTGTATACTCTACCGAAGGTGGAATGGACATCGAGCATGTTGCTGAACATACACCACATTTAATTCACAAAGAAACTGTTGATCCACGTGTGGGACTGCAAGCTTTTCAGGCTCGTAAAATTGCATTTACATTGGGTTGCGAAGGCGAAGCTTTCAAACAAATGGTAAAATTTGTTACGGCACTTTACACTGCTTACGATAAATCTGACTCGGCTATGTTCGAGATCAACCCGGTGTTAAAAACATCTGATAACAAAATCATCGCGGTAGATGGTAAAGTAAGCATTGATGATAATGCATTATACCGTCATCCGGACTACGCAGCAATGCGCGATACAGCAGAAGAAGATCCAACCGAAGTTGAAGCAAGTGCTCATAACTTAAACTTTGTAAAACTTGATGGTAACGTTGGTTGTATGGTAAACGGTGCCGGATTGGCAATGGCTACCATGGATATTATTAAATTGAGCGGTGGAGATCCTGCAAACTTTTTGGATGTGGGAGGAAGTGCAAACGCTACAACAGTAGAAGCAGGTTTCCGTATTATTTTACAAGACTCAAATGTTAAAGCTATTTTGATCAACGTATTCGGAGGTATTGTGCGTTGCGACAGAGTGGCTCAGGGGGTTGTGGATGCATACAACTCTATTGGAAACATTCCTGTTCCGATCATTGTACGTTTACAAGGTACCAATGCCGAAGAAGGTAAAAAACTGATAGACGAAAGCGGATTGAAAGTATACTCAGCCATCGTATTGAAAGAAGCAGCCGAATTGGTAAAAAAAGCAGTAGATGGTCAATTGTAATTAGCGATCCTATCTTATAAAAAAATCCCGTTCCATCCCGCAATACTGCTGGACAGAACGGGATTTTTTTTTGTCACGAACAATTATTAGCTTGGTATAAGTTAACTAAAAGACATCATGCAATCATCAGCCAAAACAGTTGAAGAATATTTAAACAACTTGCCCGAAGAGCGAATTGTCCCAATGACAGAACTGCGTAATGCTGTTTTAAAGAACATTCCCAAAGGATTCAGTGAGGGAATGGGATATGGAATGCTGGGATATGTTGTTCCTCACTCTTTGTATCCAAGTGGTTATCATTGCGACAGTAAACAACCATTGCCATTTGCAAGTATCGCTTCACAAAAAAACTTCATTGCGTTTTACCACATGGGAATATACGCCAACCCTGAACTGCTCAAATGGTTTGTAGACGAATACCCAAAACATTGTAAAACAAAGTTGGACATGGGCAAAAGTTGTATCCGTTTCAAAAAAATGGACCAGATTCCCTACAAACTCATCGGAGAATTAATGTCGAAGATGACGGTAAAAGATTGGATTAATTTGTATGAGAAAAACCTGAAGCGATAGAAAATGTAATCTATTAATTGCGTTGAATGTAGACCAACAATTCGGTAATTGATTAATAAAGAAATCGATTACACAATCTACATAATTAACATACTCAACAAATAACTATCTTGCACCATGCTTATTCCGTTACACTCCCAAAATCCTAACCCGCGCGACCTTAAAACGGTAATCAATTCGCTCCAGAAAGACGGAGTGATTATTTTACCCACCGATACCATTTATGCAATGGCTTGCAAACTCGACAGCAAGAAAGGAATAGAGCGCATGGCAAGAATAGCAGGAAAAAAAGTAGAAAAGGTAAAGTTTTCATTGATCTGTTCCGACCTTTCCAATATCTCAGATTATACCGCTGTGATGGATAAGGCAATTTTTCGCTTGCTTAAAAACAATTTACCCGGCCCTTTTACTTTTATTTTAAATGCAAATAGCAACGTAACAAAATACTTTGCGGGCAACAAAAAAACGATCGGTATCCGTGTTCCGGATAATGCCATTGCACAATCCATCATTCGCGAACTGGGAATTCCATTGGTGGTAACGACCATTCATCATGATGATGAAATATTGGAATACATGACCGATCCCGAAGAAATTCATGAGAAATATGAAAACCTGGTTGATATTGTAATTGAGGGTGGTGCTGGAGGGAATGAACCTTCAACCATTGTGGATTGCACAACGGATGAACCCACCATTATTCGTGAAGGTAAAGGCGTATTAAATTCTTAAGAAGTAGGCAATAAATACCAATGGCAGCGGACTGCCCACCGCGGACAAATTACAGAAGACAAATCACAGAAAACAACAAACTGGAAACTGACAACCGACATATCGCTATCATCTGCAATCCTAAATCAGGAAAGGGAAAGCCTTTAAAATTGTTACCGCAATTTGAGACGTACGTGGCATCAAACGGATTTTCGTTTCAATCATTTACAGGTGCACTTCCATCAACCCTTGAAACTTTTACCGACCTCGTGATAATGGGTGGAGATGGAACAATTAATTATGTTGCCAATCATTTTAAACAGATCAATATCCCGATTGGTATCATCCGTTGCGGAACCGGAAATGACTTCACCGAATTATTGTATGGTAAAATATCCGTGGAACAATCTTTTGAAGCGGCCCTTTTTGCAACACCAAAACCGGTTGATGCTGGCAGTTGCAATGGACTTCTGTTTACCAACGGAGTTGGAATCGGTTTTGATGGCTGGGTTGTAAACAAACTTTTAGCAAAACGTTTGTTTACCGGTAAAGCCGCCTACTATAGTACAGTTGTGAGTTTGTTGTTGTTTTACCGCGAAAGTAATATTACCATAACCATTGATGGAAAAACACATGATACATCCTTATTTATGTTATCGGCAGCCAATGGAAAAACCTATGGAGGTGGTTTTAAAGTTGCACCCAAGGCAAGCGTAACAGATGGTTTATTGGATCTGCTTATCGTCAAAAAAATATCCCTTTTACAACGATTGCGGTATTTACCCGTTTTGGAAAAAGGAAAACATTTGGACAAACCCCTCCCATTTATACAATACAAACAGCCCAAAAATATCGCCATCACCAGCAGTGTGCCATTGCAAGCCCATTTAGATGGCGAACACCTCATTGCAAAAACATTTGAAATTAGCATATTGCCGTCTTATTTTATGATCCGTTATCAGTAACCTGTTAACTGTGTCAATGATATAATCTATAGCTCAACACCATTAACTCACTCAACATAATAAACGCATACATGAACCCGATTTTAGTAGAGATATACCGTAACAATGTATTGGAAAGTTTTCACCGAGGTGTGGTATGCGTTGTAAATAATATTGGAGAGATCATATTTAGTTTGGGCGATGTACAGCAGGTTACCTACCCCCGGAGTGCCATGAAATTGCTGCAGGTCATTCCATTGATTGCAGGAGGTGGCATTGAAAAATTCAACTTTACACTTGAAGAGATTGCCGTAATGTGTGGTTCGCACAATGCGGAACCTGAACATTTACGTGTGATCAATTCGATCCTATCAAAAATAGGATTAGATAAAAATGCGCTCAATTGCGGACCGCAATACCCTTCATCCAAACGCGATGCCAATGCACTGATCAAGGCGGATGAAAAACCGCATCATATCCATAATAATTGCAGTGGAAAACATGCCGGGATGCTGGCCACCTGTATCCTCAATGGATGGACAACCGAAGATTATATCAACCCGGAACATCCTTTACAACAAGCAATACTCAAGGTTTGCAGTTTGTTTTATGAATACTCGGCCGATAAAATGGTTATTGCATTGGATGGTTGTTCAGCACCGATCTTTTCAGTGCCTGTGTATAACCAGGCATTGGGTTATAAAAACCTTGTTGCCAACAAACACCTCGGGCTAAATATTCAAAAGGCCTGCACGATTATCAGAGAAGCCGTAAGCAGCTATCCGTTTATGGTTGCCGGAACAGGCAGGTATTGCACAGATATGATGAACATTACCGCTCCCAAAATTATTGGAAAAACAGGTGCTGAAGGTATTTTTTGCATGACCTTCACCGAACAACAATTGGGTGTTTGCATTAAAATAGACGATGGCAAAATGTTGCCACAATACAACGTAGCCCAGGCATTGATTGAAGCCAGCGGATTGTTTACCAAAGAACAATTACAACCTTTGCATAAATATGCGGAAGACGAACTAAAGAATTTTAACAAGCTCATAACCGGAGAGATTAAAGTAAATCAAGCGTTGTTCGCTTCTTTTAAAGCGAATAGTTGAACGAGGTCCCAAATTCTTAAAGAATTACCAGCACCATATTCCATATTTAATGTATTGGTTATTAAATATTTAATGTCTAATTTTTCTTCTTTTCTAACCGAAGGAAACAAAATGGTGTATATACCTGTACACTAATTTAACATTATTATGAAAACGTTGCTACCCAAAATGCTATTTGTTGTATTACTGCTGTGCTTAATAACGCAATCGGCTCAAAGTGCCTGTTCGGCATCTTTTACCAAATCAATTACCGACCGCACGGTTACCTTTACAAACACATCAACCACAACCAGTGGATTTCCCAATATGATGACGTATTTGTGGAGCTTCGGGGATGGGACTTATTCGACCCTCAAAAATCCGGTTAAAACATATACTTCCTCGGGTCTCTTAATTGTTACACTCATGATCAACGATTCATTTGGTTGTACCAAAACGGCTATCGACACGCTCTTTTTTCAACCAGACACTACTTGTACTGCTTCTTTTACCAAATCGATCAGTGACCATACGGTTTCTTTTACAAATACATCCACAACAGCCAGCGGATTTCCTAATATGATGACTTACTACTGGGACTTCGGAGATGGAAATTATTCTTTACAAAAAAATCCGGTTCATACATACCCTTCCTTCGGTACCAAAATTGTTACCTTAACGATAAACGATTCATTTGGTTGTACAACAATGGCTGTCGACACATTGCATTTGGGATCAGACTCATTATGTAAAGCCTCTTTCACCAAATCGATCAGTGGTTTAACAGTAAGCTTCACCAATACTTCCGTAAACGCAACCGGCACAGTGACAGGGATAGCTTACTATTGGGACTTCGGAATTGACGGAGGGTCTGTTCAAAAAGATCCAATAAAAGTATATAGCACTCCCGGTTTCAAAACCGTTACACTTACCACTTTTGATTCAGCTGCCGCGTGTTATTCCAACTATACGGATAGCTTTACATTAGCTCCGAATGATTCCAGCTGTGACGCATCCTTCTTCGCAATGGTAAATGGATCAACTGTTTCACTCACAAATACTTCAACGAATACAATTGGAACAGCTGACGGGTTAATGTATTCCTGGTACTTTAGTGATGGAACATTATCCACAGATAAAGAACCTACCAAAATATTTCTTACCGGTGGATTAAAAACAATAACGCTTACAATCCTTGATACGATTACCGGATGTTCTTCAACCGAAACTAATTTTGTAACACTTGATTCAATCAATTGTGCTGCATCGTTCACTAAAACAATAACCGGTTTAACTGTTGCCTTTACCAATACCTCTATTAGTTCAAATGGCACATCCGATTTATACTACACCTGGGATTTCGGAGATGGAACAGGATCAAACCTGGAGAATCCAACCAAAACATTTGCAACAGGGGGAATGAAAGTTGTGTGGCTTTCCATTTATGATTCATCTACCATCTGCTCTGCCATGTATGTCGACACTTTTGTGTTAGCCACTGCTCCTTTATGCGAAGCTAGTTTTTCATTAGCCATGGATACGACCACACCTTTTCTGTTTTATATTCTTAACACCAGCGTTATTCGTCCTACGTCAGCTTTCTTCTGGGATTTTGGTGATGGTACAACATCTAGTTTGATGACACCGACCCACACCTATAGCAGTTTTGGAACATATTATGTATGCCTCACCGTTTTCGATCCAATATGTACCAGCACCTATTGCGATACGATCGGAATGGACTCAACGGGAAGATTGCTCAAAACCGGAGCCTTCGGTTTCAAAACACTTGACTATACAACTCAATCTACCCTAACCGGTATGAATCCAGCAAACGAGATCACTCAAAATATGCAAATTCATCCGAACCCAACATCAGGTGAATTTACGATCAACTTTACAAGTGAAACAATTATGGAAGGAACGATACAAATAGCAGATATCACCGGAAAAACACTTCAAACCAGTATGCTGAATACAAGTATCGGAGACAATATAAAAACGATTGATATCAGTTCATTAAAACCATCGATTTATTTTGTTCATGTTACCACAGCAACAGGCTACAAAGTATTTAAAATTGTTAAGCAATAAGAACTTTTAACCTCAATAATAGCTATTGATGACAGAAGCTGAGCTCATAAATGGATGTATACAAAATGATAGACGTTGTCAAAACCAACTCTACAAGTTATACTTTCCATTTATGAGCAAAATTGCGATTCGTTACTACGACAATATTGATGATGCAGTTGCCAGTATTAATATGGCTTTTTTAAAACTGCTTCAGAATATTAGTGGTTATGATACCAGCTATAAACTCGCCACGTATTTAGGAAGAATATTGGTGAATACGATCCTGAATGATATCAAATCAAAAACAAAATACGGCTTATTGTTTTTGGAGGATTACGAAGAAGAGTCTCAATTTCAGTTTACGATAAATGAATCGGAAGCCTCTTTAGATTATAAAGACATTCTGAAGATTATATCCTTGTTGCCTCCACTTCACAGGGGAGCATTTAACCTATATGTTATTGATGGTTATCCGCATGCTGAAATAGCCGAGATGCTAAACATTACACAAGCTTATTCCAAATGGCTTGTGCACGATTCACGAAAGCGTATCATGGTTATTTTGAGCGGAATGAATCAAACAGTAAAAAAATTAAAAATGGTTTTGTAATGAAACAACAGAATTTAAATAAGGTAATAAAGGAAGGTTTAGCAAAAGGAGAAGGCTTGCCTTATAAGGACGAATACTGGCATAAAATGGATGATCTGTTAAATGAGAGCATGCCAAATAATACGGTACAACCTACTGTTACAAAAGTTGCCAAAGTATCAAAAGGCTTGAAATTGATAGCAGCCTTATCCATCGCTACTTCCATTGCTGTTATTACATACTATTCTCTGTTTTCTAACTCTGGCACAAATTCGTCTGCTCAATCAAAGATTCAACAGTCCAACAATCAAACATCTTTGGAAGATGAACATCTTACCAATGACAATCATTCTACACCAAATTCAAACTCACCCAATATAAAAGAAAGAGAAAAACAAACCACGGATATTACCCACTCTGATAATGCTTCATTAAATATTGCTTCTAGCCCTGTCGCCAAATCTGCGGAAGCGGATCAGGCAAAATCACTCTCAATCAAAATGATTGTTGCCAAAAACACCAAAAGTAGATATTCTGAAACGAGGCAGAACGACCAACCCCCTCTTTTTATGGATAATGCATCCATCATCAATACTCATACGGCCATCGAAAATCCTTCTGTTATGACCCAGGGTCTATATTCAACTACTGAAGAAAACGAAGAGGCACTTGTAACAAAAACGACTGATTTCAATTTAATACAACCAACACAGAATGCGGTTATTGAAATAAAACATAATGACAAACAATACGATCAATCTTCATTGTTAAAATACCCTAATCGCAACCGGATCATTCAACATGCATCCGTTTCTCCTTTTGTTGGAATAAATAATACATACCGAGAGCAAACGTATACTTCAAATAACATAATGTATACAAACCCCAAACAGACTCATATCGTTGCCGGCTTAAACGTTCAATTGGAAAGCAAACTTTTTATGCTACGTACCGGGTTAGGAGTAAGTACAACTCAACTCAATTCGTCTTACCAGTCAACTGAAAACAAATACACCCGTGATACAAATTATATTATTTTAAATCCAACATATCAAACAACTCCTTCGGGAAAACCCATTGCACTTATTCGTCAGCAAATTGATTCAACCCTTACGTCAAGCCAAACATCCTTACACGAAGGGTCTACAGCTTACCAATACCTCATAATTCCTCTTACCATACAATATCGTATTGCTCACAATAGATATTCTTTTCTTTTAGAAGGAGGAACCATAAACAACTTTATAATTTCAACTCAATCAAACAGTTCTTTACCAAAAGAGTCTTCAGAGAAACAAGCATTGCCGCCAAAATATCTGTTACAATTTACCGGAGGAACCGGTATGGGATATGCACTCAATTCAAAATACACCATAGAAGTCCGATACAACTATGCTTTGTCAGGAAAATCATCATCCTCAAATTGGCTCAACAACTCGCACCTATTTACCATAATGATCACGCGTAACCTCTGGTAAGTATTTTAAGTTGATCTTTTAATTCATAAAAAAATCCGAACACAGTTTGCGTTCGGATTTTATTTATTGTTTGGTTTTTATTTCGAGATCCGTCCCGAGGCTTCGAAATTGATTATTCAATATTTTTAATTGATTCCTCTGAACAATCTGTTCCACCTGATCTTATGAAAACCGGTTGCATTGGTATCCCAGCTCATCCACACAAACAATGCTTTTCCCACGATATGATCTTCGGGAACAAAACCCCAAAAGCGCGAATCTGCTGAATTGTGGCGGTTATCACCCATCATAAAATAGTAATTGTATTTAAACTGATAGGTTGTAATTTCTTTGCCTTCCATGAAAAACTTATTGCCTCTCATTTCGAATGTAGGATGACCTTCATATGTTCTGATAGCCCTGTCGTATGTTAAATAAGCATTGCTATCCAATGTGATCACATCACCTGCCTTAGGAATATAAATAGGACCAAAATTATCAACCTGCCAACCGAATTTTTTTCCGAATTCATAATATCCTTGAAGCGCACTTGGATCGGGATACAATAAGGTATCTATACTCAACACTCCGGGTGTTTTGGCCAAAATGCTTTTGTTTTCCTTGTTTAACAGGTAAACGTAATCTGTTTCACTTTGCTGACCGCCATCCGGAAAATCCAACTTGCGTTTCATTTTATCTGTAAATATCTGGCTTCCGTCTGTGCGTATCAGGTAAAACTGCTGCATCATCGGAGGGTTTTCTGCTGCAACACCATTCACAAAAACTTGTTGGTTAACTACTTTTAATGTGTCACCGGCAATACCCACACAACGTTTGATATAATTTTCTTTTTTATCTACAGGCCTACCATCTTCAAACGGATAGTTAAACACTACTACATCATTGTTTTTTATTTTCTGGAAACCGGGTAAACGGTAAAATGGCATTTCAAACCATTCGGCATACGATTTGCTTCCAGTCAAAGGCATTGTATTGTGTGCAAACGGAAACGAAATAGGAGTCATTGGTGCACGTGCTCCATAATTCACTTTGCTCACAAACAAAAAATCACCTACCAGTAACGACTTCTCCATGGATGGTGTCGGTATGGTATACGCTTCAATAAAAAAAGTACGGATCAATGTTGCGGCAACCACGGCAAAGCCAATGGCATCAATCCATTCGCGGGTTTTGGTTTTACGAGGAAACCGGTGAGCCAATAAATAGAAGCCGATAATAGCAGCCTGAACAACAATAAAAAATGAACACGTGGTGAGCAAACTGGCACCACCTAATGTTGACATTACTAAAAAAAAGAAAATGTTGATCCCCGACATTATCCAAAAGCTTCTGCGCTCTTTGGGTTCCATTGTACTCCAAAACTTTTGAATCATATTTTGTGGTTCTTTGTTATCTGTTGTTGACATTCGTTCTGATTTATAAAAAACTATTAAACGTGGTTTTGATAAAGTTCATGCCTTAGGCCGGGCAAATATTATGACAATTTGATGAGCGGACAATATCTCAGTTTGTCGGTTTATTTGGCATCAACATCGTATTATAATTTCAGGATATCCTCCATTGTAAACACTCCTTTTTTACCTTGGATCCATTCGGCTGCTAACACTGCGCCTTTGGCAAATCCATAACGAGATTTGGCTTTATGTGTGATCTCGATCTCATCGATCACAGATTCATATTTTACAGTATGGTCGCCTGTTACATCCCCTACCCTTTTCGATTCAATCAATAATTCGTGGGGCTTCACACTTTGCGAAGGCATATTATCATTGTATAGTAAACGTGCTTTCCATTCTTTCTTCACCTTATTTTCAGCCAAAATCTGGTTTACCAGCGATAAGGCGGTACCACTAGGATGGTCTTTTTTTTCTGTATGGTGAACTTCTTCGATCATTACATCATAATCTTCATGCTCGGCCATCATTTTTGCCAATATTTTATTGAGCTTGTAAAAAATATTGACCCCGATACTGAAGTTGGTTGAATACACCAAAGATTGGCCTTCCTGTTCACATTTTTGCCTGATCATGTCGAACTGGTCATACCAACCTGTTGTACCCACTATAATGGGAACTTTTGCTTCAAAACATTTAAGGATATTATCTACAGCGGCACTTGGCATGCTAAAATCAATCGCAACATCTACATTTTGCAGACTGATGGGCATGAAGTCAAATGCATTTTCCATAGTAACTTTATACACAATTTCATGACCTTTTGCAGTGGCAACTTTTTCAATGGCTTTACCCATCTTACCATATCCGAGCAGTGCTATTTTCATTGTTTCAGTTCGTTTGATGATGATTACTTTAGTCTTAAGGTTAATTGCACACCCGAATAAGCAGATGAAGCAGTTATTCCAAATTGTGGTTGTATATTCAAAGATAGGTCTTCGCTCACATTAAATTCAAGAAAATGTGCTTCAACAGCAGCATCCAAAACCTGCAAGGCATACAATAAACCTAAGCCTATCAGACATTGGTCTCGTGCCTCCTTGTAACTATTTCGAATGGTAATGAGTGTGGCCGGATCCTGGTACTGATCAAAACGGGGATCACCGGTTGGAACATCAGGGTTTTGAACGGTGAAGGCATAAGCATCCCGGTAGGCCACATAATTTTTTTGGTAAAAAGTTGCGCCATAAACCAATGCCGCTCCACCGGCATAAATAATAGGAACTTTCCACCACCAATTTTTGCCGTTGTAAACCTGGCCGGCTCCGGGAAGAGCCATCGACAGTAAAGTAGCCGTTTTGGGAGAATGTTTGCGAGGGCCAATGGTATCCGGGATAGTAGCAATCGGTTTTGCTTCCGGCAACACCACTGCAGCATCGGATATATTCACGGTATCTTTTCCATTAAAAGCCGAAGTATCAACTGGTGCACCAATAACCTTTTCGGGTTGCTGCGCAGCAACTGATAATGCCAAACTGATGATACTTAAAACTAAAAATGCTCTCACGCCTTGATAATGGTATGAGGGCAAATATAGCTTATTAAAAAATATTTGAACACAACTCCTTACAACTTCTTTCCAGTATATCAAATACTTCTTCAAAATCACTTATTTCACCGTAATATGGGTCGGGAACTTCTGCCCCTTTGTGTTTGATGTCGAAATCACGCATCAACATCACTTTAGCTTTGGTATTGGCTGGTTGAATCTTTAGAATATTGGATAGGTTTTGTTTGTCCATAGCCAAAATATAATCGAACGTTTCAAAGTCGTGTTCGGTTAAAGCACGTGCCCGATGGGAAAGTTTAATACCACGCTCGGCACAAACCTGTCTTGCACGCTTATCAGGTAATTCGCCAATATGATAGGATGCAGTTCCTGCCGAATCGACCCGAACGGATGAGGTTAATCCTGTCTCATCCACCAAATGCCTGAACACGCCTTCGGCAATGGGCGAGCGACAAATATTCCCAAGACAAACAAAGAGTACACTTTTCATAATGACTAAAATAAGTATTTATTATGCAAAATATTAAACCATAGATTCAGCAAACTTCTTCAACAGTTCAATTGCTGTTCGCCAGTAAAAATCAACATGCCGATAAATTATCTCATTTGGAAATTCACGGATCTCAATTTTAAGAGCTGTTCCCGCTAAATGAGGTACTAACTCAACAGAAACGTGAGTATAATTTTCGGGAGTATCAGGGAGGTGAGATATTGAACTAAGGTAATTGTATGAAAGCGTACTCTCTGGTTCAAACTGTAAAACACAACCTCTGTTCTCAAATGGAACATGATGGAATCCCTTAATCATAAAGGAACTTCCAACTATCCAATTGGTATCCACTTCTATATTCATTTCAGGCTCCCCCATCCACTGTTTCATTAGATCGGGTTGCGTTAATGCAGCCCACACAGCAGAAGGAGAAGCCTGAATATAAATTGTTTTGAGAATTGGATCTGTCATTCAACTATTCCTTATCCAAAAACGGATAACGGTAATCAGTTGGCGCTACAAATGTTTCCTTAATGGTGCGCATGGATGTCCAACGCAACAAGTTCACCATTGCTCCGGCTTTATCATTTGTTCCACTTGCACGTGCACCACCAAATGGTTGCTGGCCTACAACTGCACCCGTAGGTTTATCGTTGATGTAAAAATTACCGGCTGCATTGCGCAGTTTTTTAACAGCCAGGTCAATTGCATACCTGTCTTCAGCAATAATAGATCCTGTTAATGCATACTCCGAAGTTGAATCAACCAACCCTAAAGTTTCTTCAAATTTATCTTCATCGTAAACATACACTGTAAGTACCGGGCCAAAAATTTCCTCGCACATTGTTTTGTAGGTAGGATTGGTGGTAACAATAACCGTTGGAGCTACAAAGTAACCTGATGTTTTATCGTAAGTACCACCGGCAATAATTTCACAAGACGGATCTTTTTTTGCTTCTTCAATATAGTTTGCAATTTTATCAAACGATTTTTCATCAATGACTGCATTGATGAAATTACTGAAGTCTTCCGTTGGACCCATTTTAAATGTTGCCATATCAGCTATCATTTTAGCTTTAACAGCAGGCCACAAATTGCCCGGAACATATACGCGAGAAGCTGCCGAACATTTTTGCCCCTGGTATTCAAATGCACCACGAACAATGGCTGTAGCAGTCATTTCGGGTTCAGCACTTTTATGGATCATGATAAAATCCTTCCCTCCGGTTTCGCCAACAATACGAGGATAGGTTTTAAATTTATGAATATTGTTTCCAATGGTTTTCCAAACATTCTGGAACACGCCTGTTGAACCTGTAAAATGAATTCCAGCAAAATCAGGATGAGCGAAAATAACGTCTCCGGCTTCCGGACCGCTTACGTATACCAGGTTGATCACTCCATCGGGAATTCCTGCTTTTTTAAACACTTCCATCAACACATTGGCTGCATAAATTTGTGTATTGGCAGGTTTCCAAACCACCACATTACCCATCATGGCAGCACTGGTAGGAAGGTTACCTGCAATAGCCGTAAAGTTAAATGGTGTTAATGCAAACACAAATCCTTCGAGTGGACGATACTCAATTCTGTTCCACATGCCTTTACCTGAAACCGGTTGATCGCTGTAAATTTGCGTCATAAACTGTACATTGAAACGCAGGAAGTCGATGAACTCACAGGCCGAATCAATCTCTGCCTGGTAAGCATTTTTGCTTTGTCCAAGCATGGTAGCAGCGTTTAACTTAGCGCGGTAAGGACCTGCAATCAGGTCGGCTGCACGTAAAAAGATCGCTGCACGTTGTTCCCAAGCCAGGTTTTCCCATTTTTCTTTTGCGGCCAATGCAGCATCAATCGCTTTGGTTACATGTGTTTTATCTCCCTGGTGAAAATACCCAAGTGTATGTTTGTGATCGTGCGGAGGTGATAAACGAGCCTTATTCCCGGTACGAACTTCTTCGCTACCGATATACATCGGAATATCCAATTCTTGTGCACGGGCACTCGCCAAAGCCGCTTTCAATTCAGCACGCTCTTTGCTTCCCGGAGCATAGTTTAAAACTGGCTCGTTAATAGGGGCAGGTACTTTAAAAAATTCGTTCATGTGTTATGTGTTGATTATGTTTATTGAGTAATTAGGTTGATTATGGCATCCATAATCTGGCGCTTCTTTAATAAAAAGCGAAGCGAATATACTTGTGCCTTTTAAAAGAAAAAATGTGATTAATAGCATCCTGCTGATGAGCATTGTAAAACTTTGATGTTTCTTTGCAAACAATGGCCATCAGTTTACAGCTTACCAAAGATCATTCGCATACGCTCTATGTTCCCGAACTGGATGAAACTTACCATTCACGCAACGGAGCAATTGAAGAAGCAATGTATGTGTACATCGGCAGGGGATTGCTTGACTTTGTCGCGGGTGAACAGGAGTCGGCTGTCCGCAGTCGGCTGTCCTCGGAAGAGTCCATTGTCGATGGTCCACAATCCAAAGTTTTGGAACAACCGGAAAACAGAGAACAGCAAACATCAAACCGCAAACATCAAACCGCAAATATCAAACTCCTCGAAATTGGTTTTGGCACAGGGCTAAATGCGTGGCTCACAGCTTTGGAGTGTAAAAAACAGAATCTTCAATGTGCCTATCATTCGCTTGAAACATTTCCGCTTTCAATTGATATTGTTGATCAGTTAAACTATTCATCAAACTCAGGTGATGCTGAAAAAGCGTTATTTAAACAATTGCATACAGCCGAATGGAATAATCAGGTTTCCATTACTGAACATTTTGCTATAACCAAACACCATATTTCTTTACAGAATTTTATTGCTGCCGAAACTTTTGATATTATTTATTTCGATGCATTCGCTCCTGAAAAACAGCCTGAATTATGGAGCGAGGAGCTCTTCCAAAAAATGTATGATTGCCTGAATCCAAATGGTATAATTGTTACCTATTCATCAAAAGGGGACGTAAAACGTTTATGGAAAAAAACAGGATTTGAAGTAGAGCGATTACCCGGACCACCTTTTAAAAGACATATGCTGAGAGGAAGAAAGTAGACAAATATTATTCTCTCAGGTGGCTCCAAAGCTTCGGGGTTATCGAAGCCATTACAGAAGACTTTGTCACGAGAGACGCTTCGATAAACTCAGCGGGACAGCGAGGCAAAACAATAAACAACAAACAATGCAACAAGAACAACAAACAACAAACATCAAACAGCAAACGGTAAACTACCTCATCGTAGGACAAGGTTTGGCGGGAAGTTTATTGGCATGGCAGTTGCTTCAGAAAGGCCTCACTGTTGCAATGGTTGATGAAGGACTACCCAATACCTCAAGCAAAATTGCCGCGGGAATGTTTAACCCGATCAACACCAAAAGATTCACAGTTTCCCCTGATGCCGAAAATGCGATTAAAGAAGCATTGCATGTTTACGAATCCATCGAAAAAGAACTTCATATTGAGATTATACACTACCAAAATATTTACAATGTGTTTGGTAATAACAAGGAGGTAAATGATTATTCAACCAAACTTGATCATCCTTTTTTCGAAAAACACACCAACGAAAACCCCATACCCGAATCGAATATTATTCAGCCATACGGAGCGTTTGAGGTTGGGCTAAGTGGTTGGATCGACATGAAAAAAATGCTTGAATCGATACGCAATTTGATCGCAACCAAACAGGTATTAATGGAAGAGGTATTCGATTACGCGTTACTCAGCCATACAGCATCAAGTTGGAAGTATAAAAACATTGAAGCTGCACATATTATTTTTTGCGAAGGCTTCAGAGGCAATAACAATCCTTTTTTCAATGAATTAAATATTGTTCCCTGCAAAGGTGATGTATTGGAATTTGAAGCGCCACTCTTGCAACCAACGCGTGTTGTCAAAAAAGGGATTTATATTGTACCACTGGGTGAAGGTAAATTTAAATGTGGATCAACATACAGGTGGGAAAACAATAATGATACACCACTTGCTGCCGATAAAGAAGAACTCATTCAAAAAATTGCCGAACTGATTGACGTGCCGTTTACGGTAACGGCTCATTATGCAGCCATACGCCCAACAACCAAAACCCGTGAAACGATTATTGCCAAGCACCCAACGTTACCGAACATGTATGCTCTGAATGGTTTGGGAACAAAAGGTGTGATCAATGGAGTGAAGGCTGTTCGTCAATTAATTGAGACACTCGCCATTTAGTGTGTATACCTTTAAAAAGCTTTGCCGAATAATTCTTAGATTTTTGTTCGAAAAATTGGCAAATGTTAAACTGGCAAATAGAAGCACTTCGGCTTGAGTTGAAGTACACATGGAAACTTTCGCGTAATGCAACGGATTTTAAGATAAACAATATTGTTACCGTGGGTGATGAGAAAGCCACCGGAAAAGGTGAAGTAGCCCCAAATATTCGGTACAACGAAACGCCTGAATTAATGTTGAGTGAGTTTGATCGTTTTATCAAAGCTTCACCTCAACATATTCAAAACATCAATGAGCTTACTGAATTATTGAATGCTTTGGCATTACCCAACGCACTCCGTTTTGGAATTGAAAGCGCTTATATTCATTTTTTATGCAATCAGCAAAACACAAGCATTTGTGAGTATTTAAAAATTGAACAACCGACAACCGTTGCTACTTCATTTTCGTTACCCATCATGCCGGCTGATGAAATTGCAAGCTTTTACCACACACATCATCTTGCCCGTTTTAGTCGTTTGAAATTAAAAGTAAATGCCGAATACGCACACGATCTGTTGCAGGCTTTAACAAAAGTTACGAATCAGCCTTTAATTATTGATGCAAACGAAGGTTGGAAAAATCCGGAAGCGTTGATCAACTTTTTACATGAACTGAAAGCATACAATATCGATATTATTGAGCAGCCCATGCCTGCAGGAATGGATGATGAATATGAACATGTGAAAAAACACTCTCCTTTTTTATTGATAGCCGATGAAAGTGTTTGCCACCATGCAAACTTTGAAACACTCCAACACCAGTTTCATGGGATCAATATGAAACTGATGAAAGCCGGTGGGTATATCAATGGATTGCGGTTATTACAGGAAGCCCGTAAAAACGGGATGCATACCATGGTAGGATGCATGATTGAAACGTCATTAGGTATTTCGAGTGCCATGCACCTTTGCCATCAAGTCGCATTTACCGACCTCGATGGTTTTATGATCATCAAAAACAAACCGTTTAATTTGATAAAAGAAGATAATGGTTTACTCTCTTTAGCTTAGGTTCTACTTGCATCGTGCTCCATTGCCTACTTCTTGTTTACCAACTTCCCCCACTACCACCGCCACCAAATCCTCCGCCCCCAAATCCACCAAATCCTCCGCCTCCTCCACCGCCACTGCCTCCGCTAAATCCTCCACTTCCTAATGTTCCCCAGAATATTGGCCCTGCTAAACCTCCACCTCCTCTGCCTCCCCGACCCCTTGCAAGAATAATAACAATAATAATAACGATTATAATTGCCCCTTTCCACCCTGCTCCTTTTCCTCCTTTGTTATGCTTGGGCCTGTCGTTTTGGTATTCACCTGAAGCCGCCTGGATAATGACTGTTGTTCCTTCATCTAAGCCCTCATAGTATTGTCCTTGTTTGAAATAAGGATTCATATACTCCGTGCGGATCCTCGTGGTTAAAGCATCCGTAATGGTTGCCTCCATTCCGTAACCAACATGAATGCGCAGTTTTCTATCCTCAATAGCGGCATAAATGAGCACGCCATTGTTTTTTCCTTTTTCACCGATGCCCCATGCAGTTGCCAATCGTTGGCTGTAATCAAAGAGGTCATCACCATCCAAACTGTTTTCGATCACAATTGCAATCTGAGTGGACGTGCTATCAAAATACGCAACCAGCTTTTGTTCAAGTGCATTTTCTTCTTCCGCACTCAACACATTTGCATAGTCATTCACAAGCTTATTGCTTTTTGCAGGAATTTCTTTCGCATCAGCAGTAAAAACGCCAACGGTTAAAACCCATAAACTAAGGGCTAGTTTCAGTCTATTCATGCTCGCCTCCTCCAAAAGAAATATCATTTGTCAATTCGTTGGTATCGTTGCTGGCGTATGGAAAATATTGTTTCAATTTTGCTCCTGCATCTTCAATGGCTTTGCATAAACCCATTGCATATTTGTCTTCTTTAAAGTGGGTTAACAATAATTCCTTTTCAGCATCCCAAAACATTTGTGTCACCCTTTCATGAATGCCACTATCACCGAGTATCGCAAACTTTTTGGATTGATAAGCAACATAAAACAACACCGCATTCTTCAACTCCGTGGCATGCATGCCCAAACTTTCAAAAACAACTTTTGCCCTATCATATGCATCACCCTCACAGGTGGGTTCTATATGCACGCGGATCTCGCCTGAAGTATTTAACTCGGCTTGTTTGATGGCATCAACAATTTGTTGTTGCTCAGTTTCAGAAAAAAATGTTTTGGACATGACTTTTTGTTGCTTGTGAAGAAATATGCCGCAGATTACACAGATTACATTTATTTTTATTGTCGTTTGTAATAATGAACTTATTGATAGAGTAAAAACGACTATGTAAATGTAATCCGTTCATTCTGCGGCTAAAAAAACAAACCGCAGACAGAAGCCTGCGGTTGAAACTTATTCAGCTTTTTTCTCTTCGAAATTTACTTCAGGCGCTTTATCAGCTCCGGCTGTTGCTTCGAAATAACCTTTTTTATCAAATCCAAAGATGCCTGCATACAATACTTGAGGGAACTTGCGGATATAGGTATTATAGTCTTTTACAATATCGTTGAATTTCTGGCGCTCAACAGCAATACGATTTTCAGTTCCTTCCAATTGCGATTGCAATTCAAGGAAGTTCTGAGTAGCTTTTAATTGAGGGTATTGCTCAGCAACAACCATCAAACGACCCAATGCCTGGCTCAATTCACCTTGTGATGCCTGAAATTTTTGAATTTGCTCAGGAGACAATTTGCTGGCATCCACTTTAATTTGTGTTGCGCTTGCACGCGCAGCAATTACACCTTCAAGTGTTTTTTGTTCAAAGTTTGCAACTCCTTTTACAGTATTGACCAAATTCGGAATCAAATCCAACCTGCGTTGGTAAACATTCTCAACCTGAGACCAGGCCGAACTTGTTGCTTCCTGTTTGCTTACCATGTTGTTGTAGCTGCCACAACCGTTCATGATCAATAATAAAATTGCTCCTAAAATAACTAAGAGAATAATGGTTCCTTTTTTCATATGATAGTTTAATTGAGTGAATGCAATGTACAAATTAACTACCAAATTTGCTGTCAGTGACAAAATGCCTCATGCATTCACCTATTTGTTTGGTTGTTTTACCGTATACGGCTATAATTGCATCAACCAAAACGCTTTGCCATTTCCTTTCCAGCGTTTATTTTGAATATGATATACAAAGCCGACTGCATTCATTTTAAAGGACATATACCCTGCAAACCCCATAAACAACATGGTTACCACTGCGATAATTGTGCTGCATACGAAAAGGTTTCGAAGCGTATCCTGATCATTAAACTGGGAGCAATTGGTGATGTGATCAGGACTACGCCATTAGTTGTAAAATTTCGTAAGGAGTTTCCCAACTGCAAAATTACCTGGCTTACCTGGACACCTGATATTTTGCCGGCTTCGCAAATTGATGAAGTATTAAAATGGGATCACAACAGCATATTGTATGCCCAACACAGTACCTGGGATATTGCCATTAATCTGGATAAAGAAAAAGAAGCGGGCGCATTGCTCAAAACAGTTGACGCCAAAGAAAAATTCGGATTTGTGTTAAAAGACAATGAGATCCAACCCATCAATGAACTAGCCGATCATAAATTCTCGACCGGGATGTTTGATGATGTGAGTAAGGCCAATACGAAAAGTTACCTCCAGGAAATCTTCGAGATCTGCGGATACACACACGAGGGAGAACCTTATTTGATGGACACCCACAGCGAAAAAGGGTATACCTGGAATTTACCGCAAGGCAAAAAGATCATTGGGATGAATACAGGTTGTGGAGGCCGCTGGACCACCCGCTTGTGGAGCATTGATAAATGGATTGAGCTGGTTGGCATTGTGAAACAACAACACCCGGATGCCGAGATTTTGTTATTGGGAGGTGAAGCAGAAGATGCACGCAACAAAGAAATCCAACAACGCAGCGGTGCTTTATACTTAGGTTATTTCAGCCTGTACGAATTTATCAACCTGGTAAACCATTGTCACCTGGTGATCACACAGGTAACGATGGGCATGCATATTACCTTAGCCTTGGGTAAAAAAATTGTATTGATGAACAATATTTTCAACCCACATGAATTTGATCTGTTTGGCAAAGGCGAAATTGTTGCACCCGATAAAGCGTGTAAATGTTTTTACAGGGGAAGTTGTATGGATGGCACTAGCTGCATGGAACAATTGCCTGCCGCTAAAATTGCAGATGCCGTAACACGACATTTCTAAGATTCTAATAAACCAACTTACCAATTTTTCCTTTCGGACCTGCTAGGAAAACTGCTTTCCCTTTTTTTGCTTTTCGGACTACGTGAAAGGGCTCAGAGGATATTTTTGACCACCCATCAATTGTAAAGTCAACACCTGATGTGCCACAAGCAATATATCCACGCCTTATATCTTCAATGCATGACCTATACCCATTTACGTCATTCTTCAAGGAGGTTATCATATCTGTGTAATTAACAATTGTAGAGTTATTAACAACTAAAGTATCATTCATATAATCGCCTCCTACTATTATCATTTTGTAATTATCTCTAATAAGAGAGAACGCTCCTTTTGCATAATTACCTGCACTTAATCCACTAAACTCTCTTGACCATTTTCTTTTAATGGAATTAGAATTAAAAACTCTTGAAACAATACCACCACTTACAAATGTGCATCTATTTTCGTCTGAGCAAGTAAGACTTGTTCCACTAGCCGCAAAAACAGCCTCTCCTTCAATTGCCTCAGGTGTTTTAGTTGTATCCAATTCTTGCCATGTTTCGCCACCATCAATGGTTTGCAGCAACACAAAATGTCCGTTAATAGGATCGCCAACCAGCATACCACGTTTATCATCCCAAAAATCCATGGCATCTAAAAAATATGCTGTGTCGGTATTTTTATAAACTTCCTTCCAGGTTTGTCCGCCATCAATGGTTTTTAAAATGTAGGCAGGAGTGCCACTGCTCATGATAATGGCTCGTTTGTCATCAAATGCTTCAATGTCCCTGAAATCACTTTTTTCGTAACCTTTGAGTTGGGAATATGTAAATGTTTTGCCACCATCCACACTTTTAGCGATCGTCCCCCGGCTACCACTCACCCAAATCGTTTGGTCATCCACAACGCTTAATCCACGAAAACTTGTTTTGTGCAACACCACTCCTTCTCCTAATGTAAAGGTATTCGTATCGAGTACTTCTATCTTGTATTGGGCATTCACGCTGAAAACAAACGCTGAGGCGCAGAGAACATTGATGATATGTTTGAATAGTTTCATGGCGTTAATGGTTTTGTGGTTTTAAGGCTATACGATTTAGGCAGTCAACAATAATAAGACAGCTAACGCAATTAACATAGTCAGCAGAATAAACATAAAACCACATTCCTGATTTCAACATTTCTACTTACTTTCGTCATCGATTGAAAAAAGTACTTTACATAGCCTACTATTGGCCTCCCTGTGGGGGAATTGGTGTGGTGCGCAACCTTAAGTTTGTGAAATATTTTCGCAACCATGGTTGGGAGCCAATCATTTATGCTCCCGAAAATGCCAGCTATCCCATCATTGACCACAGCACCGAAAAGGACTTGCCCCAAAATATAACCATTTTAAAAACACCCATTTTCGAACCTTATGGCTTGTTTAATCTAGCTAAAGGCAAGAAAAAATCGGAGCAGGTGAAAGATGTTTTTCTCGTAAACGAAAAGAAAAAATCGTTTATGCACGACCTGGGATTGTGGATCCGTGCCAATTTTTTCATTCCGGATGCAAGAGCTTTTTGGATCAACCCTTCCATCAAATACCTTAGAAAATATTTGCAGGAAAATCATGTTGACGCCATTATTTCTTATGGCCCGCCTCATTCCATGCACCTTATTGCCAAAGCCTTGCACAATGAATTTAACATTCCTTGGGTGAGCGATTGGCAAGATCCCTGGACCGAGATCGATTATTTTGCCAAGTTTAACATGAGCAACGCTGCTCGCCAAAAACATATCCGGCTAGAGAAAGAAGTGATCACACGGGCTGATGCTTTGGTGATGGTAAGTAAAAGTTGGTGTACAGACCTAGAAAAACTAAGCGGTCGCAAGGTCGACTATATTCCGTTTGGTTATGATGAAAGCGATTTTACCGGATTAAGTTATAAACGAAATAACTTTTTTACGATCAGTCATTTCGGAATGTTGGGGATCGATAGAAACCCTAAAAATTTATGGAAAGCATTGCAGGAACTCAATCAAGAGCTTCCTCATTTTGAGCAACACCTCAAAATTCACCTGGCCGGACATGTTGATGCCACAGTGTTTGAATCGATCGCAAATGCCGGACTTAAGCAACAATTGCAATACGACAAGCAAATTAACAAAAGTGAATTGTTCGGGTATTTAACCAATAGCAATATTCAGTTGGTGTTGATCAACACTCCCGAAGAAGGAATCGCTTACAATAATAAAGGCCGCATTCCGGCAAAAGTTTTTGAGTGTATTGGATCAAAACAACCTGTGCTTGTTATCGGACCAACAGGCGGAGATGTTGCCCATATTGTAGCCGAAACACAAACAGGAATTTCGTGTGAATATGATGATTTCGATCAAATCAAAAACACCGTCAAAAAATGGTTTAACAACTGGCAAAACAATACAGCCAGCACTCAGCCTAAGAACATCGAACAGTTTAGTTTTAACAACCTCAGCAAACAAATGGCTGAAGTGTTAAACCGTATTTCGAAATAAATTATTTAAACGCTTCGATGTAAATGCGGTCACCATCGATCCCGAACCATTTGGTTAAATAATAATTGGGATACTGCATGTATTTTTTCACCAGGTTTTCCAAAAATGTTCCGCGCAATGGAATGGTACTTGGATGTTTTACTTCCTGCCTGATCACAATTTTCGAAAAGCCGGTTTGTTTGCACATTTTGCGTGCTGTTTTTGCACTAAACTCTGTGAGGTGATAAGGCGGAATGGTCATTGTTTTTTGTGTACCCATCAATTTGTACATCAAAAAAGCCAGCTTACTTGAAAGCAAGTTTAACGTTCCCGGTAAGTGAATAATGGCCACACCTCCCGGTTTCAAAATTTTATAGGCCAAGTGCATTGCTTCGGTTGGGTTGGTAAAATGCTCCAGCACATCACCCATAATGATGATATCAAATTCATTTTCAGCAATACCGTTTCCCAGTAATTGAGGGTCAAACGGTTTATTGATGATCTCAATTCCGAAATGCGCTTTCGCATATCCCACCGCAAATTCCGAAAGCTCAATTCCTTTTACATTAAACCCTGATTGTTTCAGTGCATTTAAAAAATTTCCTGTTGCACAGCCAATCTCCAAAATATTTCCCGTGGGCGTATATCCTTTCATTTCGGCAACACCCGCTTTGTAATCGCCTTCACTGAGGAGCTTCACATATTCATCATTCATGTGGTGCGTTTTGCTATCGGCTTCCGTAAAATACTCGGCAGCATACATCTCCACAATTTCCTGTTCGGAAGGTCGTGGCCAAATTGAACGGAGGCCGCAACCATCGCATTGCATCAACCAAAGAAACCTGTCTTTAAAGGCATAGCGAAATGGAACCTGATGTGCTTGAACACCTCCACATAAATTACATTTAAAATCGTTTGTCATGGATATATTTGAACCCACAAGTAAACGATATTCATGGCAACAATCAAAGTACACGACCGTTTTTTCGAACCTTTTATTCTTTCAGACGAAATTGAAAACAGGGTTAAACAAATTGCTTCTTCGATCGGGAAGGAATATGAAGGCAAAAACCCGTTGTTTTTAGCAGTGCTCAACGGTGCATTTATCCTGGCTGCTGATTTATTGCGTGAGATCAATTTTCAAAGTGAGATTTCGTTTGTTAAAATAGCAAGCTACCAGGGCACACAAAGTACCGAAACAGTAAAAGAACTGATCGGGTTTACAGAGAACCTGAATGGCCGCCATGTAATCATTGTTGAAGATATTATTGATACAGGGCTAAGCATGCACCATATCCTCAAACAAGTACATTCCTATCAACCGGCTTCTGTCAAAATTGCAACACTCCTGTTGAAACGCGAAGCCCTCCAATACCCAATTGAAGCGGATTATATCGGGTTTGATATTGAACAAAAGTTTGTATTAGGCTATGGGTTGGATTACGATGGATTGGGCCGAAACCTACCGCATATTTTTGTGGAGAAAAGCTAAGCCCCCTTAAGACGAAAACCAACGTCAAACTGCAAACGCAAAACAACAAACGCAACCGTTTCCTAAACAAAGTCATAACAACAATACGCCTGCTTTCGGCAAAAAATGCTTAATTCGCACTTTATCTAATACTTTAAACGAATCATCACATGTTAAACATTGTACTTTTTGGACCTCCGGGTGCTGGCAAAGGAACACAGTCGGCTAAACTAATTGATACGTATGGACTGGTTCACCTTTCCACGGGCGATATTTTCAGGGCCAATATTAAAGGTGGAACCGAGTTGGGCAACCTGGCCAAAAGTTATATCGATAAGGGACAATTGGTTCCCGATGAAGTAACAATCGGAATGTTGGCAGGTGAAGTAAACAACAATCCGAATGCCAAGGGTTTCATTTTTGATGGCTTTCCGCGCACACAGGCGCAAGCCAAGGCTTTGGACAACCTTCTCGAATCAAAAGGAACAGCTATCTCGATGATGTTGGCCCTGGAAGTGGAAGAAGAAGAATTGCGCAAACGTTTATTGTTAAGAGGCAAAGACAGCGGCCGTGCCGATGATCAGGACCCAACAATTATTCAAAAACGCATCGATGTTTACAATGGTGAAACAATGCCGGTAAAAGATTACTATACAGCTCAAGGCAAATACAAAGGCATTAACGGGATCGGAGAGATCGAAACGATCTTCAAAGACCTTTGTGATGCAATTGGAGAAGAGAAATGAGTAAAGAGCAAATGAATAAATAGTATTTAAACATTTACTCATTAAAAGCTTCACTCATTTACTCATTATAACACAAGACTATATCTTAAATCATGGCTGAATCGAACTTTGTTGACTACGTAAAAATTTGTTGCCGCTCAGGTAAGGGGGGAAAAGGAGCTATGCATTTTTTGCGTGATAAACGTACAGCTATGGGTGGACCAGATGGCGGTGATGGTGGTCGTGGCGGGAATATTATTGTGCGCGGAAGTTCGCAGCAATGGACCTTGCTTCATTTAAAATACCGTAAACATATTATTGCCGAACCCGGTGAAAATGGTCGTGGAGCCAACCAACATGGTAAAGATGGGCACGATGAATATTTGGAAGTTCCATTGGGAACAGTGGCCAAAGATGCCGAAACCGGAGAAGTAATGTTTGAGATCACCGAAGAAGGGCAAGAAGAGGTGATCTTATATGGTGGTCGTGGTGGACAAGGAAATGCGCATTACAAAACGGCAACCAATCAAAGTCCACGCAACTCTCAACCGGGCGAACCCGGTAAAGAAGAATGGAAAATCCTGGAGCTAAAAGTATTGGCGGATGTGGGTTTAGTAGGATTTCCGAATGCAGGAAAATCTACATTGCTTAGTGTAATGAGTGCTGCCAAACCCGAAATTGCCGATTATCCTTTTACAACACTTGTTCCTAATTTGGGAATTGTTGAATACCGCGATTACAAGAGTTTTGTAATGGCTGATATCCCTGGAATTATTGAAGGAGCACACGAAGGCAAAGGCCTGGGAACACGCTTTTTAAGGCATATTGAGCGGAATGCAACATTACTCTTCTTAATTCCGGCTGATAGTAATAATATCAAGGATGATTATAAAATTCTGGTAAAGGAACTCAAACTCTACAATCCTGAGCTGTTAGATAAAAAACGATTACTGGTAATCAGTAAAAGTGATATGCTGGACGAAGAGTTAATGACCGAAATCAAAAAGGAATTACCTCGTGTACCCCATTTATTTATTAGCTCAGCAACAGGGTATAATATCACAAAGCTGAAAGACAAATTGTGGGAAATGATCAATGAATAACAGCTAACATCATAGCAGATGCCATTGGGGACTAACCACAGGCAAAATCTTCCGGAACAATAAATAACACCTTACCAATCAACCGAATCAACCCAATCAACCAATCACTCCACTTGTATAAGTGTCCCAAAAACTTATTTTTGCTCAATCTATTAAATAATCGTTCCCCTAGGGGAATTTATAATATAACTACAAATGGCCGATTTTGAATTAGTAATGCCCAAAATGGGTGAGAGTATTGCCGAAGCAACCATTATTAAATGGACAAAAAATGAAGGTGATACCATTGCCGCAGATGAAACAGTTTTAGAAATTGCTACCGATAAGGTAGATTCTGAAGTTCCTTCACCTAAAGGTGGCGTACTTAAAAAAATATTGTTTAAAGAAGGAGACGTTGTGGCAGTGGGCGCTGTTATTGCTGTCATTGCAATGGAAGGCAGTGCTGCAAGCACTCCGGCTCCCAAAGCCGAACCCACTCCAGAGGTAAAAGCTGCAGTTGTTGAAGTAGAAAAAACAATTGCGGTTGCTACAAACACTGTGAGCAATTCAGGAGGTGGTCGTTTTTACTCACCATTGGTATTAAATATTGCCAAGGAAGAAAATGTGAGCATGAGCGAATTGGAAACAATTGCCGGAACCGGAAGTGAAGGCCGCGTTACCAAAAAAGATATTTTAGCCCATGTACAAAACAGAGGCAATGCTCCTGCAGCACCACAACCAAGTGCTCCTGCGGCTAAACCTGCTGAAGTAAAAGTAGCTGCACCGGCAGCCCCTGCGGTACACCAGGCTCCAAAAATTGCTTTAATGCCGGGTGACGAGATCATTGAAATGGATCGCATGCGTAAGCTGATTGCCGATCACATGGTGATGAGCAAACATGTTTCCCCGCACGTAACTTCTTTTGTAGAAGCAGATGTTACCAATATGGTCGTTTGGCGCGATAAAGCGAAAAAAGTGTTCGAAAAACGCGAAGGCGAAAAAATCACATTTACCCCAATGTTTGTGGAGTGTGTTGTGAAAGCCATCAAAGATTTCCCAATGATCAATGTTGCGGTTGACGGACAAAATATCGTAAAACGCAAAAACATTAATGTTGGAATGGCGGCAGCATTGCCTAGCGGAAACTTAATTGTTCCCGTTATTAAAAATGCCGACAATATGAACCTGATCGGTTTAACCAAAACCGTAAATGACCTTGCAAACCGCTCGCGTGCAAACAAACTGGCACCGGATGAAATCCAAGGTGGAACATTTACCTTAACCAATGTGGGTGGATTTGGAAACGTAATGGGTACTCCTATTATCAACCAACCTCAGGTTGCTATTATGGCAACAGGTTCTATTAAAAAGAAACCGGCCGTGATGGAAACAGAAATGGGTGATGTGATTGCAATCCGTCACATGATGTTCCTTTCACTAAGTTATGACCACAGAGTAGTGGATGGTTCGTTGGGAGGTTCATTCCTGAAACGTGTTGCCGATTATATGGAAGCATGGGATGTGAATAGAGAGATTTAGTTAGGAGATAGTATACATGGGACAGGGATTAGTGAAAATAATCCCTTCTGTGGTTGAGCTTAGTCGAAACCACATGACCAGATAAATTGAAAACGGCTTGGAGATTTCTTCGAGCCGTTTTTGTGTGTAAAAATGATCCATTCGGAAAGAATACTGCACACTTCGGAATAATTAAAACGGTGAATTGACTGGGGAAGATAACTTGCACTTAGTGCAAAAACTAAGCATCAGTTTCTAACCTAAAAATTAACTAAACCATGGATTTTAAAGATGAAATCAAACAATTTGGTGAAAGAGTCGAAAAACTAAAAGACCAAATTCAAACCGAAGAAGCAACAAAAAATGCATTTATCATGCCTTTTATAAAAGCATTAGGTTACGATGTATTCAACCCTCTTGAAGTGGTTCCTGAATTTATAGCCGACATTGGAATCAAAAAAGGGGAAAAAGTTGATTATGCTATTTTAAAGGATGGTAAACCGAGCATCTTAGTTGAATGTAAACATTGGGCGCAAAGCTTGGATGTGCACAACTCACAATTGTTAAGGTATTTCCATACTACGAATGCAAAGTTTGGGCTTTTATCCAACGGTATTATATACAGGTTCTACACAGACCTTGTAGAAAGGAATAAAATGGATGAAAAACCATTCTTAGAATTTAATGTCACGGATATTAAAGATAATCAAATAGAAGAGCTTAAAAAGTTTCACAAATCATACTTTAATATTGATAATATTGTTAATACAGCAAGTGAATTGAAATACATGAATGAATTAAAAGTTTTGATTCATTCAGAGTTTCAAAGCCCAACAGATGGATTTGTAAGACATTTCGGAAAGCAAATTTATGCCGGAGTATTAACCGCAAAGTTAATGGAACAATTCACCTCATTAACAAAACGCTCCATTCAGCAATACATAAATGACTTAATAACTGAACGGCTAAAATCTGCATTAAAAAAGGAAAATGAAGCAGAACAAACTAATTTAGAGCAAGAAGTATCGCTTACTACAGGAGTTGCAACCGACACAAAAATTGATACAACCCCAGAGGAAATGGAAGGATTTCTAATCGTAAAAACCATCCTAAGACAAAAAATTAATGCAAGTCGTATAGTGTACCGGGATGCCCAATCTTATTTCGCTATTTTACTGGATGATAATAATCGTAAGACTATTTGCCGTTTGTATCTAAACGGCAACAAAAAGTACCTTGCTTATATTGATGAACAAAAAAAAGAAATAAAGACTGAGATCTTAAACCTGGATGCCATTTTTAACTTTTCAGATATCCTTAATAAAGTTGTAGAAAGCCTCGACTTGGAAAAGAAAGTGACTTCCTAAGTACAGATAAATAATATATTTCGTTCATTGATTTAATGCCATATGTAAAAATTTCTAACTACTACTCCATTAGTATACATTTGCAGATATTTAATCAATCAATGAACATCATCGGAATCATCCCAGCGCGTTACGCATCCACCCGTTTTCCCGGAAAACCATTAATTGATATTGGCGGAAAAAGCATGATCCAGCGCGTGTATGAGCAATGCAAAAAAGCGGAAACACTTAGTGATGTGATTGTAGCAACCGATGATGCACGCATTGCCGATCATGTTAAAAACTTTGGAGGCAAAGTAGCCATGACCGCTACACACCACCAAAGCGGAACCGACAGGTGTGCCGAAGTGGTGCAAACCTATAATGGTTTATGTGATGCAGTGATCAATATACAAGGTGACGAGCCTTTTATCAATCCTTCCCAGATAGATGCCCTGGCATTTGCTTTTCATGAACCGCATGTGCAATTGGCCACCATGAAAAAGAAAATGGTGAACGAAGCGGATATTCAAAACCCGAACATGGTGAAAGTTATCAGCAATAGTTTGGGTGATGCCATTTATTTTTCGCGCTCCCCTATTCCCTATCGCAGAAATCCCGATGCGCAGATAACCTATTACAAACATATCGGTATTTATGGCTACCGAAAAGAAACCTTATTGGAAATAACACAATTGCCGCTTGGCAATTTGGAACAAGCCGAAAACCTTGAACAGCTCAGGTGGATCGAAAAAGGATTCCGTATTCATTTGGTTGAAACAGACATTGAAAACATTGCAATAGATAGCCCTGATGATTTGCAGAAAGCCAATCATTGGTTGATTCAACATTCATAATCATGTCTCATGCTTGATGCAGTTAACCAGCTCCAACAATTTGTTTCGGCTATTCACCCTTTTACGGATAGCGAGTGGCAGGAATTTGTTGAAATATGGAAACCGGTATCGGCCAAACGAAAAGAACAATTAACGATGGTGGGACAACAAGAGCATTATTTGTATTTTGTTGCCCAAGGTGTACAACGCGTATATTATTTTGATGATGCGATGAGGGAAGCCACACTTGTGTTTACCTATGCTCCATCATTTGGCGGAGTGCTCGACTCCATGCTCAATGGAACCCCATCAAAATACAGCTACGAAACACTTACACAGTCTGTTTTGCTGAAAGCCGACTTTCGCACACTTCAACATATAGCGCTCACAAACAAAGCCGTCTCAGCCCTTATCCAAAAAGGTTGCTATGCAGCTTTAGCAGGTGTACTTGAACGATTGGTTGAAGTTCAATGTTTCTCTTCTGAACAACGATTTAAAACACTGCTCGAAAGAAGCCCGCACCTCTTGCAACTTATACCGCATAAATACATTGCCAACTACCTGGGCATCGATGCAACCAATTTCAGCAAACTCATCAATAAAATCAAAATCTGAAAATGATGGTATTTACCAACACTTTGTAGTAACGATCGGAGCAATTTTGTGTCATCAAACAATAAGAATTATGACTACATACACAAAAGTAAAAACCGCCTCCATCAGTTTTATCATTTTATCCGGACTTGCCTTTTTATCGGTAAGTGCGATGGCCTTTTACAACCCTCAATCGGTAATGGACCTGGTGAAGGTTGATCTTCCAAACACAGACCCTTTAAGTTCCATAAGAGGAGTATATGGAGGTGTTGGACTCAGCATCTTCATTTCATTGATTTTCCTGCTCAAAAAAAACATTCAACTTGCACTTGGCTTTTTAACCCTTATTTGGGGTATGTATGCACTCTCTCGTTTTATCACCATTTGTGTAAATGGAAGCTTGGGTAGCTTTGGCACACAGTGGCTCATTACAGAAAGCATTTTATGCCTGACAGCTTTGGTATTATGGTATTTACAAACAGATTTTCGTCAACATGCAAACAACTAAACTACTCAACATACTGGAAAAACAGGCAGAGGAAGATTTGTCTGTTGCCATCACTCATTTCCAAAACATGTCGCCCCAGGTATTGCTTCAACCTTCACAAAACGGAGGATGGAGCATTGCCGAATGCCTCTGGCATTTGAACAGTTATGCTCATTTTTACTATCCGCTTATCTCTAAAACCCTGAACACCCAAACAGTGAACCCCATCCCTGAATTTAAGAGCGGTTGGCTGGGAGCTTATTTTACCCGAATGATGCAAGAACAAAACACAAAAAAATATGCTGCATTCAAAAATCATATACCTCCGGGTCAACTCGATTCCCATGCAACCGTTGCGGAGTTCATCAAGCAACAGGAGCAATTTATTGACCTTATTCGCCAGGCAGCTCAGTACGATCTAAATGCCATTCGCATCCCCATTTCCATTACGTCTATCGTTAAACTGAAATTGGGTGATGTGCTGCAGTTTATTTCAGCCCATAACCGCAGACATATCAATCAGGCGAGAAGAAACCTGCCCTTATTTGCAGGTTAACTAACACACTGTTGAAAAAAGTCAGCTTAATTAAATGCCCGGTTCTTTTTACCCAGCAAAAATTTCATTACTTTTGCATCCCATATAGTCTAAAACTATATTGGGCCAACGAGTTAAGGGTTTCCTGCTCTTCCAACCCATATTTCCTAAGAAAAACTCGTTTCATTCATGAATAATTGTAAATATATTTTTGTTACCGGTGGTGTAACTTCATCATTAGGTAAGGGTATCATTTCTGCTTCGTTGGCAAAGCTGTTGCAAGCCCGTGGATACACTGTAACCATCCAAAAATTCGATCCGTATATTAATATCGATCCGGGAACCTTAAACCCTTATGAGCATGGCGAGTGTTATGTTACCGAAGATGGTGCAGAAACCGACTTAGACTTAGGTCATTATGAGCGCTTTTTAAATGTACCGACTTCTCAGGCCAATAATGTGACCACTGGTCGCATATACCAATATGTCATGGACAAAGAGCGCGAGGGTGCTTTTTTAGGAAAAACGGTTCAGGTAATTCCGCATATTACCGATGAAATCAAACGCAGAATTAAATTGCTTGGTGAAACCGGCAAATATGAAATTGTGATCACCGAGCTCGGTGGAACTGTTGGTGATATTGAAGCCTTGCCTTATATCGAAGCTGTTCGCCAGTTAAAATGGGAACTAAAACCCGAAGATGTAATGGTGGTGCATTTAACATTATTGCCATACCTAAGCACTTCGCAAGAATTAAAAACCAAACCAACTCAACACTCGGTTAAGATGTTGTTGGAAAGCGGAGTACAACCCGATGTATTGGTTTGCCGTGCCGAACACCCGATTAGCAAAGATGCCAAACGTAAGATCGCGTTATTCTGTAACGTACCTCAAAATGCGGTGATCGAAGCATTGGATATGCAAACCATCTACGATGTACCAATGGCAATGCTTAAGGAAAAGTTGGACAAAACTGTATTAAGCCGTTTGAAACTGTCGACCAAAAACGATCCGGATATGACAGGATGGTTGAGTTTTTTGACACGCCATAAAAATCCTAAGCACGAAGTTAAAATTGGATTAATCGGTAAATATGTTGAGTTACCTGATGCATACAAATCGATTGCCGAAGCTTTTGTTCATGCCGGAGCACAAAATGAATGTAAAGTAAAACTGGAATATATCCATTCGGAATTGGTGACCGATGATAATGCCAAATATAAATTAGGTCATTTGGATGGTATACTGGTAGCTCCCGGTTTTGGAGACAGGGGTATTGATGGAAAAATTTCGGCCATTAAATATGCGCGTGAATCCAAAATACCGTTTTTCGGAATTTGCCTTGGAATGCAGGTTGCGGTGATTGAGTTTGGTAGAAATGTCCTTGGTTTTAAAGATGCTCATTCAACAGAGATGAACCCCAAAACCAAACATGCCGTGATTGATATGATGCCGGATCAAAAGAAGATTACCACCAAAGGAGGCACGATGCGTTTGGGTGCATATGCCTGCGAATTGGTAAAAGGCAGCAACGCATACAAAGCATACGATAAATCAAAAATAACCGAACGCCACCGTCATCGCTATGAGTTCAACAGTAAGTACACAGCAGATTTCGAAGCGAAAGGAATGGCCATTACCGGCATAAACCCTGATACCAAACTTGCCGAAATTGTGGAAGTAAAAGATCATCCGTTTTTTGTGGGTGTACAATTCCATCCCGAATATAAAAGCACAGTAGAAAACCCTCATCCGTTATTTGTACGCTTTGTGAAAGAAGCGATTGCTTACAGTAATTCGTAATTGAAAGTTAGAACTTTGAGCTCAGAAAAATCAGCTCAGTTGCAGGTTGTGATAAATGTAATCTGCGTTTCTGACCCCGAAGTTTCGGGATAGGACTGCGGTTAAAAAACAATAGAACTAAACATTGAAAAAACTCATTCAAGCCATATTGCAACGTGTTTTTGGTTTCAGAAATTATTTATTTCTGTTTTCACTATACAAAGTCAAAACCATTGCAAGTGATCAAAATGAGGGCGACTTTAGTTATTTTCTGTCGATGGTAAAACCAGCCTCTAATGTACTGGATATTGGTGCAAACATAGGCATCATGACAACCAATTTAGCCGGTAAAGCAAAGCAAGGAACGGTGTTTGCCTTTGAACCTATTCCCGATAATATTGCCACCCTTAAACGGGTCATCGGTTTCCATCAACTCAAAAACGTTCAATTATTTGAATGTGCATTGGGTAACGAAAACAAACAAACCGAAATGGTATTGCCTGTTGTGAGTGCCGTAAAGATGCAAGGATTGGCGCATGTCATTGATAAAAGTATCACCGAGTTCAATGAAGGAATCTCATTCTCTGTTCCTCAATATCGATTGGATGATCTGCAGGAATTACAAAATACTCAAATTGATGCGATCAAAATTGACGTTGAAAATTTTGAGTATCAAGTATTTTTGGGAGCAAAACAGCTCATTCAGAAAAACAAACCTGTTATCTATTGCGAATTGTGGGACAACGATAACCGCCAAAACTGTTTCGGATTGATGACAGAACTGGGGTATTCGATCAATGTTTTACAACAAAACAGCTTGGTAACCTTCGATTCAGCGAAACACAATACACAAAACTTCTTTTTTGTGAAGGAAGGATAACCCTTATCGATTGCAATATGCTTAAGGGTATAATGTTGGGTTCAACCTCCTTTTGTATCAACGAAAACCAGCTTGCCTGAAACGGAAAACGGCTGATGAAAACCGGCAAACCGAGAACCTAAGTTTATTCACCTAATTACTTATCAACTTCCTTGCTTCCTACCCGATTAACCTTACTTTTGCACCCGATTTTACAGTAATATATGGAAATGGACAAAAATTCGATTATTGGCCTCGTGCTCATCTTTTTAATCCTCATCGGGTTTGCCTGGTATAATCAACCCAGTGAAATGGAGTTGCAGGCAATGAAACGCCAGCAAGATTCGATCGCATTGGTTAAATACCAAGCCGATAGCGCTGCAATGGCTTCCAAACAAATTCGCTTAACAACTGATTCAATTTCTCAGAACGCATTTGATACAGCTGCCGCAAAAGCTTCATACGGAACATTCGCTTCTTTTAGCAAAGGCGAAGAAAGTTTTACCAAACTTGAAAACGAAGAACTTTTGGTCACCTTTACCAACAAAGGCGGAAGGATCTACAGCGTTCAACTGAAAAACCAAAAACGTTTCGACAAAAGCGAACTGATCCTGTTCACCGGTGACAATAACCGATTTACATACAGCTTTAATACAGCCGATGGAAAAACCATTCATACACAGGACCTGTATTTTACCCCAATTCCAGCAGCCGATGGAAAATCGTTGGTGATGCAGGTAAAACTTGCCGATGGACAATATATCGAACAACAATATGCGTTGACGGATAACAAACAAATGGTTGACTACAAATTAAACCTTGTAGGTTTGCAAAATACCATTGCCGCTACCAACAATCACTTAACGTTAAACTGGCAACAGCATATTATTCACCAGGAAAAAAACTTTGAAAATGAAGTTCGCACTTCTACTGTTTATTATAAAACAGGGGAAGAAGAACCCGACTTCATCAGCGAAACAAAAGAAGAGAAAAAAGACCTGACCACACCAACCAAATGGATCGCATACAAACAACAGTTTTTTAACACAACCATTATTGCCGATAAAGCATTTGACAACGCCAGTGTTGAAACACATAACGATCCGAGTGGTGAATATGTTAAAGCGATCTCAACAAATGTAACGGTTCCTTATGCCCACAATGGCAGCGAAACGTTTGGAATGAAATTTTATTTCGGACCAAACCATTACAAATCGTTGGCCAAATTGGATATCTCCCTTGAGCGCATTGTTCCGATGGGTTGGGGAATTTTCCGTTGGGTGAACAAATACTTTGTGATCAATGTGTTTTACTTCTTGAGTCAATACATTGGTAATTTCGGGATCATCATTTTAATCCTAACGGTATTGATCAAAACATTGGTATTACCAATGGTTTACAAATCATATGTGTCGGCAGCAAAAATGCGTGTATTAAAACCGGAGCTGGATGAGATCAAAGAACGCCTTGGAGATGACATGACCAAGATCCAACAAGAGAACATGAAACTGTACCAAAAGGTGGGTGTGAATCCATTGGGAGGTTGTATTCCCATGTTGCTTCAGCTGCCTATTTTGTTTGCCATGTTCCAGTTTTTCCCATCGGCATTTGAATTGCGCGGACAAGCATTCCTGTGGGCTGATGATCTTTCTACTTACGATAGTATTGCCACATTGCCATTCTCGATTCCGGGTTATGGTAACCACGTGAGTTTGTTTACAATCCTGATGACCATTTCATCATTGGCATACACCCATTACAACAACCAGATGACAGCCGTTACCGGACAAATGAAATGGTTGAGTTATATCATGCCGGTTATTTTCATGTTTGTGTTAAACAGTTATGCTGCAGGTTTAAATTATTATTACTTCCTGTCAAATATTGCAACGGTTGCACAACAATTGATCATCCGCCAGTTTGTAGATGACAAAGCCATCCATGCAGAGTTGCAGGAGAACAAAAAGAAACCTCAAAAGAAATCGAAATTCCAGGAGAAGCTGGAAGAAATGGCGAAACAACGAAATGTACCGAAAAAATAAAAAAATGCCTCGAACCCTTTCGAGGCATTTTTGTTTATTACTGATATGAAAAAAGTACTGGCAATTTGTGGAAGCATCAGAAATGATTCAGCTAATTATAAACTGCTGCAAACACTTCAATCCTTATCAAAGGGTTTATTTGAAATCGAAATCTTTGACGGATTATCTTCCCTACCCTTTTTCAATCCAAACCCGGATGAAGAATCAAGCCATGAAACTGTTGTTGATTTCAGAAACAAAATACTTCTGGACCCTGATGGTGTATAGATTTGCACACCCGAATACGTTTTCAGTTTGCCGGGAATTTTAAAGAATGCTTTGGAGTGGACTGTTTCCACAACTATTTTACTGATAAACCTGCTGCACTGATTACGGCCTCATCCTCCGGAAAAATTGCGCATGAATCATTATTATTAGTGATGAAAACATTAGGTATAAAAACTACAGAGGAAACGTGTTTGCTCATTCAAGGGATCAAATCCAAAATGGATCAGGACGGTCAGATCCATCACCCCGAAACGCTTTACAAACTCAATCTTTTGCTCCAACAATTTGCTGCGTTGATGGAATCATAAAGATTCCTTATTTAATTTTCAATTTCGCAAACTTGAGCACGATCGTTTTTTTACCATGGCCATTGGCAAATTCAATATTTGCTTTTTTTCCGTCACCGGTACCTTCAGTACTGAGCACGGTTCCATTTCCGAAACGCGCATGTTCAACCAACTGTCCTGCCTCCAGGTTGGAAGTATCATCACCTATAAAATTCGGATCAATAGCAGCGGGTGCAGCCACAGCCTTATTGATGGGTTTAAAATTCTTAGGCACTGATTGGGTTGCCGGTGCTGCCTCAGGTGCACGTCTGGTTTGCGGGTATGATTGTTTACCGTAACTACCAAAGCTTTGTTTCTGCTGAACAGGCTGTTTATTAAACATGCCCTCAATATTCAAATACTGCGGATCTATTTCCTGCAAAAAGCGACTTGGTTCGCTGTTGATCATCGTTCCAAACTTAAAACGTGAAGTAGCAAACGATAGCGTGAGTTTATCCATGGCACGGGTTAACGCCACATAAAAAAGCCTGCGTTCTTCTTCCAGTTCGCTGCGACTGTTTAATGACAATTGCGATGGAAACAAATTCTCTTCCAGACCAACCACAAACACCTGTTTAAATTCCAATCCTTTGCTTGAGTGAATAGTCATCATGCTCACTTTATCATCGTCCTCTTCCGTTTCTTTATCGGCATTGGTAAGCAATGCAATATTTTCCATAAACCCTGCAAGTGTATTGGGACGTAATACCCCATCGTCATCAGCCGTTTCTTCCACACTAAATTCTTTGATCCCGTTTAGCAACTCCACGATATTTTCGTATCGGGCAATTCCTTCAACAGTTTTATCATCATGCAAATTTTTGAGGATACCACTTTGTTTGGCAATATGCATGGCCGCATCGTAGGCGTTGTGTTTTATAATGACCTGGAAACTTTTGATCATCATCACAAAATCCTGGAGCAAGCCTGCGGCTTTTAATCCATATTGCGGAGCGCTCTCCATGATTTCGTACCAACTTTTTTGATGCTCATCTGCCAGCACCGTCAGGTGATCGAGCGTGGTTTTACCAATGCCGCGTGTCGGGTAATTGATGATTCGTTTTAATGCTTCTTCATCATTGGGATTGATCACCACACGGAAATACGCCAACAGGTCTTTGATCTCTTTGCGTGTGTAAAACGATTGCCCACCATAAATCTTATAGGGAATATTCAGTTTGCGCAATGCCTCCTCCATCGCCCTGCTTTGGGCATTGGTGCGGTACAGGATGGCAAAATCCTTATTGTGTAAATGCGCATTCATCTTTTCCTGAAAAATAGATGATGCCACCATCTTGCCTTCTTCATTATCAGTGATGGCACGAAACACTGCAATTTTTTCACCTGCCCCGTTATCTGTCCATACCTTTTTTTCGATCTGGTCTTTGTTTTGTTTGATGATGGAATTGGCAGCATTCACAATCGTTTTGGTGCTTCGGTAATTTTGCTCCAAGCGGATCATTTTTACCTCCGGAAAATCACGGTTAAAGTTCAAAATATTCTTGATCGTTGCACCTCGGAATGCATAAATACTTTGTGCATCATCACCCACCACGGCTATATTTTGATACATATTCGCCAACTTACGAATGATGGCATATTGTGCATGGTTGGTATCCTGAAACTCATCCACCATGATATACTTAAACATGTTTTGGTATTTGTTCAACACATCATTGTGCGTACTGAGCAACTCATGTGTTTTCATCAACAAATCATCAAAATCCATGGCACCTGCACGGAAACAACGCGATTCGTAAGCGGCATAAATCGCTCCGAACTTCGGCCTCCCGGCAGATTCGTCATACAAGGTATTTTCACCATCCGAATTATAATCTGCTGCTTTGAGCAATGCATTTTTAGCTCCTGAAATACGGTTGAGCAAAACATTGGGTTTGTAAACTTTATCGTCCAGCTTCATTTCGTTTACAATACTTTTGAGCAAACTTTTTGCATCATCGGTATCATAAATCGTGAAGTTGCGAGGGTACCCGATCTTATCGGCTTCGATACGTAAAATGCGCGCAAAAATGGAGTGAAACGTGCCCATCCATAAATTCTTGGCTTCGCTTCCTACCACTTTGTGAATACGTTCCCGCATTTCTTTGGCAGCTTTGTTGGTAAAGGTTAAGGATAAAATATTAAAAGGGTCAACTCCCTTTTTGATGAGATGCGCAATGCGGTAAGTAAGCACACGCGTTTTGCCCGAACCTGCTCCTGCCACGATCATTACAGCTCCTTCTGTTTGCAATACTGCCTCACGCTGGCTTTCGTTTAATAAATCTAAGTAATCCACCCAGCGAATTTAGGTAATTCACTTTTGTGCCTTGGTTTAAAATATCAACAATTGCCAAATATTAACGTGGGCAATTTCATCTCTCTCCCCATAAAAAAACGCCAATCCACAAACTGTGAGTTGGCGTTTTTACATTCGTAAAAGTCGTCTCTATTTCTTCGGCTGATTGCTGATTCCATACAAAATACCCAGCGATAATACTTGAGAGTATTGAAGGTCTTTGTCTTGATCATTATCAAACAATACAACACCCGTTAAGTTCACATTTACAAACCTATTGACTTTAGCAGTAAGGCTTGCATCCAAACGACTCACAACACCTTGCCCGCCTTTAAAGTTTGCATAGTCAACCACTTCCATCCAGCGTGCCTTCAAGAAAATATTTTTCATGATCTCCTTATCAAAATTGGCTACAAACTGGAACACTACCTGGTTACGCATATTTTGCCCTTTTTCAACCCCATAAAGTACCAAACTATCATTGCCTGGAATGCTATACAAAGACTGATCTGTTACAAATGTTTGGCGCAATGCACCCACACCGAATTGTGCCGAAAAATACTCAACAGGTTTATATTCAAAACCGAGTGCTTCTGTTAAATATGCGGGTGCCAAAAAACCGGAAATCCTGCGCGATTGTTCTGCACCGATATTTGCGCCCAGCGAATCCTTGTTGAAATAATACTCATAACCATCGGCAAACTGGCTCATGAAATTCAAGGATCCAAATGCATTCCAATGCTTGTGTAAACGGTAAGAATATTTGGACTCAAAGAAAATACGGTCGGAGTTCTTCTTTAACTCTTGTCCTTTATTTTGAATATTACCATACTGCAATTGAAGGTCGTTGCTCCATTCGGCACGATCCCATTTGCGGTTTGCTTTTCCATTTAAAAATACACTCACCGCAACCGAATTGGTTCCCCCTGATTTCCAGTTATCACTATATGATGCCTGGTTTAAATTAACACCCGCCTGCAATTCGCTGTTCCAAGGTTTAGCAGGAGCAGCCGCGGGTGGTGGAGCAGTTTCTGTTTGCGCCATTACCGAAACCGAAACAGCGGAAGTGAGTAGCAGGGAAAGTAAATGTTTGTTCATATTGATCAGTTTTATAAGTTCAAATCGTAGCTGCAAATTAATTGTTGTTTATGAGAGTAAAATCATTCCGGCCAAAATTTATTTCTCATTTATAGAGATCAGGAAGCCTGACCGTTTTTACATAGCGCTTTTTATAATACACATAATCCAACCGATCGATGCGCACTCCTTCACTTGTGCTGGAATGGATAAACCGCACCGGTTCTCCTTTTTCGGAAATAACAATTCCCACATGACCGATTCGGGAACCTTTACGGCTGCGGCCTTTGAATAATATCAGATCTCCTTTTTTGATATTCTGCTTGGCTACCAACACACCCACCAATCCTTGTCCGGCCGAAGTATGCGGCAATTTGATACCGAACTTTTTGAACACAGTCATCGTATAACCCGAGCAATCAAAACCTTTGGAGGAAGTTCCTCCCCTGCGGTACCTGTCGCCAATAAAGGTGTATGCATATTGAATGAGGCTATCCACTTTGGTATTAGGAGCAATGGGAGCAATTGTTTGTGCGGTGGTGGTGTCGATTTCCGACTCTACGGTATCGGGTGGTGCGCCAACAACCTGACATTCAGCTGTGTTAAAAAAAGCTGTCAGCACCAATAAAATCAATATTTTCACCCCGTTTTGCACCATTATCCGAACAAGGTAAAACTACCCTGTAAAAAAAGAAAATTTAAGGCCTGTTTTACCACATAACACACTCATATACAGAAACTAAATTTTCATTATAGCCCCTTTCAGCTATTGACAAAGGAGAATAATGCGTTAAATTTGTCGTTCAATCCATAATGAACAGACTATACATCATTCTTCTTTCCTTTGTTTTGGTAGCAACAAGCGCTTGCAGCAAATACCAAAAAATGCTTAAAAATCCGGATGTAAACCAAAAGCTAGACATGGCGATGAAGTATTACAACAAAAAGGATTATTACAGGGCTTCTACCTTATTTGAGCAATTGCAGGATAATTTTAACGGAACGGCCATGGCCGAAAAGGTAATTTACCACAGTGCTTATTGTAACTATGGTTTGCAAAACTATATCCTGGCCGGATACCAATTTAAAAGTTACTTCGAAAATTTCTCTTCGGGAATATATGCAGAAGAAGCATTGTACATGACGGCTTATTGCCAGTACCTTGAATCGCAGGCCTATTACCTCGACCCTACCGATACGCAAAAAGGAATTGAAGCCATCAAATTGTTTGTAAGCGTTTACCCCGAAAGCAAGTATATACCTGAGTGTAATATTTTGCTGGATAAATTAAGGGCGAAACTTTCATACAAAACCTACAAAAACGCAAAACTGTATTACAATATTGGCGAATACAAAAGCGCCATCGTTGCTTTACCCAATGTGGTGAAAGATTACCCGGAAACGCCCTACAAAGAGGAGCTTGATTATTTGTATGTAAAATCGCATTACCTGCTTGCAAAAGGAAGCGTTGAAGAAAAACAGGAAGAACGTTACAAAAACTACTTCCCGGCCTTTAGTGATTTCGAAGCCGAATATCCTGATAGCAAATACAAAAATGAACTGACCAATCTGAAATTTAAGTCGGAAGCTGCGCTTAAAAAGATTGAAAAACGGAAAGTTGAGAAAGAGAAAGAATTCCTTTTTAACGTAAATATATTTAACTAATACATATAAACATGGCAAACATCAATTATCAAAATGTACCTAGTACAACAGTCGTTCGCGACCTACGTAAACTAGACGAGAACACTGAAAATTTGTACGAAACACTTGCGATCATCAGCAAACGTGCAAATCAGATCTCTGCTCAGATGAAAGAAGAATTACACAGCAAATTGCAAGAGTTTAACAACGACAGCGATACGTTGGAAGAAGTTTTTGAAAACCGTGAGCAAATTGAAATTTCGAGCTACTACGAGCGTTTGCCCAAAGCAACCCTTATTGCAGCCGAAGAATTTTTGAACGGTAAAGTATACTATCGCAATCCGGATAAAGAAGCTCGCGGAAAAAACTAGTCATTGATGTGGCGTTTGGTTTGATGGTTTTATGGTATTGCGAAAATGCAAGCCATAAAACCATAAGACCTGAAAACCACGAAACCACATTTTTGCATGCAAGGAAAAAAAATCATAGTCGGTGTAAGTGGAAGTATTGCTGCCTATAAAGCAGCAACGTTGGTTCGGTTGCTTGTTAAGAGAGGAGCCGAAGTAAAGGTGATCATGACCCCCGATGCACACGATTTTATCACCCCGCTTACCCTTGCTACGCTGAGTAAAAATGAAGTGCTTACTGCATTTAAAGCCAACGAACAAGGCAAGTGGAACAACCATGTTGACCTGGGACTTTGGGCTGATGCATTATTGATAGCACCTGCTACGGCCAATACCATTGCAAAAATGGCCAACGGACTTTGCGATAACCTGCTGCTGGCAACCTACCTTTCGGCACGATGCAATACTTTTATTGCCCCGGCCATGGACCTCGACATGTATGCACATGCAAGCACCCAACGTAACCTGCAACTCCTGCGCGATGCCGGAAATATTGTTCTTCCTGTAGCTACAGGTGAATTAGCAAGCGGATTGACCGGTCATGGTCGCATGATCGAACCCGAAGAAATCGTTAAGCACCTGGATGCTTATACCCAAACCAGCACCAAACTAAAAGGTAAAAAGTTTTTGGTGACTGCCGGTCCTACCTATGAAAATATTGATCCTGTAAGATTTATCGGTAACCACTCCAGTGGGCGAATGGGTTTTGCCATTGCTGAAATAGCGGCTCAACATGGAGCTCAGGTAACGCTGATCACCGGACCTACCGACCTTAAGGTACAACATGAAAATATTAAACGCATTGACGTAACCTCAGCCGGTGAAATGTTTGAGAAAACCGTAAAGGCTTTCGAAAAATCACATATCGCCATTATGAGTGCTGCCGTTGCCGATTATACCCCTGAGAAAGTTGCCATTCACAAGATCAAAAAAAATGGCGATGAATTATTGCTCAAACTCAAAAAAACCAAAGATATACTGGCAGAGCTTGGGCGCAACAAAACCAAAAAACAAGTGCTGGTTGGATTTGCCCTGGAAACAGATAATGAAGTTGCCAATGCTAGGAAAAAACTTCACGCTAAAAACCTCGACTTTATCGTTTTAAATTCACTGAGCACAAAAGGTGCCGGGTTTGGACATCATACCAACAAAGTAAGCATGATCGACCGCAACGGAACACTTACGCATTATGATCTGAAACCCAAAACGGAAGTAGCCCTCGATATTGTAAACAAAATAATGCAGTTAATTGATGCATAAAATTATTCTTTCCCTCTGGGTTTGCCTGATGGCTAATATTGCAACAGCACAGGAATTGCTGGTTACCGTAAAAGTACTCGACAACCAGATCCAGCTTACAGATAAAAAGATCTTCAGAACGCTTGAACAAAGTATCACTGAGTTTTTGAACACCAAACAATGGACTCCCGAAAAAGTACAACCCAACGAACGTATTGAATGCAATTTTCAGATCATCCTTAATTCGTATGATGTAAAGTCCAATCACTTTTCAGGCTCCATGCAAGTGCAAAGCACGCGCCCTGTTTATGGAACAGCATACAATACGGTGGTGTTTAATTTTTTGGATGAAAATATCGATTTCGATTTCGCAGAGTTTCAACCCATGAACTTTAACGATAATTCGTTTACCAGCAACCTTACTTCGTTGCTTGCCTTTTATGCGTATTATGTTATTGCGTTGGATTACGATTCATTCAGTCCCCTGGGTGGAACACCTTATTTTCAGAAAGCCTTGCAGGTAGCCAACAATGCGCTTCCCACCGGATTATCAGGATGGCAACCTTTTGAAAAAAACTTACGTTCGCGTTACAATTTAATTGACAATATTTTAAACGAACGCTTCAAACCGATGCGCGATGCCTACTACAAATACCACCGCCAGGGTCTGGATATCCTGAGTAAAACACCCGATATCGCTCGTAAAAATATTTTTGAAAGTCTGCAACTGGTTCAAAAAATATTTAAGGTAGCTCCCAATACTGTTATGCTCATCATGTTTTTTGAAGCCAAAAGTGATGAGCTGGTCAATATATACAAAAATGCCCCTGCCATTGAAAAGCCCAAAGTAATTGAACTCCTCAGCGAGATCAATATTGCCAATATCAGCAAGTACGAGAAGATACGGTAAGTTGTTGGAAGGGCAGCAACTCCCGCATTCATTTTCATATATTTGATTTCTAAGAAAGACATGTTTCATATCGTAATTAATTGCAAACCGAAACAAGAGAATGAGGAATTCTATGGAAAAGTAATCGGTGCTTATGCGTCAGTTCTGATTGACTACAAAGACTATGAAGGTGTTATGGAACTGTCAAAATATTACTTAGAGGACAATGGCTGGGAGATATTGGAGATTGACGATAAGTATTTCACCTTCGAAAACAAGGAGGATTTGCCTTATGACTATCAACAGTATTTTGACGAACTATCCGAGTATGGGTACTCAATAATATTTAACACTTACGATAGTGATGATGATGACGAAAAATAAAAACGGCATATAAAACAGGTTAGGCAAAAGTGGAGGTTCTGTGCTCCACAGACACATTTGTGGCGAAAATCGCCACCTTAGTGAAGCCCGCAAAACGTGAAGCGGCAACTTAAAGAAAAACCAACACAATTAAAGATGAATAACAAATTTGTAAATTATTTCTCCAGAATATCACCTCTTACAGAAGTTGAGTCAAATGCTATTGCAGATAATATGTGTATTAAGACTTTTCAGAAGGGCGATTTTTTGTTGAAAGAAGGTCAACTATCAGTTGATACATACTTTATTATGGAGGGCTGTGTAAGAGAATATATCATATTAGATGGCGAAGAAAAAACGACTAATTTTTTCACAGAAGAACAATGGATAATTTCGCTGAATAATTTCAGTTACCAAACACCTTCGGAGAGCAATTTGATTTGTGTTGAAGACACAACGGTTAGCGTTGGAAATGAAGAGCAAGCACAGAAAATGTTTAAAATATTTCCAAGATTTGAAACAATTGCCAGAGCCATTGTGGAAACGGATTTTATGGAACAAAAAAAACAATTGACATCCTATCTAACCGACTCACCAGAACAGCGGTATCTTAAACTATTAAAATCAAGACCAGGTATTTTTCAAAGAGTTCCACAATACCAAATAGCAAGTTATATTGGTGTAAAACCTGAATCATTGAGCAGAATAAGAAAAAGAATTGCTTAACTGGTGATGTTATATAATATGGTATTCTTATACATACCTCCTGCTTTCACATCATTCAAATGAAAACAGAAAGCAGTATTAAGTCTTACTTTGACTTGACATATCAAATCCTTTGATAATAAACCAAAAGCTTAGGAATAGCTCAAATAAACCACCAGGGATATCCAAAATCACATCAATGTTAATTCCGAAAAGTGCAAAAAAAGCTCCTGAAATAAAAATCACATACCCGATTATGCCCCAAACTGATAACCATCGTGGAACTATTGTTGAAACAAATAGTAAGTAGGAAAATATCAGTCCGCCAAGTCCCCAGATAACCATGGCAATTTGGTATGAAAAGAAATTTGCTTTTTTGCAAAGAGTAAATAATAATTCTAAATTTTTGGTATCACCAGTTCCAACTTTCACAAACTCCTCACTTAATGGGATTGATAACAATAAGAAAACGGCACCAACAATTAGCAAAACAGTAGATGCTATAGCAGCACTTAAATATCCATAAGCTAAGGGTTGATTGTAGGGTTTAAATATGGGAGTCATAATTACTCCTAATACAATATTTACAGGTGCAAATACAGCCATCATAATTGCGGCTTGAAAAATTACCTGATTTTTTAAATTAAAAATGACAGCAAGGCTGCCGGGAGAATTGATAAATGAGTTTAAAAGTCCGAACCCTAGACCGTATGAAATATAGCCAATGAGGAAAGCTATGCCGAAAGTTCTTGCTGCAATTTTGTTAGTATTCATAATTTTATGTGTTTAAGTATTTTTAATTTGACACTGCAAACTTGGTTCATTATTTATTTGATCTCATTGACCTGAGTTAAGAAATGAAATACTTATATTTGGATAATAAAAAAGTCGACCACATAACAGCAATGAGGCGGTTCAGTACTCCACAGACACATTTGTGTTAAAAATAGCCCCATCGCAAATCTGCAAAGCGTTATAAGCTATATCAGGACAACACAACCACAGACAATGAAAGGATTCAATTTTACTTCGACTTTTATATTTTTACTTGTGACGAGTTATTGTTTCTCAACGAACATTTCGGATACGACCACAATCAAATCACATTTAACGGCAATTACCAAAACAGGAAAATTCCGTACCTACAGAAACATTGACCAACTTAACAAGACCGCAGGGTATATTCAATCTGTTTTCAGCAAGTATTCAGACAGCGTTTTTATCCAGGAGTATTCGGTTAATGGACACGTTTATAAAAATGTTATCTGCTCATTCGGGACAGAAAACCCCAAGAGAATTATTGTGGGGGCACACTATGACGTATGCGACAATCAAGAAGGAGCGGACGATAATGCAAGCGGTGTGGTGGGTTTATTGGAACTATCAAGGCTGTTAAAAGGACAAAAGCTCCATCATAGAATTGACCTGGTTGCCTATTCGCTGGAAGAGCCTCCTTATTTCAGAACCGAACATATGGGTAGTTATATCCATGCCAAATCACTTGCCGACAATAACATTGAAGTATATGGAATGATTTCAATTGAAATGATCGGTTATTTTAAGGACGATAAAAATTCACAATCCTACCCTATCGGAGCGCTTTCCCTCATTTATGGCAATAAAGGAAACTATATAACCTTGGTCAAAAAATTCGGTGCGGGTAAGTTTACACGTAAATTTTGCAGCACCTACAAATCAACCAAAGCGATCAGAACCAAAAAATTCACAGGTCCGAAGGCTTTAGTCGGTATTGACTTTTCAGACCATTTGAATTACTGGAAGTTTGGATTCAGTGCACTAATGATTACGGATACATCATTTTACCGAAACAAAAACTATCACGAACCAACAGATACCATGGAAACATTGGATATCAAAAAAATGGCACAGGTAATTGACGGAATATTTAATACCTTGACGGCTCTATAACCCTGATCATGGAAAAACAAATCGTTCAAAACAGCATCACCATCAAAGCCCCGATTGATAACGTTTGGGATGCACTGGTGAACCCTGAACAAACCAAAAAGTATATGTTCGGATGCGAAACCGTATCGGAATGGAAAGTCGGTAGTCCATTGTATTGGCGTGGAATGCATGAAGGCAACGAAATGATCTTTGTAACAGGTTTTATCCTGGAGATTCAACCAGGAAAAATATTGAAATACTCTGTTATTGATCCGAATGCGGCTTATCCGCAAACACCCGAAAACCATTTGCATGTAACCTATGAGTTGGCCGAAACAAACGGACAGACGCTATTAACCGTAACACAGGACGGATTTGAAGGTGCAGCCGAAGGAGAAAAAAGATACAAAGACGTTTACAATAAAGGAGATGGCTGGAATCCTATTTTGGTGGAGATCAAACAATTATTGGAAACCACCTGAGTTAAAAGCCTTTTTGCTTCATGAAGCTGAAAAATGGACTCCCAATAAAGCGGTACAACAAATTAACTGCTCCGGCAACTGTTGAAAATTCTCTTCCAAATTCCCCTTTTCATCCCCTATTTTTGAGGCCATATGTTGCAATCTCTCCATATCCGAAACTACGCCATTATTAAAGCCGTTGATATCAACTTCGACAGGCGGTTAAATATTATTACGGGCGAAACGGGTGCCGGAAAATCCATTTTGATGGGTGCACTCGGGTTGATATTGGGTGAACGTGCCGATAGCAAATCATTACACAATCCCGAAGATAAATGCGTGGTGGAAGGAACTTTCACCATTGGTAATTATCACCTTCAATCTTTTTTTGAAGCCAACGAATTGGATTACGACTCCACCTGTTTGATCCGCAGGGAAATTACCCCACAGGGAAAATCGCGGGCATTTGTAAACGATACACCGGTTAATCTTTCGGTATTGAAGGAACTGGGCGAACAATTGATCGATATTGTTTCGCAACACCAAACATTGGAATTAAACGAAGAACGTTTTCAATTGAGCATTATTGATGCAATAGCGGAAACCGATAAACAACTGCTAGAATATGCAGCTTCTTTTAAAGCGTACAAAAAAACCGAACGCGAATTAAAAGCCTTGGTTGAACAGGAAGCAAAAGCCCGGACAGACGAAGACTATTTAAAATTTATCCTCAACGAATTGGTTGAGGCGAACATAACAGCACACGAGCAATCCGAACTGGAAACGCAACTCGAATTGTTAAGCAATGCCGAAAACATACAGGTATCTGCCGGTACTGCCAACAGGGCATTGAGTGAAGATGAACAAAGTATCATCGACCAGATCCAACAACTCAAAACAATATTGCAACCGGCAGCCAAACACCATCCGGTTGTATCGGAACTATCCAAACGCCTCGACTCAACCATCATCGAGCTGAAAGATATCAGTGCGGAATTGGAAACGATTGTTGAAAAAACGCAATCCAATCCTGAAGCTTTGCTGCAAACTGAGGAGCGCTTGCAATTGTTGTTTGACCTTCAGAAAAAACACAGGGTAACCAATAATGAAGAATTATTGGAACTGCAAAAGCAGTTTGAACAAAACCTGGCTGCAATCGGAAGCCTGCAAAACGATATTTTGGATGCAGAATATGCCCTTTCGCAATTGAAAGAATCGCTTACCAAACAAGCACAACAACTGTCAGCCAAGCGAGCAAAGGCCATTCCTGTTATCGAAAAAAACATTCACGAATTACTGAAACAAGTAGAGATGCCCGATGCCAAGATCAGTGTGGAGCATCATCAACTTTCGGATTTTACGGAAACAGGAACCGATCAAATCAGTTTATTGTTTTCGGCTAATAAAGGACAATCCTTGCAAGCCATTAACAAAGTGGCTTCGGGAGGAGAGTTGAGCCGGTTAATGTTATGCATCAAATCACTGATCTCCGATAAAGTGGCTCTACCAAGCATTGTGTTTGATGAAATTGATACGGGTATTTCGGGCGAAGCAGCACTCAAGGTTTCTCAGGTAATGAAAAAACATGCTGCACACCACCAGGTGATTGCCATTACGCACCTTGCTCAAATAGCAGGGAAAGCAGATGCGCATTTTTTTGTGCACAAAACCAGCGATCAAACCAGCACACATACACATATCAAACAACTTTCGGACAATGAACGTCTGGAAGAAATTGCCCGTATGTTGCATGGAGCCAATCCTTCGCCAAAAGTATTGGAAGCCGCCAAAGAGCTTATCGGATAAGGGTTTATCCAGGTTAACCTTGTATAAAAAACCGTTAGTGCTTTTTGCTTTCTTTCCACCAACAATCCACAACGAAAGGAAATAACAGGTTTCTTACTAACTTTCTGCCATAATTAATCGTCACATGAAAAAGCTACTCTTTTTAGTTTGTTTGCTCGGCATGGTTATCACGCCCGGTTTGGCTCAAAAGAACAAACCCGTAACCCCGGCACCCCGCCCTGCTGCGCCCAAAGGGCCACCACCATATGTACTCAAAAAAGATTATGAGCCACAAATGGAGGAACTTAAAGCCAAAGTAAATGCTGCTGCAAGTGCTGCCAATGCCGCACGAAACAGTATAGATGGAAAATTTGCGAAAGTAATTGTGCTGGATAGCCAGATGCAGGAAGTGCAAGCTATTTTAAGTTCGGCCAGCTTTCAAATTGCCATGAATGCCGACTCGTTGAAGGAAACACGTTTTTCGATGGAAGAATTCCAGAAAAAAACGGAAGCTAATTTTAGCATCGCTCAGGAACAACAAGCCGCTTTCTCTCAAACGGTTTGGATGTTGTTTGGGGTTGCAATGGCTTTAACGGTTGTGGTGTTGGTTGTGTTGTTATCGCTTCTCAAAAAACGGATGAGTGCACTCGAAACAGTACTGCACAAAAACGAGGAGATCCTTAAAAAGAGTCTTTCATTGAGTACCGAAAAAATTCAACAGGAATTAAAAGACGGCATGCAATCATCAGAATCACGCATGTTGGTTGATATTTCGGCTCTTAAAAAGGAATTAACCAACCAGCTTAATCAACAAAAAGAAACAACCTTATCGAGCATTCAACAATTGGAAGCCAAAATTGCCAATATTGAAAATCCTCCTTCAGATACTCCTGCTGCCAACAACGATCCCGAAATATTTATTTAACACAAAAGCAGGTACACCACCTGCTTTTTTTATGCCAGATACCATGAACCCTTACCTTGAAATTGTATTACGTGCTTTAGCGGTGTATGTTTTCATCCTGGTGGCCATACGCCTAATGGGCAAAAAGGAGCTTTCCCAACTTTCTGTTGTAGACCTGGTATTGATTATGCTGGTGAGCAACGCTGTTCAAAATGCAATGGTAGGAGCTGATGTTTCTTTGTTGGGAGGATTGATCGCTGCGGCCGTTTTGTTTGCCCTCGATTTTGCCATTAAGGAAATAACATACCGAAACAAACGACTGAAAGAAATGGTAGAAGGCCATTCGGTATTATTGATTTACAAAGGAGTGGTAAAGGAAGATAACCTCAAACACGAAAAAATAACAATGATGGAATTGGATGCCGTGGTTCGGGAACATGGTGTTTCATCGATCAGCGATGTGGAACTTTGCGTGTTGGAAACAGATGGAACGATCAGTGTGATCTCCAAAACACTTAACGACCAACATTTTTATCCACGCAAGCACAAAGCGTTACACCGTAAATACAAAAGCGCTTAGTTTATGCTTCACGGTTCACCGTGTCGATCGAAAAGGCCGGGACACAGCAGCTCCAATATTCGCAAGGTTGAGCAAAAGGATTGGAATACCGCACCCGTGTTCCTTTGCGGATCAAAATACTTTCTCCTGCTTGCAGCACAACGGTTTCGCCATCCACCTCAAATTGTTTTTGGCCACTTACCACCATGGTAACTTCATCAAATTGCGGGGTTTGAAAAGGCTCGCTCCACCCGGCAGGGGCTACCATATGTGCAACCGAAAAGCCTTTATCGCCACTGCTGGCCAGGCCATAATGTTCTTCAATTAATTTACCATCGGTTGTGGGAACAACAAATGGATCCGTTTGTTTGAGGTATGCCATTGCTTAAATGATTAATGGTTATGTTCATTCAATATTACACAATTTACTTCCCGTTGTATTTATGTTATCTTATAATTCTTACCCTTTTTAACAAAATATTTATACTATTTTCGGGCACTGATTTAACTTCAAGCAAATGACAAAAAACACCTTCATCGCTCTTGTGGCCTCACTCCTGTTCAGCATTTCAGCTTCCGCCCAAAAAACACTCTGGGTTGGGTTTTACAACCAGGAAAACTTGTTTGATACCATTGATGATCCACACAAAAACGATAATGAGTTTTTGCCAACCGAAAAAAAGCAATGGAATACCGAAAAATACCGGAATAAGATCAATCATATGGCCAAGGTGATTGCGAGTATGAATGATTCCAAAGGTGCCGATGTATTGGGGATGTGCGAGGTAGAAAACGATGCTGTGTTGACAGACCTGGTGAAAGATGAACAGATCAAATCAAAGAAATATGCCTTTGTTCATTTCGATTCACCCGATGACAGAAGCATTGATAATGCCTTGATCTATCAATCGAAAAAGTTTAAGTTATTGGCAACCGCTACATATAAAGTGACAATGGAGAGCAATCCTCATTTTAAAACTCGCGATATTTTATTGGTAAAATTACAACCCAAAGAAAGCAAAGAACCGATCGTGTTTTTGGTGAACCACTTTCCTTCACGTGTGGGTGGAGAGGCCGAAAGTGCCGGAAAACGTGCTACTGCAGCCACCGTATTGCGCAGCGTATACGACAGTATTGTAAAAGCAAATCCGGCACAACATATTGTGATCATGGGTGATTTTAACGATGAACCCACCGACTCAAGTATCAAAAGTGTATTGAAAGCAAAAGGATCAAAAGCAGAACTGACCACAGCTACTGAATTGTACAATGCCATGTATGACCTCAAAATGCAGAAACAGGGTTCGTTATCGTATCGCAATGAATGGAACATGTTGGACCAAATTATGATGAGTGGTTTTACGGCAAGTTGTTACGGAAAAATCTGTTACCGCGACAGTTCGGCTGCTATTTACAAACAAGACTGGATGATTGAGCAAGAAGGTAAATACAAAGGCACTCCGCTGAGAACCTTTGGCGGACAAAAATATACCAATGGTTACAGTGACCATTTTCCGGTTTATGTAGTTTTGGAACTGCGCAAATAGCTACTACAGATGAACAAACGCTTTCTGGTAATGGCTATATTAGCTATTCCATTTACCATGGCTGCACAAGCCCCAATTGAAATCGGTAAAGCCGAAAATGGCAAATACATCATCACTGCCGACACTGCTGTTTTGCGCAAAGCCATCGAACAAACCTTGGGTGATGCAACCAGGATCAATAATCTGTTTATTGAATCGGTAAACAAATGGCACTATTTAATGGCTACGGGTACGCAAAAAAACTATACCAAAACCATTGCTATTGAATTGATGTACGATATCAATACCCGCACCTATTATGCAAAAGAAGGTCTTGCCCACAAAACCTGTGCATCGGCCGGGTGTAATCAGTGTGAACCTTTTAAGGAAAACGGCAACATCATAGGATGTCATTGCAAGGAACAAGGCACTGTAAGCAACGAGTGTAATTTTAAAACAGAGATCAAAAGCCCGTTTTATTATCAGTTGAACAGGTATCTTAAGATGAAGAAGTAGGCAAACGTCCTAACGAAACAGCCCACCTGCCGATCGCCAACCATGGACAATTCCACAAAAAGACGGTGCAAGTGAAAACCGGAAATTTTTCTTACTTTGCACCCAATGCAATTTGTTTATCCTTCATTTCTATTTGCGCTTGCTGCGGTTGCTATTCCCATTATTATTCATTTGTTCCATTTCAGGCGGTACAAAAAAATTGTATTCAGCGATCTGCGTTTTTTAAAACAAGTTCAGGAACAAACTAAATCCAAACAAAAGCTGAAGGATTTATTGGTATTAATATCGCGGATCCTGGCCATCCTGTTTTTGGTGCTGGCCTTTGCCCAACCTTTTATCCCTGCCGAAAATGCCGTTGCCTTAAAAGGCCAAAAAGCCATCAGCATTTTTGTAGACAACTCGTTTTCCATGAGCAATGAAGGCCCCGAAGGGAACTTGCTTGAAACTGCCAAAACAAAAGCACGGGCTATTGTGAACGCATATGGAAACGATGATGAGTTCCAGATCTTAACCCACGACTTTGACGGCAAACACCAACGCCTGGTAAATAAAACAGACGCCTTAACATCCATTGATGAAATTAAAACAACTCCTGCTTCTGTTACCTTTTCGGCTATCATCAAGCGACAAAAGCAAGCATTGGAAAAAGCCGGAAACAATGCCAAATTGCAGTATATCATTTCCGATTTCCAGGAGCAAATGTGCAATACCTCAGAGCTTGTAGCCGATTCGAATATTCGCTTGAATATTGTGCCGGTTGCGGTAAATGAACTGCGCAATGTTTCGGTCGACTCGGTTTGGTTTGTCAGTCCGGTTATCCAATTAAACCAACCTATTTCGGTTAAAGCACGTATCAAAAACAACAGTACTTCTCCCGCAGAAAATATCTCTGTTACCCTCAAAATAAACGGGCAACAAAAAGGCTTACAAAACATCAGTTGTGAACCTTATGAAAGTGTTGACGTTTTGTTTTCGTTTACACCTACCACCCAAAGCTTATATGAAGGAGAGGTTGATATTATCGATCATCCCATTACGTTTGATGATAAATTGTTTTTCAGTTTCACACCTGTATCACAATACCAGGTATTGAGCATCAATGGTAACCAGCCTAGTCTTTATATCACCAAACTATTTGAAAACGATGCTACCTATAAACTCACCCAGGCCTCGCAAGCTCAACTGAACTATACCGACTTTAGCAAACAACAACTCATCATTTTAAATGAGCCGCAAAACTTAAGCAGTGGATTTGCCCAGGAACTGCAAAAATACCTTGCAGCAGGCGGACAAGTTTTATGCATTCCTCCTACCGATAAAAACACACTTGCAACACTGAATACCTTTTTGAACAGCCTGCAAGTACCCAACTATGGCATAAGTTTAAAACAGCAGGTAAAGGTAAGTGAACTCAATTTGCAGGATGCTATGTTTAAAAATGTATTCAAGCGATTGCCACACAATATGGACCTGCCTTCGGTAAACGAATATTATGCGCTGCAACGCAATAACAGCACCAAAGGAAAAGCGTTGATGCAACTCAACAACGGGCAACCTTTTATCTGGCAGGCAGGGTATCAAAAAGGAAATATTGTTTTGTTGAGTACTCCCTTGCAATTGGCCTGGAGCAATTTTGCACAACATGCTATTTACGTTCCATTTATGTTAAAATTGGGTACCGGAAAACCTCAACCGGAGAAATTGTATTATACCATTGGTTTGCCGCAATGGATCGCGTTACAGCAACAAGCCTCACCCGAAAAGCTCATCCGCTTTTGGGGAAATGAAACGGAACTGGCCTTGCAAACAACGCAGCAGAATGGCAAAACTTCGGTATACCTGGATTATGCCCTGAACAAGGCTGGCATTTACAATATGGCTCCACAAGGAAATAAAAGCCCCATGCAACTGGCAGCCATGAATTTCGACAGGAAAGAGTCGGACACGAAAGTGTGGCAAAAACCCGAAATGGAAACTTTTTTGCAAACATGGCCTGGTGCCCAAATCAGCAGTGATGACACATCCGTGCTGCAAAACAGCATCAGCAATCAACTGAACGGAACACCGTTTTGGAGATATTGTATATGGCTAACTTTGCTTTTTGTACTGATTGAGATACTTTTGCTTCGTTTACTTAAGTGAGTTCATAGTTGTTAACTCATAAAAGTTTATAGTTCATGGATAACGGTTCATTGTAAAAGGAAGTTTATTTCACTTTGATTCGGAAAATGCTAAACCATAACTTATTAACTAAAACACTATGATCCATGAACTTTGAACTATAAACTACAAATGAAACTATTACTAACAAACGCAACCATTGTCGATTCAGGATCGGCTTTTCACAACAAAAAGTGTGATGTTTTAATTAACAATGGCATTATTGATGATATTCAACTCAGCAGTAAAAAAGCGTTCCCTACTACTATCAAATCATTTGATTGCAAAGGAGCATTTGTAAGTTGTGGTTTTGCCGATATGCGCGCTGCCTTGCGTGAACCCGGCTTTGAATTTAAAGAAGACCTGGTTAGTGCATCGAAAGCAGCTGTTGCCGGTGGTTATACCATTGTGGCTTGTTTGCCCAACACCGAACCGGTTTTGCAGCATAAATCTGATATTGAATTTGTGTACCGCAAAGCAGAGCCCCTGCCGATTCATATTTTACCATATGGCGCTTTATCAAAGAACCGAAAAGGTGAAGACTTAAATGAGATTTATGACCTCCACAAAGCAGGTGCAGTTGCTTTTACCGATGCCAACAAACCTGTAAGTGATGCCGGTTTAATGTTAAGGGCATTATTGTACAGCAAAATTTTTGGCGGGCTAATCTTAAGTCATGCCGATGATGTTTCATTGAGTATTGGAGGCAGAATGCACGAAGGTGAAGTGAGTACAAGCCTTGGATTAAAAGGCATTCCGGCTATTTCCGAAGAACTCATGATTGTACGTGACCTGGAACTTGCCAAATATGCAGATGCTCCGATCCATATTTCGCATATCTCTGCAAAAGGAAGTGTTGAATTGATCCGTAAAGCAAAAAAACAAGGGTTAAAAGTAACCTGCGATGTGGCTGTTGCCAATTTATGTTTTACCGATGAAGCCTTGCTTGGCTTTGACAGCAACTATAAACTAACACCTCCTCTGCGTACAGCGTCTGATAAAAAAGCTTTGTGGGAAGGATTGGTAGATGGAACCATTGATTGTATTGTAACCGACCATCATCCTGAAGATATTGAACACAAAAACGTAGAATACGAATACGCAGCGCAGGGAATGATCATGTTGCAAACAGCTTTTGCCTTGGTGAACCAGCATGCACCCAAAACATTTAGCACTGAACAATTGGTTAAAACGATGGCTAATAATCCACGTAAAATACTGAAACAAGAGCTAAGCATCAGTAAAGGAGCCAAGGCCGAACTCACCATTTTTGATACAAAAACAACTTGGGAATACAACGAAAAGAATAATGCTTCACGTTCTAAAAACTCACCGGTGCTTAATACAAAACTCACCGGGAAAATATTGGGCGTGGTGAATAAAGACCAGTTTTTTAAAACAGCCTAAGATCAGTAGGCAAAGGGAAATTAGGTAGTAAGCAAATCAATAGACAATAAAATAAATGTAATCTGTGTAATCTGCGGAAAAGAATAACAAGCGACACCGCGGACCGCGGACCAACTCACATAAGACAATCAACTTAATCAACACAATTACATAATCAACTTAACAACATGAGTTCATCAGCTATACAAGCCCTTGAGGCATTACTGCAACATCATGAGGGTGTGAGCAAAGAAGCATTTTCCAGTTTCGAGAAATTATTTGAAAACACGGATGATTTTCTGGTAAAGGTAAAAGCATTTAACCAACTGGTAGATCAGTATCATACTTTACAGGATGTAGAGGAATACATGTTTGACCTGCTAATGGTGCATCATCTGGAAAACCACAATAAGGATGAGAATTATTTCGACACTAAAGAATGGCTGGACATTGAAGATGAAACCATTGAACGTGGAACAGAATTACTGAACCTGTTTTTATACATCAGCGAATCCAAAGAGACAGGTGCTGAAATTTCACTGGAAGATTTCTTATATGAATTTTTGCTCGTGGATGAAGATGAATTCCAGGACGAACACCGCATTTATGAACCATTGATCGAATACCAGGAAGTGGGCGAAGCGGAAATGAACAGCATCCGTGAAATTGAAACCAATATTTTACCGTCATCGGAAATTAAAGACTTGTTTGTACCCATTGTATTGTTTTTCCAAAATGCCGACAATACTTCAATTGAACAAGGGGTTTACACCAAACTTCAACCCATTGAGCGAAGCCTGTTGGCTTGCTTATTGAGCTACCGACAGTACTAAAATCAAGCTAAAAAACAGAAGCCGGGAATAGCCATCCCGGCTTTTTTATTCAAGCATCCCAGCAGCAAACACAATCACCAAAAAAGCCAATACAGGTATCAATTTCAAAAAGAAATATTCAATATACCTTTTGTTTAAAATGGCCCTTATGTTTCGGTAATAAAATGCCCTTACTCCCAAAAAGATAAAGGATGTACAAAACAGCAAACGTAAGGTAGCAAATTGGTGTTCAGTATTTGTTCCAATAAATATGCCGATCGCCACCACTCCCATCAATGCAATAAATGTATCCACGGAATCAATAAAGATCAGCTCTTGTTGTAAATTCCATTGTTTGTAAACCGGCAAGTCTGTTTTTAACAAATCGTTTGTTGCTTTAATTTCAAGTTCATCAAATTCATAATCGTTGCTTACATTCAAGGGGTTTTGTTTAAGCAAATAACATAGGTGGTAATACAACTCGGGTAGCTCTTGGGCAAACAACTCGGGGACTTCAAAAAAATTCTCAACACACACTGAGAAAAACTCAGATGGATTTGTTCCGCCATAAGCCCTGAAAAAATCTTCTTGCCGGGTTCGTGTTTGCATAAAAACAGGAGTGCCCAATGCTTCCCATTCGCTGAAATAGGAGCTTAACCGTTCGTCAAACAAACTCACCTGATTTGCCTGAAAACGCAATACATGTGCAAACTCGTGCAATCCTAAATTATATGTATCGCTTGTGTCCCTGTATCCATCTTCAAAGTGATGGTAACTCAGCATCACAATTCCGTTTCCCATTGATAACCCTTTAACCCAAGCCTGGAGCAACCTGCTGTAAAACACATCGGGATACACAACTACTCCTTTCAGAAAGGGAATATGAGGCTTGTTAAAACCAAATGTGAGCTGGGTAATACATGAAGCTATAAATACCTTTTCGGTTGTATTCACTTCAAAGCCTTCTCTTCCGATAACAGGAACCCTGTCCATAATATATACCAACCGCCCTATGAATTTTGCTTTACCTGCAGCCGAAAGTTTATGGTAATAGGGCATGCGTGTATTTAGTATTGCATCATATTCAGTATACTGGATAGCGGAAAACTCAGCAAGAACTTCCGTCTCGGTGAGCTCAAAATACCAATAATAACGGGACAAAGCCCATATTAAAATGATTGAGTATAAAACAATTTCGGCCACTAATTAGAGATTATAAATCTTACCTTGAGATCTAATTCGAAGCAATAAACAATAATTTTAAGCATAAAAAAATCCCAGACTGAGTATTTAATCGGATATTTTTTATGCGTTTCACTGTCGCCTATCCCCTAATTCCTGTCTCCTTTTCTAAGCTAACGCATCAATCACATCCTGTTTGGTGATAATGTGTACATCGCCTCCAAGGGTTTTCACCAACAATTTAACATGCCAGCATAAACTATTTCGACTTTCATAAAAGGAGGTGATGGCCCTATTGAACTTTGTAACATTATTTACACTTGTCAAAAATGACCTGAATCCACCCACTAAACAGCGGGAATTACCTTTCCTAAAAGTCACAGATAGGTATGATCTTAATTCATGATGTTCAAATTTTAACTGGTATCTCCCGAATATTAATTCGCTGACACAAGCTCAATAAAGCGTTACAATTTTGAGTCAGTTAATCTATTTAATAACCCTAAAAAATTAAAAACATGAAAAAGCTAATTACGTTCCCCCTTGCATTACTTCTTTTAGTAAGCATTCATTCAAATTCTTTCGCACAAGTAGTCCAATCGTGGATATCCAACTACAATTACCCTAGCACAAACTCTGGTGAGAAAATGGTATTTACAAACGAATACCAGAGAAACATCGCTAAATATGGCAGTTACGTTTATATTGGCGGTACAACTATGACGGTTAACACTTCCGGTTCAGAAGACATATTAGTCATTAAATATGCCGGTAATTCAAGTGTTCCTGTTTGGACTTATACTTATAATACCGGTACTAATTTTCTCGATTACTTAATTGATATCAAGACTGACGCTTCAGGAAATGTGTATGCATTAGGTTACATAAAATATGTGCCTGGAGGATCTGGTTCTGATTTAGTTGTCATCAAACTCAATTCCTCCGGAGTTTTACAATGGACAGCAACATATAGCGAACCCTCGGCTGATGTCTCACCAACAGCACTTGTTGTAGATAATAGTGGAAACGTTATTGTGACAGGTTTTTTTGTTAACGTTACAGCTTTTGGACTGACAGTGAAGTTTAATTCTTCCGGAGTTTTTCAGTGGTCGAGAACATATTCAGCGGCAAGCACCGAAGAACAACGATTTCATGATATAACATTGGATCAGTATGGAGATATTTATGTTGGAGGATTTTCAAAACTAACTTCAGGTACCTCAAAATACAGAAGAAACCTATTAGTTAAATACAATGCCGCAGGCACTTTACAATGGGGTGTTAATGGTGTATGGCATGATTACTGGCAATCAAGCGGGATCATTAAGATCGCTTATGATTTTACATTTAATAAAATTTTGGGAATCGCAACCCTAAACAACCATTTAATTGTTGTAAATCATGGAAGCAATGGAACATTAAATTGGTCAACGGGAACGAATAACACAACTGCCAGCGACTTAATTTTAGATGGTAATGGAAATGTATTTGTAACAGGTACAGTTTATAATGCAGGAACTGCGGGTTATGATTTTACTACAAAAAAGTACAATTCAGCTGGAACTTTATTGTGGAGCAATTCCTACAACAGTGGTACTAATTTATATGATTTTGCGAATGCAATTGACCTGGATAACTGTGGTGATGTATATGTAACAGGCAGAATTCAATCTCCATTAGCTTCAACCAATTATGATTATTACACAGCCAGATATAGTGGTGCAACAGGAACAAAGATCTGGGATAAAAAAATCTTAATAAACAATTGGTCAGAAGGGGGACGTGATTTAGCTGTAACTGGACCGGATAATTTATTTGTAACAGGTAGTTTTAGAACCAGTTCTACTAATAGTGATTTCAAGACAATCAAATACTCTTCATCTACCAATGAGTCATGTGATGGAAGTGGAGGAGCAAGTTCACTCATGAATGGAGTCCACTCAGATTTAGATTTAAAGAATGAAAATTTAGTTTCAATATATCCAAATCCTTCTAGTCAAATTATAACCATTGATGTTCCAACCAGCGAATCTTATGAACTTGAAATAACTGATGCGTTCGGAAAATTAATAACAAAAGAATTTGTCAATTCTTCGAGTAAGAGTTTTGATTTCACAAATTTCTCAAGAGGAATTTATTTCGTTAAAGTTGTAACCAACTCGACCAAGAGCATTCAGAAAGTGCTCATTCAATAATTTTTCACACCCAATTTATTCCCTCAAAAAGCAAAAGAAATCGCAATGAGTTGCGATTTCTTTTGCTTTTCTTTTCTCTTAAACAATTTCATTCAATAGAATACCTTGTTTAATTATACCAATAAAGTCTTATGTCCCCTATTTATGCCAGCGCATCAATCACATCCTGTTTGGTGATAATGTGTACATCGCCTCCAAGGGTTTTCACCAACACCGCATTGTTTTCTTTGGTGATCAATTTTGACACCTCTTCCAATGAAGCTTCATGGTGCACAAACGGGAAGGGTGCTTGAACTACTTTTTGGATCTTTTCTGTTTTTAACTCAGGATGTTCGATCAATTGACTAAACAAGTGTGAATCATTTAATGCACCTACAAACTCACCTGCATCATTTACCACCGGAATTTGTGAGATATCGTACTTGCGCATTTTTACCACCACATCATGAATGATATCGTTGGTATGGGCAGTAACCAATTTTAAATGTTTATGCCTGTCGATCAAATCAATTGCTTTTGGCTGTTCATCAACCAAAAATCCACGGTCGCGCATCCAGTCATCGTTAAACATTTTTCCCAAATAACGTGTTCCATGATCGTGGAAAATAACCACTACCACATCGTCTTTTTTAAACATGTGGCGCATTTGCATGATCCCGGCCATCGCACTTCCTGCCGAGTTCCCAACAAAAATTCCTTCTTCGCGCGGAATTCTGCGGGTGTAAATAGCCGCATCTTTATCTGTTACTTTTTCGAAATGATCGATAATTGAAAAGTCGACATTGGCCGGCAAAAAGTCTTCGCCAATTCCCTCAGTGATGTATGGATAAATTTCGTTCTTATCAAAAATACCTGTTTCCTTGTATTTTTTAAAGACCGACCCATACGTATCAATACCCAATACTTTGATATTCGGATTTTGTTCTTTTAAGTACTTACCTGTTCCGCAAATGGTTCCGCCCGTTCCTACCCCAACAACCAAGTGGGTAATTTTTCCTTCGGTTTGTTTCCAGATTTCAGGGCCTGTTTGTTCGTAATGTGCTGCCGTATTCGATAAATTGTCATACTGATTAGGTTTCCATGAATTCGGAATCTCTTTTTCCAAACGTGATGAAACCGAATAATAAGAGCGGGGATCTTCGGGGTCAACATCTGTAGGACAAACAATCACATCTGCGCCAAAAGCTTTTAACGCATCCACTTTTTCGCGACTTTGTTTATCGGTAGTGGTAAAGATACAACGATAACCTTTTATAACGGCTGCAATGGCCAAACCCATTCCCGTGTTACCGCTTGTTCCTTCAATAATGGTTGCACCCGGTTTCAGCTTACCCGATTTTTCGGCATCTTCGATCATCTTCAACGCCATCCGATCTTTGATCGAATTTCCGGGATTGCCCGTTTCGATTTTTGCCAACACGGTGCAAGGCAGATCTTTCGTTATTTTATTCAGTTGAACCATTGGCGTATTGCCAATCGTTTCCAATACATTTTTATACCACATAGCGGCAAATGTAAGAAAGATTTTCGGCTCAACCTTAGCTTTATAAACTCACATTTTGCCCACATTTTACCCTTTTCTAGCGATATATGGCTATACTTGTGGTATGCGGTTTACCTTAGTTTTAATACTCTTTGGGATCTTAACGATTGCGGCAAAAGCCCAATTTCATAATCCCTCATTTGAATTATCGGATTCGGCCAACACCCTTGTTTCGTGGAATATAGAGCAGGAAAAAGTGTCTAAATTATCCGTAGCCCAATTTGGCATCGTTCCCTTTACTGCAGCACAGGGCAATTATTTTGCATTATTGGAAACAGATACCCTTCAATTACCCAATCGCAAAGCGATCCTTACCCAAACCTATGCATTAACAGATACACCCAAAAGTATCTCATTACAATATTTATACATTCCTGAAAGTAATATCCAGCACGCTACCATCAGTTTATTGTTTACCAAATGGAATGGAAGCAACCGCGATACGATCCAGTTTTTAAACGATACGATCCCGGTGGTTGCAAATGGAAATGCTGTTTTGTTGCAATGGAATAAATATGCCGTAAACCTCTCCTATCGTTCGGCAAACCTGCCCGATACAGCTACCATACAGTTTAGCAATGATGATTCCAATACCGGAAAAAACATCCGGCTCTACCTTGATGATATTCAATTTGACAGGTGGCTTGTAGGCATAACGGAAGAACCCAATTGGACGTTCAACTTATACCCCAACCCCGCAAGCACATACTTTACCATTGAAGGAAATGAAATGGAAGATGTAAAATTATTTACGCTTGATGGCAAACAGGTTCTCTATGAACAGCATCCTTCAACCGTGATGCTAAACAATATCCCCGAAGGAATTTATATCTGCGCGGTTACCCATAAATCAGGGGCGGTTGCCCGTAAATTACTTGTAATCCAGTAACCACATGAAATTCCTCTTACCCATTTTATTGCTTTTTGGTTGCAACACAATAATGTGGGCGCAATCTGATGACCTGATCTATGTAAAACTGGATCGTTGGGCCAAAGATGAACGCTTTGATAAACTGCAAGTCGTGATCCCTTTTTACATGGTGCAAAACGATACCATTGAAACAATGGATTTTGAAAACATGACTGCTTCCCAAAAATTACGCATCATTAAACCCGAAGGATTCAAAAGTTATGCATACGCGTATTTGTTTTTTACAGGAATCCCCAATCCTTCCAATAAAGGTTTTGTCACTATTTTAATGGTCGACCTGGCGGAGCGTGTTCCCAAATTGTTTATCGACCGCAACAACAATTACAACTTTACAGACGATGGGCCTGCCATCAATGTTCCAATGCCATTTAACCGCAAAGAAGATGTGACCATTCAGCTGGCAAGGTTAGATAATCCCAAAGCTGCTATTGCCATCAGGCTTTCGCGTTTGGATTTTAGCAATAAAATGGCATACAAAAATATGCTCAATGAGTATTATGAATTGATCGACAAAGATCGAAAGTTTGCCGGAATAGAATACTCATTCAGGGAACAGCGCTATACGGCAAGGCAAGGAACTGTGCAACTGCATGATGATTCTTTCCGCATTGCGCTGCAAGACGAAAACAGCAATGGTTGGTATGATGAACCTGAAGCGGATAAATTGATCACGGCTAATTACCTGGATACCGTTTTTGACAGTAAAGATGAATTACGGGCAATGGTTATTCCTAAAAATAAAGCTGATTGGCGATTTGAAAAAAATGGAAAATTGTTTGAGATCATTCACATAGACCAGGCAGGTCATTACCTCACCATGCGTGAAATTAAAGATTCACTCACAGCAAACAGGTTAACCATTGGAAAAAAAGCACCGAACTTTACTTATATCGATTGGCACGGCAACAAACAGAAAGTTAACAAACTGAAAAAATACAATGTGTATATTTATTACACAGGCCCATATGCTAAAAACTTTACTGCCGATACCGCCACGTTGCGCACCATTGCAACCGAGTTTGGCGAATGTGTAAAAGTGATCGGTTTTATTGATGTTAACAAATCATACGAACTCAAAATATTTGGAGGCTATTCAAACCTGAACTGGACCGCTGCTTATAAAAACAAATACGTAACCCAGGATTTAAAAATAAGGGGGATCCCATCGAGCTTGTGGTTGGGCAAACGCAGAAAGGTAAAACGGTATAACCTCACCCCACAGCAGTTTTTGGAAGAGTTGAGGAAGATTGATAGGGGAAGTTAGAGGGTAGAGGTTGGAAGTTGGAAGTTGGAGGTTAGAAATGAGATACGAAATTTGAAACAATAACATTATCTAAACTATGATCTATTAACTATAAACCAACTCACTTTCCTGTACTAAAATTCCTGCCGATACTTACCCCAAACCAGCTTACAAATTCACCGCTCCTGATATAAGGCGTCCATGAAACACGGAAACAAACTTTATTGGTTTCTACAACCCTGAATCCAAGTACAGCTGTTGGCACTACTTCCCTATCACTTACTCCTTTTGCCAGCATCGTAAATCCAATTCCGGCTTCGAGTTTTTCTTTATTGGGTCCATACAAAACAGATGAATGAAAAGGTGCCATGATGGTGCCTCCTTCAAGTGTAACTTTGTTGAGCATTGTATAATCACCGGGATTGTATCCGATCCCAACTCTGCCCACCCAGCCCCAGCGCGAAGTTTTGATCAGTATCTTTTCGTAATTGCCACTGTAAAACAAACCCGAACCGGCAAATTCAATATACCAATTGTTCAAACCGGTTGGCTCTTTATACGCTTTCTCCTGTGCAAACGTTTGTTTAAATATAACACACAAGAATAGAACGCAAACTGTATTTTTGATTGATGCTTTTATCATTATTGAATGAATAAACTGGTACAATATTATCAAATATTCTGCAACCTCAGCCTTGATGTTGTATTGGGCATTGTATGTTGCATGTTGCCATTGCCTTTATGTTTTGGTGTTCATGTAAATATGGGATGGTATTTAGGATTACCTGCAGCCACTTGGTTAGTATATCTCTCCGATCATGTGCTCGATACCTTGCGCAATCCTGATCTTCAAACCGACAGGCATTTATTTGTGCGTACCTACCAACCCCATATTTATGTATTGATGGGATTATTGCTTTGCTTTTGTGGTTACCTTGCCTATTCATATTATACCGTGGTTTTATTCCTAACTGCTTTCACACTCATTTTATTCTGTGGATGCTACTTTTTACTCACTTCCATCAAAAATGAACGCTTCCATTATTTTTACAACAAAGAGTTAATGGTTGCTACCGTATATGCTACTGCATTATACCTTGCTATCGGTTTAAGTCAACACGGCTTTGGGTATTGGTTGCTTTTTTACTTTGCTTTATTGCTGATCACGTACCTCAACTTATTAATGATCTCCATTATTGAATTGCCAGAAGACGTGGCCCATCATCAATTTTCGTGGGTAGTGATTATTGGCAGAAAACGTGCAACCAACTTATTTAAAATGATCATCGCAATTACACTTTTGTTTTGCCTTTCACTGGCTGTTCTATGCACCGGCCATTTAAGAACATTATCGTTTACGTATGCGATCATGGCATTGGCACATTGGTTTATCTTTAAATATGCAGGTGGGTTAACTCAAAATGAAGCGTATCGTAAATGGAGTGAGGTTGTATTTTGGTTGCCGGGAATAGCATTCCTGTTAATGATATAATTAACAATTAACTAACCTCTCTCCCTCAACTCAGCCAATTTATCTTCCAGTTGCATCACATCGGCAATCAATACTTCTCTTGCTTTGCTTCCTTTGAAAGGACCGACAATACCGGCTTTTTCCAACTGGTCAATTAATCTTCCCGCACGGTTATAACCAAGGTTCAACCTGCGTTGCAATAATGAAGTCGAACCTTGCTGGTGTTGCACAATAATTCCTGCAGCTTCCTCAAACAAACTATCACGTTCGCGCGGATCAAAATCTTCTCCTCCTCCATCTTCATTTTCGTTTTTCACTTCCGGTAGTAAGTATGGTTCTTTTCCTTTTTGTGCACCAATAAAGTTGGCAATTTTATCTACCTCAGGCGTATCCACAAAAGCACATTGCAAACGCACCAGGTCATTTCCAACAGTATACAACATATCTCCTTTACCAATCAATTGGTCGGCACCGTTCGCATCCAAAATGGTGCGTGAATCTGTTTTTTGCGACACACGGAAAGCTACCCTTGCAGGGAAATTCGCTTTGATCATACCCGTGATCACATTTACCGAAGGTCGTTGTGTTGCCAGGATCATATGAATTCCCACAGCCCTTGCCAACTGGGCAATACGGGCAATCGGCATTTCCACTTCTTTTCCTGCGGTCATCATCAGATCGGCCACCTCATCAATCACCACAACGATAAAAGGTAAAAAACGATGTGGTACTTTATCAGTAGGAACCAACCTGCGGCTCACAAATTTTGCGTTGTATTCTTTTAGGTTTCTTACCTGTGCATCTTTTAACAGATCGTAGCGGCTATCCATTTCCACGCACAAAGAATTTAAGGTATTCACCACCAATTTTGTGTCGGTGATGATCGCATCTGCATCACCCGGAATTTTGGCTAAGAAGTGGCGTTCAATTGTTTTGTAAATACTCAACTCCACTTTCTTTGGATCCACCAATACGAACTTAATTTGCGATGGATGTTTTTTATACAATAATGAAATCAAAATTGCATTCAATCCAACTGACTTTCCTTGTCCGGTGGCTCCAGCCATCAAGAGATGTGGCATCTTGGCAAGGTCGGCAACGAATACTTCGTTCTGAATATTTTTTCCAAATGCAATTGGCAGATCCATATCTGCATTTTGAAAACGCGCACTGCTCAATGCACTGCGCATGCTTACCATTGCAGGTTTTTCATTCGGCACTTCAATACCAATGGTTCCACGTCCTGGAATAGGTGCAATAATACGAATACCCAAAGCAGCCAAACTCAATGCGATATCATCTTCCAGGTTTTTGATCTTGGCAATACGCACACCGTCCTGTGGTACAATTTCGTAGAGCGTAACGGTGGGTCCAATGGTTGCCGAGATCTTTTTGATACCAATATTGTAATTCTTGAGCGTATCCTCGATCATTTTTGTTTTGAGCTGCAGCTCTGCCGTTTCTACGGTCGACTTGCCTTCTCCTCCATAATCATTCAGCAACTCCAAACTTGGAAATTCATAGTTCGCATAATCCAGTGTAGGATCATACTCCGAATCGATCGAACCATATTCCGGTACTACATTTTCATCTACAATTTCTTCCTCGGGTGTTTCCTGTACTTCCAATACCAAACCACTATCCATCTTCAACGCATCCATTACACTTGCAGCAGTTGCGGCAATGGGGACTATTTCAATGGGTAATTCAGGCAATTCAATTTCTTCTGGTTCTTCTTCTTCAACGATCAGTTCTTCGATAATTTCTTCTTCAATCACCTCCTCTTCTGCAACCGGTTCCTCAAACGGATTGAGCTCTTCCACAATATTCTCCTTGATTGTTAATTCAAAATCATCGGGGTTGAGCGGTTCATTTTCGAATGCTTTTGCCTCATCCAAACTGATGGGAGGAATAATCGCGTTGGTTTTAGCTTCTTCTTCAGGAACTTCTGCTTTAGGTTCTTCCGGAGGCTTGGGTACATAGAACTTGATATTAAATACAGCTACCGCAAACACCAATGCATAACTGATGAGCAACAGTCCTGTTCCCACCGTTCCGATCAATCCCTTTAAATATAAAAATCCGAAATGCCCAAAAGTTCCTCCTAAAATTTGCCATACATCGGTAAACACAAAACCCGTAGCCAACGAAATCCAAATGATCCCGAAAAAAGAATAACGTAAAGTTTTACCAATCGGAATAGGCTCTATCTGGGTTAATAATTTAATACCGATTGCAGCCGAACAAAGTGAAAACAATGCTGAAGCGATTCCAAAACCTTTATACACAAACGAGTATCCTACCCATGCACCGATTTTGCCCAACCAGTTTTCGGCAGCATCGGGATCGGTTTTCAGGAACATGTCCCAGCCTAGGTTCAGCACCAAACTTTGATCTGCTTCCCAGGTAACCAAAAACGAAACGATGGCAATAAGCAAATACACCGAAAACAAGGTGAATATTAAACCCAATATTTTGTGCAAACGTTCATCCATCAAAAAAGCAAGCTTACCCTTTCCTTTGGGTTTGGGTGTAGGCTCTTCTTTTTCCTGCTCAAAGTCTTTTACAACTTCGTCTGTTTCACTTACCGTACTGATTTTATTTTGTTTAGCTTTTTTCATGTAACACCTCAAAAATACCGCTCAGGGAGTAGTCAATATAAAATAGTTTCCCACGTTTTCACAGGCATTGTCTACTTGCGCTTTTTTCGGTTGTTTCAATGCGTGAAGCCATGTATATTCGCCCTCCTTTACTAAAAAAACATCTATCAAATGGAACAAAACGCATTATCCTATATCCTCGAAATGTTGAAATACATTTTGCCGGCAACCATCGTATTTTTAACTGTAAACTTTTTGCTCAAAAACTTTTTCGAAAACGAATACCAACGCAGAAGTCTAAACCTGAAAGCGGAAAATATTAAGCTGGTAACACCTATTAAATTACAAGCATACGAGCGACTGGTCATTTTAATGGAACGTATGACGCCAAACAGTTTGGTTTTCAGGGTAGCCAAACAAGGGATTTCAGCATCACAACTCAAAGTGGACCTGATAGCTGATATTCAAAGTGAGTTTAACCACAATGTTTCACAACAAATTTACGTATCGCCTCAAACATGGCAAATGGTGCGCATTGCCAAAGAAGAGATGATCAATATTATTAATGTAGCGTATTCACAACTTGGCCCAAATGCTGTGGGAATGGACCTAAGCAAATCGATCTTTGAAACCATGATCCAGATGGATACGATTCCTACTCAAAAGGCATTGGAGTTTTTACGTAAGGAGTTTCACCTAATCTTTGATTAATGTTGATTTGTTAATTATGGAATCTGTTCATTATGCATGAAACAACACAGTTAACACACTCAACACAATTAACTTCACACAAATGACAAAACATATAACCGATTCGGGAATTGTAATAAACCAATTATACAACGAACCCAAAATAATTACCGAAGGGGCGGGTGAATTTCCCTTTACACGTGGGATTCAACCCGACATGTACCGTGGAAAATTGTGGACCATGCGCCAGTATGCCGGTTTTAGTACTGCTGAAGAAAGCAATAAACGTTACAAATATTTATTGGCGAACGGAACAATGGGGTTATCGGTAGCATTCGATCTGCCCACTCAAATTGGTTACGACAGCGACCATATGATGAGCGAAGGCGAAGTTGGGAAAGTAGGCGTAGCCATTGACTCCTTAAAAGATATGGAAGTATTGTTTGATGGAATTGAATTGGAAAAGATCACCACCTCAATGACCATTAATGCAACTGCATCCACATTGCTTTCCATGTATATTGCTTTGGCAAAAAAACAAGGAGCCGATATCAAAAAAATTTCGGGCACCATTCAAAACGATATTTTAAAAGAATACGCAGCCCGCGGAACTTATATTTATCCGCCCAAACAAAGCATGCGTATCATCACCGATATTTTTGAGTATTGCAGTACCGATGTTCCAAAGTGGAATACCATTTCAATATCGGGTTACCATATTCGGGAAGCAGGAAGCACAGCCGTTCAGGAAATTGCGTTTACCCTAAGCAATGCAAAAGCTTATGCTCAAGCGGCCATTGCAAAAGGATTAGACATCAATGTATTCGGACAACGACTTTCGTTTTTCTTCAATGCACACAATAATTTTTTTGAAGAAGTTGCAAAATTCAGAGCCGCTCGCAGGATGTGGGCCAAAATGTCGAAAGAGTTAGGCGCCACCAATCCCAAAGCGCAAATGTTGCGTTTCCATACGCAGACAGGTGGAAGCACTTTGCAGGCACAACAAGCCGACAATAACATTCCGCGTGTTACCATCCAGGCTTTGGCTGCTGTATTGGGCGGAACCCAAAGTTTGCACACAAATGGTTTTGATGAAGCGTTAAGTTTACCAACCGAAAATGCTGCACGCATTGCCTTGCGCACACAACAAATTGTGGCTTTCGAAAGTGGTGTGGTGGATACCGTTGATCCATTGGGTGGAAGTTATTTTGTAGAAAAACTGACGGATGAAGTTGAGGCCGCAGCATGGCAATACATCGAACGTATTGATGCAATGGGTGGTGCCGTAAATGCTATTGAACAAGGTTATATGCAACAGGAAATTGCTGCAGCATCGTATGCATACCAAACCGCAATTGAGCGCAACGAAAAAATAATTGTGGGTGTCAATAAGTTTGAAGGTGAAGAAGGAATTGCGCCTCCCGTTTTCAAAATTGATGACTCGATCCGCAAGATCCAAACGGATAAACTAAACCAACTGAAAAACGAACGCGATAACGCAGCCGTTGCCAATAATTTAAAACAACTGGAACAACACGCAAAAGATGGAAGCAATATGATGCCGGCAATTATAAATAGCGTGGAGGCATATGCAACGTTGGGTGAAGTTGCCGATGTATTGAGAAATGTGTTCGGGGAATACAGGGCGTAAGATCTCTTAGCTACGAACTATTGGCTATAAACTTTCAACTTCCTCCACATAAATTTAACTTCCTTTTCAGTCCAAACTTTTCGACCTTAGCTGCATGAAAGTATTCTTTTATTGCTCGGCTGTTATTGTGTTGCTATTTGCTGCTTGCAAAAGTTCTTATCAATATACTGAGCGCAATTCTTCCTTAACCCATATTCAAAAAGACTCGCTTAATCTTTATGATTCAGCTACGCATTATGTAATTGCACCTTACAAATCAAAACTCGACTCACAAATGAATGTGGTGATTGCCACGACCACAACCCAACTCACCAAGGAAAAACCGGAAAGCAAGTTGGGAAACTTTGTTTGTGATGCTTCAGTTTGGTATGCCGCTCAACATTACGACAAGCCCATTGATATCTGTGTGATGAATATTGGAGGGATTCGTTTACCCAGCATAGAGGCCGGAAACATTACCACGGGAAAAATATACGAGTTGATGCCTTTCGACAATATGATCGATGTACTGGAACTCAAAGGCGACAAGGTTAATGCTCTCCTCCAATTGGTAGCCGCAGCAGATGGCTGGCCGGTGGCCGGCATTAACATGCAAATTGAAAATGGTAAAGCGGTAAATATTTTAATTGGTGGAATACCATTGGATACCAATAAAACATACACATTGGTTACCTCCGACTACGTGGCCAATGGTGGCGACAAAGCAGATATGCTGAAATATTATGAAAAACGCACCTCTTTGAATTACTTATTACGCAACGCTCTTTTGGATTACGCAACCGCCAAAAGCCCTTTAACAATTACGATCGATGGAAGAATTACACGTAAACCGTAGAAGTTTTCTCAAAACCACTGCTGCGCTGGGAGCGTATGGTTTATTGGCAAATTCGCCTTTGCGTGCTTTTGCGAAAACAGATCCTGTGAAACTCACCATTTTACATACCAACGATTGGCATAGCCGCGTTGACGCTTTTCCAAAAGATGGCGGTCCCAACCAGGGAATGGGTGGTGCGGCTACCCGGGCAGCGCTTATTGCTAAAATCAGGAAAGAAGCTGAGCATGTGTTATTATTGGATGCCGGAGACATTTTTCAGGGAACACCGTATTTTAACTTTTACGGAGGAGAGTTGGAATACAAACTCATGAGCCAAATGGGCTACGACCTTGCCACACTGGGCAATCACGACTTCGACAACGGGATTGACGGAATCATGAAGCAATTACCCAAAGCTACGTTCGAATTCGTAAACTGCAATTACGATTTTGGCACAACTGCCTTAGCACAAGTGGTTAAACCTTATAAAATTTTTAAAAAGGGTGGACTTAAGATTGGGGTATTGGGTGTAGGGATAGAACTAAAAGGGCTGGTTCCCGAAAAGAGTTGCGCAGGTATTATATATAATGACCCCGTTTCCAATGCAAACAGGATTGCCAAAGAACTTAAAGTGAACGAAAAATGTGATCTTATTATTTGTTTATCGCATTTGGGTTATAAATATGGTGGCGATAAAATTTCAGACGTAAAATTGGCTGCCCAGAGTGAACATATCGATTTAATCATTGGTGGTCACACACATACCTTTTTACCCAAACCTGATCTGGTAAAAAATACAATCGGTAAAGAGGTGATGGTGAACCAGGTGGGTTGGGCCGGGATCAATTTGGGAAGAATTGACTATTCATTTGAACCCCATAAAAATAAAGGGTTTACAGCAAACAGTTCACTAATCAATATTGGTGCAGACAAATGTTGACAACCATTTATACTAATTCCCTTCCACTGATTTTTTTTTTGAAAAAAGCAAGCTATCCACACACTATTCCACATTTTTTTTCAATTAAAATTTGATGAAAATTTACAAAAGCGATGAAGTCTAAGCAGTTATCTTTTTATGATTTGAATGATAAAAAAATACTGTCCTAAAAATTTTTTTATTCACATTTTTTGTATCACCTTTCAGGTCGAAAAGAGTATTAAAGATGAGTGAAAAATCAGCCGACAATGTATGGAACAATTGCTTGAAATTAATTCAAGACAATGTATCGCCTCAAAGTTTTAAAACATGGTTCGAACCAATCAAGCCTGTGAAGCTTGAAAATAAAGTTCTGACCATTCAAGTGCCTAGCCAGTTCTTTTACGAATGGTTGGAAGAGCATTATGTTACGTTATTGAAAAAAACACTAAAACAAGAATTAGGAACAGGTTCTCGATTAGAGTATAATATTATAGTAGAGAACTCTACTAATAATGCAAATCCATATGTAGTGAATTTGCCTGGCAGTACCAATGCTAAATCCGATACACAAAATGTGAATGTGCCACTTAACTTAAGTAGCAATATTAAAAACCCATTTATTATTCCGGGATTAAAGAAAATCAATATTGATTCGAATTTAAACTCAAACCTTACCTTTGATAACTTCATTGAGGGAGATTGTAATCGCTTGGCTCGTTCGGCAGGCTATGCTGTGGCGAACAAGCCAGGAGGAACTTCGTTTAATCCATTGATGTTGTTCAGCGAAACTGGTTTGGGTAAAACCCACCTTGTACAAGCTATCGGTAATATGATCAAGCAAAACAGCAAAAACAAAATTGTGCTGTATGTGCCTGTCGAAAAATTCTGCAACCAGTTTGTTGACTCGATCCGTAATAATTCAAATCAGGATTTTGTGAACTTCTACCAACATGTGGATGTATGGATCGTAGATGATGTACAGTTTTTGGAAAACAAACAAAAAACACAAGAGATATTCTTTACCATCTTCAATCACTTGCACCAGCTTGGCAAACAGATCATCTTAACAAGTGATCGTGCACCAAAGGACCTGAAAGGAATGGACGAGCGTTTGTTATCTCGTTTCAAATGGGGACTATCATGCGATTTGCAATCGCCCGATTTTGAAACACGCCTAGCTATCCTTGAACACATGATGTATGCTGATGGTATCAACCTAAGCCGTGATGTAGTTGAATACGTTGCTCATAATATCAATACCAATGTGCGCGAATTGCAAGGAGCCTTAGTGTCATTGTTGGCTCAATCATCGTTGAACCGCAAAGAGGTTACACTTGACCTTGCTAAACAGATCCTGAAAAACTTCGTTAAAAATTCATCTCGCGAAATCTCGATCGAGTTTATCCAAAAATTGGTATGTGATTATTTCACCATTCCGGTAGAATTGGTTAAATCGAAAACACGTAAACGTGAAATTGTACAGGCACGCCAGATCTCAATGTTCTATGCAAAAGATTTAACCAAGTCGTCACTCAAAACCATTGGAGCACACTTTGGCGGAAGAGATCACTCTACTGTGATCCATGCTTGTCAAACGGTGAACGACCTTATTGAAACAGACAAAAAATTCAAAGCCGATATTGAAGAGATTGGCAAACGAATTAAGATCAACTTAGTATAAACAAAAAGCCCCGCAATATTGCGGGGCTTTTTTTATGCCCAAATAGTTATTCGATCAAAAATTTTTGGTTCCTGCTAACCTCGCCCCCAAATAACCCATCGGAAGATAAGCTCCAACAATGTCCAAAACATTAAACCACATTGGAGCCGGTAGCATCATTACATTCATTATTCCCCCCAGCAGGAAAAAGACAGCTATCACCATCGCAAAAATCATTTTGCGGTTCGCTGCAATCAATACGGCTAGTAATGCTCCCACAAAAGTTCCAAGCGCATGTGCCAAAAATGGGAATACAAAATGTTTGGGCTCAAATAAATGAATGGAGGATTGCAATCCTTCCATTGTGGTCACATCAGCTCCTTCAGGTGGAGGAATAATCGAGCCACTTACCATAATCAAGCTCATGTTCACAACACTTCCCACAACCAATCCAACAATTACGGCTAAAATATTTCTGATTACCGGATTCATAACAAGGTGTATTTACGATTTGTATAAGAGATACTTATCCTAAACTTTTAATCTCACTCACCAATTGTGTCAACGCTTTTTTCGCATCACCAAACAACATGCTGGTTTTCGGTTTAAAGAATAACTCGTTTTCAATACCTGCGTAACCTGCTTTCATTGAACGTTTATTTACAATAACATTCGTTGCATTTTCCACCTCCAAAATAGGCATTCCATAAATAGGCGAATTGGGATCTGTTTTAGCTGCCGGGTTTACCACGTCATTTGCTCCTACTACCAGTACCACATCTGTTGTGTTAAACTCCGGATTAATCTCTTCCATTTCCACCAGTTTATCATAACTCACATTACTTTCGGCAAGCAATACATTCATATGACCCGGCATACGACCGGCCACAGGGTGAATGGCATATTTCACCTCCACTCCTTCTTTTTCCAATAGCTCCTCCAATTCATGTACCACATGTTGTGCTTGTGCCACGGCTAAACCATAACCTGGAACGATCACTACTTTTTTAGCATATTTCATCAGGATAGCAGCATCACTCGCAGTTACTTCTTTGATCGAACCTTCAAATGATGATGAAGTTGCGGCATCTCCTTTTCCCCCACCGAAATTCCCGATCAATACATTTAACAATGAGCGGTTCATTGCTTTACACATCACAATGGTTAACAATGTTCCGGCACTTCCCACCAAAATACCACCCACAAGCATCACTTTATTATCATACAAAAATCCACCGCAAGCTGCAGCCACACCCGTAAATGAATTCAGCAACGAAATCACAACAGGCATATCAGCACCACCAATTGGCAATACAAATAAAATTCCATAAACAAGTGAAAGAGCAAGCACTGCATAGAACATATTCGCATCAAAGTTGACCACAGCCATTACAGCTAATACGATAATAACGAGCATTAAGCCAATATTGATAAATTGCTGAGCACTAAAAGATTTATCCTTTACTTTACCGCTTAATTTTCCGTATGCTATAATACTTCCGGCAAATGAAACAGAGCCGATAATCATTCCAATTAAAATAGTAGCCAACTCACCTTTAGGAACAATCATTGCAACAGCAGCCATCATTTCGTTGTGAGAAGCTTCTGTTAAATGTTGGAACTCAATAACAGAAATGAGCATGGCGCAAGCACCTCCCATTCCGTTAAACAAACTTACCATTTCCGGCATGGCTGTCATTTGCACACGCTTGGCAGCAATCCAACCCACAATGGTTCCTACCAATAACCCACCAAAAATGAGCGGCAAATTTTTCAAATGATTCCCACTTGCATCGGTATATAAAAAGATGGTACCAAAAATGGCAATCCCCATTCCAAATGCCGCTATTAAATTTCCTTTGCGCGCACTTGCAGGATTACCCAACATTTTTAAACCCAGAATAAACGTTACCGAAGCAATGAGGTAAATGATTTCTAATATATATCTTGTCATAAATTCGTTTTAGTTAATGGTTAATAGTTCATGACTCATCGTATGAAACAATGAGCCATCATCTATAAAACTATGGTCTTTTCTTTTTAAACATTTCGAGCATTCTGTCGGTAACCACAAAACCTCCCACTACATTAAGTGTTCCGAGTACTACCGCTAAAAAACCCAATACAAGAGAAGCTACATGATCTGCCTGTCCCATTACGATAATGGAACCAATGATTACCACACCATGAATGGCGTTGGCACCGCTCATTAAAGGTGTATGCAATACCGATGGCACATGGCCTATTAATTCAATACCTACAAAGATCATCAGGATCAGGAGGTAAAACATTTCTTTGTTATCGGAGATAAATGCTAATATATTTTCCATAATTAAGCTGTTGCTGTTTGTAAACTTGGATGAACTGTTTTTTGTTGATGTGTAATCAATGTGCCTTTGGTAATTTCCTCTTCCAATTCCCATTTCATTCCATCCTTGGTTGAAAGGTGTGTAAGGAAATTATAAATATTTTTGGCATACAACTCACTTGCATTTTGTGCAAGGGTACTTGGTAAGTTACTCTGACCAATAATGGTGACGCCATTTTTCACCACGGTTTTATCCAATTCACTCATTGCACAATTTCCTCCTTGCTCCACTGCCATATCCACAATAACACTTCCCAATTTCATTAAGCCCACTTGTTCTTCGGTAATTAACACAGGAGCTTTTTTGCCGGCAACCAATGCTGTGGTGATAACTAAATCGGCTTGCGCCAAACTTTTATTCACAGCTTCCTTTTGTTTGGCCAGGTATTCTGCCGAAACTTCTTTGGCATATCCACCCTCTACCTTCACTCCTTCTCCTTTCACTTCAATAAATTTTCCACCCAATGACTCTACCTGTTCTTTTGTTTCAGGACGAACATCTGTAACTTCAACAATAGCGCCTAAACGCTTGGCGGTAGCCACTGCCTGCAAACCGGCAACACCTGCTCCAAAAATTAAAACACGGGATGGAGTGATGGTTCCTGCTGCTGTCATCATCAATGGAAAAATTTTGCCCATCGCATCTGCTCCCATGATTACAGCTTTGTATCCAGCCAGGTTATTCTGAGAACTTAAAGCATCCATGCTTTGTGCACGCGATATACGCGGCATGGCATCCATACTGAATGCACTGATACCTTGTTTGGATAAATCACTTACCAATTCTGTGTTAAAAGAATGATACAAATATGAAATCAAAACGGTACCCGATTTCATTTGTGCAATTTCATCCTTTTGCGGAGCATTAACCTGCACAACCACATCTGATTGTTGCAGCAAAGCCGATTTATCCTTTACAATAGTACAGCCGGCCTGCGCATAAGCATCATCTGAAAAATTGGAAGCATAACCTGCGTTTGTTTCCACAAGACAAGTATATCCTTGTTTGATAAATTGAAGAGCAACTGCCGGAGTTAACGCTACGCGCTTTTCTCCTGCCTTGGTTTCTTTTACAACCCCTATTTTCATTGTAAAATATGTTAATTGTGTATCGTGAACTAAAAACATTTGTACCACATTTCCAAAATTAGTTTGCCTCAAGGATTACCTGATATAGTTTAATTCACATTTAATATCGTTATTCGATCATCTCTATATATTCGCATCATTATCTTCACACTCCTTGCTTAAAATAGCTTACCATCCGATATACCAACATCCGTTGCCGGAAGGCCACCGGTTTCCTATGCTTAAGTATGAACTTATTCCCAAACAGCTGTTGCATGAAGGTGTGATCACAACCGATAACCTATTTGAACCGGAACCTGCAGAAGAAATTGATATTTTACTCACCCATGATCCGGACTACTGGAACCGGATGAAACGCTTGAAACTAACTGATTCGGAAATGCGCAAGATCGGATTTCCACTTTCACAATCATTAGTAGAAAGGGAATTGCGCATTACCCAGGGAACAATTGATTGTGCTTTACATGCAAGACGCTACGGGATCGCAATGAATGTGGCCGGTGGAACCCATCATGCATTTACCAATAAAGGAGAAGGATTTTGTTTGCTCAATGATTTTGCTGTTGCTGCAAACTATTTATTGGCAAACGAACTAGCATACAAGATTCTTATTATCGATTTGGATGTTCACCAGGGAAACGGAACTGCCCAGATTTTTGCTGAGCAAAAAAGAGTATTTACCCTGAGCATGCACGGGAGACATAATTATCCTTTTTTTAAAGAAAAATCCGATCTGGATATTGCGCTTGAAGATGGAACAGATGATTATGTGTATCTACAATTAATGAGAAAATATATTCCCACTACCATTGAAAACTTAAAACCCGACTTTGTTTTTTACCTTTCCGGAGTAGATATTTTGCAAACAGACAGGTATGGAAAATTAAATATTACCCCTCAAGGTTGTGCCGAGCGAGATAAACTTGTATTTGATTGGTGTAAAGAAAACAAGCTGCCGGTGGTGGTATCAATGGGTGGGGGATATTCACCTAAAATTTCCGACATTGTTAATGCACATTGCAATACCTTCAAATCTGCCATTCAAACTTTTTTTTAAAAATTTAAAAAAGTAGTTGCATTTATAGCTTTCAAATTATTATTTCACCCCCTAGAAAAAAGCAGGTACAATTGTATTTGCATAATTGAAAAAAGTATAAATTTGTTATTGAAAAAATTTTACCACAAATGACTATCGCAAAAAAATCGGTTGCAAAAGTTGCAACCAAAAAAGTAATCACAAATGCAAAGTCTCCAAAAAAAGAAGCTCCTAAAAAGACTTTTAACGATGACGATGATGAGGATGATGTAGACATGGATGACGACATGGATCTGGATATGGATGATGTCGACTTTGATGATGACGATGACGATGATGATGATGACTTTTAGTCAATCATCAATCAGGGCAATTGAATAACCGTTGATTCAATTACATTGCTTTGATGCAATGCCCTATCATAAATTTTGATGCGCAATTTAACTGTTCGCGAAATTCCCGGATAAGGGGGCGGCAGTATTTGCCAATTGATCTCACCCCTGATGGCTTTATGTTTGCCTTCAGGGGTGATATTTTGTAAGCGGGCGAAGTAACGCAACGTATCTGTACGATCGGGAATAATGACAGGCTTAAACTCTCCATCCTGCAACGTAAGGTAATCAATATGTAAATTATAATAATAAGGATTCAACTCTACATTATTATCACCAAGTATACTGTTAAAAGGAGGAAACGTATCTCCCGGATTTAATCCAATATCACCATCCCCATCTTTATAATTAAAAACAACACCAATCAGCGTGTCTGTTTCAATGATGGGATCAGTTGTAAAATAATAACTCGAAAATTCAAGTTCGGGTACAATTGGATAAATTTCACTTTTTTTGCAGCCACTTGCTATCACTGCAATAAAACCTATCACAATACTATATTTGAATATGTTGTTAAACGAAGCCAATTTTATATCAGAAGTATTTGATTCAAACATAGTACATTTTGATGAATTGGCCTTACAATTATTTCAATTTCAATATGAACATAATACATTATACCGCAACTACTGCAATCATCTTCAACGTTCTCCGGTAAGTGTTAAAAAATTAGCCGATATACCGTATTTGCCAACCACGTTTTTTAAGAGCCACGAAGTAAAAACCGGGATATATGAGGCTGAAGCCATATACACAAGCAGTACCACTTCGGGTGGAACCCCCAGCAAACATTACGTTAAACATGAATCTGTTTACGAAACAAGTTTCCTGAAAGCATTTCACCTGTTTTATGGTTCGCCCGATCAATATGCTATCTTGGCTCTGCTTCCATCCTACCTTGAACGCGATGGATCGTCACTTATTTCCATGGCCAATCGGCTGATTCAAAAAAGTGAGAAACCCGAGAGTGGTTTTTACCTGAACAACCTCAAGGATCTGCAACAAACGATTATTGAACTGCAGCAAAAACAAACCCCGATCTTACTATTGGGGGTAACGTTTGCATTGCTCGATTTTGCCGAACAATTTCCGATGGATCTTTCCCGGCATGTAATTGTAATGGAAACCGGAGGCATGAAAGGACGCAGAAAAGAACTTATTCGGAGTGAAGTTCACGAAATCCTGATGGCCAACCTTAACCTTACTCAAGTTCATTCGGAATATGGAATGACCGAACTATTATCACAGGCCTATGCTGCCGATAGTGGAAAATACCATTGCCCGCCATGGATGAAGGTCGTTCTTACCGACCCGAACGATCCGTTAACAATACTACCCGACAACAAAACCGGCCTCATTAACATCATCGACCTGGCCAATATTCATTCATGTGCCTTTATTCAAACTTCAGATATTGGAAAAACCTACGATGATGGTACTTTTGAAGTCCTTGGCCGTATGGATCAAAGTGATGTGAGGGGCTGCAGTTTGATGTACCTTTAATAAAATCATTGATTTAACAGGTTGATGGACTACCGTTTGGAGTATCCATCTCTCATTTATCACCTCTCAAACCTCTCCCCTGAGATCTCATTTCCAGTCTCCAACATCCTACCTTCAACTTTCCATTCTCAAATAGATATCAACACCCCTTCATTCCTAATGATCTAATAACCAATTCATCATAAACGAATACGCTGAAAAGTGTCATGTTTAATGTTAAATAATTATTTTTTTAGATTGAAGATTCGGTTAAATTTGTCGCCTATCAATTAACGTAAATCACTGATTATGACAACTCATGCGATTGCAGAAAAGCTTCTTAGCAAAGCTTCAAAAGCCTTCACTAACTTAACCCCTGAAGAACTTGTAAAACATGCTCTTGAAAATGGAGAGGGTGTACTAACCGATACAGGTGCTTTAATGGCCGATACGGGAGAATTTACCGGACGTTCGCCTAAAGATAAGTTTTGTGTAGTGGATGCCAAAACCGAAAACACGGTATGGTGGGGTGAGGTTAACCAAAAATTTGATTCAGATAAATTTGGCAAACTATTAGACAAAGTAATTGCTCACTTTGAAGGTAAAAAAATGTATGTACGCGATGCTTATGCATGTGCCGACCCTCGTTACAGACTAAACCTTCGTGTGTTTAATGAAACAGCTTACCACAATTTATTCTGCAACAACCTATTCTTACGTCCAACGGCTGAAGAATTAACCAATTTTGCCCCTGAGTGGTTAATCATTAATGCTCCTAGCTTCAAAGCTGTTGCTGCAGAAGATGGAACACGCCAGCATAACTTTACCATGATCGATTTTACCCGTAAAATTATTTTGATCGGTGGTAGCGCTTATACAGGCGAAATGAAAAAAGGTATTTTCACGGTATTAAACTACATCTTACCGCAAGAACGCAATACCCTTTCAATGCACTGTTCGGCCAATATTGGTAAAAAAGGTGATACCGCTATTTTCTTCGGATTGTCGGGAACCGGTAAAACAACGCTATCTGCAGATCCGGAGCGCAAACTGATTGGGGATGATGAGCACGGTTGGGCAGAAGATTCGGTATTTAACTTTGAAGGTGGATGTTATGCAAAATGCGTTGACCTTACCAAGGAAAAAGAACCACAGATCTTTAACGCGATCAAAGCAGGTGCCTTATTGGAAAACACCCGTTTTATCCCAGGAACCAATATTCCTGATTATGCAAATATCAGTGTAACTGAAAATACACGTGCGGCATATCCATTGCACCATATTGATAATATTGCTATTCCTTCGGTAGGAAAAGCACCTGAAAATATTTTCTTCCTAACAGCCGATGCATTTGGTGTATTGCCTCCTATTTCAAAATTGAATGTGGGACAAGCCATGTATAGTTTCATTAGTGGGTACACTGCTAAAGTTGCAGGTACAGAAGCCGGTGTTACAGAACCACAAGCTACTTTCTCGGCATGTTTTGGACGCGTATTCTTGCCATTACACCCTGGTAAATACGCTGAAATGTTAGGTGAAAAATTAAAAGCAAATCCGAACATCAATGTATGGTTGATCAATACAGGTTGGACCGGAGGTGCGTATGGCACAGGTTCACGAATGAAATTAGCATACACTCGTGCTATGATCACTGCTGCATTGAATGGCGAATTAAACAATGTAACCTACGAACCACATCCTGTGTTTGGTTACATGATGCCTACCAGTTGCCCTAACGCTCCTGCTGAATTATTAAACCCTCGCAATACATGGACTGATAAAAGTGCATATGATGCTCAGGCTAATAAATTGGCAAACATGTTTGTTAAAAACTTCGAACAATATGCTGCAGGTGTAAGCAAAGAAATTTTAGATGCTGCACCCAAAGCAACTCAAAACGCATAATTGTACTTGAGATGCTAAACTAGTTAAAAAACGGCTGCCTTTTCAGGCAGCCGTTTTTGTTTACTGCCGCTGATACAAAACACCAACAACTTATTGTTTTATTCATTTCATTTTTACTCATTTGTTGAAAATATAACATACTCATTTTGACAAGAACATTTTTTTCAAACCCGAAAACCAGCATTCAATTTGCTTTTGCTCTTCTTTGTTGCCTATTATCAACGCACCTTTTAGCTCAACACAATCCCAATAGTTTGCTTTGGGAAATTTCCGGGAAAGGCAGCCAAAAGCCATCTTACATTTATGGTACAATGCATGTTAGTGGTAAACTGGCATTTAATTTAAACGATTCATTTTTTATCGGGATAAAAAATTGTGATTTCATCGCACTTGAGATTGACCCTGATCTCATGCTGACCGATTTGGTTAACTCCAAGATTTTAAAATCAGCTTTAGCTGCAAATGCTAATTTGAACAACTTCAATGACCGATTCTACGAGCATTCTTTTGCGGTAAAAGAAATCAATAATAAAGCCTTAGCCAATTTACTATCGTACAAAAATGATGTGATCAATACCCTTCTGTACCGCTCCAATGTATACACTGTAAACAAAGAAGAAGATACTTACTTAGACTTATTCATTTTTCAATCAGGCAAAAAGCTTGGTAAAAAAATCATCGGACTCGAGACTTTTGAGGGCACCATGAATATGTATGCTCAACAATTAAAAGCAGAAAGCGAGTTAGACGAAAAAGAGAAAAATAAAGTGAATTACTCAAACGCAATATACTCACAGGAAAAACTAGAGGAAGCTTATCGGAGAGGGGACATAGATCTGCTGGACTCAATGAGTAAAAGTTCTTTTAGTAAGATGGCCTATAAGTATATGATACTGGAACGTAATAAGATCATGTTCAATGGTATTGACAGCTTAATAAAAGCGGGAGCAGCTGTTTTTACCGGAGTAGGAGCCGCGCATTTAGGTGGCGAAGAAGGCATTTTAAATGCACTCAGAAAAAATGGATATACCGTAAATCCGGTCAAGTGGCAAGCACTTAAACCCAGCAAACTTAAAACCCAGATTAAAAAAATTGTGGTTGCAGCACAATTAACCAAGCAATACAGCTTGGATTCTTCCTTTTCGGTAGAAGTGCCCGGCAAGATTCAATCATTGCAGAATGTGGGCCAGGAAGATATGTACTTAGCAACAGATATGACCAATGGCAGTTATTATGCGGTATCAAGCATCAACCATAATGGGTTTATCAACAAACATGATAAAAAGTACTGGGCCCAAAAGGTAGATAGCTTACTTTATGAAAACATCGATGGTACAATCACACTCAAACAGGAAAGTGTTACAGAAAATGGGGATATCTGTTTCCTTGTAAATAGCAAAACAAGGCGAGGTGATATAGAGCGGTATAAAATTATCATTACTCCTTTCAAAATATTTGTACTTAAAGTTGGCGGAAATGGTTCTCATGCCAATGGAAAAGAAGCCAATCAGTTTTTAAACTCGGCCAAACTATACCCCAAAGCTCTCGCAAATAATTTAGAGACTGCCTGTACATACCGGTTTACATTGGACAATACCTTTATATACAATGGTGGTAACAAAAACATTGGAAAACACATTGCCGTGAGCAATGATGGAACCAAGTTCAATATGCTGCTTGTTGTGCAAAACAAAGAAACAAAGTACATTGAAGAAGACACCTTTGAACTAAACTACATTGTTCAAAAAGCCGCTGAAAAAAATCAATACGAGATAACACAGCTTCACCTAAACAGCGACAAAAATTCGGCATCATTTGAATGGAAAAAAGACAATGAAGTATATAAAGGAAAGTTAGTGGTAAACGGACCTCATTATTACTTTCTACTCGACAATACTGGCGATGAATCCTTTATCAATTCATTTACGCTGAATAGAAATGCGGGTGGTTATAACTACAATATGTATACGGATACATCGATGCTGTTTTCCGTTAAGCTGGTGGATGTCCCGGAAATAAATGAGCTATCCTCATTAATAGTGGGCAATCAAAAAAAGAAACCAAATGATGCAGAGTTCAAAAGGGAATACTATACATCAAAAGCAACCAAAGAAACCATTCAACTGAGTTATGAAAAACTCAATCAATATCAGTCATATACCAATTTAGACTCATTATGGAGCAAAAGTATTTACGATGCTACCGACATGGCGAATCCTGTTATCTCTCATAAAGCCTACAGCAGTAAGAAAGGAGCCAATATATTAGACTGTAAGGTGGAAGTTCCTGAAAATGCTCACCAGTATTTAAGAGTCAGAATTGTTCAAAAAGGTAAATACATATATACGCTAAATGCCCTTTGCGCAAAAGACAAATCCAGCCCCTTTGTTGACACCTTTTACAATACGTTTTCATTATTGGACTCCAATTACGGGTTGGCTGCCACTGAACCAAAAATTTCGCTGCTCTTAAAGGACATTTTTTCCATCGACTCTGTCACTAGAACCGATGCCAGGGATAAAATGTATATCCTGAATACAGCGAACATTAAACCGAATGATTTTAAAACAATAAAGGAGGCTATTCAAAAATCAGCACAAAGTGATCTGGATATGGATAACCGAATCATCCTCATTAAAAGTCTTAAGAATATTAAAACCCCGGAATGTATCAATTGGCTGAAAACATATTATTCCCTTTCCAAAGATACGCCTGCTTTCCAGTTTGCTGTATTGTATGGCTTGGCAGCACACCAAACCATGCCTGCTACCTTGGCTTTTGCAGAACTTATAAAAAAAGAAACACCCATTTTAGAGGAAAACTACAGCTTTAACAACTGTTTTAATCAATTTGATGATAGCCTGGAGCTCATTGCCAAAGTAGCACCTCAACTTATCTTTTTACTTGATTTTGATGAATACAAAGAACGTATGGTTGAATTGCTTGCCGACCTTAAGTACAAGAATTTAATCTCAACCAACCTATACCTGGCAAACAAAACAAAGTTTTTGAATGGTGCCAATATTGAACTGAAAAAACATATAGCCGGCCTGCAAAACAATAATGAAACCAACTCCTATAACGACTATAGTAACTATAACAATATAGACGATTATGTAGAGGGAGAAGAAACATATTATGATAATGAAAGTTTAACAATAGACAGTACACTGGTAGAAGTATACACAAGCATCTTGTTTGACTACGCTGTCCTGCTGCAACCCTTTTATGCAGAACCCAATGTTAAATCATTCTTTGATAAGATCATTAAAAATGGAGCCATTGAACTACAACTTAGCGCTGGTGCTTTATTGCTCAAAAACAATATACCAGTTGAAAACAGCAACTGGGAAAAATGGGCAGCAGATGTCAAGACAAGAATGGCGACCTATAAACTCCTAAACAATATTGGTAAACTCGAAAAATTTCCGCCTGCATATAAAACCATTGACTCCATAGCACGTTCTCAGGCATATACCTATAATGTACAAAACAGTTCACAAGACTCAGTCATATATGTTTTGAAAGAACAAAATGTAAATTCAAAAAAAGGGATGGGAACACTTTTCATCTACAAAAAATACCTTAGTGAAAAACAATCCTGGAACTGGAGCTACCTGTATTTGAAAGATGATGGCAATTTTAACATTAAACAACTTGGTAGCAGAAATTTCACAAATGAATATGAAGCGGTAACGGATGAAAAAATAGTCGAAAAAATAAAGTTATCCATTAGATTACTCGACAGGGCAAAATGTGAAGAGGTGAATTTTTACAATATCAATCGGGATGTAACTGAAGATTAAAAACAAGTTTTTTCCAACTAACTCAAAAAAATATCAAGCAGTTGAAAGTGTCAATTTAAATATTAAATCAACACCCAAAACAACTCAAAACGTATAATGAGAGATTCCGAAAAACGGCCACCCATTCTGGTGGCCGTTTGTTTTAGCTGATCAGGAAGATATTTCTCACAGACTATACTGGTTGCAATTTCTAAAGCTCAATATGGTTCGTTTCAAATATTACTCCTTGTGCACATCTTTAAACTGCAACATATCACCCAACCGCAATTCCTTATCCGTATCAAAACCACATGAGGTAGTAAAAGCTTTGGGATTTTGGTAAGTACCAAACAACATATCCCACCAAACAATATCACCATAGTTATTGGTATGTTTGTTATATTCATGATGAATGCGGTGCATTTCGGGGCGCTGAAAGATATAACCAACCCACTGCGGTGTTTTTACATTGGTATGGTAAAAAAACTCTCCAAGAGCTGTACACAATGTATAGATGGCCCCTGCTTCGAGATCCAATCCCAACAGGGAATACACCAGCAATCCTCCAATAATGGAGTTCACCGTCATCTCGAGTGGATGTTTGTAGAAGGAAGTAATCACCTCGATACGTTGTGCACTGTGGTGAATTTGGTGAAAGCGTGTCCACAAAAAATCATTGGTATGTCTCCATCGGTGCCACCAATAAAAAATAAACGTAGCAATGATATAGGCAATGATTCCACCCCATACAGGTGAAACGTGATCCGACAAATGAAAAACCGAAAAGCGGGTAAACCATTTTTCCCATGTATAGCCGGCCAGCATAACTACGCCCAACTGCACACAGTTAACTGCCAATACTCGGATGGTCCATGTAGGTACCTGCGGCAATTTCCAGCCGGGAATTATTCGTTCCAGGATGAAACAGCATCCGAAAACGATAAAAATTGTTGTAAGCATAAATTGTTTGATGTATTAAAAAGGTGAAAGGTAAAATGCTACCCCTTGTATGCCGCACGAACACGACTTAATGTTTCCTGTGTCATGCCCAGGTATGATGCTACCCTGCCTAACGGAGCTCGGGTGATCAGTTTTGGCCTGGTTTCCACAAATGTTTTGTACCGTTCCTGAGAAGACTTAAAACGAATAGAGTATAGTCGTTCTTCAATACGCGAATAATATTCTTCCAGGATCTTACGACCGGCTTTTTCGGTTTCAGGAAACAGGTCATACAGTTCCTCTATTTTTGCGTAACTGATTGCCTGCACCGTAGTCGCTTCCAAACATTCAATGGTTTCATAAGATGGTTTGCGCGATATGAAACTATAATACGAAGTGGCCAGATCATCTTCCAAAGCTATCCAACTGCAAATCTCCTTTGATTCCTCACGAGCATTCTGATGGTAGTAGCCGCACAACAGGCCTTTTTTCACATAGTATAAATGATCACTTACCTGGTGTTCGCGAAGGATAACCTGGTTTTTCTTAAAAGTACGTTCCTCCAGATGTTCTTCCAACCATGCTGCACCGGCAGGCGACAACTGTGTTAAGGTAGCTATTTTTGAAACAAATCCCATCGTTATAAGTTATGGTTGAGAGGTTATGGCTTCAAGCGAAAAGGCATCCAGCTTTACCGTACCCGCACTCAATATATTCAATTCGAAACGAATACGTGCAAAGTTGTCGGGAATTTTATATTCATAAACAATCTCCCGCCATTCTCCCTTGGTGTCTGCTATCAACTCCCGTTTCGCTTCTGCACCTTTTGTGGCCGAAACAGCCTTAATATTCACGGCAACTGAGGCTCCTTCATTTTTCACTTTAAACCGGATACGGTAACGACCACCCGAGGTTACATCAAATTCATTGCAAAGACCGGGAGAATAACGCCCTCCTTTTGCCGAACATTCTTTTACCTTAAATACCAGTGATTGATTTCCTTCGGCAACATCATCTGTTGCCAAACCCATTGTAAATTTTCCATCTTTTACCGTACTTGGAGTGTATAAATACCAATTAACGGGTTGGTTGTTCTGTGACCTTTCAAAACCTCCATTCATACCGGCTGATGCTTCCAGCGTGTATTCGCTCATCTGCGCCCGGCAGGAAGTTTGCAATCCTAACGTTCCCAGGAATAAAAGGCCCAGGAATAAAAACGATGTGTTCTGTGTTCTCTGTTTCATTGTTTATATATGTTTTAATTTCGGGAACAAAACTATCTCATACCATCATAAGTGGTTTTGATATGAATCAAAAAATGAGAGCATGTATCTCAATAATTGAAATACGATAACGTTATGTGGATATTCCTTTGATTTTTTTGACGAAAATGAAATTAGATTGCAATTACCCCAACAACAATATACTCTGTAAAATACGATAAACAGAAATGGTATTATCTTCAAGAATAGCTGAGCTGAAAGATGCTGAACGAATAACTGAATTATCAACTCAGTTGGGCTACGAAGCTACCATTGAAACAGTTTATAACAGACTATCCGGAATATTGACCAACACAGATCATTGCGTTTATGTTATTATGGATAATGAACAGATTATTGGTTGGATCCATGGTTTTTATACCCTTAGGGTTGAATCGGATCCCTTTGTTGAACTTGGGGGAATGGTTGTGGACGAAATATACAGGAGGAAAGGAATTGGAAAAATGCTGGTTAACAACGTTATTGAATGGTCGCACTTGAAAAAATGTGCAAAAATCAGGGTGAGGTGCAATACCCTTCGCAGGGAAACTCATTTATTTTATAACCATATCGGTTTTGTGGAAACCAAAGAGCAGAAAGTTTTTGACCTGAAATTGGATTAGCATAAAAAAAACATCCTATCTTCGGGTAAGTTGAGAAAACAATTTAAACCAACAGGTATTCTTGAAAGCGAAACGCTACATTATCACTATTTTGTTTGTTCTGAGTGCTATTCACTTCGGTTTTGCAGCACCCCTGAACAAAGTACATCCGTTTCGGTTGCGAGTGGTATTTCTGGACGATACCCTTACTGTGAAAACCGACAGTAGTATCATTGTTCCATTCAACTTGCCGTTGACCCAAACTTCATTGGAATTGTTTTACACATCCATACGATCGTCACAATGGCGACCATTGATTGACACCCTTATGAGTTATCAAAAACGCAAACAGCTAAGCGACTGGATGTATTACCAACTCATTCGCAAAACCGCACAGCAGATTGCTCCCAAAGCCGATAACTATATACGCTACACACTTTATAAATGGTTCTTGCTTTCAATGAGTGGCTACGATGCTGCATTGGGAATAGGGAATAAGGAATTGCTTTTTTATGTGTACTCCGAAGAAAATATTTATGATATTCCTTTTTACACTAAGAATGGGAAAAAGTATATCTGCCTGAATATACATGATTACGGTAAAATAGATTTCGATAAAAACACCATAAAGGAAGTCATTCTTCAAGTTCCGGGGGCCAACAAAGCCTTTTCATATAAGATCACACGACTCCCAGATTTCAAGGATGATGATTATGTTGAGAAGGAGCTGCAGTTCACATTTCATGGAAAAACCAATCATTTTAAAGTAAAAATGAATCCCACCATGCAAGCCATGTTGACCAACTATCCTGTTGTGGATTTTGAACTTTATTTTAATATTCCGCTAAGCAGTGGAACGTATGCCTCACTGATTCCTACCCTTAAGAATCAGGTTAAGGGCATGAGCCAAAAAAAAGGCGTTGATTACCTGATGCGGTTTACCCGATACGCTTTTTTGTATGAAGACGACCAGAATCATTTCGGGAAAGAAAAACATATGTGTCCTGAACAAACAATGTTCTATCAATACAGTGACTGCGATGACAGGGCTGCCTTGTTCTTTTACCTGGTAAAGGAAATATACAACCTGCCCATGATCGCTTTGCTTTATCCAACCCATGTATTGTTGGCAGTTAAGCTGGATCGTCCAACCGGAAACACGGTACTATACAACAATAAGAAATATTCTATATGTGATCCAACACCTCAGGAAGAAGACCTCGAGGTTGGAGAAGTTTCAGACAAATTAAAAGAAGTACCCTACCAGGTTGTTTATGAATATGACCCTTCAGAAAAAAAGTAAAAAACCAGGGGCAACGCATAACACACGAACTTTCAATCCTCCCATTTTTCCTTAAATTTGTTCGATGCATCTATTTTACCAGCCCATTGTTTTATCCGACAAAATTCAACTCACAGAAGAAGAATCCAAACATGCCGTGAGGGTGTTGCGGCTCAAAAAAGGTGATATGGTGGATATAACAGATGGCAAAGGGTTACAGGCCAAAGCACGAATAGAAGATGATAACCCCAAAAAATGTGTTTTGGAAATCGTATCACGCATTCAGCATAAACCCAACCGTACATACAAACTTCATATCGTAGTTGCTCCAACCAAAAACATAGAGAGAATTGAATGGTTCATTGAAAAGGCAACTGAAATGGGCATCGACTCCATTTCGTTTATGGAAACTGAAAACAGTGAACGCTCACGCATTAAACTGGACCGCTGCGAAAAAATTGCCGTAAGTGCCATGAAACAGAGTAAACAATGGTTTGTACCAGCATTGAATGATATCCGTGATTTCAAAACCGTTCTTGCTCAAAACACAAACCAAACTGAAAAATACATAGCCTGGTGTGAAACACCGCAAACGGAATTCCTGCCAAACCTTATCCTAAAAAAAGCAAACAACTCCTCCTTGGAAAGAGAGATCATTGTGCTTATTGGCCCCGAAGGAGATTTTTCTGCTGCAGAAACAACACTTGCCCAACAATCCGGGTATGTGCCGGTTTCGTTAGGTAATACTATCTTGCGTACTGAAACGGCAGCGCTTTTTGCTTGTGCGGCCATCAAAACCATTTTACCTTGTTCCTAAAAAGATTCATTTATTCATGAAAAAAATATTCATCCTGATCCTCATATGCATCCAATTTGGCTTTGCACCACCAACCATTAAAATAGCCAAACTTAAATACAATGGCGGTGGGGATTGGTATGCCAATAAAACGTCATTGCCCAACCTGATCGCATTTTGCAACCAACAACTGTCGACCAATATTGTGGCAGAAGAAGATATTGTGGAAGTGGGAAGTGCTGATCTGTTCAATTATCCTTTTGTGCACCTTACAGGACATGGGAATATTGTACTGAACAACCAGGAAGCCGACAATCTCAGGAATTATTTAGTAGCTGGTGGTTTTTTGCATGTAGATGATAATTATGGACTGGATAAATTTTTGAGAAGGGAAATGAAAAAAGTATTTCCCGAACTTGAATTTATAGAACTCCCATTCTCTCATCCTATTTACCATCAAAAATTTAATTTTGACAAAGGCCTGCCCAAAGTGCACGAACATGAAGGAAAAGCACCGCAGGGTTTTGGATTGATCTATAAAGGCCGATTGGTTTGTTTTTACAGTTACGAATGTGACCTTGGAAATGGTTGGGAAGATCAGGATGTTTACAACGACCCTGAAGCAGTTCGATTGAAGGCGCTTCAAATGGGAGCTAACTTAATTGAGTACGCCTTTACGAAATAGTGCCCTATTTTGGAGTAGCATTTTTAATCAAAGCTTTTACCATCCCCTCGCTCCTGCCAATATCGCGGTACTCACCAAAATAATACAGATCATCATAGATATCCCATTTGTTCCAACCCTGTTTATAGTTTTTCAGGGTGCAATTGATCATAATGGCTTTTACTGTGTGCTTAAAATTATAATAATTCCTTTGTGGCGTAATTGTGTAAACCGTTTTCTGGTAATCATAGTTCTTGATACCTGCATTAAAAGAATCCACTTTAAGGGTAAGGATAAAATGAAATTGTGGAGAATCGATCGGGACTTCAAAATAACCCCTGCGCTTTAATGCTTTCACACTTGCTTTGCGCATAACCTCTACAAACTCTTCCGACAAAAATTCGGGAGCGTAGTTAATCACGGTTACCTTAACAGAATACCGTTTAGAATCACCAATATCAATTGTATTGCGATACCAATACCTTTGGTGGCAACCGTTAAACAACAATATTGCGATACAACAATAGAAAACCGGAGCGAAATATTTTTTCATTCTAAAAGAAGTCACAAATTATAAAATATTCGTTTGCTTTGCCAAAGTAAAAGTTAGGATACCGCATGATTATATCACTTATTGTAGCAGCTGATGAAAACAATGCCATTGGAAACCAAAACCAATTGCTTTGTCATTTGCCAAAGGATTTAAAATATTTTAAAGCCACCACCACCGGGCATCATATTGTAATGGGCCGAAAAACGTATGAAAGTGTGGGGCGTCCGCTGCCCAACAGGGTAAATATTGTGATCAGCAGGAATACCGAACTAAAAATAGCAGGTTGTGTTGTGTTACCATCATTGGAAGCCGCTATATCTTTTGCTAGGGAAGCAGGAGAAACAGAACTTTTTATTACAGGTGGGGGAATCATTTTTGAACAATCGCTTACTTTGGTCAATAAAGTTTACCTTACCCGTATCCACCACCAATTTGAGGCTGATACCTTTTTTCCTGCACTTGGGAGTGAATGGAAATTAACAAAAAATGAACGTCATGAGGCTGATGAAAAAAATGCCTATCCGTTCTCTTTCCAGGTTTTTGAACGGTAAAATGCCAAAACTCAAACAAGCTTAACGTTCAAACAGAAAAGTCTTTCCTTCCTCGGCTATTTCCGTTTGAGGAAACGCTGTTTTTGCTTCTTCGAGCAATACTGTCAGATCATCATACCGCGATGAAAAATGCCCGATGAGTAATTTTTTCACATTGGCTTTTTTTGCAACAAGACCTGCTTGCAGTGCTGTAGTGTGCATTGTTTCAAGTGCTCGTTCCAATTTTTCGTGCAAAAAGGTAGACTCATGGTATAAAAAATCAACATCTCTCACAAAGGCTATTACCCGTTCGTCATATACCGTATCGCTTGCATAAGCATACTTTATCGGAAAGCCTGCATCAAAAGTGATGGTTTCATTTTCAATAACCGTTTTGCCATCGGCACTTACAAAATCTTTTCCGCGTTTAATATCATTGTAATAAGTAAATGGAATATGATGGCGTTCGCAAGCCTCAATATTAAGCTTGCGCAAACGTGCCTGTTCTTCAAATAAAAAGCCGGTGGTTGGAACCCTGTGGTATAATGGGAAAGAAGTTACCCTGATCCAGGTATCTTCAAAAATAACCTCAGGATACGAATCTTGGGTAATATGCCTGATAATATCAAACCGCAAATGGGTATCCGAATGTTTCATAAACAGATCAATGATCTCGAATACACTTTGCGGGGCAAAAATATGTAAAGGATCAAGGCGGCTATTGAGGTTCATGGAAAAGAGCATTCCCGGTAATCCCAAAATATGGTCGGCATGCACATGGCTGATAAAAATATACTGAAGCTTAGACTTTTTAAGTTTGTATTTGCGCATCTGCATCTGCGTGCCTTCGCCACAATCAATCAAAATATGATGATCGAGCATATTCAAATACTGGGAACTGGGAAACCTGTTGAGCGTAGGGGTAGCCGAACTATTTCCTAATATGGTTAACGCTATACTCATGCATTCAAATCATCGTCACTCATGCTCAAAAACTGCTTTTCCAACTGATCCATAAACACAAAATCCACCGCTTCAACATCGGTAGGGATAAACGTTATATCTGCCTTATTAAACAAACGGGTAAAAGCATCTTCGGCATTGGTTAAAATAAGCAATCCATCATTGTCCTGCAATTCAATTCCGAGTTGGATCAACTCGCGCACACCATCAGCGTTACAGTCCACTACTGTTGAAATATTCACAATAACATATTTGCTGCTGCTGGCTGCCTCATGCAATACCTTTTCACGTAATTTAGCACAGGTGTCTTTATTCAACTCGGTGAGCTGAGGTTTGATTAACGAGTACTGGTCGTTTTTTTCAATGGTATAATTCATGGTGTTATCTTAAAATTATTGGGTAAAAATAACATACCTGCTCGAATATTCTATTATTTTTACGCACTCACCCAAAGCAAATCCATATGATGAACACAAAGCCCATTGCTTGTATTACCGGAGCATCGGCCGGAATAGGCGAAGCAACAGCACATATCCTGGCTGCCAATGGTTATAATTTGATCTTGATTGCCCGCAGAAAAGACAAATTGGAAACACTGGCCAATACATTGAAAAACCAGTACAAAGCCCAAATATTGATAAAAACACTTGACGTGCGCAACCGTAAAGAGGTTCAACAAACGATTGAATCGTTGCCGGCTGAGTGGAAAAAAGTAGACGTATTAATCAATAATGCAGGATTGGCAAGTGGCCTGGCTCCTATTGAAAAAGGTGATATAGACGATTGGGAGGTAATGATTGATACCAATATTAAAGGATTATTGTATGTAACCCGCAATATCGCTCCGCTGATGATAGCACATGGCAAAGGTCATATTGTCAATATTGGGAGCATAGCCGGCAAAGAAGTATACGCCAATGGCAATGTATACTGTGCCACCAAACATGCCGTTGATGCACTTAATAAAGCCATGCGGATTGATATGGCCCAATATCCCATCAAAGTAACCGCTATTCATCCGGGTGCAGTGGAAACAGAGTTCAGTATTGTTCGTTTTCATGGCGATGAACACAAAGCCAAAACAGTATACGAAGGATTCGAAAATTTAGTAGCACAAGATATTGCCGAAGCCATTTGGTTTGCTTTATCACGTCCGGCACATGTTAATATCAATGAACTCACCATTATGCCTACAGCACAACCTATTGCAAGTATTATTCACCGAAAGTAGCAGTTAGCATTGCCTTTAGTTCAATAACAGACTTAATGCTTTACCTTCTTGCGTTCTCCAAATCAAAATCTTCATCTCCCTTTTGGTAGGGAACATACGTTACAATAAGCTGAAACATTTCATCGGTGGTGCGCATGCTTCCATTGCGTTCGCGGATCTCGCGTGGAGGTGAAAAAGGATTATTGGGATTGGCTGCTGTATTATCATACTCTCCTTCCACGTAAATAGTAGTGCCTTTCGGAATCTTTAACAGCTTTTTAAATTTATAAAAATACTGCCACCTGAAATCCCAATTATTGATGCGGATAAGCGGAATCGTATCACCATTGGGCTTAACAGCGTAAGCCCAAAAACGTTTACCGATCAAATGCATATGTGGCACAATGCTGATCAGCGAAATATCTTCAGGCATGGTAGCTTTTATGTGAAATGTCTTAACTATATTGGGAGGAATGACCAATTCTGGAACCACTGGTGTAATGCCCAATGTACCAATCTGGAATTCACTCACCGGACGTTTGGGTGGTTTGGTACCAAAGTAGATTTTATAATAACTGCTATCGGTTGTGGCAATGGGTGACGGGCCAAAATGCATATCATTTAAATAAAAAGCGCCCTTTTTTGAAAGTTTATACCCACCTATGTCTTCAGGGTAAAAACTGTGTAAAGCTCCGGGTAAATAATTGCTCACACTGGGGGTCATTGTGGGATAACTCCCATCATCCTGCAAAATCCCCAATTCCTTGTGAATCGTTTGGCTATTGGCCTGATCTTGGTTTACGTATAATTTTCCCTCGTGTATATTTTTTTTCTTCCCTTCTTCAAATTGCAGCAAATGTGTATTCACATGGTGAACCAGTTTTTTATTACCGGCTACAAACTCAATAGCTCTTACAAAAGTATCGTTGGGAATTTCGTATGGAATTTTCATTACCAAAAACAAGTCTTCGTTGTTCCCCTTTATGTTTACAGGTGGTACTTTCAAGATCAGGTCGGGTTTACCAAAATGCACCTCGCTTAATACCTGGCTGGGTTTAACTAAATGAGCTGTATCACCCGGCAACATGCCTTCATCCACCCAGCGTTTGACCAGTTCTATTTGCGCATCACTCAATACCATTTCATCGGCAAAATGTGAATACGAAGCATCCGCGGGCCATGGTGGCATGATGCGTTCGGTGACCATATACTTAACCAATTTTGCCCGTTTGGCTACATCATTATAGGTAACCAGGTTAAACGGACCGGCTTCTCCTTCAATATGGCATTTGGTGCAGTTTTGATGAATAATTGGGGCAATATGTTCAGCAAAAGTTACTTGCTTTGGAGGGGATTGCACTCCACCATCATTCATTCCACACGAAACAATCATGCAACTCAATACCAATATGATCAGTTTGTCTTTCATTCTCTTAAATTATCAACCATTGCTATAAGTTACTCGATAAAACAACCTACTGCTTTTGTTTTAGACACAACAATAGGTTTATGCTGCACAATACTTGTTAAGGCATCTTTTAAATTGTGTTCGGTTATCACCTTACGCTTTTTGCCCAGCTCATAAGCCCAATTATCAATCCGGCCCTGGTATACAACCTTACCCGCTTTATCGAGCACAACGACTTCCGGTGTAATGGTAACCTTGTATTTTTGTACCAATTTCAATTGTTCATCTATATACAGTGGCATAGGAATATTGTATTGTTTGTTATATTCAGCAATGGTTGTTATGGTAAAATCTGTTCCCGGAATAATACCTACCATCTCAATTCCTTGTTTGGAAAATTCAGCATACAATTGCCGGATGGTTAATGAATAACTTTGGCATAAAGGACATTCAGGGGACAAAAAGTAATAAACACGTGCTTTACCGGTCACTTTTTCAGAAAAGACCACAGGCATCCCTTTGCGATCCTTAAGCTGAAAAGACTGGGCCGTGGCAATACTCAAGGAGTACCAACAACATAACACCAAAAACAATTTATACATCAAACAAATATCTTAAAAACCATGCAGGATAAAAATACGTATCTTGTTAAAACCAAACATCAGCTTATTATGTTAACTATATCAATGAATAAATTAACCGGAACCTTTTCATTCCTTCTCTTAAATTTAATCAGCCTTACCTTATTTTCGTGTACCCAAAAAAGTGACAAGCCCATTCCGAAATTATTATCAAATATGAATACAGAAACAACCAACACCCTTGATACTGCAACCTTTGGTGCAGGATGCTTTTGGTGTGTAGAAGCGATATACCAACAATTGGAAGGCGTTATTTCGGTAACATCCGGTTACAGTGGAGGACATATTAAAAATCCAACGTACAAAGAAGTGTGCAGCGGATTGACAGGACACGCTGAGGTTTGCCGGATTGTTTACGATCCTAAAATCATTACTTATCCTGAATTATTGCAAGCCTTTTGGGTAAGTCACGATCCGACAACCCTTAACCGACAAGGAAATGATGTGGGCACCCAATACCGTTCGGTGATTTATTACCATAGCGAACAACAAAAACAATTAGCTGAACAGTACAAAAAAGAACTGAATGCTTCACATGCATATCCTGATCCGATTGTAACGGAAATAAGTCCCAGCGAAGCCTTTTACAAAGCCGAAGACTACCACCAAAACTATTTCAACGAAAATGGAGATCAGCCTTATTGCCAGTTTGTGGTGAAACCCAAACTCGATAAGTTTCAAAAAGTGTTTAAGGGAAAACTCAAAACGAAAGTTCATTAGATTATTAACCTTTACCAGGTCAATATCTTATCGTTTTACCAGAACATCTTACTTTCACTATAACAAAACACTACATAAAAAAAGCCGTGTGTTCTTATCGAATACACGGCTTTTGATGGTGGAGGCTACTGGATTCGAACCAGTGACCCTCTGCTTGTAAGGCAGATGCTCTGAACCAGCTGAGCTAAGCCTCCATAGTTAAGGAGCTCTTAATCGAAAGATTGTTTGCTACTGCTAGCAACCTTTCTTCCGTTAAGGGGATGCAAAGATAAATTTAGATATGAAAAAGTCAAATCATTCGTTAAATATTTTTAAAAGTATTTTGTAACGCGTTGAATTTCATAAATTGCCACCGCTAAAAAAAATGAAAAAATCCCTAAAAGTTCTGCTGATAAGCCTCTCTGCGCTCCTTGTTTTATTCCTTTTAGCCATTGGGTTTATATGGCTCAACCAGGATAAAATTAAACAATACGCTGTTACACAATTAAATGAACAATTATCTGCCCCTATTTCGGTAAGCACAATTGATATTACCTTTATTGATCAATTTCCTAAAGTAAGTCTGTTGCTAAATGATGTAACCATTGCCGACCCACTTCGCCCAAAACGAAACTTGCTCAAAACCAAACGACTTTTTATTGCATTTAACCTGAATGACTTACTCACCCAACACTATAATATCAAACTTATTGAAGCCGATAGTGGCTATTGCCATTTATTTATCAATTCCCAGAACAAGGCAAACTATACTATTCTGAAAGAAACGGACAAGCCAGGCGAAGATCTGTTTTTGGAGTTAAAGCAGATCCAACTGCGCAACATGAAGATTGTGTATGAAGATCTTTACGGCAAACAATTCCACCAAGTGGAAGCTGAGAATATTTTATTATCAGGAAATTTTAAAGGCAAAAAAGAATCGATAAGTGCTGCAGGAAGTTTACTGGTAGCCGAACTTAAAACAGGTTCGGTTAAATTGGTTAAAAACAAAAAAATGAATATTGATATTGCCTTGGATATAAACGAGGCCACAGAAGTGTATCAATTTTCGAAAGGAAATATCGAAGTAGGCTCTCTTGCACTTCAATGCCAGGGGACCATTACGTATAAACCCAAAAGTACACTACTGGATATTACATTTAATGCTGAAAAATTATCCATCACAGATTTGCTGGAACTATTACCCGGTAGCTTAAGCCAATCGATCACTCAATATAAAAGCAAAGGAAATATTTATTTTAATGGCAGTATCAAAGGCGAACTCACTGCCAAAAAACAACCCAAAATAGATGTTCAGTTTGGTATCGAAAACGGAACGCTATCAGCGAGCGAAAATCAAATTGCACTTCACAATATTCAATGCAAAGGAGAATTTAGCAACGGAACAGCAAAAAACCTGAATAGCGCTTACCTCATATTACCTGCACTCTCATTCCAATTGGGTAAAGGTAGTTTTACCGGGGCGCTCAATATCAACAATTTTAACAACCCTTTTGTGAGTGTTGCGCTTAAGGGCAATACATCCTTACAAGATCTGATCCAATTCACCCAAACCTCATTTATTGAAAAAGCCGAAGGAGAATTACAATTTAACATCGCGTTAAAAGGTTTGCTTAAAAACTTACAGAGCAAAGAAGGTTTTTTGGGCTGCGAAACCGATGGGCAAATTACCTGCAATGCCAGCAATATTGTTTTTGCCAATGGCAAAAAAACGATCGAGCATTTTGAAGCCGACTTCACGGTAAAAGATAAAGACTTGTTGATTCATCAATGCAATGCACAAATCGATAAGTCGGACGTGCGCATCAAAGGTTCCTTATTAAATATCGTCCCTTATCTCCTTTCCTCCAACCAAACAGTTACTGCCAATATTGATTACCAATCCAATTTTATCAATTTGGAGCATTTCATGTTACCATTGCCACAAACAGCCAACAACAATAACACATTTACGCTGCCAAAATCCATTACGGTCAATGCCAACCTTTCTGTTGCAGAATTGGTATACCACGATTTCAAAGCAAAAACGGTGACCGGAACCATCAATTGGAGAGGTAAAAAAATAGAAACCTCGAAACTCCATTGCAATACGATGAAAGGAGATATTACTGTGGATGGACAAATTGAAAATGCCCCTGATGGGCGCTTCTTAATTTCCTCCAACATACTTTGCAAACAAGTTGATATGTATGACCTGTTCACGCAATGTGCCAATTTTGGACAAACAGAAATTACCAATCAACATATAAGAGGAAATCTGAATGCCACCATTGCCTTACTGGGAGTGTGGAATGCCGACATGAACTGTGACCTGGATAAGTTAATTGCTACAGCCCAACTGCATATTACCAATGGCCAGCTGCTTAATTATAAACCCTTGCAATCGTTATCAAAATATATTGATATCGATGATCTTAACAACTTAAAATTTGCCGACTTAACCAATACCCTCGAAATCAAAAACAAAACAATTACAGTTCCATCAATGGATGTAAAAAACAATGCATTGAACATGACAGTAGCCGGTACACATACTTTTGACAACTACATGGATTATCACCTTAAAATAAAACTGGGTGACCTGCTGGCAAAAAAACACAAGAAAAAGATCAACGAATTTGAGGAAGAAACCGAAGATGAAGGTTCATCCATCTTTATCAGCATGAAAGGGCCTGCCGATAACCTTAAATTTAGCTACGACAAAAAACAAGCACGTGAAAAAGTAAAAGAGGATTTAAAAAAGGAACGCTCCGTAGTAAAAGATGTTTGGAGAAAAGAACTCGGATTGGACAAAAAAACTGATATTAAAGAAAAAACATCCGACAGCGAAGAACTTGAATTTGAAGCGGAGTAATCAATTTTCGATAAACAACCGGTATTCTCTGTTATCAATGTTTTTTACTTTGATATTACCGGACTTCATCTTTTTAAACTGCTTCTTTATGATTGCAAATCCACCTACACCTATTCCGGCACCCAATACAATACCCACCACACCAAACTGCGGTTCTGATGGTAACAGGACAATACCTGCAATAAAATAAACAGTCCCGACTATCACCAAATAAGAACCCACGATCACCAACAATACCCTTCCTATTTTGGCTCCCCCTTTGTACTCTAATATTCCGGCTATCTGCGAAATTTTAACAACCGAGGTATCATTTACCACAATTTCGTCACCGCGCAAGGCCGTAATTTTTCCTTCGATATTATGAGTCGAATCAAATAGAATAAGATTGATCTTATCTCCAAGATCATACGATTGGTAATTACCGCTGGGTTGATGATGCAAGAACAATCGTTGGCCAAACGATGTCAGACACACACAAATAAGCAAACTTGTAATTACATATTTCATATCAATTCAAATATTTGGCAACAATGGGTACCCTTCTCCCCTGTCCGAATGCTTTTTGAGATACCCGTAATACAGGTGGCGCCTGCAAACGCTTCCACTCATTCATATTTACCAGCCGCAATACTTTTGCAACCAAGGCGGCATCGTACCCACAGCCAACAATTTCATTGGGACCTTTTCGCTCTTCAATATATAACTGCAAAACAGCATCCAATATGGCATAATCAGGCAATGAATCCGAGTCTTTTTGATCCGGCCGCAACTCTGCCGATGGCGGTTTGCTGATAATTTGTGGAGGAATCTTCACTCCGTTTCGGTTGTAATATCGACACAATTCAAACACTTCTGTTTTGTAAAGATCACCAATCACTGCCAGTCCACCACACATATCACCATACAATGTACCATAGCCCACGGCCATTTCACTCTTATTTGAAGTGTTTAACAAGATATAACCGAACTTATTGCTAAGTGCCATCAGGATAACACCCCTGCTGCGCGATTGCATATTCTCTTCAGCTATATTAAAAGGTAATCCTGCAAATTGTGCGGACAATGTTTCTTGTAACGCAGTAAATGTTTTTTCGATGGAAATTTGTTCATACTCCACGCCCAGGTTTTTTGCCAGTTCGATGGCATCTGTTACCGAATGATCTGATGAATAACGTGAAGGTAACAATACCGCCTTTACATTTTCTTTTCCCAATGCATCCACTGCCAATGCAAGCACCAGTGCCGAATCAATTCCTCCGGATAAACCCAAAATAGCCTTGGTAAATCCTTGTTTCGAAAAATACTCTTTAATACCCAATACCAATGCCTGGTGGATTCGTTCCATGGTAACAGGGATATCGAGTTGTACGTCATGGAGTGGTTTCACGGTTACCGAAGCATCAACCTTGTTCACTTCGTAACTTTTACGCGCTTCAGTAAAATACCCCAATGTGTCGATCACCGTTGCTTGTCCATCTACTACCATGGAACCACCATCAAATATCAACTGCGTTTGTGCTCCGATATGATTGGTGTAAAACAAGGGTAATTGATATTTCTTCACATTTTCCATCATTACCTGTTGCCTTGTTTCCAACTGCGTTTTGCTGAAAGGAGAAGCCGCAATATTGATCATGATATCCGGTTGTTGTTTGATCAACTCATCCATCGGATTCAGAATATACATTGGGTTCTCATTTATATTCCAAAGATCTTCACATACCGTTAACGCAATATTGAATCCTTTATATGCAACCGTTTCAAATATCCTGTTTGGTTCAAAATAACGGTACTCGTCAAAAATATCGTAGTTGGGCAAAAGCGTTTTATGCCTTACCGCAAATACTTTTCCATCCGCTAAAAAATAAGCAGAGTTGTATAAATCTTTTCCCTCGGGCACCGGGTTTACGGTAGGGGAACCCACAATGGCTGCAATACCATTACAATGTTCGGCAATAAGTTCTACACTCTCTTCACAACGTTTAATAAAATCGTTAAACTCCAAAAAATCCCTTGGTGGATATCCGCAAATACACAATTCGGAGAATACAACCAAATCAACTCCTTCTGCTTTAGCCCGGTTAATATGCTCAATTATTTTTGTACGATTCACCTCAAAATTACCCGTGTGGTAATCCAACTGAGCCAATGATATAGTAAGTTTTGTCAAAACAGAATAGTGTTAAAATAAAATACCAACGTTTAAAGCAATACAGTTTAAATTTGTTTTCCAACGATCATCTTCGGTAAAACTTGTAAACGCATTGTCAAATCGGAGCCCTGCAATTAAATAGCTATCACCAAATATATTGTATTGCATTCCGGCACCAATTAACATTGATCCCCGGTAACTCACTGCACCATCCTCGTAATGTGTTGGTTCAATTGTAAATTTATCCGCATCATCGGGCTCATTAATATTTACATCATCAATAGCAAAACTACCCATCGATACATCTGCTTTTGCCCTTGTCAAAAATCCAGAACCGATACCAAATTCAGCATAGTATCTAAAATTACCAATTTCTTTCGTGCGCATTTTGATTAACAATGGGATCTGAATATACTTAAGACGGTAATCATACTTTAACGACTCTGTTGCCGGAATAACCGTTTTACCATGATTGATCGACACAAATTTTGATTGATCAAGGCTGAGATTGGTTCCGAATGTTTGAATAGAGAATTCTGTACCTATACCGTAATTATCCGTAAAATAATCATCAATGGTAATACCGTAAGCAAAATTTACACGGGTTCCGTTGGTGCTTGTATTTTTATTATCCGGCTTGCTCCAAGTGATTTGTGGAGCAACCCGAATTCCTATTTTAAGCTGGCCGAATACATTTGTGAAAATACAAATACCAAATGCTGCAATAAATAACTTCTTCATGGTTACTTTTGTATGTATGAGAATAATCAAATATAGCACTACAAACATAATCAACCTATCGGTATTGTTCACATTACTAACCCTTGTTGGATGTGATGGTTGCCAAAATAAGACACAAACTATTATAGAACCCGATGCCACTGTAAATGTAAAATTATTGCGATTTGACAATGAACTATTTGCAGTCAATCCGGCTGCTCCCCAAAAACAATTGGAAGACCTTTACCATAAATACAAAGAATTTTACACCTCATATGCTCGTGATGTCCTCAATATGCCTCCTGATCCGGCCGATACCCTCTTTATCAAACCCATGAAAATGTTGCTGAACTACAAACCACTTGTCGACCTGCACAATAGTGTTGACTCGATGTTTAAAGATGTAAGCGGCATCGAAAAAGACCTTAGCCATGCAATGAGTATATATGCGCAAGAATTTCCCCAAGCCACCATTCCTCAATTTATTACTTTTATCTCCGAATTTGGATTTGCCAATATCACCTACGACAGCTCAATTTGTATTGGTTTGGATATGTATATGAACAAACGTTTCATCGATTTGTACCGCGCTTATGAATTTCCTGAATTTATGATCCGCAAACTGCAACCCGAGTACATTGCACCCAATGCCATTAAAGCATTGGCCATTCGACAATATGAACACCAGACATCTAAAGACAAACGCTTCCTGGCGATGATGATCAATGAAGGAAAAGTTAGGTATTTTATCAAAGCTTTATTACCTGATGTTCACGATTCCATCATCATGGGTTATACAACAAGTCAGCTGCAGTGGAGTACTGAAAACGAACCCCAGATGTGGACTCATTTTATTGAAAAGAACCTGCTGTTTCAAAATGAACCCTCGCAATTTATGCGCTATTTTTCAGACGGACCATTTACTTCTGCAGATGGCGTTCCTCCCGAAAGTTCACCCATGATCGGAACTTGGGCAGGTCTGCAAATCGTTCGCAAATACATGCAGGAAAATCCGAATGTTTCCTTAAAGGAAATGATGGAAGAAACCGACTTTGATAAAATGTTAAAGCTAAGTAAATACCGGCCTAAATAGACTGTTAACTGGCTCTTTCTGCCCGTTCCCATTTAGCTGATTGAGAACCCGACAGAAACTTAAAAAATCCAAGATACATACACCAGTTGGTCATGAAAAAATAGTATGGTATAAACACCAGTTTGATATGTACCTTTTTATTTTCAAAGTACCAGCCAAGTAAGGTGAATAAATAAAATATGATCTGGGCAATCCAAATCAGGGAGTATATCCCTTGTTGAGTATGGTGCAAGTAGTAATTGGACGGGATCAATACGATCAATGCAATAGGAGCAAATGTCCAGCGAAACACTTTATGCGAAATAAAGGAAAAAGCAATGGCTAAATTGTGAAAAGGATTAAACGCCTGCCCCAACCTCATCATTGCCTGCCAGGCCCCTGCGCTGATACGCACCTTACGTTTGAGTTCTTCTTTCACCGTTGCGGATGCCGTTTCTTCGGCAAATGCCTTGGGTTCATAAACAACACGATAACCACTTAGGGTGATGCGCATGGATTGGATAAAATCATCCAGGATGGTATCTGCTTCCAGAGGAGTAAATAAATTCGACCGAAATGAAATGAGCTCACCGGCACCTCCCACAACTGAATGAAGTTGTGAATCCAGCTTTTTTAAATGCGATTCATATCGCCAATAAAAACCCTCACCGGCAGCAGGAGCCGAATCTTGTGATTTACTCACAATTCTTTTTTCCCCGGCAACCGCTCCTACGTTTTCGTCCTGGTAGTGTTTCACTATTTCGCGGATGGCCTCCGTATTAAGGCGTGTATTGGCATCACTGAAAATAACAAATGGCGTTTTTACATGCTGCATCGCACGATTTTCAGCTACCGATTTTCCTGCGCGAATATCCTCATGCATTACCTGAATACCGTTTACAGAGCTCAAATACTCATTTGATCCGTCATCCGAACCATCAGTAATAAAAATTATATGGAGTTTATCTTTAGGATAATTCAGGTCAAAACAATTTTTCACCTTATGCTCAAGGACAGCCCCCTCGTTAAAACAAGGAACAACCAACGAAACTGCAGGTTCAAATTGCGTATTGTATATTTTAGGTTGAACAAACAATCTTTTTATTTTCACCAAAATCCACACAACCATGGCATAACCCACAAACGTATAAAAGATGGTTAAAAGACTTGCCCAAAAAACGACTTCAACAACATTCATCTGTTTTCAAACCTAAAAGAAAAACTTAAACATGCAAAACATCTTTACAATATGGCATAAATTATTTGTAACCCGTGTTTGTGCATCGAGAATAATTGAATGTATTCGTTTAATAAACAATATTTTAGGAAAGGATAAAAATACAGTACAGACAAGGTTAACGAGCCTAACAGCATATTTACCGGAAAAAACTATTCCTGATTAGCCTTACGTTTCCTGCGAACACTGGTAATATATGCAATGATGAAAACAACTACGATCCCCCCCACCCCAATGATTAAGTCTTCCATAATCTTATATAATTTAATGATAAACTGCTAATTACAATTAATATGCCAACTCGCGATCACAATTTACATAAATGGTAAATTTTAATCATAAGGCGCTTAAATTTATCTTCGTAAACAATGTAGATACAAGTATTATTGCATTATGGCTCGTATCAAAATTCAACTTCCAGACACTTTTACCTTTTCAACCAGCTTGAACGTTCGGGTAAGCGATCTGAATTATGGGAATCACCTAAGCAATGATGTTTACCTGAGTTTTATGCATGAAGCCCGCATGCAATATTTTGCAAGCATGGGCTATTCGGAACTTAATTTAGCCGGTACAAGTGTTATAATAGGCGACACTGCCATTGTTTTCAAACAAGAATGTTTTTATGGTGACGAGTTAACCATTGAAGTAGTTGCTTCTGAGTTCGGCTCGCGAAGCTTTGATCTTTATTATCGGTTTACCAAAACAAAGGATGGCAGCCTGGTTTGTGAGGCCAAAACAGGTATGGTTTGTTTTGATTACACCACACGCAAAACAACGAATGTCCCACAAGAGTTTATCAGCCTAGTGATTGGCAGAAGGTAAACACAAACACACTTTAACGCCCTGTCCCACCGCACTTTCAACTGTAATTGAACCTCCGTTCTGCTCAGCATATTCTTTACACAACATCAAACCCAATCCTGTTCCTTTTTCATTTTGTGTACCATAAGTTGTAAAATGTAACTGAGGATTGAATAGACTCGCAATTTTATCAGGATGAATACCAATGCCATTGTCTTCAACACATATTTTCACCATATCCTGTGAAGGTCGTGAGGCAGAAATGATAATAGAACCACCCATATTGGTGAACTTTAAGGAATTACTAATGAGGTTACGTAATATTAGGTTCAAATGAGCAGGATCCATTTTCACTTTATAGGAATCTTGTAAAGTATGCATGAGTGTTATTTCTTTTTGCAAAGCAACCAAACTATACAGTGCAATAATACGCTCAACATCTTCTCTCACATTCAATGTTTCAGGATGGGGTTGTATGCCGTTGATCTGGCTTTGCGACCATACCAGCAAATTATCAAGGGTAAGGTTTAAATTATCTACATTCCGTTTAATCCCCTTAAAATAACTCCTGAGTTCAGTAACCGTTTTATCATCTGCCTCTTCGGCCAGCGACAGCACACTGCTCAATGTTGAAATGGGAGCGCGCAAATCGTGCGAAATGATCGAAAATATTTTATCCTTCACCTTGTTATAACCTTCCAGTTCTGCTGTACGGTGGTTAATGATTGCCTCCTGGTTTTTGTTCACCTGTTTCAATTCACTCGAGAGCTCTTCAACTGCGATAAACGATTTGCTATAATTTTTGGCCAACACAATTGCCTGTACAAAAACATAAGCAAAAACAGCAAAAGGAGTTGCAAAAAAAGAATTGATAACTCCTTTTGCATAAAGGATATCATTGATGCCAAACAAAAACACGAACAAGTATCCTGCAGCAGCCCATTTTGCCAACTCATGTTCATTTAATACCATCGACTTCAAAACGATGAATAACAAAAACAACAACTCCGAAAGGGCTAAATAATGAAAATAGGGAACAACATGTGAACCCCAGTAGGTATTCGAGAATAATACAAATACACACAATGCTGAACTAATGATGATGAAAACCCGGAGGATAAATTGATACCGTTTTACATTCAGTAGATGAAATAAAAACAGCCCTCCGGCAACGGGAATTAAAAAAATTGAGATCAACTCAATTTTAATCAACCAGGTCCACGACATTGGAATGTCAATTTGCCGGATCAATATTTCTTCAGTGCTTGCAACACGAACAGCTGCTATCAAACAAAGAAGTGAAAAATACAATGCGGTCTTATCGGTTTGCTGAATCAAATAGTAACAAAAAAAATAAAAGAAGATTAACAGGAATGCCCCCACAATAAATGATTCGACAAACAAATAACGATGATAGGAAAGCATCATTGGGTGTATTTCTCCTAATATTAATGACGTATTTAATCCACCCACTCGATAATGAAAACAAGACATTTCAATCGCAATTTCCAGGGTATCTCCCATTGGTTCAAATGTAATAAGTTGTGGCTGATAGTCTTCAATACTCTGCTCACTGGTGACACCGAATTGCCCAACCCTTGTCATTAACTTACCGTTTACATATAAATTAAACGCACCTCCTTCTGTTGGTACTTTTAAACCAATCCTGTCATGAGGATTTTTCAACACCACATGTAAAACATAAAGCCCATAGCCCGTTTTAGCGTAACGCGATATTGGCCATTCACCGGGAACAATCAGTTTATCTGCAACAAGGGAATCTTTTTTAGATTGATAGGTATCGAATAAGGTATTCCAATAAAAATCCCATTCACCATCTAATGAAGTAAAACGATTGGTAACATCCAATATCCTGAGCACCTTTTCATTTTGGTGGGCCAAGGAACCAAATGAATAGATCAAACAGCATAAAAATAAGAATCTATTCATTTATCAATGTAATTGTCATCTTTGGCTGCAATATAGAATCTAATACGGTAAAATAACAAATTCAATCTCAGACTTGTAACCATAAGTGTATAACTATTGTTATTCGTTACTATTCCTCTTTGTACTTTTATAAAAGTGAAACGCCAATTGGGTATGAACAAAATTAACAACGAGAAAAAACTTCGCAAATCAATTGAAAATGTATTTGCCGCCAACCGCAAAAATGCTTTTAACTACAAACAGATAGCTGCCAAACTTGATATTGAAAGTGGCGAAAAAAAAGAGGTTGTGATCAAACTACTCAAAATATTGGAGAAGGAAGGCATTATCGAAGAAATCGCACCCGGAAAATACACCGCACTTTTTGTCCCTTCATTTGTTGAAGGAAGATTGCAAATGACCCAACGCGGTGCCGGATTTGTAATCCCAACAGAAGGAACAGGCGATATTTATATCGGCAACGAACATTTGAATACTGCCCTCAATGGTGATATGGTGAAAGTGAATGTATTCAACCGTGGTGGTGGATCAGAGAGGATTTCGGGAGAAATTGTTGAGATCATTAAGCGAAACAAACTCGAATTTGTAGGTGTTGTGCAACTTTCGTCAACTTATGCCTTTTTGGTTCCGGATGATGTAAGGATGTATGCTGATATTTATATCCCGCTGCCAAAATTAAAAAAAGCTAAAAACGGAGACAAGGCCATTGGCAAAATAACATCCTGGAATGTTGAGGATAAAAACCCTTTCGGTGAAATTGTAGAGGTATTAGGCCGACCGGGAGATCATGAAACAGAAATGCACGCCATCATTGCGGAGTTTGGCTTTGCTACAAAATTCCCGGAAGATGTAGAAACGGAAGCAAATAAAATACCTGTTGCCATTACCAAAGAAGAAATTGCCAAACGAAAAGATTTTCGAAAAATCCTCACCTTTACCATTGACCCCGAAGACGCCAAAGATTTTGATGATGCGATTTCGTTTCAACAGGTCAAAGAGGGGGTATACGAAATTGGTGTGCATATTGCCGATGTTTCGCATTATGTTGTGCCGGGAACCAAACTGGATGAAGAAGCGTTGCGCAGAGCAACATCGGTTTATTTGGTAGACAGAACCATTCCAATGCTACCCGAAAAGTTATCAAATGGTGTTTGTTCTCTTCGTCCCAACGAAGAAAAGCTAACCTTCAGTGCCGTGTTTACCATGAACGACAATGGTGATATTTTAAACCATTGGCTTGGCAAAACAGTTATATACAGCGATAGAAGATTTGCATACGAAGAGGCTCAGGAACGTATTGAAACTGGTGAAGGAGATCTGGCCAAAGAAATTAATATCCTGAATGGTATTGCCAAAAAATTAAAAGAACGTAGGTTTAAAAATGGGGCTGTAAATTTTGAAACCGAAGAGGTGAAATTCAAACTTGACGAGAACTTTAAACCCATTGGGATATATAAAAAGGTGCGTAAAGATGCCCATAAATTGATTGAAGAGTTTATGTTGCTGGCCAACAGAACCGTTGCCGAAGATGTGCATGGTATGGGCAAGGGCGATAAAAAGAAAACAATGGTTTACCGTGTTCACGAGCACCCGAGTGATGAAAAGCTTAAAACCTTTTCCAATTTTGCCAACCGTTTTGGATACCGGATTCAAACAACATCTGCCAAAGCCATTGCGCAATCTTTTAACGATTTGCTTACCGAAGTAGAAGGTAAACCCGAACAAAATATTATCCAGCAAATGGCCGTACGAAGTATGATGAAAGCATACTACTCTACAAAAAAAACAAGTCATTACGGATTGGCTTTTGATTTCTATACACACTTCACCTCTCCTATTCGCAGGTATCCCGACCTGATGGCACACAGGCTATTATTTTCTTATTTAAACAAAGGGAAATCGGCAGACGAAGCGCAATACGAGGAAATGTGTAAGCAATCATCTGCTATGGAAATTCAGGCTGCCGATGCTGAACGGGCAAGTGTACGCTACAAACAGGTTGAATACATCAAAGATTTTATCGGAGAAGAATTTACAGGGATCATTTCAGGTGTTACCGAATGGGGAATGTATGTTGAGATCACCGAATACAAATGTGAAGGCATGGTGCGCTTATCAAATCTTGCCGATGACTTTTATGAATATGACGAAGTAAACCAATGGATCATTGGAAAACGGACCCACAAAAAATACCAATTGGGCGACCAGCTACAGGTTATCGTTAAAGGAGCCGATACAGTGAAACGCCAGGTAGATTTAGATATTGCCGGAAATGCAGCAGTAGTTCGCGTGCAAAAAGCAATGAGACGCCAAGAAAAAGCCAAAGGCAAAAACAGGCACGAGGGAAGGAAAAATGGCGGACATAAAAGTGGCGGAAACAAAAAACGCAGACGATAACAAGGTCAGAGTTCACGACCGTATAACAACATGCCATATATTCAACCTTCTTCATTTAAAGGTAATCGGTTAACCAGGGGAAAACATATCGACACCATTGTTCCGGCTTTGTTTCGAAACGTAAAAGTGAACTACCAACGGGAACGGTTGGAACTGCCGGACGGTGATTTTGTAGACCTGGATTGGATAACCCATAACCATAAAAAGGTGCTTATATTGTTTCATGGTTTGGAAGGCAGTTCCCATTCCCAATACATTAAAGGAATGGCTTCTTATTTCAGCAACCGGGGATGGGATATCTGTGCCATGAACTTCAGAAGCTGCAGTGGCCAAATGAACCGACTGGCAAAAAGTTACCACAGCGGGGCTACCGAAGATATTGCGTTTGTTATTCAACACCTGGTTTCGTTTTCAAGATACGATACGCTAATTGCCGGAGGTTTTAGCCTAGGAGGAAACGTGCTGCTCAAATATTTAGGTGAGCAAAAATTTGAGTACCCGGCTTCTCTTAAAGCCGCTTTTGCTTTCTCTGTACCCGTTGACCTTGCAGCATCTGCCATCGAAATGGCAAAGTTTCAAAACACCTTGTACATGAAACGTTTTCTCAAAACCTTACAGTACAAAATGACGTATAAAGCATCTCAATTTCCCGAAAACATCAACCTTTCCGGAATCCATAAAATGAAAACGTTCATTGAGTTTGATGATCAGTTTACTGCCCCTATCAATGGTTTTAAAGACGCTTCCGATTATTATGCTCAGTGCAATGCTTTGCCGTTCTTACCCCATATTTCCATTCCAACTTTATTGGTGAATGCACAAAACGATCCTTTTCTTACTCAATCCTGTTTCCCTAAAAAATTGGCTTTGGAACACCCTTATGTTTATTTGGAAACACCTTCTTATGGCGGACATGTTGGCTTCTCAGAAAACCTACCCAACAAAACCTATTGGAGCGAAGCGCGTGCTTACGCCTTTATTTCAACATTTTGCAACTAGTATAAGTTGATTCGCAAAAATAAACTTAATGGTTATATTCGCCAGCTTTCAAAATAAAGGGACACCAACTAACACAGTAAAAAAAATTGAAAACGAATACCCATATTGCATCCATGAAACTAGTATTACTTCTTACCACTATGATAATAAGCAATCTCACTTTTGCCCAAAAAGGAGGTGCTTTAAAAGGATATGATAAAATTGGCCCTTACAATAAAAAAGGATGGGCACGAGTTGAAAAAGGCGGTAAGGTTGGGTATATCGACATGTCGGGAACTGAAGTCATCGAGTGTATTTATGATGAAGTGTATCCTTTCGAAAAAGGTAGAGCCAAAATTGTGAAAAATGGTAAATACGGGTTGGTGCGTGAAACAGGCGAAGTATATGTAGAACCCAAGTATGATTATATTGGCCCGTTTGTGAATGGCCTCGCTATTATCAGTCTCAAAAACAAAAGAGGCTTGTTGAATGAAGCCGGGGAAGAAGTTGTGGAAGTCGAATAACAGAAAGTACTTTTCTTCAAAGTATTAACAAGCTTACTTCACCCTTGGCATTTATCCCAACTCTTTACAAAATCTTTATACCGTTATCGCTAATATTGTTGCAAAGATTTCCTCTTGACAATACTTAGCCGAAATATAAACAGCACATATCAATATGTATTCAGCATATTGATCGTTGCCGCTATCTCTGTCATTGGCTTTTACAGTTCTAAATTGATCAATTATCAAATTGTTGCACTGTTATTGTTAATGGTGGTTTCACTAACCGCAACCGTATTTCACATTAAACCCGTTTTGTTGTCGGCAACCCTGAGTGCTTTGGTATTAAATTACTTTTTTATCCCTCCCGTTTTTACGTTTCATATTGCAACTTCAGAAGACATTTTACTTTTTGCTATTTATTTTATAGTTGCATTAGTGGGCGTTGCACTATCCTATAAAATAAGGCAGGCCGAAAAAATTGCACGCGATAAGGAAGAAAAAGAAAACACGATTAAGCTTTATAACACACTCTTAAACTCGCTTTCTCATGAACTACGCACTCCGATCGCAACCATTGTCGGGTCGGTTGATACGCTAAAAGAAAACAATCAAAACTTATCTCCCGAAAACCAACAGATATTGCTGAATGAAATTGACACGGCCAGTATGCGTTTAAACGCACAAGTAGAAAATCTATTGAACATGAGTCGTCTGGAATCGGGCATTTTAAAATTGAACTTAGATTGGTGTGATGTAAACGAACTGATTCATGCTGTCATGCAAAAATTACACGAACCTACACATCAGCTTATGTTTGAAAGCAATAATACCCTACCGTTATTTAAACTGGATGCCGGGTTAATGGAACAGGTATTGTTGAATATTGTTCACAATGCTATTCTATACACCCCGCCAAACAGTATCATCAACCTGAAAGCTTTGCTGGTAGATGAAAAATGTACCCTCATTATTGCTGATAATGGGAATGGATTTCCCGAAAATGAAATAAAGCATGTATTCGACAAATTTTACCGCCTACCCCACACAAAAGCCGGTGGAACTGGCCTTGGCTTATCAATAGCCAAAGGATTTGTAGAAGCGCACAATGGACAAATACAACTGGAAAGCACAGCAAAGCAAGGTGCAATATTTACCATTACCATTCCCGCTCAAACATCTTTCATTAATAACTTAAAACATGAGTAGAGTTGAAATTCTGGTTATTGACGATGAACCTCAAATACGAAAACTGCTGGAAATTAATTTGGAGAGCAATGGTTACAAAGTGATACAGGCCAGCACAGCTAAAGAAGGAATGATCCTTGCTGCCAATCATCCGCCCGAACTAATCTTATTAGATATAGGACTCCCCGATGCAAGCGGACACGATGTTTTAAAAGAATTGCGCATTTGGTACAACAAACCCATCATCATGTTATCGGTGCAGAACAGTGAAAGCGATATTGTTAACGCACTTGATAACGGTGCCACCGATTATCTTAGTAAACCCTTTCGAACGGGAGAGTTGTTAGCACGCATTCGTTCATCGATACGCAGCAGCAACAAAGCCGATACATCAAGCACCATCGTTATCGGAAACCTGCATATCGACCTTGTTTCCAGAACCGTTAAACTCGATGGTGAACCCATTAAGCTCACCGCAACCGAATACAATTTGATTGTATTGTTCTCCAAAAATGAAGGTCGTGTGTTAACACACCAGTTTATCCTCAAAGAAATATGGGGAGTGGGTTACCAGACGGAAACACAATACTTACGAGTTTTTGTTGGGACACTTCGTAAAAAAATCGAGGAAAATCCTAATCAACCCAAACATATCATTACAGAAAATGGTGTGGGCTATCGGTTTGTTTAAACATGGGTAGTTGAACGAAGCCGAAACCTCCTGCATTCTTTATACTTTCTTTATGCCATCCCACCATAGTTTTATACCTTACCAATAACCATCACACGACCTTTGTTTCATCAAATTATAAAAGATGGAACCCGAAAAGATCAGTACACAAAAAAAGGTAACAGCCGCTTCCTTACTTGTTGCATTAGGTATCATTTATGGTGATATCGGCACAAGTCCTTTATATGTTTTAAAAGCCGTAATTGGAAACAAACCCATTGATGAAATCCTCGTATTCGGAGGTGTATCATGTATCTTTTGGACCTTGGTTTTTCAAACCACCATTAAATATATCTGGTTAACCCTCAAAGCCGACAACCAGGGAGAAGGTGGTATTTTTTCGCTTTATGCATTGGTGCGCAGGTATGGCAAACACCTGGTGATTCCTACCATTTTGGGTGCCACAGCCCTGCTTGCCGATGGGATCATCACTCCTCCTATTTCTGTGGCTTCAGCAGTTGAAGGGTTAACAATGATTGAAGGGTTTGAACAAATTCCTACCGTTCCGATCGTCATTGTGATACTCTCTGCACTCTTTTTCTTTCAACGGTTTGGTACACAAAAAGTGGGCAGCATTTTTGGCCCGGTAATGGCCATTTGGTTTGTCATGCTGTTTGTGATCGGCTTATCACAAATTGTTCATTTCCCATCCGTGATCAAAAGTTTGAATCCCTATTATGGTTATAAACTCCTGGTAGAATATCCCGCAGGATTTTGGATCTTAGGTGCTGTATTCCTGGCAACAACCGGAGCGGAAGCCTTATACTCCGACTTGGGGCATTGTGGTAGGCAAAACATCCGCATTACCTGGGGTTTTGTGAAAACATGCCTGGTGGTAAACTATTTGGGGCAAGCAGCCTGGTTACTCCATCATGGCGAAACGCTTTTAAACCAACGCAATCCGTTCTTCGAAATGATGCCCCAATGGTTTTTGCTACCTGGGATCATTATTGCAACATGTGCAACCATTATTGCTTCGCAAGCCCTTATCAGCGGTAGCTATACGTTGATCAGCGAGGCAATGAATCTGAATTTCTGGCCACGCGTTGCAGTGCGTCAACCAACCGAAACCAAAGGACAAATTTATATTCCCAGTGTCAATAACTTATTATGGGCCGGTTGTATCCTGATGATCTTATACTTCAAATCATCTACACATATGGAAGCCGCTTATGGTTTCTCCATCACCCTGGCAATGATGATGACCACCATTTTACTGAGTTACTTTTTGTTGTATAAACTTAAATGGAATACCATTTTAGTAATAGGGTTATTAGTGCTTTTTGCAACGGTCGAAATTTCTTTCTTCACCGCCAATGCTGCAAAAATTAAAGAACGATGGATGTTCCTGTTTTTTGAATTGTTCATTTTTATGACCATGTATATCTGGTATTATGCCAGAAAAATAAACAACAGCCTAACCAAGTTTGTTGACCTGGGAAAATATGTATCGCAAATAAAATTGTTAAGTGAAGATGATAGCATCCCCAAATTTTCAACCCACTTAATCTACCTCACCAAAGCCAACAACCGACATGAAATAGAGGAGAAAATTATCAATTCTATTTTTTCTAAAAAGCCTAAACGTGCCGATGTATACTGGTTTGTTCATATTCATCGAACAGAAAATCCGTATACACTTTCATACGATGTTTCGGAATTGGTGGATGATAAAATCATCAAAATAAATATCAATGTCGGGTTTAGGGTTCAGCCCAAAACAGAACTCTACTTTAAAAAAATTGTGCAGGACCTGGTGACGAATAAAGAACTTAACCTCCATATTCGTCCTGATGGATCTACCAGATATAATAATGAACCCGATTTTAAATTCGTGGTTATTGAGAAATATTTATCTGTTGAAAACGAGTTTGCACTTAGAGATGGACTATTGCTTAATTCTTATTTTCTCCTCAAACGATTTGGCCAAAGTGATGAAAAAGCTTTTGGTCTCGACAAAAGCGATGTGATCATTGAACATACACCATTGATTTACCAACGGATTAACAATATTCAACTGGTAAGGAATACAAGATCATGAAAAAGAACCGAACAATGCGAACCAAAAACAAACCCGTTGAGCCGAGCCATCCTGACACCTGCACGTCAATGCAGAAAACATTAATACAACATTATTTATCAAAACCAATACAATCATTTAAAACATCCAATCCTCATGGAAAAAATTAGTACATCCCTTTTATTATTTCTATTGGCAACTACCACACTTTTCGCCCAACAAAAAGGAGAACCTTTTGAAGGTATTGATCAAACCTGGCAAAACGGAAGCGACCGGAGAGATTCTTCAGTTTTTAAGAAAATGGAATATTTTACACCCAGCATTTTAATGGATGTAAACTACACATACTCCTTTAACAAGCCGAATGATAATACTGTTGTTGGCTCAACAGCCCTGGCAAGAAACAATGAAATTCAACTTTCGGCATTGCATTTTGGTGGCGACTTTAATTACAACGGAGCAAGGGCTCGTGTCATGACTCAGTTCGGAACACGCTCTGTTGTTGTGCCACGCAATGATTACAGCCCATACCGCGGACAATACCAATTGGCAAATGCATATCGTTATTTAAGTGAAGCGTATGCTGGTTATCATTTCAACAAATGGTATGGTATCAATATTGATGCAGGTATGTTCATGTCCTACATTGGCTTAAACTCATATTACCAAGTCGAGAATTGGGAATACCAGGCTTCTTTTACCTCTGATAATACACCCTGGTTTTTTAACGGAGTTCGCTTGCAGGTATTTCCTACCAAACACCTCAAAGTTGAGGGATGGCTCATTAACGGTTGGCAGAGTTATGGCAAATTCAATAGCATGCCCGGATTTGGGGGAAATATTACATGGATGCCAAACAGCAATGTCAAATTATTAACCAATGATTATTACGGAACAGATGCTGCAGGACTCGCTCAGCGCAAACGTTTTCATTCCGACAATAGTTTGCTTGTTCGTTATGTAAACAAACCCACATCAAAAGGGATTAGCAGAATGGCTTTTTCATTAACGGGTGATTTTGGTTTTGAAAAAGGAGCAGGTGTAAATGCCTTTACAGATGGAAATGCAACCGAAGGGCCAGCTCAATATTTTGCAAGTGCCATGTTTTACAACCGCATTTGGTTTGCTCAAAATAAATTCGCATGGACCGTTGGAGGAGGCATCATGACCAACCCCGGACGCTACCTTGTATTGTATCCCACAGGACAAGCAAGCCCATTACCAAACCCGAATAACCCAACACAAACCGAAGGTGCTTATCCTTTCAGCGCCAATCCGGGCGATCAGTTTACAGGATGGGATTGTTCAACGAATATAGACTTCATGCCCAATCAAAGTATTACCTTCAGAGCTGAGTTCGTTTACCGAAATGCCAGTGTTCCCTACTTTGCTGGGGCCGGAGGTGTAACATCACAAACGGGTTATACAACAACCGCGCTTGATCCAAACTGGAGACCCGACCTGGTAAAATCGGAGAGCCGGATTATTTTAGCCGCATTGTTCAGACTATAAGTCAGGGATCAGGAGTTGGGGGTTAGTGATTGGAGAATTTATCATAAGAGCAGAATATAACGTTACACATAAAAATTACAACAAGCCAAACTATCAGTAATTACTGATAGTTTGGCTTGTTTGTTTTCTACCAATATTCTCTTCCTCAAAATTTTATTTGCAATTGTTATTTTTTATCTCACATATTTGCACCACACAAAATGACAAACACACAACACATATCTGTTTCTTTACATCGAATGCAAAACTGCATGCGAATGTGTTGTGCTATGTGCAACTAAGCACTTATTCACAGGTTGTCGCCACACCTTCTTAAGCTGACGAAACAATCCATTTACCATTTACAGAAATAAAATCGCATCACAGGTGTACACAACTATTACACTTCCGTTCAATCCAAATTCAACCCGCACAATGTGTGGGATGATGATGATGCGTATGCGTTGCTCAACGCAACACTTACTCCTCCGTTGATAAGGATGCAGGAAGCATCCTGCAACACTTGCCCAAAACAAAAGATCAAATCCCAAACAAGGATCGATCTCGGAAAATTCGCATGTCGCTGGCCACGCACGACCTTTTCGGCCAAAATCATTTTAAAACCTTAATTCAACAACAACATGACTACTTATAAATTAGATACTCAGATCATTCATCATATTCCCGTAGACGCTTTAACCGGAGCCATCAGCGTTCCCATTTACCAAACATCTACCTTTGTGCAGGAGGCCCCCGGAGTAAACAAAGGGTTTGATTATTCACGCAGCAATAACCCAACCCGCCAGGCTGCCGAAAACCTAGTGGCAACACTGGAAGAAGGACATGCAGGATTTGCTTTTGCCAGCGGACTGGCTGCCATTGATGCTGTATTGAAACTCCTGAAAAGTGGAGATGAAATTGTAGCCTGCGATGATATTTACGGAGGATCGTTTCGCATCTTCACGCATATCTATGAAAAATTTGGGGTAACGGTAAAGTATGTTGATACGACCAATGTCCAAAATATCATTGATGCCGTAACAGAGAAAACAAAATTTGTGTGGATTGAAACGCCCACCAACCCTACCCTTAAAATTTCTGATATCAGGGCCATTGCCGCTATCGCGAAAACAGTTGATGCATTGCTCGTGGTTGACAACACGTTTGCCTCACCCATCCTGCAACAGCCTCTTACCATCGGTGCCGATATCATTATTCACAGCGCCACCAAATATTTAGGAGGTCACTCAGATATTATTGCTGGAGTTGTGATTACCAAAACACCAGAGCTGAGTGAAAAAATTAAATTCATTCAAAACTCCTCAGGTGCAGTACTCGGACCATTCGATTCATGGTTGCTCATTCGCGGCATTGAAACGCTTGCTTTGCGCGTTGAAAAACATGCAAGTAATGCCCAAAAAGTTGCCAACTTCTTAAACACACAATCGTTTATCGACAACCTGTATTATCCTGGATTGGAAAGCCATCACAACCATCATATTGCGAAAAAACAACAAAGCGCATTCGGCAGTGTGATCTCATTTTCATTAAAAGAAGATACGATTGAAGCAGCCGAACAATTTGTGACAAACACACAACTGTTTAAGCTGGCCGAAAGTTTGGGAGGTATTAAAAGTTTGATCTGTCACCCGGCACAAATGACCCATAAATCCATTCCTGCCGAAAAAAGAAAAGCTTCGGGAATCCAGGATTCATTGATTCGCCTATCAGTTGGGCTCGAAGATGCAGACGACCTGATCGCTGATCTGAAACAAGCATTTTCAAAAATTCAAAAGCTAAATATTCAGGCAGAACAAGCGCATGCAGCTGAAGTCTGTTGATAGCAAAAAGCAAACAGCAGCAAATTCATAAACCGCCACAAACAATTGTGGTTTTACAAACAAAAAAATATTGATCAATTAATGACAAGCATATACTATTAAAGTGAACAAGGAAATTAACAACTTAAAACTCGTTCCGGCATTCGAAACCAAACATTCATTTATGGTTTTCCCGGAAGACATGAATTACGCAGGCACGCTTTTCGGAGGAAAGGTGCTGGCCGAAATGGATCTCACCGCATTAAAAGCTGCAAGAAGGATCTTATACGGAACAGCATGCGATGGCGCAGTAACCGCCAGCTTAAACAAAGTAGACTTTAAACGCCCTGCACATTTGGGAGATATCATCGAACTCAATGCACATATCTGCAAGCTCGGCCGAAAGTCTATTGAAATTTATGTTCTTGTTTCCAAGGAAAATCATTTGGGTGAAGTTGAAACGATTTGCGATGCCACGTTTGTTTTTGTCTCACTAAAAGAGGGTGTTCCACACCCGCACAATTGTATGCTTGCCAATAATCAAAAACCTAATTTAAACTGACATGACAAAACAAAAACTCAAGATAGGATTATTTGGCTACGGCTGCGTTGGCAGTGGCTTATACGAGGTGCTAAAGCGCACACCCAACTTTAATGCAGAAATTGTAAAGATCTGCGTGAAGGATAAAACCAAACAACGCAATATTCCAGCACACCATTTTACATTCGATAAAAATGAATTACTAAATGATGAAAATATCAATGTGATCGTGGAGTTGATTGATGATGCCGATGATGCACATGATATCGTGACCACCGCTTTGCAAAAAGGCAAGGCTGTGGTAACGGCCAATAAAAAATTACTGGCTGAGCATTTCACCGAGTTGTATTTGTTGCAGCAACAATACAATACACCGCTGTTGTACGAAGCTTCTGTAGGTGGCGCCATTCCCATTATCCGCACATTGGAAGAATATTACGACAATGATACGTTGAGCTCCATAGAAGGAATATTGAATGGTACGACTAATTTTATCCTCACCAAAACAAGCAATGAAGGAAAAGGATATGAGGAAGTACTAAAAGAAGCGCAACAATTGGGCTTTGCCGAAAGCAATCCTACACTGGATGTACAGGCTTTCGACCCAAAATTTAAACTCATCATTTTATTGGCCCACGCCTTTGGACTTATTGTAAAACCCGAAGCCATTTTAAATTACGGTATTCACCACCTCACTGAAAGGGATGTACAATACGCAAACGAAAAAGGATACAAACTCAAACTGGTGGCACAGGCAAGTAAAGAAAATGACAAAGTGAAAGCGTTTATCATTCCCAAATTTGTACCGACCGACAATGCCTTTTACCATGTGAATAATGAATTTAATGCGGTGCAAATCTCCGCAGCATTCAGCGACAAACAACTGATGAAGGGCAAAGGTGCGGGTGGCTACCCAACCGCAGCAGCAGTGCTTTCGGATATTTCTGCATTAAGTTATGATTACAAATACAGCTACAAAAAAATAGCACAACCCAACGAGTTGGAGCTGGACAATAATGCCCTAATCAATATTTACCTGCGCTACACAAACAACGAGATCTTTGAAACCCTTCATTTTGAAACCGTGGAAGAAGAATTTGTGAGCAAAGAATACAAGTATATTATTGGCAAGGTTTCCATTAAGGATTTGTTAGAGATAAAGTTGAATGAGCTTGCCGGGATTTTTGTAGCTGAAATCGAAGAGCCGGTATTGAATGTTGGAAAGATTGAATTTGAAGCACTGAATTTGGAAGCTCAGAAAGTTTAAACGCTATTTTAAAACCGAAAACGGCCGCTTTAGAAAGTGGCCGTTTTTGTTTTTGGAATAAACCATTATCTTCACATTTTCATACACACTTCTGGGTATAAATTTAGCAGTATTCTTAATATTAGGCATATATACTCGCTAATGTTAGAAAGTTCAGAACAACTTCGTTCTCAGATTTGCGATAAGTAAACTTGATAAGAGTATTCAACAAAAGAATGGCAGAGCAAATAAGCCTTGAAGAGCGACAGTATAGGCTTGCAATTGATGCAAGAGATAAACTAAATGACAACTATCACAAGTGGATGAATTTCTACTATGTTGCTAATGGTGCAATATTAGTAGCGATTACAACTTTGTTCAACAAAAATGAAAGGGATAATGGAATATTTCTTCTTTCATTAATGGGAATTTTCATTTGCTTACTTTGGAACTTTTCTTGTAAGGGATATTATTACTGGTCAAACAATTGGATAAATATCATAATAACACTTGAAAAAAAAGTAACAAAAGACAACAACGATCTTCTTGTTTATTCCGCGTTTTCAAAAAGAGTTATTGACGCAGAAACGAACTCTTGGCTTCCCCTAAGACCTGCAAATATTTCGACTCCAAAAGTGACATTACTATTTTCAACTTTTTCGGTTATTGCTTGGACAACGTTTTCAATTGTTGAGTTTTTGATGCTATTCTCACATTTATCCCTGTGTTGTAAAATAATTATAATAGTTGCAATAATTACAGTAGTGTTACTAGTTTTTCTGAAATTGCCAAGGTTCGTAAAAAGTAGACATGAAAACAAACATACATATATTGAATAACAAATACTTATATTTCAAAGTATCGCATGTAAGGCCAGAAATTCACAAGCCTTTTAAAAATTTAAATCATGAGTAAAGAAACAATACTATTACAAAAGTTGGATGACACTAAAAATAGTCTAAGTACAGACCGTTTAGATATGTCATTCGGTGAAATTATGAGTATGTACGAAAGGACTGAAATAATAATCGACCCTATATTTCAAAGACTATTTCGATGGACCGAATTTCAACAAACAAGATTTATAGAGTCCCTTCTACTTGGAATTCCAATACCTCCAATATTTGTGGCGGAAGATAAGGATGGTCGATGGGAATTAGTAGATGGTTTACAAAGAATATCTACCGTTTTTTCCTTTTTTGGATTGTTAGATAAACTTCCAGAAAAAAATAATTGGATTTTAAAGCATGGTGAACTAATTCCAGAATTAGAAAATTTCGGTTGCAAAGATTTACCATTAAAACTTCAGTTAAATATCAAAAGAGCTGTCTGTAGAATTGAAATCGTTAAATGGAACAGCAAATATGATATGAGATATGAGTTATTCAATAGACTTAATACTGGTGGAGCCAGACTCACTGACCAAGAAATTAGAAACTGTATATTTAGGGGTGTATCAAATGACTTTAACGCTTTCTTAAGTGATGAAGCTAAACAGCCTTTATTTATTGATTTGATTGGCCCCACGGAAAAACAAGTTGAAGAATTATATCTTGACGAACTTGTTTTAAGATTTTGCGCCTTATATGAAAATACAGCTAACATCAAGGAAAATATTTCTGAACATATGACTTCTTTTATGAAGGATGTTGTTTCTCAACCAGAACGAATTGATAAGTTCAAAAACATGTTCAATCGGACAATATCACTTTTAAAACCTATTGGAAAAGAGGTATTTAGAGGATCAAACAATGTATTGTCAACAAGTCTTTATGATGGTATTACCATAGGAGTTGCACAAAATATTGAAAAGTATGAAAAAAAAGATACTCCATACCTAGTCAATAAAATTATGCTGTTAAAGACTGATGAAGAATTTAGGAAAGCATCAGGATCTGCGGCAAATAGTAAAACAAGGATTCAAAAAAGACTTCAAGTTGCAAACGAGATCTTCGAAAAAGAATAAAATGGATTTATTAGTTGCAGAAATACAATCGGATATAAATTGGAGAGTTTCAGAGATTTCCAATATTAAAACTATTCCTTTAAGATATAACATACTTGATTCGCACAAAAAGACGCTAATCTTATACTCAGTACCCTCTTTATATTCACTTTGGGAAGGCTATGTAAAAAATACATTTCAATTATTAACATCTTATTTAAATAATTTAGAAATTCAGTCAAGACTTGTTCATATAAACATTTTGACCCATGCTATTGAAAATGAATGCCTATTGGGAAATGAGAGAAAACATTTTGATAGAAAAATTAATTTAGTCGAATCCTCTTTAAACATATATGACTCTTTATTAAGTATTAAACAAAGTATCCCGACTGAATCCAATGTAAATTATAAAGTAATAAATAAAGTACTCGAAAGATTTAATATTCGATTTTTAGATAATAAATACGAAAGACCTTTAAATAGATTATTACTTTTTAGAAATAAAATTGCTCATGGAGAGAATTCGATTACCGTGAATACAAACGATATTCAGGATTTTTCATTTTTAATCCAAAATTTAATGTATGATATATTGGTATTGATTGAAGATTATCTTAGAAACGAGTTTTATAAAAGAATGCCATTGTAAGATAAATTAACATACGCAACTATCACATACCCTACTCATAATAATAAACCCGCTTCACCCTCTGAGAAATAGAGGTCAAAATTTCATACGGGATCGTGCCTACTTTATTGGCAACATCATTCAGCTCAATATCGTTTCCGAAGACAATGACTTCATCACCTTCTTTTACATTCAGGCCTGTCACATCCAACATGGTCATGTCCATGCAAATACTGCCTATGGTGGGTGCACGGTGTCCGTTTACCATCATATAACCTTTCCCGTTCCCCAGCTTGCGGTTCAGTCCATCGGCATAACCAATGGCAACTGTTGCGATCAACGCATCTTTGTTCACCCCCCCCCGCCTGCTGTAACCAATCGTTTCATGCGCTTTCACATGGCGCAATTGCGATACAATCGTTTTTAAGGTACCAATGGCCTGCAATTGTTTTTGCATCACAGCAGAAGGATCGATACCATACAAGCCAATGCCTAACCGCACCATATCAAATTGTGCTTCAGGGAAACGGGCAATACCTCCGCTGTTTAAAATATGTTTGATAATGGGATATTCGAATGCTTCACAAATTTTATCGGCCATGCGTTTGTAGGCAGCAATTTGCTGATGCGTAAACTCATCGTGCTTCTTTTCATCACTTGCTGCCAGGTGTGCAAACACCGATTTCACACGGATGTTCGGATATTGTTTCAGCGTCTCGATCAAGGTATCAATCTGGTCTTCATCAAAACCCAGTCGTTTCATGCCACTGTCTACTTCAATATGTATGCTCACCTCTTCCCCATCACAAGCATGGATGAGTTGTTCCAAAATGTAAAAATTATACATTTCAGGTTCCAGATTGTATTGCAGTATCTGGTCGAAACCTGAAGCTTCCGGATTCATCACCATCACCGGCAATTTAATCCCGGCTTTGCGCAAGGTCACACCTTCATCGGCATAAGCAACCGTTAAATAATCAACGCGGTTAAACTCCAATACTTTCGCAATTTCGAAACTACCGGCACCATAGCTAAATGCTTTCACCATGGCCATTAATTTCACCCTGGGCTTCAACTTGCTTCGGTATACATTCAGGTTGTTCACCAATGCATTGAGGTTAATCTCCATTACCGTTTCGTGCACACGTTTTTCAAACAAGGCACTTATTTTTTCGAACTCAAACTTGCGTGCACCTTTTAACAAAACGATCTCCGCATTATAGTCCACGGCCGAAAACTGTTTGATAAACGCTTTGGTAGTCGGGTAAAAAACAGCATTGCTGTCAAACAAGATGCTGTGAGCTGAAATTTGCGCACCAATGCCAATCACTTTTTGAATGCCTTTTTCGCGGATCAGTTTTGCAACTTCAGTATACAAGTCCGTTGCATTTTTTCCGCTCTCTAAAATATCCGAAAGGATCAACGTGCGTTTATAACCTGCACTTTGCTGCTCCACAAAATCCAGCGCAATCTTGAGTGAATCAAGATCAGAGTTATAGCTATCGTTGATCACCATGCTGTTATTGATCGCTTCTTTTAATTGCATGCGCATTTCCACCGCCTGCAATTCTTCAAACCGCGACAGCACATTGGTGGATGCACGTTGCAGGCACAGTAAAAACGCAAAACAGGTACAGGCATTTTCAATAGAAGCTTCATCCGTGAACGGGATCCGCACACTCAGCATACGCGAACCCATCCGCGATTGAATCGAGGTAAAAGCTCCTTGTTTGATTACCTGGAAAAACGCTCCTGCCTCGGCATTGGTGCGCGACCAGGTAAATATTTTTACGCGACCATATTGTTGTTTAAATGACCATAACTTTTCAGCAACAATCGTTTGTTCATCGCAAGCAATGAGGATATCAACGGCTTCAAACAATTTAAATTTTTCATCCAGCTTTTGTTGCTTATCAATAAAACCTTCTTCATGTGCATTACCGAGTGTTGTAAAAATACCAATATTGGGATGAATGATCTTAGCCAGTTTGGCCATTTCAGTTGGCCTGGAAATACCCGCTTCAAAAAAACCGATATCGTGTTGGCCATTTAATTGCCAAACAGAAAGCGGTACCCCAACCTGCGAATTATAACTTTTGGGATTGCGGGCAACATGCAGGTCATCTTTTAACAACTGGTATAACCATTCTTTCACTATGGTTTTTCCGTTGCTGCCTGTAATGCCTACAACAGGAATGCTAAAATGCAAACGGTGCCACGCGGTCAACTCCTGAATAGCCATAAGTGAATCGCTCACAGCCAACACATTGGCACCTTTTAAACTTCCAACCACACTCACCGAAACAGCAGCATTTTGATGGATCACAAAATTGCGGACACCTTTATCATAAACATCTTTTAAATAATTATGTCCATCGTTGCGTTCGGTTTGGATCGCAAAAAACAAACTCGATTCGGGTGAAATCACCTTGCGGCTGTCAATCAGCAAATGCTCGATAACCGCACCACTGCCTTCACGTAATACGAACTCTCCTCTGATAACTGCTTGTATTTCCTCGATTTTGTAACTCATCTTTATCCGACTATGCGTTTAGTTTTTTATAGTTAAGCACCAATACCATCCCCGACAACAATAAAAATACCGACATCACCAAAAATGCCCAGATCATATGATTGCCAAATGTAAAGAAAGGTAATGAAAACAAGAAGATGAACAAGGTACGTGTTAACACGTTGACCATATTAAAAATGCTGTTCACCCTTCCCATCAATTCATTGGGTACATGGTTAAACAAATAAGTGAGCCTTAATACACGAATACCTGCATTGGTAAATCCCAAGATAACAGATACGGTGTAGATGATCAGCACATCGCGGGAAGCAAATGCCCAGAAAAAAATAGCCGCTGTCATAAATGTTAAGATAATAACCGCCCGTGTTGAATTGCTTGATGAAAACACTTTGTTCACAAACAGTCCTGCACCCAACGCTCCAATTGCATAAATGAGATCGGCTGCTGCAAATACACTTCCCTGTTCGTTCAAATGCCTTTCCACATAACCCGGTAATACGGCATGAATTTCCACCAACAACATGGCAAACACTGAGTATGAAAATATGCCAAACACCAATAATAATGGGTGGGCTTTCAGATACCCAAATCCCGTTTTTACCCTTTGCCAGATGCTTGCGATCTGTATATTGGGTTGAACAATTGGTTTATATTTGATCATCATTACCAACGCAGCTGCTACAAAATAGGTAACCGCATTGAGCATAAATATCTCCCAGATCTCCCACCTTTCAATTTCAAAAGGCATGTTCACCTCAAAACCAAACAGCTTTCCTTTTCCTGACGAAACACCTTCGATCAACAATGCGGCAAAAGCCCCCGAAAGGATGGATGTGCTTTGTCCCACCACTTCAATATTGGCATTCACCTTATTGTAAAACCGGGGCTCTGTAATTTCGTGGCCAAATGCATACAGAGTTGGAAAATGAATATTGTAATTCAACATGGTAATCCCGAAAACGGCCATTACCCAAAAATCACTCAACTCTCCGGTTACATAACCAGCAATTGAAATAGCTAATATCAAAAAACCACAAACAAGGTTGTTTCCCAAAAAATTAGCCTTCCGGCTAAACCTGTCGACCAACGTTCCGGCATACAAGCCAAAAAACAATACGATTGCAGTAATAACCCCATACGAAACATTAAAGTATGTACCCGATTGCGCTTTGGTAAAATACCACGGAATAGCAATCATGCTGATACCCTGCGCAAAGCCACTGATACCGTTTGCCGTAAATAATAAGTTTAATGATTGTTGGTTTTTCACGTTATTTTGCAGCCAAGATAATGTGCTAAACTGATAATTTGAACGAATTATAATTACTGTGGAATCCACGGTATTTGCGGGAAAATATCATAGCATTGTTTGACGCAGATTTTGCAATCTCCCAGAGATAAACGATGGAATTCAAAAAAACATATACTCCCCAACAAGCCTTGTTAAAAGCCGCGAGTTATTGCGCTTACCAGGAGCGTTGTTACCAGGAAGTAGCAGAAAAACTGGCCGAGTGGGGAATTTATGGAACCGATGCAGGAGAGATCATGATCAAACTTTCGGAGCAAAACTACTTGAACGAAGAAAGATTTGCCAAAGCCTTTGCCGGAGGAAAATTTCGAACCAAAAAATGGGGACGTGCTAAAATCCGAATGGAACTTAAACAGCGAAATATTTCAGACTATTTTCTCAAAATAGCGATGAAAGAGATTGACGAGGATGTTTACATGGAAACCCTGAAGGAACTTGCAGCAGAAAAATTCTCTGAACTTAAAGACGCAAACACCATGGTTCGTAAAAACAAAACAGCGAAATGGTTAATGACCAAAGGTTATGAAGGGGATTTGATCTGGAATGTGCTGAGGACACTATAAGTCGCTTTATTTTTTTGCCGCAGATTTCACAGATTACATTTATTTTTTTGAATGTACGCTGGTGGAGCGAAGCCGAAACCACTCTCCTTTCCCTACTTAATTAATCCCAGTCTTTCCTTGTTCTCGACTCCTTTGTTTTGGAAACGATCTTTTTAGAAGTCAATCGCTTTTCAACAGATGATTTTGTGGGTTTGGATGGTTTGCGTTTTTTCTTTACAACAAAACATCTATTAAGTGTATTGTAAAGTTTGTTGATGGCAATTTCCTTATTGCCCAATTGGGTACGTTCGGTTTGCGAAACAATTTGAAGTATACCTTCTTTGCTGAGTTTACCCTCGAGTTTTTGCAATAAAATATCCTTTTCGCCTTGGGTCAGCAGTACTGAATTCGGAATATCAAAATCGATCTGGACCTTGGTAGCCACCTTGTTCGCATTTTGTCCCCCTGCCCCACCACTGCGGCTGGTTTTAAACACAAATTCGGTAAGCAGATAAGGCGGTTTAAAGTGCATTTACTTATATTCTGTAATGATAATATTCTCTGCTTTCAAATATATTTTCTTCATTCCACTTTCTGTTTGATACGAACATTTAATTCCAAAATTATCAATTTCCACTACAGTTCCGGGTATATTGGTATTGTTTATTTTAAAAGAAACCTTCATTCCTTTTTTAATCAGGTTGAGTTCTGAATCCATCCTGGAAGGAAGCCTCTCTGAGAAAATAGGTAAAGGTGACATTGGAAAAAAGGTGGAATCATCGGTATAAAACCCTTTGTACGGAAAATCTAGATTTGCCGGGTTAAAATCAATTACATCACCACTTACTGTAACCAATGTTGTAGCTGCTACAAACAGAAAGGTTCTTTTAAAATCGACTGTTACATTCGCCAAAACCATCCCTTTGGCCAAAGGATATTTACTGTAGAGGTCTCTTTTGGCTTCCATTACCAAGGCATCTTTCAACAAACCACCAACCCCCAATATATATGTTCCTCTTGCCTGTCCTTCAGCAATTCCAACCACTCTGAACTGATTGTTTGTAATAGCTACTCCACTATCGAATGTTCCCGAATGTGTGGCGCAACCGCTTACCAAGAATAAAACAATGCCTAATAAGCAAAACGGTATTCTAGCATTTGATTTCATGGAGTATATATTTTAGGTATGATAAATATTAATTCGCTTCAAACTTAAACTGAGTTCTTAATTCCTGACGTGTTTTTTCAACCACGTTTACATCCATATACATATTTTCATAAGGCCTGTTGTTTGCATTTTGTGGTTGTTTCACAATACTGTCTGCATATTCCATTCCTCCCAATATCTTTCCAAAAACAGTGTAGTTACCGTTTAAATTAGGTGTTCCGGCTTTGGGTAATACAATGTAAAACTGCGATCCGCTTGAAGCTTTTTCAGGATTATTATCCCTTGCGGCTCCAACTGCCCCATACACATGTTTAAATTTCTGCACATTGATCTCGGCAGGAATTGTATAACCGGGACCGCCACTTCCATCATTGGTACTGTCTGTATCTTTTGTATTTGGATCTCCTCCTTGGATGACAAAACCTGGAACACAGCGGTGAAAAGTGGTGCTGTCGAAATATCCATCCTTTGCAAGGGTTAAAAAATTCTCCCGGTGCAGGGGTGTTTCTTTATGCAACCACATATACATGGTTCCAAATATGGTTTTGATCTCAATCACTTTTTCAAATGTATCCGTTGGTACTAGGTTACCCGTGGTTGAGGTTGTAGAAGTTGTTGCCGTTTCATTCACCACAGTATCGTCCTCCTTTTTGCAAGAAACCCATAGGATCAAACCCATGCAGGCTATTATCAGTGACTTGTTCATTTCTTTTTTTACAAACGAATATAACCAACGGCAATAAGTGTGCAAACACCGTTCAACAAAATCAATTTCATTTTTTTTCAGATCCCGAAATCCAAGGGTACTGCTTTTTACGTTTATGTGACAAATCAACTCTCATTGCTATGAAAACGAAAACAATTCTTATCCGGTTTGCCCTTGGCATTGTTGCCTTGTTCCTCTTATTAAGTTGCGTGTTGGTGGTGCACGTGTACAAAGCCACCCACAAACCCAAAACGGCTTATGAACTGCGACAGATGAGCCGGATAGACTTTAAGCAACCCATTAGTTCAACTGAGGCTGTTATCATCAGAAACCATGTGGTGAACCTAAAAGGAATCGAAAATGCCACACTCAATGCAGGAACCCGCCAACTCATTTTTGTGTACAATAGTGAAAAACAAAGTGCAGAGTCTGTGTTATCCGAAGTAAAAAAGCTAGGAGATTACAAAGCCGAAAAATTTGTGGTAAGCGAAGAAATGGCACAAACAGGTTGCCCTGCTTTGGGCGACAAAGATTCTTTTAAATACAAACTGACCGCACTCATCGCTAGTTTATAAAACACATTATTCAAACACCAATAATCAACCAAAACATGAAAAAACAATTATTAACACTTACAGTATGCCTAGTAGGTTTATCCTTAGTGTACACATCTTGTAAAAAAGAGGATGATTCATCTTCGTCAACCAATTCTACTACGACAAGTACATCCACTACGTCCACTACCTCAACAACCGGAACTCCAACTCCCACATTGTATACCAGGGTTGGAGGAACCACAATGGTAGCCGATCCGAATAATCCCGGCCAAATGATCGAACAAGGGCGCTTAACACTCCGTGCTGTTGTTGACAGTTCAATCTTCGTAATTGCTGCCGATACGCAACTGGCAAAATATTTCCCCGTATTGTTTATGGAATTAGGAAATGGAAACACATCGGGTTTAACAGCATTGAGTGAAAACTTTACCGATTTTATGTGCGCAGCAACAGGAGCAACAAACCCGGCTTACGCATATAATGGCAAAAGCATGCAAGCGGCTCACGACCCTGCATCCAATTCACGCATGGGACTTAAAGCAGATGCTGCCGACTTCGACAAATTTGTGGGAGATATCGGAGCTGGCTTAGCTCAGAATGGTGTTACTTCAGCCAACAACAAACAACTTGTTGATGACCTGGTAGCTTTATTGTATACAACCAAATCAGCCATTGTTCAACGTTAAATTAGTTTTGATATTACAGCAAAATGCCCGACTTTTTGAGTCGGGCATTTTCATTATTGATTGGTAAATTCAAATTGGTTTTGTTCATTCAGCGTGATCAAAATACTTGATTCGTGTTTGATCTTTCCTGCAAGAATCTCTTTTGATAACTCATTCAAAATCCTCTTTTGCAGAACCCGTTTTAGCGGTCTTGCTCCAAACTGTGGATCATATCCTAATTGGGCTAGCCAATCCAGTGCTTCTTCTGTTATACTCAGATCGATACCTTGAGCTGTTAAGTTTTCCTGTATCCCTTTAAATTGAATGGTAACAATTTCCCTCACATTTTCGCGGCTGAGTGGTGTAAACATCATCACATCATCAATCCTGTTCAAAAACTCAGGTCGGATAGTATGTCGTAACAATTCCATGACACCGGCTTTTGCTTCCGCTATTTTATCTTCTTTATTGTATTCGTTGTAATCTTCAAATTTCTCCTGGATAATATGCGAACCAATATTCGAAGTCATGATGATAATGGTATTTTTAAAATTGGCAACACGTCCTTTATTATCCGTGAGCCTTCCATCATCCAATACCTGTAATAAAATATTAAACACATCAGGATGGGCTTTTTCAATTTCATCCAACAGCACAACCGAGTAAGGACGTCTGCGAACGGCTTCCGTTAATTGTCCACCTTCTTCGTAGCCAACATATCCCGGAGGCGCCCCGATCAACCTGCTCACGGTATGTTTCTCCTGGTACTCACTCATATCGATACGCACCATCGAATTTTCCTGGTTAAATAAAAACTCGGCAAGAGCTTTTGCAAGTTCCGTTTTACCCACACCCGTTGTTCCCAAAAAGATAAACGAACCAATTGGTTTTTTCGGATCACTTAATCCGGCCCTGCTTCTGCGGATGGCATCGGCAATGGCTTCGATCGCTTCTTCCTGTCCTACTACACGTTTGCGTAATTCTGTTTCAAGATGCAATAACTTTTCGCGTTCACTCTGCAACATGCGTGTAACAGGGATTCCTGTCCAGCGTGCAACCACATCGGCTATATCTTCGCTGGTCACTTCTTCTTTCACCATAGCGCTATCACCTTGTTGTTCGGTCAGTTTTTGTTTAAAATCTTGTAAACGCAATTCAGCATCTTTAATTTTTCCGTAGCGTATTTCAGCAACTTTTGCAAAATCACCATTACGTTCGGCAAGATCTGCTTCATGTTTTAAGGTCTCAATTTCTTCCTTCGTTTGTTGCAAACCATCCACCACTTGTTTTTCACTTTGCCATTTTGCTTTCAATGAGTTGCGGTCAACCTGTAAGTTTGAAATCTCTTCGCTCAATACCCTGATCTTCGCATCATCACCTTCACGTTTAATGGCTTCGCGCTCAATTTCCAATTGCATGATCTTACGGTCGAGCTGATCAATTTCTTCAGGTACCGAATCGATTTCCAACCGTAATTTAGAAGCAGCTTCATCCATTAAGTCGATAGCCTTATCAGGTAAAAAACGATCACTGATATAACGTTGTGATAATTCAACCGCAGCAATAATAGCCTCGTCTTTGATCCGCACTTTATGGTGCACTTCGTAACGTTCTTTTAATCCACGTAAGATCGAAACCGCACTCTCGGTATCGGGTTCGTCAACATATACTTTCTGAAAACGTCTTTCCAACGCTTTGTCCTTTTCAATATAACGCTGGTATTCGGCCAACGTTGTAGCTCCAATGGAACGCAATTCTCCACGGGCCAGAGCCGGTTTTAAAATATTGGCAGCATCCATGGCTCCTTCACCTCCGCCTCCTGCACCTACAAGTGTGTGGATCTCGTCAATGAACAAAATAATCTCGCCTGCACTATCCATCACTTCTTTTACAACCGCCTTTAACCTTTCTTCAAATTCCCCTTTGTATTTCGCGCCCGCAATTAAGGCTCCCATATCCAACGAAAAAATGCGTTTGGATTTCAAATTTTCAGGAACATCACCACTTACGATACGGTGAGCCAAACCTTCGGCAATCGCTGTTTTACCAACACCCGGTTCTCCAATCAAAACGGGATTGTTTTTGGTTCTGCGCGAAAGGATTTGCAATACCCTTCGGATCTCTTCATCACGGCCAATCACCGGATCCAATTTTCCATCTTGGGCCAAGTCGTTCAGATTTTTCGCATACTTGTTCAATGCATTGTATTGCGCCTCGGCACTTTGCGATGTTACTTTCGAATCCCCTCTTAATTCAGTAATCGCTTTCTTCAGGTCTTTCTCGTTAACTCCGGCATCCTTTAATAAATTGGAAACATTATCGTTCGCCTGCAACAATCCTAAGAGAATATGTTCTACGGCAACAAACTCATCCCCGAATTCTTTTAAAAATGACTGAGCCTTGGTTAATGTTTGATTGGCCGCTGCACTTAAATATTGCGCGTTTCCTCCCGAAACTTTGGGATAACTTTTGATGATGGCATCAACGGCCTGCTCCACACGTTGTGGATTTGTGTTCATTTTTTTCAACAAAAACGAGATCACGTTTTCATCCGTCTCAAGCAGCGCTTTAAGTAAATGCCCTGTTTCAATGGCTTGCTGTCCGCCTTCCATTGCGATTTGCTGGGCATGCTGAACAGCTTCTTGTGATTTAATGGTAAAATTATTTAAATTCATATCTGGTTAATTCAATTAAAATTCCGCACAGATCGATCCATCTTTCAAATTGCCTGTACAAAATTGATATCAACCAATGGTCAATATCAAGTCCAATACCTTAAATCAGGAAATATTGGCGGAATCACGTGTTTTTGAATACACTACAAATGAAAAGTTGGCTTAAATATTGGTTTCAAAGCGATATTTCCTAGGTGTTTCAGGACAAAACGACAATATAGGAGGATTCAATTTAAGAAACTTATATTCGCAGTTTAACCGAAAACATGAATTTAGCTAAACGCGTAGACTACATAAACGAACCCCAAACAATTGCCATGGCTAAGCTTGGTCGCGAGCTTGCAGCGCAAGGTCACGATATTATCAGCCTCAGTTTGGGAGAACCCGATTTTGCAACACCGGCACATATTAAAGAAGCAACCAAAAAAGCTTTGGACGATAATTTCACGTATTACACACCTGTTGCGGGGATTCCTGAATTACGTGAAGCCATAGTCGCGAAGTTTAAACGCGACAATAACTTAACATTTACACCCGATCAGATCATCGTTTCTACCGGAGCCAAACAATGTATCATGAATACCATAATGGCTCTGGTAAACGCAGGAGATGAAGTGATCATTCCTACTCCTTATTGGGTAAGTTACTCCGAAATGGTAAGGCTCATGGAAGGAATACCTGTTTTCATTGATGCTACTATTGAGCAACAGTATAAAATATCGGCAGCACAACTTGAAGCAGCGATCACACCCAGGTCGAAAGTGTTTATGTTCTCATCTCCATGTAACCCTACAGGTAGTGTTTACACAAAATCAGAACTGGCTGCTTTGGTTTCGGTATTTGAAAAACATCCTGATATTTATATTATTTCAGATGAGATCTATGAGTTCATCAACTTTGTAGGCAAACACGAAAGCATTGGTCAGTTTGAATCTATTAAAGACAGGGTGATCACCATTAATGGATTATCCAAAGGATATGCAATGACGGGTTGGCGTTTGGGTTATATGGCCGCGCATAAAGATATTGCCAAAGCTTGCGAAAAAATTCAGAGCCAGTTTACATCGGCTACCAGCAGCATTACTCAAAAAGCTGCTGTTGCTGCACTGAATGGTGATATGAAACCAAGTGAAGATATGGTGCAGGCTTTTAAACGCAGACGTGAATTGATCCTGACGGAAGTAAAAAATATTCCAAACTGGATATGCAACAATCCTGATGGCGCGTTTTACCTCTTTCCGGATGTAAGTTATTATTTTGGAAAAAGCGTTGACGGAAAAACGATAGAAACCGCTACCGATTTGTGCATGTATTTATTACACAATGCACATGTGAGCATGGTAACCGGGGAAGCTTTCGGTGCACCACAATGCGTAAGAATCAGTTATGCAAACAGTGATGAAAAGATCGTAGAAGCCATGCGCAGAATTAAAATTGCGTTGGACAAGTTGAACTAAAGAAGTAAGCAATTAAGAAAGTAGGCAGTAGGCAAAGAATAAATGTGATCTGCGGTTATAAAGCCATATGAGAAACAGAAAACAATAAACTGAAAACGGAACGAATGAAAAATATACTGGAACAATTTAACGGACTTAAAGCACTTGTTGTAGGTGATGTGATGATCGATGCTTATTATTTTGGTAAAGTAGACCGAATTTCCCCTGAGGCTCCGGTACCAGTAGTTGCGGTTGAAAAAAAAGAGAACAGGTTGGGTGGTGCAGCTAATGTTGCAATGAATTTGGTGGCTCTCGGTGCAAAGCCAATTGTGTGCAGCGTAGTTGGAAATGACAAAGACGGAGAAGACTTGATCAATTTGTTTCACCAAAATGGAGTCGGAACAGATGGTATCATTAAGTCGGCCGACAGGGTAACAACCGTAAAATTGCGTGTTATTTCCCAGGCTACTCAAATGTTGCGCATTGATACGGAAGTAACCCAACCCATTAATTCAGCGGAGAGCAAAGCATTGGTAGACTCCATCATTAACCTGCTACCGCAAGCGAACGTGGTTATTTTTGAAGATTATGACAAAGGTGTTTTAACCAAAGAAAATATTGCCCAAATAACGAGTGCTGCACAACAACAAAACATTCCGGTTGTAGTTGACCCTAAGAAAAGAAATTTCGCATATTATAACAGTGCAGATCTGTTTAAACCCAATCTTAAGGAACTCAAAGAAGGATTAGCTACAGATATTGATGTAAACGATAAATCGTCTTTTGAATCGGCTATTTCACAAATGATGCAGAACATGCAATTAAAGCATGCCATGATTACGATGAGTGAAAAAGGGGTGATGATCACGGATGGAAAAATATTCCATTATATCCCGGCTCATATCCGGAAAATTGCTGATGTGAGCGGAGCGGGTGATACGGTGATCAGTGTTGCGGCATTGTGTTTTGCTTTAAAAATGGATATTCAACAAGCAGCTGCACTTGCAAATTTAGCAGGTGGATTGGTATGTGAAGAGGTGGGTGTTGTACCTATTTCAAAAACAAAATTCGAAGCTGAATGGAAACAACTCAATTAATTCACGATTAGTACCGACCTGGTTTTTCGATACGCACATACCACGCCTAATCCATTCTTTACATTCGAGTATTGCTGCAGAGGTTCGCTAAAAGGATCATCTCCATAATAATAAAGCCTGCGTTTGTGGTATTCATAATAATGTATATCCGTATTGAGTAAATAGAATCTTATAGGTTGCCCGGTTCCTGTACCCTGCTCTCCATAGTAATTATAATCTTCACAAATACCACTTAATTCATTTCCATCCCTGTCTTCGTCACCCCACATACTCGTGCAGATCTCATTGTTAAAGCTTATCGAGTCTCCATTAAAACCCAAATAAGTATAATCATTTTCAACCGACACCCGGTAATAATTTCGGATACCCGGTTGGTCTTGCCATTTATAGGAATACCTGTAATAAGGAGTAGATCCAATACCGTTGGTCGGCTGTCCCAGCTTTTGAAAGGTGATATTACTAAAAGCCACTGTATCTTTGGGTACTGTAGAAATTGCTGAAACGGATTTTCCTTTTGCGGAAACGGCTACGGTATACGTTCTCCCGGCTTCAATCGTGTAAACCGAACTTGGAACATAATACGCATTCAAAGTATCCACGAAAGGTAAAGTTGCCGAAAAACCTCCATCATTTGTAATGGTTACGATTGCATCCGCTATTACACTTGAATTTCCTTTTTGAGAACCATAAACAGGTGTGCTCATGCCCACTTCTATTTTCACAAAATCATCTTCGGGAGATAGAAATGAAAACACAACCAGCTTTGATTCAACTTTGGGAGCGTCAACATCTTTAGCCACACGATCGCATGATACGATGGATAAAAACAGTAGGAATAAATATATCGTTTGTTTTTTCATAAGGTTAAAATTTGATATTCCAGGAAACAGAAGGAATGAAAGGAAACAAGGTGATCTGGCGAAGTTGCACATCACCCGTTATGGTAGTGGAGGTGTAATAAAAATAAGGATTCAGGCGATTGTATACATTGTACACGCTAAACTCCCAGGTGCGTACCCACCATTCCATTTTTTTCGAGATCTTTAACCCAATATCCATCCGATGGTAAGGAGCCATGCGAAAAGCATTGCGTGAAGTATATTCAGAAACTGTATTACCATAATTACTATTGTTGCTGCCCGATGGAGAATGGACAGGAGCTTCATAATTGGCAACAGGTAATGTGATCGCATTTCCTGTTCCGTATATCCATGTAGCCGATAAGGTAATTCCGTTCTTATCATCTTTTTGCTCCTTGATCTTGTAAATACCAACCACCGAAATATCATGACGTCTATCGTACCTGGCCCAAAATTTTTGACCAAAATTGAGTTCATCAAATTGGCATTGTGTCCATGATAAGGTATATCCTACCCACCCGGTAATTTTACCTACCTTACTTTGCAATAAAAACTCGGCCCCATAGCTCCAGCCCCTTCCGCTGGTGATATTTTTCTCATAACTATACGGATCCGTTTGTGAACCATCTCCTCCATCAACTTCCAAAAAGCTGGCTCCCTCTTTATAAGCAATAATATTGCTCATTTCCTTGTAGTAACCTTCAACGGTTACGCTAAAGTTCTGCTCTAAAAAGTCTTTGGCCACACCTCCTGCTATTTGCCAACTGCGCTGCGGTTTTATCCTATTGCTGCTCGGAACCCACAGATCGGTAGGCAAACCGATGCCGGTGTTGGATATCAAATGTACATATTGATTCATGATAGCATAAGACGCCTTTAAAGCAAGATCAGACTTAATAATATAAGAAGTACTGATACGAGGCTCTAAATTGAAATAGTTTTGTTGTTGTACAATAAAATTGCTCAACCGTAATCCGGGATTGATACGAAATTTTGTTCCGATCTTAATATCATCTTCAACATATGCTGCATTTTCAAAAGAACGTGTGCGCGTTTTATAGCTGGTGTCTTCTCCACTAAACTGATCTTTTAAAACATATGCCGATGGTGTAAACTGGTGCAGGATAAAATGCACTCCTACCCTGATGCTGTGATTTGCATTGGGTCTGTAATCAACATCGTGCTTGATGGCATAATCACGAATTCCGGATGCGTAGTTAAGTTCATATTTGCTGCCATTATAAGATGAGAGCTGGTAAATGCTAAACTTGTAATCGCTAAAAATAAAAGAGGTGTTGCTAAATGTTTTGTTATTGTACAAATGATTCCAACGCAGTGTTCCGGTAGCATTTCCCCAGTTAATGCCGCCTTCATTTTTGTCGTTACCATATTTGCTTACAAACTTAAATTTGTCTCTACCGAAATAACCGCTTACATATACCCTGTTATTATTGTTAATTTCCCAGTTTGCTTTCGCATTCAGATCATAAAAGTGGTAACCACCTTTATTTTCAGGAGGCATAAAAGGCATGGTGATGGCATCTATATAGGTTCTGCGTGCCGAAATGAGAAAAGATGATTTATTTTTAAAGATGGGTCCTTCCAGCATAAAACGAGATGCGATCAAACCAATACCGGCCTCTCCGCTAAATTTTGTTTTATTGCCTTCTTTCATGCTCATGTCAATTACGGATGAAAGACGGCCTCCATATCTTGCCGGAAATCCCCCCTTGGTCAATTCCACACTTTTGAGGGCATCGCCATTAAACAAACTAAAAAAACCGAACAAGTGAAACGCATTGTAAACCGTTGCTTCATCAAGAATAATTAAATTCTGATCGGGGCCTCCACCACGCACATAGATCCCTGAATTTCCTTCACTGGGTTTTTGTACACCCGGCAGCAGTTGCAGCACTTTGAGAACATCTTTTTCGCCAAACAATGCCGGTACATCTTTTATTTGCGAAATGGGGATTTCAATCACACTCATTCGGGTAGCCTCTGCCAATCGCATGGTTTGCCGATCGGCTTGCACCACCACATCCTTTAATGATTTTGCTTCATCCATCTCAATATTTAACTCAGTATCGGTTCTCAGGTCCACCCGGTAAGCCTTGGGAGTAAAACCAACATAACTCACCACTACTTCAAAGGTATCGGCCGGTAATGAGATGGAGTAAAATCCATAGGCATTGGTTAAGGTCCCAGTTTTGTATTTGGGTATGGCAATACTGGCTCCGATAAGCAACTCCTTACTCGATTTTTCTTTAACAAACCCACTCAATACCATGCGTTTTTGGGCGATGGAAGCATGGGCAAAAAGAAGCAAAAATAAAATGATGTGTATTTTCATGTGACTAACAGACAAGTGAGAATTAAAACACCCCTACTTTAACATGGTCATAAACTTTATTTTTTTGATAATATTGTGCTCGGTCATTTTTTAGTGGCACTTTTACAATATTTAACAAAGATTAACGATAATAGAACAAGATGTGCTTTCAATACAAAAAAAGCACATTATAGTAAACGAATGAAACGATTTTTAATAATAAGCATCGTATTGATGAATGGCTGGATGGCTAGAGCCCAACAACCAATACCCCCTCAAAGTCTGCGCGAGGCGGATGTATTGTTCAGCAAACGCGAGTGGCGGATCATTGACCTGCGCGAAAAACAAAATAAACGGGCAACTTGGCCGGGTAATCCGATTACCAAGATAATGTATGAAAGCGTGCGTACCGGCCAATTAAAACCCTACAAGTCGGATTCCCTAAGATCCTATTATGATATTGAAACATTTATGCAATTGGGTAATGAGGTAGAATATGTTGAAACTCCGATTGACCCGAACGATCCTACCATCACTAAAATGGATACCATATACACACCATTTGATCCCGAAGAACGGATTAAGCAGTTACTCATAATGGAAGACTGGGTGTTTGACAAAAAAACATCAACTGCCTCCGTTCGCATTATTGCCATTGCTCCTTTGTACCGTAGAAAAGTTGCAGGAATTGATTTGGGATTACAGCCGCTATGCTGGCTTCGGTTTGATGACAGGATGAACAAAGAAAAAGATTGCCGCGATATTTTTGCAACCAAATATATGTTTAACCCACAGAATTCAAGAAGTACTTTCAGTTATGATGATTGGTTCACGCAACGTTTATTCGGAAGTTATGTGATCAAAACGTCCAATATGTATGATGTGAGTATTTTACAAGACCCCACTTACCGCAAAAGCGGGCTTGAGGCATTGATTGAGGCGGAGCGTATCAAACAACAGGATCAGGCGGATGATGCAAATCGGTATGAAGACTAATTTTTTTAACTCTTGACTCAAACTAAACAAAAACGGCTCCATCAACCTCAATTGATGGAGCCGTTTTTTGTATCGTTAAATGATTAAGACAATTGAGCTACAAGTTTATTAGCCAACACATGTTTAGGAACTGCTCCTACTTGTTTGTCTACCACTTTACCGTCTTTAAAGAACAACAAAGCCGGAATACTCATAATTCCATATTCAGTAGCAATTCTAGGATTATTGTCAACATTTAGTTTACCAATAACTGCTTTTCCGTCATATTCTTTTGCCAATTCTTCCACTACAGGTCCAACCATGCGGCAAGGTCCACACCATTCTGCCCAAAAATCTACCAATACAGGTTTGCCTGATTTTAGCACTACTTCCTCGAAGTTGCTGTCTGTTATTTCTAATGCCATGTTTTTATTTGTTTATGTTTTACTTTATGTGCAATTTAAGTTCCTTTTTTATTTTTAGTACAATTTGGCAGGAAGATCATAGCTAAATAGATCATGGATAATAGTTTTAAAGTCTATTGTAAACACCTATTTGCTCTTACTTCGCATTCTGCAGACTCCTAACTCCGCATTTACTTTAGTTCAATTTATACTCAACCCCCATCTCCTCCAGCGCTTTCACCATTTCATTTTCAAAATTAATCTTAAAACGGGTACTGACGGCACTCACTGCCATTTTCTGATCATCATCTTTGATATTTAACTTTAACACAGCAGTTCCCTTATGGTTTTGAACAAGTGATTGAAATTGTTGTAAAAATCCATTTTTCAGCCTGTCGGACTTTAACGTTAAGGTTACCTGGTTGAGCAAACGCTCCCTCACTTCAGCCAATAGCATAATCTGGTTCACCTTAAACTCAAACTGATCGGGGCTTCTGAACCCGGGTTTCATGATTCCTTTAATATACAACATCTGCCCGATGGTGAGAAAATGTTTGAAGCGTAAAAAATCTTCGCTCCACATGGTGATGCGAATATTGCCCGAATAATCTTCTAACGTAAAACTACCATAAGGTTTATTGTTTTTCCCCATTCGCTCGAACACATCGGTAATAACACCTGCAATATTCAGCTCTTTATTTTTATACTCTTCGGCACGACTGATATCAGTTACATTGAAGTTTTTAAACTCAATTTTATAGTCATCCAACGGATGTCCGGAAAGGTACATTCCGATCACCTCTTTTTCTTTGCCCAGTTTTTTAATTAAAGGCCAAGGTTCGCAAGGTGGAATAGTCGGTTCCGTAAGGGTTACCATTTGTGTTCCTCCGAACAACGATTGTTGATTATTGGATTCATTGTTTTGGGCATTGCTTCCAAAACGAATGGCTTTTTCAAGCAAATTTGGTTCTTCGCTGTCTTCCGGGAAAAAGTACTGTGCACGGTGAATATTCTCAAAACAATCCAATGCACCGCCTATGGCCAAACCTTCGAGTGTTTTTTTGTTGACCGCACGCAAATTGACACGTGAAGTCAAGTCAAACAAGGTTGTAAAAGGACCATGCTCTTCCCTGTTTTTGATAATTTCTTCAACAGCCGCTTCTCCTACCCCTTTGATGGCCCCAAGTCCAAAACGGATCTCACCTTTTTTATTTACCGAAAAATCTACCTGCGACTCGTTGATATCCGGTCCTAAAACAGGAACCCCCATACGTTTACACTCCTCCATAAAGAACGTAACCTTTTCGATATTGCTTTGGTTATGGGTAAGTACGCTCGACATGTATTCACCCGGATAGTGGGCTTTCAGGTAACCTGTTTGAAATGCCACAAAAGCATAACAGGTAGAGTGTGATTTATTAAAAGCATACGATGCAAAGGCTTCCCAATCTGTCCACACTTTTTCCAAAATCGTTTCATCGTGTCCGTTTGCTTTGGCATTTTCAATAAATTGAGGCTTCAGCTTATCGAGGGTCTTTTTATCTTTTTTACCCATTGCTTTACGCAAAATATCGGCATCGCCTTTACTAAAGTTTGCGAGTTTTTGCGAGAGCAACATTACCTGCTCCTGGTAAACGGTAATTCCGTAAGTGTCTTTTAAGTGACCTTCCATGGCCTCCAAATCGTACATTACAGCTTCTTTGCCATGCTTACGGGCAATGTAATTGGGAATGTATGCAATCGGGCCCGGCCTGTACAAGGCATTCATGGCAATCAGATCTTCGAACCTGTCGGGTTTCAGGTCTTTTAAGTGCTTTTGCATTCCGGGACTTTCAAACTGGAAAGTTCCATTGGTTTCGCCACGGGCAAAAAGGTCTAATGTTTTTTTATCGTCAAGCGGGATATGATCAATATCGATATCAATGCCGTGATTTTGTTTAATGAGTTTCAGGGCATCGCGAATAATGGAAAGATTTCGCAAACCCAAAAAGTCCATCTTAATAACACCTGCATCCTCAATTACTTTTCCATCGTATTGGGTAACCAATAAATTAATATCCTTTACTGTTGATACCGGAATCAGATCCGTCAGATCGGAAGGTGCAATGATGATACCCGCTGCATGGATGCCTACTCCGCGAACAGATCCTTCAAGGATCAACGCCTCTTTTAAAACGGTAGCCTGCAGATCGGTTCCTGCATGTATTTCCCGCAGTTTTTTAACATTATCAATATCTTCGCTTTGTAAACCTTCTTTATCGCGTAAACTTTTATCGCCATCAATAGGCGCATTGATCACCCTGTCGAGTGAAATACCGGGTTTATCAGGTACCAGTTTCGCAAGCATATTGGATTCGAGCAATGGTAGGTCCATAACACGCGCCACATCCTTTATACTCATTTTAGCAGCCATCGAACCATATGTTACAATATGAGCAACCTGGTTTTTGCCATATTTTTCAACTACATAATCGATCACTTTCTGACGGCCATCATCATCAAAATCCGTATCAATATCGGGCATCGACTTACGATCGGGATTTAAGAAACGCTCGAATAGCAAATCATATTTGATAGGGTCAATATTGGTGATCCCAATACAATAAGCCACCACAGACCCGGCAGCCGAACCACGACCCGGACCAATAAAAACCCCCATATTGCGGCCTGCTGCAATAAAATCGGATACAATTAAAAAGTAACCGGCAAAACCCATTGTGCGAATGGTGTGCAACTCAAACTTTAATCGTTCCTCAACTTCAGGAGTAATTTCCTTGTAACGTTCCTTGGCTCCTGTCCAGGTAAGGTGCTCCAGGTAATCATCCTGGTTGGTAAAGTTTTCGGGTAATGGAAAGGCAGGTAATAAAATATCGCGTTTCAGATCCAACAACTCCACCTTATCGACAATCATGTTTGTGTTATCGATGGCCTGAGGCACATCGGCAAACAAGGTTTTCATTTCCTCTGTTGTCTTGAAGTAAAACTGGTCGTTGGCAAATGCAAAACGTTTCCCTTTAACAAAAGAATCATCATCGCTAAATTCTTTCATGGTGGGAGTACTCTGTTTTTCTCCTGTGTTTATACACAACAAAATATCATGTGCGTTCCAATCCTTCTGGTCTACATAATGAGAATCGTTTGAAGCAATGATGGGTACATTATGTTTGGCTGCAAACTTTAATAATACTTCGTTCACCTTATTCTGATCCGGAATATCATGGCGTTGAAGCTCTACATAATAATCATCACCAAACAGATCGAGCCACCACTTAAATTCCTTTTCACCTTCTTCTTCGCCTTTGCGTAAAATGGCTTTGGGTACCATTGCTCCGATGCAACAGGTTGTTGCAATAAGCCCTTCATGGTATTTTTCAATCAACTCTTTATCAATGCGGGGATACTTTCCATACAAGCCCTCCATGTATCCAAGCGAACATAACTTTACCAGGTTTTTGTATCCCTGCTCGTTTTTTGCTAATAATAACTGATGAAAGCGTTGATCTTTGTCTTCTTTGGTAAATGTTCGTTTGTGTCTGTCGGCTACCACATAAAACTCGCAACCCACAATCGGTTTCACCAGGGGTTTACCATCTGCGCCTTTCATTTTATATGCTTCGGCCACAAACTTAAACGCACCAAACATGTTCCCATGATCAGTTAAGGCCATGGCAGGCATATTATCGGCTGCAGCCTTTTTATATAGCTTTCCGATATCGGCCGCTCCATCCAAAAGCGAAAACTGTGTGTGTACGTGTAAGTGAGAAAACTGAGACATCTATAATTAACAATCGAATACTAAATAATTGAATTTCGAATTTTAAAGGCTGGTTATTGAATGGTTCACATTCAATAATTACAACTCCTTAAATTCTAAAAGGTTCCATTCTATTAAAAATTGAAAATTGAACCTCTCAAATGTATTGAAACGGGGGGACAAAAACGGGTTTGTTGAAAAGTTGGGGAATCATCAAAAAATCAGCCCCCTAAAATGTGGACGATCAAGCCATATGCAACCAATTGCGGACAAATAGGAATCTTTTACCTTTATAATGTGAATTTAACCGCTTTAAAAATTGCATTTTATAAAAACTTATATAGTTTTGGCATTGCGAAATCAATTAACAATTAAATAATATCAAATATGAAAAAGTTCTACCTTTTAGGACTGATTGCTACAAGTTTTGTTGTAAATGCTCAACAAAAAAACATTCCTAGCGCACCCAATCAGTCGAGAGTAACTACAAAAAAGCAAGCTGACTATGTGCCTGCATCGCCTGTGAGAGTAAATAATACTAATACAAAAGCGACAAGTGGCTACAACAAAACCAGTAGCTGGGCTCCTGTTGCACAAACAATGTTTGACAGACCAACCAATGCTTCTACCTATAGAAGGATCATCTCATATCCTAATGGAAAAGTAAGTGTTAACTGGACAGCATCTGATGATGGAAGCACAAATGGATACCTTTCTCGTGGATCGGGATACAATCATTTTAACGGAACAACATGGACTGGTTTAGGAAACAGCAGGATTGAAACAGAGCGCGCAGGTTACCCGAATTTGGATTATGATCCGAATAACAACCGCGAGATCATTTTAAGCCACAAAGTTGATACTGCAGGTCTTTCAAGAGGTTTGATGTATTCAACAAATGCAGGAATCGGAAGCAATGTATGGACTTCCCAAGTGGTATTGGATACGGTTGTAACTTCACCTGGTATTTTATGGCCAAGAACAGTTGTTTCAGGAAATAACTTAATCGTTATTGCTTCTTTCACAGATTCAAGTAAAGCTCAGCCTAACAGGGTTGTATTGAATGGTGTGAGAGCTCCTCAGGTATATTCAAGATTAAACTTAACATCGGGTGTTTGGGAAGTTAAAAACCAAACACTTCCTGAATATGATGGTTCTCGCTATTACACCGGAGGTGGAGATAATTATGCAATTGCTGCAAATGGTAACCATGTGGCCATTTTAATGGGTGGTCTTTTTGATGATATGGCACTTTGGAAATCGTCTGATAATGGTGTTAGCTGGACCAAAACCATTATTGATTCATTCCCAATTCCTGCTTATGATTTGAAACAAGTTTTGGATACTACTTTCACTTGTGACGGTTCAGTGAGTGTAACTGTTGACGAAAGTGGAAATGCACATTGTTTCTGGTCATTGGCCCGTATCATGGATAAAGATAATATCACTGATAACCTTTTCACATCTTTCCCGGGTCAAAACCAAATTTTGTATTGGTACGAAGGCAGACCTGATAGTATTGTTACTGCAGGATTTTCACCAGAAGATCCAACTGATGCTGATGATACATGGACTATTGGTTCAGTTATCGAAGACAGAGCGCAATATGGTAGTTTAAGTATGACTTCTGCTCCTTATGTGGTTAGAAGTGGTGACACTTTATACCTTACATACCATAGTAGAACCGATAACGATCTTGATGCTTCAGGAATTGCCTTTACTGACATTTTCCTTGTAACTTCAACTGATAACGGAGCAACCTGGTCTGATCCTGTTAATTTAACGGCTGCAATGGGCTTCAATACAGAGCAAACATTTGCAAGTGTGGCTGCTGAATGTTCAACCAAACTTCGCTTAACATTTATTCAAGCTACAGCCCAAGGATTTTTTGATGCAGAAACAAACCCTGGTAAAGTTGGTCCATTCCAGATCATGTATTATGAGATACCGGTTGCTGATGTATTTAAAGATACTGCAATCATTGGTACTGGCGTAAACGAAGCAAACGATCTTTTCACTGTTTCAGCTAATTACCCTAACCCTTTCCGCAACTCAACAATTGTTCCTGTTAATTTAACTCAAAAAGCTGATGTTAAAATTACTGTAATGAACATCCTGGGAGAAGTGGTTTACAGCAAAAACTTTGACAATACTACTGTTGGTGTTAACCAATTGGAAGTAAACGGCAATTTTAAAACCGGTTTCTATATGTATACAGTAGAAGCTGCAGGATTTAAAGCCAGTGGTAAAATGCTTGCCGAATAATATTGAATCTATTCTATTTTTGAAAGGCACTCAATCTTATTGAGTGCCTTTCTTATTTTTGGAGTCTTGGAAAAATTAACGGTTACAAATGTAAAAGCAATCCGAAACGTGTTGATCGCAGGTATAGCGATCATGCTGTTAAAGTTTATTGCTTTTTTTATCACGCATTCCAACGCCATTTTGAGCGATGCACTGGAATCGATCATCAACGTTGTAGCGGGTGCATTTGCTTTATACAGTTTGTGGTTAGCAGCCAAACCCAAAGATGCTGCTCATCCATACGGTCATGGAAAAATTGAATTTGTTTCGGTTGGTTTTGAAGGAGGGTTAATTTTATTGGCCGGTATTGTGATCATCGGAAAATCGATCATCAATATCGTGAATCCGGTAGCCATCAATCAATTGGATATAGGTGCAGCATTGGCAGCAGCTGCAGGACTTGCCAATTATTTCCTGGGTACTTTTTTAATCAATACAGGCAAAAAAAATAACTCCATCACACTTATTGCTGACGGGAAACATTTACTGAGCGATACCTGGAGCAGTATTGGTTTGCTTGCTGGTGTTATTCTGATGTATTTTACCCAATGGGTTTGGCTCGATAATATCATCGCTATTGGATTTGGTTTTGTGATCATCTATACGGGATACAAACTTATACGCAGGTCTTTAGCAGGTTTAATGGATGAGGCAGATGAGAATGTTTTAACAGAGATCGTTCAGGTATTAAATCTTCACCGGCACAATAACTGGATTGATATCCACAATTTGCGTATTCAACAATATGGTTCAAGTTTTCACATCGATTGCCATATTACATTACCTTGGTATAATGATCTCAAAACATCGCACGATGACCTCAAAAATATTGAAGATTTGGTTTCGAAAGAATTTAACAACAAAGTTGAATTATTTATTCACCCCGACCCGTGCCTGCCTTTTAGCTGTAGCGTTTGCCAGCTAACAAACTGTAGCGTGCGGCAAAACCCATTCAAACACAAAGTTGAATGGACAGTGGAAAATGTAATGACGAATGTGAAGCACAGTGTATAAAATCGAAATGCTGATTTTACTAGAATATCTTTCCCGGATTTAAGATAAAATGAGGATCGAATGCCTCTTTGATCTTGCGCATTAAGTCGAGTTGAAATTGGGGCATCACTACCTGCATGTATGGTTTTTGCACAAGACCTATTCCGTGTTCGCCACTGATGGTTCCTTTGAGTTCTTTGCAAAGCGTAAATATTTCGATGATGGCTTCGGTTATTTCGTTGTTCCAAAAATCATCTCCCAATTGATCTTTTAAAATATTCACATGTAGGTTGCCATCGCCAGCATGTCCGTAACAAACTGTACGAAAACCATATTTGTTTCCGATCTCTTTCACTCCTCTGAACAAAGCAGGTAAAGTTGCTCTCGGCACCACAGTATCTTCTTCTTTGTAGGTATTGTTATGCTTGGTAGCTTCCCCTATGCTTCTTCTCAGTTTCCAGAAATACTCCTTTTCATCAGCAGTTTGGGCAAACAATACTTCACCACTATTGTGCTGATAAAGTACCTCACTGATCGTTTCACATTCTTTCATCATCAGGTCGGGATCATTGCCATCAACCTCTATCAGCAAGTATGCCTCTACTCCTCTTTCAATTGCAAAATTCATATCCAACATGGCTGCCGAAAGCCTGAATCCTTCAGGTTCCACAAATTCACATGCACTTGGATTGCATCCTGCCAAAAAGATCCCGTTCACGGCTGCACAAGCATTTTCGGGCGAACCAAACGGAGCCAACATTAATAAAGTGTGTTGCGGATGTGGAATCAATTTCAACACCATTTTAGTAACAATACCCAATGTTCCTTCGCTGCCAATCAATAAATGCGTGAGGTTGTAACCTGTAGAATATTTCAAGGTATTCGCTCCAGTCCAGATAATTTCACCGGTAGGTAATACAACTTCCAGGTTGAGTACATAATCCCGGGTTGTTCCGTATTTTAATGCCCGTGGTCCACCACTTGCATGGGCGATATTGCCACCCAAAAAACAACTTCCTTTACTGGCAGGATCAGGTGGATAGAACAAACCCTTTTCACGAACGGCAACCTGGAGCGCTTCATTTACAACTCCCGGTTCAACGGTTACCTGAAAATTTTGTTCATCAATGGCAAGAATTTCATTAAAACGTTCCATTGAAATAACGACTCCTGCATATAAAGGTAAAGCACCACCACTAAGCCCTGTACCTGCACCACGAGGCGTTACAGGTATTTTATGCTCATTGCAGATAGTTAAAACAGATGCAATTTCGGTAGCCGTTCGGGGTTTTAAAACCACATCCGGATAGTATACCAGATCTTCGGTATGATCCTGCGCATATTGTTCCGTTTGGTCATTGCCAATTATGACAAACGGTTCGCCAACTATTTGTTGAAAGGCTTTTATTTGCGCTTCGGTCACTTTGTTATATTGCATGGTCGAAAATAAACACAGCCATACAAAGACACAAAGATTAATTATGAACAGGTAACAATAGAACCAGATAAAAAGATATTCCTATATTGGCTCCCTTTAAAAATATATTTAACAAACTACTCTATATTTTAACTGACATGAAAAACAAACTTACATTCACGTTGTTCATCTGCACTTGCTTCATCGGAGCTGCATTTGCCCAGCAAAACATTACCCTCGAAGACATTTGGGCCAGAGGTTCATTTGTTGCCGAAGGAGTTTCGGGATTCAACTCTATGAAAGATGGTAAATACTACTCGGCACAAGATGAAAACGATAATATTATTCGTTACAGTTTTGCTACCGGAGCCATTGTGGATACCCTATTAAAAAGCAGTGATATCGGGCTTAAAAACTTTGATTATACCTGGAGCGCAACCGAAAACAAGCTTTTATTGCAAACCAATGCCAAATACATTTACCGTCATTCGTTTACAGCCAACGTGCATGTTTATGATGTCAAAAGTAAACAGCTAACACAACCGATTCCTGATGCCGTAATGCTGGCTGAGTTCTCTCCTGACGGAAACAAACTGGCATATGTGCGCGAAAACAATTTATTTTATTATGACCTTGTTGCACAAAAGGAAACACAAATTACTTCAGACGGCAAATTCAACCATATTATCAACGGCTCAACTGATTGGGTTTACGAAGAAGAGTTTGCTTTAAGCAAAGGTTTTTACTGGAACAATGATGGCTCACAGTTGGCATTTTACAGGTTTGACGAAAGTGCGGTTAAAGAATTTAGCATGACAACATTCAACAACAAACTGTACCCCGAACCATACGCCTTTAAATATCCAAAAGCAGGTGAGGCTAATTCAACAATCCAGATTTTTGTTTTTGACATCAACAAGGCATCGGAAAAGCTGATCGATATCGGTGCAGAAACAGATATTTATATTCCCCGTATCAAATGGACACAAAACAACAATGCTTTATGTGTGTATCGCTTAAACAGGTTGCAAAACAAACTGGAGCTATTGCTGGCAAATACCAAAGATGGCTCTACCAAAACGATTTATACCGAAGAAAACAAAGCCTATATTGATATACCCGAAATAACCTTTTTGACCGATAACAAAACCTTTGTTTTGAACAGTGAAAAAAGTGGTTGGAATCATTTATACCAATACGACTTAAATGGAGCATTGCTTAAACAAATCACACAAGGAAACTGGTCGGTGGATGATGTTTATGGAATTGATGAGAAATCAAAAACGATCTATGTTTCGACATCAGAAATTAATTCTGCAGAACGTTATGTGTATGCTGTTTCCCTTGATGGAAAATCAAAAAAACAACTGACCAAACGTACCGGATGGAATAGTGCCACATTCAATTCAAATTATACTTATTTCCTACTAACCAACTCATCTATCAATACTCCCCCATTTTATGCATTGTGCGACAATAGCGGAAAAGAATTACGTGTATTGGAGGACAACAAAAAACTGTTGAGTAAACTTGGCAGTTACAACCTGGTAAAAGCTGAGATGACTTCATATAAAAATGCCTATAACGAAGACTTAAATGCATTTGTGATCAAACCCGGGAACTTTGATGCAAGTAAAAAATATCCGGTTTTGATGTACGTTTACGGAGGACCGGGGCATCAGCTTGCTGTAAACCGCTGGATGGGTTCAAACTATTTTTGGTTTGAGATGCTAGCCGAAAAAGGTTACATGATCGTTTGTGTGGATGGCCGCGGAACCGGATTTAAAGGTGAGGCATTTAAAAAATCAACTTACCTCCAATTAGGTAAATACGAAATTGAAGACCAGATATACGTTGCACAGCAATTGGGAAAACTACCATATGTGGATGCTGCACGAATCGGAATGTTTGGATGGAGTTTTGGCGGATACATGTCGAGTTTGGCGATAAGCAAGGGAGCTGATGTTTTTAAAGCAGCCATTGCCGTTGCTCCCGTAACCAACTGGAGATACTACGATAATATTTACACCGAACGTTTTATGCGCACACCTCAGGAAAATGGCAAAAACTATGACGACAATTCCCCAATCAATCATGTCGAAAAAATTAAAGGGAATTATTTGATCATACACGGAACTGCCGATGACAATGTGCATTTTCAAAACTCGGTAGAAATGGTGAATACCATGATCAACAAAGGAGTGAAATTTGACAGCGAATATTATCCGAATAAAAACCACAGTATTGGTGGTGGCAAAACAAGATTGCATTTGTACGATAAGATGACACGCTTTATTTTAGAGAAGCTTTAACCGGCTTTGGTAATCACGGATTACGAATCAGATTGAAAGGAAAAACAACACAATGAAAACAACAACCCTTAAACAAATACTAAGCGTCCTCCTGATGCTGGGAACAATTCTTGGGAGCATTGTTGTATTGTATTTAGCCGTGTTGGCTTATCACCATTTTACCAATTAACCGAACTACTTGCATAGTTCAAACAGAGTTTTATATTGCATCACATTAATTTTAACATTACATGAGTCAATCAACAGGACATCCTAAAGGTTTATACCTATTGTTTTTCACCGAAATGTGGGAGCGTTTTAGCTACTACGGTATGCGTGCTATTTTTACTTTGTACATGATCAAAGCCTTATTATTTGATAAAGCTTTTGCATCCGAGATATATGGTAGTTATACAGGGCTTGTATACTTAACTCCGCTTATTGGGGGGTATGTTGCCGATCGTTATTGGGGAAATCGCAGGTCAATTTTGTTTGGTGGTGTATTAATGGCTATCGGCCAGTTCTGCATGTTCTTATCAGCTTCCAACTACACCAATATTGGGTTTGCACAACCTATGCTATTCTTAGGATTGGGATTTTTGATCTTTGGTAATGGATTTTTCAAGCCAAATATCTCAACAATGGTTGGCCAATTATACCCGGAAGGTGATAAACGGGTAGATTCAGCCTTTACCATCTTTTACATGGGAATTAACTTAGGAGCCTTCTTTGCGCCATTGGTTTGCGGAGGTTTTGGAGATACTGGAAATGCAGGCGATTTCAAATGGGGCTTTTTAGCTGCCTGTATTGGAATGGTTATCAGCATGATTTCATTTGAATTGCTTAAAAACAAATTTATAGTTAAGCCCAGTGGCGAAGGGATTGGAATGGTTCCTGAGAAAAAGGTATTAGCAGAAAACGAAGTGAAAGCTCCTAAAATGCCAATGTCGCAAATGATTATCTGGGCTGCCTGTTCTATTGGTTTATTTGTTCTTTTTTACAATGTAATGGACTTGGGATTCATTGGAGCTGCCATCTTCTCAATTACGATTATTGGCCCTGCTGCAATTATCACCGATAAAACATTGACAGCAATTGAAAAACAACGTATCTGGGTTATTTATATATTGGCATTCTTTGTTATTTTCTTCTGGGCAGCGTTCGAGCAAGCTGGAGCTTCCCTTACGTTCTTTGCTGAAGAGCAAACGGATCGCCATATGCTTGGAACTGAAATCCCAGCAAGCTTCTTTCAATCGATCAATGCTGTATTAATTGTAATTCTAGCCCCTGTATTTGCCTGGATCTGGACATTATTAGGCAATAGAAACATGGAACCTTCATCGCCAACAAAACAAGCATTTGGTTTATTGTTTTTATCTATTGGCTATTTGGTAATTGCGTTTGGTGTGAAAGGATTAGATCCTAATGTTAAAGTAAGCATGATGTGGTTGTTTAGCCTTTACTTATTGCACACCATCGGAGAGTTATGCTTATCACCAATTGGTTTAGCCATGGTTGTAAAACTTGCACCTGCAAAATTTGCTTCATTATTAATGGGCGTTTGGTTTCTGTCGACCGCTGCAGCCAATAAATTTGCCGGAACATTAAGTGGGCTGTACCCTGACCCAAGCCTACCTACACATCCATCTTTCGCTGGATTTGAGATCACCGGGCTTTACGAGTTCTTCATGATATTTGTTGTGTTATCAGGTATCGCTTCGTTGATCCTCTTTTTCTTAACCAAAACATTGCAAAAAATGATGCACGGTGTGCACTAATTCATTTTGATATCGATACTCGGAACCCCGCAACAAAACTTACTGTTGCGGGGTTTCTTTTTTTAGTGCATATTCGAAACCATGACAACTGTAAGCGCAAAACATCCTAAGGGACTTTATTACTTATTTTTTACTGAAATGTGGGAACGTTTTGGTTATTACTTAATGCTTGGCATCTTCTTCTTGTATATGACTGATACCAAAGCAGGCGGTTTGGCTTTAGAGAAAAAAGAAGCTTCCGATATTTTCGGAACCTATATCGCGTTGGTTTTTATCACCCCATTTGTAGGGGGCTTATTGGCCGACAGGGTCTTAGGGTATCGGGTAGCCATTTCCATTGGGGGAATCCTGATGGGCTTAGGTTATATGTGCCTGGCTATCCCGGGTGAGACACCTTTTTTTATTGCACTTGCCTTAATGATCATTGGTAATGGTTTTTTCAAACCCAATATTTCAACCCTGCTTGGTAACCTTTATAACGAACCGCAATACAAAGCCAATAAAGATGCAGGCTATAATATTTTTTACATGGGCATTAATATCGGGGCATTCATCTGCAACTTTTTTGCTGCATACCTACGCAACCATTTCGGTTGGGGGTATGCTTTTTTTGCGGCCGGTATCGGAATGTTTGTTGGAATCACCATTTTTTGGATCGGCAGTAAACACTACAAACATGTAGACACCATTAAACCGGCAAAAGCAGAGGATATGAGCGTTGGCAAAATCCTGAGCATTGTATTATTACCGGCTATTATTGCCGGAATATTGGGATGGTTCATTCCGGGTAATATTTTTGGAAGTGATAGCACCGATGCCTTTATTTTCGGAGCCATCCCTATTTTGTTGTTTTACATCTCACTGTATGTTCGATCGAACGAGGAAGATAAAAAACCCATTGGCGCGCTCTTGGCCATTATGGGAGTGGTGGTCATTTTCTGGGCCATTTTCAAACAAAACGGAACTGCCCTCACCACCTGGGCCGAAAGTTATACCGACAGGGAATTACCTGCTGCTGTGGTGGCTCCGGCCAAAGCCCTGGGAATGGTACAAGAAATTTCGTACACCAAAGACTCCGTAGTACTGGTTGACGAGCAGTTCAGACCTATTAAAACAGCAGATGGTAAATTGCAAAAAGTGATCGAATACCCTCACTATTTTAAAAATATTCCTCCCACAGAGTTGCCTGCAAAGGGTGAATCTGTTCAGTTGATCTCAACCGAATTGTTTCAATCCATCAATCCATTCTTTGTGGTATTGTTAACGCCCGTTGTGGTTGGATTTTTTATATGGGCGCGAAGCCGAAATTTAGAACCCAGCACTCCAGGCAAAATATTCTGGGGATTGATCATTACAGCATTTTCGACAACTGTTATGATTGCAGCCGTGAATATAGGAATGAACGGAGCCGAAAAGGTTTCGGCCTGGTGGCTCATCGGAACATACGGAGTGATTACGGTAGGTGAGCTCTGCCTGAGCCCAATGGGATTATCATTGGTATCCAAACTTGCTCCTCCACGCCTTGCAGCATTGATGATGGGCGGATGGATGCTCAGTACATCCATTGGCAATAAACTGAGTGGAGTCTTGGCGAGTTTGTGGGACACTTACGAACACAAGCAGTACTTCTTCATGGTTAACTGTGTTATTGTTTTGGTAGCGGCACTCAGTATATTCATGATGCTTAAGTGGTTAAGCAAAATCATAAAAGACCACGGAGCATAAGGATACATTACTCTAAGTGTATATTTAGTATTATACTTGCAAAACGAGAGTTAAACCCATAAATGAAATATTTCAGAACCCTTATTACTTTAGGCATTGCAGTATTGTTAGTAGCTTCTTCTTGCTCCTACAAGAAAAAGAACATCATGTTTAAAGGTAAGAAAAAACTAAAAACAGAAGAGCCGGTATTGGTGGTAAGCATGGACTCCTTGCGGGCGGTCAGCAAATACAAACACGTTATCCGCGTTGGAGATCGTATTCAACTTCGTTTTCTGAATAATTATGATTTAGGGCAGGGAGCATCTCAGGGCGCCACTGCAGCAGCTAATGATGCCACTGACGCAGGGTACTTGGTTAACTACGACAGCACAGTAGCATTACCTCTTATTGGACGCGTGAATATTGTAGGGAAAGACCGTTTGGAAGCGGCCAAATACTTAGAAGGAAAGTATGCCCAGTTTATTTCCAATCCGATTATTGATGTGAATATCCCAAATTTAACAGCAACTGTTTTAGGAGAAGTAAATGGTCAGGGACTGATTGTGGTAGATAAAGAAAACACTACGCTATCAGAAGTATTGGCATCGGCAGGAGGTATAAAAGATACAGGTCGCAAGGACCGGATCAAAATTATAAGGGGAAATGCAGTTATCATGGTAAACATGAAAATGATTGAAGCGTTAAAAAGTCCGGATATTATTATTCACCATAATGATATAGTTTACGTTGAACCATATACAATCAAAGCTGCTACAGAACCAATATCCGGGGCCACTGCCGCGACAGGTCTTTTATTAGCCGCTTTACAGGTAATAGTTATCACCATGCAACTTTATTCGCTTTCTCGCTAAACCACTATGTCTAATCAAGAATCAATTATAGAGGAAGGTAGTAACAAAACCCTCGATATTAACAAATTAGCCATTATTATATTGGCTAGATGGAAAATTGTGGTTACCTCCATCCTCCTCTCATTAACGGTTGCATATATTCAGCTTCGTTACACAAAACCTTTGTATAAAGCGACCACAAGTTTAAAATTTGAAGACGAGAAAGGTGGTCAGGTTTCAGATCTATTTAAATACGGGAGAATCTCCGGACGTATTGAAAACCTGATCAAAACAGAAGCACTTGTTCTTCAATCGAGAACAATGTCGAAAAAAACGCTTGAATACCTTGGGCTGCATACCACTGAATACATTGAAGGTAATTTTATTACTTCCCGGCTTTATCCCAATAAAGCCTTCCACCCGGATTTTATTTATTTAGACTCTTCTGATATCGGAAGCTCATTTGCCATTAAAATTAATGAAGACCATTCGTTTAACCTGATAGAAGGAAAAAAAACAGGTCGGGCTTATCATTTTGGTGACACATTATACTTCAAACATTCCATTTTGGTGATCAAAAAACTAAATGACGAAGACCTGCATGTTATCAGAAACCTGCCTATCCAAATTGTGATCAACAATATGGAAACATTTGGCTCAAGTATCTCTGCAGGATTGGAAGTAGAGCTTGAAAAAAATACCAATATCATGAACCTGAGCTATACTTCAGATATTGCCGAGTTTGCTACTGATTATGTCAATTCTATTGCCAAAGTATATATTAAGGAATCTGTTAACTCTAAAACAGAAGCCGCCAAACAAACCATTAAGTATATTGATGAACAACTTTTGGATCTGGCTGGGCGTGTTGCCAATTCACAAAAAGACCTTTCCGATTTTAAATCCAATAACAGGGGAATGGCCCCTCAGGAATTGGGTAAAGCCGAATTTTCGAAACTATTGGACCTGGAAGCTAAGAAGAATATTTTACTGATGCGTAAAGCACAACTTTCCAATTTGGAAAAAGAAGTGGTGCGAACGACAAACAAGCCGGTTGAATTGCTGGTTGTAGATGGAGATGATGCCCAATCCATCAGTACATTAATTGCGCTACTCAATAATCTGATCCTCGAACGTATTACCTTTATGGGTAAATACAATACCGAGAGTCCTATTATGAAGGACAACGAAACCAAGATCAAGGAAATCAAAGCAGGTATTTCGCGTGCTATAAAAGCCGTTAATCTCAATCTTGATAATCTGATCAGAAACAATGACAACCTGATTGCAGAGCTCAACAGCTCGTTATCGAACCTACCTGAAAAAGAACAAGCCTTGTTTAACCTGGAACGCTCTTTTAAAATCAATGAAAAAATATACGGTTACTTGCAAGAAAGGCGACTCGAAAACCTGATTGGTATATCTTCTATTGTTGCCAATATCAGTGTGATTGATGCAGCCCTTTACAATAACACTCCTATTTTTCCGAAGCCGGACAAAAACTACCTCATTGCATTGTTAATTGGTTTAGGAGTTGGTTTCGGATACATTTTCCTAAGCAGATTTTTGTACGATAAAATTCCAGACAAGGAAACAATCGAATCCATCAGTAAAGTTCCCGTAATCGGAGTGATCAAAAAAATTGATGATGCCGATAAACAAGGAGACTATGGTATTTATGTTTATAAAAACCCCAAATCCATCTTTGCCGAATCTATCAGGGGAATCCGAACCAATGCCAATTTCATTTTGAAAGGGGAAAAAAACAAAGTCATTTGTATTACTTCCAGCGTGAGTGGTGAAGGTAAAACCTTTTGTACGGTAAATATTGCGGCCTCGGTTACACAACTTGGATTTAAGGTTGTCATTATTGGTTGTGACTTAAGGCGCCCTAAATTGCACGAATCGTTTCAAAATGTAAACAACCAGGTAGGTCTTACCAGTTACCTTGTAAAAAGAGCAACCATCAACGATATTATTTTTGAAACAGAATACGAAAACCTAAGTATTGTGCCGGCAGGACCTACTCCACCAAACCCTTCAGAGTTATTGCAAACAGATGAATTTCAGTTATTCATTGACGAACTCAGAACACGATTTGATTATATCTTTTTGGATACAGCACCTGTTGGACTGGTTTCTGATTCACTTACCTTGATGGCACAATCTGATATCAATTTATTTGTGATCAGGGCACAATATTCGAAACGTGAATTTGCAACAACTCCAGACAGAATTAAATCAGAGAATAATGTTAAAAATATTTACACTATTCTAAACTCTTACGATCATTCAGCTATAGCATACAGCAGTCTTTACAAACAAGAATATGGAGACTACCTGGGTGGTGGTGGCTATTATTACTATGGCGGCTATTATGGAAAAAATGGATATGGAAGTTACAATAAGTATAACGAATCTTATTATGCAGGCTATTATGCCAACGAAGTAGGAAAAAAGAAAAAAAAGAATGGGTTCTTTTCACTTCTCCGTAAACTAAGAAAGTAATTTCATGAAAACATTTCCATCACCACATATTATTGACTTTACCAAATTGGGAGACCCAAGTATGGGTTATATCTCCGTTGGACAAAATGATAAACTTCCATTTGAAATAAAACGCATTTTCTGGACGTATTATACACCGGAAAGTATTGTTCGCGGTAGACACGCACACCATCAAACCGAGCAAATATTAATTGCCGTAACCGGGCGGATTGTAGTGAATACCGAAACAGCTGATGGAGCTATTCAAACATTCATTCTTGATAGTCCAAACCAGGGCGTATATGTTCCACCCAATGTATGGCATACCATGCAATACTCGCATACAGCTATTCAGGTGGTAATGGCGTCAACCTTGTATAACGAAACGGACTATATCCGCAATTATGAGGATTTCAAAAAAATATGGGGCCAAAAATAATGGAAAGCAATCCTCCATATATTCACCCGTCAGCCCTTATTGAAACAGAACATATCGGAAACGATACACGCGTTTGGGCATTTGCACATATATTAAAAGGTGCTGTAATTGGCAGTGGATGTAATATTTGTGACCATACTTATATTGAATATGGTGTTACCCTAGGCAATAACGTTACGGTTAAATGTGGTATTTATATTTGGGAAGGCGTTACCATTGAAGACGATGTTTTTTTGGGGCCCAATGTGGTTTTTACGAATGACCTTCGACCCCGCAGCAAACAATATGTTCCAATTGCAAAAACCCTTATTAAAAAAGGAGCATCTATTGGAGCCAACTCTACCATACTAGCCGGAACCGTATTGGGAGAATACTGCATGACCGGTATTGGATCAGTGGTAACACGCGATGTTCCTGCCCACGCGTTAGTGTATGGTAATCCGGCTAAAATAAAGGGCTGGGTTGACGAAGAAGGATCTAAACTTAAACAGGTTTCGGATACCGAATGGATTTCAGAACAAGGAGTTCTTTACATCAAAACGGATAACGGGCTAAAAAGAAAATAATATGAAAATTCCTTTCCTTTCTTTCGAAAAAATGAATGCCGATGTGAAACAAGCAACCCTTGCTTCTTTCGAACATTTTTTTGACAGCGCCTGGTATATACTTGGTGAACAAGTGAAACAATTTGAAAAAGAGTACGCTTCATTTAATAAAACTACATATGCAGTAGGTGTTGCCAATGGCCTGGATGCATTAATCATTGCACTCAAAACATTAAATATTGGAAAAGGAGATGAAGTAATTGTTCCTTCCAACACGTATATAGCAAGCTGGCTGGCCGTAAGTTATGTTGGAGCAACGCCTGTTCCTGTTGAACCACGATTGGGAACCTATAATATCAATCCCGAGGAGATCGAGACCAAGATCACCAAGCATACCAAAGCCATTATGCCTGTGCATTTGTATGGACAAAGTTGTGAAATGGATGCTATTATGGCCATTGCCAAAAAACATCACCTATATGTGGTTGAAGACAATGCACAATCACAAGGTGCAACCTATAATGGAAAGCTAACAGGAAGTTTTGGTGATATTAACGGAACCAGTTTTTACCCTGGAAAAAACCTCGGTGCCTATGGTGATGCAGGGGCCATTACCACCAACAATGAAGCTCTCAAAAAACGTACTGAAGTTATCCGTAATTACGGCTCTGAGAAAAAATATTATAACCAGGAACTCGGCATCAATTCCCGCCTGGATGAAGTACAGGCTGGATTTTTGAGCATTAAACTCAATCATTTAGCCAATTGGAATGCAGAAAGAAATCGCATTGCAAAACAATACCTTGAAACATTACAAGGTACACCAGACTTAATACTTCCGGAAATTGCCGAAAATGCCACCAGCGTTTTTCATTTGTTTGTTATACGAACCACAAAAAGAGATCAACTACAGGAATTTTTGGCAACGCAAGGGATCGGGACCTTAATTCATTACCCGGTTCCACCGCACTTGCAGCAAGCATACAGCAACCTCAATTATAAAAAAGGTGATTTCCCGATTGCGGAAATAATTGCAAACACTTGTTTGAGCATTCCTATGTTCCCGGGTATGACAACCGAACAGGTTAATTATATTTGTACAGCCATCAAACAATTTTTGAATGCCTAAACTCTCTATCATTATACCATGCTATTTTAACGAAGCCAATATTCCGGTTACAACAGCCGAATTATTAGCCACCGAAAAACAATTTTCGGATGATATAACGTTTGAATACATCATGGTGGATGATGGCAGCAAAGACAATACTTATGAAGCGCTGACTGCTTTTAAAAATAAGTATCCCGATAAGGTAAAGCTGATCAAACTTTCCGGAAACTTTGGTTCCTACAATGCCATACAGGCAGGAATGAAATATGCAACAGGCGATTGTAATATAGTGATCACTGCCGACCTTCAGGATCCACCTGAATTGATGGTGAAAATGGTTGATTACTGGAAAAAAGGAGTCAAATTGGTTTTGGCAAACAGGGAAGACAGGAACGATCCTTTTTTCTCCAAACTATTTGCCAATAGCTACCAAAAGCTCATCCGCAAATTTGCCTTACCCAATTTACCTAAAGGCGGTTTCGATTTTTGTTTGTTCGACAAACAACTCCGTGAGCAAGTAGTAGCACTCGAAGAGAAAAACACCAACTCATTATACTTACTCATGTGGCTTAAGTATGATTATGTAACCATACCATATACACGTTCTGAGCGTAAAATTGGTCAATCGCGCTGGACTATTAAAAAGAAAATCCAACTGTTCATCGATTCTTTTATTTCCTTCTCTTATGCTCCCCTCCGTTTTATTACCACAGGCGGATTGATCCTTGGCCTGATCTCGTTTGTATATGCATTGTATGTGATATGGGCAAAACTTTCAGGTCATGTTGATGTGGAAGGTTGGACAGCCATGATGGTGGTTTTTCTTTTGGTATCGAGCTTTCAAATGATAGCCATCGGCATTATTGGTGAATACCTGTGGCGTAACCTTGATGCTACGCGCAAAAGACCGGCTTATATTATTGAAGACATTGTATGAGTGCCGAACAAAAATGGTACGCCATTTATACCAACCCCAGGGCCGAAAAAAAAGTAGCACAACAACTCATCGACAAGGGAATTGAGGTATACCTTCCATTGCAAACTACCATTAAGCAATGGAGCGACCGGAAAAAAAAGACCGAAGAACCATTATTCAAATCCTATCTTTTTGTCCATATTTTTTTTGAAAAAGACCAAGCAATTGTTTCCCAAACGCCCGGTGTTGTTAAATTCATCAAAATGGGCAAAGAATTGGTGGATATCCGTCCACAAATTATCCAGGCCATTAAACTTTCTCTTTTGCATTTTGAAGATATCACGCTTTCGAATGAAACATACGAGGAGAATCAGGCGGTAACCGTTATTGCCGGCCCTTTAAAAGGATATAACGGGACTATTGTTGAGCAACATGGCAACAAATATTTCGCCATTCAGATTGAACAACTCGGCACACATGTTTTGCTGAAAGTTCCTGCAGCCTATCTTCAAGCATTATAGCTTTATCCCAGATAATTACCGTTTCTCATCCATTTTCCCTAAATATGTCTTGTTTTTTCTTACTTAGTTTTTTATTATTGAGTAGTTTTTTTGCTCAATATTTCAAAAATGTGATGTGACTCACGGGGCGAAGCCACGCAAAGACGTCAGAAATAAGACACGCAAAACGAGATATTGAGACTGCACTTACCCCTGCAAGCAAATACCCCCAAGAAATACCAAAGGCACAATTACGAAAACTTGGAGATCGATAAACGTAGCTTATTGATTTCGGTTAAAGCGATGCCTTTTATTGATACGGTCAGACCTTTTTGTATTGCAGAACAAATATCAGCAGCATCTATATCAGTACCTTCAAATATTGCCGAAGGATCCGAACGCGGATCGAATAAAGAATTCAAACGTTTTCTAGAACTCGCAAGTGGCTCTGCAAGTGAGCTGGTAACTCAGCTTACCGTGTTAAAACTAACAAATAGATTACCCGAAATTGATCTCGAAAAACGGATGAAAGAAACCAAAGAAATTAACAACATGATTCGAGGATTCATGAACTCCTTAAATGAGTAATGTAAATCTCAAGTTTCGTGTCCAAATATCTCGCACTCTCGCTTCTTAAAAATAAATGATCGAATCCCTTATAACTTCTAAAACACGCATCAAGCTACTGCTCAAATTTTTTCTGAACAGTAAAAACTCCGCTTATTTACGGAATTTGGAGGCAGAATTTGGAGAAAGCTCAAATGGTATCAGGGTTGAATTAAATAAGTTTGAAAAGGCAGGCCTGTTAAGCACCAGCGCTGATGGCAACAAAAAAAGATTTACAGCCAATACCAAACACCCATTATTTAATGATATCCGAAGTATACTGTTAAAATACACAGGGCTTGATAAAATTGCAGAACAGGTGATTGGTAAGTTGGGCGATGTTGAAGCCGTTTACCTTGTTGGTGAATTAGCCAAAGGGCTTGACAGCCCAATCATTGACCTTGTTTTTGTAGGAGATATTAACAAAACATATTTGCTTACACTCACAGAAAAAACGGAAAAGCTTATCCATAAAAAAGTGCGTTTTGTAACATTTACAGTAAAGGAATTTTCTGAACAACGAGACATCATTTTAAGCCAGCCTCATTTTAATATTATCAATTAATGAACCACGAAGAAGCTATAAAAGAATGGGACCTGGTAATTGAGCCCCAGCGTTCCATTTTTGATCTTAACCTCAAAGACGTTTGGCGTTACCGTGATCTGCTTGTAATGTTTGTGAAACGTGATTTTATATCCAGTTACAAACAAACGATCCTGGGACCTATCTGGTTCTTTATTCAACCACTCCTCACTACTCTAACGTTTACGTTCGTATTCGGGCGATTGGCCGGTATCAGTTCCGATGGATTGCCACGTCCGTTGTTTTACATGGCGGGAATTACGGCATGGAATTATTTTTCGGAATGCCTTACCAAAACAAGTACGGTATTCTCAGCCAATGCAAGCATTTTTGGCAAAGTATATTTTCCTCGCCTGATCATGCCGCTTTCAATTGTAACCAGCAACCTGCTTAAGTTCATCGTGCAATTGTTCATGTTCATATGTTTACTTGGCTACTATTACTTTACTGGAACCAATATCCAACTAACATCCGCGATTGCTTTGTTTCCGGTTCTTGTATTATTAATGGCCTTATTAGGATTAGGACTTGGCATGATCGTTTCATCATTAACAACTAAATACAGGGATCTTGCATTTCTTGTCCAGTTTGCCATAACCCTGTTGATGTATGGCACCACGGTGATCTATCCGTTGAGCGCAGCACCCGAGCAATACAAATACATTGTAGAACTCAACCCGATGACGAGTATTATCGAAGCTTTCCGATATGGCTTTTTGGGTAAAGGTGAATTTAGTATCTGGAGTTTGGGGTATACAGCTTCATGCACCGTCATATTATTGTTCCTGGGCGTCATTATTTTCAACAGGACCGAACGTAATTTTATTGATACGATCTAAATGAGTGATATAGCAATAAAAGTAGAAAACCTCTCCAAAATATACCGCCTTGGCGAGATCGGAACAGGCACCATCAGCAAAGACGTGCAACGTTGGTTTACCACGAAGGTTAGAGGTAAAGAAGATCCGTTCTTAAAGATCGGTCAAACAAATGACCGAACTGCAAAAAGTGGCGTTGATGATATTGTGTATAGTTTACAAAATATAAACTTTACCATAAACCAGGGAGACGCAGTCGGCATCATCGGGCGAAACGGTGCCGGAAAAAGTACGCTTCTCAAAATCCTTTCGAGGGTAACGGCTCCTACTACCGGAAAAATAAATATCAAGGGCCGCGTGGCAAGTTTGTTGGAAGTAGGAACAGGTTTTCATCCTGAGTTAACAGGCCGCGAGAACATCTTTTTGAATGGCGCAATTTTGGGTATGCGCAAAAAGGAAATTGCGCGAAAACTTGATGAGATTATCGACTTTAGTGGTGTTGAACGTTATATTGACACTCCGGTAAAAAGATACAGCAGCGGTATGTATGTGCGATTGGCCTTTGCCGTTGCAGCTTATCTGGAAAGTGAAATTTTAATTGTGGATGAGGTGCTTGCAGTGGGCGATGCCGAGTTTCAAAAAAAGTGTTTGGGCAAAATGGGTGATGTAAGCAAAGGGGAAGGAAGAACCGTTTTGTTTGTAAGTCACAATATGGGAGCCATTGCAGGTTTATGTTCTTCTTCGATTCTGCTCAATCATGGAAATATAAACTTCCAGGGACCTACACCTGAGTGTATAAATAAATACCTGGCAACCAACAAAACCAGTAATCAAAGTTCCTATCTTTTAAAGAACCCTTCTTCGAAAGAAAGAGGTTTTATCAAGACCATTAGATTGCTGAATGATGACAGACAAGAATGCACATCATTTGATGTGTTTGAAAATGTATTCTTAGAAATTGATTACACACTTCTCGAAAATTTAACATCCATCCATCTTTGTATGAATTTATACAAAGACGGAATGCTCCTTTGGCGATCATTCGACACCGATTTAAATGACTCGCTGTTGAACACCCGATTAAAAGGAGAATATCAGTATCAGATAAAACTGCCACATATTCTCAAAGCCGGAAGCTATAGCTTCAATTTTTATATTGGTGTGGTAAATGGAATGGCAATTGATGCTGTTGAAGAAGTCATTACATTCGATGTAATTGAAAAAACATTCGACCCCTCTTTCAAATCATACTCAAAGAATAGAGAAGGTGTAATGGTTGCCTTACCTACCTGGAATATCAAATAGTGGTTTCTATTATTATTCGTACATACAATGAAGCAAAACATATTCAGCAATGTGTTTCGCTAATCATGGCACAAACTTTCCAAAATTTTGAAATTGTTTTTGTTGACTCCGAATCGACAGACAATACACGTGATATTATTAACGAACTGGTTAAACAAGACAATAGGATTAAACTGGTAACCATTACCAAATCTTCCTTTAGTTATGGTAGAGCTATCAACCTGGGCATTTCAAATACCCGGGAATCGTCAGACTATATTATCATCCTGAGTGCACATGCCTATCCTACAAATACTGATTGGTTGAATAATTTCGTGTCGTTTATACAAGATGACCCAAACATTTGTGGAGTCTTCGGCAAACAAGAGGTTTTCCAGCAACATCTTTCGAATTGGATCGTTCGTTATCAAAACGATGGAGGATACCAAAGTTTCTACCCCGATCATTCTTATACATCCGGAACTGATTATAAATTCTCAAATGCAAACGCCATCATTCGAAAAGAGATTTGGAAAAAATTTCCGTTTGATGAAACCCTTCCTTACACTGAAGATTGGCTTTGGGCTAAGACCTGTTTAGCCAAGGGTTACACCATTGGCTATTGTGCAGAATCGAGCGTATACCACTCGCACCCCGATAGTATCAAAGAATATATTAAGAGACGCAAAAACGAAATAAAAGGAACAAATAGTGTTATTCCTAATGTTTATAAAAAACCAACGAAAAAGAAGTTATTCAGATACCTAAGCAAGGTCTTTTTTACCAATATGTTCAAAAAAATAAAACAAAAGGGATTGAAAAATGGAGTTGTCTTTTCTTTGGTTGAACTTCTAGATACCCTCATCCTTTATAAATACGCCTGATGTTAGTTGTTATTTTAGTTGACGCTTTACGACACGATTATATTAATGCTGTAGATACTCCGTTTTTGTTTAACCAAACCGGACAAGGATTATACTGTAAGAGTCTTCAAACGATTGATGGATTTAGCCAACGTACCGTTATTTGCACAGGAGCCTCGGAATCTGCTTCCAAAACATTTTCCATGTATAACTTAGATCCTGCTCATTCTCCATATAATACCCAAATTCTAAACGATCTTAAATACCGTATACTTAAAACCATTGCCCGAAACACTCCTTTTAAAAAAGTAAAAAAGGCTATTACAAAAAGACTTGAAAGAAGGAAAAACTTTCTGCGAAGCATTATAACCGAACAAGCGAAAGCAACGTGTTTTCATCCCAATCTTGGATATATTCCTGACGAAATCATCTCCTTTATTTCCATGGGAGAAGACAATAAATCGCCTATCGAAAAGAATGGGTTTCCCATTGAAAGCATTTTTGACATCATGCTCCAAGAGAAAATTGCCTTTCAGTATCTAATGTATCCCATTTATAATCTTGAGGATAATGATATTCAATCAGAGATTGCAACAAGCATCCAATCAACATCAACAGATTTTGTATTGAGCCAATTCTCAATGGTTGATTTTATCGGTCACAATTATGGGCCCGATTCTGTTCAAAGACGACAAGCCATGGGGGAAATTGATCGTAAACTGAGAGAATTACATCAAATCAATCCCCAAGTAGACTTTCTCATATTTGGGGATCATGGAATGGCCTCAGTTAAAGACACGATCAATATTTCAGCTATCGTTCAAACATGGGCAAAAAAGGAAAGACTCATTCATGGAAAAGACTATGTTCTTTTCCTGGATTCTACCGTAATGAGAGTTCTTTGTTTAAATGAGTTTGCGCTCAAAGCATTAAACTCTTTGATGGAAAACCAAACTCTTAATGAAAAAGGAAACTTCATTCGTTTTACAGATAGCGAACTCGACAACCCGACAAAGCAAGCCTTATATGGAAACTGCTTTTGGAAAGCCAAAATCGGAACCCTTATTCATCCCGATTATTTTCACCGCGAAAATGACGTTAACAAGGGAATGCATGGTTATGGTAAACATGAACCTGACATGAACAGTCTAGTAATCGGATATGGGCCATCTTTTACAAAGAATACCATCGAAAAAAGGACACTATACGATATCTGCCCTACCATTTGCGCCTTATTGAATATAAAGACACCATCTCACTCCATTGGCAAAAGCCTAGTATAAATGTTCGATAGTTTAGAGTCATTATACCAGCATATAACACGTAAAATACTGGATGTATATCCAATGATATCCTCTCTTTATGTTACAGGTTCATTTGGAAGAAATGAAGGTTCTTATACAATCGAAAACAATCAAATTACAATCTATAACGATATCGATATCTTAGTCATAATAGAAGACAATACTACGATTGATAGTACTAAAACGGAGATCATATCATCGTATTATAAAGACATATTAAATATCCCATACTTCGATATTGGTATAAAACGTCAACGGCAGATCACTCAAAGCAAGCCAAGCATAGAGTTATATGACCTGGTACACGGAAGCAAATTGTTATATGGATCTGATATTACAAAACAGCTCAACGTAACCATTGCCGACTTATCTTCATTTGAGTTTACAAGATTGTTGTGTAATAGAACCGCAGGCTTGCTCACTGCCGATTTTATTGACAACAGAGTTTCATACAAAATCATACAGCAATACAAAGCGTTGATTGCTGTTGGAGATGCGATACTTTTTAGAACTTTTGGCTACTACGAAAGCAGCTATCAAAAAAGGTTAGTTTTTTTAGAGGAACATAAGGATATCATCTTACAAAAATATTTGCCTCAGGAATTCGATTTGATTATCCAATCGTATAAAAGAAAATTAGATGTTTATCATTCGTATGATGTTATAGGCTTCGCAACTATTCGCAAACTTATCTTGATGAGTATCGTTGACCTGGCCGATCTCAAAAAAAACACATCCCCGACCATTCTGTATCTTAAACTTCTCTTTTTATATGAAGCCAAACGTGATAAGCAAAGGTACCTTAAATTACTAAGCGCCCTGATTTTCGACAAAAACAAGGCTGTAAACTACAAAGCAGCCCTATTGCTAACTGTTTTCACATTGATACCGGATCGCCAAAGCAGGGAAAGATTAACATCATTCTTTATCCGAAAATTTATACCAAAAGCAAGCTTCAGGGAAGAATTACCCATCAACCATCAGATCTTACATACCTGGTTAACCTATTGTCATTAATGGTTCTTTCATATACAATCGCAACAAATAAGTTTTTACCTCAAGCATATGCTTTAGCAAGTTCATTTATTGAGCACAATAATGATTGTAAATTTATTATAGCTCTTCTAGATACCCAATCTGGTATAGAAAAGTATTTAACCAATCCTGCAATTGAGATCATTGAAATACACAAAATGGGGATCAGCCATTTTGAAATGCTGAAACAGAGATACAATGCGTTTGAAATGTGCTGCGCCTTAAAACCTTTTGTGGCCGAATATCTTCAAAGAGAAAAAAATTCAGAAACAATTATTTACCTGGACTCTGATATTTTGGTGTTTAATAACTTCTCATTGCTAAAGGAACTAAGATCCTATTCTTTTATCATAACACCTCATTGTGTTAGCCCTGAATACCGGAACGATAATCACTTCTTTGACTTAAGCTTAATTAAAGAAGGTCTTTACAACGCAGGTTTTTTTGCTTTCAACACATCGAACCCTGAGAGCAAACAAATACTTAAGTGGTGGATGCACAAATTGGAAACGGAGTGTTTTGTCAACACCAAAAAGGGACAATACGTGGATCAAACCTGGTTAAATTTTCTGCCTATTTATTTTAATGAAGTATTCGTTTTAAAAAATTGGGGGTATAACGTAGCGATATGGAATTTGTGCGAACGCACAATAAGCCAAGATGATAAGGCTTATTATATAAATAATGATCCCAAAACACCTCTTGTATTTTTTCATTTTTCAGGATACAACTTTGAACGCCCTCACATAGCTTCGGCAAATCATTCCTCAGCTACTTTTGAAAGCAGAAAAGACATGAAATTGATATTTGATTTTTATTATCAAAAACTACTCTCTGAGGGTATTCAGGATTATAAACCTGTACTTAATTATTACAAAAACATTGAACATCAACCAAACGTTCATCAATTGAACGATAGCAATATCAGTAGCCAAAACCCTTTTAAACATTTTTTAACAAGGGTACTTCGTAAACTCATTTCTTATTTATCATAACCTATTAGCAGATTATATTCTCTAATAACGACTGTATGAAAATATTATTCACGACCCCGGTTTTGGAATATCCTTTTGTAAGTGGCCCTACGTTACGAATTGGCAACACGATTAAGGCGCTCAACAGAGTTGCCGAATTGCATATTGTTTCAAGAGTGAGCAAGGAAAAAATAAACGGTATTACGGCTGAAGATTATTTTAAATCAAACAGCCATAGCTTTAGTTACATTGCATCTTCCGCACCAAAGGGCAGTTATTCTTTTACCCGAAAAGTTCTCAAAAAAACACAACCCTCTCTCGATAAGTTTTTTGAAAAGAGGCGAAACCTTAAAAAAGACATTAACTACCTCTCTGACTATATTAAATATCATCAAATTGATATTGTTTGGTTTGGCTTTGGAAACATCTCTTACGAAATAATGAAAGCTTTAAAAGATCGATTTCCTCAGATAAAAATGGTCTGTGATACAGATAGTGTATGGTCCAGATTTATTTTACGTGAATTAGATTCTTTAAAGGATGACAAAAGAAAAAAGGAAATTATAAAACTTGGTAAATTAAAAGAACAGGAAGAGGAAAGGTGGTGCAGTTTTATGGATATTACTACAGCTGTTTCGGATGTTGATGCATCCTATTACCAAACAATATCACAAAAACCTACCAACGTAAAACTATTTTCGAATGTTATAGATCTCGAAGATTATATTGTGAAACACGACCCTCCGGTTAAATTTAAAAAACCATGTATTTATTTGGCCGGTACTTTTTGGAAAGACAGCCCTATGGAATATGCTGCCAATTGGCTTATCAATGACATACTGCCTATTGTTAGAAAAAGTATTCCCAACATTCATTTATACATTGTAGGAAATGGTTCAAATACAATTCTCAACAACATAAAAGATGACGGAATAACGATTGCAGGAAAGTGTCCCTCGGTTTTACCTTATCTGCAAAACGCAGATATAGCACTTGTTCCTCTTAAATTCGAATCAGGAACCCGATTCAAAATTCTTGAGGCAGGAGCCTGCGGTATTCCACTTGTAAGTACAACTTTGGGAGCGGAAGGAATTCCTGTAAAAGATGAGGAACATATTCTTCTTGCAGACGACACTCAATCGTTTGCACAGGCGATAATTAGACTTTTAGAAGATCAACATTTAGCCAACAAACTTGCGCATAATTGCAGGAATCTGATTAGGCAAAACTATTCAATTGACACTTTAGAATCAGAAGCATTAAGCATTATTGATTATTTAACCCAACACCATGATTGAAAAAATTACACACCAGGAACTTCAATTAGGAATTATCATCAGGGCTCAATTCCAAAAAAACGGGATTGAATTCTTTACGAATGATGAAGACTCGCAACAACTGGGTTATATGAACCGCCCGGAAGGATATGTCATTGCACCCCACAGGCACAATTTAGTTCCACGCGAAGTTCACCTTACACAAGAAGTTCTGTTTATTAAAAGTGGCAAGGTGAGAGTCGATTTTTATACCGATGCACAACATTATTTAACCAGCCGCGTATTAAACCAAGGAGACGTGGTATTACTTGCAGATGGCGGACATGGATTTAAAATGCTGGAACAAAGTGAAATTATTGAAGTAAAACAGGGCCCTTATTGTGGTGAGCAAGATAAAGTCAGATTTGATCCTGTATCTGATGACCAAATAAAATTGAATTAATCATGGCAACTAATTTCAGCACATATAGCCGCTATTACGACTTATTATACAAGGACAAAAACTACAAAGCGGAGAGCGATTATATTTATTCGCTGATCAATACATTTGGCCCGCATACAAAGAACTTAATTGAACTTGGTTGTGGCAGCGGCTCACACGCACAGTTCTTATCACAACACAATATTTCCATTGTGGGGATTGAGCGCAGCAGAGAGATGGTGAACGTGGCCATGCAAAAAAACATAAGCGGCTTTACACCAACTGTTGGCGATATAACAACGTATGCTCTCGATCAAAAATTTGACGCTGCGGTTTCCTTGTTTCATGTTATCAGTTACCTCACACAAAATGATGACCTCATCAAATGTTTTAGGAATACATACGAACATCTGAATCCGAATGGCGTCTTCATTTTTGATGTTTGGTATTCACCCGCAGTGTATTCGCAGAAACCGGAAACACGTGTTAAACGGATGGAGGATGATCTTATAAACGTAACACGTATTGCAGAATCAACAATGCACACGGACACCAATATTGTGGATGTAAATTTTGAAGTGCATATCCAGGATAAACAAACAGGTAAAACGGAAATGCTCAAAGAAACCCACCCAATGCGTCATTTCAGCATTCCGGAAATGGAGTTGCTGGCTAAACAAACCGGGTTTACGATCCTCAGGCAAGAAGAATTTTTAACAGGAAACAAACCAAGCGAACATACCTGGGGTGTATGTTTTGTATTTCAAAAACAATAATTTATTCAAACATGACCAAACCCGTTCCGGTAAATACGCCTCTCCTTTCAGGCAATGAGCTCAAATACTTAACCGAATGTATTGAAACAGGATGGATATCCAGCGAAGGGCCTTTCATTACAAAATTTGAACAACAACTTTCTGCTTATGTGGGACGTAAACATGGTATTGCCGTCAGCAATGGATCGGCAGCATTGGATATTGCGATCAAAGCATTGCATATTGGTGCAGGTGATGAAGTAATCATGCCGGCTTTTACCATTATTTCACCTGCGCAATCTGTCGTAACAGCAGGCGCAACTCCTGTGCTGGTTGAAAGTGATGCCATAACCTGGAATATGGATGTAACCCAAATTGAAGCAAAAATCACTTCCAAAACGAAAGCCATTTTGGTGGTGCATATTTATGGATTACCTGTTGACATGGATCCTGTGTTGGCATTATGCAAGAAATACAATTTAAAACTGATTGAAGACGCTGCAGAAATGCATGGTCAGACTTATAAGGGTAAACAATGTGGAAGTTTTGGTGATATCAGTATTTTCAGCTTTTACCCAAACAAACATATTACAACAGGAGAAGGTGGAATGATTGTATGCAACGATGATACACTTGCTGAACGTTGCAAAAAATTAAGAAACTTAGCCTTTGAACCCAATGCGAGGCGATTTGTTCACCACGAAATTGGGTGGAACTACCGCATGACTAACCTGCAGGCAGCTTTGGGATTGGCACAGCTTGAAAAAATAGAAACCCATCTGCAAAAGAAAAGAGCAATTGGTTATGCATACAATGAAGGTTTAAAAACACTTAACGGATTCCAATTGCCTTTGGCAAAAACTGATTATGCAGAAAACATCTACTGGGTATATGCATTGGTTGCTGATACCGAAGCGCAACAAGAAGCAATGGTAAAAAAACTAAATGATGCCAAAATTGGAACTCGCCCTTTCTTTTGGTGCATGCATGAACAACCCATTTTCCGGCAAATGGGATTGTTCGAAAATGAAAGCTATCCGATTGCTGAAAAGCTGGCGCGGAACGGCTTTTATATCCCAAGCGGTTTAGGACTAACGGATGATGAAATCCAGATCGTAATTGACAAAATGCTGGAATGAAAAAAATACTCTTCATTTACAACCGCCCTCATTCTTTTGACATTGCCAACTATCCGTTTTTCCATAAACTGGTAGAAGTACTTCAGGTAGATGCCGAGCTTTCCCTGCTCGATATGAGCAATAGCAATATGTCGGACCTTACATCCGGCATCAAACATCATTTTCCATACCGGAATAAACTGTTTACTAGGGTGGGATTAAGGAGGCTAAATCCTTATGTATTCAAACTATTGGTTTGGCTTAACATTATTCGCAAACGGTACGACCATATTATTGTGCTTGGAGCAAACAGTATTGATGCCATTCCACTCATCCGGAAAAATGCGAAAGCAAAACTCACTTATATAGACGATGAATTTCCTTGGATATTTCTAACCAACTTGGAGAGAGTGAAAGAATGCTTGTCTCAGGTTGATTTGATTGCGTGTTTCGATGAACCCCGTAAGCAAACTTTGTTTGATACCCTTGGACTTCCTTCAATTAATAGTTGCATCATTCCCAATATTGCTTCTGCTCAGCAATTAATTGCTGCCGATATTGATTGGGTAAAAAGGCTCAATCTCAATCCTGCTAAAAAATATATCCTCTTCCACGGTTCGTTGGGACAAAAATGCCAGCTTCCCGAAATTCTGTGTACACTTCCTTTATGGGATCCGCAATACGATCTTATTATTATTGGCTGGAAAAAAGAGTATTATGAATTGTATAGGCATCTTCTTACAGACAGAGTTGTGTTAAACACGGGACGCTTAAATGATGCAGAGTACAGTTCACTCATTCAATTTTGTTATGCAACACTTGGATTGTATTCAAGGTATATTGACAGAGACCAGATAGGCATGTCATCCGGAAGAGTACTTCGTTCCGTCATGCTGGGCATACCTGTTATTGCCAACGATTACCCTTCAATGTCATACGTTGAAGAACTTGGCGCAGGTAAAAGTATTCATACGGTTTTAGATATTCCGCAATTGTTAACTGAGGGTATACAAACAACTCAATCAGCCAGTCTTGTTCAAAACAAGATGAATGATTATTACCATCAGTTTAAAACCACTCTTTTTAGTTAAAATAAAATAGTGTACGATATCCATACTCAATCAATTTGGTTCAACGCTTATGTTAATTGTTTTAATATACAGCCCAACCAACTTTTACCGATAGCGTATCCAAACAATGTTCTGCAATTATGTGCTCATGATCACAAATTCAACGCTCTCGTTAACAGGATCACTTTAACACCTCTTGCCCATGGTGCAAATGATTTTTTCCTTTTGGGAACAAACCCAAAGCATACGGGAGAAACAGCAGCATACTATGCCGATATATTGTTTCAGCGAAAAAAGGATTGGGATCAACTGGTATTAAGCGAAGTGCCGGCAACCGACTTGTTTGTTGATGATTTTATAAAACAACTAAGAAAAAAAGGATTTCAGCCCATTGAAGATAGATCGCGTTCCTTTTATCATATTGATTTAACCCAAAACTGGGACAACTATTATAAGGAATACGTTCACAAAAAAATACTCGATCTAAGAACACGGATCAACAAACTCAAACGTGAAGGATTCGATTATTCGGTGAGTATATTGTACTCAGGTATAACTCCATATCTTGATTCCATATTGGATTTTTACGAAGAGCGCAGGAAACATACAGGACAGCCGAATGCATTTTCAAATCCTCTACATGCGAATATGCTTCGCGAGATTATTCCTGCATATGAAAAAATGGGATGGATGAAATTATCCATTCTTCATGGAAGCGATGGAAAAGACTGGGCCTATCAATTGGATTTCGTTAAAGATGGCATTCAGTACCATTATGCTCCAACTTTCGACATGAACTATAGTGTTTACTCGCCAAGCAAAATTTTGTTATTTGAGTCTATCAAAAGTGGATTTGCCGATCCAAACCTTCGGGAGTTTAATTTTATGAGGGGCGAATCGGACTACAAAAAACAGTTTGCTTTTGCAAAGACCCCTTTTGTGAATATTGTGGTGAACAACCCCTACTCCACCCGAAACAAAATATATAACCTGTATAACAAACTCTCCTACCTTAAACTTGCTTTTCAAAAGCTTACCAAATGAACGTAAATCTTATTATTTCGATAGATACAGAATGTGATAAGGATGAACACTGGAATATTCCGCATCCGATTACCTATCGTAATATTGAAGTGGGATTGGAGCAAACACTGATTCCTTTGTTTGCAAAGTATCATATAAAAGCTACCTATTTACTAAGCCCCGAGGTATTACAAAATGACGCCTGCGTTCGTAAATTTAAGAGCTTCGACAATATTGAGCTTGGCACACACCTTCATTGTGAATTTATTGAACCCGGTGCCAACTATAACACAACAAACACGCATTCGATCCAGGCTTCTTTATCTAAAGAAACCGAATACGAAAAGCTATACAATCTCACTGAATGTTTTAAAACTACATTCGGGTACCAACCCCTTTGTTTCAGGGCAGGTCGATTTGGGATCAGCGAAAACTCCCTCTCCATTTTAAATGAATTGAACTACAAAGTTGACTCTAGTATCACTCCTTTTAAAACATTGTATTTTGATGACAGGATCATTAATAACTGGGGAACGAAACCTTGGCCATATCAAATTAAAGGAACAGCATTAACGGAAGTTCCGGTATCGATCATCAATACCGATTTTATTAAACTTCCAGCTTTTGTTCTTCGCCAACTACAAGATAAATCCACATTGTTCAAGAAGGTTTTCCATAAACTTGGCTACACCGCATCCACTCAATGGTTCAGACCGATGCGAGAAAATGGAAGCGGATTGATCCAAACAGCCGAATCGATTATTGCACATACGCCCAACAATATTGTGCCGACCTTAAATATGATGTTTCATAGTAATGAGATTTTACCGGGTACGAGTCCGTATTGCAAAACACCGGAAGATGTGAAACAATTTATCCAATCGTTGGATGAAGCTTTCGAATACCTTTTCAAAAAATATACTGTATGTTCTATCGGATTAGGAGAATACTCAACAACCTAAGCATCGGTTTGCATACCGAATATTTATACAGCCACTCGTTGGACAAGATTCCTGATTGCTCCCACCCCAAAGGCATCAGCATCCAAAAACTTGAAGCACAGCATATCCATTGGTTACAACAAATTTGGAATATCGACCCAAAACAGATGGAGAAACGACTGCTCGAAAACCATACCTGTTACGTGTCCTTTATAGATGGTAAACCTGCCGGATACCATTGGGTGCAACACCAGGGCATTCACCCTATTCTTCCTGCAGGAACCAGCATGACCATTAAACCCCACGAAAGTTGGATTTACCATGTAAGGGTAGCCGATCAATATCAGGGAAAAGGTATTGGCACTTTTGTGTATCGAACAATTTTAAATGAAGCAAAAACATTGCAGCAGCAAAAAGTTTTTATTTACACTTCGGCCAAAAATATAAATAACCAAAGAAGCTTAGCGAAAATCGGCTTTGTTCTCGAACGCAAATTCCTTTCACTAAAAGTGAACCGACAATATTATCCATTATTATCCCAACCTGTGTAAATGAAGATTGCCATACTCTTCGGACAATATCCTATCAATGCCCAGAAATCGTGGCTTAAAATGGGTCAGTCACTTCACCAGAGTCAAGAAGCCTCCGTTCGCATCTTTATCAATAGTAAGGACACGAAAGGCGAATTTGCTACGGTAAAGGAATACCATAAATTCAAAAGGATCGTATCGGGTATCAAACATGGATACACACAAAAAGCTACTCTGTTTTCCCCCATACTTTCCTACCATCCGGATATCATTCACCTGATTGATGCACATATTTTTCCTTCTATCAAACAGATCATCAACTGGAATAAGACAAAGCTGATCGTCACTTTCAGAGGGTTTGATACTCTTGTGCAACCGCATACAGATCCTGATTGGAAAACAGCTTTACTGGAACTTTATGAAACAGCACACCAGCTCCATTTTGTAAGCAATCATTTACTCGAAAAGGCTGTTGAACTGGGAGCTCCCAGAACAAAATGCCATGTTATTTACCAATCAGTTGATCCGGGTGACTTTAAACCAACGGAAAGATTAAACCAATCCGATACGGTCAATATTATTTCCACAGGCAGACTTGTATGGGAAAAGGGATATATATATGCTTTAGAAGCCATAGCACAACTTCATCAAACGTATAAGAACATTAATTATGCTATTTGGGGCAACGGGCCTGATATCCATTTATTAAACCACCATATCCAACGTTTGGGATTAACCGACTGCTGTTCTTTAAGAGGTGAAGGTTCAAAAGCAGAGTTGGCCAAACACTTATCCGAATCGGATATTTATTTACTTCCTTCTTTGAGTGAAGGTGTTCCAAATTCAATACTCGAAGCGTCTGCCATCGGCTTACCAGTTGTCAGCACGCTGGTGGGCGGAATTCCGGAAGTCGTTCAACACGGCAAAACAGGTTTACTCGCACCTCCGGCAAATAGTAGTGAGCTGGCCAAACAATTGGAACAATTACTATTGGATAAAGCATATGCTGTTTCATTGGGTAAAGCCGGACATGAATGGATGAGTACACACCACACACCTGAACAGGAGATGAATCAATGGAAAGCTCTTTATAACCGAACGATCTCTTGAAAGTTCTTGAAATTTTAAACCATCCTCCGGGAGAAACGTTTATCCGCCAACATGCAATTGCATTGAACATGCATGCTCCGGATATTGAATTATGCTGGGCTTTTACCCAAACTGATCAGAACGGGCACCTAAAACAATTTGATTTTAGCACAACTAAATGTTATGCCTGGCCTAATTATAATTTATATCCCAAGTGGAAAAAAGCATTCACAAAGGCGAAATATTTGGGCAAAAGTTTAGATGCATTGTACCAACCACAACTCAACCTGCTCAAAAAAATTAAACCCGATCTGGTACATTTTCATTTTTCGACTCTTGCTGTTAAGTATGCTCATCTCTGTGCACAACTCAATATTCCCTACACATTTAGTTTAAGGGGATCCGATATACATTTTTTGGAAAGCAACAGCCGTGAAAACGAAGAATACATTCAACAGCTTATTACTGTGTCCGATGGTGCAAAAGCTATTCATTCGGTAAGTGAACAGCTCAAAGATGCATTTAACAAATTAACTCATAGCAGAAAAAATCCTCATATTATTCGAACGACAGTAGATGATTCGTGGTTAAACATAACACGGAAACCACAACCAAATTTACTTGTAGCTGTTGGCCGATTAACATGGAAAAAAGGATTCCCGAACCTAATTCTTGCGATTAAAAATTTAGTAAAAGAATACCCCACCGTTAAACTGGTTATTATCGGAGAAGGTGAGCAACGCCAGGAACTGGAATACATGATTCGGGACCTGGGACTCACTCAACATATTTCCCTTTTGGGAAAACAAGACCAGGATGAAATTAAACGATGGTTTGCCAAAGCGCAGTGTTTTGTTTTGTCGAGCTTAGCTGAAGGGTTTCCAAATGTATTGGCAGAAGCTATGTTAGCCAGCGTTCCCATTGTAACATCCGACTGCGGGGGCATAAAAGAGATTCTGGAAAATGATAGACACGCATTCATGTATCCGGCAAACGATGTAGCACAACTTACCGAAAAATTGTCTGTTATGCTCAAGACAACGGAAGATCAAGGATATCTTAAACAAGCAAAAGAACTGGCGGTAAAAACCTTCTCTCCCCAAATTCATTCAACCGCATTTAAAAAATTGTGGCAATAAACGCTAATCCCAACATACTTGTTATAATTGGCCAATGGCCGAGCAAAACGCACCCTTACCTGGTATGGTTGTTTGGTTTACTTAGAAAAGAGTTTGGCAATCTGCAGCTCATGTTGTTTGAAGAACCTGCTTTATCATACGGCTATGAATTATTGGGAAAGGAACAAACACAGCAAGTGTTGGAACACGCATTATACCGTCAACCATTTACGTATAATCCGTTTACACATATAAAAACGATCATCACAGGACTCCTGCATTTGAAACAAACACAGGCCATCATAAAAGAATGCAAACAAGACGGTTTAACCAATGCCCAGGTATACGGACAGTTTTTGTACTTCCACTGCTTACTAGGAAAAAAGTACGACCTGGTCCATATCAATGCGTTGCAAACAGCTTATCATTTTAAAGCCAAAGCATGGTTTGGAAATGCCAAGGTATTAGTCAGTTCACGTGGACAGGATTTCGATTTTTTTCCGGATAAATACGACACCCTCTTAACCAAAGTAGATCATGTGCACGTATTGGGTTCTTATTTAAAAAACAAAGTGTTGGCAAAGGGAATTGCAGAGAAGAACATAACCATTATTCCTCCTGCTCATATACCCAATGAACCTGCAGCAATACAATCGAAAAAAAGACCATCTGCAACAATTCACATTGCCACCGCAGCAAGGTTAACATGGACCAAAGGTTACCGGTATGCCATTGAAGCCATTGCTCAACTCATCCATCAAAACGTGGATGTGCATTACCATATTTATGGAGACGGAGACCAGAAAGAAGAGCTGTTGTATTTGGTCAACTTATTAAACATTCGGCAACATGTAACCTTTCATGGTTGGCTAACCGAAAACGTTCTGAAAGAAGAACTTGTTCAACATGATATTTACCTCTTGCTTTCCATTGAAGAAGGATTTAACAATTCGGTGGTATTGGCTCAAAGCCTGGGATTACCTTGCATCGTGGCAAATACTGGTGGTTTGCCTGAAAACACCATTCACCTCAAAACAGGATTGGTTGTAGAAACATATAATAGCAGCGATGTTGTTAAGGCCATTATGATGCTTAACAATGATCCAGCCTTATACGAACAAATGAGTCTTCAGGCAATTCAAAAAGTGAACCAATACACGATACCCCAGCAAATTAAAGCATACGCTACAATGTATCATTTTATGACCGATAATAACTAAAATGGTAACGAAGGTTCTTCATATCCTCAATGCATTGTATTGGTTGCTCCTGGGAAGAGAGATCATTGTCCCCACCTTTGGAAGTTATGGCGACTTGCTCATGACCAATGGAGTTCTCAAGCAATACTCAGCGTTAAAAAACAGGAAGCTTTTTGTTATCTGTAAAAACGATGTTTTATTATACAATCTTCCATTTATTGAAAAGCATATTGCCCATTCATCTGCATTTTACTTCATCTTATGGATGTCGAAATGGTTTAACAATATTAAAATCATAAACTACGGTGCGATCAATACGGATGCTGACCAACACCTGATGCAACGGATTGCAAACTGCTTATCATTTAAACTCGAACCAGGGTTTAAACCCTTTTATAAAATGGATAACGCAGCAGATGCGATTCCCCTTGACTTTATCAAGTCGGATTTGCCTGTTATCTGTATTCAAAGCGAAGCAAATACTACCTTTAGCCAGAATAAAAACTGGATCCCGGAGAGAATGGATGAACTTGTAGCAACCCTCAATCACAAAGCCATCACCATTCAAATAGGAGCAAAAGATGATCGTAAATTAGCAACGCATTACCATTACCAAGGTGAACTTACCATACGTCAGAGTATTTATTTACTTTCCAAAAGCAATTTGTTTATTGGTACAGAAGGTGCCTTAATGCATGCTTGCAGTGCCATCAACACAAAGGCTGTTATTATTTTCGGGGGGTATATTCACCCGCATCAAAGTGGGTACGAAAATATCATTGGGTTGAAATCTGATGTGGAATGTGCTCCGTGCTTACTCACAACTCCTTGCCCTTTTAAGATGAAATGTATGAACCAGATTACTTTTGATACAGTGATGGATCAAGTCAATAAATGCCTGCAATGACCTTTGATGTAATTATAACAACATACAACAGGCCGGAAAGGGTAAAACAATTTGCAGAAGCAATATTATCCTGCAATTTGTTACCCGAACAAATTATTGTTGTCGATTCTTCGGATGTACCACATTCGTCCATCCAAACATTGGCTAAAGTAAAATACATCCGATCATCGCATAAAAACCAACCCTATCAACGTTACCTCGGTGCTCACCTTTCGAATGCGGATATTGTCTGCTTTTTTGATGATGACCTTGAGATTGTCAATAAAGACCTCTTTACCCTGATCATGCAACCTTATGCGGAACAGGAAGTGGTGGGTTCCAGTATTGGAATCGATTATCAAAACTCAATTTCAGGTAAAACCCCGGAAAGCCTGATCCGACCAACGTCTGCAGCAGCAAGGAAATTACTGCAACTAAGCGGTGTTAAATTTCCTCAACCCGGTAAAATTACGTATGCAGGCATGACAGGAGAAGTGCCCAATACAATTCAACAGATTGACTATTTTTATGGCCCTTGTATGAGTTTTAAACGGAATGCATTTAACCAAACCCTGAACGCTCAACTATTGGACCTGTTTGAACAAAAAATGGGAATGGGTGAGGATAAGATCATTAGCATGTTGGTAGCACAATATGGCAAATTGATATACAATCCGGCCCTGTGTTTGCATCACCCGGCTGTTGAAAGCTCTTACTTTCAAAACATAACAGAGTTTACTGCCAAAACATTGTATAGCAGAAAGCTACTGAACACTATTTTTGCCCAAACCAGACAAATAAACAAATTAATAGCCTCGGCTCAACTCTGGTGGTATATCCTTGGACGATTGTTTGTTTCCTCTTTAACTTATATGGTGAAACCTCAACAGTCGAGAAAACTCAAACTCATTGGTTTAGTTAGAGGGATAAAACTATTGATGTTTAACAACCCACACACTGCTTACAACTGGCAGCACGAAATAAACCTCGACAGTACAAAATAACATGTTAAAGACAGCTCAGATTCATAAACTTTTCTTTTGGTTAACATTTACAATGGTATGTCCGGTGCTTTTAATTGCCGGGCAAAATATCTCATTGTTTATTTTCACCTATATCTTTTTCCAGGGTGGAACAAAAGCTAAACTCATTCAGTACCGACATTTTATACAAATTTCAATTTTGCTTTTTGCCGCAGCGAGTGTGATCAGCGTGATTGATGTAACCGAAAATGATAGTGATGCCTTGTCCCGCTCGCTGCAAGTACTGCCCAATTATTTGTATTGGTCTGTGATGGTATGGGTGTTCATTGCCGGAGCGCAATATTTCCCGTTTCAATCCATTCATAAATACATCTTTCTCGGATTGGTGACCTATATTATTTATTTCCTGTTTTTAAGAGATCTTGCCATTTCAGGTTGGATTGCCAAGTTATCCCAAAACGCTTTTGCATTGGTATTGATCTGTTTCACACCACCAGCCCTGGTTTATGTCAAGGAAAAATACGGATTAAAATATAGCCTTCTTATTTTAGCCATCATATTGTTTATCCTTGTACGCGATGGTAGAAGAGCAGGATCCGTTCTCACAATGGTATCATCACTCGGAGCATTATTTTTACCATCTATCAATATCAGGTATTTATCATCAGGGATCATTGTATTTATTTCCTTAGCCATATTTCTTTCGACCGATATTGGTGAAGATATTATCCTTAACCTGAATCCGCGGATCCATGAGCTATTGTACGAAAGCGAAAAAATAACCACAGAGGATCGTTCCTATCTTACCCGCCAACTCATGATCGAAAAGGGAATGACCATTTTTGAAGATAATCCGCTAACAGGAATCGGATTAAACAATTTTGACAATGTTGAAGTAGAGTTTAAAGGTGATTTTGATGGATCGGAATTTGTCATAAACAAGGAGGGAACCAATGAAACAAGCTCTCATAACTCATACATCAACCTATTGGCAGAAGGTGGACTCTTTCTCGTGATCCCCTTTATCCTCATATTAGTATTTAATATCGTACAATTTGTGCTCAATTATAATTCAAGAGATAACAGGCAAAACTCTTTTTATTGGGCATTCCTTGCAATGAGCATTCACCTTTTCTTTATTACCGGTATTGTAAATGTTTACGTGTGGTTCTTAATTGCCATTTGCACTGCGCTGAGCACTCTAAAATATAGTACATCCAGCAAATGAAATTAGGCTTTCACTATCATGCTCCATACAAAAAGATCGATGGCAAAATTTTGTTATCAGGTACGATAGGTGTTTTTGTTGATGAGTTGGCAAAACAATGTGAGCAGGTCTATTTATTTTTAGAAGAACAAACGGACAATGATTCCGTTGAAGAAGATCATGAGATTACTTCAAAGAATATAACCTTGGTAAGCCTCGGAGCTAAATCAACTTTTTACAAAAGATTGCTTGCTCCCGGGTCGAAACTAAAGATCATGGAAGAGCATATCCATCTTATTGATCATTTGTTGCTTCGTTCACCTTCACCCTTATGTCCACATATATACAAAAGGTTTCATAATATCTGCCCTACAACCAACTTACTCGTTGGCAATTATATCCATGGGCTGAAAAGTTTAAAACAACCTTTTATACGTAAAACTGCCATTATCGTTCTAATGTATTATTACCAATGGTTACAAAACAGAATGGTGAACAACTCGGATATTATAGTGAATAGTATTGCGTTGGGTGAGGAGAACCAAAAAAGAGCACGTTCTGTTCACCATGTTAAAACCACTACCTTATCCAAGGAAGATTTTTTTTACCGAACAGATACTTTTTTACAACCCACAAAAAGAATTTTATATACCGGGCGGATCAATTTTCAGAAAGGCTTGCGCGAACTCATCAGTGCAGTAACATTGTTAGAAAATCCACACTCCTATTTTATCGATATTGTTGGTTGGGAAGAACCCGGGACATTTTCTTATACAAATGCTTTACAAGAATTAGCCATCGAAAAGAAAATTGCTAACCAGCTTTTGTTCCATGGCAAAAAGAAGATCGGAGAAGAACTGAATCAATTCTACCGAAATGCCGATCTGTTTGTATTACCAACCTACCACGAGGGATTCCCAAGAAGCATATGGGAAGCCCTTGCAAACGGATTGCCCGTTATTGCTTCAACAGTTGGAAGCATACCGCATTACTTAACACATGAAAAAAATGCATTGCTCATCGAACCTAGAAATGTTACAGACATTGTTGAAGCGATTCATGAACTTGAGCATAACGGAGAACTAAGAACCACGCTAATCAGGAACGGCTATGATATTGTCAGCTCAGTAACACTTGAAGAACAAACAAAACTTCTTCTCACTATTCTTAAATCAACAAATCAGTTAAGATAAGGTTGAAAGCAAAAATTTTAATTACCGGCCCAATCTTTAATACGCCTTCCGGCCCATCTGGAATGGGAGGCTTATTGTATACCAAACTCAAAGAAGAAGGTTATGTAGTTTATAAAAAGTCGGCTTTTAGAAATATCCTGTTAAGATATATTGATACCGTATTAGCCGTTTTGTTTTTGAAATATGATACGCTTTTTATCCAGGGTTTTGCATTAAGAGCCTTTTATTTGGAAAGTGTGATCTGTAAAATTGGGAAACTCAGAGGAAAAAAAGTGATCTATAATATTCATGGTGGTGCATTCCCCGAGTTTTATCAAAACAATGTACAATGGAGTGATTCCGTTCTGAAGAATATTGACCATATTGTCACCCCATCACACTATATTCAAGCATTTTTACAATCAAAAAATTACAGGGTAACCTATATTCCAAACTTCATTGAGTTACACCTTTTTCCACATAACTGGCAATACAGCGGCTCGTTTAATTTACTCTGGGTAAGGGCATTTCATGATATTTACAAACCTGAGCTTGCTATCAGAACGGTTCATGCACTGAAACAGAAATATCCCAATATTCATTTAACAATGGTTGGACCCGACCAGGGTTTATTAACTGAAAGTTTAGCGCTTATTCAATCCTTACACCTTCAGGATAAGATCACCATAACAGGTGCGATAGCCAATACAAAACTTACAGAATATTATTGCTCACATGCTGTCTTTATTACCACCACTTCATACGAAAGTTTTGGTGTTTCATTAATGGAAGCAGCGGCATCAGGTATCCCAATGGTGAGCACTTCCGTTGGCGAAATCCCCCATTTATGGAAAACAGATACCGATTGTTTATTGGTAACAGACAATGATGTAAAAGCCTTTTGCGAAGCAATAGATAAATTATTTTCAGATAAAGAACTTCAACTCAGGTTATCAAGTGCTGCACAAAAAAAAGCAGAACAATATACCTGGACAAAGATCAAACCCCAATGGGATGATATCCTACAATAAATATGTGCGGAATTAACGGAGTACTACATAAAAACAACCAACCTGTAAACGAGCATTTACTCATACAGATGCGCGACCGCTTGAAACACCGGGGACCTGATGATGCGGGAACCTGGATCGATCATCATATCGGGTTTGGACACCGAAGACTGTCCATCATTGATACAAGCCATAATGGACATCAGCCACGATTAAGCAAAGACGGTCGTTATGCGATCGTGTTTAATGGAGAAATTTACAACTTCGAGGAATTCAAACCGGAGCTGTCAGCAAAAGGATATTCATTCTCATCTGAAAGCGACACAGAAGTCCTATTATATTTATATATTGAATATGGTGATGCAATGCTTGACCGGTTAAACGGAATGTTCGCCCTTGCGATATGGGATACCCTGGAACAAAACCTATTCATTGCAAGAGATCGTGTAGGTGTTAAGCCTTTATACTTTTACAACTCTGATTCATTGTTTGCCTTCGCATCTGAACCCAAAGCCCTTTTTGCATATGGAATTGAAAAAACAATAGACGTTTCCCAGCTAAATGAATGGTTGTTGTATCGGTACGTAAGCGGTGCAAATACATTATATCAAAACATCTATTCATTATTGCCAGGGTATTCAATGACGCTTAGCAAAAAAAACAACTTCACCCTAACACAAAAACGCTGGTGGAACTTAAGTGATAAAATAAGGAACCACGCTCCCATTCAACATCCAACCGAATGGTTTAAGGATACGTTCTTATCTTCTATTAATTACAGGATGGTTAGTGATGTTCCTGTAGGTATTTTGTTAAGTGGTGGGCTTGATTCAAGCAGTGTAGCCGCAGCTGTTCATCAAAACGGTTTCAGCAATATCAATACTTTTAACGTAGGATTTCCGGGTTTCATTGACGATGAAGCAGCACAAGCCGCAAACTTTTCGAAGAAACTAGGATTCAACTTTCACAGCATCAGCATCACCGGTGATGACTTTTATGACAATCTTGTAAGGTCAACTTATATTCTTGATGAACCGTTAACACACCATAACGATCCACAACTGGTTGGAATCTCTAAATACTCCAAACAATTTGTGACAGTACTGTTATCAGGAGAAGGTAGCGATGAGTTAATGGCGGGATATGTAAGGTATAATCCCTTAAAGTATTTGCAATACGCGAATATGGCCAAGGAATTATTAAAACTCATTCCAGGCAGGTTTAAAAACAATCGCTTTCAAAAACTGGAAAACTACCTTCAACTTAAAAACACAACAGAGCAGATCTTGTATAATGCCAGTGGTTATTATCCGCGGGATTATGAAAAATACGGAGTGGATGCTTTTGGGATCTCCAATACCTTCCGTTACGATATTGCCAAAGAAGCCAGGGAACTTTTTCCGGATAATATCCTTCGGCAAACGTTGTATGTAGATCAACATACTTACTTATGCTCTTTAAATACCCGTAATGACAGGGCTTCAATGGCTGCTTCGATTGAATGCAGAGAACCTTTTTTGGATTACCGCCTAATTGAGGGAATTGGATCGTTGCCGGATAAATGGTTTATCCGAAATGGAAATGGTAAACATTTGTTACGAGAAAGTATGGCTTCATTATTGGGACAACAAGCTCTTTCGTTTCGTAAGATCGGATTTAGCATTCCATGGCTTGAATTGGTGAAATCTTCCGAACAACTTTCAACCGATTGGGAAAACTTTCACCACTCCGGGATATTTCAAATAGGAATACTGGCTAAACTCGATATCCTGAAAATAAAAGCTGATTACCAGGAAGGAGACAAAAGCAAGGAATTACTCATCAGGCAATTGTTCATGTTGGCCTTTTGGTACAAACATTCTTATCAAAACAATTCATGAGATACCTTTTTGCCATATACAATATCTTACCGCATTGGTTAAAAGAATATGCTGCAGGATTTTATGCAAAAAAACTACAGTCGTTCCGCAAGGATGATTCTTCCGCCACCAGAATCAAGCAGGCCTCGGAAAGAGAGCAATGGTCATTTGAAGAATGGAAGAAGTATCAACAAACAGAATTGGAAAAAGTATTGCACCGTGCCGCTCATCATGTTCCTTATTACAAACAATACTGGCAAAAAAGAGGATATGAAAACGAAGAATGGAAAGTACTTGAGAACTGGCCCATTCTAACCAAACAAACATTGCGAAAATACAATGACCAGTTTTTAGCAGAAGATTGCAACCCTAAGAAAATGTACACCGAATATACAAGCGGAACATCGGGAACCCCGCTTACAGTGCATTGGTCGAAGGAGACAACTTTAGAGTATTATGCAATATTCGAACGTAGGATTAAAAACTGGCACGGTGTAAACTGGGATATGAATTATGTGATGCTTGGAGGGCGAATGATCGTTCCAACATCAAAACAAAAACCTCCGTTTTGGATACACAATCGTTACATGCATCAGCTTTACCTGTCGTCATATCATTTGTCTCCGGATCATGTACAGGATTATGCAAAAGCTATTCATGCGTTTAAACCCGAATACATATTTGGCTATGCTTCTTCCATGTATTCACTTGCACTGTTGGCAGAAACTCAACACATCAAACTACCGCAGATCAAGTGCGCCATAAGCAATGCCGAACCCTTACTGGATCATCAAAAACAACTTATTGAAAAAGTGTTTACCACCAAAATGGTGAATACATATGGAATGAGTGAACTGGTGGCTGGTGCCTGCTCCAATGAGCATGATGAATTGGTATTGTGGCCCGAAGTTGGGTACACAGAAGTACTGCACCCTGACCAGGATACAGCTGTTGAAGAAGGAACAACCGGACGTTTCATTTTTACATCACTGCTCAATAAAGATATGCCACTCATCAGGTATGAAGTTGGCGACAGCGGCAGTATTGAAAGATGCCAAACCGGAATAAATTTTTATAAAATAAAAGAACTTACCGGGCGAACCGATGATCTGATCATTACAAAAGATGGAACTCGGATCGGTCGATTGGATCCTGTTTTTAAGAACAATTTTAATATTAAAGAAGCCCAGATCGTTCAGCACACGTTCGACCATTTTACCCTAAATATTGTTCCCGACAAGTTATACAATGATCAAAATGGAGCCGCGATGATCGAAAGTTTAAAAGAACGTATCGGTCAGTGCACCGTTAACATCCAACTTTTGGAACATATTCCAAGAACCAGTTCCGGAAAATTCAAAGCCGTTATTTCCCACGTTAATCGCAATACATGAAACTCCTTACCATCATAGGCGCAAGGCCACAATTCGTTAAAGCAGCAGCCTTGTCACGAGAAATTAAAAAGCATCCCCAACTGAAGGAAATAATTGTTCATACAGGACAACATTTTGATGCCAACATGAGTGATATCTTTTTTGAGGAAATGGAAATTCCCAAGCCGGATTATCATTTAAACATCAATGGCCTTTCTCATGGAGCCATGACAGGACAAATGTTGGAAAAGATCGAAGCCGTATTGCTTACCGAAAAACCAGATGTGGTTTTAGTGTATGGTGATACCAATTCAACCATTGCAGGAGCTTTAGCGGCTAAAAAATTGCATATCAAAGTGGCTCATGTTGAAGCAGGTTTACGCAGTTTTAACATGCAAATGCCCGAAGAAATAAATCGTATCCTAACCGATAGGATAAGCGACTGGCTTTTTTGTCCAACCGACACCGCCATTCAGAATTTGGCAAAAGAAGGGTACGAAAATATAGATGCAAAAATTATCAAAGCCGGTGACGTGATGGAAGATGCTGCCATTTATTATGCGCAAAAAGCTTCTGAAAGATCAACCATCATTTCCCAACTCAATTTAACCGACAAACAGTTTGTATTGGCAACGATCCACCGGGCTGAAAACACCGATAACCTTGGCAATCTCAAAAATATTATTGCCGGGTTGAATGAACTTAACAAATCAACTTCTGTTATTGTTCCGCTTCATCCCCGCACAAAAAAGATCATCGAACAACACGCGATTGTTGCAGATTTTACGATCATCGAACCTGTAGGTTATTTTGATATGATCACACTTTTGCAAAATTGTTCACTTGTTATTACAGATAGTGGCGGATTGCAAAAAGAGGCCTTCTTTTTCCAAAAGTTTTGCATCACTACCCGCGAACAAACGGAATGGGTAGAGCTGATTGAAAACGGGTATAACTTTATAGCCGGAACAGAAACCCATCAAATTGTTTCACTCGCAAAAAATATGCTCAACAAACCATTTCCTCCCGTTAAAAATTTATACGGTAATGGAAAAGCATGTGAGCATATTTGCAAGACCTTTTTAGCTCAATGAACATTTTACTGTTAACACAATATTTTCCTCCCGAAACAGGCGCACCGCAAAACCGTTTGCACTCTCTTGCTACTTACCTCAACAATTTTGGTGCAGAAGTAACGGTATTGACCGCAATGCCAAGCTATCCGCAATCAGTCATTTATGATGGGTACAAAAACAAATGGTATGCAAAAGAAAAAGATGGTAACCTCACGGTATACCGCAGTTGGATCTATGTAAGCAAAAGCAAAGCTGTTATTGCTCGTTTGCTTAACTATTTCTCATTTGTATTCACTGCATTGTTTGTCGGATTGTTTTGCATCAAAAGACATGACGTGATCATTTGTGAATCGCCACCCCTCTTTTTAGGAATAACTGCACTCATTTTGAAATGGATTAAAAGCAGCAAACTTATTTTCAATGTGAGTGATCTTTGGCCGGAGAGTGCCGAAAAATTAAATATTGTTACCAATAAGAGCCTTCTCGGAGCATCCTATAAGCTCGAACAATTTTTGTACAAAAATGCCAATTTGGTAAGCGGACAAACACAAGGAATTATTGACAATATCCAACACCGTTTCCCCGAAACACCGCTTCACTTATTACGAAACGGAATAGATATTCAACAATTCAGTCAGGTAGGAAACCGAAGTGCTTTCAGGGAAACACACAAAATTAAAGAGGATGCTTTTGTAATTGCTTATGCAGGCATTATTGGTCATGCACAAGGTTTGGAAATCGTTATTGAAGCAGCCGCAAAACTCCAACAACACGAGGATATCATCTTCCTGTTGGTTGGCAATGGGCCTGTTAAAGATGATCTTATTGAACTAACAAACAAACTACAACTCACAAATGTGTACTTTGTGAACAGCGTGCCACGCTCACAAATGCCCGATGTTATTGCGGCCTGCGATTGTTATGTAACCCCACTTCGAAAAAATGATTTATTCCTTGGAGCCATTCCGTCAAAAATTTTTGAACCTTTATATTATGGCAAGCCCGTTATAATGGGTGTAAATGGAGAAGCGAAACAATTGTTTGTGACTGAAGGAAAATGCGCTTTGCATTTTGAACCGGAAAATACAATGGAGCTCGTAAACCAAATTGAACGGCTCTACAATGATCAAAACTTATACAATCAACTTGGCGAAAATGGGAAACTTTATGTTTCAACCCTCTTCGACAGAAAAAAATTAGCCGCTGTGTTTTGGGAGAAAATTCAAACAATATGAACATCAAATACGCAACAGAAAAAGACCTCATCAAAATTGCCGCCTGTCATATTGCAGCATTCCCAACTTCTGTTACTTCCTTGTTTGGTATAACATTCGTTTCGCAAATGCTTAAATGGTATTTAAGTGCTCCCAATAAATTTTTATTTTGGATCGAAGAAAACAATAGCTGCATCGGTTATTGCGGTGGACTGATTTTGGACGGAAGCGATGCATATGGTTCGGCAACAGGAATGACGCAATTTGGATTTGGTGCTGCTGCAAAAATGATGATCCGTAAACCAGGGTTGTTTTTTCATCCGGAAATCAGGGCCCGCTACCCTTTTATCTGGAACAATATAAAACGCAGGGTGAAAACCATTTTGGGTATGCGGCCAAAAACAAAAATCACTATACCCGAAACAAAAGTTGATGGTGAACTTACCGCAGGTTTAGTTGTGATTGGTGTTGATCCTAAATTACATAAAAAAGGAATCGGTTCCGTTTTACAACAAGAGTTTGAACGTAAGGCTGCGCTTATGGGCGCAACAAAAATGGAGCTATCGGTAAGGGTTGAAAATGCCCAGGCCATTGCATCATATGAGCGCAACGGTTGGAAGATCGTTGAAGATCAAAAAATATCCTACTTAATGACCAAGGCCATTTAGACTGATCACGATTGGATGCACGGAATCTTTGGGCAATATCACATAAGTCAATATCTTCGCTAACTACAGATGAACACAAACATAAAATTTGCGGTACTGGGCACCGGCCATATTGGAAAACGACATGCCGAAATGATTTCGCGCAATGCAGAGTGTGAGCTTGTGGCATTGATCGACACCAATGAAACAACGCTCAACAATGCACTTCAATCGTATCCTGCTCAAGGTTTCAATTCTTTGGATTCTTTTATTCATTCGGGAACCAAGGCTGATGTCATTTGCATTGCAACGCCAAACGGATTACATGCTCAACAAGCACTTACTGCCATTGAAAACGGACTGCATGTTGTGATTGAAAAACCCATGGGGCTAAGTAAAAAAGCCACCGAAGATGTTATATTCAAAGCCCTGCACCATAGCAAACACGTTTTTTGTGTGATGCAAAACAGGTATTCACCACCCAGCGAATGGCTTAAAAAAATGGTTTCTGAAAATACCTTGGGGGAAATATACATGGTACAGGTAAACTGTTATTGGAACCGCGATGAGCGATATTATAAAAAAGACACCTGGCACGGAGGAGCTGCATTGGATGGGGGAACCTTGTTCACCCAGTTTAGCCATTTTATTGATCTTATGTATTGGTTGTTTGGCGATATTGAAAATATCCAGGCCAAGTTTTCAGATAATAACCACCAATCTCTAACGGATTTTGAAGACTCAGGATTTGTAAATTTTAACTTTATAAGAGGCGGAATGGGAAGCCTCAATTATTCAACTTCATGCTGGGATACCAATTTGGAAAGCAGCATGACCATTATTGCCGAAAACGGTAGTGTAAAAGTTGGCGGCCAATATATGGACAAGGTAGAATACTGCCATGTTAAAAATTATACCATGCCCGAACTTAAGGTGACAAATCCGCCAAATGATTACGGGCCTTATAAAGGCAGTGCCGCCAACCACCATTACGTTATCGAAAATGTAGTGGATGTATTAAAAGACCGTTCAACCATTACAACCAATGCCATGGAAGGTTTAAAAGTAGTTGATATCATTGAACGTATATACGATCATAAAAAAACTCCAAAAGGTTGAGCACCCAATTGAATACACAAGGATCTAAAACTTTGCCGGAGACCATCCGTCAAAGTTTTTTTTTGAAAGACGACTTTGTGATTCCACAAGAACTGATCGATGCTTATGTAAAAAGTGAACACACCCATCACTTTGAATCCCTGATTCCCCATACCCAACATCACCACACAGATACTTTTACCGTTTACGCAACACATGATATCGATTGGCTTAACCCCCATCATCCCTATTCCGTTGCAAATTATTTTCGTGCTGTTTTTACCGATCACCGTTGGCTCACCCTAAAGCAATTATGGCATAAGGATTCATTGCTGAAAAACATTGAAAAGTTACTTGAACTGGAAAACGAACTGGGCATACATGCAACGTATTGCATCGGAGCAACAAAAGGGTTCCAACTCGGCCGTTATGCCATCCGGTATGCAACCAACAGTGGTTTGTATACAGAACTGCTTTCCCTCATTTCTTCCAACAATCAATCAATAGGTTTGCACGCTTCATATAATGCAGGCAAAAACAATTTGATCGGTAACGAACATGAGGCTTTGCAGAAACTTACTTCACAAAAAATAAATGCTCACAGAAGTCATTACTTAAATGGTGATGCCACAGCTCTGTATGCTCAACTTGAAAAAGCAGGCATACAATATGAACTGGGAAAAGGAGAAGCACGAACCATTGGTTTGGCCAATCACTTTCCCGGAAAATACAAACCCATTAACACTACCACAAACAACGTAATAGATATAACCATTGTACCATTGATCCTGATGGATAATGTATTTTTTGTAAAACCATACCACGAGGTTATGGCTGAGTTTAAGCACACACTCAACAGGGTTAAACAATACAATGGTTCGGTATGCATTTTATTTCATCCGGAAAATATGCTTATCAAACCCCAGTTATACAATTACTTTGAAGAAATCATTCATATTTGTAAACAACAAGGAGCAATCCTAAACTCTTCATTCACATAACATGATTCCTTTTTCGCCCCCACATATTGATCAACAAATCATTGATGCCGTAACCGACACGCTAAAATCGGGATGGATCACAACCGGACCAAAAACAAAACGATTCGAAAAAGAGTTGACCGCCTATGCGGGAAACAAAACTACCTTATGTTTAAACTCGGCAACGGCAGGACTTGAAATTATACTGCGTTGGTTTGGTGTAAAAGAAGGCGATGAAGTGATCGTACCTGCATACACTTATAGTGCAACGGCAAACGTTATTATGCATTGTGGCGCAACTCCTGTTTTTGTTGACGTTACAAACGACTTTAATATCGATCCGCAAAAAGTAAAAGAAGCGATCACGGCCAAAACAAAAGTAATAATGCCCGTAGATTTTGCAGGTTATCCCTGCGATTATGATGTGTTAAATGCCCTTGTAAGCAGCCCCGATATAAGATCATTATTCGTTGCTGCAACACATGAGCAACAGCAATTAAATCGTATTTTGATTTTAAGTGATTCGGCCCACTCGATCGGTGCAACTTATAAAGGAAAAAAAGCAGGGGCATTAACGGATGTTTCCGTGTTCTCTTTTCATGCTGTAAAAAATTTAACAACAGCCGAAGGGGGTGCCATTGCGTTAAACTTACCTGCCCCATTTGACAATGAAGAAATTTACAAAACCCTTTGCATAAAAACCCTGCATGGACAAAACAAAGATGCATTGGCCAAAACACAACCCGGCAATTGGCGATACGATATTGTGGAGCCAGGCTATAAAATGAACATGACAGATATTATGGCTGCCATGGGTTTGGTAGAACTGGAAAGATACGATTCGCTCATCCTACCCAAACGCAAAACGATTTTTGACCAGTATGCTGCTGCACTTAAGCCATATGAATGGGCAATTGTTCCCGAATATGAAACAACAACACAAACATCATCATACCATTTGTTTCCGCTGCGCATAAAAGGAGCAACCGAAGCTCAACGAGATGAAATGATTGCAGCCATATTCGAAAAACAGGTTTCGGTCAATGTGCATTTTATGCCCGTGCCCATGATGAGCTTTTATAAGCAACAAGGTTATGATATAGCCCAATACCCAAATACATATGCACTTTATGCGAATGAAATATCCTTGCCGGTATATATGAGTTTAACAGATGAGCAGGTACAAACAGTGATCCGGGCAGTTGTACAATCAGTAGACCACGTGTTGAAAAGCTAAATTGTGCGGAGCCGTTTGATGCCTTAAATTGCATCCATGCTCAACACCGCTATCAAAAGAATTTTCGATTTTTCCCTGAGTTTAGGAGGCATCCTTGTGTTGTCTCCTTTTTTTTTGGTGATAGCCCTGATCATTAAACTGGAGTCGACAGGAGGCATCTTATTTAAACAACTTAGAGTTGGTAAAAACAATCAAGACTTTATGCTTTTTAAATTCAGGAGTATGTACACCGATGCCGAAAGCAAGGGGCAACTCACAGTAGGTATGCGCGATCCCAGAATTACAAGGGTTGGTTTTTTCATGCGTAAATACAAACTGGACGAACTTCCTCAATTGTTTAATGTACTTAAAGGACAGATGAGTTTTGTGGGACCGCGTCCCGAAGTCCGCAAATATGTAAACCTGTATACAGATGAACAATTACATGTGTTATCCGTAAAACCGGGGATTACCGATTATGCTTCCATCCAGTATTTTAACGAAAATGAGCTCCTTGGTCAATCCGATAATCCGGAACAAACGTATATAAAGGAAATTATGCCTGCGAAACTCTCGATCAATTTATCGTATATTCAATCGAACAATATTTGGACAGATCTAACCATTCTGTTCAAAACCGGGATACGTTTTTTTAAGTAAAATCGGTTTAATTTTGATTAAAATGGTACATTCGTAAATAGAAGCTATGTCAAGTTTATTAAAAACACTCTTTCCACATGCCAGTACAATGCCCCGCTGGATTATCTTTTTAATAGATGTGACGCTATGTGCGCTATCGTTTGTATTTGCAACCATGTTGCGCTTTAACTTCTTCGCTTCTGATTACTTTACGATCTCTCTTTTGTTTCCGCTACCCCTAGTTCTCATTTCACGTATTGTATTCATCATACAATTCAGAATATATGCAGGAATCATCCGACATACTACACTCGAAGATGCCATCAGGGTGCTTTATACCGTGTTTTTCAGTACAGCACTTATCATCATAGGCAATGCCGTTATCACCAAATTTAACCCGATCCACGCCACTTTTATTCCATTATCCATTATCATTATTGATGGATTTCTCGCCCTCCTTTTCATGAGTGCATTCAGGTTAAGCGTAAAGGTACTTTATATCCGCATCACCAAACCCAATGATAATATTGTAACGCACTATGCCATTTTTGGGGCCGGAGAAGCCGGGATGATTGCAAAAAAGAAATTGGAACAAGCCGGTAAAGCATTAAGTACAAGGCGCGTTGCTGCGTTTTTTGATGACGACACCCGAAAAGAACACAATTACGTGGATGGTATCACCATTTTCAATTTTGATAAAGACGTTGAAAATGTTATCCGTAAACTCAATATCACAGAGCTTATTATTTCGCCCCAAAATATCTCCACACATCGCAAACAACAAATCATCGAACGATGCCTGGAGCTTGATATCAATGTTCGCAATGTTCCTCCTGCCGAAAGGTGGATCAATGGTGAATTGAGTTTCAACCAGTTAAAACAAGTTCGCATTGAAGACCTTATTGAACGCGAACCGATCGTTTTGGATAGAGGAGCTATTGCCCAGCAACTCTTTCAGAAATCTATTCTGATAACCGGGGCGGCCGGTTCCATCGGAAGCGAAATCGCCATTCAGATACTGAAACATTTTAACCCCAAAACACTGATCTTACTCGACAAGTCGGAAGTAAAGTTATATGAATTGGATGATATGCTTTCGCAAACATTCAAAACAACTTACAAAAACAGTATCGAGATCGTTATTGGTGATATAACCAATGAAGCCAGAATGCGCCATATATTTGAACGTTATGCTCCAAGTGTTGTTTACCATGCCGCTGCATACAAACATGTACCATTAATGGAAGATAATCCGGGAGAAGCCATAAAGGTAAATGTTGGAGGGACAAAATTAATAGCCGACCTTTCGGTTGAATATGGTGTCGATAAATTTGTGATGGTTTCCACAGATAAAGCTGTGAACCCGACAAATGTAATGGGAGCCTCGAAACGTATTGCCGAAATATATGTGCAATCACTCAATACCAATATCCACCTTAAACGATCAATTCACCATACTAAGTTTATTACCACCCGGTTTGGAAACGTATTGGGTTCAAGCGGTTCTGTGATTCCTAAGTTCAGGAAACAAATAGAAGAAGGCGGTCCTATCACCGTAACACATCCCGACATCACACGTTTTTTCATGACCATACCGGAAGCCTGCCAACTGGTGCTTGAAGCAGGTAATATGGGAAATGGTGGCGAGATCTACATTTTTGATATGGGGCAGTCGGTTAAGATCATCGACCTTGCCCGCAAAATGATCAAGCTTTCGGGACTCAAAATTGGAAACGATATCCAAATCGTTTTTACAGGATTACGTCCGGGCGAAAAATTGAAAGAAGAATTATTGGCTGCGCAGGAAAGTACCTTACCAACCTACCATCCTAAAATCATGATCGCTAAAGTTAGGGTATACGATTTTGACTGGTGTAAAACACAAATAGAATTGCTGCTAAGCCTTTACTCCATGCAGAAAAACGAACATATCGTTGCCAAAATGAAAGAAATTGTGCCTGAGTTCATCAGCCAAAATTCTGTATTTGAAGAACTTGATTACAAGCAACGAAACAATATCGAAAGTGTGAATAAACATTCTTACCTCATCTAAAATTTCACCTCAATTAGAACCGCGTTTTTATAGGATTAGAGTCAAGCAAATCAGTGCTATTGTTGAAGATGATCTAATAGAGGTTGGAAAAGTTGCAAAGGCTTTAGGGGATATTATGCAGAAAGTTGGGATGTTTCGGTTGTAACTCGGAAAGAAAAAAGGGGCTTTCGGAAAGAAATATTAGGTTTTTTCGGGGTAGATTCCAATATTTGAGTAGCCAACTATAGAAACAATATGATACTTCACATCGCTACTGACAAAGGTTTTCGACCTTTTGTCGATAACAAGACATTTATTGAAAATATTTTCATGTTTAATTATGATATAATTAACCTATAGCTTAACTTTGTGAAAAGAAAGTGTACCAAATTTCCATTAAAAGAGTTTATAAATCATCCTAATAATATCGACGATTTTAAACATTTATCTATGATTGATGTTGAAATATATATTGATGTTAAAGAGCAGAAAGGCATTATGGGGATAATAACATCCGAAAGAAATAAATTCAAACGGATTTTATATTATATACTTCAAGGCAAGTATAACGAAGACCTGTATGGCAAAGAGGTCGTAACACCAAAATGCAAAGATATAACAGCAATGAAGTTCAAAGGTGCTATTAACACAAGGATTTATTGCAAAGAGATTCATGTTTCCACAAAAAAGAAAATTATTGCTATTCACTTGTTGCGAAACAAAAGCTTTCAAAGCGCAGGCCACAAATCACTAAAACCAAAATTAGAATCAATTTCTCAATACGATTATGAATTCCATGACTAAAAAAAATGATGATATATTCAAAGGGTTGTTTACAGAGGAGTCTGCAAAAGAGAAGGAGTCTTTTGGGGTTATTACTCTGCATTTTGATTTTCTAGAAGAGATTAACGACTACTTGGCTAAGTCGGGAAAACATAAGTCTAAAGACTTGGCAGAGATTCTTAATGTTAAACCAAGTTTTGTTTCTCAGCTAAGAAGCGGAGATAAGTTGTTGAATTTGAAGATGCTTAATAAAATACAAAAAAAACTTGGCATACGATTTAAGTTAACTACTAACGACTGCGTTGTGAATGAGAGTAAGTCGCACAACATTTTCCTTTCTGTTAACAAAAGTAACAGCACAATAGATTTTGACCCTTATTATGGTTCATATGAAGATAAAAAGGCTTTCAACATAACTAATTTAAACTAATGACGACTAGCACGAAAAAACAGCAGGGCGCTATTGGCACAGCAGAGTTTAAAATGGTCGGTATTGAGATACTGCCTAATACCATTACGTCCCATAGTTTAAAGTATGAAAAGGGGAAGGTAGCCGAATATGACCTGAGAATCGAAACAAATGTGAAAAAAGAAAATCGCACCATTACTGCAATAGTAAATGTAACAGTAAGGCTTGGGAAAGACGTAATGGCCGAATACGGAGCATCTTTTATATATGAGATTGTCAATTTTGAAGAGACTATAAAACAGCATGGCAAAGAATTTCAAGTGCCAACGGATTTGTCCATCAAGCTTAACGAAGAGAGCGTATCGACAATAAGAGGGTTAATGTTTAGCCATTTTAGAGGAACAAGGCTCCAAGCCACTATTTTCCCTGTCATTTCTATAAGACAATCTATGGCTGCTCAGGCACAAAAGTAAGATTAGAAACTAATCCGAAAAGTGTTTTAATCACGCTATATGTCCGACCTGCCCGAATCATATCAAAACAAGCCAATAGACGACATTCACGCATTAAGTGCGGCTGTTCAAAAAGAGGCACTCGACAAATTCAACGCATTCACCCACGATCAAAAGACAGATTTTCTAAATCACGCTGATTTGCCCATGCTACACTTCTTACTATCAGCAGCAATACGGTATGAAGATTATAAACTATGTGAAGTAGTGAGTGATTTGATAGTTTATAAGAGTGAGTAGTTAGTCCTCTATCTTCCCTCCTTTAACAACATTCTCCTTTACTATTTCAAAGTCTTCTTTCCCACTATCATTATACTCTTTACCCTCCATAAACTCCTCGAAGTTCTTAGTTAACTCTTTCATTGTTGGTGGCTTTGGAGTTTCTGCTCGCTTCTGTATTATTTCAAGCTTTTTTCTTCTCGTTGATTTATTCATTTTACAAAGCTAAGTCCGTGATTTTATTTGTCAAGTGTTCCAACTTACCAAACACCCTTTTATTTAGACACTCTCTAAATAATATTTTTTTACACAGCCATTACTGAATTCAAGTTTTGTCAATATATTTGCGCACCCAACGTGGGTTTGGCGTGTTGTGTAACACTTCCGACAGCGTTGATTTAACATTAAAGAAATCAGCATTTTAAGATGAGATTATTAAAAATTACCTCACTGTTTCTTCTCTTTGCATTCACCACGCGTTTCGCTGTTGCAGACGTTGCCGAAGGTGAAAAGCTATTTTCAGCTAACTGTACTTCTTGCCACGCTCTCAACGAAAAAGTTGTTGGGCCTGCTTTGAAAGACGTTCACAAACGTAGAGAAGCTACTTGGTTAACCAAGTGGATCAAAAATTCGCAAGCATTAGTAAAATCAGGTGATGCCACTGCCGTTGCATTGTACAAAGAAAACAATGAATCGGTGATGACCTCGTTTGAAAACTTAAGCGATGCGCAAATCAACTCTATTGTTGAGTACATTAAAGTTGAAAGCGAAAAGCCTGCTACAGCTGCTACTACCGGAACTGATGGAGGTGCAGGAACAACTGCTGCCGGAGCACAGGATGGTTTTTACAACTCAACAACATTCTGGGGATTAACGGTTATTGCCGTTATCTTATTTGCAATTGTGTTTATCTTGTTCAGCATCCGCAAAGTTGTTGACCAATTGTATGCACAAAAATTCCCTGAAGCGGCTGCTGAAGAAGCAGAAGAAAGAATCTCATGGAAAGAAAGACCAACTTCATTCCGTTATAAACTATTCAAAAAACATCCGGTTGTGGGTGTAATGGTTGTGGGTATAGCCTTCACCCTGGTATTTGGTTTGATCGGATTTGATTACGGTAATAAAGAAGTAGGTGTACAACAAGGTTACGCTCCTACCCAACCAATCAACTATTCGCACGAATTGCACGCAGGTAAATACAAGATCAACTGTTTGTATTGCCATAGTGGTGCCGATAAGAGCAAACAGGCTACTATTCCTTCACCAAGTACTTGTATGAACTGCCATATGCATGTTACTGCAAGCAAAAACTACGATGGACAAGTTTCTCCTGAAATTCAAAAAATATACAACGCAGTGGGATGGGATGCTGAGAAAAAAGCTTACGACCCTACTAAACCACAAACCCCAATCAAATGGGTGCGTATCCATAACTTACCTGACTTCGCTTATTTCAACCACTCACAACACGTAAAAATCGGTAAAGTGGAGTGCCAGGCTTGTCACGGACCAATTGAAACAATGAAAGTAGTTGCACAACAATCAAGCTTGCAAATGGGATGGTGTATCAACTGTCACCGCGAAGCAAAAGTTGATGTGGAAAATAACGACTACTACGAAAAACTACATGCTGATTTAAAAGCTCAAGGTAAATCATATGCTACTGTAGCAAATATTGGTGGACTTGAGTGTGGTAAATGCCACTACTAATTTGAGATTTCAGATTTAATATTTGAGATTTAATTTAAACAGAAGAAAATAGTATCCATGGAAAATAAAAATACATACTGGAAAGGTTTAGAGGAGTTAAACAACGATCCTAAGTTTGTAGCAAACAAACGCAACGAATTTGCTGAAGGTATTCCATTAGAAGAAGTATTGACTGAACAAGATGGTGAATTAACCTCTAACAGACGTGACTTTTTAAAATATTTCGGTTTCAGCATTTCGGCTGTAGCCTTGGCCGCTTGTAATAAAGCTCCGGTAAAAAATGTAATTCCTTACATTGTAAAACCTGAAAATATTACTCCGGGTGTTCCCAACTTTTATGCAACCACAACCGATACAGGTGTGAGCATTTTGGTAAAAACACGCGAAGGCCGCCCAATTAAAATTGAAGGTAATACACAATCACCTATTTATAAAGGTGGTGTGGGTGCAATGGAGCACGCTTCATTATTGGGATTGTATGACAACGAACGTTTAAAAGGCCCACAAGCCGATGGAAACGAAACAGATTGGAATACATTGGATGGCAATATCAAATCAGGATTGGCTGCTGCTAAAAATATTCGTTTGGTTACCGGAACGGTAAACAGTCCTTCGGCTAAACGTGCGATTGCAGAGTTTACAGCCAAATACCCCAGTTCCAAACAAGTGGTTTACGAACCGGTTTCATATTCAGCTATTGTTGATGTGAACAAAGCAATGTTTGGCAAAGCAGTGATCCCTAGTTACCGTTTCGACAACGCAAAAGTAATTGTAAGCATCGGTGCCGATTTCTTAGGCTCATGGCTTTCACCTGTTGAATTCAGCAAACAATGGATCAAAGGAAGAAAACCAACTCCTGAAAATCCAACGATGAGTCGTCATATTCAATTTGAAACGACCCTATCGATAACGGGTTCATGTGCAGATGTGCGTTTCCCGATCAAACCATCGGCAGAAGGTGTGGTATTGGTAAGCTTATACAACCAATTGGCAAAACTTGCAGGAGTTGCTCCGCTATCAAGTTTGCAAAACATTGAATTGCCATTAAACTCGATCGAAATTACTGCAAAAGAACTATACGCTGCCAAAGGAGAATCGTTGGTGGTATCGGGTTCAAACTCGGTAGACAATCAGGCATTGGTAAATGCTATCAATAGCTTGCTCGGAAATATCGGTAAAACAATCGACCTGGATAATTACACAAACTTAAAAACAGGTAACGATTATGCTTTTGAAGCATTTGTTAACGAAATGAATAATGGTTCGGTAGATGCAGTCGTATTCATGGGAACCAATCCGGTATACAGCTACCACAATGCAAAACGTTTTACTGACGGTTTGAAAAAAGTGGCATTAACGGTTTCTACCAGTTCAAATATTGACGAAACCGGTGCTTTGTGTAAATTCCACGCTCCCGATAGTCACTTCCTGGAATCTTGGGGTGATGCTGAGCCGAAAGCAGGTTATTATGCTTTAATGCAACCTACTATTTCCCCTGTATTCAATACACGTACTGCTGCCGAGAGTTTGTTAAATTGGGCAGGTAATACAACAGACTATTACACTTATGTAAAAGCTACATGGAGTGCAATGGGGGTAAACGAAGCTACCTGGAACAAGTCATTACACGATGGATTCATGTATGCAGGTGAAAAAACTGCTCAATCATACAATATAGCCGGTTTACCAACTGCCGCTGTGAATGTTGTTTACCAAACCTATGTTTCTTCAAAAGATAAACTTGAATTACAACTTTACAGCAAAGTAGGAATTGGAGACGGAACTTATGCAAACAATCCTTGGTTGCAGGAATTACCTGATCCGATCTCGAAAGTATGCTGGGATAACTATGCTACTATTGGAAAAGTAACTGCCGATAAATTGGGTGTAAAAGATGGAGACTTGGTAAAAGTATCATCGAAAAACTACAGCATCGAAAGTATTCCGGTATTGGTTCAACCGGGCCAGGCAAACGGAACAGTTGCTATTGCTGTTGGTTATGGCAGAACACATGGTGGTAAAGTAGCCAAAGGTGTTGGTCACAATGCATTCGGTTTTGCAAGTTATGATGGTGTTAGTTTTAAATACAACAGCCCAGAAGTAACAATAGAAAAAGTGAATGGCGAATACGAATTGGCCAGAACACAAACACATCAAACAATTGAAGGAAGAAACCTGATCAGGGAAACTTCATTGGCAGAATATGCAATGAACCCTAAATCGGGTAATAATTACGATGCACATGTTATCTCATTATGGGATGAGCGTGATTCAAAAGGCCACCGTTGGGGAATGGCAATCGACTTAAATGCGTGTACCGGTTGTGGTGCCTGCGTAGTAAGTTGTAATGCCGAAAACAACGTTCCTGTTGTAGGCCGTAAAGAGATCTTGAAAAGCCGCGAAATGCACTGGATGCGTATCGACCGTTACTATAGTTTTAAAGATAAAGACGGTAAAAAAGCTACCCAGGAAAAATCGTTTGCAACAAGCTTCTTAAAAACAGAAAAAGACGGAGTAGTAGATTACGATAAAGATTCAACAACAGATTTCGAAAACGTACGTGTAACATTCCAGCCAATGTTATGTCAACAATGCGGTCATGCTCCTTGTGAAACTGTTTGTCCGGTATTGGCTACCGTACACAGTGCTGAAGGTTTGAACCATATGGCATACAACCGTTGTGTGGGAACACGTTACTGCGCAAACAACTGTCCGTTTAAAGTAAGACGTTTCAACTGGTTTAAATACCACGATAATGATAACCATGATTTCTACATGAACAACGATTTAGGACGTATGGTGTTAAATCCTGACGTTACCGTTCGTTCACGTGGGGTAATGGAAAAATGTTCATTCTGCGTTCAACGTATCCAAGCCGGTAAGTTGCAAGCTAAAATGGAAAACCGTAGCTTAAAAGATGGCGATATCCAAACTGCTTGTTCAGCTTCATGTCCTGCCGATGCGATTGTATTTGGTGACATGAACGACAAAGACAGTGAAATATCTAAATTGATGAAAAATCAACGTAGCTATACCTTGTTGGATGAGTACAATGTTCAATCATCAATCAGCTACATGACGCAAATCCGCAATGTACCGGGTGGTGAGAAATTAGGATTGGATGATCCCAAAGAAGGTGCAGCACATGGACACGAGCACGCTGAAGGAGCAAAAGCTACTGAAGAAGCACATCATTAATTATTAACGATTTTTAAAAGATATAATAGAATAATATGTCATACGAATCTCCAATAAGAGAACCATTAGTAACTGGTGGTAAAACATACGCAGATGTAACCCGTGACATTTTGCGTCCGTTGGAAAACAACGCAAGCAAATCATGGTGGATTGGTTTCAGTCTTTCTTCGGTAGTATTAGCTATCTGGATCGCTGCAACCGGTTGGACAATGTGGGAAGGATTAGGTGTATGGGGCTTGAATAAAACTGTAGGTTGGGCTTTTGATATCACCAACTTCGTATTCTGGGTAGGTATTGGTCACGCTGGTACCCTTATCTCTGCAGTACTATTATTGTTCCGCCAAAAATGGCGTATGTCCATTAACCGTTCGGCTGAAGCGATGACTATTTTTGCGGTAATTTGTGCTGCATCATTTATCCTTTCGCATATGGGTCGTCCGTGGGTGGCTTATTGGCCTATTCCATTGCCAAATGCTTTTGGTACTTTATGGGTAAACTTTAACTCACCATTGGTATGGGACGTATTTGCGATCTCAACTTATTTCTCGGTATCGTTGGTTTTCTGGTATATCGGTTTAATTCCGGATATCGCTACTGTACGTGACAGAGCTCAAGGTATCCGTAAATTCGTTTACAATTTCTTTTCAATGGGATGGAATGGTTCAACCAGAACATGGCACCGTTACGAAATGATCTCATTGATCCTTGCAGGTATTTCGACACCACTTGTATTCTCGGTTCACTCAATTGTATCAATGGACTTTGCTACATCATTGGTACCGGGATGGCATACAACCATCTTCCCTCCTTACTTCGTTGCGGGTGCAATTTTTTCAGGATTCGGAATGGTATTAACATTATTGGTTGTAGGTCGTGTGGTATTAAAACAACAGAATTATATTACCATGGGTCACTTGGATGCAATGTGCCGTATTGTAATGTTAACAGGTACAATGGTAGGTTTGGCTTATATCACTGAGTTTTTCGTAGCGGCATACTCTGGTGTACAATACGAACAATATGCTTTCCTTAACCGTGCTGCCGGACCATACTGGTGGAGTTACTGGATCATGATGAGTTGTAACTTAATTGCCCCTCAGGTATTCTGGACCAAATGGGCCCGCTCAACACCTTGGTTTATTTTTGTGATGTCAATCATTGTAAACATTGGTATGTGGTTCGAGCGTTTTGTAATTATCGTGACTTCATTGCACCGTGATTTCTTGCCTTCGAGCTGGACAATGTATACGCCTACTATTATTGAAGTATCTATTTTAGTTGGTTCATTCGGATTGTTCTTCACATTGTACTTCTTATTCTGCAAATACTTACCTACAATTAATATGGCTGAAGTAAAATCAATTATACCTACACATGCGCATGACGACCATCATGAAACTTCGCATGCACACGCTGAGAAAGGAGACACTGTACATGGCTAATAAAATGATGTTAGGGGTTTATGATAATCCCGATACCGTACTTACGGCAACCGAAAAATTGATCAAAGCAGGGTACGATGTACATGATGTGTATACTCCATTTGCGGTGCATAATCTGGACAGGGTGCTTGGGGTAAAAAGAACACGTTTAAGTACAGCTGCATTCATTTTTGCAATGTGTGGTATTACAGCAGCATTATCATTAATGATTTATGCTTCATACTTCGACTGGCAAATGAATATTGGTGGTAAACCATCATTGCATATTCCAACTTATATTCCGATTACGTTTGAGTTAGCTATTTTGTTTACCGCTTTCGGTATGGTGGGTTGCTTCTTCATCGTAAACAGAATGTTCTGGGGACGTAACACTGACATTATGGATATCAGGGTTACTGACGATCGTTTTGTAATTGCAGTTAATATTCATCCAAAAACAGAAGTAGAAACATTGCGCAACACTTTTGTTTCGGAAGGAGCTTTGGAAGTTAAAGAAAGGATTAAAGAAATTTAGTATGAACAAAACAGTATATACACTTTTAGCTATTGCCGGTATAGCGTCAGTAATGACAGCTTGCAGTGCAGGAGGAGATAATCCTGGTAGTGAATTTGCACCAAACATGTATGTTTCGGTAGCTTACGAACCCATGAGCCAATTAGCTACAGAAGATGCTTCGAATCCCAATGGTAGCAACACCATCAACCCTCACGGACTAAACATGCGTGAACCGGTTAAAGGAACCATCGCCCGCGGACAATTGGAATATGCTACATACAGCATTTCGAAGTCAAATGAAAACTACGAAGCGGCAAGTGCGTTAAGCAATCCATTGCCTAAAACCGCCCATAACCTTGCAGAAGGAAAACGCTTATACAATATCAACTGTACTCCTTGCCATGCAGAAGATGGTTTAGGAAAAGGAACCATTGTAGCTGACGGTAAATTCCCTCAGGTACCTGCATATCCTGACCGTTTACCAACAATCAACCCTGGAAAAGCATTTTACTCAATTACACACGGTAAAAACTTAATGGGTTCGTACGCTTCGGTATTAACTCCAACTCAGCGTTGGCAGGTTATTCATTATATTTATACGTTAAGCAGCGGAGCTGCTTCGCAACCAACAGCGGATACAACTGCTGCAATTAATTAATACAACATTTAAACTAGTATTACTGAAATGGGACATATTACAGAAGTTCAAATCAGAGAGGAAAAATTCATCTTTACAGACAAAGCGAAACGCTTGGCGTTTATCCTTATGGGAGCAGGTTTGCTGTTGGCATTGATAGGTTACTTCACTTATCATCCGCATGTTGAAGGTTTCACCGATGAACAAAATCACCACTTACCGATCAAAAGATTATTGGGAAGTATATTATTTAACGGTTATTACTTTTTTGTAATAGCTGCTACCGCCACTGCATTTTTGGCCATTAATAACCTGGCAAATACCGGCTGGCTTACCACCATTCGCAGGGTTATTGAAGCCGTAACGGCCTGGATGCCTTTTGGTGCTATCATTGTTTTTGTGGTTGTAGCCTTAAGTTTATTGGTATTCCATGGAGGTGTTTACCATTGGGCACACGATGGTGTAATGGCACAAGATACCTTACTCGCTAAGAAAACCTGGTACTTAAACAAACCGTTCTTCTTGATTCGCCTTGCTGTATTTACAACATTCTGGACTGTATGTGCAGGTTTGTTTCGTAAATATTCAAATAACGAAGACAAAATTGGCGGGTTAACAAACTTCGATAAAACATTCAGTTTATCGGCAGCTTTTATGGTGATCTTTGGTTTCACGTTCTCAATGTTCGTTTGGGATGTTGTAATGAGTGTTGATGCACATTGGTACTCAACCATCTTTACTATTTACAGCTTTGCATCAGCTTGGGCAAGTGCAATGACCATCATCTACCTGCTTACTTGGTATCTTCGTTCTAATGGTTATCTTCAAGGTTTGGCTACTGATGAGCACATGCACGACTTAGGTAAATGGGTATTTGCCGTGTCGATGTTCTGGACCTATATGTGGGTAGCACAGTTCTTATTGATCTGGTATGCAAATATTCCGGAAGAGGTTGCTTACTACAAACCACGTATGTATGGTTCGTACCAGTTCTCTTTCTTCTTTAACCTGTTCTGCAATTTCGTTATTCCGTTTTTCTTGTTCATGAAACGTGGAGCAAAACGTAACCGCCAATTGGGTATGTTTGTTGGAGCGATCATCTTGATCGGGCACTGGAACGATATGTATCTGGCCATTATGCCGGGCGCTATGAATTTAGCTACGGACGTAACTTCACATAACCCAACAGGTATTGTTGAAACACCCTCGCAAGGTGTTGGTTTCATGGAATTGGGTTTCTTATCATTATTTGCAGGAGCTTTCCTTTATGTAGTAATGACAGCATTGAGCAAAGCGAACCTATACCCTACCAAACATCCATTCTTAAAGGAAAGTATCTTACACGATACAGGAGTTTAGTTTCCTCATAACATTTTATTCAAAATCCTCAGATAGAATATATCTGAGGATTTTTTTTATCTTTAGTTTATGAAATTAAAAATTGTACCCCTGCTGATTATCCTATTTACTTCCGGTGGCCTAAAAGCGCAATTACTTCCAGTTGGAACAAAGCTACATATTGCTGAAATGCCATCATACATCGAGACACAATACCAACGCTACACCAACACTGTTATTGACACCATAACCATAAACAATCATGTTTATTCGAGTATTTCGTATCCCGATCATCATAAAACTAAAATAGACATTCGGATTGAAGAGAATAAACTATATGAATTGGTTAATTATCATACTTACATAAAGGATGAGCTTCTGTTTGATTTCAATGTAGAATTAGGGGATTCCATTGATATTATCATCCCATATGTTCTATACTTTCCTTATGATGTACAACATATTCCAGCAAAAGTAAAAATTATCAATATTGCCTATGAATACTATTATAATGAACTTAACAAGCTGGATAGTTCAAAATCATTTGATTATTGTGGTATCGTAACTATTCCTAATATAATCGGGGGAGGTGATACCACTTTCATTACCCAACAAATCTGCACTACGATTATTGAAAAACTATTAACCGTTATTACCACTTATGGCAATTACTTTTTGATTAAAAAGTTGGGAGGAGTTGCAGCAGCAGACGATCATCAACGGTTAAGATGTGTCGAACTTCCTGATGGTAAAATGATGAAAATGAAATGGTGGTATGATATGGCAGGAAACAATATTCCTTGTAATTATACATTCAATCTCGGAAATGAAGAGCTGAAAAGCCAGACACCAATTGTATTATTCCCAAATCCAGCATCCAACCAAGTCACAATAAAAAATTATTCCGGCACCTTGACCTTTTATAATCAATTGGGACAATATATACTTAGACAAACTGTTGATCAGGAAACTCCAATTGATATTAAATCCTTACCAATTGGGCTTTATACGATCAAACTGGAAAATAACTACCTCTTGCCACTTTCAATTATCCGCTGATCTTCACACTAGCTACCCCACTCTTAAACACCCCGGCCGGGTTGGGTTTATGAATCGTAACTTCAATCTTCCCCGATGTTGGAAATTCACGTTTCAAAACCGTAAGAATATGTTGTGCCACCGTTTCGATCAGTTCTTGTGGCTTTGCCATTTCGGCTTTTACCGTATTAAAAATAACCTCGTAATTGGTCGCTTCATCAATTGATGTGATGGGTTTATCTATTTGGTGCTCAACCGAAACATCTACCATAAATTTGGCCCCAAGGAGCTTTTCCTCAGCATATAAGCCGTGAAAACTAAAAAACTCCAATCCGGTGAGCGAAGTAATGTATTTCATGTATTTGTGCGGTTTTACGAGCCTAATTCTCAGAATCCGGCTATATTCAATGCAGCTAACATAATCAACCCAATCAACATAATCAACCAATCAACTTTTTTTGAAAAAATAACCTACTTTCGCACCCATATTTAAGCAAGAATATGAGCAGCACAAAAGCAACATCAACTGAAAACTTTCACAGAGCCAATAAGCCTGATCTATACAACCATCCTGATCATTATTTAATGGATGAATTGTTGAGCGATGAACACAAAATGATCCGTGGAATGGTTCGTGATTATGTCAAAAAAGAACTTTCACCAATTATTGAAGATGTAGCACAACAAGCTACCTTCCCATACAGCATGGTTAAACAACTTGGCGACCTTGGTTGCTTTGGTCCGCAGTTACCGGTGGAATATGGTTGCGGAGGATTGGATTATATTTCATATGGGATCATGATGCAGGAATTGGAACGTTGCGATTCGGGCGTTCGTTCAACAGCATCAGTACAAGGTTCGTTGGTTATGTACCCAATTTTTAAATTTGGCAGCGAGGAGCAAAAACAAAAATACCTTCCTAAATTAGCCAAAGGCGAATGGTTGGGTTGTTTTGGTTTAACGGAGCCGAACCACGGATCAAACCCTGCAGGTATGACCACCAACTTTAAAGATGCAGGCGATGGCAAACACGTTATTTTAAATGGAGCCAAAATGTGGATCTCAAATTCTCCATATGCAGATATGGCTGTGGTTTGGGCAAAAAACGAAGAAGGCAAAATTAAAGGTCTTATTGTGGAGCGTGGAATGGAAGGATTTTCAACTCCTGAAACGCATAATAAATGGAGCTTGCGTGCATCCGCTACCGGAGAACTGGTATTTAACGATGTAAAAGTTCCGAAAGAAAATATTTTACCGGGTGTAGAAGGCTTAAAAGGTCCTTTGACTTGCCTCAACAGTGCTCGTTATGGTATCAGCTGGGGAGCTTTGGGTGCAGCAATGGATTGCTACGATACAGCAGTTCGTTACTCATTGGAGCGCGAACAATTCGGTAAGCCAATTGCCGGATTCCAATTGCAACAAAAGAAACTTGCTGAAATGTTGACCGAAATTACCAAAGCACAATTGTTAACCTGGCGCCTGGGTGTGTTGATGAATGAAGGAAGAGCAACACCGGCACAGATCAGTATGGCAAAACGTAATAACGTTGACCTGGCCTTGAACGTTGCGCGCAATGCACGTCAAATGCTGGGTGGAATGGGTATTACGGGTGAATACCCGATCATGCGCCACATGATGAACCTGGAATCGGTTGTGACCTACGAAGGAACACACGATATTCATTTGCTGATCACCGGTATGGAGATTACCGGCATCAATGCATTTGCCTAAATCAATATTTAACCAAAATGGTTGTTGTGGTTGGTATGAAAACAGTTCATATCAACCACAATGCATTTAATATGAAACGAATATGTATCAAATAAAATTTGGAACAGACGGCTGGAGAGGAATTATTGCCGCTGAGTTTACAGTAGAAAACGTAAAACGTGTTGCGCAAGGAACAGCCGATTATATCAAGAAAAAACACGCCAACAATTTATCCATTGTACTCGGACATGATTGCCGTTTTGCAGGTGAATTATTTGCCGAAACAGTTGCACAAATTATGTGTGCCAATGGTATCAAAGTAAAGTTAGCCAAAGGTTTTGTCTCAACTCCCATGATCAGTTTGGGTGCTGTAAAACATGGAGCTGCGTTGGGTGTCATTATCACAGCCAGCCACAATCCACCAGCATACAGTGGTTACAAACTCAAAGCACATTATGGCGGACCTTCAAGTCCTGCGGTAATTGATGAGGTGGAAGCATTGATCCCTGAAACGGTTGCAGCGAAACTCTTAACGATTGAAGAGTTGGTGAAAACAGGAATGATCAGCTATGTTGACCTTGAAACAATGTATGTAAATGAAGTGGAAAGTAAATTCGACCTGGCTGCTATTAAAAACAGCGGGATGGAATTTGCCTATGATGCAATGTATGGTGCAGGCCAAAATGCAATGCGCAGGTTATTCCCCGAAATTACTTTTTTGCATTGCGAGGAAAACCCGGGATTTGATGGACAAGCCCCGGAGCCGATTCATAAAAATCTAACGGAATTCAGTGAACTCATCAAGGAAAGTGAAGACATTGATTGCGGTTTGGTAACTGATGGAGATGCTGATCGGATTGGTCTTTACAACAAAAAGGGTGAGTTTGTCGATTCACACCATATCATTTTATTGTTGGTACATTACCTGTACAAATACAAAAACATGAGCGGAAAGGTGATCACAACTTTCAGTGCAACATCAAAAATCACTGCCCTTGCAAAAGCCTACGGATTGGATATCGAGATCACCAAAATTGGGTTCAAATACATCTGCGATAAAATGGTTACCGAAAACGTTTTGGTAGGTGGAGAAGAAAGCGGAGGAATTGCGATCAAAGGATTTATTCCCGAACGCGATGGTATCTGGATCGGTTTAACCATTTGGGAGTTTATGGCCAAAACAGGAAAAAGCCTGGATGAGTTAATCCAGGAAGTATATGATGTGGTCGGAAGTTTTGCCATGGGCCGTATCGACCTCCATATTACCGAAGAAATTAAACAACGGGTATTGGCCAATTGCCAGGCCGGTAAATACACCACCTTTGGAAATTATACCATTGAAAAAGTAGAAACCATTGATGGATTTAAATTCCATGTAGGCAATGGTGAATGGGTGATGATCCGTGCCAGTGGAACAGAGCCTGTATTGAGGGTGTACAGCGAATCATCAACCCAGGAAAAAGCAGAAGCCATCTTGGAGGCTTGCAAAAAAACAATCCTTGCGTAAGCAAAAAACAACATACACTAAAAGCCACTTTGCAATCCGGTAAAGTGGCTTTTGTTTATCTTGCTCACAGTTTATTGACAATAGTCAACCAACAACCATTAAACACTTCGCGACATGCAATCTTCAACCGTACGTCTCAACAAATTTATCAGTGAAAGTGGTTTGTGCTCAAGGCGCGAAGCCGACCGTTTTATTGAGCAGGGAAACGTGTTCATCAACGGACGTAAAGCCAATATTGGTGATCAGGTAAAAATTGGTGATCGTGTACGTGTAAACGGGAACGAACTCGAACCACGTAAAGGAGCCAACGAAATCTTTATCGCTTTAAACAAACCGGTTGGTATTACGTCAACAACAGAAGAAGGTGTACGCGATAATATCGTGCGTTTTGTGAATCACAGTTCACGCATTTTCCCCATCGGACGATTGGACAAAGATTCGCAAGGATTGATCTTTTTGACCAACAACGGAGATATGGTGAACAAGATCCTGCGCGCAGGAAACAACCACGAAAAAGAATATGTTGTCACCGTTCATAAACCTTTAACAGACGCTGTTATTCAAGGCATGGCCAACGGTGTTCCCATCATGGGTGTCAACACAAAAAAATGTAAAGTAACGCGGGAAAGTGCAACGGTGTTTCGCATTATTTTGGTGCAAGGACTCAACCGGCAAATACGCAGAATGTGCGAGTACTTTGGATATGAAGTTGTGAAACTGGAACGTGTGCGCATCATGAATATCAGTTTAAAGAATTTGCCATTGGGTGAATGGAGAGACCTTACGGAAGCAGAGATGAGTATCATTTACAGCATGCTCAAAGATTCTGCTTCAGAAGATGTCAAAAGATCAAAACAAAAAGCTAAACCCGCAGCAAAAAAAACTGCTCCTCCCGAAAAGGAAAACCGCAACAATAAAGATGCACGCTCATCGCGCCCAAAAGCCAAGGGCGCAAAAGGTGACCACAAACCGACCCGCAGTTTTGGTAAGTCAAACAACCGAAACAATGCCGGTTCGCCTAAACGTAATGCTTCGGGTGGACGAAGAGGAGGAAGATAAGCGCTTATGAAAAAGGAAACACCACATAAGAATGAACTTCATCCCCGCAATGCACATAATGAGCGTTATGATTTTGCGGCCCTCACGGAAGCATGCGAACCTTTAAAACCATTTGTATCACCCAATAAATTTGGTGACAACTCCATCGACTTTGCAAATCCGCTTGCAGTAAAAACACTGAACAAGGCATTGCTCAAACACTTTTACGGGATCGGGTATTGGGATATTCCCAATCAATACCTCTGCCCTCCTATTCCGGGACGTGCCGATTATATCCATTATATAGCCGACCTGTTAGCGAAAACAAATGGTGGCGAAGTCCCCAAAGGCAGATCCGTTAAAGGATTGGATATCGGAACGGGTGCCAATATTGTATACCCGCTTTTGGGAAACAAAATATATGGATGGCAATTTGTAGGCACCGATATTGATCCGAAAGCCATTGAAAATGCACAGCATATTTTAGATCGAAACCATCCGGTGGCGGATGATATTTTCCTGCGCAGGCAGGCCGATAACGCCAAGATCTTTGAAGGTGTTTTTCACGCCAACGAAAAATTCGATTTCACAATTTGCAATCCGCCTTTTCACGCAAGTGCCGAAGAAGCAAGGGAACATTCCATCAGAAAAGTAACCAATCTGAAGGGAAAACATATCAAAACTCCAATGCTCAACTTTGGCGGTATAAGCCATGAACTATGGTGTGCCGGTGGAGAAAAAGCTTTTATCCAACAAATGATCACCGAGAGTGTGGCTTATGGCCAACAGTGTTTATGGTTTAGTTCACTGGTATCAAAAGACAGTTCATTACCTGTTATCTTAAAAAAACTGGGGGAAGTAAAAGCCATGGACACCCGCATCGTTGAAATGGCGCAGGGGCAAAAAATAAGCAGGTTTATTGCCTGGTCATTTCTTACCAAGCTGCAGCAAAAAGACTGGCGCAACAAACGTTGGCGTGAGGCATAATACGGGAAAAAGGATCCCCTGCCCTTTATTGATGAGACACCTCAAAAAGATGTATCTTAGCTCCCTGAATGAGACTCTTACTTACCACACTAAACGCTAAATACATCCACCTCAACCTGGCGATCCGCCTATTGTATGAATTGAACAAACACCATGAGGGTTTGGCTTGGAAAGAGTTTACCATCAAAGAAAATCCTGAAGACATAGCCGATCGCTGCAAAGATTTTGATGTAGTTGCTTTCAGTTGTTATATCTGGAATATTACACAAACACTTGCTGTGGCACGCGAACTCAAAAAACGCAACCCGAATATCAAAATTTTGTTGGGTGGGCCCGAAGTTAGTTACGAATACAACGATGTGATTGCCCTCCCCGAAGTAGATTATATTATTTTGGGTGAAGGCGAAATCCCATTTGCAGCGTTTATGGATGCTTATCCGAATATTGAAGGAGTTGGAAATTTGGTTCACAAGGTAAATGGAGAAATTTGCCTGTTGCCCAAATCGGTCATGTTCGATCTGGAAAACTACCGAGGTATCAATCCGTACCAAAACGATTCGGCCGAAGACCTTTACAACAAAGTTTGTTATATCGAAACCTCAAGAGGATGCCCATATAAATGCGAATTTTGTTTGGCCAGCCTGGATAATAAAGTTCGCTACTTACCCATTGAAGATATTAAAGCAAACTTATTGTACGTGATGCAAAACGGACGTACCATTAAGTTTTTGGACAGAACATTTAACGTGAAGAAGGATTTTACCATCGACATGTTCAACTTTATTTTGGAACACCATAAGCCTGGACAAGTATTCCAGTTCGAGATCACTGCCGATATTGTGCATCCCGATATTGTTAAATACATCCAGGAACATGTTCCGGCAGGTTTGTTCCGGTTTGAAATCGGAATCCAAACAGTCAATCAAAAAGCCAATTTACAGGTAAGCCGAAAACAAAATTTTGACAAAACAAGTGCCGTTATTAAACAACTGGACAACAAAATTGAGATGCACCTGGATCTGATTGTTGGTTTGCCGCTTGATGAATGGGCCGATATTAAATACAGTATTGAGGAGGTGTTTAAACTATATCCTCCTGAGCTGCAATTGGGATTTTTAAAATTCTTGCGAGGCACACCCGTCCGTCAAAAATATGCCGATCATGGTTATGTTTTTGATCCCATGCCTCCATACCAGATCATTGAAAGCAACTACCTGAGCAAAGATGAACTGCACCAGATCACCTTATTGGAAGAGGCGCTCGAAATTTATTGGAATA
>CALRNX020000002.1:0-261586 GCA_943369665.1 Chitinophaga pinensis
TTGTTTGAACTATTGTAACCGATAATATCCCAATAGCTTTTTGCTGCATTGGTACTGGTATTAACAACTGTTGTCGCTGCATTGATCCAGATTGTATCTGCATCATTATAAGAATAACTTGCAATCGGTGGAACTGTTACCGGTGGGGCAAGTGAAACCAAATCAATACCCATTCTGTATGTAACATTTTGTATAGTAGTAGCTGCCCCTGATGAACTTGGAAAAGCAAACTGCAATGTATGTCCTGCCAATCCTGCTCCATCTTGAGAAGCTAATAAATACCAATTAGCTGTTGGGGTTCTTGCAGTAAAAGTAATATCAACTAAAAGAGGCTGAGTAGGGTTGTATGAAACAGGGGATGGTAATGAAATAGAAAACCAAGTTCCTGCAACCAATGAAGGAATTGTATAAGAAGGGCTATTAATTGCTGTAACAACTGATGGAGAAGTTATCCAAGGCCCTGAAAAAGAAGTATTGGGAACGTTTCCTACTTTGAGTACAAAGTTAGTATAAGTAACGCTAGCAGGAGGAGTTATTCCACCGTATGGGTTGAAATATATTTTACTAATAGCTTGTCCGGTCGGAGCACCTGTAAAAGCATTAGCAGGAATGATAAGTTGGGTTCGAATATCCTGCTGGTATGCTAAGGGAACTGAGTTCCCATCTACATAACCATTGCCAAATGAATAAGCGGGAGTTTGTGCGGCTATATAACTAGTCGTAAAAAAACTCAGGATAATTAATAGTAGTAGTGTTCTTTTCATAATAGGATACTTAATCTTAATTTAATTACGGTTAAAGGATATGAATGGTTGGTGTTACATCTAAACTTTGTATAACGATATTAAAGTAAATTAATCGATAAAAAAAACCACAGCTCGCATTACCAGCAAAACCACAACATCCTGGTTGTCATTAAATAATAATAACAGCTGTTAGGTTGTTACCAATCCTTTTTAAATGGTAAAAAGTAAACTATATAATGAACAAAGAAGATAGAAAGCTTATTGTTTGTAATCAGGGTTGGTTATTAATGTCGAATCTGTCATGGATTTTAGAAATGCAACCAGATCTGCTTTTTCGTTATCAGTTAGATGGAGGCCATCAGGGTGTTTGGTAATAAGAGGGTCAGCAGGGGCCACACGCATGGCTCCGCTATCGTAAAACTCAACCACCTCTTCTAGTGTTTGAAACCTGCCATCATGCATATAAGGAGCTGTTAATACTAAATTCCTCAATGTCGGGGTTCTGAACTTACCATCATCTTCAGCATTATTGGTAATTCCTCCCAGCCCTCTATCGGGGCTTGTATGCCCATTATGATGAAACAGAAAATCCGAACTAAATGCTCCTGAAAGATTGTGACAATGGAAACAGTCACCTTTTTCTTCCGAATTAAAAACCTCCAATCCTCTTTGTTCCTGATCACTTAAATAAGATGGATCTCCAATAATTCTAAAATAATCAAAGCGCGTATTACCGGAAACAATGATTCGTTCATATTGAGCAATAGCCATCATCATCAATTTAGTAGTAATGGAATCTGTACCAAATGCCTTTTTAAACAATGCGGGGTATGTTGCACTTTGCTGTAATTTCTTGATCACATTAGCAAGTGTTTCATCCATTTCAATCGGATTTGTAATTGGGCCCAATACCTGATCTTCCAGTGTAGCAGCTGCTCCATCCCAAAAAAACCTGTGAGTGGTTTTAGTGTATTTTTCAGTCCATGCCACATTAAAAATAGGCATCGAATTTCTTGTACCAGCAACTCCGTTTACGCCTACACTATGCTGTAACCCGTTATCTGTAAATCCAAAAAGTTGGTTGTGGCAACTTGCACATGATTGGGTTTGATCTTTCGATAAAATTTTATCATGAAATAATTTTCTACCCAAATCAATTCCTTCAACGGTTAATGGATTATAAAGGGGAACCGGCATTTCGGGAAAACCCAAAGGTAATTTCACAAAATAAGGAGTTGGCGCAAATGGTTTTGTTGTATCAACAGGAACTTCAGGAGCAGGAGTTTCGGGAGTTACAACAGGTTCATCCTTTTGACAAGAACCTAGTCCAGCCAACCCTAAAAATAATATTATCCTTAAAACAGACTTCATTAACTAACGCAAATTTTTAAGTGTAAAAGCAGCAGATATATTCGGTCTTAATTTAACAATACCCGGAGATCCGGCATTATGAATGTCTTTAGGGTCAACTTTTAAATCGTAACCATTAGGCGAATTAAAAAAAGTAGCCATATCCATTGACAGGTCAATCAACGCATTGGTGCCTGATTTCTTGTACGGCAATAAACTGTGTTGCGTGTTCATCAGATTGCTGGTACCTCCAATATCAAGCGAAAAACTTTCTTCAGTATAAGCAAATCTTCCCTTACAGCGAACAAAAACATATCCGGTTGGCCATGTCCAAAACATCCCATTATTAGGATCCAAATCCCCTTCCTGCAAACCACTTGAATTCCTCACGCTATCAACCCCGATATTATAGGACATAGCTGTATAAACTCCGGCAGGAATGCTATCAATTGAAAAAGTTGTTGGATTGGGTGGCAAAAAACTAATCAAATTGGCATTCCCAAGATTTACTTTTTGACCCGACTTGGTGGTAAGTGTAATATCTGTGATATAATACGTTAATTCTGTGATCCGAATGGTATCGTTGGCATTCGTAACATAACTAACAGGCGCCAATGCAAGCGCGGTATTGCCAAATGCATGACTCATATTCACTGTCAAGGTACCTAGCCCGGTAAAGGTCAATCCATCTTCAACTGTTCCCCCTCCATTGGTAGTGGAGGTTGTTGTGGTTGTATCATTATTATCGTCTGTATCCTTATTATCGTCTGTATCCTTACATGAATTCAGAGAAACAACTGCTACCAAAATAGTAACAACTAAAGCAAACTTTTTTAATCTGAACATATCATTCTCTTTTGTTCATCAAACATAGCTAAATTGCGCCATATTTTTTTCTTAAATAAGTAAATATGGCAAGTTTTGATATTGTAAACAAAATTGATTTACAAAAAATTGACAACGCAATAAATGTAGCGATTAAGGAATTGGCAAACCGTTATGACCTAAAGGATGAAGATTGCAATATTGAATTGGATAAAAAAGGAAAACAAGTAAAGCTTCAGGCCAAACAAGATATGGCGCTAACTAGCCTTATTGATATTATTCTGAGCAAGTTTACCAAACAAGGGCTGGACCCTCGTATCCTGGATTTAAGCAAAGAGAGCCATCCAAGTGGTAAACACGTTTTGCAGGAACTGCCCATCAAAGAAGGTCTGGACAAAGAGGTTGCAAAAAAAATTACCGGATTTATCAAAGATGCAAAGCTAAAAGTGCAGGCCAGCATCATGGATGATCAAATCCGCGTAACGAGTAAAAGTATAGACGAACTGCAGGCAACAATGGGCAAATTAAGAGGAGAAGATTTTGAAGTGCCTTTGCAATTTGACAATATGCGCAGTTAGCATAGTTATCTAATTCTTAGCAATCATCAGCATTTTCCCATAATCAATCACTGCCTCGTATTTCATCAGAAAATCACTTCCCAATACGCCATCTATTTCCGGAATATTTAACAGTCGGTAAGTTGTATTTACATGTGCTATAGGTAACACTGCAACTTCCATTTTTTTAATGAATAGTTTTCCTATTTGTAATCTCTTAAGATTGGCCACTTGTGTTTCCATTTCCGAAACGCCCAACCCTACCGACTTACTCTCATTCGCTTTAATCTTACTTTCTTTAACGAAACGCAAAACTCTTTCGGCATCAAAAACAGTTTTGCTTGCACCTGTATCCAGTAATAACCTACATTTTTTTTCACCAACCTTTAACGTCACGAAGACATGGTAGTTCCGTTTCTCTAGTTCGATGATATCAAGTTTAATTTTGTATTTCATTTAGTTCAGGGATTATAGTTAACAGGTTAAAGCAGCAACATCTTATCAATAAAAAAGACGTTCCAAATGAATGAAACGTCTCTTCAATTTTCTATCGCATTGTATTGTCTTACAATACTCCGATTTCAGCCAATACATTATTCATATTGCGAACCGCATCAGCGCTTTTATTAAATTCAGCTTGTTCATCGGCAGTTAATTTGTAATCAACAATTGACTCCCAACCGTTTTTTCCAACAACAACCGGAACACCCAAACAAATATCTTTTTGTCCGTATTCACCATCTAAACTCACGCAGCAAGGCATGATTCTTTTTTGATCACGAACGATGCTTTCTACTAAAAAAGCACTTGCAGCACCCGGTGCATACCAAGCCGAAGTTCCCAACAATTTGGTTAAAGTAGCGCCACCAACCATTGTTGCATCACTGATCTCCTTTAATTTATCAGCACTCAATGTGTTTGAAACAGGAATACCGTTTAAAGTAGCCAAACGTGTCAATGGGATCATTGTTGTATCTCCGTGTCCACCAATTACTGTACCTTGAATATCGGCTGTTGGTTGGTTTAAAGCCAATCCTAAATACCCTTTAAAACGAGCACTATCCAATAATCCTCCCATTCCAATAATTCTGTTTTTAGGAATTCCAGATGCTTTAAGAGCAAGGTAAGTCATTGTATCCATTGGGTTTGATACAACAACGATTATTGCGTTAGGAGAATGCTTCAATACATTTTCAGTAACCGTTTTTACAATATTTGCATTTGTACCAATAAGCTCTTCACGAGTCATACCGGGTTTACGTGGAATACCGGAAGTAATTACCACTACATCTGAATTAGCTGTTTTGCTGTAGTCATTTGTAGTTCCAATAACACGTGTTTTCATCCCCAACAACGAGGTAGTTTGATAAATATCCAATGCTTTACCTTCGGCAAAACCTTCTTTTACATCTAGCAAAACCACTTCGTCTGCTAACTCGCGATACGCAATAACATCTGCTGTAGTTGCTCCTACTGCTCCTGCGCCAATTACTGATACTTTAGTCATGTTTATTTGATAATTTGATAATGAGAATATTTGATAATGCTTTTCGAAAAGCAGTGCGAAAATAAGAATGCATTTAACAATCGAAAATGATTTTTAAGCTATTTCCAACTTAAACAGCAATCTCTTTTACATCATCAGCAATAACAAGTCTTCCCAAGGTTTTTTCTTTGATATAATCTATGGTTACACCCGGTGCATATTCCAAAAGTTTAAAGCCTTCGGTAGTTATTTCAAAAACACCTAATTCAGTTACCACTTTTTTCACGCATTTTAAACCAGTAATCGGAAGTGAACATTTGCTCAGCAATTTACTTTCACCTGCCTTGTTCACATGCTGCATGGCCACAATAATGTTTTTTGCCGAAGCAACCAGATCCATTGCACCACCCATACCTTTTACCATTTTTCCCGGAATTTTCCAGTTGGCAATATCACCGTTGTCGGCAACTTCCATTGCTCCTAAAATAGTCAGGTCAACCTTACCTGCGCGAATCATTCCAAAACTCATTGCTGAGTCAAAAAATGCCGAACCGGCAACTGTTGTTATGGTTTGTTTACCAGCGTTGATCAAATCTGCGTCTTCACTTCCTTCCTCTGGAAAGGGACCAATACCCAGCAACCCATTTTCGGATTGAAGAACAACATTTACTCCATCCGGAATATAATTTGCAACCAAGGTTGGAATACCTATTCCAAGATTTACATAAAATCCATCCTGTAACTCTTGTGCAATACGTTTTGCTATTTGATTTTTATCTAATGCCATCTTCTTATTTCTTTGGAGTTACTGTCTTTTGCTCAATACGTTTTAAATAATCTTTCCCTTGGAAAATGCGGTGAACGTATATTCCCGGTAAATGGATATGATCAGGATCCAACTCTCCGGCCGGAACCAATTCTTCTACTTCAGCAATCGTAATTTTTCCGGCCATTCCCACCAATGGATTAAAGTTGCGAGACGTTTTACGGAAAATCAAATTACCTTGTGTATCACCCTTCCAAGCTTTGATAATTGAGAACTCGATATCAAAGGCATATTCCATTAAGTATTCTTTACCATTAAATACACGGGTTTCTTTTCCGTTGGCAACTTCAGTTCCAACACCGGCTGGTGTAAATATTGCCGGCATACCATAGCCTGCAGCAAGTAATCGTGTAGCCAAGGTTCCTTGTGGAATTAAATCCACTTCTAATTCACCTGATAATAATTGTCTCTCAAATTCAGCATTCTCTCCAACATAAGACGCGATCATCTTTTTAAGTTGGTGTTTGCGTAGCATCAATCCTATTCCAAAATCATCAACACCGGCATTGTTTGAAATACATGTAAGCTCTTTGATCCCTTTTTCTACAAGGGCTGTAATACAATTTTCAGGAATACCACACAGGCCAAATCCTCCTAATCCCAAAACAGCTCCACTCTGTATATCGGCTATTGCTGCTTTAGCATCTTTTACTACTTTATTTATCATCTATGAATGTTAATTATGTTAATTGTGGAATGTGTTGATTATGAAAAACAGGCTCAATAGCTATCAAAATAACATCTAAATATTTAAAACGGTAAACAGAAAACTATTAACCGAAAATGGCTATCTGTTATTCTCCGATCGTTGCGCTTAAACCTTCGTCCAATAAAGCTTGGCACATAGCCATCAGGTCGGCCCTTTCTCCATGCTTTACATCACATTTCCCCTTAAAATGTACAAGGGTTGCACATTGTTCGGCCTGCAATTCATCGTGTTTGCATATGCGCACTAAACAATCAATTACATGATCAAATGTGTTTACATCATCATTGTATAAAATCAACGTGGCACCGCCAGTTACATTGTTTAATACATCTGCCAGTACTTCTTCAATTAATTGTTCACTCATTGTTTTTGCGTTTCAATGGTTGGTTTGCTTTTTAAACTAAACTTGCTTTCTGTACCTGCACGCAATCGACCAATATTCGCTCGATGTGTGTAAACTACTAAAATTGCAATTGCAACACAAAAATACAAAAATGTTGGTTGTTGCCATGCATAAATTAGTCCGACATAAACAGGGCTCAAAATTGCTGAAAGCATGGAACCCAGAGAGATATACTTGCTAATGCTTACAATTATGACAAATGTTATAAAGCAGGATAGCGCCAACCAACCACTCATTGCTGTTATTACCCCAACAAGTGTTGCAATTCCTTTGCCTCCTTTAAATCCCGCAAATACAGGGTAAACATGACCTATTACCGCAAATGCTCCTAATACCATTTTCATGTTTAATTCTTCGGTATCGCTCATTGCGGTATTGTCTAAATACACGAGACTTGCTGCAGCAAAGCCCTTGGCAAAATCGATAAAGAGTACAGAAAATCCGGCAGGCTTTCCAAGCGTGCGCAAGGTATTGGTTGCTCCTGCGTTGCCACTCCCGTGCTCACGGACATCAATGCCAAAAAATACTTTTCCAATCCACACTGCTGTAGGAATAGAACCCAGCAAATAAGCTCCTAAACATTGAAGAAGCGTCAAAATTGTATGATTCATATTTAACTATTCTATTTTTTCATTGTTTTCACAAAACGATTACGATCTGCAATATTAGCCTGTCTCATTTTAAATTCATCCTTCGACAACTTTTCCAGATTGTCTTTTATATATTGATTGAACAACAAATCAGAAGCAACAATGTAGAGAATGTTCTTTTGGTACTTGAAAAAATACCAGCTGCCATTTTTTGGTGATTGAATATACAACACAAAATCATCACCACTCCTCCGTTTGGTTATTTCCAATCGTCCTTTCACTTTGCGTTCCAATCGGTATTTTTCAAATGAATTAATCCCCATATCCCCATCCGACATCATTGAACGTGTTGCAGGATTCCACTTCATGTTAAGCTCAGAAAAGAAAATTGTTTTTTGCAGATCGCTCACCAATTTTAAACTATTATCCGAAACATCATCGGTCACTTTTCTTACCGCTTTTTCCTCTACTATTTCTGCCAAAGCCTTTTTCATAAAGTCTTCGGTGAAGGTTGGCGATTCGGCATTATCCGATTGATTATACAACGAATCGAACATTAATTTCAACGCGCTGGAAGGTATCGGGAAATTTAACAACGCAGCCAAATGCATTTTAAATGAAGTATCAACTGCATTAAAGGTAGCTGTACCCCCTGTTATAAACTCAAATTTACCAACATCATAACCAAACTTAAATCGACCTTCACCAATCGTGTTTTGTGTCCGTTCATTCACTTTGATCATATTGCCCCTTAATGCTTCCTTAAACAATTTATCAGTAGGTCCCATTCGGAATTCTCCTTCTTTTTCATCAAAGTACAATACACCTTCTACTTTCATCAACTCAGGATCCGAGCCACTGCGCTTGCGCGTAAAAAATGCTGAATACGCATGTGCCGAATCGTTCGAAATATAAAAGCCATTTGTGAGCGCTTGTTTATTTTGATTGGTAATAGATGGTAATACATTGATAAAAACGGAATCGGGGTTAATCACAGCCGTATTTCTAAACCAATCGGTGCGTGGATAAGCCATATTATGTTGTGGCAAAAAGAATCCATCGTATTCCAGATTTTTGAGAATACTCTTCAGGAATACTTTTCCTTTAAATTGAATTTTAGTTCCTGCATAAAAGTTAATATCCTCAGGGATATCTGTTTTTCCCAATAAATGATGCTCACCGTCAATTACAATTTCATTGAGCAGGAATTTCTGCTTGTTCTTTTTCCGATCCACGTATTCATATGTTCCTGTTCCCTGCAGTAAATATTTACCGCCAATACGCAACGTTGCCTGTTCGATCTGGTGGTATTTTGTAACCGTATCAGCCGTAATTTTTGCATTGTATATTTCCTGAATATTAGCTCCCTCCTTGATCACCACTTTTTGGCTATCCGGGAAAATATGTGCGTCACCTACTGCTATGAACGGAATCTTTTTAGCATATAACGTATAATCGGTTAACCCGAGTGTTGTTATTGCCGTTCTAAAAGTTAATGAGTCCTGGCTTGCCCTTACCGACAATAAGAATGAGGAAGTTGCTTCACTTTGATCATTGGATAAAAAGTCAATATTCTTCTCATCCATAAACCAAATGAACTTATCAAATGAACCTACATATAAGTTGATGGCAAAATCGGAATTAATTCCGGGAGTATTAAACGTAAAATCCCCACGTCTGCTGACAAGATTTACATCTCCTTTAACAGAAGCCGAACGGAAAGCAAACTTTGTGGAATCAGCATATGTTTTCAATTTAAACAAACCACTGTCTGTTTTAATATTATCCGGCTTAAATTGAAAAAGTGTAGATGTTAACTGGGCTTTTTCAATATTCACATCTCCGTTAGCAGTCATCTCGCCAGGTGTGAGTAGCAGCACCCCATTAAAACCAGCCCTGTTTTCAGAGATTTTCATCTCTTCGGTTTTATTGTAAACAAGCAACGAATCACCATACGGCATCCATCGTTCATAAGTATTTACGGCTTCAACAGACGGATACAATGTACTTCGCTTATTGCTAAAGGTTAAACAAGTTGCATTCATCGAATCGAGGAATAACTCAAATTTATTTGAATGCGATGTGGATGTTAAATAATCGATCGTACCTATCCCAAAGAAACCCGCATCACTTAGCTGCAATTCAATACTTGCACTTCCTTTTCCTTCATACACAGGATAGCGTGTTTCCCCAATCTTAAATCCTAATGATTTATCTTCCTGCAATTTCAAATCAGCCCGCATCTCCGGGATAATCCCTCCCGGGTGAAACGTTCCTCCCAACAATAATGTTGTAAAATCCAGTTCATTTAAACTATCAATGGTGAACGGATCGAGGGTAAATCCAAACCGTTTACGGTCGTAAATTCCATTGTATGTTGTGACCTTGTCATAATACACATTTGCACCTGTTTCTGATTTAAATACAGGATAACCCGGAAATTTTTTACGCCCGCTTTTATTAAAAGGATGATCGATATCCAATGTTCCGTAAATATTCTGCAATGCACTTCTTACGGGCAGGTCCTCTCCTGTTTTTCCATCTTTATAATAAAACTTCAATGAATCCACATTGCTCAACCGGATCTGAAATTTATTGTAGTCAAACGAAAACCCATTCCCGTAAAAGTCTACTTTTCCCGCTCTCAACTTTCCTGAAAAATCCATATTGCGGTTACGCTTCATTGTTATCTGCTGATCCTTTGGAACAATATATACATTCTGTGAATCGCTAAAGTAAAACTTAGGAACACCCTGCACATTCAAATCATTATTGATCAGACTTAATGTTGCATTCGGGTACCGTTTGATAATGGAGAAAAAAGCGATTGCATCAAAATCTGTTTTACCTGCATGCGCATTCACATAATCGATCAATTTTTTGCGTACGGTAACATATTCCTTTTCACTATCGTAAGTAATAAAGCCTTTATCATTTAACTCGATCATCTGGATTTTGATATCGCTTTTGTTACTCTTGAAAAAGTTAGCATAATCTGTGATATAAAATCCTTTTATTTTATTTTTTTCAGTGTATTGCTTTACCCTCACCAACGGGTTGTAATCCAGCATTCCCTGGATCTTTTCGTACTTAATATCCCTGAAATAGTTAACCGACTCAAACTTTGCTGGTTGATTATCGTTGATCATGTCGATCTCAATTTTGGGATTGTCCAAAGGCCACTTGATCTCATCACAGTAAAATTCAATATTATGGTACGTATCAAAAAACGGGGCTTGCGAAATTCCCTGATCACTCCTGTAAATGGATACAAAATCATTCTTCAGGCGATACGTAAATTCAATCTGTGGATGATAAATAGAATCTTTATCCACGTATATGATCACTTCGGCTTTTTGTGTATTTACGTGTTCTCCACGAACTATAATTTCAGTCGCTTTTACCTTTAAAGTAGGCCGCTCTTTGTAATAAAAAACCATTTGCGCTTTCACAGAGTCTACAGAAGTTCCGATAATAACCCGGCCCTTCATTCCAAATCCCCCACTAAATTTCGACCTGCCAAAAGGATAGTCCTTGAGCACAGCTAAAAACGATTTGAATTGTGGATACACCGATCTGTCGCCAAGCGATTGTGCCATTGGCCTGTCAATTACTTTACCCGCCAAAGGCTTGGAAAACAACAATGGATAATAGAACAATGCCGAATCGGCTGTTACAAATCCAGAAGTAAAATCAATGGAGTATTTGAGCAGCTCGGCATACATATTTCCGGTGTCGATACCCACGCGAGTCCAATCCAACTTTCCTCCCTTTCCCATCCACTTATTTTGTGCCGGAAAATAAACCCCCGAAGTATTAAAAATTTCCAAGGTATCGCCCGGAGTGTAACAAACAAGGTCTGTGTTTTTAACCACAAATGCGGCCTCTCCTTTTGTTTGCAAGGTAATATCAGCATTGGTACTTGTCCATTTCATCACACCTTGTTCGGCTATGATATGGTCGGCAAAAATGTTCTTCGATATTTTCAGGAACTCCTTAAAATCATCTTTCGACTTGGCAAGTGAAAGATTAAGCGCCTTATGCCAACTGTCAAATTTTGGAACCTGGTTGTTTTCGATCAACCCGTTCATGGCCCTTAAGTAAAGGTCAAAAGTAGGAGCACCCATATTCAGGTTCACCATTTGGTTGGTTAGTTTAATAACCATCATCTTTTGAGGATTGGTGAGTTTTCCTGCGTTGTAGAACCCCAGAAAATCGCCCATTGCTTCCTGCGCACTCTTATTGCCCAATCCATCAATATGCTTTTCATAATCGGTACCAAACTGCACCAGGTCATAACTTAGTTGTGCTTTTGCTCCAAAGCTACTTACCAGAACAATACTCAGAAATATGAATCTTTTTAACATGAATTCTTTAACGAAATTTTGAACAAGCAATGTATGAAATTTGGAATTATGTTTTGCGTTTATTGTGTTACAATAGATCGTTTATTGAAAATAAAAAAGGCGCAAACCTGAAATTCATGTTTGCGCCTTTTAGATTGTATAAACAACTTATTTATTGCAATCCTTCTATTGCAATATTTTCATTTACATCTTCCTGGTAATTTACACCCTCAAATCCGAAACCAAATAAGTTTAGAAAATCTGATTTGTAACCGGCCAAGTCGCCAAGTTCGGGCAATGTTTCGGTTGTTGATCGTTTCCATAGTTCATCCACTTGCTGCTGAACGTCCGCCCTCATTTCCCAGTCGTCAACCCTAATCCTACCTTTTTCATCGGTAGCAATTGCACCATTGGTATACAAACGTTCGCTGAACAAACGTTGCATTTGCTCTATACAACCTTCATGAATTCCTTCTTTTTTCATTATTTTATACAATAATGAAATGTATAAAGGAATAACAGGAATAGCAGAACTTGCTTGCGTTACCAATGCTTTATTGACCGAAACATAAGCATTTCCGTTTAAGCCTTTTAATTTATCCGTAATTTTAAAAGCTGTTGCTTCCAAATGATCTTTTGCAGCTCCAATTGTTCCTTTGCGGTAAACAGGCTCAGTTAAAGCCGGCCCAATATATGAATAAGCTACCGTCATCGCCTTATCCGATAAAACATCAGCTTTCACCAAAGCATCCATCCACATTTCCCAATCTTCACCACCCATCACGGCAACTGTATTTTCGATATCTTCTTGCGAGCACGGTTCGATGGTAATATCAGAAACAACACCTGTATGAAAGTCAACCGTTTTATTCGTAAACGATTGCCCGATCGGCTTTAAGGTAGAACGATGCAATACACCTGTAACAGGATGCATTCTTACTGGTGAAGCCAAACTGTAAATCACCAAATCAATCTTGCCCAAATCGGCTTTGATCAGGTCTATCGTTTTTGTTTTTATTTCATTCGAAAATGCATCTCCGTTGATGCTCTTTGCATACAGTCCTGCTTTTGTCGCTTCGGCTTGAAACGCTGCGCTATTGTACCAGCCGGGAGAAGCCGTTTTACCCACTCCAGGTTCTTTTTCAAAAAACACACCAATGGTTGCTGCTCCTGAACCAAATGCAGCGGTGATTCTTGAAGCAAGCCCAAAACCGGTTGACGCTCCGATAACCAATACATTTTTTGGACCTTCAATATGGCCTTTCGATTTTACATATGCTATTTGATTTAAAATGTTTTGCTCACAACCTTTGGGATGTGAAGTCAAACAAATAAATCCTCTCATTCTTGGTTCTATGATCATATCTTTAAATTTTAAATAATTTTTTCAGGCTTGGGTAATTCGCTTTTTGCTATTGGCCGATTACCATTATACTTATTAACAATACAATTAGCTCACTTGCTATGGCATTGCTTTCACGATATCAACAAAACTGCGGCTTTGCAATGCAGCTCCACCAACCAATGCCCCGTCAATATCAGGAGCCGAAAACAACTCCGCAGCATTATCTGCCTTTACGCTTCCTCCATATTGTATGGTTACATTCTCGGCAACAGTAGTGTTATATTTTACTTTTATCAAATTTCGAATAAAGGCATGCACTTCCTGAGCTTGGGCCGTACTTGCTGTTTTGCCCGTTCCAATGGCCCATACCGGTTCATATGCAATCACCACATTGGCAAATTGTTCGGCAGTTAAGTGAAACAATCCTTCACTTACTTGTGCTTGTAATACTTCAAAATGTTTGTTGGCCTCTCGCTCTTCTAATGTTTCTCCACAGCAATAAATCGGAGACAACTCATTTTTTAAAACCGCATCCACTTTACGTGCCAACCAATCATTGCTTTCATTAAAATATTGCCTGCGCTCACTATGACCTATAATAACATATGTGGCTCCACAGCTTTTCAGCATACCCGCACTTACTTCCCCGGTATAAGCTCCACTATCGTGATTGCTGCAGTTCTGCGCCCCGCTAAATACATTTGTGTATTCCCCAACCATCCTGCTCACAGCGTTTATATGAATAAATGGTGGTATGATCACTACCTGTGCCGAACCTTGGTATTCGTCTTTTACCATTCCGGTAATTTCCGTTACCAACCCCATTCCTTCTTCAAAATTTTTGTTCATTTTCCAGTTACCTGCAATAATTTTCTTTCTCATATATCAGTTTTCTGTTTGTTGTTTTCTGTTCATTGTTTGCAAAGCATGTATTTATCTTAGCCACAGATTGCGCAGATTATATTTATTAATCATTACACAATTGCCTGCTCTTTTCTGTACCTATCCGCTAATCACCGGCACCTGAAGTCGTCTTTTCCCAAAATCGGTACTTCGCACTTTCATCATATACAGCTTTCAATAAGTCTTTTTCAATATCATCAAATTTCACACCCCTGCGGGCACACATTGCTTCAGCTGTAACAAATGCTTTTTTGATAATGAATGTTTCGAAACCCTGTGCTCCACCCCAGGCAAAACTCGGAACAAAATTGCGCGGAAATCCCGATCCAAATATATTGGCCGCAACACCTACAACAGTTCCTGTGTTAAACATGGTATTGATCCCGCATTTGGCATGATCAGCCATCATCAAGCCACAAAATGTCAATCCAGTTCGCTCAAAACGCTCGGTTCTATAGTTCCATAATTTAACTTCTTCGTAAGTGTTTTTAAGATTTGAGTTATTGGTATCAGCACCAATATTACACCACTCTCCGATCACCGAATTACCTATAAACCCATCATGGCCTTTATTTGAATAAGCGAAAAATACCGCATTATTCACTTCACCTCCTACTTTACAATACGGGCCAACTGTTGTTGCCGGATATATCTTCGCATCCATTTTTAAGCCCCCATGTTCACACAATGCAAATGGACCGCGAACTTTACAGCCTTCCATTATTTCGCTATCCTTACCAATATAAATACTACCCGTTGATGCATTTAAAATAGAAAACTCAACACTCGCACCTTCTTCAATAAAAATGCGCGTTGGCTTCACAACGCTATTGGTTTCCGATATGGGTTGCGAAACCCTTCCTTTTGTTAGTAATGTAAAATCCTCCTCAATGGCTTCTCCATTTTTAGAAAAGATATCGTAGGTAAAACTGATCTTAATATGATTTGTTGAGGCCGATTCTTTGATCGATGTTGTTGCTGTTTCTTTCAAGCCGTTCACACATGCGGCAAGCAACACATTATTGCTCATTAAAGCCTCTCCAACTTTAAGATCTTTTATTTCACTGATGATGGTTGTGTTGGGGAAAACAGCACCATTTATAAACACATTTGTTTCCTCTGAAACCAACGGAAACTTTGCCTGAAGATACGATTGCGTTTTGTACGAAGGTTTAACACCCAAATGACGCTCCCACTTTTCAGCAATTGTTAAAATGCCACAACGGATCTCCGCCACCGGACGGGTAAACGTGAATGGCAACAGATTGCCTCTGTCTATTTCAGTTTCAAACAGGATATAGTTCATGCTGCGATATTAAATAAATTATACCATGAATACTAAAATGGGGGTTAGGGATTAGGAGACAGTGATTAGCACACCTTCTGGCAAAAAAAATCCCGCCTGGCATAACTGCCGGACGGGACTTTAACAATTGTATTGCTACAATAATTATTTCTTTTGAGCGTAACGTTTTTTGAACTTATCAATACGTCCTGCTGTATCGATCAACATATTTGTTCCGGTAAAGAACGGATGTGATTTATGCGAAATCTCTAATTTGAATAATGGATACTCGTTACCGTCTTCCCATTTAATGGTTTCTTTAGTATCAACTGTTGAGCGTGTTAAAAACGCATAGTCATTAGACATATCTTTAAATACTACATGTCTAAAGGTTTTTGGATGAATTTCTGGTTTCATGTTTTTTGTTTTTTTAAGTGTATGGTTTTTGCCATACGTTAAGCTCATTTTCTTAATTTATACATTTGGTCCCAAAAGAAACCGCAATGGCTATTACTAGAAAATGAGGGGCAAAAATAACCAAATTTTGCTTTGTCCCAAATATTTTATCACAAAAAAATATTAGTCCTAAGGCATTGAAATTACTGGGGTTCAGTTAAATTTGGTTCAAATTTAAGGAAACATGAGCAGCCCTAACGTACAAATTTTAAACGATTTACAGGTAAAACAGATCATCAAACGCATTGCTTATCAGGTGTATGAAAACCATTTTAATGAAAAAAACCTGGTCATTGCGGGCATAGATGGCCGGGGTACGTATATCGCTCAACTGTTGTATGACGAATTGGTTTCAATTTCTAATATCAAAATTGAACTGCTCAACATCACCTTAGACAAGGTAAACCCTACAGGCAGTACTGTAAAACTTTCAAATGAAAATGCAAAAATTGCCGACAGGAATGTGATCGTAGTGGATGATGTATTAAACACAGGTCGCACATTGGTATACGCACTTACTCCTTTTATCCGTGCAAAGGCAAAAAGAATTCAAATTGCAGTATTGGTAGATAGAAACCACAAAGACTTTCCGGTAATGGCCGATTATACCGGTATGCAATTATCAACTACCCTTCAAGAACATGTTTCGGTGACGATTGAGAAAAAGAAAGTGAATGTGTATCTGAACTAATGGATATGGATGAGCTTGTTACAATTAAAGTATACTCTTATCAATATGAGCTGGCTGTCATTCGTGGGCGGCTTGAGGTTGAAGGCATCGAAAGTTTTGTACAAGACGAATTAATCGTACAAACCAATCCATTGTACTCAAATTTAGTTGGTGGGATTAAATTACAAGTAAGGCACAAAGACGTTGAGATCTCTTTAAGAATTTTGCAAGAAGTTGGACATTCAGATACCCACTCAATTTCAGACGAAATTTTCCTAGCAAAATTTGAAAAACACCAAAAAACAAGTTGGTTTAAAAATATAAGCTCGGCATATGGTTTGCTTATCTTTGCTACTCTCATCATTGGGTCAATTGTAACTGCAATTTACTATATCACAAAGCCTTCAATATATGAAATGTTAACCGAACGTACATGGTGCGTAAAAACAGTTAGGTATTTGAACAAGAACTTTAGGCCATACACAAATGCTTACATTACATTTTCGGGACCAGGATTTTGCGAAGAAACAATTCGATTCAATGCTAAAAATAAAATAGAACTCCCCGGATTTAACACTGAATCAATAATAGGAAGATGGGATTATCAAAATGACAGTGTACGCATCAGTAACTGCAACAACTTCGACTACCTGTATAATGGTTTATTTTATGCCGACTTCATTAATGGAGGCCTTATCTTAAAATCTTCAACTACAGAAATAATTTGTTATAGTTATAGTGCAGAACTCAGAAGTCAATTTTATGGCACTAACAGATAAAATAACATGCCCGATATATGACTCTGAAGAAATTATTAAGAATAAAGTTTCTCCAACTAAGCTCGCTTTATCTATTCTATTGTTAGGCTTTCCTATTCCTTTTATTGTCAAAGCAAAACATATCACTTTTTTGACTGCTATAACGATTTCAAATTAGAAAGCCATAGTAAGAATATTTAATCCAATTCTTACAAAAAAAATGGCATAAAAAAATCCCACTCTTTGGGAGCGGGATTTTCATTTCACTTACGTGTAAAATTAATTACTTAACTTTAGCTTGTAAGTTAGCACCAGCTTTAAATTTCACAACTTTTTTAGCCGGGATGTTAATTTCTTTACCTGTTTGTGGGTTACGACCTTTACGTGCTGCACGTTTAGTTACAGAGAAAGTACCGAAACCAACCAAGATAACTTTGTCGTTCTTTTTCAATGCACCTTGAGTAGATGACATGAATGAATCCAAAGCAGCTGCTGCTTGTACTTTAGTAATTTTGGCTGCATTAGCCATGTTGTCGATTAAATCTGATTTGTTCATTGTTAAATTATTTAATTAGTTAAATGGTTATTACACTAACAAACTTAGGGATTGATACGAATAAAACAAGCGGTAACACTGCCTTTGCAAACTTTTTTTAAAGGAAGATTTTCACATATTGTCAACATTTGCGCCCTTTAACAGGGTTTTAACCCCTTGAACGGCCTGCCACAACCCATCCTAAACTATTGATTTTACTATATCCGACACGGATTTCACAGGCATCTCAACGATCAACTGTGCCTTGTTATAGTAGGGAGAGCGGTTTTCCAATAATTCTGCTATAAATACAGCTAACTCATCTGGCGACTTGCCCTTTAGGAGTGGTCGCTTATCCGGAAACGCACTTATCCTGCTTAATATAAAAGCAGCGTTTGCCTTCAGGTAAATGGTTTTGCCTTGTTCATTCATCCACTCCATATTATTATAATAACATGGCGTCCCTCCTCCGGTAGCAATAACCAAATGATTACGAGCAGCCGTTGCGTGGAGCGCACGTTGTTCCAGTTGTCGGAAATACGCCTCGCCCTTTTGTTCAAAAATTTCAGGAATGGATTTGCCTTCCGATTTTTCTATTTCTTTATCCAGGTCGAGATAGGAATAATGCAATTGCTTGGCAAATTGTTTTCCCAACGTTGTTTTACCAACTCCCATCATACCTGTTAAATATATTCTCAATTGAAATGTATTACGAATTATATGAGAACGTCATAAGTTTTCTTTCACACTGATTACGCAAAATTCTTTCATCTTTTCGAGGTAGTTGAACAAAATCGAAACCACACTCAATTACTTCATATACTTCTTCAAAGTCTCATACGAAGGAATAGCATAGCTCGACCATTTTTTAACAATCGTGTTTCCTTTCATCAACACCACACCGGGATTACTCCGTACAATCGATTTTAAAGGCGTTACATCCATCATATAATAGTCGTACATCAATTGGTATTCGTGTCGATAAATCTCAACCATGTCGTGTGGCGTAGCTGTTAGTCCCCAAACTTTATTTCCCGCCTCAACAAATGGTGTTGTTAAAGCCGCCAACTGTTCGGCACTTCCCTTCCTGCTCTCACGAATATCTTTTTGCACAATGATCAATTTATAACCACTGGTATCAGCCAACAAACTATCGGTGTACTCAACATTTGATTCATTATACAATTTAAAATCGAACACGGGAACTTTATAGCCGGGTCTGATCAATTTATCTTTCCGGTCAATAAATTTATACGTGTCGTCAAGAGTTGCCAATTGGTTCATCCCAATTTCCACTTGTGCCCCATCCTTTTCATAAATAAATACCATTTCAAAGCTATCTCGAACGGCACCTTCCGGAAAAGTCATCAATGCTTTGATATTGTTGCCCACTTTGTATGGTAAAAAATCAATGCGCGGTAAAAACATATACGTATACAATGTAAAAGCTGTAATCACCAAAAGCGAAGTACCCAAGGCAATGGTTTGCACTCCACGGTTAAACAATGGCTTTATATGCTGTTGCCCAATAAAAATAACCAATATAAATGCAAGGAGTACTAAATCCTTTATAAAAGATTCAACGGGCTTGAGTTTGATGGCATCACCGAAACAACCACAATCTGTAACCTTTCCTGTAACTGCCGAATAACCCGTGAGCCAGGTAAAAAACAGGATCATTAACAACAATAACCACGCATTTAGCTTTGTATATGCGCCCAGTAATAATGCAACACCCACAATGATCTCAAAAATACAGATCACCATTGCTAAGGGTACTGCATAATCAACAAATACAGGCATCTTAAATACCTCAAAATATTCGATGAGTTTATACGAAAAACCAATGGTGTCATTTGCTTTGATAAACCCCGACAGGATAAACAAAACACCTACCAAAACTCTGCTTATTTGTGTTATTATTTTCATATTTTTCTTATCGTCACAGGTTACATGTATTTATTATCTGCCATCAACGACTTTTATTATTTGTGTTCGCTAATTACGCCAATTCAATTCTTAATATTTTATTAGTACCTACCGCAACCTATTTCTGTTCGTCAATTCGAATCAATGCAAACACCGAATAATTGATCATGTCCTGAAGGTTTGCATCAATCCCTTCGCTCATAATTGTTTGTCCTTTGTTATCCTCAATTTGTTTGATACGCATCAACCTCACCAGTAAAATATCTGTAAACGTACTTACCCGCATATCGCGCCATACCTCACCATAGTCGTGATTTTTTTCACCCATCAAAGTTTTGGTCAGCGATACATATTTATCATATAACAATGTCAACGTATCAATGTTCAGTTCAAGTTCTTTTGAATCCTTCAATTCAATCTGAATCAAACCCATGATGCAATAATTTACAATGCCCATAAATTCCGATTCAATATCATCGCCAATTTTTTGATACCCCTTTTCTTCAATATTCCTGATGCGCTGGGCTTTGATAAAAATCTGATCGGTAATAGACGATAAACGCATTACACGCCAGGATGTTCCATAATCTTTACTCTTATTGATAAATATATTTTTGCACTTGGCAATGGCGCTATCGTATTGTGATGAAGTTTGATTAATCAAAGCGGAAACTGTTTATTTGTTTGTTGTACAAAAATAATGGAGCAACCGAAATTGCAAACCCTAAGGCCAAAAATAACATTAAGTAGTAAAGGACAGCTAATTATCCTCGAAAAACCAGCTGTAATGGGCATTTTAAACATTACACCTGATTCTTTTTTTGATGGAGGAAAGCATTTTACCACTGATGATGCCCTGCACCAAACCGAAAAAATGCTTAACGAAGGTGCACTGTTTATTGATATCGGAGCATACTCAAGTAGGCCAAATGCTCTTGATATTGACGAAGGAGAAGAATTGAAACGCTTAATTCCGGTGGTGGAAACTGTTTATAAAAACTTTCCACAAGCCTGGATTTCGATTGATACGTTTAGAAGCAAAGTTGCCAAAGAAGCTATTGAAGCCGGTGGAATGATTGTAAATGATATTGCCAGTGGTGATGACGATGCTGAGATGTTTAAAACAGTTGCTGCCTTAAATGTGCCATATATTATGATGCATAAAAAAGGCACACCACAAACCATGCAGCACAATCCGCAGTATGAGAATGTGGTGCTTGAGGTGATCCAATATTTTACACGAAAAATAAAAACAGCGAGAGAGTTTGGTATTAAAGATCTTATTTTGGACCCTGGTTTTGGTTTTGGCAAAAACCTGGAACACAATTATGCCCTGCTGAAACAACTTGCCGATTTGCAACTATTCGAATTACCTGTTTTAGCCGGCTTGTCGCGCAAAGGCATGTTGCAAAAAGTAACGAATAATACAGCCTCTACAGCTTTAAATGCAACAACATCAGCCAATACCATTGCATTGCTGAACGGAGCCCGTATTTTGCGTGTACATGATGTAAAAGAAGCCTTAGAATGTATTAACATTGTAACCGCTACATATGGAACTTTTTGAATTTTATAATTTTAAGTTTACGCTGGTAAACGTGATCGACATTCTGTTGGTTGCAGGAATTATCCACCAGCTATACCGTTTGCTTAAAGGCAGTCTTGCCTTTAATATGCTTATCGGGCTCATTACGATCTATATTTTTTGGGCATTGGTAAGGTATTTTAACATGCCCTTATTGGAAACCATTTTGTACCAGGTAACCAAGTTTGGCTTTCTGGCCATCATCATTATTTTTCAACAGGAAATCCGGAAGTTTCTTTTACTCATTGGTAAAGTAAGTTTCCTGGCCGAGAACAAATCGGTATTTCGGTTTTTGCCCTGGAACTGGAAAATAGAAAAAGGCTTCCACACCAACTACGAAGAAATTGTAGAAGCTGCCGAGTTTTTGGCAGAAACCAAACAAGGAGCAACAATTGTATTTCCTAAAACTTCGGAAATGAAATTTATTGGTGCCAGCGGTGAGATGCTCGACTCAAATATTACCAAACGACTCCTTATTAGTATTTTTAATAAATACAGTCCTTTACACGATGGTGCTATTATTATTGCCAATAGTAAAATAAAGGCTGTTAATGCAGTTTTACCTGTAAGTGAAAACCCGGAATTTCAAAACAAATATGGACTTCGCCATCTTTCGGCAATCGGAATAACCGAACAAACAGATGCTATTGCCTTGGTCGTTTCCGAAGAAAAAGGAACCATATTGGTAGCAAAAGGTGGTAAAATAATTGAAGGCCTCTCAAGAACCGAAATAATAGACCTGCTCAATAAAGAATTTATTGAAGATATGGTGAGTATGAAATAGTCTATTTTGAAGCTGACTCCGTATTTTTCTTCTCGAATTCTTCGAAGATCTGCTCCGGTGTTTTGCCTAAATTTTGCATAGAAAGCTTCGCATCTTCGGCAAGTTCACTGTTTGGATACAGCTCAATAAATTTAGCATAAGTAGCCTTGGCATGTACATAGTCCTGCAGGCTGTTTTCGTACACATACGCTTGCAAGAACAACGCTTCTTCTGCAATTTTATGCTTCGGGTATTTCTCGATTACTTGTTTAAATAACTCAATCGCTTTTTGGTGTTCACCCGTTACGTTACAACGTTGGCCGGCCTTAAAAATAAATTCCGGGGCCAATTCATCATCAGGATATTTACTGGCAAACTCTAAATATGCCGTTTTTGTTTTTTCAATTTGTTCAGGACTAAAAACACTATCGTTGGCCTCCAGGTCTTTAATATTGCTCAACGCCTTTTCTTTTGGTGACTGGCACGCTACAACTGTTAAAATAGCGAATGCGATAAACGTAATTTTTTTCATGTGAGTTATAAATGCAGTGCGATGTTACGTATTTTTTCAAAATTAATTACGGGTTGGTATAGATTACCCAAAATCTCCGTTTTAGGCAACACCCCTATTCAACCAATCCTCTCCTCATGCATTAATACTGTCCTGTTCTCAAAAGAACCAATGTACAAGCTTCCAATGGTTTAATTCCATTTTCAGTTAACCTTTGCTCAAACTCAGGATTTTCCGTTCCGGGATTAAAAACCACACGTTTGGGTTTTAATCCAATGATATAATCCTGGTATTGTTCCTGGTTTTGCGGATTCAAATACAAGGTAACGGTATCAAAATCAGCATCTGAAGGAAGTTCATTTACAATTGGATGCCCATTTACAGTCCCCTGTTTAACGCCAAAAGCCACCACTTCATGTTTATATTCGTTGAGCATCTCTGTTGCCATAAACCCATATCTGGCGGGGTTTGGTGAAGCTCCAATGACCAATGTTTTTTTATTCATATCCGGTTGAATTATTTCCTTCAATAATAACGCTTATGTCTCCAAAAAGTTCCTGACAAATTTCAAGAGAGTTCCTTATTTTCGCGTCCTTAAAATAGGTAGGCAAAAAGATCGCGATAATTATCTGGGGGCGTGAGCAAATTTCCAGCTTAAGTAATCTTAATAAACTACAAATTTGAAATGAGCATTTGTAAATTGACTAAACACAATTAACACAAAGCCATAATTAACATAAATACCATACAATGAAAATATCGTACAACTGGTTACTCGAACAAATTGATATACACAAAACACCTGAAGAAATTTCGGCTATGTTAACGGGTACCGGCTTAGAAGTTGAAAGTATTGAAAAATATGAATCGATAAAAGGTGGCTTGGAAGGAATTGTTGTGGGTGAAGTAAAAACATGCACCAAACACCCTAATGCCGATAAGTTAAGTATCACAACTGTCAATCTTGGTGGAGAAACCGATGTGCAAATTGTGTGTGGCGCACCGAACGTAGCTGCCGGACAGAAAGTACTGGTAGCAACTGTTGGAGCAACTGTTTATCCAATGGCCGGTGAACCTTTTAAAATTAATAAAAGTAAAATTCGGGGTGAGGTAAGTGAAGGAATGATTTGTGCCGAAGACGAACTAGGTTTAGGTAAAAGTCATGATGGAATTTTGGTTTTGCCGGCTGATTATAAAGTTGGTGAAAAAGCTTCTGTTTACTTCCCTATATACTCCGATTATTTGATTGAGATAGGGCTTACTGCAAACCGTGGAGACGCAGCCTCGCACAGAGGTGTTGCGAGAGACCTTAGGGCACTGACGAACGCTTCGCTTAAAATTTCGAATTTCGAATTTCAAATTTCGAATCTCAAATCTCAAATCTCAATTTCCTTAAATGATACTGATTGTCCTCGTTATTCGGGATTGTCTATTTCAGGAATTACCGTAAAAGAATCTCCGGATTGGCTCAAGAATAAATTGAAAGTAATTGGACTTGCTCCTATCAATAATATTGTAGATGCCACCAATTATGTATTGCACGAATGGGGACAACCCCTCCATGCTTTTGATGCAGATAAAATTTCAGGTAATGCCATTATTGTAAAAAAAGCAGAAGCGGGAACCACTTTTACAACGCTTGATAAGATTGAACGTAAACTTACAGGAATAGAGCTGATGATCTGCGATGCAGAAAAACCACTGGCGATTGCGGGCGTATTCGGAGGTTTGCATTCAGGCATTTCATCCGACACCAGGAATATTTTTATTGAGAGTGCTTATTTTAATGCGGCATCCGTTCGCAAAACTGCCAAAACTCACGGATTGAGCACCGATGCCTCATTCAGGTATGAACGCGGAACAGATCCAAACATCACCATTGATGCACTTAAACGAGTGGCTTCAATTATCATCGAAATTGCAGGTGGCGAAATTTCTTCTGAAATTGTGGATGTATATCCCAACCCTATCAAAAATATTGAACTGCAATTTTCGATTCCTAAATTCAACCGATTAATCGGACAGGAAATTCCCATTACCGAAGTAAAACGGATTTTAAACGGATTAGATATCGAAGTACTGAATGAAACTTCTGAGATCCTAACACTCTCTATTCCTCCATACCGCTCCGATGTTACACGGGAAGCAGATATTGCCGAAGAAGTGTTGCGCATTTTCGGGTTAAACAATATCGATATTCCAACACAGGTTAAATCTTCTATCTCGCCTTCGGCTGATGAAGCCAATTATAAACTGCGCAACAAAGTTGCCGATTATTTGAGCAGTAATGGTTTTTACGAACTTACCTGTAACTCTCTTACCAAATCAGCTTATTACTCCGAAGAAGAATTAAAATATGCGGTTAAGATGCTCAATCCCTTGAGCAGTGATCTGGATATTATGCGAATGAATATGTTGTACAGCGGATTGGAAATGATGCAATACAACAATAACCGTAAAGCATCAGATATAAAATGTTTTGAGTATGGAAAAACTTACCAAAATATTGACGGAAAATATATTGAAACGCCTCATATTACACTTTTCTTAACAGGAAATAAACAAGCGGAAAGCTGGAATACCCCGCAACAACAAACAAACTTTTTCACCCTTAAATCAGCTGTTAAGAATGTTTTAGGTCGCTTGGGCATCCATCAAAAACTAGAGGCAAATTACAGCTACGAGGACAATCGGTTACACAATGCCGTTTCGTTGGCATATGCAGGAAAAACAGTTGTCGTATTTGGAACCATCAATCCAGAGATAACAGGTAATTTTGATCTAAACACTCCTGTTTATTTTGCCGATTTTTACTGGAACACCCTCATCGAACTGTGTGCAAACAACAATCTTAAGTTTAAACCCATCTCTGCTTTCCCTCATGTGCGCAGAGATTTAGCGTTGTTATTGGATAACGCCACAAACTATATTGACATTGAGCGCATTGCTCTAAAAGCAGAACCCAAATTATTGCAGGCTGTCAATGCATTTGATGTGTACCAGGGAGACAAAATTGCTCAGGGTAAAAAATCGTATGCGGTAAGCTTCATTTTACAGGACGAAGAAAAAACGTTAACGGATCAGGATATTGATGGAGTCATGAACAAACTGGTCAAACAATTTGAAAAAGAATTGGGAGCCAGCTTAAGAAGTTAAAAATGGACACCTTGCACTTAACAGCTGAAGAAATTAAACTCAAGGTTATTAAGCTTCTTCGTAAAATGGAGCAGCTTGAGAATAAGTGCAATGTGCTTGAGGCCGAAAATCTTGAACTCAAAAACACAATCAGTGAGCAAAAAAATAGCATGAAAGCATTAGAAGAAACCAATAAAATGCTTAAAATTGCTGAAATACTCAACTTGCAGGACGATAAACGGGAACTAAAAAAATTGGTTAACGGTTATATAAAAGAGATTGATGAGTGTTTAAGGTTACTGAGTAACAAATAATTAAAACGTTGGACGAACTTTCGATCAAAGTGAATATAGCCGACCGGTTTTACCCGTTAAGTGTTACAGCTGAACAGGAAGAGCAAGTGCGGAAAGCGGCAAAGCTTATCAATGACAAACTGAAACTGTATGAAAAACAGTTTTCAGTAAGAGATAAGCAAGATATTCTTTCGATGTGTGCCCTTGAACTGGCCACCGAATTAATAAAACTCCAGGAAAAACCATTGATAGAAGACAATGGGTTGAGTACCGAACTGAAAGAGATCCAAAGCCTTTTAAACAAGGTATCGTTCTAATGTTTGTTGACATTAAGTTTCCGCTATATTTTTTATTCATTTAACAACAAACCAAACAAGGTTTATGGAAATTTATTTAGTCGTAATTATTGCAATGGTAGCACTCGGGGCGGGTGCCGGGCTGATGTATGTTGTAGGCCAATCCATGCAAAAAAACAAAGCTGAAGGCATTATCAAAGATGCCGAGGCTAAAGCAGAGGTTATTAAAAAAGACCGCATGCTTGAAGCAAAAGAAAAATTTATTCAGTTGAAAGCCGAGCATGAGAAAGAGGTTATGCAACGCAATCAACAAGTGATTACCAACGAAAACAAGATCAAACAAAAGGAACAATCACTCAATCAAAAATTAGAAGCAGTACAACGTAAAGACCAAGAACTTGAACAAATTCGTGCCAGCTTAGAAAAACAACAACAATCGCTATCGCTGAAAAAAGAAGAAGTAGATAAAGCCCATCAAAACCAGGTTAAACAACTTGAAAAAATTGCAGGTTTAACTGCGGCTGAAGCGAAAGCTCAATTGGTGGATGCCTTAACTGAAGAAGCCAGAACAGAAGCGATGAGCAAAGTGAAGGATTTGGTTGATGAAGCCAAACTAACAGCGAACAAAGAAGCGAAAAAGATCATTCTAAGCTCCATTCAACGTTCGGCAGCCGAACACGCTATCGAAAACTCTGTTTCGGTATTTAATATCGAAAACGATGAAATGAAAGGTAGGATCATCGGACGTGAAGGTAGGAATATTCGCGCCTTAGAAGCCGCAACCGGAGTAGAAATCATTGTGGATGATACCCCTGAGGCAATTATTCTTTCGTGTTTCGACCCTATTCGCAGAGAAATTGCACGTCTATCTTTACACCGTTTGGTTCAGGATGGGCGTATCCACCCGGCTCGTATAGAGGAAGTAGTAGCCAAAACCCGTAAGCAACTGGAAGAAGAAGTTGTAGAAATCGGTGAACGTACCTGTATCGACCTTGGTATACATGGTTTGCACCCGGAATTGATCAGGATGGTTGGTCGCATGCGTTACCGTAGTAGTTATGGACAAAATTTATTGCAACACAGTCGCGAAGTGGCAAACCTTTGCGCTACCATGGCAGCCGAACTGGGCCTGAATGTAAAATTGGCCAAACGTGCAGGATTGTTACACGATATCGGTAAAGTTCCGGATGACGATCCGGAAACACCACATGCTTTGTTGGGTATGAAACTTGCCGAAAAATATAAAGAGCATTGGGAAGTAGTAAACGCTATCGGAGCACATCATGATGAAATTGAAATGACCTCGATTTTATCACCGATTATCCAGGCTTGTGATGCCATATCAGGTTCACGTCCCGGTGCCCGCAGAGAAGATACCGAGAACTACATGAAACGCTTAAAAGACCTAGAAGGAATGGCGTTGAGTTACAGTGGGGTTGAAAAAGCTTATGCCATCCAGGCAGGTAGAGAGTTACGTGTAATTGTTGAATCTGAAAAAGTAACCGATGACCAGGCAGATATCATGTCAATTGATTTATCACAAAGGATTCAAAAAGAAATGACCTACCCGGGTCAGATAAAAATTACTGTGATCAGAGAGAAACGCGCGGTCAATTACGCAAAATAATCCAGACACCATTAATGAACTATAAAAGGTTGACTATAAAACAGTCAACCTTTTTTATGCTATAAACCAAGGGAGGATATTGCGTATATAGATTTTTATTGTTTAAATTAGAAAACACAATTAAAACTAACCATTATGAAAAAATTTGGCATCTATTCAATGGCAATCCTAATGCTAGGCATTGGTACGCTAAGTACAGGTTGTATGGGATCTTGGGTTATAACCAAAAAAGTGTATAAATGGAATGAGAAAGCTACAGGAAATAAATTCCTGAACAATCTTATTTTTTGGATTTTTGGCTGGATTGTTTATCCGATAAGTCTATTTCTTGATTCAGTCATTTTTAACCTAATTGAATTTTGGAGTGGTTCAAACCCAATGGCAATGCAACCCGGTGAAATAGAAAAAGGAATTGTAAAAGGTAATGATGGTAACGATTACGAAATGACTGTCACGCAATACCGTTATGATATTGTAGCGTTAACTGGCAACAATAAAGGTCAAAAAACATCCTTGTTTTATACCCCGGAAACCAAAACATGGAGTACTACTAAAAATGGTATTACCCATCCAATTGCAACTATTCATGAAGATATAAATAAAGTAGAGATTTTTGGCACTGACGGTTCTGTGCAACTAATTGATATTAATACCGTTGCGTCTCAAGGTTTTTTGAATGCATCATACTAGTTAGTCTATCCATTCATCTCATAAAAACCACTGTTTACCGCAACAGTGGTTTTTTTTATGCAACGATTTTATACCTTTACCTATCTGATAGCTATAACTCAACAGATCATATTTCAGTTTGTTACGCCATAAAAACATATTACTATTCTTTTTTGCTTTATGCATAAGCGGGTTTGTACAAGCTACCCATATAGTTGGAGGTGTATTCTCGTTGCAGCATACAACAGGTAACAGCTATGTATTAACATTACGTGTTTTCAGAGACTGTTTAAATGGACAAGCAGATTTCGACAACCCTGCCCCTGTTGGTATTTTTGATAAGCGCACCCACGCGCTGATGGATCAATATGATCTCACGTTAACCTCCACTCAAAATTTACCATTTGTTGGAGCAAACTGCAATAACTCTTTGCCATCAGGTTGTACAGAGGTAGGTATTTATACCAAAACAATTTCATTGCCCACCAGCAGATACAATAATGCCGATGGTTACTACTTTTCATATCAAAGGTGTTGCAGAAACGGTATCATTCAAAACATCATTAACCCTGGAGATGCAGGTATTGCAATTTATATGGAGATCCCTTCTCCAAAGTTTTATACAAACTCTACCCCTTTAAGCACTACTAATCCCAATGTATTGTTCTGTGAACAAAAATTAACAGAATATAATTTCAACTTCACTGATGCTGATGGCGATCAATTGGTTTTCTCGATGACCGACCCAGTGAATGGAAATCTCACCAAAACCAACCCTTCAGAACCTGACCCTTCAAGTGGCCCTTATTCTAAAACAACCTGGTCAGGTGCCCATAGTAATGCACAACAAATTATTGGTGATCCATCCCTTGGCATTGATGCAAACACAGGTAAGATTACCTGCAGCCCGCTCCAATCGGGAACTTATGTAATTGCCATTAAAGTAGAAGAATGGCGAAGTGGCGTTAAAATTGGAGAAGTAATTCTCGAACTTCAATTTACGGTATCTCAGTGCCCGCAAGCCAATCCTATTATCACACCGAAAAGTACAAGTGGTGCTTTTATCGGTAATTCCCTTGATGTTAGCATTCCTGGTTCTGTTTGTATAGATATGGAGTCGACAGACGCAACCGACTCGATTGTAATGGAATTGACAAATGTTTCAACCGATACCAACATTTTGCAAAAACCAACATTTACCCCTGTGATGAATGGATTCAAAAAGATCACCAACAGAATCTGTTGGAATGCAGGCTGCGAATTACCTCCCAATTATGTACTTACACTTAAAGTGAATGTAACAGATAATGGTTGTCCTAAAAACGGAAGGGCCGCTGCAACATTTACCATCCGAACCATACCAATGCCAACTGTTTCGCCCGTAAAGTTATTGTGCATGACATTGATTGACAATGTAGAAACAATATTCTATTGGGGAGACTCGACTGGTAACAATCCATACTTTAGTAAGTACTATATATATCGTGCAGTAAATGATCAACCATTCGTGTTGATTGATTCAATTGCCGACAAAAAAATAAATCGGTACCACGATTTCAATACACCGGATTACTCCACAAATAATTATCGGTACTTTTTGAGAAGCGTAAATCTTTGTGGTAACCTTGGAGCTAGCTCCGATACTTTAGGTACTTTCCAGCAACTCAAATTTATTCCCGATCAACAGTACCTCATTACAGTGACGGTGGAAAATAATAAACATATCAAACTCATTTGGCCTAAGTCAAAAGAGCTAGATTTTGCACAGTATTTAATTTATAAGAAAACGCGCTCAGATAAAAACTTCACCTTTTTACACCAAACAAGCTCATTAACAGACACATCATTCATTGATTACAATGTAGATGTATCTTCAAAATCGTATTGTTATCATATTGTGATGAAGGATACATGTGATAATTATGGATTAAGTGGATTAGAGGCCTGTTCTATTTTATTAAAAGGAAATTCAGAATCCTTTGTAAACAAACTTTATTGGTCACCCTATACTTATTGGGAAAGTGGAACTTCCTCTTATGAACTCAATGTATTTGGCAATAACTCTGTATTTAGTAAAAAATATATTGTTTCCGCTGTTGATACGTTTAAAATAGATGACGACCTGGAAAGAGCTTACAGCCAGTTCAGTTACGTTGTAACAGCTGTACAAAAACCCAACGATAACTCCTCATATAGTGGCGGTTATCAGATAACTGCGGACAAAAGTTACAGTACATCCAATGAAGTTTCCCTCCCTCAGAAACCTTACTTATTTGTGCCAAATGCCTTTACCCCCAACGATGATGGATTAAATGACAACTGGAACATCAAACACTTGTTCGTTGAAAAATATAATGTTCAGGTTTATAACAAGTGGGGACAGTGCGTGTTCCAAACTCAAAACAAAAATGAAATGTGGAATGGCAAATCTCCGGGTGGTGTCATCGCTCCTTGCGATGTATATATTTATGTGGTAACCTATAGCGGTCGTGATGAGATTGAACACTCAACTAAGGGCAATGTTACACTCCTTAGGTAAATAAAACACTGATTACCATATTAATACACCATAACTGTTAAGCACAAATTTTACACTTAACGATTAAAACAATCATTTTCAACTAGTTACAAAAATTGAACTAATGTTGAAAAACAGCTGCTTTTCAACACCTAATTCACAATTTTTCCCTCCTTGTGTAAAAGCCAGCCTAAACCTCTCCCAATTTGTGGGAAACATTGAACACTTATAGAGGTAAATAAACATGCTTTCACTATTTTTACATAGGTTCACAGCAAAACATAAACAACTTATTATCAATAATATAAACACAAGATATGGAAGAAAAAGTAACATTATTCGCAAAAAGAAAGAATATTCAATTGGTATTTGATTACAGCTTAGATCTTAAAATCCCTTTTTCTGTAAGCACAAGAGGCATCTCAAACGATGAGTTCGAAATCGATTTGAGTTTATCAGGAATTAAACAAGCTGTTGCTTTGGGGATGTTTGCAAAAGAGCATAAATTTGAAATCTCGGGATTGGGTGAAATGGCTAAATCAAAGATGAGTTTAAATACTTCCAAAAAACCGGAACCTAAAGAAAATAATGGGCTGGGCAATTTGGCCGAATTAGCAACACCAACTGAAGAGCATGCTGCGGGAAATGCAGTACTTAATTTTTAAGGAAAACCGACAACGGTGAGTTGTCATGTTTTTATAGTTGATTCATTACACAAAAAGGCCCCTTTCGGGGCTTTTTTGTTTTATAAAAATGTAATTTTATTTATAGCTGCAATCGGGATAACAACTCCTCCCTTTAAGGTAATTGTTTCGTCTGTTGTTGCCCAAACAGTAGTTTCAACTTCCTTCACGCCATCGGTAGTGGTAAAAAAGATCTTATACTTTACATGTTCACTGTTTCCTAGTATCATTGCCTTTTCTAATTCTGATCTTCGAACGGCTCTTGCTTCTGCAGTATCAAGTACATCATAAGTAACACAGTGGTATTTTGGTACGTCTTCTTTTTCTATTAATTCAAACTGACTCATAAGATGGGATTTTGTTACGGCAAATTAACTATTGTTGTCAAATTTCAAATATGTTTTTTAAACAATCTATCAATTAATTTAGTTTTTACTTTATGCACAATTCGTTAATACTTGGTTCACTTACTGATAAGCAATATGCCCATAAACAAGAACTCGCTAAGGTACTTAAAAAGTACCTGCCCAAAGCTGCTCTGGAATACTGCTGTGAACTTATTATTCTCTACAAACTGCATTTGCATATTGAAGTTGAACGCAAAGATAGATTGGGAGATTACAGTCCGCATCTCGGACACGGAAATCGCATTAGCATTAACCACAACTTAAACCCCTATGATTTTTTGATAACCTTTATTCACGAGCTCGCCCACCATGTTACCCATAAAAAATATGGTCCCAATCATCAGTCACATGGAGACGAATGGAAGCACGAGTTTAAAAACTGCATGCGACCCGTGGTAATGATGAAAATATTTCCTCCTGATATTGAAGCCCCGTTAATCAAACATATGAAAATGCCCAAATATACGCATAGCGGAGATGTGATGTTGATGAAAGCGCTGATGAAATATAATACCGGAAAACAGGATATACTTTTGGATGATCTGGCTCCAAACAGTATTTTCAAAATGACAGCAAGGAGTAAAATGGTGCTACGTAAATTATCGAAGCTGCGAACGTATATTATGTGTGAAGATATTGCAACGGGTAAAAAATACAAGGTACATGCAATTGCCAAAGTATTACCGGTACAAAGTTAACTATTCTTATTTCACGATCATTCCCCACACCAACTTTAAAAATACAATCGATACAAAAGAAGCGAATACCATTCGAATCACTTTAGGATTTGCTTTTTGAGCATAATTAACACCAACCGGGGCGAGTATAAATGTTGCAGCGATCATTGGGATAACAATGGGCATCACAATATAACCAACTTGCCAGCCAGCATTAAAAACAGGGGCAACGCTCGATACATTATATACTCCAACTGCGATCGCAAAAAATGGGATAACACCATTGGAAACAGAACTGGCCTTTTTAATAGGCATCTTCAACGCATCTGTAAAAATTGGGGTCATGATGACACCACCACCCAATCCTGAGAATGCTGTTATAAATCCGGCAAAAAAACCGGTTAGTGATAACCCAAGAGGATTAATCGTTTCAGACGAATCAAGAGGTGGCTGACCTTTGCTGAAAAACATTCTTGCAATAATGATAAACAGCATTACCCCAAACACATAATTAAAAGCTTCCTTAGAATACCATGTGCCATTTTTAATAAGGTATGTCATAAATACGGCAGTTACCAAACCCGGTAAAGCTGTATATAAAATTTCCTTTGGGTAAAAATTCTTGATCCGATACTGTTTGTATGATGCAACAACTCCTGAAAAGATGATCACAAAAAGTGAATTGGCCAAAATAGCTTTTACCAACACCTCATCACGCAATCCTGCTTTCGATAGAAAATAATCGAGAATAGGAATATAAATTATACCTCCACCCACACCCAAAAAACCGGCAGTAAATGCACCAAGGGAACCTAATAAAAACAGAATAATGTAATCGTAAATATCTAGCATGTTTTTTAGTTGATAAGCCAAATAAATAATAAGAGATCAGACTATTGATAGCACTCTTCTTATAACGCTACCAGCTTATCAATTTATCGTTATTTTTTGGCGGTTGGTTTTAACAATTCTTTATAACGGCTCGGATTTGCAAACAGCTTCAGAGCCTCCTGTATATCTTCATCACTTTTAAAAGACGCTTCGTATCTGGCTTTCTGGAAATAATACCTGCGGGTAATTTCCTGCTCAAGCAATTCACAAATCTCAGCTTTATTCTTATCTATATCCGCCTGTTTATCGTGCGATAAATTTTGCTTGAGCGTAAGGTATTGTTCTTTTACACCGTCAAAGTACTTTTCATCCTCAGCCTTTTTCTTAAAGTCTTCTAATGCTTTTTCGCTCGCGGTTGTGTAATCATATTCCTTACCTGAGATATATTTTTTGAAATCCTCAAAATCTTCTGCACTCAGTTTAAACTCTTTTGCAGGTGCTATTGTGCTGTTTTTGGTTCGGTAATAAGTTGCATAATCAAATATGAGTTGCTTAGCCAATAAACTCTCTGCAATTTTTGACAACGGCTTGTCTGCCACTGTTATATCAGGCTCTACTCCTCCACCGTCAAAAACCTTCCTTCCATTTTTGGTTTTAAATTCTTTTTTCAAACTATCCGGAACAGCCCCTACACTTCCATCTTCGTTCCTATGTGTATAATCAAGGGCCTGAATACACCTTCCTGATGGGGTATAATATTTAGCCGTTGTGATTTTAACCTGGGTACCGTAACTCAATGGACGTGTATTCTGAACCAGCCCTTTTCCGAAAGTTCTTGAGCCAATTACAACCCCTCTATCCAAATCCTGGATGCTTCCAGAAACAATTTCAGATGCAGAAGCCGATGTGCGGCTTGTTAACACTACCATTGGAATTTCGGTATCTATAGCTTGATTAATTGTTTTATAGCTTTTATCCGATTCTTTTATTTTACCTTTCGTACTCACCACTTCTACTCCCTGTGGTACAAATACATTTACAATATTGACCGATTCGTGCAATAAGCCTCCGGGGTTTCCCCTAACATCCAAGATAACAGAGGTAAGCCCGCTATTCTTTTTCAACTCAACCAATGCATCTTTCACTTCTTTACCCGCATCATTTGTAAACGATTGCAATCGAATATAACCCGTATGGTCATCTATCATTCCGACATATGGCACATTCTTTACATGAATTTCTTCTCGTGTCAGCACCTTCAACATCTCTCCTTCGCCCTCCCGTCTTATTTTCAATTTCACTGTTGTTCCGGGTTGTCCTTTCAATAATTTACTGATATCACTGCTATTTTTTCCTTTAACTGATTTACCTTCTACCTCCAACAATATATCTCCTGCACGCAGATCTGCTTTTTGTGCCGGATAACCTTCATATGGATCAGTGATCATAATATAGTCATCCTTCTGCCCGATTTGAGAACCAATACCTCCATATTGACCTGTCATTTGAAAACGATAATCTTCGATCTCCGACTCTGAAATATAATTGGTGTAGGGATCGAGCGTATTCAACATCTCATCAATTGCCTTGCGCATCAATTTACCTGCATCCACATCATCTACGTAATACGCATTTACTTCTCGGTAAAGTGTGGCGAAAATGTCGAGGTTTTTAGATATTTCGAAATAGTTGGTATTGCTTTGCTTAAATGCAAAAAGTGTACATAAGCCAATCAATATTAAAACATAATACCACTTAGTTTTTTGAATAAATTTTTTCATACGATTTCTAATTTCTAAAAGGAACGCCACAATAATGGAAAAGTAAAATACAATTGCAAACCGAAGTTACATACATTCCAATTGTTTTGCTGTACTAATTGATAAACGGTCAAAAAGTTTAATTATTTCAATGGATCATATCCACTCCCTCCCCAGGGATGACATTTGGAAAGACGCTTTATACCCAAACCTATTCCTTTTATGACACCATACTTGCGGATAGCTTCTTCGGCATATTGCGAACATGTTGGTGTATATCGACAAGCATTCGGTAATAATGGCGACAATGTGTATTTATAGATCCTGATGAGAAGGATGAATGGTGCCTGGATAATGTTTTTCCAAATCATGGCAAAGTTGTTTGATGCAAGTTGCAAAAATTTCCGACAGTTGTTGATATGAAATGGCCGAAGGAGCATTATACATAATTGAAAGCGCTACCTGCTTTTGTGTACCCATTTTTGCATATAGCTCGGGCTTAGCCAATCTGTATAATTCCCGCAAGTGTCGTTTTATCCTATTACGATCGGTGGCATGGGGAAAATTGCGTTTGGAAACAACAAACAATACCTGCACGGGAACCGGGGCATCTAATTGAGCAGGAACCCATGTAAAACGAAAAGGAAACCGTGAAAAACCACGGTTTCCTTTTACAAAAAGTTTAGCAATGAGCTTTTTGCTACACAGCCTTTCCGATTTATGAAATGTATACATGTTGAATTCGAATACAAAATCCTGAGACTTCGGCACGAAAATTCGAAAATAGCTTCTCGAATTTCGGGATTCGAATTTCGAAATTTCTATCTAATTATCTTTTGTGGCGTTTTTCGCTTGACACTGTCAATTTCTTACGACCACGAGCTCTACGAGCTTTAATAACCTTACGGCCAGCTGCTGTGCTCATTCTCTCACGGAAACCGTGTTTATTTCTTCTTTTTCTAACCGATGGTTGAAACGTTCTTAATGCCATGATTTAACTATTTAGGACGGCAAAAATAAGCCGTTCCAATTTTAAAAACAAGTACTTTTTATTTTTGAGGGGTAAAAAAAAGAGTGCCGTTGAGAGCACTCTTTTTGTCAAAGCGTTTTACGCACTAAAGATTAGTGAGCAGCAGCAGTTGAATCAACAGCAACTGTTGAATCAGCAGGCATCATTGAAGCTTCCATAGCAGCTAATGAATCAGCCATACGTTGAGCAGCTTCGATTGAATCTTGAATACGTTTTTCGTCAGCTTTCTTTTTTTCTTCAGCTGAAGGACCGCAAGCGATTACTGCTAACATAGAAGCAGCAGCAAGGATTGATAATACTTTTTTCATTGTAATAAAATTAATTGGTTAAAATTCGGTTGCAAAAGTATGAATAGTAATCAAAAAAACAACTATTTTATTTTTTTCTCATAAAAATAGTTATCGGAACGCCATGTAAATCAAAACTTTCACGCATCTTATTCTCCAAATACCTTTTATAATTCTCGTTTATATATTGTGGCAAATTGCTAAAGAAAGCGAATTTTGGATTCTTACCCGGTAATTGGGTCACAAATTTTATCTTAACATATTTACCTTTTATAGCCGGTGGCTGATAAGCCTCTATATGAGCCAACATTATATCATTCAGTTTACGCGTTGGTATTCTGCGACTTCTGTTCTCAAAAACCAACATTGCCATTTCAATTGCCTTATGAATACGTTGTTTGGTTAATGCCGAGGTAAAAACGATCGGAACATCTACAAACGGTTCGAGTTTTTTGCGGATTACTTTTTCAAAATCTGTTGAGGTTTTGGTATCTTTTTCCACCAAATCCCATTTATTAACAAGCACTACCAAACCTTTTCCATTGGTTTCGGCTAAGTGAACCAAATTAATATCCTGAGAATCAATCCCAACAGTTGCATCAATAACTAGCACAGCAACATCACAATCTTCAATTGCTTTAACTGAGCGCATGACCGAATAAAACTCAATATCTTCTTTAACCTTGGCTTTCCTGCGGATACCTGCTGTGTCTATCAATAAGAATTTATGCCCAAAGCCATTGTAAAGCGTGTTGATGGTATCTCTTGTGGTACCGGCAATATCTGTTACGATGGTTCTTTCTTCTCCCAACAATGCATTTACAAGAGATGACTTTCCTACATTTGGCCTCCCAACAATCGCAATCTTTGGAAGTTGCTCTTCCTCGGGCTGGTCTTCTTCATTGTTTTCATCTGCTGTTACAGGCAGGCTCGCTACCACGTCATCCAACAAGTCACCGGTTCCACTTCCGGACGCAGATGACACATTATACATCTTTTCGAAACCTAAACCATAAAACTCACTTGCTTCTAAAATCCGGTTATTGTTATCTACTTTATTAACCACAACCAGAACCGGCTTTTTACAACGTCTTAATAAATTAGCAACGGCCTTATCCAAATCGGTAATACCATCTGCCACATCTACCATAAAGATAATAACATCCGCTTCGTTTATTGCAATTTTAACCTGATCATTGATCGCTGCTTCAAACACATCTCCCGAACCATCAACAAATCCACCAGTATCGATTACCGTAAACTCTCTGCCGTTCCATTCACTCTTTCCATAATGCCTGTCGCGTGTTACACCCGAAAAGTCATCTACAATGGCTTTTCTATTTCCAACCAACCTGTTAAAAAGTGTTGATTTACCAACATTTGGACGCCCTACTATTGCTACTATATTTCCCATATTTTTTTCTTCAAACATTGTCAATATTATTATTCTTCATTTTTAGGAGAATAAGTCATTGCCAATAAACCATACTATTATCTAATCGTTTTTGTATCCAAACATTTTGAGCACCCGATCATCGTCTCTCCAGTTTTCTTTAACCTTCACAAAGGTTTGTAAAAAAACTTGTTTGCCAAAAAACTGCTCCATATCCCTGCGTGCGGCTACTCCCACACTTTTAATTGCAACCCCTCCTCTACCGATCAGGATAATCTTTTGAGAATCCCTCATTACATAAATATCAGCACTGATCCGCAGTAATTTTTCTTCATCTTTAAATTCGGTAACTTCTACCTGCACTGAGTAAGGAATTTCCTCCTTGTAGCGCATCATTATTTTTTCACGAATGATTTCAGAAGCAATAAACCTCTCCGATTTATCCGTAAGCTGATCTTCAGGATAAAAAGGGGGTGCTTCAGGAGCATGCTTCAAAATATTCTCAAGCAAAACATCAAGGTTAAATTTATTGAGTGCCGAAATTGGAATAATAGCCTCGCAGTTTGGAACATGTTCTTTCCAAAAACTCACCCGTTCCATAATATCTTCTGTTTCACCCAATCCATCTACCTTGTTCACCACAATAATTAAAGGTGATTGAATCAACTTAATACGCTCGATGAGTTCAGCATCTTTTTCTGCAGACGTGAACGTATCTGTTAAATATATTACCGCATCCGCATCTTCAAGGCTCTCATTTACAAACTTCATCATGTCTGCATGTAACTTATATTTAGGTTCGATAATACCGGGTGTATCAGAGAAAACGATTTGATACTCGGGTTTGCTCAAAATCCCCATGATACGATGGCGCGTAGTTTGTACCTTAGGCGAAATAATAGAAAGCTTTTCGCCAACCAGCGCATTCATAAGGGTTGATTTTCCCACATTGGGCTTACCTATAATACTAACAAAACCAGATTGATGCTTCATTTTTAAAATTTGAACTGCAAAGAAACAATAATATTATTAGAAATTAGTTGCATTCCAATAAAACCTCCATATATTTGCACTCCCAAAAACAAACAGATTATCGTTTGTTTGGCAAAAGTAGATCGTTATATTTAAACATAAGATATATCGCGGAGTGGAGCAGTGGTAGCTCGTTGGGCTCATAACCCAAAGGTCACAGGTTCGAGTCCTGTCTCCGCAACTAAACAGAAAGTCTTGCAGAAATGTAAGACTTTTTTGTTTTATGATTTTTGTTGCTGCTTATTCGATCACGAAACTTTTGGATCGTCTTCTCAAATTAAAAGTTCATAGCTCTCTTTACTTTTTATGGCTTAAACTTTCTACATTAAGATATTTATCAGTTTACAAAAACTTATCTCGAAACTTCAATAAGTTTATCTTAGATTCGCACGGCAAATAATAGAAATGATTATTTGCCATGATAAACGATAAAAATAAATTCTTTGGCGAAGGCCTTACATTTGATGATGTATTACTCCTTCCAGCGTTTTCAGAAGTACTTCCCCGCGAAGTAAACACCACAACCAAGCTTACCAAAAACATTTCTATTAATGTTCCGATGATATCGGCAGCAATGGATACTGTTACAGAATCCCGAATGGCCATTGCAATGGCACAACAAGGCGGTATCGGCATGCTTCACAAAAACATGAGCATTGATCGTCAGGCTGAAGAGGTACGTAGGGTTAAAAGAAGTGAAAGTGGGATGATTCTGGACCCAGTAACCTTGCTGGTAAGTGCCACTTTGAGGGAAGCGTTGAAATTAATGACGGAGAATAAAATTGGAGGCATTCCTATTGTAGATGATAAAAATAAATTAGTAGGAATTTTAACCAATCGCGATTTGCGTTTTGAAAAGGTGATGAGCCGCAAAGTAAGCGAGGTAATGACAAAAGAAAACCTTATTACTGCCCCCGAAGGAACCGATCTGAAAAAGGCTGAATTGATCTTGCAGAAATACAAAATCGAAAAGCTTCCGGTTGTAAACAAACAAGGCAAACTAATCGGTCTTATTACCTATAAAGATATTCTAAAGCTCAGGGATAATCCAAATGCTGCAAAGGATAAGCATGGACGCTTGCTCGTTGGTGCAGCGGTAGGCGTAACTCCGGAGACAGAAGATCGTATCTCGGCTCTGGTAAAAGCGGGGGTAGATGTTATCACCATTGACACGGCTCACGGGCATTCAGCTTTTGTGCTAAAAGAGATTAAACGCTTACGCAAACGTTTTGCCGATCTTGATATTATTGCCGGAAATGTGGCTACCGGAGAAGGTGCGAAAGCGCTGGCCCTGGCAGGGGTGGATGGTGTTAAAGTGGGTGTTGGACCAGGTTCAATTTGTACAACACGCATTATTGCCGGAATTGGGGTTCCACAACTTACCGCAATTTACGAAGCAGCGAAAGCTCTTAAAGGAACCAATATACCCGTTATTGCAGATGGAGGTATTCGCTACAGTGGAGACTTAGTTAAAGCGCTAGCTGCCGGGGCAAGTACCATTATGAGTGGTGGTATTTTTGCGGGAACAGAAGAATCTCCGGGAGAAACCATCTTGTACGAAGGACGTAAGTTTAAATCATACAGAGGTATGGGATCGATCGAAGCCATGAAAGAAGGTTCGAAGGATCGTTATTTCCAGGATACAGAAGATGAAATTGCAAAACTTGTTCCTGAAGGCATTGTAGGTATTGTTCCATTTAAGGGTTCATTAAAAGAAGTTATCTATCAATTTACCGGAGGTTTACGTGCAGGAATGGGATATGTTGGTGCAAAAGATATCAAGGCTTTACAAAAGGCTAAGTTCATTAAAATAACACCTGCAGGCTCCAAAGAAAGCCATGCACATGATGTTACCATCACCAAAGAAGCTCCAAACTATAGCAAACGCTAATATTTGATTCATAAAAGCCAACCTCTGTCGTTGGCTTTTTTTATACCTATCCAGCAGAAGTTACTTTTCACCAAGTACATTCTTTATACTCTTTAAAATAATGCTGCACGCTGTTTCAATTTCTGATTCCGTAATAATCAGTGGAGGCGCGAGTCTCATTTTGTTACTGGCAAACAAAAACCAATCTGAAATAACCCCGGCTTCAATGCAAACGTCAATTATTTTTTTGTTCAGCTCAAAAGAATCAAACTCCAAAGCCAGCATTAAGCCTTTGCCCGTAATGGATTTAATTGCCGGATGAACCAATAATTTTCTGAATAATTTTTCTTTCGTATCTACTTCGGCAATCCAGTTATGGCTTAATAATTCTCCGATACCTGCATGTGCTGCTGCTGCAATAACAGGATGTCCGCCAAATGTGGTGATATGGCCGAGAATAGGATTATCGGCTAATGTCATCATCATTTCATGGCTCGATACAAACGCCCCGATCGGCATTCCTGCACCCAATGCTTTACCCAATAACAAAATATCAGGCACAACTCCACTGTGCTCAAATGCAAACATCTTCCCTGTTCTACCCATACCCGTTTGAATCTCGTCAAAAATGAGCAATGCGCCTGTTTCAAGGCAACGTTTGCGCAATGCTATCAGAAATGTTTCATCTGTAGGCAAATAACCGGCTTCACCACGAACCACTTCTATGATTACACAAGCCGTTGCTTCCGTAATTTGAGAAAGCTCAGCTACTTCGCCATTTGTTAAAAAAAGAATATTGGGTAATAAAGGTTCAAATGATTTTTTAAAATATTCATCGCTGTTTAAACTTAACGCTGCATGTGTGCTACCATGGTACGCGTGTTTAAACGCAATAATTTGTTTACGACCGGTTACCCGTTTTGCTAATTTGAGTGCACCATCCGTTGCTTCAGCTCCCGAATTGACCAAATACACACAACTAAGTGCTGGCGGTAAAAGTGATGCCAACTTTGCAGCTAATTGCGATTGTGGAGCCTGAATATATTCACCATATACCATCAAATGCATGTATCTATCAACCTGCGTTTTGATTGCATTTTTCACTTGTTCATTTCCGTGACCAAGACTGCTTACACTTATGCCCGAAATAAGGTCCATGTATTTTTTACCCTGGGCATCCAAAAGATAAATACCTTCTGCCTTTTCAAACTCAAGCATTAATGGAAAACGTGTTGTTTGTGCCTGATTGTGTAAGAATAATTCGCGGTTACTAATATGCATGTTGCGAATATCTGTAATTATCAAACAAAAATGGCCTGAAGAATGCTCCAGGCCATTTATAATATCTCCTCATCTAACTTCTATGCTACCAGCCTAAAATCCAGGCAAACATCAAGGGAGCCACAATTGTAGCGTCACTTTCCACAATAAATTTTGGTGTATGTATATCTAATTTACCCCAAGTGATCTTTTCGTTTGGCACAGCTCCGGAGTAAGAACCGTATGAAGTTGTTGAATCACTGATCTGGCAGAAATAACTCCAGAAAGGAATATTTTCCATTTCCATATCCTGGTACAACATTGGAACGACACAAATAGGGAAATCACCTGCAATACCACCACCAATCTGGAAAAACCCAACTCCTTTACCACTGCTGTTTTTCACATACCAATCGGCCAACCACGCCATGTATTCAATACCACTTTTCATGGTAGAAGCCTTCATTTCATTTTTGATCACGTAAGAAGCAAAAATATTTCCCATGGTACTGTCTTCCCATCCTGGAACCACAATTGGCAAATTACGTTCTGCAGCTGCCAACATCCACGAATCTTTTGGATCAATCTCGTAGTATTGTTTCAAATCTCCACTTAACAACATTTTGTACATATACTCATGCGGAAAATATCTTTCGCCATTTTTATCGGCATCATTCCATACTTTGAAGATATGTTTTTGTAACCTGCGAAAAGCTTCTTCTTCCGGAATACAAGTGTCTGTTACACGGTTGTAATGGTTTTCCAATAAATCCCACTCATCCTGAGGTGAAAGATCCCGGTAGTTGGGCACACGTTTGTAATGCGAATGTGCCACAAGATTCATAATATCTTCTTCTAAGTTCGCTCCTGTGCAACTTATAATATCTACTTTACCCTGACGGATCATTTCGGCCAATGATTTTCCAAGCTCGGCTGTACTCATAGCACCAGCAAGGGTGATCATCATTTTCCCACCTTCAGTCAGGTGTTTTTCATATCCTTTAGCACCGTCTACCAAAGCTGCGGCATTAAAGTGTTTGTAGTGTTTCTCAACAAATTGTGAAATAGGTCCTTTTGTCATTGTATTCAAATATTTGCGGCAAATATAACCTGCTGTTTTCAATTTAAAACAAATAAAAAAGGAAGCATTTAGCTTCCCTTTTCAATCATTTAACAGTAACTAGTGCCCCTTCTTTTCTTTGTATTTATGAAGCAATTGCATTTTAAACTCATGCTCTAATGTCACCAACTTCGCGGCTTTAGCTGCCGGTAATACTTTTCTAAACTCAGCAACGTATTTTGCTGTCAGATCGGTGAACTGTTGTTTACAAGCCAGGTAGTCCTTGATAAATTTTTCACTTTCCGCATCTGTTGGATTTGGAATGCTGTTATATGCTTTTACACGTTCCCGTTCTTTCTTACGTAAAGCAACAAGTTTGTCACTGTACTCATTATATACCGGCCAAAAAACCTGTGCCTCCTTGGGTGTCAAGTTCAGCTTTTCCGTAATAAAAGCAATTTTATACGATTCTATTTTATCAACCTTTTCCTCCTGTGCTTTCAGCTGGTATGATAAGCTTATCAATAATAAAAGTGTAACAAGTGTTCTCATAATTCTTCAAGTAAAATTTGTTCGTCCGTTTGATTGATAATATACGTTTCTTCCTCTGTCACTGCGCTTGTACTTATTGAAGTAAATGAAACTTCGCTGATAGGAACATCGCGCATATCTTCTTTTTCAAGGTAATCTAATATTTCCTCATCACTAATCGTGGCAATACTTTCCGGAATGGTTGGTTGTCTAGCTATCCAAAAACCAACAGTAATCGTAGCCATTAAAACCGCTGCAGCCGCATACTTCAGGAAAGCTTTTTTATACCAAACTGTTAATTGCGGTTGAGGTGTTGAGCCAACAGTCTTTTGCAAAATAGCCATTCGCGATCTTTCAAAATAACCCTCAGGAACATTCAAATCTCTCTTTTGAGAACCTACGGTTTCCTCCAATACATGATTGCGCAATTGGTTAAAATAATGCGGAGGTACACTAAAGCCTCCACTTACCTTCAGCGCTTTCAGTTTACTATCGTCTATATGTTCGTATTCGTTATCCATTGTATTTTGGATGTAAGCTTTCTGTATTTAGTTTAACTTTCTTTTTCAAAAATCTTTTCAATCTTTCGCACGGCATGAAAATAAGATGCTTTGAGTGCCCCCACCGAAGTATTGAGTACCTCACTCATATCTTCATACTTCATATTATCATAATATTTCAGGTTAAACACTGTACGTTGTTTATCCGGTAAACTTAATATTGCCGCTTGCAACTTAAGCTCCAAGCCGTTCCCATTAAAATATGTCCCACTCACCAGTGTTTCTGTCAAATGCGAATTGTCATCATCAATTGAAACATTTCGATCGGCTCTTTTTTTCTGAATAAACTGTAATGCTTCATTGGTTGCCACACGGTATAGCCAAGTATATAATTTTGAATCGCCACGGTACTTATCCAATTGGCCCCACACTTTTATAAAGGTATTTTGGGTCACATCATCAGCATCGTCATGGTCTATAACAATTCTACGCACATGCCAATACACGCGTTTTTGGTATTTATCCAAAATGCACTCGAAGGCTTTGTTTTTGGTTTGGTTATCTCCAAAAGCCAATAATAAATCAGCATCACTTGATTGACTGTTCAGCATCCGTTTTTTGTTGCAACCACTTTATGATGTGCAAAATAGCAATTGGTTTAAAAACGTTACACATATTTTCTATCACAGTGTTTGGCAAGAGTGATATTTGAATGTATTTTCACGCAAAATTAGGGATATGGAGATCGTGTTTTTATTGATAGGATTAGTTATTGGCAGCGTATTGGGTTGGTTTATTCAAAAGAGTAAATCACCTCAGGCATCAATTGGCTCAGCGGAAACAGAAGATTGGCGAACAAAATACATGCAGGCTACTAATGAAACGAGTGCATTGCAAAATGCTGAATCCATGTTGCGCGCGCAAACCGAAACCCTAAAAGCCGAGATTACAGCTAAACAAGAACAGATCATCCGGTTAAACAATGAGTTGACCACAGCGTTAGGTTCAAACAAAAACATTGAACAACGACTTGCTGAACAAAAAAGTGAAGTAGAACAACTAAACCAACGGTTCAAAACAGAATTTGAGAACCTGGCCTCCAAAATATTGGAAGAAAAGTCCCAGAAATTCACCGAACAAAACAAACAATCACTGGATGGCATTCTAACCCCATTGCGCGACCGGATTAAGGATTTTGAAGAAAAAGTCCAAAAAGTTTACGATACCGAAGCAGCCGAACGCAATATGCTAAAAGGGGAGATCAAACAATTGATGGGGCTAAACCAGCAAATGCACCAAGATACTCAAAACCTCACGAAAGCGCTGAAAGGAGATAATAAAACTCAGGGCAATTGGGGCGAGTTTATTTTGGAGAGTATTCTGGAAAAATCGGGGTTGGTAAAAGACCGGGAGTATAAAACGCAGGAGAGTATCACCACCGAAGACGGCAAACGATATCAACCCGATGTGGTGATCAATTTACCTGATGGTAAATGTTTGGTAGTGGATTCAAAGGTTTCTTTGGTTGCCTATGAACGTTATGTTTCTGCCGATGATGAACTGGTAAAAGCCCAGGCACTAAAAGAACATGGACTGTCATTTAAAAGCCATATCAAAGGCCTGAGCGATAAAAACTATCATAACCTATATGGTATTAAGAGTTTGGATTTTGTATTGTTGTTTGTTCCTATTGAATCAGCATTCGCTGCTGCTGTGCAATACGACAATCAACTGTTTAATGATGCATTTGAACGCAATATTGTCATTGTGAGCCCGTCTACCCTGCTCGCTACTTTGCGTACTATAGCCAATATTTGGCGACAAGAAAGCCAGAGTAAAAATGCGATTGAAATAGCCAACAAGGCAGGCGATATGTACGATAAATTTGTTGGTTTCGTGGATGATTTGATCGTATTGGGCAACAAAATGCGCGATTCGCAAAAGGCCTATGAGGGAGCTATGAATAAGCTAAGCAACGGTAGTGGTAATTTGGTGAGGCGTGCAGAAGATCTTAAAAAACTTGGGGCCAAAGCTAATAAATCACTTTCTCAAAGCCTTATTGATAGAGCCATTGAGAAATAATGTGAGATATAATTTCTAAGCCCTGAGGACGTCCAAAAGCTGACCCGAAGCATAGGGACAAAAAATATCAAGTGATGTTTGGTATGATATATGTCAGACCAATACATGACTAAACCAATTTTCTATTTATCTGTCATATAATCATATTTGCACCGTGAAAAATATAATCATCCTTCTGTTAACCCTTACAAGCTTTGCTGCTTTTGCGCAAACAAAAAGTACGGGAGATAAAAATGCTGAAAAATTATTAAGCACCATCAGCAAGCGTTATAAAGCCTTTAAATCCATTAAAGCGGATTTTATCTACGCGGTAGAAAGCAAAGCCGACAAATCAACCGAAAAACAAAAAGGAACCCTTTTGGTAAAAGGCAACAATTTTAAATTAGACATTGCCGGGCAAACAATCATTTGTGATAATACAACTATCTGGACCTACAGTCATGAAATAAATGAGGTACAGATAAATAATTATAATCCAAAAGATAACGCCATCCGCATCGATGATATTTTCACGATGTATAATAAGGGTTTCATCTCAAAAATTGCTGAAGAAAGAAAAGAAGCCGGAAAAGATATTGCCGTCATTGAATTGGTGCCTACCAACAAAAAACGTAACTATTTTAAAATTAAGTTAACCATCGATAAAACAAATCAAACGATATTAAAATCTGTTGTTTACGATAAAAGCGGAACAATACATACTTACACAATCACCAATCAAGTGCCTAATTATAAATTGGAGGATAAAACGTTTAAGTTCGATAAAACCAAATATCCAAAAGTAGAAGTGATTGATTTGCGTTAAGGCATTTGAAAACTCGCCAAGATCTCATAATCAATTTCATTTCCCAATTTCACAGCTTGTTTTCCGGTAATGGAGTATCCACTGTTTATATCATAATATAGGGTTTTACCAGATTGATATAAACTATTGCGATCGTTGAATATAGCCTCCATACCTTTTATTTTTTGAGAGGATTTATACATCCAGAATATACAAGAACGTAAATCCAATTTTGGATCATTGGCTGTATATCTCACCTGATACAACGTGTCATTTTCGACAAGCGTATCAATATCAAACCTGTTTTTATAGCTATTCTTTTGCAAGTCTATTGCCAGAAAAGCATCCAATTCCTTCTTCCAGTTTATTGCATTTGTATTTATACTTTGCTGTTTACCATCAAACGATAATTGCTTTTCGATACCTATTTTGCGAATCGTTAACCGTTGAATTTCGCTTTCAAAAAACTGCTTTGTATTAATATACGGCCCAACAACTTTAGCATCTTGTGAAGTACAAGCTACCTCCAAAAGTACAATCCATAAAACCAGAATATACCTTAGCATAACAAATTTTCTCCAGTCATTTCAGGTGGTTGAGGTATGCCTAATAATGCTAAAAATGTAGGGGCCAGATCAGCCAAACGTCCATCTTTTATTTTATGGACGGGTTGTGGTTCCACCAATATTACCGGAACCTTATTCGTAGTATGTGCAGTATTGGGCGTTCCATCCTCTTCGTTTATCATGTATTCTCCATTTCCGTGATCGGCAGTAATAATGAGTGAATAACTTTTAGCAAGCGCTGCTTTTACGATTCGCCCCAAACAATTATCTACTTTTTCTACCGCCTTTATTTCGGCACTCACTACTCCTGTATGTCCTACCATATCAGGATTGGCAAAGTTCACGCATATAAAATGGGTTTCGTCCTTTTCAATTTCCTGTAATGTGAAGCCGCAAACTTCTTCGGCACTCATTTCCGGTTGCAAATCATAAGTCGCCACTTTGGGAGAAGGAGCCATATGACGAACCTCTCCCTCAAAAGGCAATTCTCTTCCACCTGAAAAAAAGAAGGTTACGTGAGGGTATTTTTCGGTTTCGGCAATACGTGCCTGCTTACGGTTGTGCTTTTCCAATACCTCCCCCATGGTCATGGTCAGATCCAAATCCGGAAACACTACATCAATATTGCTGAACGTTTTATCATAATCAGTAAGTGTAATGTATTTCAATTTGAGCTTGTGCATATTTTGCTCATGAAAATCCTGTTGTGTTAATGCCATTGTAATTTCGCGGCCTCTATCTGTGCGAAAGTTGAAACAAATCACCACATCATCATTCTGAATTATTGCCAGGGGTTTCTGCTCTTCATCCACCACAATAATGGGCTTGATAAACTCGTCCGTTTCACCTGTTTCATATCGTTTGCTCAATGTTTCAATACTGTTGGTCGTATATTCTCCTTGGCCATTTACCATTGCATCATAAGCCAGCTTAACTCTTTCCCAGCGCTTATCTCTATCCATTGCATAATACCTGCCCGTAACCGAAGCAATATGACCTCCTGTATTATTTAATGTTTGTTGCAAATCCGTCAAATAATTTTTGCCACCCTTAGGGTCAGTGTCTCTTCCATCAGTAAATGCATGGATAAAAAAATCAGATACTCCCTGCTTATGAAGTAAACTGCAAAGTCCTTTTACGTGCTCAATGGATGAGTGAACCCCTCCATCACTTACAAGCCCAATAAGATGAATGTTTTTGTTTGCACTTTTCGCGTATGCAATAGCGTCCAATAATGTTTTATTATTATCAATCGTAGCCTCTTTAAATGCTTTATTGATCAGCACCAATTGCTGATACACAACCCTACCCGCTCCTATATTCATATGGCCCACTTCAGAATTCCCCATTTGTCCATCAGGCAATCCAACATCTTCTCCCGAAGTTTTAAGCTCCGCACTTGGATAGTTTGCTATTAGAGAATCAAAATGAGGCTTATGCGCCATCGCTATAGCATTTCCGCTATAGTGTTTTCCATTTCCCCAACCATCTAGTATCAGCAGTATTGATTTTTTGTTCATATGGCAAAAGTAATCAAACCTTTATTTAAAATCTTTTAGTCATAAAATCATTTATGAATTAAACAATTTTGTTAATTTGCACGGTGGCATGATTTTGGTCGATTAGAAAATCCAAAGCACTGCTGTATTCAAACATGAAAAAAAATTTACTGTACTTATTTTTACTGGTGAGTTTTGCCAGCAAAGCAGATACTTTTGATGACGTCATTACTGCTATCAAGGCATCCAACTCAAAAGCGGTTGCTCAATATTTTAATGCTAATGTTGAGATGACCGTTATGAATACAGAAGGAGTATATAGCAAACCCCAGGCAGAAATAATGTTAAAGAATTTTTTTGCCTCCAATCCTCCCAAAAATGTAAGTATTCAACATCGAGGCTCATCTGCCCAAGGTTCAAAATATGCAATTGCTACCTATGAAAGCAATCAGGGTAATTACCGGGTGTATATTTTTATCAAAGAATCGCCACAAGGAATGCTCATTTACGAACTCCGTTTCGAAAAAGAATAAACTACATGAGAGAATTATTGCAACACCCTTTGGTTGTTCAACTGATTGATATGGCCTTTGCTGAAGATATCGGTTCAGGGGACCACACTTCATTAGCCTGCATAAATGCTGATGCTAAAGGAAAATCTATTATCGTTGCCAAAGAAGATGGCATCATTGCCGGAATGCTTCTAGGCGAATATATCTTTAAAAAAGTAGATAACAGTTTAATTGTAAAATGCCTGGTTAAAGATGGTGATCCTGTTAAAAGTGGTGACGTGGTGATGGAAATCTCAGGAAGCGATATCAGCATGCTTACAGCCGAAAGAACGGTTTTGAATTTTATGCAACGTTTAAGTGGGGTATCTACTCAAACAGCCAAATACGTCAAAGAGCTTAAAGGACTCCGCACCCAGATTTTGGATACCCGCAAGACCACACCCGGAATGCGGTTATTGGAGAAATGGGCAGTGAAAAATGGAGGTGGTGCCAATCACCGTATTGGATTATATGATATGATCCTGATTAAGGATAATCATAATGATTTTGCAGGTGGTATTGAACAAGCGCTATCCAAAACCAAAGCATACTTGCAACACAATAAGCTATCGTTAAAAATTGAAATTGAAACCCGCAGTTTAGCTGAAGTAAATGAAGTACTTGCCATTGGCGGAGTTAACCGTATAATGCTGGATAATTTTAGCATTCCCATGCTAAAAGAAGCTGTTGCCCTTATTAATGGCCGATTTGAAACAGAGGCATCAGGCGGAATTACATTGGAAACTCTCAGAAGTTATGCCGAAACCGGGGTCGACTTTATCTCATCTGGTGCATTAACACATTCCATTAAAAGCTTAGATCTTAGCATGAGGGTTGGAAAATAGTAGACATAAAAAAAGCACCCTAGGGTGCTTTTTTTATGATGAACGATCAATTAGTTTTTTCTACGAGGATCTCCAACTCTATCCATTACACAACGGAAACCAATAGTAGCTGTCGACAAATCCTCATCAAGGTATCTGCGTGTTCCTGGGTGTAACCAGTAAGCTCTGTCTCTCCACGATCCACCTTTGTATACACGTGCTCTGTTATCAATCAATGATGATACACTATACTCATATTGTTGATCAAGATCAGAGTATGTTAACTCATCTTTATACCCAATATTATTTGCCTTTTTATAGTTTCTACGTTTTGTGTTTTCCTCTTCGGTAACCTCACGGTAAGGAATTCTACCTAAACTATCTTTTTCCGAAACAATACCATCAGCATCTGTAACTTTTGTTTTGTAAACGTTTCCACGGAAAGGACTCGCATCCGTCATATCTTCTGATGAAAGTGGACGGTAAACATCCATTACCCATTCGCTCACGTTACCCGCCATATGGTACAATCCAAAATCATTCGGTAAATAATCATCTGGCTTAACACTGGTAGTGTAAAATGCACCGTCATTTAATTTTCCGGCAACACCTGCTAAGTCTCCACGTCCACGTTGATAGTTGGCATACATTGTTCCACGATCTTTCTCTGTATCGCTTCTTCTCAATGTAAGACCATCCCAAGGATAGATTCTTCTTACATCAATATTCTCATTGTAATCAGGTGAATAATATCCGTAAGCTGCGTATTCCCACTCAGCCTCTGTAGGTAAGCGATAATCTGGTAACAAAATACCATCTTCCATTCTTACATTACGTTTACTTCCGTTAGGGGCGTAATCCTTCAATTGTTTTTTTCCATCAATTTTAGGAGAGTATAAACCTAAGAAATATGCTTCAGTATTAAAATTGTTATCGTCAACCTGAGCTTGTACATCAAGATCTATAAAACCTTCACGAGCCATGATCATTTCATTTACACGGTCTGTTCTCCATTCTGCATAAGCTTTTGCTTGTAACCAGCTAACACCAACCACCGGATAATCTCTGTAGGCAGGATGACGCAAGTAATACAATACATATGGTTCATTATAAGCTAATTTATCTCTCCAAACCAATGTATCTGGTAATGCTTTTTCGTAAATAATAGGATTGCTCACATAAACACGCGCTAACCAATATAAATATTCAGTGTAATGAAAATTAGAAACTTCGGTTTCATCCATATAAAAACTCGGAACAGAAACCCTGCGTTTAAAGCTATTGCGATCGTATGTTAAATCTTGTTCAGCCAGACCAATTGTAGCAGTACCTCCTTCAACAAATACCAAACCCGGTCCGGTTTCCTGGTCTTTAAATTTGGCCTTTTCAAATCCACCCCATTTGGCATCATTATATTTCCAACCTGTAACTGACGATTTTTTATCGGCACTGTTACACGCAGAAAACAACACAGCTTGTGCTATTGCGGCTAGAAGAATCAATTTTGAAGCTTGCTTCATATAGTTAGCATTTATTTAATTTTTCAAATATAACGAATATTTTTTGAGAATATTCCAATAATGTATCTAAAATTCAGGGCAACGCATTGCCTTTGTTGTTTTTTTGTGTGTCTTAGGTTTGGGTTTAATCTCAAAAGCCATTGATAATTCATGTGAGCCTTGTGTTGCTGTCCGTGCACCTGAGATGGTAACGTCATAGCTATAACCAACCCTGAACTTTTGAAACTTCAACCCTAGTAAAAAGATCAACGCATCACTGTTGCGCGAGGTTTGCCTGAACCACATTCCAGCTGTTAATGCCTCCTTTTTTACATAAAAACCAAGATTCAACTGGTTAAAATTGCGCTGTTGCATGTATAAAATGTTTGGAGAGATGGTCACCCTTTGATCCTCATACCGCGATTCCGTTAAGAAAATATTTGCACCCGCATGCATCGTGTATCTTCGGGGCAACTTAAAAACCTCATCCGAACTGCTGGGATTATAAAAAGACTGATTAGGCTGAGTAAGATTATGCACGGCAAACCCTCCATAAAATTTATTGCTGTAAATCAACAAACCGGAAGAAAAGTTCAACAGGTTAATCTGCTGCAACCCAACTTGCTCGTTTGTTGGCAAAACAAATCCATATTGATCATCAATCTGGTCACCAAATTTAAATTTCGAAAAATCATAACTTCTTTGATAATACGAAGCCTGAACCCCTGCACGAATAGAGACTTTTCTGCTTATCGGGGTGCTGTAAGCATAGATCCCACTGAAAGTTGTGGTCGTCAAATATCCATCTCCGGAAACATCATAGGTAGCCAGGGCCCCTAATCCCCCGCTGATAGCATTAACCTGAGCATCAATTGACGAAGCTGCCGTTTTATAGTTTCGTTGAATGCCGGTATATTGATCCCGGCCGATAATAACAAACCTGATATTTCCCGAAGCACCAGCAAAAGCAGGATTTGTATACAAAGGATTTGCATAAAACTGTGAAAACTGAGGATCTTGGGCCAATACCACAAATGGCGCCCCGAAGCATATCAAATATGTAATTAGCCTGTTTTTCACTTTAGATGGAACAATACGAATATAAACAACTTTTTAGAATTCAGGACAACGAATATTTCTAACGGTTTTCTTCGGTGTCCTCTTCTTAAGTTCAATACCTAATGAAACCTCATATGATTGTTTGGCTCCATAAAATATTTTCGATAAGGTAGCATCATACGAAAAGCCCACTTTTACTTTTGAAGTTCTCACTCCAAACAAAACGATAAATGCATCTGATGTGCTTTTTGCCTGACGGAAGTACCCTCCAAAAACGATCGGACCTTGATTATAGTACATACCAAGGTTAATTTGTGCAGTCGGACCTTGTTGCATATAAAGCACATTCGGATAAAAATTAGACGCTTTTTTAGGATCTCTATGTTCCCTTCTTGGAATAACCAAACCCGCGTGTGCAGTGTACCTCATAGGTAATTCACTTCCAACTGACTCGTAAAATCCCTGTTTGGGTTGGGTAAGATTATGAGCTGCAAAACCTGCGTAAAATTTTTTGGAATAAATAACCAAACCGGCAGCAAAATTGGGTTGCAAAACCGTTCCTGCAATTGGAGTTTCTGTTGTTTGCCTCACAATACCTTGCCCGGCTGCAATCTGATCGCCAAATTGCAATTTCCCAAAATCAACTGATTTTTGAAATATTCCAGCTTGAACAGCCGCCCTCATAGTAATCTCTTTACTGATAATGATCTGGTAAGCATACATAAGGTTGGCAGTAGTAGTGGTTAACGTTCCCACACCAGCCTCATCAGTTGAGGCCATAATGCCAAAACCACCATTAATAGCATCATAATGTTCATCGTAAGAAGCTGAAAAAGTTCTGAACGTACCCGAAATACTTGGCCATTGACTACGATAGTTGAGATTTATCCTACCTACATATGATCCACCTGCAAAAGCGGGGTTGGTGTATATTGGATTGGCGTAAAATTGAGAAAACTGGGGATCCTGTGCCCAAGCATTGCTCACACCAAATAACATGACAATTATATAAATACAAATGCTGCGTATAACAGCAATATTCAATTTCATTTTTTTAATTCAACGTTACAGAGTTAACATGTGCATTGGGCAACTTAGCAATTCATTTCTAGTTTCGTTGTAAAATTATTAAACATTTTAAGTTGTACTGTGCATACAATTAATTTGTTTTGTTTAACGTTTAGTAACGTAATATTAATAACTATACAAAGTTCCAATTATAAGCAATTTATCATTTGATATGCAACAACATTTTCTGAAAATTTACCTAAAACCTATAAAACTGTTGCTGGTATTAGCGCTAATGTCAATAGTAGGGGTAACAAAAGCGAATGAAATCACTCGTTCGTATTCTATTCAATGGACCAATTTTGGTAATTTTAACTTTCACAATACAACCTATCCTAGCTTCGTTACATTCAATTCGGCAGGGTATAATTGGAGTGAAAGCAGAGGTTTACCTGTATTTTCAACTACAATTAACGTTGTGAACCCCTCCAATCTTATTGCTACTGTCAAAAATGAAAGATACTTACCTTTAGCTGATATCCAAGACAAAGAACTATTGCCCTCCTCATTTAATGCAAAAACCAGCATCGTTTACGAGAAAAAAATTGCAAAGGCTATTGTAAGTTTTGTTCCTGTGCGTAAAAATGCCATGACCGGACAAATTGAACAGCTTGTATCATTTGACATAACAGTTACCTATACATCTATCAACACACCAACCTCATTTCAAAAAAAGGCCAACGCTTCAACTTCTGTATTGGCTACCGGAGAGTGGATCAAAATTGGTGTATCTGTTACCGGAATTCATGCTCTTTCTAAATCTTATCTTAAAAATATTGGTGTTAACCTTGACAATGTAGATCCCAGAACCATTAAAATATATGGTAATGGAGCTGGCCCATTGCCTCAGCAAAATGCAGTGACCCGCTTTGACGATCTTGTTGAAAATGCAATTATGGTAGAAGGAGAATCTGATGGCGTGTTTAATGATGATGATAAGATCATATTTTTCGGTAGGGGCCAACAGGACAATTGGAAATACAATAAAACCACAAACAGGTACGAGCACACCACGAATATTTATGCTGACGTAACTTATTATTTTTTAACATTTGGAGGGGTGGCCGGTAAACGTATTTTACCAACTACCAATCCAAATACATTTAACACCTCAGTAACCAATTACGACTTTTTATATGTCCATGAAACCGAGCAATACAATTTGATTAAATCGGGAAGGCAATGGATGGGTGAAGAATTCAGCAGGGTTAATACTAAATCATTTATTGTAAATATGGGATTGGTAAATACTGCAGAGCCCCTATACGTTCGTTCATCCGTTACAGCACGCAGTTTTTCTCCGAGTTCTTTTTCAGTTTCAATTAATGGCACAAATCTTCTTAACCAAAACATACAAGCTGCTGTTGCAAACTTTGAATCTACATATGCATACACCGCATTAACAAGTGGTATCATAAATGTGAATACGGCAAGTATAAATGTAGGTTATACTTACAACTCTTCAGTATCGGGCTCCATAGGTTGGCTTGATTATTTTGAATTGCAATCGCGCAATATTCTATCTCAAAATACTCCCCAATTTACATTTAGAGATGCAAGAAGCATTGGGACTGGAAATATTGGACAATTTTCGATAAGCACCGCAACACCAATTACTGTATGGGATATAACGCAGCCTCATCAGATCAAACAAATTCCACTGACATATGCAGGAGGTACAGCTACCTTCAATGCCAATACTGATAGTCTTAGAGAGTATGTAACTTTTACCGGGCAACAATATTTTACGCCAACATCTGCAGGAAAAATAACCAATCAAAATTTACATGGCTTACCACAAGCCGATTTGTTCATTATCACACATTCAGCTTTTGTAAATGAAGCTCAGTTATTGGCTCAATTTCACACTACAAAATCAGGACTTAGAACGCATGTTGTTACTGTTGATCAAATATACAATGAATTCTCCTCCGGAGCACAGGATCTGACTGCGATACGAGATTTTTTAAGAATGTTTTATAAACGTGCCACTACACCTGCCGATTTACCAAAATATGTTACTCTTTTGGGAAGAGCATCTTACGATTACAAAAACCGAATAGCCAATAATACGAATTTTGTTCCCACATATGAAAGTGTAGAATCATTTAATCCTGTATCAACATACAACTCGGATGATTATCTGGGACTGCTAGATGATGATGAAGGAAATTGGGATTCAGATAATGATAAGAAAGAAACATTGGATCTGGCCATTGGCCGTCTGCCAGCTCAGGATAATGCACAGGCGCAACAGATGTTAACTAAGATTTTTGAATATGTAAATGAACCCACTTTTGGTGACTGGAAAAGCAAACTTGTTTTTGTAGCAGACGATGAAGACTATAATATTCATCAAAATCAATCGAACACTTTGGCCAATAGTGCTACAGCAAACTTTAAAGACTATAATATCAAAAAAATATTTATTGACGCTTACAAAGAAGAAAACACCTCAGGAGGTGCCCGTAATCCGGATGCACAAGCCGAAATTGTTCGTTCTGTTGAACAAGGCGCTATGCTCATTAACTATACAGGTCATGGTGGCGAAATAGGCTGGGCAGCCGAACGTATTCTAAATACAGATGATATTACCAAATGGACCAACGGCAATAAACTTCCATTGTTTGTTACAGCCACATGCGAGTTCAGTCGATTTGATGACCCTAGTCGTACTTCAGCAGGAGAACATGTATTGCTCAACCCTAATGGTGGGGGCATTGCATTGTTTACCACAGTTCGTTTGGTTAATTCGGGTTCAAACTTTGCTTTAAATACTTTTCTCTTTAATCACGTTGGCCTTGACTCCGCCTCCGCATTTGACCGCAAAAGATTAGGTGAGATCATGCGTCTCACCAAAAACGATTATCTGTCTAATGATGGAAACGAACGTAACTTTACTTTGCTTGGCGACCCTGCCATCTTTTTAGCCTATCCGTCACAACGCATCATTACAACAAAAATTGACAATCAACCGGTAGGAAATATTCCAGATACCTTAAAAGCATTTGCTAAAGTTACGATTAGCGGGAGTGTAACAGATTTAGCGAATAATGTACTCACTTCTTTTAATGGAGTAATTTACCCTACTGTTTATGATAAATACTCAACATACCGTACAATAGGTAACAACCCAGAAAGCACTCCCGCAAATTTCACGATGCAAAACAATGTGATTTATCGTGGAAAAGCCTCTGTTGTAAATGGTCTTTTCAGCTATACATTTATTGTACCCAAAGACATTTCGTATGAAATCGGCTATGGGAAACTAAGTTACACTGCCGATAATGGCAGCATAGATGCTATTGGTCATTATCAAAACATTATTGTAGGCAAAACAGCAGATTCCATTGCAGTTGACAATGAAGGTCCGGAATTAAAACTATATATGAACGATGAAAAATTTGTGTATGGTGGTATTACCAATGAGAATCCAACCCTTATTGTCAAATTGCGCGATGCGAATGGTATTAATATTACTGGTAAAGGAGTGGGAAGGGATATTTCGATGGTGTTAAATAATGATATAACTAAAACAACTTCGCTAAATGATTACTACCAGGCCAAACTCGATAGTTACCAGGAAGGAGAGGTTCGCTTTTTGATGAAAGATGTGCCTCAAGGGAAAAACACCCTGAAAACCCGGGCTTTTGACAGTTATAATAATTCATCTGATGCCATGATCGAATTTGTGGTGGCGAATTCGCAGGAAATGGCATTGCAACATGTTCTGAATTACCCGAATCCATTTACGACCAATACTACTTTTCATTTCGACCACAATAAGGCAGGTGAACCTATCGTTGTACAGGTTCAGGTATTTACCATTAGCGGAAAAATGATTAAAACGTTACAAACGGATGTAATCACTGCTGGCAACCATTTCGACCAGTTAACATGGGACGGAAAGGATGATTATGGCGACAATATTGGTAAAGGGGTGTATATTTATAAAGTAAAAGTAAAGTCAACCACAGGCAAAACGGCAGAAGAGTACCAAAAACTGGTGATACTGAATTAATTTTCAAATACCAACATAAGGCTTATTTTTGCCTCGCTTTGATATAAGGCTAACAGAAAAAAATGAATTTTAAAACAACAGGCGTAATAGGATTAAGCCTATTATCAGTTTATGCTAATGCGCAAATAAATAGTACTGGTCAATTAGACGGGCGTCAAAATACCATTACTACAGCAGTTCCATTTTTAATGATCACTCCCGATGCAAGATCTGGTGCAATGGGAGATGCCGGAGTTGCTACACCCAACGACATGAATGCTATCCATTGGAATACAGCAAAGCTTGCCTTTATGGAAAAAAAAGGAGGCGTTTCTGTTTCTTATACGCCATGGCTTCGTCAATTAGTTCCCGATGTTTCCTTGTCTTATCTTTCTGCATATGGCAAAATTAATGATAAGTCAACTGTTGCCGGTTCTCTTCGCTATTTTTCACTGGGAGAAATCAACTTTACAGACGTTACCGGAAATTCCTTGGGAAACTACAACCCTAATGAACTTGCCGTAGATTTAGGATATACTCAAAAACTTTCTGATGAGTTCTCGGTGGGTATCGCTTTCCGATATATCTATTCAAACCTTGCCGGGGGAGCCAATCTTACGCAATCGCCCATTAAACCGGGACAATCATTTGCTGGAGACATAACTGCGTATTACCGTAATGATTATAAGTACAAAGGCTATAAAAATCATTACGCATTTGGAGGTGCTATTACCAATATCGGAAACAAAATTACCTATACAGATGCACAATCAGCAAACTTTATTCCTACAAACCTAAGACTCGGAGGATACAATCAAATTGAACTTGATAAGTTTAACAAATTAGCTTTAACTGTTGACTTTAATAAACTCTTAGTACCAACTCCTCCGGTATACAAGTTCGATGAAAACGGGCTTCAGGTATTTGATAGTGATGGAAATCCGGTAATTGAGAGTGGGGAAGATAATAATGTACCATTGGTTCAGGGAATGATCCAATCTTTTTCCGATGCTCCCGGAGGTTGGAAAGAAGAACTTCATGAAATCAATATCGCAACCGGCTTGGAATATTGGTACGATAATCAGTTTGCGCTCCGCATGGGTTATTTTTACGAACACCCAACAAAAGGAAATAGAAAATACATGACAATGGGCGCAGGTTTGCGTTACAATGTTTTTGGATTGGATGTTGCCTACTTAATCTCGTTCCAACAACGTAACCCGTTAGATAATACTTTGCGCTTTACCCTTTCTTTCGATTTTGATGCATTCAAAAAACAAAAAGAAGGAAACGACAATCAGAATAATGGTGTTTTTGAAGCCCCAGCAAACTAGCTAAACAAAAATGAGAATCGGATTCGGATTTGATGTACACAAACTAAGTGAGGGGTATGATCTATGGTTAGGTGGGATCAAGATTCCACACACTAAAGGAGCAGTAGGTCACTCTGATGCCGATGTATTATTACATGCAATCTGTGATGCAATTTTAGGAGCCCTTGCCCTTGGTGATATCGGAAAACACTTTCCTGATACCGATGCCACATACAAAGGCATTGATAGCAAAATCCTACTGTCGGAAGTTATGAAGCTCGTCAAACATACTGATTATAAAGTAGGAAATATTGATGCCACAATATGTTTGGAACGCCCAAAGATTATGCCTTATGTAGAAGCAATGCGCCAATGCATTGCCGACATATGCGAGATCAACATGAGTGATGTTTCCATAAAAGCCACAACCAATGAAAAATTAGGATATGTGGGCAATGAAGAAGGGTTAAATGCACATGCCGTTGTGTTGATGCTTAAGAAATAACTTCTACTAACGTTTCAAGTTTCATTCCTCTCGACCCTTTCATGAATATATTTTTAGCATTAAATGGGTTTGCCCTTATATAACTTATAACATCATTGGTTGTTGCAAATTGTTTCATATTGGTGTTCACCTTTTGCTTGGCAAACTCTTCTCCAACAAACCATACTTCTTCAATATTTAATGTTGAACAAAAAGAAACCATGTTACGGTGTTCTTCATCTGCAAATTTTCCCATTTCAAACATATCTCCAACAATAGCAATTTTTGCATTAAAAGGCATTGCTGCGAAGTTTCTCAATGAAGCTTCAAGGCTACTGGGATTGGCATTATAAGCATCCAGATAAATCGTATTTGTACCCTTTTTGATAACCTGGGAGCGATTATTCTGAGGAGCATAAGCCTCTACGCCTTTTTGAATATTAGCATCCGATAAACCCATATATTTACCTACACATACTGCAGCCATAATATTGTCGAAGTTATAATCACCGCTCAATTTGCTTGTTACTTCAATCTCCGCAGCTACCGATTCATATTCGTAAGTAAACACAATTTCTGGGCGGAGCATTTTTGCTTTACCTACACAATTCGCCAAAGCGTTTTTTACATCATCATTAGCTGCATAGGTTACTTTATTGTTCAACCTGCTCGCCATGAGCATCAGCCACTCATCATTTGCATTTACAAATGCCAAACCATTATGTTTGTTCAAGTAATAATACAACTCGCTGTTAGACTGTGCTACGCCCTCCATACTCCCGAATCCCTCCAAATGATCCTTTCCATTATTGGTAATCAAACCTAAATCAGGCTTTGCTATTTCACACAACGCTGCATTTTCACCCACATGATTCGCACCCATTTCAATAATGGCAACTTCATGTTGATTTGTTAATTGCAACAACGTCAGTGGTAAACCAATATGGTTATTAAAATTGCCCGGAGTTGCAAGCACTCTATACTCTTGTTGAATAACCGATGTAAGTAATTCTTTTGTAGTTGTCTTACCATTCGAGCCCACAATTGCCAGCACTTTACAACTCATTTGCATCCGATGATGTGCAGCGAGATCCTGCAATGTTTTTAATACATCATCGACCAACACAAAACGGTCATCCAACTTAAATGCTGCATCATCAATCACTGCATAAGCTGCGCCACTATTTATTGCCTGACTGGCAAAATGATTGGCATTAAAGTTAGGACCTTTCAATGCAAAAAACAATGACCCTTCCGAAATTTTGCGAGTATCCGTATTTACAACCGGATGTTTAAGGAAAATCTCATACAAGTCGGATAAATTCATTTTAAGTTAATTTTTAGTTTCTGCTGCAAATTATTAGCGTATATTTACTTAAACAAATATTCAACACAAATGAATCGATTACTTATACTCCCATTGCTGTTGGTTTGTATTATGGGTAGTGCACAAACGTACAAGTTCTACTACTCCAATACCCCAAAATTCATGAAAGGAACTGATACATTAGCTTTTCCATTCACCGGAGGAGTAAATACACCCCAGTTTTCAAATATTGATCTGAACAATGATGGGAAAAAAGATCTTTTTGTTTTTGACAGGTCTACTTATAAGGTGTTGTGTTTTGTTAATACACCCCAAGGCTTTGTGCATGCACCACAATACGAAGCCCTGTTTCCACCCATGCAATCATGGGCCTTGTTAAGGGATTTTAATGGTGATGGCAAAGAAGATATTTTTACTGAAATCATCAACAATCAGGCGTATTTGCCTAATCCGGGAACAGTTACAACCAGCGGTCTGAGGATTCTTAAAAACAACGGTACAGGCTCGCCTGTTTTCACTCCTATTAATAATCAGGTAAAAGATACCGGACGAAGTGGAATGGGATTTCCGCAACCAGATCCATCATCTTCCCTCCCTCCTCGTAATGTTTTAATTAACTCATTGGATATACCTTCTATTGAAGATATGGACGGAGATGGAGATGTTGATATTCTCTCTTTTCAAGGACAAGATCTTAGTCCACAATACCTCGAAAATTATAAAATAAACAAGCATAATATTGTGTATCCACTTGACAGTACACGCTTTATCATGCGCGATTTATGCTGGGGAGGAATACAGTATAACCCAAATGCAGGATATAATAGTTTTAACATGCATTACAATCGAAGTGAACTTTCGGCATGTTATTACCGCTTATATGAAAAGCAACAAAAACATTCAGGAACTACAATGTTGTTTCTTGATTTGGATGGTGATGGTGTAAAAGATATGATCTACGGTGATGTGGGATACAACAATCTCATCTCTTTGAAAAACGGTAGAAATTTACATCCATTCGGTCACGATTCGATCATTTCTCAGGATACGCTTTTCCCCAAAAATACTACCCCATTCAATTTTATCAATTTCCCTGCAGCTTATTATGTTGACATGGATAATGATTCATTGAAAGAATTGCTTGTAACCACCAACAACCAGGTTGGCGTAAAAAACACTCAGAATGTTTGGGTATACGATAATACCGGAACAAATGCCAAACCTGTATTCTCTTATATCGGAACTGATTTTTTTATGTTTAACCAAACCTTGGATTTTGGCTCCCGAACAGTTCCTTTAATTGCAGATGTTGACGGTGATGGAATCAATGACCTATTGGTTGCCACAAGCGGTGATTACGAAAAATCGCTTAATGTTAAGGACCAACTCTATTTCTTTAAAAATATCCGCACCAATAATCAACCTGCCTACCAACTTATTGACAGTAATTTTTTGAATCTGACGAATGATACCCCGATCTTGGAAATGCACCCTACTTTGGGAGACTTGAATGGAGATGGGAAAAAGGACTTAATCATTGGCAACTCAAATGGTAAACTGGAGTATTATTTGAACACAACTACTGGTCAAACTGTTAGTTACGCCCTACAAACTCGTTCTTTAGCCGACATTGACGTAGGAAACAATTCTGCTCCACAAGTTTTTGATTTAAACAAAGATGGTAAACCTGATTTATTAGTGGGCAATAAGGCCGGGGTTATTCAATACTTTGAGAACAATGGAACGGTTTCAAATCCATCGTTCTCGAATATTCCGACAATTGACACCCTTGGAGGCGTTGTTACACGATTACAATTTGTGAGTAGCGGAGGGTATGATCAAATCGAACCTTCTGGATACGCAGTGCCATTTGCCGTTAATTTAGATGGAGTAGATTCTACAACCGAACTTTTAGTTGGCACAAGTAGTGGCGAAGTAAGACTGTATATAAATGTATCGGCAACAAAAACTCCTTTTCAACGTGTGAATAATATTTTTGCCCCAAGTCAAACGGCAACTGCCGCAAATACAAGATTTGGACAACGGTCGGTTCCATTCGCAGCCAATTTAGATAATGATACTAAACTTGATATCATTATTGGGAATATGGGTGGAGGATTAAATTTGTATGCGTCCATTCCATCGGTAATTGATACGGGAGGCGGACCTAATAAAGCATTAATAGAGTATGACGCCAATATTCATACCATCAAATTATTCCCCAATCCGGCCTCGAACCAAATTGAATTTGACACCTATAACTTAAAGGAAGAAATGCTATATGTAATAGTTGATGTATTAGGTAAAACAATGCAAACCGGTTTGGTTAACCATCATTTTGCAACACAGAAAATAGCAACCGAAACACTCAATGATGGAATGTACTTTTTGCTCCTGAAAGGTCAACAGCAAAAATTCTCAGCTCGTTTTTGGATTCAGCGATAAGGAGGATTACTCCTTATTTGCTTTATCAATGCGCTGTTTAATTGATTTTAAATCTTTAGCCACACATTTGCTATCTTCTAACCCGCCCGATATAAAGTGAACAACTTCGCTATTTGCCGCTGATATAAATACCTTATCGCAAAATTTTTCGTTGGTAACACTTAACATATAAACCACTTCCGGATCTTGTGTAAGGATTGCTTTGTAAATTTCATCGCGATCAACCTCTTCTACTTCATTGCCATAAAGAAAACTTGCATCTTCTTTGCCCTTCATCGCCAATGAGCCTATTTCAACCAAAAGTTTTTTATTGGAAACCGCTGTGAGATCACAAGGATAGCTATTCATCATAAAAGATGGAGAAATTGCCTTATCACTTTCTGCTGCAACAGCATAGTTAAAATAATTGTTCAGCATCTGAACTGCTCTTACCAATTCAGGATACCAATCGGTTGTATCAATTACATTTGAACATAATCCACTGGCAATGCACTCTAATGTTTTTGCCCTTTTTTTGTATTTAGATGTAACAATAAGTCCATTAAAATCATCTTCGGATGACCCTAACTTTGCTTTAATTTTGTTGGATTTTTTGCTGCGCGCAAACATCAAAAAGCTATATTCAGGCTTGTTGTAAGGTTTTATCATTGAATCATTTACAAATTCAAAGCCCCCATTAAAATTCCAAAATTGTTCAACAGCCTTTCTTATTGAAGCGTTGTAAGCACTATCATTATATAAAACTACAATTAAACGAGAATCTTTAAACTTCTCGATCGTCTCTTTTTTTACATGAGGGTAACCAAACTGGGCAAATGTTGTTGATACAGCAGCAACCAGTAAAGCAATAAGAATGATTGTTCTTTTCATCGTAAATATTTTTAGTAAAGTCAAAGTAATGGAATTCAATCCACACTTCATAAAAAAAGCCAAACATTATGCCTGGCTTTACGATTCAACGTTATTCGGATACTGCATTTTCCAATCCATATGCATGGCCATATACATTTAAGGCTTCTCGTAATTGCCTTCGCGCCACAAATATTCGGGTTTTTACAGTACCAATAGGAATATGCAGTATTTCAGCAATTTCGTGATACTTGAATCCACTGTGATTCATCGTAAATGGTTTTTTCAAACTCATTGGAAGGTTATCAATAGCACGTTCAATATCCTGCATTACAAATTTTTGTTCACCTTTATTCTTATCTGCATGATGCATTGAGTCGAGATAATAATCGTTATCCGTTTGGTCAATAAATGTGTTTCGTTTCACCATACGTCTATAATTATTAATAAACGTATTTTTCATAATGGTATACAACCAACCTTTCAGGTTGGTTCCATCAGTAAATTTGTCCTGATACATGAAAGCTTTCATCATTGTGTCTTGTATCAGGTCATTTGTATCTTCCACATTACGTGTAAGCTGGTAGGCATAACTCCTCATTGATGGAGCTTCCTTTTGTACTACTTTTTTAAATTCAATGGCTGTCATAATCGGTTGTTTTATGGGAAACAAATTGTACTACAAATTTAAACACATACTTAAGCACAAAAGCAAGATATTTGTTAAATGTTTTATTAAAAAAATTAAACAAAATATAAAATGCTGTAATCAAGCGGGTTAAATAAAATACTGCAATATTTTTTCACTAATAACAGCCAAATTAGGTCAAAAATTGAGCCGAAACACTCCTCCAAAAGAATATTTCGTTAAAATAAAACAATATACCGTTAAACAAGTTATACTGTCATAACCAATCCAAAAGAAAATCAGTCTTTGGCTTAATCCAAACATATTACCTTTGTTTGAATTGTGCTTATAGAATTAACAAATGGAAATATCAGTTTCACGTAGAAGTCATTTTAATGCTGCCCACCGATTGCATGTAGCACATTGGAGCGATGAAAAGAACAAGGCGGTATTCGGCATGTGCAATAACCCGAATTATCACGGACATAATTATGATCTCATTGTAACCGTAACCGGCCAGCTCGATGAGGAAACAGGATACTTAATGGATACAAAGATATTACGGGATATTATTGAACAGGAAATAGAAGAAAGGTTTGATCATAAAAACCTAAACGAGGACACCGAAGAATTTAAAACATTGAATCCAACTGCCGAGAACATTGCCATTGTTATATGGAATTTGATTAGTAAAAGATTGGACAATCACCTAAAATTGAATATTAAACTATATGAAACAGAAAGAAACTTTGTTGAATACTGCGGAAATAAATAAGCACCACGAAGAAATAGGTGAGGGTCACGAATCGTTTTCATTGGAAACGCCTCTGCGTGCTGACGCGTTTGAACTGGATAACGAATTAAAGATCGAACTTATCGAAAAACACTTCAAAGAAATCATGCTCATATTGGGGTTGGATATGACAGACGATAGTCTTAAAGGAACCCCTCACCGTGTAGCCAAAATGTATGTGAATGAGATATTTTCGGGTCTTAATCCTAAAAATGCACCAAAGGCGAAATTGTTTGAAAATAAATACCAATATAAAAATATGTTGGTGGAAAAACAGATCAGCTTTCACAGCACATGTGAGCATCATTTTGTTCCCATTATTGGAAAAGCACATGTGGCCTATATACCGAATGGAAGGGTTGTAGGACTGTCCAAACTGAATCGCATTGTTCGTTATTTCGCTCAGCGCCCTCAGGTACAAGAACGGATGACCATACAAATTGCCAATATGCTTAAAGAAGTACTGCATTCAGATGATGTGGCAGTAGTAATAGAAGCCGACCATTTATGTGTTGCTTCACGTGGTGTGAAAGATGTTACAAGTAATACCATTACTTCAGAGTATTCAGGAAAATTTTTGGATGCCAATACCCGTGAGGAGTTTTTAGGCTATTTGAAAATGGATAATATGTAAGAACACATTGTTAAATGTAAAAAACAGCTTTCAACAGAAGCTGTTTTTTTATGCCGGTATATTTTCAAACTTTACAATTTTAGCCGATTGAATAAATTGTTCTGATTGCAAAATCTCTTTAATGTAAAAACTATCTTTATAAGGCGTAATCATTGTTTTGATAAAATCGATATCGGCTATTTGTTGGTCGATGGGTAAATAGCCCATACCATAAAATTTTCCATTTTCAATTAAAATACAACTTGCCTCATCAGCGTATATACCTTTATCAACAATAGCATAACTTTCGTGCGTGGTAAGCCAGGAGATTGCTTCTGAGATCCGCTTATTATATTTTTCTGCTGTTTCCTTTTGCTGACAAGCTCCTCTGCAGCCGTTTCCTTTCTTTACAACTATACAGTCTTCCTTAGCCGTATTGATTCCACAAAGTTTTGGACACAGGTTAAAGTTTTCAATCACCAATTGCATCATTTGCAATGCTTCGGCATGTGTTTTAAATATATACAGTGGCAGCATGTTTTTGCGAACCCTGTCAATGGCTAACCGTACATAATTGTTACGATCTTCATAATCGTAGATGGCAAAATTAAAATCCAGTTTTTTGAGTGCCCTATTGTATTCAGGCCAATGCTTTTTTATTTCAATACTTTCTAAAATAAATGCCATTAACTCAGTGGCACATACTGTAAACGATACCGAAAAGATGCTGCGTAAAAAATCTTGCTTTTGCTTGTTGGTTTTGTTACCTGTAAAATGTGAACCAACACGTTTTTTGATATCCTTAGCCTTGCCCACATACACGATCTTTCCCTGGCTATCATGAAAATAATATACTCCTGTTTGGGATGGGAGTTTTTCAAATTGTTCTTTGGGTAAATTGGGGGGTAGCAAATATTCCTTTGATCCTTTTTTGAGGGAACCATTGATAAACGATTCCGTATCGTTGGCCAATATCTTCGCAAATAATTTAACAGTTGCCAACGCATCCCCGGCAGCACGATGCCTGTTGGAAATAGGAATACCCATTGCGGCACAGATATTTCCCAAACTATAAGATTTGTAACCCGGAAATACTTTCCGACTTAACCGAACAGTACACAATTTTTGGGTGTTGAGGTTAAACCCATTTTGCAACAATTGATAATGAATAAAAGAGTAATCGAAATTTACATTGTGTGCTATAAAAATATTGTCTTTCAATAAATCGTAAACCTTACTTGCAATGGCAGAAAAAGGAGGAGCCTTTTTCACCATTTGATTTGTGATACCTGTGTAACTTTCCAGAAAAGGCGGAATGGGTACACCAGGGTTTACCAATGATGAAAACTCCTCGATCACCTTATTTCCATCAAACACATAGATAGCAATTTCAGTAATGCCATTCGTGTCGGAATGCCCTCCAGTGGTTTCAATATCTACAATAGCGTAATTCAATGGCTTAACTATTTTTCATTTCAATATTCAATTGTTTATAATGGATCACTCCTTTGTTGCGTTTTAAATGCTCCAATATTACAATGCCATTCCGAATGCGCAGGTCAGCGGCTTTAGGTTTGCCGATAATGTACAAAAGCGTGCGCTGCTTGCCTGCAGTTAATTTGTGAAAAACATCATTTCCCTCTATATCTTGCTTCAATAATTCGGCAAATTCAGCAGGAACGGGTAATCCATACTCACTTGTATCTTTTTGAAGTGAAACGAACACCTCATCCCCTTCATTCAGTCTTAATATATCACGTAATTTTTTATCAATATTGATAAAATAATCTCCGTTACCCATTGGCATTAGAGCCGCCTGAAATGTTTCGGCTTTCTGTAAGGTGCAGATTATCCGTTTATCTTTTCCATCAATAAATTGTTTAGCATGCTTCAGTAAAACAGGCACATGAAAATGCCATAAGTTGCTATCAAACCTTCCCAATATCGATTTAAATGAGACCTCTTGTTTTGCCGCCATACATTAAATTGGTTTCTTCAGACCACTAAAATGTTGTGTTTTTCCTATAAAATGTTCTGCCACGACACTACCGTTATATACTCCACTAAAACTTTCATTTTTAAATATCGGGGCAACCGTTTTACGCAATTTCCACCATTTGGCAAATTTAAAAAAATAGTCGGCATGTGCACGGTGAACGGCTGCGCTGTATTTAGGAAATCCATTTATCAGAAAAAACACTGAACTCAATAAATCCAATGTTGCCCTCACCGGAATAAGCCAAAGCAATGTAGGCCATGGTAAATTTTTGGTGAGCATGATCAGATTATTCCTGAAGTTAAGATATGTTTTTTGCGGACTCATTTTATTTAGGGTACCACCTCCAACATGGTAGACATAAGATGAAGGAACCACCTTTAATTTGTAGCCCAATAATTGTACTCTCCAGCATAGATCAACTTCCTCCATATGGGCAAAAAAGTTTTCGTCAAACCCACCTGCTTCATGAAAAACTTCGCTGCGAATGAACATACAAGCACCCGTTGCCCAAAAAATATCAGCTTCTGTATTGTATTGTCCTTTATCTTCTTCCAATACTTCAAATAAACGTCCGCGGCAAAACACATAACCCAGCCGATCCATATAACCACCGCAAGCACCTGCATATTCAAAACTGCTCCGGTTCTTATAATCCAACATTTTGGGTTGACAGGCTCCCACATTTGTTTCACGTTGCATGACTTCTATTACCGGCTCAATCCATGTTTTCGGAACTTCAATATCGTTGTTCAACAATACATAGTAATCCGCTTTCACATGTTTCAGAGCATGGTTATAACCTCCTGCGTACCCATAGTTATCGTCATTTTGTACAATGGTAACCTGCGGAAAATACTGTTTAACATAAGCCACCGAATCGTCTGTTGAGTTATTATCGGCAACCACAATTTCGAGATTGGGATAAGTAGAAGCACATACCGAAGGTAAAAACTGCTCGAGCAAATTTTTACGGTTCCAGTGAATGATAACTACGGCTACTTTGGGATAATGTGTCATGTGTTAAGGCTTGCTAGTTAGTTTTTATATGGCACAAAAACAAAGCTTGCAATCGTTGTGGTGAGCAACATAACACACATGAACTTTTTAGGATCTTTATATGTTTTGATAAAATCTTCCTTTTTGGTTTCCAACACCAATTTTCGGTCAACCATTTCCTCAAGAGTGGTCGCATACATATTAAATGTTGCCGCGTGATCATCTTTTTCCAAAATCAATTCACCCATTTTCACTTCGTGTTCAGTAGCAATAAAAATAGGATATTGGGTGAACCCTTCAGCAATCATATCTGCAGAAACCTCCTTGATCATTTCATTATAAACCTTTAAATCGATATTAAGGTTATCTATTAATTTCTTGAATTCTTCTTCAGTCATTTGTAATATGGTTTTATGGTGATTATGCTTTTATGGAGTTATGTAACACAACGTCATCCATACGCAAAGCCTAATTCCATTAATTTTTAATTCGTTACTCGTAATTCTAAAAGTGCTACATTTTCGACATGGTGAGTATGCGGAAACATATCAACCGGCTGCACCTTTGTTACCTCATATTTGTCAATCATCATGGCAATATCACGTGCCTGTGTAGCGGGATTGCAACTTACATACACAATTTTTTGCGGAGCCACTTCCAATATCTTTTGAATCACTTGCTCATCCATTCCTGCCCGAGGTGGATCGGTGATAATGACATCGGGTCTACCATGTTTTTGTATCAATTCATCGTTTAATACATTTTTCATATCACCCGCATAAAAATGTGTGTTGGTATTATTATTTAAGGTTGCATTGCGTTTCGCGTCAACAATGGCTTGCTCCACATATTCAATACCTACAACTTGTTTTGCCTTTTCGGCAATATACAGTGCAATCGTTCCGACTCCAGTGTATAAATCATATACGTTTTCCCCTCCTCTTAATTCAGCAAAATCGCGCGCCACATTGTACAAACGGAGTGTTTGATCGGTATTGGTTTGAAAAAATGATTTGCTTCCAATATGAAAAACAGCGTTACCCAACTTCTCTACCATATGGTCTTTACCTGCAAAAACATTCACAGGTAAATCATGAATTGTATCGTTCATTTTCCCATTAATTACATACAACAACGAAGTTATTTGAGGAAAATTTACTTGAAGGTGTTTCATCAATGGCTGAATTTTTTCCTGATCATCTTCTTTAAAAACAACCACGACCATCCACTCTCCTACCGATGAATTGCGAATAATAATATTGCGCATAAAACCATCCTGGCTGTGTGCATTATGAAAGGTATAACCTGCATTTACCGCAAAGTTTTTCACCGCCAAACGTATTGCATTTGAGGGGTCGGGCTGGTGATAACAATGCTCTATATTCAATACTTTATCAAATCGCCCGGGTATATGAAAACCCAGCCCTTTATGCTCCGACTCATTCATGTTTTCTTTATCAGAAACACTTTCGAGCCATTTTCGATCGGTAAATGAATACTCTAATTTATTGCGGTAACCTTGTGTTTTTTCGGAACCAATAATGGGTAAAAATGGTGGAAATGGAAATTTGCCGATACGTTCAAATGCATCCAGTACCTGTTGGTTCTTATATTTTAACTGGGCAGAATAGCTCATTTGTTGCCACTTACAACCACCGCATACCCCAAAGTGCGAACAAAAAGGCTCAACCCTGTCGGGTGAAGGGGTAATAATACGTTCAACCTTGCCAAAGTTTACTTTTTTCCGTGAAGAAGAAACAAAAATATCGGCTATATCTCCTGGTACTCCATAATCCACCAACACAACCTTTTCACCTTCGCGTGCCACACTTTTTCCTTCGCTTCCTGCATTGGTAATCGTAATATTCGGAATGGTGTATTGTTTAAATTTACTTTTTCGCATACTTGAATATTGCTCAAAACAATATGATTATGAGCTAAAATGAAGCTACGAAAATAAGGAATATTGGAGATTAAGCAGAATACTAAATCACATTTACTTCAGGGGTAATGGTTACACCAAATTTGGCTTGAACGCTGGCTTGAATGTCCATTGCCAATTGCCAGATCTCATGACCTGTAGCTCCTCCGTAATTCACCAAAACCAAAGCCTGATCTTTATGGGAACCGGTATGACCAACCACTTTACCTTTCCAACCGCATTGCTCTATCATCCAGCCGGCAGCCACTTTTGTATAACCTTCGGTTGTTGGATAACCTACAATTTCCGGAAAACTCAATTTAAGTTCGTTAAAACGGGTATTAGGAATTTCAGGATTCTTAAAAAAACTTCCCGCATTTCCCAATACTTTTGGATCTGGTAGTTTAGACGAACGGATTTCTATCACTGCGTCACTTATGGCTTTTACCGTTGGATGTTCAACTCCATGTTTCTGTAAAGTTTGCTGAATAGCACCATAAGTAGTATTAACGATTGGATGTTTGCTTAATTTAAACTCAACAGAAACAATAATGTATTTCCCTTTCGCTTCTTGTTTAAAAACACTTTCACGATAACCAAACTTGCATTCAGCTGGGCCAAATGTTTTAAACTCCGCATCTTCGATACCAATTGCTTCAAGTGAATGAAACGTATTTTTAATTTCAACACCATACGCACCAATATTTTGCATTGGCGATGCCCCCACGCAACCGGGGATAAGTGACAAATTCTCCAATCCTCCATAGCCTTTTTCAATGGTCCATAAAACCAAATCGTGCCACACTTCTCCTGCCATCGCTTTTACCCATACATGGTCATTATCTTCTTTTGTAATCTCGATTCCTTTTATCGAAATTTTGATCACCATTCCGTCTATATCTTTGGTTAAAAGCATATTGCTCCCCCCACCTAACACCAGTATATTACGGTTGGTTAAATTAAAATTGCTGCACAACACTTCCAGTTCTTCGCGCGATCGGATGTCAACAAATTCCTTCGCATTGACATCGATACCAAAAGTATTGAGAGATTTTAGAGATATGTTCGATTGGATATTCATCGGAGGCAAGTAAGAGAAAGGATTTTAAATTACAAACGGATATGCATAAAATTATTGTACCCAATGTCAACATTCGTATCGCTATTGTGAAGGGTTGCCATAAAAGGGTAGATTTGTACAATGGAAATGCTCATTATTTTTATTCTTACACTATTAAACGGGTTTTTCGCTTTGTCCGAAATTGCATTGGTATCAGTTAAACGAAGCCGGATAGAACATCTGGCAGGACAAGGCAATAATAGAGCGAAAATTGTGTTGCAATTGCTGGAAAATCCTGAAAACTTTCTTTCATCTGTCCAGGTAGGAATTACATTAATCGGCATTATTTCGGGAGCATATGGAGGAGCGGCATTAACTGATGATATGGAATTATTTCTATCTCAGTTTAGTTTTATTCAACCCTATAATCATGTTATTTCATTGGTTACAGTCATTGGGAGCATCACCTACTTCTCGATTGTTATCGGGGAGTTGGTGCCCAAAACCATTGCCATGAATCATTCTGAAAGCATTGCTCTTTTTTGCGTTCCGATCATTAAATATTTTACCCAAATAACATTTCCATTTGTCAAATTACTTTCGGTTTCCACCAGTCTTATTTTAAAGGCACTTGGAATCAAACAAAATGAAAGTGAAAAAGTAAGTGAAGATGAATTGCGTTTTATGCTTAAAACGGCCCACAAACAAGGCGTTTTGGAAAAAGAAGAAAGCGAGGTTCATCACAATCTTTTCTCCTTTACAGATCAAACAGCAAAATCGCTGATGACGCATAGCAGCGAAGTGGAATGGATCAATAGTAATGATTCAGTAGAAGCAATATTGATGAAACTGAAGGAAAGTGTTCACTCTAAATTTGTGGTTTGCAATGGTTCACTTAATAATGTGTTAGGTGTTATTAATATCAAAGATTTTTGGGAGCATGTTAAACAACCGAATTTTACCCTTTTTTCAATCATCAAACAACCCATATTTATCTTGCAGAATACGATTGCGTTTCGTATCCTGAATATTTTTAAAAACAGGAAACAATACATTGCGGTGGTAACCGATGAGTTTGGTGAGACGAAAGGCATTATCACACTCCATGACCTAACGGAAGCAATTGTAGGCAACCTGCCTGATGAAGACGAAACGGATGAACCCAATATTTTCAAACGAACCGACAATACCTATCTGATAGACGGGCGAACGCTGATCTACGAACTCAACCAATTCTTTCAACGCGAAATTATTGAAGACAAAGTTTCGGATTACACAACCATTTCAGGATTTTTCTTAACCAAATTGGAATCGATGCCACAAGTGGGTGACAAGATCAATCATTATAACTGTGAAATTGAAATAATGGATATGGATGGGGTTCGGATAGACAAGCTACTGCTCACCATTAAGGACTTCTAAACATTACAAAAGCGATTCGCGCACCTTTTTAGGCAAACCGGCCACCACCAGACCATACGAATCGTCAACCATGCTTAGCAACAGTTTATCATCAACATCATTATTGAACGAAACCGTGTTCCAATGCGTTTTGCTCATGTGAAAACCGGGAGCAACGGCTTCATAGTTCTGACGCAATTCTTCTGCAATTTCCGGATTGCATTTTAGGTTCACACTGTCTGGATTTTTGAGCGAAATAAGGGCAAACATTTTCCCGGCAACTTTAAAAACCAAGGTATCATTGTCAAATGGAAATTCTTCGGTCACCGCTTTTTTAGCAACACAATGCTCTCTCAAAATTTCAATATTCATTACAAAGGAAAGTTGATTGGTTAATGATGCGCATCCGGTAATGGGAGATGGCCTGTACACTATTATTTTTTATCTGTTGCCAGTACCATCTTGAGCTTATGTTTGGCACCAATCTGCATCACATCTACCAGATCCTGAATAGCTAAATTATGAGGAATGCGCAATACAACGGTGGCATCAGTAATATTGGCATTTTCTTTTAGCACTTCACTTTCCAACATATCAAACGAAACCTCACGTTGATCAATAAAATAATGTTTGTCTTCAGTAATGGTTACCGAAATGGTCTTTTTACTTAAAGTTTGGTTAGCTTGTGATTTGGGCAATAATATTTTGATGACATTTGGATTGGCAACAGTAGATACTATCAAAAAGAAGAGCATCAAAAAAAACATAATGTCATTTAATGATGCAGTTGCCACTTCGGCATGAAATCGTTTGTTGCGCCTTAGTCTCATTTACTTGTTTTTTGAATACGTTGTAAAAACGAAAGGGTTTGTTTTTGTACATTCAAGCTAAATCCATCAATAATATGATTGAGTAAGTGGTAACCAGTGTATGCAAGTAAACCAACAACCAAGCCGGAACCCGAACTGATCATTTTTTCGTACAAACCACCGGCAATGATTCCGATACTAATATTATCAGTAAGTGAGATATTGTAGAAAATTTTAATTACCCCCGAAATTGTTCCGATAAACCCAAGCATAGGTGCGATACCGGCAATTAATCCCAGGTAGCTCAATTTTTTTTCCATCTCACTAATTTCAATATTGGCCTGGCTTTCCATCATTGATTCGATTTCACGAACAGGTTTGCCAATGCAAATTAAACCGGATTGAATAATATGCCCCATAGCGCTGTTGTCTCTTTCACACAATGCATTAGCGGCACTCATATTCCCTTCTTCCAATTTATCAATAATTTGGTTGGTAAAATCAGGTAAACTCTTTGAACGGGCGCGAATGTGCATCCAACGCTCTATAAAAATATACACGCTTACTATTGACAAAATAACGATAGGTATCATTACAATACCGCCTTTCATGAGCAGCGAGAGAAAAGTCATTTGTTCTGTTGGTTCCATTTCGTATTGATTATTTGCCTCAGGATCCCAAACCTTCGGGATATCCTTCAGCTATTTGCTTTGTTACTTATTTCCTTCAATATTCGTTATGTAATATTGTGCGTTGATGATATCATTAACGCATACAATAGTGTTTTCGTACAGCAACATGAAACGAATACTTCAACGCAAGCATACGAAAAGGGCTTTTAATGATAATAACATTTGTTTTCACAGGTGTACAAAAAAGCCTCCACCGAACGAATTCGATGGAGGCTCCTCCTTATTATTAAGATCAGCTTAAGCTTTCGCTGCCACTGTTAATGAATCATTTCTTTCCAAATCAACAACGATCGGAGTTGAGATACATAATGATGAATAGGTACCAATGATACGTCCTACCAATAGCGCAAAGATAAATCCACGGATACTTTCGCCACCGAAGATGAAGATTACTACCAATACGAAGAATACCGATAATGACGTAAGGATGGTACGGCTTAACGTACTGTTCAAAGCAAAATTGATCAATTTGTTTCTTTCTTCACCGGCAACATCGATATGGCCTTTTTCATTCATACGCTCGCGGATACGGTCGAATACAATTACTGTTTCTGTCATCGTATAACCCATTACCGTTAAAATTGCCGCGATAAAATCTTGTCCGATTTCCAAAGAGAAAGGCAACACATTATCAAAAATAGTATAGAACGAAAGTACGACCAACACATCATGGAACAATGCCACAACAGCACCCATACCATATTGCCATTTTTTGAATCGAACAATAATGTACACAAACATCAATAAACATGAGAACAAAATAGCTCCATATGCACCATAAACGATATCTGTTGCTACAGTTGGCCCAACTTTTTGTTGTTGTACAATCTCATATTTAGTGCCCATACTTTCCAATCCTTTAGCCAAGGTAGTTTCCACTTCCTTGTCCGCATTTTCGTCTGTATTTTCAATATGGTATGAGGTTGTTATTTTCAACTGGCTCGCATTTCCCAATGTTTGAACAACCGTTTGTGATTCTTCAAATACTTTTTCCAATGTAATTTTAACATCTTCAGTATTCATTTCATTATCAAAACGTACTACGTATGTACGACCTCCTTTGAAATCAACTCCCAGGTTAAACCCACCATTTTTAAAGTAGAAAACAGTTCCGATAATGATCACTGCAGTTGAGATCATGTAATACACTTTACGTCTGCCTACAAAATCAAAGTGAAGGTTTTTAAATGCATTACGGGTAAGTTTTGTATCGAATGTGATCTCTTTCTTGCGGCTCAACATCCATTCGAAAATTACACGGGAGATTAATACCGCTGCAAACAATGATGAAAGGATACCAATAATCAAGGTAGTTGCAAATCCTTGAATAGGACCTGTTCCGAATGCATAAAGGATAACACCTAATAATAAGAGTGTAACGTTCGAGTCGATGATCGAAGGCATTGCATGTTTGTAACCCTCGGTAATTGATTGCGAAACTGTTTTACCATGAGCCAATTCTTCACGTACACGTTCAAAGATCAAAATGTTGGCATCTACAGCCAAACCAATTGTTAATACGATACCCGCAATACCCGGTAAGGTTAATACCGCACCGATCGATGCAAGGATGCCCATTACAAAAAATACGTTCACAAACAATACAACATCGGCAACTAAACCCGATTTGTTATAGTAAAATGCCATAAACGCGAATACTGTTAAGATCGCAATAACCATTGATAACAAACCAGAAGTAATTGCTTCCTGACCTAACGTAGGACCAACAACCGACTCACTTGTAATTTTAGCCGGAGCAGGAAGTTTACCCGCTTTCAGAATATTTGCTAAGTCACCTGCTTCTTCACTGGTAAATCCACCGGAGATTGAAGAACGACCACCTGTAATTTCATTTTGTACATTTGGAGCAGAATAAACAACACCATCCAATACAATAGCAATACTGTGTCCGACATTTGCTTTCGTCAATTTAGCCCAAGCTTTTCCACCTTCAGGATTCATTGTCATCGAAACCTCTGTCTGACCATCTTGTGAAACATCTCTACGGGCATCAACAATTTTATCACCTTCCAATGCAGCACCACCATCTTTTGATGTTTTAAGTGCGTGTAAAATCACACCTTCGCCATTATCGCCAAAACCTTTGTATGCCCAGGCAAAACGAATATTACTTGGCAATACGGCCTGTACTTCCGGCATATTTAAGTATGAGTTAATTTTACCGGTATCTTTTACCATTGCCGTTCCGCACATCGAACCTTTTGCAATCAGCATATTTTGCTCATCTGCATAAGGACGTAACAAAACGAATAATGGATTCTCCTTGGTGAATTGCTCCACTGATTTCTCAGCTGAAGTATCTTTTGCAGCAGTATCGTTAGCATTTACAGTTGCTTTATTACCCAATCCAGCCAAAGCACTTTGTGTGCTTGTAGTGTCAGCAGAAGTACTGTCGTTTTCAACCGTAGTTGATTCGTTTGCCAATACTTTTTTAAGCATCTCATTTGCACTCGAAAGGTATTTGAACGCTTCAGGATTATCGAATGTTTCGAAAAACTCCAATTTAGCTGTTCCTTGCAATAACTTACGAACACGGGTTGGGTTGTCGACACCTGGTAATTCGATCAAAATACGACCGGTTCCTTCTAATTTTTGAATATTAGGTTGTGTCACACCAAACTTATCAATACGTGAACGAAGGATTTGGAACGAACGATCCACAGCAAGTTCAGCTTCTCCTTTAATGTATGAAACTACTTCATCATTGCTTGAAGTAGCTTTGATCTTATCTTTATTCGTTTGGTTAGCAAAAATGGGAGCAAGTTGCACACTTGGATTTAACTCCGCCATTGTTTCACCAAAAAGAGTAGGATAATCCTTTCTACTTGTTTTAATCTTTTCGTTGGTTAACTCAATTGCTTTGTTAAACGTTGGATCTTGATTGTTGTTCGATAAAGAACGGATCAAATCCCCGATTGAAACCTCCATTGTTACGTTCATACCACCTTGTAAGTCCAATCCAAGGTTTAATTCACGCTCTTTACATTGCAGGTATGTAAATTTGGCAACACCCAAATCATATACCGGTGTACGAGCAACTGAATCAAGATATGCTCTTTCTTTAATCGGGTCTCCGTTTGCAAATTCCTTTGCCTCATTTTCTACTTTGTTTGTAATCCACGTAAACGATAGTTGGAAAATACATACTAACGTGAGTGCAATGGCAAACAACTTTACTGCGCCTTTACTTTTCATTTGTTTCTGTTATCTGATTTTAAATTTGTTTCTAAATTTTGGGATGCATGATACATCTTTTTATTCTCTCATAGAATTTATCCAGCTAAATTTTACGAAAGTGGGCAAATATAGGCTTTGACCTCACATTTTACAATCTTTTACAATATTGCCTTTAAGCACTGAATATGAATATCATAAGACTCCTTTACGGGTTTTTAAGAGCCACCTAAAATGGTCTTCTACCACTTTTAAGCTATTTCCAAAATGCTCATTATTATTAATGATAATATCGGCCTTGGTTTTATAGGGCTCCAAATATTGGCGATAAGCCGGCATTACATGGTTGGTCCATTGATAATGAACGTAATCAGCCGGAATATTACGTTCTTGGGTATCGCGTTTTAACCTGCGCTCCAATTGCAAAGATTCTTGTGCTTCTACGAAAACCTTCAGGTTAAAATGTTCCGATATGTCTTCTCGGTAAAAAATAAACAATCCTTCAATTATCACTATTGGTGCAGCAGCAAAATGGATCCAATCGCCAAGTTGTTCTTCATGTTGGAAGCGGTACTCCCTGCGTTTAACATCCTTACCATTCTTAAGCAAAAGCATATCATCATGGAATGCATCCAGGTCCAAACACTCCGGCAAATCATAATTGATGTTTCCATTTGCATCCAGAGGCTGCACGCCCATTGGTTTGTAATAATTATCCTGCGATAAAATGCATACTTCGGTTTTATCAAACAAACAACCTATCTCTTTTAAAAAGCTGGTCTTGCCACTTGCACTTCCGCCTGTGACGCCCACTATATATGGAAAATGTTGATTCATGAATTTCTGTTAAGTGCTGCAATTACGGTAATATTAATGTGCTATAAAATAAGTAAGCAAAAAGAAAGTAGGCTGTAGACAATTCCGAATAAGAGATGCTTTCCCAAAAAGCAATGAATACCTAAGGTTTGCAGACAATATCCTTTCCTCTTTATCTACCCCCTCACCGATAACAAGAATTCGTTCACCGATACTTTTGAAACATTGGAAACTTTTTTAACGCAAATAGTTTCCAATGTAAAAAATGTACTTACCTTTGACCCCGAAATTTAAAAACCAATAATGGACGAAGCAAAACTTAAAATATTACAAGGAGCAGAAGCTTTATTCATGCGGTATGGCTTTAAAAGCATTACCATGGATGACATTTCGCGCGAAATGGGGATTTCCAAAAAAACGTTGTATCAGTATTTTACCGATAAGCACGATTTGGTGAACCAGGCAATCGAAAATCACCTCAACATTGAGCAAGAATATTGTTTAAATCTGGTAAAAAATGAAAAAGACCCTATTGCATTTTTATTAGCCATCAGCGACAACTTCGGCAATGAGGCCAAACACATAAACTCTGCCGTGTTATTTGATTTGCGCAAATATTTCAAAGAGGCCTGGGATAAAATCGATGCCTACAGCAAAGAATTTATTTACGGTCAGATTTTGCAAAACCTGATTGACGGTAAAGCAAAAGGATACTACCGCGCAGAGATAAATGAACGAGTTATCGCATTGTATTATGTAAATATGGTTCAGTTTATGGTAAATCCCGAAAACTATCAAAAAGAAGTGCGGGACTTCCATGTGGTGCATAGTGAACTGGTGATCTACCATTTACGTGGTATCCTCACCGAAAAAGGTCTAAAACAACTTGAAAAACTACAATTAAAAAACCAATAAACTAAATATGAAGAAAGCAGTTTATCTTTTAATAACCACTTTGCTCAGCATACAAGCATTTGCTCAGCAAAAAGAAGTGCAAAGCTTCTCTTTAAAAGAAGCAATTGATTATGGCAAGAAATATAATCAAACGCTCCAAAATGCCAGACTTGATGAGCAATACGCTGATCAACAAATGAAAGAAGTAAGATCAATCGGGTTACCCAAAATTGATGCTACGGGCAGATATACCTACACGCCAACAATTCCTGTTGTTGGCATTAAAAATCCAGGTTTCTTCGGTCCTGAACCATTTATTGAATTTCCGCAAGGAATAGACTACTCAGTTGCTGCAACCATAAATGCATCACAATTATTATTTGACGGTGGATTTTTAATGGGGTTAAAGGCAGCAAAAGAATTTGCCATGTTATCGAAGTATGGAATTAAAAAAGCTGAGTATGATGTCGAAAATGATGTCATAAAAGCATACTGTATGGCACTTATTGCCGAAGAAAGTATGATTCTTACTGATGCTAATATTCAAACTATAGAAAAAACCCGTAATGATTTGGCAGCAATATCAAAAGCTGGTTTAGCAGAATCAACCGATTACGATCGTATCAATCTCACTTACTCCAATTTGCTCATCCTAAAAAGACAACTTTCAGATGCACGTGCATTGGCATATTACAGTTTAAAAATGCAAATGGGAATGAGTGTAAAAGATTCATTAAACCTAAAAGACAATTTAACCTCTTTATACAATATTGCTTCAAATGAACCTGAAATTGCGAACCAACTTGATTACAACAAAAGACCTGAATATCTGATGCTAACACAACAAAGAAAAATGTATGAGTTGGATAAAAAAAGATATCAATATGGTTACGCACCAACAATTGCGGCCTTTGCACAACACCAACAAAATGCTTTCAGTGTAGATTTCGCAAACTCATTCGACAAATTTTATCCGGGCACTTTTGTAGGACTAAATGTATCACTTCCAATTTTTGATGGTCTTAATAAACACTCGAAAATACAACAGGCAAAAATTAACATAGAGAAAGTAGAAAAAAGTACCGAACAACTCGAAAATGCAATCGAAATGGAGGTGTTCTCAGCCAAGACAACTTATAACAGAGCAAAAGAACAACTGACTGTATTAAACGAGAACTACCTTTTAGCAGATACGATCTACAAAAAAATTAACATCAAATACCAAAACGGATTGAGCTCAAGCTTAGACGTAGTAACTGCAGAAAAAGATCTGAAAGAATCACAAAAAAATTATCTGAATGGTATTTACGATATGCTTATAGCTCGTGCAAACCTTAAGAAAGCGCTTGGTCAATAGAAAAAACATAATAACAGAATATATCATTTTATGAAAAACATAACAATTATTTTCGCTACAGTTGTCCTTGCTGGATTTTTAGCGGCATGCGGTGGCTCTGATTCGGCTGAAGCCAAAAAAGCTCAACTCGAAAAATTACAAACACAACAAGCAGAAATCACTGCTCAAATAGCAACGCTGCAAGACGAAATTCTTGCAATGGGCGATAGCTTAAACAAAGAGGAAGATCGTTCAAAAGTTATTGCACTTACCCCGGTAACCAAGCAAAACTTTATTCATGCAATTGATGTACAAGGCCATGTTGATGGTGACGAAAACATTACTTACAGTGCCAAAGTTCCAAGCGTTGTTACCAAAATCAATGTAAAAGTGGGACAACATGTAAGCAAAGGAAGCATCCTTGCCGAACTTGACACTAAAGTTTCCAAAGCGCAGCTAGATGCCTTGAAAAAACAATATGAATTGGTGAAAGTACTCTACGAAAAACGTAAAGAATTGTGGGACCAAAAAGTAGGTAGTGAAATCGAATTCCTTCAGGCTAAAAACCAAAAAGAAAGTCTAGAAAAACAAATAGATGCTGCCAAAGAAGGATTGGATATGTACTATATTAAAGCTGATTTTAACGGAACCATAGATAAAGTATCTATTAAATCGGGACAAAATGTTGCACCGGGTGTACCTTGTATAACCGTTGTAAACCCTGATGCATTAAAAGTAAAAGCAGATCTGTCGGAAGCATACTCAAACCTTGTTAAAACAGGTGATGCAGCTAAAATTACATTCCCAGATATTCAAAAAACGATTTCAGCTAAGGTTAGTTATTCATCAAGAACAATTGACCCAATGACTCGTACATTTAGTATAGAGATTAACCTGCCAAATGATAACGATTTACACCCCAACATGGTGGCCGAATTAAAAGTGATTGATTACAACAAACCAAATGCAATTGTTGTTCCTATTAATTCTATACAACAAATAGATGGAGAAGAAGTCGTATTTGTTGCTGTTAAGCAAGGAGATAAACTCATCGCTAAAAAGATTTCGGTAAAAGTTGGTAAACAATATAATGGTGTAAGTGAAATTCTTTCGGGCCTAAACGAGGGTGATAATGTCATCTCTGTTGGCTTCCAGGATTTAACTGACGGACAAACTGTTAAACTATAATTAGATAGTTAACCATTTAATATAACTTATTATGCAAGATTCAAACAAAGGTTTTTTCATATCCAACTGGAGTATCGATAATAAAACAAGTATTTTTATACTTACCATTATCATCACGCTCGTTGGTTTGTTCTCCTACAATAGTTTACCAAAGGAACAGTTCCCGGAGGTAAAGTTCCCAAGTATCCTTGTGACTACCGTATACCCTGGAACCGCGCCAAATGACATGGAGAAATTGGTAACCAAACAACTTGAAAAACAACTGGCAACCATTACCGGTGTCAAAAAAATCAAGAGCAATTCCGTACAGGATTTTTCGGTTATCAATGTTGAGTTCAATACTGATCAGAATGTTGATTTAGCATTGCAACGTGTAAAAGATGCTGTGAGTAAATCTAAAAATGATTTGCCCGATAATTTACCACAAGATCCTCAGGTAACAGATATTGATGCTTCGCAGTTTCCGATTATGCAAGTTCATATCAGTGGCGATTTGCCATTGGATAAAATGAAAAAATATGCTGATCAGTTACAGGATGAAATTGAAGGATTAAAAGAAATTACCGAGGCCCGTATGTCGGGTGAACTCGAAAGAGAAATTCAAATTAATGTAGATATGTACAAAGCCGAGGTGGCACATATTACATTAGCAGACATTAGAGGTGCTGTACAATATGAGAACATGACCGTGAGTGGAGGGCTTGTAGATATGGAAGGTCTCAAGCGTTCTATCAGTGTTAAAGGTGAATATAAAGATCCAAATAAAATTGGTGATATCATTATTCGCGGACAAACCGGAGCAACCGTTTATTTAAAAGACATTGCTGAAGTAAAAGATGCATTTAAGGAAAAAGAAAGTTACGCTCGTTTGGAACACGATAACGTAATCACCTTAAATGTTATTAAAAAAAGTGGTGAAAACTTAATTGAAGCATCAGATAAAATTGCTGAGATCACTAAAAGATATGAGAAAGAGATTTTCCCGGAAGGTGTAAAGGTTACCATAACAGGTGATCAATCTTCAGAAACACGTACCACATTGCATGACTTAATCAATACGATCATCATTGGTTTTATACTTGTAACTGTCATCCTAATGTTCTTTATGGGTGCTACCAATGCCATTTTCGTTGCGATGTCGGTTCCGTTATCATGCGCCATAGCATTTATGGTTTTTCCTGCGATTGGATTTAAACTAAACTTTATTGTACTTTTCTCATTCCTATTGGCTTTAGGAATTGTGGTGGATGATGCCATTGTGGTTATCGAAAACACACACAGGATCTTCGCTAATGGAAAAGTACCTATTAAAAAGGCAGCTAAGATTGCAGCTGGAGAAGTTTTCTTACCGGTATTCGCAGGCACAATGACTACTTTGGCACCCTTTATCCCACTTGCATTCTGGCAAGGTGTAATCGGTAAATTCATGTTCTTCTTACCGGTAACTTTGATCATTACATTATTAGCTTCTCTTTTGGTAGCATACATTATCAATCCTGTGTTTGCTGTTCAGTTTATGAAAACGCATGAAGAGGAAGATAAAGTTAGGACCAATAAAAAAGGCTATAAAATTACCTCTATCATTTTCGCGGTTATTGCACTCTTGTCATATTTGATGGGTAATATAGGTACCGGAAACTTTGTAGTGGTGATGTTTGGATTGTACTCGTTAAACCGTTTCGTATTGTGGAAATGGATCAAAAAATTCCAGGAAGAACGTTGGCCAAAAGTTCAAGACTTTTACAAAGGCATCATGGAATGGGTATTGCAAAAAAATCGCCCACGTTGGATGATGGTTGGTACAGTTGTTTTGTTCTTCTTTACATTTATCCTTACAGCAATTGTTTCTCCAAGTGTTGTATTCTTCCCAAAATCAGACCCTAACTTTATATATACTTATATTACCTTACCAACAGGTACATCGGCTGCTTATACTGACTCGATCACTCAAATAGTTGAAGACAGAGTATATAAAGTGATGGGCAAAGACAATCCTATCGTTGAGTCGATTATTGCAAACGTTGCCGTGGGAGCAAACGATCCTTCCCAGTTTGAATACAATTTTAGTGCAACTCCACATTTGGGAAAAGTGACCGTGGCATTTGTTTCATTCGCACATCGTAATGGTGAATCAACTCGTCCTTACCTGAATAAGATAAGAGAGGCAACCAAAGGAATTGCAGGGGTAGAAATTATTGTTGACCAAGAGAGCAATGGACCACCAACAGGTAAGCCAATTGCTGTGGATATAAAAGGTGACGATATTAACCAATTGGTTGAGGTTGGTGCTGATATTAAACGCTACTTAGATTCTTTACAAATTCCAGGTGTTGAAGAGTTAAAATCTGATGTCCAATCGAGCAAACCGGAAATTGTTGTTGAAGTGGATAGGGAAAGAGCAAATCGCGAGGGAATCAGCTCTGCACAAATTGGTATGCAATTACGTAATGCCATTTTTGGATTGGATGACCCCAGCAAATTAAAGGATGCCAATGACGAATATCCTATTCAAATTCGCTATCAGGAAAACCAACGCAATAATATTAGTGCTTTGATGAACCTTAAAATAATTTTCCGGGATATGAATATGGGTGGTCAGATCCGTCAGATCCCTTTATCATCAGTTGCAACAGTGCGCTACGGAAACACATTTGGTGGAATCAAACGCTACAACGAAAAACCAATTATTACCCTTTCATCGAATGTATTAACCGGATTTAATGCTAACGAAATTGTAGGTAAAATTGATAAAGCGCTTAAACGTTATAATTTACCACAAGGTGTTACAGTGAAAATGGGTGGTGAGCAAGAAGAACAAGCCGAAACAGGAGCATTTTTGGGTGGGGCATTAATGACCTCACTCGGACTTATCTTCCTGATTTTGGTTACACAGTTTAATTCAATCTCAAAACCAATTATCATCTTAAGTGAGATCGTATTATCATTAATTGGAGTATTCTTAGGCTTCTCTATTTTTAATATGGAAATCTCCATTATCATGACCGGAGTCGGAATTATTGCACTGGCAGGTATTGTGGTTAGGAATGGTATCTTACTGGTAGAGTTTACCGAAATACTCATTGGGGAAGGAATGCCCCTACGGGAAGCTATCATCGAAGCCGGTCGTACACGTATGACCCCAGTATTGCTAACCGCAACTGCTACTATGCTAGGTTTGGTACCATTAGCCGTTGGATTAAATATTGATTTTGAATCATTGTTCCAAACAGGTAATCCGCATATCTTCTTTGGAGGAGACAGTGTAGCATTCTGGGGACCATTATCATGGACCATGATTTTTGGACTGGGATTTGCTACAATACTAACATTGATACTCGTTCCGGTGATGTTGTATTTAAGTGAAAATTTAAAACTTAAACTTGGTATTAAACCAAAGCATAAGTTTGACCATCATATAGAGGAATAAAACGTTCTTTAAACGAAATTGTCTTTAGCAATAGAGATAATGTTTCATAGGGTTAAACAGGGAGACAAAATCTCCCTGTTTTTTCTAAATGAATATTGAGTGTGCTTTATATTGCTAAAACCAAAAACACATTACCAATGTGCACAAAACTTTTCTTTGTAATTTACGTTATTAAGTACTGTATTTCAGTATAAATTAACTTTAAAGAGATGACAAAAATCTGACAGATCACTTCGTATGCATGCATAGTATTGTCTTATATTTGTATCGACAATTAAAAACACTTTAACCCTTACTAAAAGTATTGCATCGTGAGTAGAGGTGCAATTTGTTTCATAGGCTAGAAAGACCCCCGCAAGGGGGTTTTTCGTTTAAAGAAGTTTATTTTTAATGAACGTTAAACATTGAAACAAAACGTCCATCAAATCAGAAAGACTGAATTTTATTGGGTTATAAAAAATTTAAAAAATAATTGTACTATTGAATGGTAGATTTAATGCCGAAAAGCTTACATTTACACCTTCAATTGACATAAGAGTTTGCATCTTTGAGTAGAGGTGCAATTTGTTTCATAGGCTAGAAAGACCCCCGCAAGGGGGTTTTTCGTTTTAAAGCAGTTCCAATCAAAATCATTTGAACCTATCTATATCCTTATTTTTTCCATTCATGTAAATGAGTGCATGGCTTTATGATACTTCGTGCTATTTTGCATCCATAAACTATATTATTACAATGAAAAAAATACTCTTAGGGTTGATCACATTCACCATGTTGAGCGGAATGGCCTTTGCTCAGAAAAAAGCCCCAGAAAACTGGTTTAATTTGGATGCAAAAAAGAATAAGGTACCTGGTGTTAGTACAGAAAGAGCCTACTCAGAACTTTTACAAAACAAAACTTCAACACAAATCATTGTGGCAGTGATTGACGGAGGAACAGAAGTGGATCATGAAGACCTGATGCCTGTTATCTGGACCAATAGCAGAGAAATTGCAGGTAATGGAATTGATGATGACAATAATGGCTATATAGATGATATACATGGCTGGAATTTTATTGGAGGAAAAGATGGTGATGTAAATGAAGACAATCTTGAACTTACACGCGTGTACAAAGAGTTAACGACCAAATACAATAATGGTGCTGTTAAAGCCGGAGCTGATTATGATGAGTACCAAAAAGTAAAAACTATATATGAAAATCGTATAAAAACTGTGAAAGGGAACGTAGCCCTATACAAAGAAATTCTTTCGAGTGTTGATGCAATCACAAAATCAATCGGTACAGAGAACCCGACTACTGACCAATTAAAAGGGTACAAACCAGCCAATGCATCTGAACAACGTGTTCTGACAATCGCATCAAAAAATAAAATGCCCTTAAATGTATTAAAAAGCCAATTAAATGGCGCGATTGATCATTTTGAAACAGAACTCAACGTTCATCTGAATCAAGATCTGGATTCACGCAAAATTGTCGGAGACAATTACGCAGATGTAACAGAACGTATTTATGGCAACAATCACTACGAAGGCCCGGAAGGATCGCACGGCACACATGTTGCGGGGATTATAGCCGCAGTTAGAGATAATAATAAAGGAATGATGGGTGTGGCAAACAACGTGAAAATTATGGTGGTAAGAGTGGTGCCTGATGGTGATGAGAGAGATAAAGATGTTGCAAACGGGATTCGTTACGCGGTTGATAATGGTGCCAAAATTATCAATATGAGCTTCGGAAAAAGTTACTCTCCCAATAAGTCGGCTGTGGATGAAGCGGTAAAATATGCAGTGAGCAAAAATGTACTATTGGTACATGCAGCAGGTAATGATGGCAGAAATACCGATACAACCAACAACTTTCCACGCGATACATATGCCAACAATTCGGGAGAAGCTTCTTCATGGTTAGAAATTGGCGCTTCAAGCTGGCATAAAGGAAAAAAGATCACCGCTGAGTTTTCAAACTACGGTAATCAAAATGTGGATGTATTTGCTCCGGGAGTGGATATTTATTCAACTATTCCTGATTCGAAATATGCTAGCTTCAACGGAACAAGCATGGCGGCTCCTGTAACATCGGGCGTTGCAGCACTAGTATGGTCATATTATCCAACACTTACGGCTAATCAGGTAAAAGACATAATCATGCAATCATCTGTGAAGGTAAAAGGGAAAGTAATGCTTCCTGGTGATGCTAAACGTAAAGTAAAAATGACTGACCTATGTAAAGCAGGAGGTGTGGTAAACGCTTACGAGGCTGTGAAAATGGCAGATGCTATGGTAAATAAAAAGTAATTTACGTTGGTTACCTAAATAAAAAAAGTCGATGGGTTCCATCGACTTTTTTTGTTTACAATACTAAGCTGTTCGTTTATCAAAAAGACGTTTGACGATAAACGATAGGAACATTGAGATACAAGCTCCACTAAATGCCAATACCATGTCTTTTTGAGCATCCCACACATCTCCTTGTGTTCCCAGATATGCAGTTCCTTCTGATGGGAAAAACACATCCGCTACCAACCATTCTATAATTTCATATAGTCCACTAAAACTCATGGTGATTTCAATAGGCAATACCCAACAAACCCATGCAGGCCAGCCAAACCAATTCTTGAAATAGTCGCGCATGGGATAAGCGAGCATAAGTCCAAAACTACAATGTACGATTCTATCGTAATGATTACGCTCCAAATGCAGCGTGTCCTTTAACCAGTATCCAAATGGATTTTCCGCGTAAGTATATGTTGCTCCATAAATATGCAACAGGATATAGACAAAAAGCAGCGTGTAACTGAGATCGCTAAACTGAAATTTTTTATAGCTTATACCTAAACCGACAATAAACAAAAAAGTAAGCACATTTTCTGTTATCCAGTTCGCCATATCAGTAGTTACTAGCAATGTAGCGATCCAACAGATAGCAAAAGTGATCACAAAAAACTTGAGTAGGTTGTTCTGAGAAAAAGATGTTCGTTGCGGTGATGATGCTGTTGAATAGTAATTCATAGGATTAAATAATTTAAAGCAATGTATAAAACATTTGGTAAAAAAAATGCCCCACTTTTCAGCGAGGCATTCTAATGGTATTGGCAATTTTATTGCTTGATTATTCGCTGAGTATAAATTACTCCATCTTTAACCATACTGGCGATGTATATTCCATTAGATAAATGTTGAATGGATAAGTTCTGAAATTGATTGATGGTACCTTTTGCCACGAGCAACCCAGTGAGATTATAGATAGCAATGGTCACCCTTTCGGAAGTATTCACCGAAACAAAATCCGTTGAGGGGTTTGGATATAAAACCAATACATCTGACAAGCCCGCTTTTTTAATACCGGTGGTAACCGTTCCCGATGAGTTAACGGTTAAGTCTACCGAAGCAGTTAGATTAGCGCTATCCAATATCACTGTTTTGGGGTTTGCTGTGGGCACATTGATCATATCCACTAAAATCTTATAGGTACCTACCGGCAAATTAGAAACAGTAAATCGACCCGAATCATTGGTACTGGTCATTTTTATAAATACCCCTGCTCCATCCTTGATCACAACACGGGTGTTTTTTAAAGGGTCACCTGCTGTCTTGAGCATTCCTTCATTCAATTCCCCATTAATGGTAGCAGGACCGGTAAAAGAAAGATTGGGCAACATTCCTTCATGACATAAAGCGCTGTCTGCCGATGTCAAATCAATATCAGCAGCCTCATCCCAAATTGCTTTCATCGGATGCCATGTTGGAATATACTTTGCGTAAGCCATGCTGACGTGTACCCGGTAAATTCCACTATTCAGACTATCAAAAGTCCACATTCCACTATCCTCGTCTTTGCTTCTGAGCAACTGATAAGAATTATCGGGTTGTTTTTGGTACAAGCTAAATGTGATCATCGTACCCGATACGCGGGCGTTCACATTGATCCATTTGTTTTGCGCAAACACATTAATGCCCGAAACAATGGAAATGAGTAGTAATAGTTTTTTCATATCATTTAATTTGTTGATGGTCAAAAGTATTCACACGAGTAAAGGATTACCATACGTTAAACTACGTATTCTTCGTTTTGAACTTTTACCCATATTATGGGTATAACAGCCAAACTCACGATCATGAAAACATTACATCTCCTTCTATTACTTGCTCTTTCGCCTGTTTGCTTTTCCCAAAAACCCTTGTTTGTAAACGGGTATGCAGTTGAGCGCCAATCGACCGAATGGTATAAAGAACAAATAAAAGCATGGAAAACGGAACTTGATAAAAACAGTTCGAACGGTTATGCTTGGTATAATTATTACCGGGCCAACCGTAATTTATTGCGCACGGATACCAACGATAAAAGAACCCATTCGGAAAAGGCACTGGTATTGGAAAATATTATCAATGACATGGAAAAGGCCGCTCCACAATCATTTGAATACAATTTATGCAAATGGATGAATGGTGGAAACGATTATGATCATTTGCTACCCTATCTTAAAAAAGCGGCTGAATTGGGGCCTGATCGTAAAGAACTTTATACAGAAATAATTGTATGGGCGGAGGTAGAGAGAAATATAGCGAAAAGAAATATGTACTCCGAAAAATACTATCATTCGGATATTGCACCTCCGGGTTTGTTGTATTATAACTATAATGTGATCATCGGGCTAAAACCGAATGCGATCATATTAACAGCAGGAGATAACGATACTTATCCTATTTGGATGTTGCAATCGCAAGGTATTCGTACGGATATTACCGTTCTAAATACTAGCTTATTGCGCATTGATGCTTATCGCCATAAAGTGTTTAAAGAACTCGGAATTGACAAATGGGATATGAATGATATTGGATCGGACACAACCAATAAAGAAGAAAAAGTGAACAGCCGTTTCAATGCAAAAATCGTAACTCATATTGCAGGAAACAGCAAAAAAGCACCAGTGTATATAGCACTCACGACCAATGAATGTTTTAGCAAACCTATCGAGGCCAAATTATACCTTACGGGATTGGCTTACGAATACAGTGAAAAGAACATCGATAATATGGCTTTGCTGAAAAAGAATATTGAACAATTGTATGCACTGGATTATATTGATAAACCTTTCTTCAATGATATATCCGTGTATTATACCAAACATACACAAGCCAATTATATTGTACCGATGCTTAAATTGTATGACCACTATAAAGAATCGGGTGACACGCAAAAAAAGGAATGGATCAAACAAAAAATTGTAATTGTTGCCAAGGATCGTCCTGAAGAAAAAGAAACACTTCAATATTTGAATAAATAACCTGTGAAGCTTTTTAAAACTTCTTATAAGCAACATACTGATGAGCACCTGATGGAACTAATCATCCATAAGGATGATCAACTGGCGTTTGAACAGTTATACGACAGGTATGCCCAAAAACTTACGGGGTTTTGCAATCGAATGGTTCAATCAAAAGAACAAGCTGAAGACCTAGTACATGAGGTATTTATCAAAATAATGGAACAACCTAGAGCATTTGATATCAATCTAAAGTTTTCTACCTGGGTATATACAGTGGCAAATAACTTATGCTTAAATACGATCCGAAACCATAGCAACAGGGAAAAACTACTGGCCATAAACTACACAGTTTCGGAAACTGTTACCTCACACCAACATATTGATGCCGGTAAACTCAAACTAAAGATCAACGAACTCTATCAACAACTGAGTGAAAAAGAAAAAGCAGTTTTTGTTTTGCGATTTGAACATGAACTAAGTATGAAAGAAATTGCCGAAATCATTGCCATACCGGAAGGAAGCGTAAAATCCTGTTTGTTTTATTTACTCAAAAAATTCAATACTCATTTACAACCATTCAAAGAAATTTAACCATTATGGAAAATATACCTGCCCCAATTTTTGACCTTATTGAGCAACGATCGTTTGACACCTTAAGTGCAGCAGACCAGGAACTGGTATTGCAATATATGACGCAGTCAGAATACAAATCCATGTACAAAACCGCACAATTGTTAAAGCAGGAAGCTCCTGCTTTATCTTCTGTAAATCGAGCTCAAAAAGACAAACTAATGCAACAGTTTGTTTCACGCAAACAGCCGATACGCCCATTGTGGAATACGCCCATTCAGGTATGGAAGGCTGCTGCCATTTTCCTGTTACTTGGTGCAGGATGGCTTGTGCATTGGCAAACCTATCAGCGTAAACACATCGAATACGTTACGCAGTTGGATACAGTGTATTTGGAAGTACCGGTAAAAATTTACGATACGGTATATTACAAGGAAGAAGGTAATGTCTCTTTTGCTTCACATCAAAAACGAAATATTCCTTCTGAAAAATCGTCTGTTGGCCAAACGAGAACGCATCGAAAAGAAGATCTTGTAGAACCGGCAAGAAGGGGAACATCTGCTAAAGATGATTCGTTGATCCAGTCGTTTAAATTTGCAACGTTGTAAAAAAAAGCGAAGATTAAAACCTTCGCTTTTTTTGTGTGACCTCGGTGGGACTCGAACCCACGACCCGATGATTAAGAGTCAGCTGCTCTACCAACTGAGCTACGAAGTCATATTGTCAAATATAAGCGCTTTTTTTTCAATACAATTAAATCATCTTATTTAGGATAAAAACGAACGCATATACTTTCATATCCAACTGAAATAAAATACATTAACTTCGAATAAAATACCTATTCCATGAAAAAGTATATACTTCTTTATTTTCTCTTTCTATTCGTATCGGCTTCAGCACAAATCCAATTTACGCGAACTGATTTCGGAGTTGATGGAGACAAAGTAATTTATGCTATAGATACACCAACGATCCTCGCTTACAATTTTGGTGCAACCGGAACCAATCATACCTGGCGATTTAATACCAAAACATCTTACCCGAGAAGATATGACTCTACAGTATTTATCAATGCAACCAGTAATCCTAATGCACCTGATATTACTACAAACTTATTGCAACGCAGTTATGGCAATGGCGATCAATATTTAGAAGTATCAGATAGTTTTGTTAAAACGACCTTCGAATTTCCAAAGGTTAACGTAACAGGCGTTAAGATTCAAACACTCAATTTACCTCTAACTTATCAATCGCAATTTGTGGATTCAACTACCACCATAGCCAAAGGGTTATTATCTGATTTTGGCTTGGATCCAATTCCTCCTTTTGATTCTATACGTATAAACGCCAAAGTGAAAATGACGAGCATTTGTGACGGATGGGGAACACTTATTTTACCAGATACGACATCATATAACGCCTTGAGGGTAAATCAACTTATCAATGTAGAAGCTGACGTTTATTTACATTCTATCATCGGCTGGACATATGTAACACATCAATCGCAAAACACTGGGAATTATAGTTGGTATGCACCTAATTCTAAAAGTTATCTGGCGAATGTACAACTCGATTCTTCAGGAAATTTTACCAGCTTCACATATAAAGTAAAAAAAGCTCCAGTGGTTAAAGTTCCAGGTAAACTGCTTTCTATTTCACCTGATACCATTATGCAAGGCGATACGATCCAGGTAATTGTTAAAGGATCAAAAACATCCTTTACCATCGGATCTCCTGATATCTATACTTATAGTTGCGATATACTGAATGCCCAGGTTATAGACGATACCACATTGATTGCGACTGTTACTTGTCCAATGTCGAGCTCGCTTGGTACAAATCATTTTAGGGTGTGGACACCAACGGATGGGTATTTATATCTTTATAATTCATTTACCACTGTTACCTCTCCCAATGCTCCACGTTTGGTTGCTATGGGACCAAACTTTGGTTCGATGGGGCAATCAGTATCTGCTTTAGTCATTGGACAAAACACGCATTTTACAAAAGGACTATCCGTGAATATATTTCCGGATTCTGTCACTACAGGTGGTGTTTACTTACAATCGTTTAATATTATTAACGATACTGCTTTTCAGTGCACTCTAAGAGTAGATGATATTGGTACCTACATCACCTTTAGTTTATCAACTTATAATGTGGTGGATGGTAATTTGTATTTACGTGGTGCTTTTAAAGTAACGCATACCGGGCTTCAAGACATTCATTCACAAGGCGAAATAGTCATCTACCCTAATCCGGCAACAACTGAATTGTTTGTGCGTATACCCAGCCAGGAAACAAAAGTGTTGATCCAGTTTTTTGACATTACAGGAAAAGAGGTAAAACGAATCCAATCTTCAAGCACAGAAACCCGAATTGATATCAGTGAATTGACCGACCGTTTTTACCTTTGTAAAATAACAGGTGATACTTTCAACACAACCCGTAAGATATTTATCGAACCTTAACTATTTGAATCCAAATAATATTGGGAAAACAAAAACCACTACCATTGTCCAAAGGCTGTAAATTGGTAAAAAATAAGCGATACTGTTTTCAACCTTTTCTATTTCGTTGGTATCTTTTATTGACTTGAATAACCTATAAGCAACAATTAATAGATTTGCCAAGATCAATACATTACTTCCCAAAACGGCAAGTCTGTTGGGAGTGAAACCCCATTCGGAAATTCTGAAAAGAATGGCAGAAAGTGCTATTCCGTTCAATATTACAGTTACTACTGACAACCCTAACAATAAAAACAGTCCGAATGTACTCCCTGCATTTTTGGATACCTCCGCTATAGAGAAGAGAATGATGGCCATAACTCCAATAAGTAACAAATTAAAGATCAGTAGAAATTCCCTATCATTATAAGGGTCTTTTCCTGTATAGACAATTGCAGAAAGATAGACTACCAAGGTAATAAATACCAATGGTGTAAATACCCTGGCGATTATTGGTGAGACCTTATTGACCAGTTGAGGATTTGATCGTACTAAATAAGTACCAACAATTGGAGCTGCTGCAAGCCCTGATATGACAATGTATTCAAAATAAAAACTCTCTATTTTGACACCGATCAGTTCAAACAAACCCAATGTCACTGCGGTTAATAAACCACCTGAAATAAGAATAACAGCAGTCATTACCAGTAAGTCGCCCATGTATCTTAAAAAATCTAATCGTTTTTGATAGTCATTTTGTTTGTCCCCAACAAAAACAAAGCCCAACAAGGTCCATAGAAACAATGGTAGATGAATGCATGCTAAGTTTAAGGTATCGCTTGATGAAACAACAGGAAGCAGGTTAATGTAGATGACAGCAATTAAAATCGCGGCAAAAGCGGCAACAATCTTTTTAGTTTGTACTTGCTCTTTCCACGCAAAATATGCAATAAGCAATGGAAATACGACAAACCCAATATTCCGAGGATAAAAGAAGTCATCGCTAATTGTTACCAACTTCGGAAGTTTAGCAATCAATGCCGCGATAAAAGAAGCAATTATTACAAAAGGTAATTCATTGCGCACTCCCCATGAAATCCCCTCATTTTCGAAGTTCAAGCGTTCGTACCACACTTGCGCAATTGTTGATCCTTTAATATCCGGATAAATTTTGTTTAACTCCTTTTTAAAAGAGGTTTTGTTATTTTGGTAGAGTCTTTCAAGTTGCCCGGGATTGTCCAGGTTATTTATTATTTCAGTTCTTATGTTTTTAGGCTCATCCCTTAGTTGATTTGCGTTTTTCATATTCATATCCTTTTGCATTAAAACCATACTGTTGTCTTTAAATCACAAAACTTAAATTTACCTATTGGAGCATTTCTGATGCGATTCTGTTTCTCTCAAAACTCCAGGACCGCCAGTCAACAAGACTTTGCTCCTCAGTAATCTTCAATGTTTCATACTGAAATTTTTCTTTCAATTCCAGAGCAAGCGAATCCGATGAATGCGTCTTTGACCAATTATACAAGTCAGGCATAACACTCCGTGATAATGTTGCTGTATATTCAATTGGGTCATTATTATCATTCATTTCCGACCAGTGTATATTATATCGAACAATAAATAGGTCCCAATTTACCAAACAACCTAACAAAAGGGCGATATAAGCGCCAACAATATTTATCTTTAATAAATACCAATTGCTCTTAATATTTCTAATTTTAATTGCTGTTGTAATTAGTCCTAAACTTGCTAAAAGGAGGTAAACAAAGACTCCAATTCGTTTATATGTTAGCGCCCACTCCTCAATATACAAACCATTTTTGTATGCACTCGTAACAATCATTAGTACATTTTGTGCTATCCATATATAAGCCAACACTCTTAATATGTTGTTACCTGAATAGTTCTGTTCTCCTCTAAAGTACCAAAGAATGATTGCAATTGCAGTGATAATAGACAAGATTAAACTATTAATGCCTTCGTGAACCATTGCCGAGTAGTTAAAATTTTGGGGTAAGTCGCCACCAAAAACCAAGAATTTTATATCCAATACATTTACCACCAGTATAAGAAAGTTTAGCAGCCCAAGCATCATTATTCCCGATCTCCGCTCTGTATCAATGTCTATTGAGTTCCCGATGATACTCACAACATTTTTACCCGAAGGTATTATGCCATCCTGTTGCGATTGCTCATATATAAAGAGCCTCGCAATTTTTTTACTATAATAAAATCCATAGGTTAAAATCAGTCCTCCAACTGTAAAAAACACCCATTTAATAGAAATAAAATCGAACCGAATTTGATCTGTAAGATTTTTAAACAAAGCACTTGAATTGCGATAAAAAATAAAAAAGACTAATGATACTGCTAATGGAATAATATAGAATAAGACTCCATTTCTTTTTTCACCTACTCTATTTTCTTTATTTCTTTTTGATCGATGAATACCATCAATAATCATGTTAATGGGGGCCGATACAACCGAAAAACCTCCATGGATAAATGATGTTGCCAGTGAATTTTCTTGATTTACAAATTTGGACGCTAATAGTACTAATGAACAAATATTGGCAAACACAGACAGCCCATCCCCATATAACGCAATACAAACAGCGGAAACGATAGAACCTACAAGAGGTAACCAAAGTGCCTTTTTAGTTAGAAAACTTCTGTCCTTTATAAAAAGGGTTGCGAGCAAAACAATGTTAAACACAAGAAAATTAATTCCTGCAAATTGTTCATAGAAAAGGTAACTGTAACACAGTACGGAAACCAATAAAATCCAATCATTCTTTTTCATAATGAAATTTTTAGTGTTATTAATTATTGCCAGAAAGTTTTTCAAGTTTTTTTATAAGCCTATGCGTGTGTAAGAGCGGGATTAAACCAAACACTCCAAAAGAACAATCGATCAGTTGCCAGTAAACAGGAATTTGCCTTATAAAACCGCAAATAAATGCTAGTGGAAAAATCATGAGGCAGCTGATCATTCCGAATTCAATAATCCAACTATTTTTTACAGGATCACGAAGAGGTCCGATAAACGCAACAGCAATTACGATATGCGCAAATGCCAGCCAGTCGGTACCGTAAGCAAGGAATGGATAATTTGCATTGCTCGTTTTGACAGCCTCATATACCTGATTGATAAATTCAGAAAGAGGCCAAGGAAACCTGGTTGAATATTGATCCAAAAAATGCAATTCTGTTTCGAGGGGAAAAGCCGTTACCCCGCTTAACACAAGTGCAGCAATAAAAAACACGATCCATGTTCTGATTTTTCGGGTGAGCAATTCTGTTTTAGTTTTCATATTCATTTAATTTAAAAGTACTTTGTATTTCAAAGTTAATACGCAAAAAAAACGCTATCTGTTTTTCAGCAACTTTTCCAATGCATCCAAGTGCATATTGAATGCCTTTTTCCCAAGCTTTGTTGCAGAAAAGGTTGTATTGGGTTTCTTACCTACAAATTGTTTTTTCACTTCTATGTACTCTACTTTTTCGAGCGCACTTGCATGACTTGCCAAATTACCATCGGTGGTATTCAGCAACTCCTTAAGTGCGTTAAAATCCAGGCTGTCGTTAACCATTAAGGCCGACATAATGCCCAGCCTCATCCGGTTTTCAAAAGCTTTATTCAGTTTACTGATATCTACGCTCATTTCTCGTATTTAAAATACATGATTATTCCATAAACGATATGCAATGCACCGAATCCGATGGCCCAAAAGAGTAAACCATATCCTATAAAAAACGCAGCCAACAGCCCCAAAGAAATTTCCAATATCCCCAATACCCTGATTTCTTCGAATGTATACTTGCTTGAATTAACAAGCGCCAATCCATAAAAAATAAGCATAGCAGGAGCTACCATTCCCACAACATGTTGGTACACCATAATTAAACAGAATACACCACCACTCGCCAACGGGATCATCATGTTCACAAACAACCGTTGAGCCGTTTTATCCCAAATTTGCAATCCCGCTTTTCTCGCCTTGCGAATGCTCAACCAACTTCCGGCTATTAATGAAAGGGTAAGTACGCTAATCGCATCAATGATAAAAAATTGAAGAAATGAAAAATTAAGCTGTCCCGATTCATCTACTGAATATTCATAATAGGGCACATACATATTATTATATTTTGCCTGAATAAACAGGTGTGCCGCAAATGCACCACATAAAGCAAACACGCCAACAAAAACACCGGCAAAACCATTAAGGGATACAAACCGCGATGATCTTTCCATCATGCTTCTGATATCTTTTAGCGCATCTAAATGTTCGTTTGTTGAATTCATTTTAAAAGTACTTTGTAATACAAAGTTAATTTTGAAATTGACAATTACAAATATTATTTTTAACCGAACAAGAAGCATTAATAAAAAAGGCTGTTCTTTTTGGGAACAGCCTCTCGTTATAAAATGGTTGGAATTTATTATTTCACACTCGCTCTGATAATATTTAACGCTCCACCTGCCTTGAACCACTCAATTTGTTGTTCGTTATAGGTATGGTTCACTTTAATTTCATCAACGCTGCCGTCATCATGTTTAATAACCAACGTTAATGGTGTATTCGGAGAGAATGACGTTAACCCGATTATATCAAACGTGTCGTTTTCCTGAATTTTTTCGTAGTCGTTTTTATCTGCAAACGTTAGAGCCAACATACCTTGTTTTTTCAAGTTGGTTTCGTGAATACGGGCAAATGATTTTACCAATACAGCGCGAACTCCCAAATGACGAGGCTCCATCGCAGCGTGTTCACGTGATGAACCTTCACCATAATTTTCGTCTCCAACAACAATACTTCCAATCCCGTGTGCTTTGTAATCACGTTGTACCTTAGGTACTGATGCATACTCGGCCGTTAATTGGTTTTTTACATTATCGGTTTTTTCATTAAAGTAATTTACGGCACCGATCAACATATTGTTTGAGATATTGTCCAAGTGACCACGGTATTTTAACCAAGGTCCGGCCATCGAGATATGATCGGTTGTACATTTCCCTTTCGCTTTGATCAGGAGTTTTAATCCTTTCAGATCAGTACCTTCCCAAGCCGTAAATGGATCCAATAATTGTAACCTATCAGAAGTTGGTGAAACAGCAACCTGAACATTACTTCCATCAACTGCAGGAGCGATAAACCCAGCGTCTTCTACAGCAAAGCCTCTTGTTGGTAATTCGTCACCTGAAGGAGCATCCAACATCACAGCTTCACCTTTATTGTTAATTAAGGTATCGGTCATTGGGTTAAATGAAAGATCGCCTGCAATTGCCAAAGCGGCAACCATTTCAGGTGAAGCCACAAATGCAAAGGTATTTGGATTCCCATCAGCACGTTTGGCAAAGTTTCGGTTAAATGAGTGAACAATTGTGTTCTTCTCTGCTTTTTCGGCTCCTACCCTGTCCCACATTCCAATACATGGTCCGCATGCATTTGTAAATATGGTTGCATTCAGATCTGTGAACGATTTAATCAAACCATCTCTATCGGCAGTGTAACGAACCTGCTCGGAACCCGGATTGATCCCAAATGCCGATTTTGTTACCAAGCCTTTGGCTACTGCTTGTTTTGCAATAGAAGAAGCGCGGCTCAAATCTTCATATGAAGAATTGGTACATGAACCAATTAATCCCCATTCAACTTTTAAAGGCCAGTTATTTTTAGCGGCTTCCTCTTTCATTTTCGAAACAGGAGTAGCCAAATCGGGCGTAAACGGACCATTCAAGTAAGGTTCCATTTCACTCAGATTGATTTCAATTATTTGGTCAAAATAATCGGCCGGATTTGCATACACCTCAGGATCTCCTGTTAAATGGTGTTTGATCGCATTGGCAGCATCAGCTACATCGGCACGGCCGGTAGCACGTAAATAACGCTCCATGCTTTCATCGTATCCGAATGTTGAAGTTGTTGCTCCGATCTCGGCACCCATATTACAAATCGTTCCTTTTCCGGTACAGCTCATTGAAGTAGCACCATCGCCAAAATATTCAACAATGGCACCTGTTCCTCCTTTTACCGTAAGGATACCGGCAACTTTTAATATCACATCTTTAGGTGAAACCCAACCGTTTAATTTACCTGTAAGTTTCACACCGATCAGTTTCGGGAATTTTAGTTCCCAAGGTAAGCCGGCCATTACATCGCAAGCATCCGCTCCACCTACCCCAATGGCCAACATTCCCAAACCACCCGCATTCACGGTATGCGAATCGGTTCCGATCATCATACCTCCCGGGAAGGCATAATTCTCCAAAACTACCTGGTGGATAATACCTGCACCCGGTTTCCAAAATCCAATTCCATATTTATTAGAAACTGAAGCAAGGAAATCATACACTTCTTTGCTTTCTGTATTGGCAACTTTCAAATCTGCAGCTGCACCAACTTTAGCCGTAATTAAGTGATCGCAGTGCACTGTAGAAGGAACTGCAACTTTGGGGCGACCAGCCTGCATAAACTGTAACAAAGCCATTTGAGCCGTTGCATCCTGCATGGCTACACGGTCCGGACCAAAATCCACATAGTCGGCACCACGCGCATAAGCTTTGCTGGCAAAGCCTTCGGTTAAGTGACTGTATAGGATCTTTTCGGTAAGGGTTAAAGGCTTGTTGGTTACCTTTCTGGCTGCATCAATACGGGCTCCCATTTGGGCGTATACAGCTTTAATCATCTCTAAATCAAATGTCATATCTGCAATAAATATTAAATTTCAAATTCGAAGCAAGAACAAGCGATCAAGACTCCTATCAGTTCATGCCGGCTAAAAAGCGTTGCAATAATACAGAAATATTCCGTGTGAAAAGAATGTAAAATGTTGATTTTAATAGAAACTTGGTATACTTGTATATATGATGAAACAAACCAACCTACTGCTAGTGCTTTTATTTGGTTTTCAGTATTTTACTTACGCCAACACTATTACTGACAGCTTGCGGCTGCAGCTAAACGGTAAAAAAGACTCTCTTCAGGTGGCAATACTTGATGAATTGTGCTGGCAGTATAGCCCCATCTCAACAGACTCAGCTATTTACTTTGGCGAACAGGCTTTAAATCTGGCCAAAGAAATCAACTTCACCAAAGGAGAAGCTCAGGCCTATAGTGAACTTGGTGTTGCGCATTATTATGCTGGCAATTCAAGCAAGGCAATTTCTTATTTCGAACAGTCGCTCGTTTTAAAACTGAAGCGAAATGAAAAATATGAAATAGCAGCTCTCTACAACTCACTATCTGTTGTGCATATTCAACTGGCAAAATACACCGAAGCACTTTATTACAACCTATTGGCTTTACGGTTGTTTGAGGAGATCAAAAATGAAAGAGGAGTTTCAACTCTTTACAATAATATCGGGCTTATTTATTATGAATTAAAGAATATCAACAAAGCAAGGTTTTATCATCAAAAAGCACTCGAAAAGTGGCTTAAAATAGATGACCCTAACGAAACTGGAGCAACTTATTTGAATATCGGAAACTGTTATAACTACGAAAAAAAATATCCCGAGGCCCTGGCATATTATCTGAAGGCTTTCCCATTGCTGGAGCATTCGGAGAACCTTCATTATGTTTCGGCAATCACGAATAATGTTGGCAATATTTATGTTTATTTAAAGAAACCGGCCTTAGCTATCCACTACCTAGAAAAGAGCATTAAAATCCGCGAGGAACAAAAGGATGATAAAGGACTTGCATACTCCTATATGAATATGGCAGATGCCTATCATTTGCTCAAAAACAAAACCCAGGAAGCAAAATATTTAACCAAAACGATTGAAGTTGCAAAAAGAATAGGAACACTGAGGGAGGCTGCAACTGCTGTTGAAAGATATGCTCGCGCACTTAATGAAAATGGGGATTACAAAACCGCCAACGAGTATTTAACAAAGTATATTGAACTGCAGGATAGCATTTACACTTCGGATGTTGTAACGGCAACTGCAGACATGCAAACCAAATACGAAACCGAAAAAAAAGAAGCTGAAAACAAATTGCTTATTCAGGAAAATGAGATCCAAGATCTGGCACTTCAAAGCAAACGAACCCAAATTGCCTTGCTAATCGGTTCGCTTGTTTTAGTAATGGTTATTGCGTGGTTGGGATATTCAAAATATAAACACAAAAAGGAAAAAGAACTGAGTGCCGCGTTGATCAAAGAAGAACAACGCAGAACTGCAGCGATCATATCAGCCCAGGAAGAAGAGCGTAAACGGATCTCGGCAGAACTGCATGATGGTATCGGGCAAATGTTATCGGTAGTGAAAATGAATATGTCGAGTATTGAGGAAGAGCTTCCGTTGCAAAAAGTAAAACAAACCATTCAATTACTGGATGAATCGTGTACGGAGTTGAGAAATATTTCTCACCATTTAATGCCGGCTGCTCTTATTCAAAATGGTTTGGTACTGGCCGTAAGAGAGTTTGTTCAAAAAATAAACTCATCAGGTAAATTACACATCTCCTATTACTATGATGAATTCGAAAGAATAAATACAAGCATTGAGATAAATCTGTACCGCATTTTGCAGGAGCTCACAAATAATATTATCCGGTACGCCAAAGCAACAGAAGTAAACCTGAATATCAATTACGAGCAAGGTGTATTGAAAGTGATGATCAGCGACAATGGAATTGGCATGGACAAAAAGGCTATTCAGAATAGCAAAGGCAATGGCTGGAGCAATATTTACTCCCGCCTCAACATGATGCATGCTCAACTGGAAATAGACTCATCACCCGGAAACGGCACAACCATATTTATTGATATCCCATTGTTGCTAAAAGAAGAAGTATTCGTTCAGTCGTCTGTTATTGGTCAATAACTCATGGCAACACATTTAAACATAAGTAATAGAACAATTTGTCAGATTTTGATATATTCGATCAAAAAAACCTATGGAACTGATAACTGAAGAAAACACACAACCTTCCTCTCCACCTTCAACAAACATTATTGACTTTAATGGAAAAGGAGGCGACCTACTTGTAATTATGTTGCTTAATTGGGTGTTTACCACCTTCACTCTGGGTTTATATTATCCATGGGCGCGCGTGAACAAGTTGAAATTTATGTATGGAAATACGCTGCTCAACAATACTCCCTTTATTTTTCATGGAACGGGCAAAGAATTGTTTAAAGGGTTTGTGAAGTTCTTTGCATTGGTCATTGTTATTTATGGCTTTTACTTTTATGCAGCGTTCATGAAAGATTTTACACTCTTAATTATAGCGGCTCTTTTGCTGATAGTCTTCTTTACCATCCTCATTCCGCTTGCTTTGCATGGTGCATTTAGGTATCGTTTGTCGCGCACTTCATGGAGCGGCATTCATTTGGGTTACCGTGGTGAACGCGGGCAGCTTGCCTTTGAATTTTTTACCGGAATGTTTCTAACATTTATTACAGGAGGCATTTATTACTCGTGGTTCATGGATAAAATGCGTAAATATATTATCAATCATTGCCGGTTCGGTAGTTTGAAGTTCGGATACGATGGTAGCGGAACCGACTTGTTTATCATCAACCTGAAAGGTTATTTTTTCAGCATTCTTACATTGGGTATCTATTATTTTTGGTACCAAAAAGAGTATCTGAACTATTTTGCTGATTACACTTATATTGAACAAAACGGAAAGAAATTTCACCTTAAAGGAAAAATCAACGGAGGTTCACTTTTAGGATTAATGATCGTGAATTTATTCTTAACGATCGTTACCTTCGGTATTGCTATTCCATGGGTAATTACCCGTACTGCAAAATTCATGATCCAGAATATTGAACTTCCTGCACAGATTGATTTCAATGATATTCAACAAACAGAAGATGAGTTTAGTGATGCAACCGGGGAAGATGCATTGGACTGGCTGGATCTGGGAATCGTTTAGTTGATCGCTCATCCTTCAATTATCATCGAAAATAACAAGCAGCAAACCGGAAACCGAGAACATGCATTTAACTTATAAAGCGCGTTATTATAACGGACAATCATCCAAACCATTTGTAGCGGATGTAAGCATCCATGAAGGGGGGGTTGATATCGTATACATAAAGGATAATGGAAACCAGCAATTGGTAAAGTGGCAAAAGGAGCAAGTAAAAGAAACCGATTTTTCTTCTGCGATTGTTGTGTTGCGATATGGTAATGATTTTCCATATCAACAATTGGAAATAACGGATCCTGATTTTATCGCAGCGTATCGGTCCTTTTTCAAAACAGGTATTGTTAAAAGATGGATGCATTTTACTACCGGGAACGTGATTGGCATATTGGTTGCCGGTTTTTTAGTTTCAGTTGTGCTTGGTTACTTTTTCTTATTGCCATTTGTGGCCGATTCTGTTGCCAATCAATTCCCGATCGAATATGAGATTTCGATGGGGGAAGATATCTACAAAAAAATACTGGCTGAATCAGAAATTGATACGGCAAAGACAGAAGCCATCAATCATTTTTACCACAACCTAAATATTCAAAGCAGTTACCCTGTTAAAATCACCGTATTAAAAGACAGTGTTGTAAATGCATTTGCATTGCCGGGTGGTGGAATTGTAGTGTATGACGCGATACTCAAAAACATGCAATCACCTGAAGAGCTGGCCGCCTTATTATCGCACGAATATTCGCATGTAGCACTCAAACATGCAACCCGAAATGTATTTAGAAGTGTAGCCGGATACTTATTTATTTCCTTGGTATTAAGTGATATTAACGGTATTGCTGCATTGGTGGTGGATAATGCCCACCAATTGCGTAACCTAAGCTATAGCAGGGAACTGGAACATGAAGCAGATGCTAATGGATTGCTCATACTGCAGCAAAATAAGCTGAACACGCAGGGTATGATAGACCTTTTTACGCAGCTTAAAAAAGAACAACAGATAGAGGTAAACGAATGGATAAGTACTCATCCTGACCTAGACAGTCGCATTGATTATGTAAAACAATTTACACAGGAAAATGAGTACCGCGCACAACCCAATGACAGTTTATCGTACTATTTCAATCAGTTAAAAAGCGAAGGAAAATGGTAGACGAAACGCTGCTCCCGTCTGTTTTGCAATCACTTCAAAAGTATGTGGAGCTGGAGGAAACATTGCCATACGATAAACTAAAGGAGCAGCTCACTGAACGATTGATTTATATGCTGCATTATGAGATGGAAAAACTCATGGGTATTTTGTACCGGATTGATGTGCGGGAAAGAGATGTAAAAGCTGCTTTTGCGCAACATAATCCAAAACTCATTGCTCCTTTACTGGCAATTGCTATTATAGAAAGGGAACTGGAAAAAGCGAAATCAAGAAGAGATTCCAGGAGTAGTTAATAAGACCATAGTAAAGTGTCCATAACTATTTAGTCCATCGTTTAGGTTAATCTATTGTCTCAAAGCCCGGTTTATCATTTCACGCTTTCTCGTTGCTTCTCTCCAACACCTAACTTCCAATACCCATTTTATAATCTCTTTCCTCTATTACTTGACAAACATCATTTCTGTGAACCCTTTTGGAGCTTTACTTTGCGCCTGACATTTTAAACAATTATCATGGCCATTCTTATCTTTTTTATCCTGCATTGGTATCTATCACTTTTCGGACAAACTTTTTTCCTACACCGTTATTCGGCTCACAAAATGTTCACGATGAGTGACCGATGGGAAAAATTCTGGTATATTTTTTCATGGGTTACACAAGGCTCATCTTATTTGAATGCAAGGGCTTATGCTATTTTGCATCGCATGCACCATGCATATAGTGATACCCAAAAAGATCCTCACTCTCCTCACTTTTTCAAAGAAGTATTCACCATGATGATGTACACTCGTAGTGTGTATAATGGCGTACTGCATGGCACCATGCAAGTAGAAGAAAAATTTGATCGCAATTTTCCTGAATATAAAAATATTGATCGTATTGCTGATGCCTGGCCAACCCGCATTGCCTTTGGATTAGGGTACGTGGCATTTTATATTGCATTTGCCACACATTGGTGGATGTATCTTTTATTGCCAATCCATTTTTTAATGGGACCAGTTCATGGCGCAATTGTAAACTGGGCAGGGCATAAATATGGTTACCGCAATTTTAACGAAAATGATCATTCAAAAAACACATTGATCATAGACTTCCTGATGTTGGGTGAATTGTTTCAAAACAACCATCACCATGCAGGTGCCAAACCAAATTTTGCTGCCAAATGGTGGGAGTTTGACCCGGTATACCCGGTGATGCGTTTATTTCATGCAATAGGAATCATTAAGCTGTCACCGGTTGCCATCAACAATTAATCTGGCAATCCGATTCATTTTATTTCAACGTGAGCAATTCTCCGCTTAAGCGCAGCAGTTCTGCTTCGGAAAGTTTTGCATCGTAATATGCATTGAGCAGCCTATTGGTGCTGATCAATAAATTTTGTTGGGCATTGCGCAGATCAATCGAAGTAATTACCCCAACTTTGTATTGCTCATTGGCAATATCAAAATTCTCCTGGGCAACTTTTACATTTTCTTTCTCAACGGTTACCAACGCTAAATTTGATACATACGTATTATACGTTTGTTGCACACTCGTTTTAATCTTCAATAGTGAATCGTTGTAAATAAGCGTTGAGGTGCGTTCCGAAAGCCGCGCATTCTGAAGTCGTTTGCTAACGCTAAAACCGTTAAATAAATTAATGTTTAACCCGGCACCATAATGCATTCCGTTGCTCGTTGACGATTGCAAAAAGCCTGCTTGCGATTGCTGGTTGTTGTAATTGTATCCGCCCTTTAATTGAATGGTTGGCATTCGTTCTGCATAAATCTCTCTTCTGGTCAATAATGAAACCTGTTGGTTCTTTTTTGCTATTAAAACATTCGCATTTTGGGCCAATGTTTTCGTTTCAATATCGTTTAAAACAAAATCTGTCTTGATCAATATGGTATCCACTACATCAAATTCGATATCGTAATTTCGGGCCAATAGTTGATTCAATGTTGCTTTGTTGTTTTTATAAACAATTTCTTGTCGCATCATTAACGAACGGTCTGTGTTCAGATCCACCTGTGCTTTGAGCACTTCTGTTTTTGATGCTTTTCCAGCCGAGAGTTTATCATTGGCTAATTGTAAGCGGCTCTCCGAAATACTTCTTTGATCCAATAAAAGTTGAAGTTGACGTTTTGATAATAGTACATCCAGATATGCTTTGGTGATGCGCATAAATATTTGTTCAATCTGGGCACGCATCCTGAGTTCACCAATTTGCTGCAATTCGTTCAATTTGCTTTTGGTGGCAAACATTTTAAAACCGTCAAAAATATTCCAGCCTAATTCCACATTGGCATTCAACTGGCTGCTTGTAGCCCCATTTCGAGCATTCTCTGTACCATTCAAAAACTGCTGATTGATATTGGCTGTTTGATTATCCTGTAGAGCGGTTCCATTTATAAATGGCATCATTCCGGCCGCCCCTGCATAATTATTGATCTTCGAAACTTCTGCTTCATTCCTGGCAATCTGGATAGCAAAATTATTTTGCAAAGCAATTCTTAATGCTGCATCTAAACTCAATGTATCCTGTGCATACGACTTTATTGCCATGCTCAATAAAGCGAAACCTATGAGCATTCGACTCATCACGATTTTATTAACCATTGTTAACCTCCTCTTCCGGTTGGACTGCAACCGCTTTTTCTTCCCTTGAAATCAAACTATAAATAGCCGGAATAACATATAATGTTAATATTCCAGAAAATAATAACCCTCCAATGATCACAATACCCATCGACATTCTGCTTTTTGCACCTGCTCCCAACGCAAGTGCGATTGGTAATGCACCCAACATGGTTGCAAGACTGGTCATCATAATCGGGCGAAGACGCGAAACCGCAGCTTCCTTTACCGCATCAATTACTTTTAATCCATGCTCCTTTTGCTGATTGGCGAACTCAACAATCAAAATTCCGTTCTTCGTTACCAACCCGATCAATACAATAATGCCAATTTGCCCAAAAATGTTTAACGTTTGATCAAAATACCAAAGTGAAATTAACGCTCCGGCTAATGCCATCGGAACTGTTAACATGATAATAAGCGGATCAATGAAACTTTCAAACTGTGCTGCTAATACCAAATAAACTAAAACCAATGCCAGCAATAATGCAAATGTTGTATTTGATGAACTCTCCGAAAAATCCCGGGATGGCCCTGTGAGATCTGTGGTGAAAGAATCGTCCAATACTTTTTTGGCGATCTTATTCATTTCTGCAATACCATCTCCAATCGTTTTTCCGGGCGCTAGTCCTGCCTGAACCGTTGCTGCTTTGTACCGATTGTAATGGTATAACTGTGGGGGGCTGCTTTGTTCTTCCACATGTACCACATTGTCGAGCTGAACCAATTGGTTTTGGTCGTTTCGAACATACAATGATTTTAAATCGAGGGGCTCATCACGATTGGCCCTGTCGACCTGACCCACCACCTGGTATTGTTTTCCACGCATGGTAAAATATCCATAACGCAATCCACTATAAGCAAGCTGCATTGTTTGTGCGATGTTTTGAACGCTTACTCCTAAAATTTTAGCTTTATCCCTGTCGATGGTGACAACCAATTCGGGCTTATTAAATTTAAGGTTCACATCCAACCCTTGAAAGGTTGGGTTCTTTGCAACCTCCTCCATAAACTTTGGTAAGTACTGCTGAATTTTTTTGAAGTCCTGGTTCTGCAAAATGTATTGAACGGGCAAACCGGCCCTCGATCCTCCGGAACCATTGATGGTTTGATCCTGGATCACAAATGACCGGGCATCCGGAAAAGCTTTCAAATTTTTAGTAACCTGATCGGCAATTTGTTGTTGCGTGCGGGTTCTTTCATCGGGTAATGTTAAAATGATGCGTGTAAATCCTGTATTTACTGCACCACTTCCTGTAAAACCGGGAGCTGTTACAGAGAGCAATACTTTCTTTTCGGGAAACGAATCGGAAACCATCTTTGCTACATTATCCATGTAATGTTCCATGTATTCGTATGATGCACCTTCAGGAGCAGTACTGCTAATCCGCATTACGCTTCGGTCGTCCAGTGGTGCAAGCTCGGATTGAATGGTAGAACCAATTAAGAAAATGAATCCGAATGAAACCAGAACTGCAACAGGAGCCAACCAGCGTTTTTTCATAAACGACTCGAGTGAACTGCGGTATCCATTGTTTAATGCTTCAAAGAAGGGTTCTGTGGCAAGGTAAAATTTGCTGCGTTTTTTATAATCTTTACGAGTCAGCTTTACATTCAGCATTGGTGTTAAGGTAAGCGAAACAAAAGCAGAAATAATCACGGAGCCCGCAACCACCACACCAAACTCCCTAAACAATCTTCCGACAAATCCTTCAAGAAAAATAATGGGTAAAAACACTACTGCTAATGTTAACGATGTAGAAACAACTGCAAAGAAAATTTCATTCGAACCTTTTATGGCCGCTTCTTTGGGAGAAAGTCCTTCTTCAATCTTTTTGAAAATATTTTCGGTGACGACAATACCATCGTCTACCACCAAACCGGTTGCCAGCACAATTGCCAACAGGGTTAGAATATTCACAGAGAACCCCGCTAGGTACATGATAAAAAATGCACCGATCAATGAAACGGGAATATCAATAAGCGGCCTGAATGCAATGAGCCAATCTCTGAAGAATAAAAAGATAATTGCAACCACGAGTAAAAAGGCAATCAACAATGTCTCTTCTACTTCGGTAATGGATGTGCGGATAAACCGGGTATTATCGAGCGCAATATTCAATTTAAAATCTGGCGGTACTTCGGCTTTAATTTTATCGTATCGTTTGTAAAACTCTTCGGCAATTTCAATATAGTTGGCTCCCGGTTGCGGCACCAGTCCTAAGCCGATCATCGGAACACCCGATTCTTTTAAAATCGTTTCTTCATTTTCGGAACCCAATGTAGCATAACCGATATCTTTCAGTTTAATGGTTTGGTTATTATCTGATTTGATGATAAGGTTGTTAAATTCTTCTTCCGTTGCAAAACGGCCCACTGTTTTTACAGTTAACTCCGTTGAATTTCCTTCTATTTTACCACCGGGTAATTCCACATTTTCCCTACCCAATGCTTGTTGTAAATCCAATGGCGTTAATCCAAAAGAAGCCATCCGTACCGGATCGATCCACAGCCGCATGGCGTATCTTTTCTGTCCCCAAACTTGGATGGTACTAACACCCGGAATGGTTTGCAGTTTTTCCAAAATAACATTTTCGGCATAGTCATTTATCTGCAATTGATTTCGGTTATCACTTTGAACAGTGATGGCAATAATCGCATCCGAATTTGCATCGGCTTTACTTACTACCGGAGGAGCATCAATATCCTGAGGTAATTGTCTTACTGCCTGGGAAACTTTATCGCGTACATCATTGGTGGCACTTTCCAGGTCGGCATCCAAATTAAACTCCACCGTAATATTGCTCGTACCTAAATTACTTGCTGATGAAATAGAACGAATTCCGGCAATTCCGTTGATGGATTTTTCGAGAGGTTCGGTGATCTGCGATTCAATAATCTCGGCATTCGCACCGGTATAACTTGTCCGAACCGTAATGATGGGAGGATCGATGGATGGATATTCCCTCACCCCTAAAAACGTGTATCCAATGATCCCGAACAACACAATAACGATAGACATTACTGTGGCTAATACGGGACGATTGATGCTTAATGAACTTAAACTCATCTGACTCTTTTTATTGGGTTGATTGATTACCTGTAACAGCTTCCGCTTTCATCACTTTTACTTTGGCTCCTTGTTTCATTTGAATAACTCCCTGCACAACAACACTGTCGCCTTCCTTTAAACCATCTGTTACTTCAACATTCAATTCGTTGCGTAATCCAATTGAAATTTTATGTTCAACAACCGAATCTCCCTGCACCACAAATACCTTTTGTCCTTTTAAAATTGGAACCACCGCTTGTGAAGGGATCATAAAAGCATTGGGATTACTCGAAAGTGAAACGGTTATTTTGGCAAATGCTCCCGGTAATAATTTTCGCTTCGGGTTATCACAAATAGCACGTACCACAATATTGCGTGTTACAGGATCGATCTTTGGTTCGATCGCATATACTTTCGCTTCAAATGGATTGGGTTGTCCTTCAACCGTAAACCGTATTGTACTGCCTTTACCGATTAACGTTGCATATTTTTCGGGGATGGAAAATTCGACCTTTACACGATTTAAACTTTGCAAACGTGCAATCACAGTTGCGTTGGTAAGGTATGCACCCTCGCTGATGCTTCGTAAACCGATCAACCCATTAAAAGGTGCCGTGATCTGTGTTTTCCTGATCTGTTCTTTCAACAGGTCAATATCGGCATTGGCCGAATTCAGATCGGTGAGTGCAATATCATATTCTTCCTGGCTAATACCTCCCTTTTCCAATAATATGGTATTGCGCCTTGCCGACTCTTCTTTTAATTTCTGACTTGATATGACCTTTTTCAACTGCGCCTGCAAATCTGCATCATTCATTTTCACCAGCAATTGCCCTTTGGTTACTTCCTGACCTTCGTTAAAATTTAGCTTCACCACTCTTCCCTGCGTTTCACTTTTGAGTTCAACCTCATCTTCAGCCATAATATTTCCAACAGCCTGGATGGTATTTTGTTGTTGCTCTTTTTGAACAATATATACGCCAACATTGATGGGTGCAAAAGCCCCTGAAGGTTTCCCGGTTTTGGCTTCGTTTTGTTTGGGCCAGAATTTAGGCGCCAGCAACAATCCTAAGCCAACAATAATAACAACCGTCCAGATCACTCGTTTTTTGCTCATTTGTTTTTCTTCGTTTTAATATATTTCAATGAATATTGTTCGTATGGTAAAGATGCCAAATTTGTTTGCATTTTTTTCACCATTGTATCAAAGTCTGTTTTCTCCTGTTTGGAAAATCCTTTAAAGGCAACTTTGTTAATTTCGGCAAATCCCTTGCTGATTTTATTGACATAAACAGCCGCTTTTGCCGTTGTTACAATATGATATTGTCGTCTGTCCTTTGCATTAACAACTCTTTCCACCAAGCCTTTTTCCGACAAATAATCAATCACCCTCACAATAGCTGCTTTATCCATTTGCAGGTAGTCGGCCAAACATTGTTGTGTAACCTGCTCATGGCTGGCTATCAAATTCAGAATGAAAAAATTCCGATCCATATCGAGTTCTTCAAAATGTTTGGTAGCCGCACCGTAATATTTCTTTGCCAATTTGCTAAACACAAATGCCAATGGGATATCTGCTACCTTTTCAATATCAATACCAGCCTTTTTCTGTTCCATAATTGGTGCAATATATAGTTGATTTCATCAATAGTTGACAAAATCAACTACTTTCATAACCAAAATCATGTCGCCCTTCAATTGTATCCACTGTTCCGACCTTTTAATTATTTCAGATATATTCATCCGCTTTCTTACTTTTGACCCTTCATGAACCATTATATCAAGACCGATCTAGACGATACCATTTGCGCTTTAGCAACTGCCGGAGGCATTGGTGCTATTGGTGTGATTCGCATCAGCGGAAAACAAACCATGGCAATCGTGAACAGTATTTTTAAAGGTAAGGATCTGACGAAAGCAGCCTCACACACGCTTCATTTTGGCAAAATCATCAACCAAGATGTGGTGTTGGATGAAGTTTTGGCCTCAACGTTTAAAGGACCCAAATCATATACCGGGGAAGATACCATTGAATTGAGTTGTCATGGTTCACCCTATATTCTGCAAAAAATACTGGAACTGCTTGTGCAAAAAGGTGCCCGATTGGCAAAACCGGGTGAATTTACCTTGAGGGCATTCCTCAATAAAAAGCTGGACCTCTCTCAGGCAGAGGCTGTAGCCGACTTGATCGCTGCCGATAGTGCTGCATCGCATCAAACCGCAATGCAACAAATGCGTGGTGGTTATTCTCAGCAAATTCAATTTTTGCGCGAACAACTGATCAATTTTGCTTCGTTAATTGAATTGGAATTAGACTTTGCCGAAGAAGATGTAACGTTTGCCAGCAAAACGGAATTGTTTAAGCTGGTGAGCAATATCCACGCATTACTTCATTCGCTTATTCAATCGTTTACGTATGGCAATGTGCTCAAAAATGGTGTACCCACTGTGATTGCGGGAAGGCCCAATGCAGGCAAATCTACCTTGCTCAATGCCTTGCTCAATGAGGAAAGAGCCATCGTGAGCAGCATTGCCGGAACAACACGTGATACCATTGAAGAAACGTTTGTGGTTGATGGCATTACGTTCAGGCTGATCGATACTGCAGGGATCCGTCATAGTACGGATACGATCGAAAGCATAGGTATTGAGCGCACATTTGAAGCAATCGTAAAAGCTTCGTTGGTATTATATGTATTTGATGCGAGCACAACTTCGCCTGAACAACTTGAAGTGGAACTCTCACAAATTCCGAATGGTAATCATGTTATCATTCCTGTTGGCAATAAAGTTGACCTGATGGATACAGTGGCTTCGGCCTCACTCAACCACCTTAGCCAAAATATAAGACCCATAACCTATATCTCTTCTCTGAATAAGAATGGAATTGATGAACTTATTTTGCGGTTAAAAGATTTCATTCAAACGAATAAAAGCGGGAACGATATTGTGGTAAGCAACCTTCGACATTATGAAGCGTTGCAACAATCATTCAATGCCTTGGAACAAGTATTACAGTCTATCGAAAATCAAATGAGCGGGGAATTGCTATCGCTGGATATTCGTAAAGCTATTTTTCATTTGGGAGAGATTACGGGAGAGATCACTACAGAAGATTTGCTGGGAAATATTTTCTCGAAGTTTTGTATCGGAAAGTAACCACGTGTAAGAGCATAAAATTTTTCCTCTCATCATTGAATTAACATTGTTTTCAGGATTGTTTCCTCAAAAAATAATCTCATCAAATTTCAGCATCCTTCGTTTAATGATGGTTTCGACATTGATGCTAAGCTCCTGTGTTTCGAAAAAGAAATACATGGCACCACACTCGCTTTAAATGACCCGGATGTTTCCTGTGATGACACCATCAACTTATTGGGGTTCATTTTTGAAGAAGTAAAGACGCATGAACCTTTCATGCGATTAGGAATAGATTAAAACCAAATAAGCCTTGCAGGATCAGGTTGTTTAGGATCCTTCATTGGAGGAGGTTGTATTTTCCCGGGATCATCTCTATCCGGATTGGGGGCAGTAGGGTCGGGATTTTCGTGCGGGATGTCCGGAACATGTCTTTCCGGTTGTTTATTTGGAATTTGCTTATCGGGAGTTTCCTCCGGTTTTTTTTCCGGGCTTTCTTGTTGAAAAATATCATAAGAAAGCATTGTTAAACTGATTTCCATAACTGATTGATTAAAGTACGACTATATTAAAGTAAAGCCCTCCCTGAACAGGAGGGCTTTGTTTTGATGTTGCGCTATTTTTCCACGGTTAATAGGATAAAATGGAATTGTTCGAATACCCTGACAAAAGCAGCATTATATTCAACTCCCTTTTAACACATCAGAACATTGTATATGGAATAAATTTAATGCCAATTCTTTTTGATGTCTGACAAGGGCTCTCCCGACAAGCTTCTATGGAATTCAACACAACAACAATTTCTGTTTGCATTCCTCGAATTGAGTAAACAATTCCTCATTCTACAATCCGCAATTTTTCATTTTAATGGTTATCCAAGTCATCTTAAATGGACAAACGATATTCCACAGATATATCATTAAGCTTTATTGCGTATTTGGTTTTGCCATCGGTAATCTTTTACGATCGAAATTGTTATTTACACATCATCCTTTAAGGTATAGTTTGTGTAGTAATACGATGCATGTCAAACAACTACCAAAATCCAAACAACCTATACCAACTCTTATTTCGGTCGGGGTATAAAATAAGATTGGTTAACCTTATCACGCTTTACCGAGTGATGATGGCTCCTGTCTTGTTATACTATCTTTTAAACGATCAACTTTTTATCTTTAAATGGATGTTGCTGTTGAGTTTTCTGACTGATGCCATTGATGGTTACCTTGCCAGAAAACTAAATGCAAGTACCCGTTTAGGTTCAATGCTTGATTCTATTGGTGATATGCTCACCATTATGGTAGCAGTAACAGCAGCTATTTACACACGACCCGAATTTGTTACAGAACAATCCGCTGTTATTATATGTGTATGTTCTCTATTTATCATGCAAATGATCTTTGCCCTTATCCGGTATAAAAGATTAAGCAGCTTTCACACTTATATGGCAAAAATTTCAGCGGTAATGCAAGGTGCCTTTTTGATTTCATTATTTTTCTTCAGCAATATTTTTTATCCATTATTCTACCTCGCTTCTGCGTTTACAATCATTGAACTGATCGAAGAAATCATTCTTATTTATCTCATTCCGCAATGGGAAGTTGATGTGCGCGGATTGTACTGGTATATTGTAAACAAAACCTTTTAATGCTTCATTAAATGAAGCGTATTTTACACAAGTGCTGAAATCCCTCTACACAAAAACATTCTAAACTGGTGGTTTGAACAATAAAAGCCGTGTGGTTCGCTTTTTGTATTTACAGGCATATCTTAAAACACAACAATTATGAAAACAAGACTAATTTTAATGGGACTAATAAGCGCAGCGCTATTCGTTTCCACTCCGGGATGTAAAGACAAAGACAAAGAAGGTTGTACAGATCCAAATGCCGACAACTATGATTCGGACGCAGATGTAAACAAAAACTGCAGATACAGACATGCATCCAATATTGATATCAGCGATATTCCAACAACAAAAGCAGGAGGAGACAGCTGGGATGATGCTGATGGACCGGATATTAAAATCAATTATGGTAAAAGCAGCGATCCCGGATATGCTTATACAACGAATACTGCAGAAAATGCAGGAACATCGGGTACGCTTATTCCATCAAGTGATGTAACTTTCAACAACGAAGAATGGAAATTTGAATTGGTAGATGCAGATCTTTTGGGTAGTGAAGTGATCGCTTCAGGTACATTCCGTCCATTGGGCTCAACAAAAGATAATACCATTGAAGTTAAAGCAAACGGTGTAACACTTAAATTTAAATACACAATTCAGTAAAGAACTTTTCTCTGTGAAAAGAACAGCAATACCAAAGGCTCTTTTCAATTCAAAATCCAGCAATGGAGTGCATTTCGGATAGAAAATTAATCCTGGGTATTCAAAAATGCCTCTTCTTCGGGAGAGGCATTTTTTTTATCAGAAATTCAAAATGGCGTGGCATAACCTTTGGATATTATTCATAAAAAAATAACCATTATGAAAACAAAAAATATCTGCATAATATGGATCGCTTTTGTCTTTCCATTTATAACCCAAGCACAGTCGCCTGCAATAAACACATACGCTTACCATACAGCAATTGGATTACGTATTGGCGGAACATCTGGTTTAAACGTTAAACATTTATATGGAAGCGGATCAGCACTGGAAGGTATTATCGGAATATGGGACGATGCTTTCAGCATTACCGGTTTGTATGAAAAATATACCAATGCCGGAGCCCCTGGTTTAAACTGGTATTATGGAGGGGGATTCCATGTGGCCGTTGAGAACAATTATTACCACGACCATAAACACTATTACTATAGAGATCGTTACACAGGTGGTGGAGTCGGGCTTGGTATTGATGGTATTGTCGGAATAGAATATAAAATTAACCCAATACCTTTTGCGGTTAGTTTTGACCTTAAACCATTTATAGAAATGAATACAGGAGGCGGAGCTTTTTTTTCCCTTGATCCCGGACTTGGATTAAAATTCGCCTTTTAAAGTAACAGCCTTTCATTTTACAAAGAGCAGATATCCTGATCCAAGGATATTTACTCTTTTGCATTTTTGTTCATTAACCGAGAAATTGTGTGGAATAAAATTCCCAACCGGCAATAAAATCCACAGTACCGGTTAGATCATACTCTCAGAAAGAAATTGCTGCGCCAAAAAATGCCTGATGAAATACTAAGTATTCACTAACCCTTCACCTTATTTCGAATTGAAACTTGTTTTATCTGTTCTTCAGACAATACATGAAAGCATATTGGGCATATTGATTGTATCGCTCATTACAACTATTTAAACTAAACTTAATCATTATGAAAACTACATTTTTTAAAAGAGCGGTGAATACATTATTCATATTTTCATTGCTTACAACTTTTTTGATCACTTCGTGCAGCGACTCAGAGAAAGAAAACACGCGTAAATCGTTGAATGAATTCAAAGCCTATGTAAAAGAGCACAAAGATGCTACAGCAAACTATATGGACCAGAAATGGGAAGACATAGAGAAGGAATACGATGAAAAGAGAGTTGAGTTAGACAAGAAGGCCGACAAAATGGATCAGGAAATGAAAGATAGTTACCAGGCAACTGTTAATGATTGGGAAGCGTTTAAAGCTGACTACCTGAACAAACAACAAGAAAAAGAGGATATGGCCAAAGCAGAAAAATTGAAAGCCACGATCGTTCCTTCGGATATTCATACCGACCTTTCGAATGTTAACGAAAAAAATATTGTGAGTGTATTCGAACACTTTGTAAATACTGTAGATAACCAGAAAGAAATGTACAGCAAAGAAGAGTGGATAAACATCAACAATTACTGGAAAAGCTTAAACGACATATCAGCACGTTTGGATGATGAACAAAAAATCACAAAAGCAGATAACAGGAAATTAGACGGGCAACGAATCAAATACGGAGCTATAAAAGCTTTAAACAAGCCGTTTGCTGAATCTGAAAACAAATAACAGCAAACACAGAAGATAATCACCGTTACAACGTTCAAAACAGCCTTTATTATGTAAAGGCTGTTTTGATTTTTTGCTTATTCGACTTTTAAACCCAAAAGTGAATTCACATGAAGAACACAAAAAGCGTTTTTGAAAAAACGCATTCGAACGGTTTGCTCTTGCGGCTACAAAAGCAGCAGGGAGCACTGCAGCATTTGCGTGTGCGGCCGGCTTAATCCTTACCTGGTTGATCAGCGGACCACTGTTTGGATTTTCAGACACATGGCAACTGGTTATCAATACGGGAACAACCATTATAACATTCCTAATGGTTTTTTTAATTCAAAAGACTCAAAACAAAGATTCTATTGTGATCCAGGTGAAACTGAATGAACTGGTGGCTGCTGATCATTTTGCAAGCAACCGAATAATTAATGTGGAAGACCTGACTGAACAAGAACTCAACATACTGCATCATTATTACCAGGAACTTGCTGAAATGACCAAAAAAGCAACCGATATCAAGAGTTCTCATTCAGTTGAAGAGGCAAGGGATAAGCATGAACTTAAGATGAAAAAAGTAAGTCTTGGCAAACTCAAAAAAAGTCCGCGCTCAGCAAATCAAAGGCGCAAACCTAAACCTGCAAAAGGTTCCGGAAACAAATTACCAGATCAGTAAATTACCTATTGTCCAATCTTATTTTAGGGTTATATTTAAATTTATTACCCACATCATAGCCCTTGATATAAATATTGCATCACATAAAATCATGAATGAGGAGCAAAACATACCGCAACATTTTGTAGAACCAGTATCGGATAGATCAAGTGAACAATTGTTAAAAAATGAAGCCAAATACAAACGGTTGTTATTAAGCTTGCCCGTTGCTGTTTATACATGCGATAAAAAGGGAATGATCGAATTTTACAATGATGCGGCTGTAACATTATGGGGGCGCAAACCAGAAATCGGGAAAGAGATTTGGTGCGGATCCTGGAAAATATTCCGACCTGATGGCACACTCCTTCCAACTGATGAATATCCAATGGCATGGGCTTTAAAGGAAGGAAAAAAAGTAACAGGAACAGAAATTATTATTGAACGGCCCGATGGTGACAGGAGGAACGTATTGCCTTACCCTGAACCCATTATTGATGATACCGGAAATATTACGGGTGCCATTAATACGTTAATTGACATCACAGCCCAAAAGCAAACAGGTTTTGCTCAGGAAGACAAACCGGGAAAAACAGTCTTAAAACGCACCAAGGAATTGTATCAAAAAAAGATCGATCTTATAGAAAGTGAAGAACAGTATCATAGAATGATCGATGAGGTACAGGATTATGCGATACTGATGCTGGATGAAAATGGTATCATCATAAACTGGAATAAAGGTGTAGAGAAAATAAAAGGTTACCAATCACATGAGATCATTGGAAAAAGGTTCTCAGTTTTTTACCGCAAGGAAGACCTGGACATTAACTTACCGGATCGACTATTAAAGGAGGCCAGAGAAAATGGAAGGGCCCTACATGAAGGTTGGCGTGTTCGGAAAGACGGATCGCTTTTTTGGGGAGGTATAACCATTACGGCACTGCACAATAATGCAAATGAAGTTATTGGCTACACCAAGGTAACCAGAGACCTCACAGAACGGAAAAATACCGAAGAATACTTAAGCGCCCAAGCCGCTGAATTGTTACGAAAAAATGCAGCGCTGAATGCTCAGAAGGAATTTGTCGAGCTCATTTTAGACTCGTCTGTTGATCTGATAGCTGTTTTTGACAAAGAACTGCGGTATGTTTCACTTAATAAGCAAGCAATAGAAGTATATAAAAGAAACGACCTGATCGGTCAGAAAATACATGAAGTTTTTCCCGAAACAATTGAATCAGGTATGTATGAAGACCTGCTTAAAGCGCTCAACGGAATTACCATCCAAAATTTTTCATACAAATCCAATGTACTGAACCGATATTTCGAAAACTATTATATTCCACTGAGAAATGAGTCACAGGAAATATATGGGGTGCTTGCCATTGGTCACGATAATTCAGCAGTATTGCAAGCTGCTGAAAAAGTAAAAATTGCCAATGCCGAACTAGAGAAAAAAAATAAAGAGCTGGAACGTAGTAATAATAGCTTGGAGCAATTTGCTTATGTATCGAGTCATGACCTGCAAGAGCCGTTGCGTAAAATACAAACCTTTTCTGATCTCATTTTAACCCGCATCAATGAACCGACATTTAAACCGGATGAATACCTGAAAAAAATTAACGCTTCCGCAAACCGGATGTCGTTATTGATCAACGACCTGTTAAATTTCTCACGTTTGAGTAAAGCAGATGAATTATATGAAACCGTAAACCTGGAGAATGTATTGGATCGAATCAGAAATGATTTTGAATTGCTGATCAACCAAAAAAATGCGATAATTAAAGCATCCCAGCTACCCACTATACAAGCGATCCCGATTCAAATGAACCAGCTATTCTACAATATGATCAGCAATGCGCTGAAGTTTTGTGAAAACGAACCATTGCTCCAGATAACCGGGACAACTCTTGCAAAAGAAATCATCTGGGCTCATCCGCAATTAGACAAAGAAAGAAATTATGTACATCTCAATTTCAGGGACAATGGAATCGGGTTTGATCCTGCATATGCTTCCCAGATCTTTACTATTTTTCAACGATTGAATAGCCACCAGCAATATAGCGGTACGGGAATAGGACTGGCCATATGCAAAAAAATAGTCGATAACCATGGTGGTTATATTACCGCTTCGAGTGAAATAGGGAAAGGAGCTTCTTTTGATGTTTATCTTCCAATTTAAGGAGTGATATTTTATTCTGGCATCATTTTGTAATCTATTTACGATAACAAATACACACAACTATGTTAAAATGGGCAGCTACATTTTTATTGATCGCCATAGTGGCGGCAATATTCGGATTTACAGATATCGCAGCAGGTGCAGCGGGAATTGCAAAAGTATTATTCTTCATCTTCCTTGTGCTAATGATCCTGGTCGTGATCTTCGGAGGGATGATCTTTAAAAAGAAATAAAACGTCCTTCCGCAGTTTGGAAATGATATTCCTGATTTAAATAAACAGAAAGAACCAATGATCAAAACAGATAGTTGATGATCCTGTAGGAAAAAATCCACATTTATGTCCATTTAAACTCCCGCAACATTCAGAACAATTTTTTAGTTTGCGAAAGCACTTTTGTTGATCGTTGAGTTGGGCAACGCGAAGGGTAATAAAATGATAAAAGTAGAACCTTCACCCATTTTACTTTTGGCAGAGATGAAACCATTGTGCTCCTCAACAATTTTTTTGCAAAGGGTTAATCCAATTCCGGTTCCTTCAAAATCAGAAGCTGCATGAAGCCTTTTGAACATCCCAAAAATTTGCTCTGCATATTTTTGCTCAAAGCCAATCCCATTGTCCTCAACATAGATCCTCCAATACTTATCAGGATTGCCACTCCCTTTTTTACGTTCAAACGTAATGGTGTCTGCGTATATTTTAATAACAGGCTTTACCTCTTTTTTACTGTATTTAAGTGCATTCCCGATTAAGTTATTAAAAAGTGGTCTCATTAAACCCGGGCTTACAAATAAAGAAGGAAGCTTTTCAATCATTATGGTTGCTCCTTTCGCTTCTATATTGGATTGTAAATCTGATAGCACTTCATCCAGAACCACGTTTAGATCACTGTTTTCGAAAGCATCTTTTTCGAGCGAAATTTTAGAAAATGTGAGGATATCCTTTATAAGTGTTTGCATCCGCTCACCGGCCTTTTGTATCCTGTCAATATACATCAACGCCTCATCATCAAATATGCTTTCATATTTTGAAAACAACCTGTCGCTGAACATTCTTATTTTCCGCAAGGGCTCCTGCAAATCATGTGATGCCATAAACGCAAAACGATCCAGTTCTTTATTAGCCGTTTCCAAACGCTCAATACTTTCCAGAAGTTGTTGGTTGAGAGCCTTTACCTTTCCTTCCGAAATTTTACGTTCATTCACTTCTGCTTCGAGACTCTTGTTAATGCTGATGAGCTTTTGCTCTTGTAAAAGCAGAGTGTGGTTTGTACGATATAAGTCTATAAACATTGCAACTTTTGCCCGAAGCAATTCCGGTTTGATGGGTTTATAAATATAATCAACAGCTCCTGTCCTATACCCTTTAAAAATATTTTCATCACCATAACTATTGGCAATCATAAAAATGATGGGCATATGCTTCAGTTTTTCGCATTCATAGATCAATGATGCCGTTTCAAGTCCGCTCAAACTTGGCATTTCAAGATCCATCAATATCAATGCAAAATCGAACTCAGTAAGCAATATCTTTAGCGCCTGCCTTTCCGATTTTGCTTTTGTAAATTTAAATCCCTCTTTTTCCAGAAGGGTTTCAATCGACATCAGATTATCATCACTGTCATCTACTAATAGTATTTGGGGTTGCATGAAATTCGTTTGTTATTTATAAAACCATACACGCTTCAGCGTTAATAGTTGATCAATCTTTACGGGTTCTATCGTATACTCAAAGGCTCCCTTCAATACATTTCTGACGGTCGCCTTTCATTGCTTTAGCGGTAACGGCCATGTAGTGTTTATACTCCCTTCTGATCTTTTATGTGGTATCATATCCATCAATACCATATTAACAGAAGGATTCCCATTAATACAAGCCGCTTAAAAAACAGCTGTTAATGCGAATACACTCCTAACCGCACACAACCCAAATATTTTTTCCTGTCAGAGCGGAACATGCTTTCATTCATATACCCTCCGAAACAAATCAACTCTCGACATTTTTTTTGCCATTGCCCATCAACATAATCAAAAGAAAAAAAGTGAATGACGTTTCGATCAATATGTTGTTTGTGTTTTTTGTTGGCATGAGATTATGTATATGGTATAATAAACTGAGAAATGACTACCACAAATCTTTTTTCTCATGTCATCAATATGCTTGTTACCGGGTTCAGTATTTATTACCAGAAACACACAAAAAGCACAAACGAAAAACGCTGACCTTTACGGTTCGCGTTTATTTTACAACAATTGATATTGTTTTAATTTATTATAGAGTGTCTTTCGATCAATGTCTAGTGCTTTTGCTGCTTTCGATTTGTTATAGTTCACTTGCTTAAGCACTTCTACGATCGTTTTGTATTCGGCACTTAAAGCAATTGATTTCAAATCGTTCTTTACAGGTTTTTCAGGAGTAGCAGGTTGGTCTTCACTTGTTGCTCCAAGGTTAAAAGAGAATTTTTCATAGAATGATATCTCGTGTGGTAAAGAGTTTAACTGAACTTCAGCTCCATCCGTTAAAAGAGCAACACGTTTAATAACATTGTGCATCTCTCTTAAATTGCCCGGCCACCTGTAGTTTCTAAAAACTTCTAATACTTCAGGAGAAAATCCCTGGATATCTTTTCCTAATTCTGCTCCAGCCAATTTTAAAAAATGATTGGCAAATAACTCAATATCTTTTCCACGTTCACGTAACGGATAAAGGTGAATACTGAACTCATTAAACCGGTGATACAGGTCTTCTCTAAACTTTCCGCGAGTGCTCATCTCCGTTAACTTTTCATTCGAAGCCACAATGATCCGGATATCAATGTCAATTTCTTTGGTACCTCCTACATGGCGTAATTTTCGTTCCTGAACAACACGCAATAAAGCAATTTGTGTATCATAAGGAAGATTGGAAATCTCATCTAAAAATACAGTTCCTCCATTAGCCATTTCAAAGTGACCGATCTTTTGAGATAAAGCTCCTGTAAAAGCGCCCTTTTCATGACCAAACAATTCACTTCCGGCCAATTCTTTTGTCAATGCTCCACAATCCACACTCACAAAAGGCATATTTTTTCTTTGACTGTTATTATGAATTGCTTGTGCTACAGATTCCTTTCCTGTGCCACTCTCACCATAAATAATAACGCTGTAATTAGTTGGGGCCACCAATGCAATTTGTTTTTCGATCTCTTTCGCTTCAGGACTGATTCCTTTAATAAAACCGCCATCAACGAGTTCTCTTTTTTTCTTGCCTTTGCTTTCTGATACTTCCTGGTCGGCATTTTCTGCACCATTTTCGCGTTTCGCAATTGCTTTATTGATCAACATCAAGATTTCATCGGGAAGAAGAGGCTTGGTGATATAGTCAAACGCTCCTTGCTTTATAACGTCTACTGCAACTTTCACATCTGAATACCCGGTAATAATAATTACCTGCGTAGATGAATCTTTTTCCTTTACCTTTTGAAGGATCTCTCTTCCATCAGTATTTCCTAAACGGAAATCGGATAATACCACATCATAATTGTTCTTTTCAATTAATGAAAAAGCATTCTCCCTGGAGTAAGATACCTGAACAGAAAATCCATTCTTGGTAAGGAATCTGTCAAGCAAATGACACATGTCAATATCGTCATCAATAACAAGTATATTATACATATTTATCCTATTAGCTCTTTTGTTTTTTCAATGATCTGCACCAACGAAAATGGTTTAATTAATATTCCATCTGCGTGATAGTCGTATGCTTTGTAAATATCATCATTGGCACTTATCATACAGATCTTTACAGAAGGTAATGAATCCTTAAAATATCCGATATGGTTTAGTCCGTTTCCATCAGGAAGATTAATATCCAGGAAAAGTAGATCCGGCTTCAATTCATCAAATATAACCTTTCCTTCGCTCAATCCCTTTGCATTTTCTATACAATATCCTTTCGTCTTTAATACGATGGACATCAATAAATTTGTATCAATTTCATCATTTATAACCAGTACTTTCTTCATTTCTGCCATGGAAGTCACCTTATTTAACCAATTTAAATGAATAAAAAGGAATATTACTTCCCAACCGAAGGCGATTTGCTTTTTGCTATTAATAGGGATGCTACTTTCTTGAGTGCCATATTCAACAAATAGTTTTTGACTCCAATACCTTTTCCAAGTATCAGTTTATCCAACAAAAACTGGGTTCCCAAATTTAAAGTAGTTTTAAATGTACTTTGCTTTAACTCTTCATCCTCACTAAATTTATGCATGGCTTTTTTAAGAAGAACTTTGGGTTCCAATGAATGCGCCATTGCTTTTAGGTTTTCTTTCAGCATTTCCTCCTGTAATTCTTTAAGCGTGGTAAGTCTTTCGATCTGGCTTATCAAATCAGAAGCTGAATTGATCCTGTTAGGTTTTATTATATTTGGGCGCATGGATTGAATAAATTAGTCGTTAAGCATTTCATTAACAATGATGTCTTGAATTGATCTTCTGATAACCCTTTTTCTGAATGCATAAATTAACAGAACCAGTAGTGCATAAAATCCGGAAACAATAAAGAAGCCGCAAAACGGATTGCCCAACAGTTGATTTAGCCAGAGCGCTGCGCCAATGCTTGCAAATACAAGCAGGAGTACTGTTAAAAATATAACAGCGGCAATGACCAAAACTGTTGTAGCACCCGAAGAAATTTTCTGTACTGCCTTCAACAAAAACAATTCATAAAGCGTATTTGCATACGATTTAAACTGATGTGTAAATTCTTCCAGCAATGCAGGAGATTCTCCGAATTCTTCGTTTTGCGTCTTCATGGGTTAATTATTATGCTTTGCGTTTTGCCAATGATGATAACTCTTCTTCTCCCTGAGCCATCAACTCATCTTTTTTGTTCATAAGATCGTTGTATTTTTCTTTAGCAGCTTCTGTTACATCATCCGCAAGATCTTGTGCACGCGAAAGAATTTTTTTGCGGGTGTCTGCCCCTTTTTCGGGTGCCAACAAAATGCCTAATGTTGCTCCGATGGCTGCTCCGCCAATAAATGCCAGTGTTGTTTTCAATGAATCGTTCATGTTGTTTATAATTAAATGATTAAAATTAAATCTGATATTGTTCGTTTACGCTACAAAACATCTTTGCCCTTTATTAACCGCAATATGACTGCTATTAAAGCAATCAAGAGAAGGAGATGAATTATGTTTCCTACACTATAAGCGAAGAAACCGATTGCCCAAGCTATTACTAAGATTACGGCAATAGTATAAAGTAGATTACTCATAATAGTTTTGTTTTATAAGTGTAGTAATTGAAATTACTATGCCATTTGGCTGATATGTGCTATTACAGGGATTTACACAAGAAGTAATTTGCAAGTGGGGAAAAATATCCCCTATTACTGGGGAATTTTTTCCTTAGTCACCTCCGTATTTGAAGCTATAGGAATAACTATTTCATTTACCCATACAGCATATTTGTTCGGTTCAATATTCCTTCCATTGAGTTTAAGGTATGCCTGAGTAAACTCTGCGCCAAAAAACAGGATAACCGCTGAGAAATAAACCCACAAGAGAATCAGAATAACCGACCCCGCAGATCCATATGCTGTAATGGTTGCATTCTCTTCCAAATAGAACCCGATAAGGTATTTACCACCCATAAAAAAAACAGCGGTAATAATTGCTCCTGCCAATACATCTCTCCATTTAATCTTGGCATCCGGCAACACTTTAAATATACTGGCAAACAGAAAAGTAAGGACAGAAAAAATAATTGCCTGATTCATGATATAAAACAAAACAACAGGAATATCCGGAAAATAATACTGCACCCTGTTGGTCAATTCGGATATTAACGCATTGATAAGCAAGGACACAATGAGCACAAAGCCCACCGATATCAGCAGTGAAAATGAAGTAAGCCTGTTGAAAACCAATTTGAGAATTCCTTTTTTAGGTTTTGCTTTTAACCCCCAAATGGTATTGATGGAATCCTGAATTTCCGTAAAAATACCCATGGCAGTAAGAATAAGTGTTACAATACCTAAAGCCTTTGCCCAACCCGACCCCTGATCAAACTTCGTATTGATCATTACTTCCTGAATTTGCTTCACTGCTTCAGGCCCCAGCAGTTGGTTCATCCGGGTAAGCAATTCTCCTTGAACCTGGGTGGGATCATAAAATATCCCCGAAACCCATACAATAATGATCAATATGGGTACCAATGAGAAGATCGTATAATAAGCCAAGGCTGCCGAAAGTTTGAGAATATTATCCTCCAATGATTCCAATACCACAGTTTTCATTAATCGAAAAAACATGAAGGTGTTTTCTTTAAATTTCATGTTGGAGTGTTTGCAATAAGCATTCCCGTTTGATATGGCATGATTGTTACGCTATCAAAAATAAAAATAGCGTATGGTAAGCCCAGATGAACCAAACAGAAAAAGAACAGGTATTAAAGTACTTTTAGGGCTTGTTGTTCTATTAGTGTTGGTCAGAATTGCTTTACCCTATATCGTATTGCATTTTGCCAATCAAAAATTAGCACGGCTCGATGGGTATTACGGACATATTCAGGATATCGACATTGCATTATACAGAGGTGCTTATATCATGAAGGACATTTATATCGACAAAATAGATGCTACAGGAAAAGAACGAACCAACTTTTTTCAATGCTCGAGAATCGATCTATCGGTTGAATGGAAAGCGCTTTGGGAAAAGAAAATCGTAGGGGAAGTTGAGTTTACAAAACCGGTCCTTAAATACACCCTGAATAAAACGATTGGCGAAACTGCAGAAACCGATACAACAAATTTCATTGCACTGGTGAGGGACTTCATGCCCCTGCGCATGAATAGGTTTTTAGTGGAACAAGGACAAATACACTATATAGACCCCAACAGTGATCCGTTGGTAAATATTCCCTTAACAGAGGTTCGTATCCTTGGGAAAGGATTAACCAATGAATCGGAAACAAATAACTTATTGCCAGCCACGATAAACATGAGCAGTACTTTATACAACGGTAATATGGGCATCGGTGTTAACCTGGATCCTTTAAACAATGTTCCTACCTTCGATTTGAACGGGCAACTCACCCAAACTAATCTTGTTTACTTTAATTCCTTCTTTACTGCTTACGCAAATTTTGATCTCAAAAAGGGTAATATTTCTGTATATTCAGAATTTGCAGCCAAAGACCAAGGCTTTAAAGGATATGTAAAACCGATAATCAAAGACCTCGATATTGTTCAATTTAACAAAGAAGAAGGAGGTCCGTTACAAATAACCTGGGAAACCCTTGTGGGAAGTTCGGCAGAAATTTTACAAAACCAACCTAAAGACCAGTTGGCCACAAAAATTAAGATGGAGGGAAAATTCAAACAACCCGATATACAAACCTTTGATGCTATTATATCCGTTTTAAAAAATGCGTTTATAGAAGCATTAAAACCGGCCATTGACCATTCCATCGATATTTATAATATAAAGGAATCCAAGAAGAAATTTATTTTAAGTACCTTTCGGAAGAAAGAGAAGTAGTATCTTTATGATGTTAACTTACCAAGGATGTTAAAACTAAAAAAACTCCAACAAGTTAAATTGAGCTTAGCTGTCTCAGTTACCATCTTGTTTTTAATTCTTTATTTTGTGTTTTATGTTAACACGAGAAATCAAAAAGCGTTTCAGAGTGTAACACATTCAGCAGCAGTGATTGTTAAGCTGGAGCAGATATATTCTCGTACGAATGAATTGGAGAGCGCACAGCGAGGTTATATTATTACAAATGAAAGTGCCTTTTTAGAACCATGTGAACGAATCGACAAAGAGCTGCATCAATATGTAACAGAGCTGGAAACGTTGCTATCTGACAATATACCACAGCTAAGAAATGCCAATGAACTCAGAATCCTTATTGATAAACGCTTACAAACCATTCAACAAAATTTAGATGAAGCCCGAACAGATAAACTGCTTGTTGGCAGGGTACTGATGACAGAAATCCTGTCCAAAATAAGAGCGATGAAAGAAGTAGAAGAAATGTTGATGCAAAAACGTTTGGTAAAATCGCAGTTACTCGCCAATAGGACTACCATGGCTATCATTATAGCTGTCATCTTATCCAGCATTTTTATTTTTTCGGCTGCCCTCATTTTAATGCAGGAATACAAGATCAAAAGTGAAATTGAACAAGAACTTTTGCTCTCCCAGCAGATGTTACGGGACAAAGTAAACAAACTTGATGCAAGCAACAGGGAACTGGAACAATTTGCCTATATCGCTTCACACGACCTGCAGGAACCATTGCGAAAAATCATCACCATTAACGAACGCATCACTCATAAGTTTGAATCTATTATCGACCCCGGAATGAAGGATTATTTGGGACGAACCATTCATGCTGCAGAAAGAATGCGTATCCTGATTGATGACCTATTGGATTTTTCGAGGGTAACCAAAGGAGATATTGAGAAGTCATCCGTTAGTCTTAAAAAAGTATTGAATATTATAAAAGATAACCTTGAAATTCAGATCAAAAAAAAGCAGGCAAAATTTATACAACACGACCCGCTTCCGGATATCTATGGAGACCAGACACAATTGGTAAGATTATTCCAGAATTTAATCAGCAATGCGATCAAATTTACCCAACCCGAAAAAACACCTTTAATCGAAATATTTTGCAAAACAGCAGATGAGGAGGAAATAAAGAAATTTGTGGACTTACCTAACTTCAATCCCTATTATAAAATAACAATAAAAGATAATGGGATTGGATTCAAAGAAGAGTATACAGAAAAAATATTTGTTATCTTTCAAAGACTGCATGGTCGAAGCGAATATGAAGGCACCGGTATTGGATTAAGTATTTGTAAGAAGATTGTTGAAAACCATCAGGGTTATATTTCCGTGCAAAGCGAAGAAGGAAAAGGATCAGCGTTCTATATATACCTCCCCAAAACAACTTTAACATAACGCATCAATGAATACTCAATCCTTAGTAAGAATACTGTTGGTAGAAGATGATGAAGATGATTACATGATCATCAAAGATTATCTGTCGGATAGCTTTTTACCATACGAAATAACATGGGCCATCGACTATGATCATTTTCTCACCCAAATCAAACAAGGTTCTTTCGACCTGGTGATCACCGATTATTTACTAGGTACTACCAGCGGTATTGAGGTATTAAAAAGAGTGAAAGAAAAAGATGCTTTTACTCCTGTTATCTTATTAACCGGAAAAGGCAGCACTACGATTGATATGGAGGCCATGAAACTCGGAGCTTCGGATTATCTTGTAAAAGGCAGTTTTGACGCCTCAACCATCGAAAGAGCTGTAAGATATACCATTGAAAGTGCAAACAACACGCGCATTATCAAAGAGAATGAAAACTATCAAAACACCATTAATAAAATTGTAAGCACAGACAGAATAGCGAGGATGATCGCTCACGAAGTCAAAAATCCACTAACCAATATTTTGTTGTGCGCTGAACAAATGAAAGAACTTCTCTTGGAAAATGAAGAGTTCAACTCATACCTGGAAATTATTACAAGGAACAGCCACCGCATCAATCAGCTTGTTGTAAACCTAATGGATTCAACGCGTTTTGGTGATATAAAACTTGAAGACCACAACCTGATAGATCTTTTAAAAGATACACTATCTCTTGTTGCCGACAGGTTAAGTTTAACATCAGTTAAAATTATAGAGGACTATTCCGACCCTATTGTTCAACTTCCCGTTGATGCAGAGAAGCTAAAAATTGCATTGGTGAATATCATTATCAATGCAATTGAAGTGCTCGAAGATAATCCTAATGGAATTGTCACCATCAAAGTAGAAAAATTGCCCAGGCAAATTATTTTGCGTATAAAAGATAACGGCCCCGGAATCCCACTCGAAATTAAAGACAAATTGTTTGAACCCTTTTTTACCTCCAAACAAAACGGATCCGGAATGGGACTTGCGTCAGCACAAAATATTATACTAGGGCATAAAGGTAAAATAGAAGTAAACACTGAATTAACGAAAGGATCTGAATTTATCATCTCCTTTCTAACGTAAAAAGAGTGACAGGAATTTCCTGTCACTCTCTAACCTTAACACCATATCCACTCTATGCTCGATCACGCATAGCTTTTACTGTGTTGTGCGCTTCTTGTAACTCGTCCTTTTGTTTTCTGATCGCAATCCGGATCTCTTCCGAAACATCACTTTCTTCAAGAGCAGATTTATATGCTGATAATGCCACATCTTCTCCGAATTCACATGAACTAAGGATTGCTTTTCGATCATTTGAACTAAGAGCCTTACGAACATCCATCCATGCACGGTAAACCTTTCCGGAAGTTAAAGTCTCTCCTTCATCGGGTGCTTCTTCAGGCGAAATGAATTTACGTAATTCAGCCCCAAATTGTTTGCTCTGGTTACTAAATCGATCAAACATAGATTTTAAATCTGATTCAAGTTCCTGAGCCTCTTTCGCTGCTGTGCTATAACCCTCATACCTATCATTGTTGATGATAATAAGGTCTTTAATAACACTCACTGCTTTGTCTGTTGTTGTGATCATAATCGTTTTATTTTATATACAAATAGAATGGCAACTAACATGCCACCAGATAAAACGTATCAATTTGCTATTGTGCTGTTTCCTTTATGTTGAATAAGCCCCACAGAGGAGGAAAATAATACCCAATACCCTATCCTTCATCTCTTAAATACAAAGTAACATTCACCTGGCACGCTTTTTACATAAACGTTATTATCATTCTCTTTAAAGTATATATATAAAGGAGGAGTGATATTTACCAGGACAATACCGTCTCAAATGATCAGGTTGTTTTATAGAACAATACTTTCATGTAAATATTACTCCTCCTTACTCTTTCATATTTTAAAATCACATGAGTTAACAGTCCCATATATCAAAACCACACCGATAGCTCTCCCATAAAAAAGAGGAACGATTTGTTCCTCTTTTAATGATTGAAAATAAACAAGACTAATCGTATCACCTTAAGGCTTGCTTTGGAACATGTTTAATAAGCTTTCCGTTGAGATCGAAATAAAGACCGAACTCTGTACCATCGGAATGATAAAGTCTTCCATTTATATCTTCCGTAAGCCATACCTTGTAATTACTTTCCTGAGGGTAATTCTGCTTGTAATAATTAATAATTGAGTCAGGTACTTGTTTCGAATCCAATTCAGTTTCTTTTCTGATCACCTTCCAGTCTTTATCATAGATAATTAACTGTTGGGTATTTGGTGGATCTTTAAAAAGTACTTTATAATTTCCATTTTCTTCTTTCGACCATTTCATTTCAATGGCCATTGGGTAATCCCTTCTGAATTTTTCAGTAAGTTTATCCGGAACTCCACTCGCTGTGCTACTTATCATGGTATCCTGAGGGAGTTTCTGTTTTTTAGTTTTTTGAGCGAATCCATAAAACGAAATACTGTGAAACAGTATAAAAAAGATGATGGTTTTCATATGTTAATATTTAGCTACAGGTATTAAGTGAAAAACAGTGCCAAACAAGAAAGCACTGATATGGGGTGTAATAGTGTGGCATTATGGAATCAGCCGAATTACGAATGAGTATTTTATTCCACACATCATCTAATTTGTTTGGCTATTCTTATCTTTCATGAAACCGATTGCCTTGCGGTCTTTTTCTTTAATAACCGCATCCCATGCTTTATCTACATTGTTTTTAATACTACTAAAATCTCCTCGTAATGCCTTCAACGCATACTTTTCGCGTTCGATTTCCTGATGCGTTTGCAAGCCAATTTTTCTTAGTATAGATAATGAAGGACACCATTTCGAGATCAAATGCTGCGCAAGAAAAGCTGTAACTGCTATCGACAAAACAGACCATCTCTTTTTTTTATACGTACCAAACAAAACACCCGCCAGCGCTAATACTGAGATATTAAACCTCATTGTTTTTTCCATATCCCATTTATTGTCAAGTTCCCGAATTCTTCTGTTTATGGCATCTTCTCCTTGATCTACATATTTTTGAATATTTTCCTTGGTAGTTTCATCAATGCTGATTCGGCTGGGAGTAGAGTCATCATTTCCTACTTTCATACTAATCAAATTTTCTTAGTATAAATGTTTCAATAACTATACCATCCCCTTGTCACGATTCACTCATTTAGGGTAAGTTAATATAGCGCATACTACATTTTAACACCGGAAATTATGATGCGGAAATAAGACTTGGGAGTTGGCCTTTTAAAGCTATTGCAAAAAATTCCTGCTTATCGGGTTTGCGTTCAAAAAACAACTGCCAGTCAGTGCTCAGAATCGAATGGAGAAGCATTTTGAGTTCTTTAAAAGTATACGGTTTGGAAAAAAAGAGTGTTGCTCCACTATTGAAACAGGCTTCAATATCATGAGGATCTTTGGAAGTAGACAAAACAATTACCGGAAGGCTGTCAAATTTCGCCTTAGAGCGTATTTCAAGCAAACACTCTATACCATTTTTATTGGGCATATTTAAGTCCAACAAAACAATATCGGGAAGAGGCTGGCTTAGAAGAGCAGAAATAAGCTGGCATCCATCTGATACCATCTGCGTTAAAGGTGGATATTCAAAATCATCAAGCGCTTCTTTCAACAGTATCTGATCATCATAATCGTCATCTGCAATTATCAATTTTTTAATAAATAATTTTTGCGTATCGCTCATATTGTTCGCAGAAGAGGATTATAGTTACCCTCAATAATAGAAAGAAAATACCTGACAAACAAGATAGTTATATTAAATTTCCAATACCAAACCCGCAATTTCGTTGTAAAAAACAAGGGCTTGCAATTTAACTTGCAAGCCCTCATTCATGATGGTGTTTAGAAATTTTTTAGTAGGCAACTACCTTCATGGTTTGGGTACTTTCACCACTTTGAATTTTTACACAATAGATACCTGAAGAAGAAGATTCCAATGAAATTTTGTTGGTGTATTTTCCTGAAAAATCAGCAAGATCTTGTGAGTAAACTACCTCCCCAATGATGTTTGTAATGGTAACAGCAGTATTTCCTTTTTGCTGTACCATAAAGTCAATTGCAAACACCTTGTTATTAGGATTAGGATAAACCGTTAAACCTGTAATATTTCCTGAAAGTGATCTTAAGCCTGTAGCCAAACTCACTACGATCGTATCAGAAGAAGTACAGCCAAAACTATTTGTTACCTCTACACTATATGAACCTGCGATACCTACAGTATTGGTTTGCGAAACAACACCTGTTGCAACTCCTTCTCTATACCATTTATAAGAAGCACCGGTATTTCCTGCATTTAACGTTATGGTGCACGTACTGCAAATACTGGTATCCGCACCCAAATCCACTTCTGGAGCTTCAGCTACCCTGATTGTATGCGAAACCGTGTTTTGGCATGTTCCATTATCTGCAATCAAGGTAATATTATAGCTTCCTGCAGAATCGAAAGTGTATGTATAATTCATGCTTGTGCTAACGGTATCTCCTTCTTTGACCCAGGTATATGAATTGCTGTTTTTGCTGTCGTTCATAAAGTTTGCCCCGCTATGAACACAGATACTGTCATTAGGAGAAATGGCGAACAATGCAATTGGACATGTTCTGATAATTGTTCCTCCGTTGCCGGCTGCATAACCCTTGTACTGATCGGTGAATGCAATATCATTTAAGGCATTTGCTGTTCCACTCACAGAAGTAGTCCAGGTTGAACCTCCATTGATGGTTCTTAAAACAGTTCCCGCTGCACCCACAATATAACCACTATCTTTACTCACAAACCAAACTGCGTTTAAGTTAGATATTGATCCTGAAGTTTGCGTAGCCCAATTACTTCCCCAGTCGGTTGTTTTAAGAATTGTTCCTGTATTACCCACAACAAAAGCTGTTGAATCATTTACAAAAGTTACATTATTTAACTGAGCAACCGATCCGGTAGTAATTGGCGTCCAAACCGTTCCCGAATTATATGTTATCAATAGCGTTGATGTTAAAATTCCACCACCTGCAACTATGGCTGTTGTATTGTTAAGCATATCCACTCCGTACAAATTATTTGTGGTATTTGAGTTAAGTGCGGTAATAGTTGTTCCCGACACATGAAGGATCACCCCATTGTCACCCACTATAAAACCTTCTCCATCTTTTACATGGATATCATTTAACTGTTCGGTTGTTCCACTGGGAAGCATATTCCAGTTCGATCCGCCATTGGTTGTCATCAATACAACTCCACTGTCACCTACAATGTAACCTGTATCTATAATATTGTTTGAAAAACTCACTGCATAAAGATCATTCACTGTTCCTGAGTTTTGCAAAACCCATGTGATACCACTATTGGTTGTTTTCAAAATTCTTCCACCGGAAGCTACTGCAAAACCGGTATTGATTGACTCCGAAAAAGTAAGCCCATTAACATCATCCGTGATAAAAGAACTTTGCGTTCCCCACGTTTGAGCGTGTGAAACAAACGCGAATCCCAACGCAATTATCAGAAGCGATACGTTTTTCACGCTCTGTAATGCTTGATTTGATTTAAGTAATATTGTTTTCATGATAGTATTTTTTATGTACCTGAGCTAATACAAAATCATACCCCCTTTATACATTCAGCGGAAAACATAGGTCAACAGCAGGCTTGCGGACTATTAGCACGACATAGAAGAGTCTACCTAAAAACAGATTCTTGGTGATTTTTTACGCAAATGGGGATTCTATGCCACACTTCTTTTCTGTTTTTTTCTAAGTAAAACCTTAAAAAATCTGTTGGCATGGTTTTGTACCCATGTATTGGAAAAAGAAGATGGAAAATTCAGAAAAAACACACATGAAAACCCTCTCATCATGTATGAATAAATTAAAAGAGGACGGCTTTAAGGAGGAATATGTTATAAAAGCAAACATATTGAGGTCTCTTGATTCAGGAGAAGGATACACCTCTGATCATGTAAAAATTCTAAATTTTTACCGCTTTGAAGGAGAAAGTGACCCAAGCGACAGCTCTATCTTATATGCACTTGAAACCAAAGATGGAAAAAAGGGGCTTTTAATTGATGCTTATGGAGCTTATGCTGATCCTGATATCGGAAAATTTATTGTACAGGTAGAGGAAATTAATAAATCAACAACCCATCCTTCAAGACAATAATTCCTGATCGTTTTATATTAATATGTAAGATCCTGAAACTTATCTCAACAAGAGTAATTGCTCTCTGGTTATTTTTATTTAGCAACGAATCGTTTGTGTTTTTCTTTACGTTGGTTGGAACCAAGATCATTACGGCTCTTATTAAGTCAAACCACCCAGCTGCTTCCAAACAATATACTGGTAGTATTCACAAAATATATGATATGCCATTGCAAGGAAAACTAGAAAGATTTCTTCGCATAAAATCATAAATGCGTGAAAAAATTCACATTATAAACTTTGGGTTGAGGACAAAAATCTACTACTGTTTTCAGTCCGAATTTAAAATAGCATGGTGAAGCCCAATGATATCAGGAAACAAATCAACTTGAAAAAAAATGGCATGGTTTTGCTCCCGCTCTATTATACATTCTTTAATCATTCATATTATGCAAACCCAAAAACCAAATCAAAAAGACGACCAACGTAAAGGAAGCGATAAAGATGTTTCCGGTCAATCAAAAAACTTAAACTCAAAAAATGAAGCAGGTTTAAAAAAGGATTCACAAGATGATTCTGGCAACAGCAAAAACACATCGAAACCCCCTTCAAAATCTCCATCTTCACCAAAGGATAGATAGATTCTAACCCTTGATGTTATAAAAATCCGCCTCTATGGCGGATTTTTATTTTCAATAAACTTTATAACCTATCAACGATGCAACCTACTCCGCAATCAAACATATTCCGAATCACAAGCATATTCATCATCATATGCATCATTGGATTCATTATTTCTATCGGGCAACAAATCATTATCCCCATCATCCTTGCTGCTTTCTTTGCTATTTTACTTAACCCGATCGTTGTCTTTTTCGAGGACAGAAAAGTGCCACGTATGTTGGCTATTGTTATCACCATGCTTCTGGCATTCGTTGTAATTGCAGGTTTGGTTTATTTTATAACCTTCCAGCTTTCTTCCTTTTCCGAATCATTACCTGCTTTTGAAAAGAAAATAGAAACACGATTGGTTGAAGGAGTTCAATGGGTAGCGCAAACATTTCACTTAAAAACAGGAAACGTTCAGCATTGGATCGCTGATCTGAAAGCCGATGTTTTAAAAGACACCAGTAAATATATAGGCACAACCTTAAGTACTTTAACCGGTGTGTTGGCCATACTCATTTTGCTTCCGGTATATACGATAATGATGCTTTATTATGAGCCGTTATTTATTGCTTTTATCCAAAAGGTAGTACCCGAGGAAAAACATACAATAACAAAAGACATTATTACCGAGGCTAAAGGGGTGATGCAAAGTTACCTCACCGGTTTAATGCTGGAAGTATCAATTGTTGCCACACTCAATGCTATCGGGCTCTTATTACTGGGAATTGATTACGCAATATTATGGGCAATTATTGGCGCGTTCCTAAATATCATTCCATATATCGGAATCATCATTTCAACAATTTTCCCCTTTACAATTGCACTAGTAACCAAAGAACCCTCTTATGCATTTCTTGTTCTTGTGGTGTATGCCTGTGTTCAATTTATCGATAACAATATTATTGTTCCCAAAGTGGTCGCATCACGTGTTAAAATAAATGCACTGGTCTCAATCATTATTGTCATCATCGGAGGTACGATATGGGGTGTTGCGGGAATGTTTTTAGCTATTCCATTATTAGCTGTTGCCAAAATTATCTTCGACAGAATTCCACATCTGAAACCATACGGATATTTAATTGGTGATACGATGCCTGCCAAAGCAACATTTTTTAAGCGACACAAGAATATTAAGGAGAAAAGCTCTAATTAATCAGGTGAAAATGGGTTAAAGGAAGTATTCCGGGATTTCCTTTGTTACGCCAGGCATTGATCACCTCTATTACATTTTGACGCACCGGCATTTTTAAGATATCCTCATACTTAAACCAACCTGCTCCCAAGGATTCACTATCCTCGAAGTTTTTTAATGCTATGCAATTTGTTCTTCCTGTAAAATAAATATGTAGTTGATCGCCAAAATACTTTTCGAAATACCTGAAATAAAAAAGACCTGTTAACTCAACCGTACAGCCGGCTTCTTCATAAACTTCACGCATTGCTGCCTCCGATAGGCTTTCATTCTTATCAACTTTTCCTCCAGGTAAAAACCATTTCCCTCGACATTTCTGTGAAGCCTCGCAGATCAACAAAAATTGATCGTTTCTTTCAATCAAAACAAAGCAGAGGATTTGCATAGCATAATTTAACAAGATGTAATCGAAAAAGTATGCCAGCAGGCTAATCATTCGGAACAGATTTTGTATTTCTTATTAAAAACAATATCATGAAACCATCACCATACATTAATCCATTTGAAACAGAGGATATTCAATACTGGACCCGGAAATGGGATATAACCCCTGCCGAACTATACAATGCTATTCTGGAAACAGGAAGCAGCAATGTAAATACCCTAAAACAAAATTTGAAAAGCAAGGGATTGTATCTCTTTCCAATGGGAAAAATCATACACGATTTTATGATCAAAGCTAAATTGGGGTAATTATTCCCCTATTTGTTGATCACAAGAATATCCGCAATTGAATATGCATCATTCGAAACAATCAGATCGAAATGTTTAATATAACGAATGAATTGCAGCCACTCCATTTCCATTTTAAATTTCTTTACCGGTAATTTATCATCGGGATAACTGTCCTTTTCGCGGGCCGATTTGTCCAATGCATAAAGGGTTACGATAATAGAAGCTTCGCTGGCCATTATCTTTAAAGCAACCGGATCAAACCGGTCAGGATTGTAATCAGTAATATTCGCTGCAAATACATTAAAGTCTTCTTTTTTATGGAAGTCTAATGCGGCAAATCCGGTAAGGCCATGCTCACGGGTTTCAAATGGTTGTTCTGGTTTCATATTGATTGTTAACTATTTTCTTTCGTAATTTCTTCGATCATTTTTTGGCAAAAGGCATGAAGATCCTTGGGGCTTCTGCTGGTTACCAGACCTTGGTCAACCACAACCTCTTCATCAAGCCAATTTGCTCCGGCATTCAACATATCTGATTTAATCGATGAAAAAGAGGTCATCTTCCTCCCTTTTACATAACCCGTTTCAATTAATGTCCACGGACCATGGCAAATAGCAGCAATCGGTTTATTCTGCTTACAAAATCCATTGACGAATTCAATTGCCTGTAAATTATTTCGCAGTCTGTCGGGACTCATAACTCCACCCGGTAACAATAATGCATCATAGTCCTCCGAAGTAGCTGTATCCACAGTTCGATTCACGTCAAACTCTTTTCCCCAGTTTCCATCATTCCAGGCTCTTACCCTTCCGGGTTCAATAGATACAACATCTAAAACAATATTGGCATCCATTAATGCTTTTACAGGCGATTCAAATTCTGATTGCTCAAATCCATCAGCAACCAATACAGCAACTTTCTTTTGCATAACGATTGATTTTTTATTTCATTCAATAGAAGTAAAAACCGTACCATTCATATTAAAGGACTGAGACCAATAGTGTAGAAGACATTATTCCAGACTTGAGGAGATCTTTCTACATAAGCATGATATGTGCAATTGAAATTCTTTCAGAGGATTAGCGTTTTATGACCTGTATAACTCAATATTACAGGCTCTTTGGCGGAGATCATAATAAGATACTCTTTGCATGTATCCTAACTGGCATCATTTTTTGAAAGAAACAGTTATAAAACGAAATTTATTATTCACCCTAAATACCACCAACCATGTACAACATACTCTCAATTAACCGCGAATTCAACATAATCGGCCTCAGCTGGTTCTTACTATTCGTTATTATGGTTATCACTTCTTGTGGCAGCGGACCACAAAAAAAAGATACCAAAGAAACTGCCGAAGAGCATAATGATTCAAAATTTGCAACCCATACAACCGAAGATGATGCACAATACCTGGTTGACGCTTACAGTAACAGTTTGTACGAAATAGAGGCGTCACAACATGCAAAACAAAAAGCAACACGGAACGATGTGAAAGATCTTGCTTCGCAAATGATTGAAGCACATGTTAAACTCAATGAATCGATAGAATCAGCTGCTGGTGAGAAACAAATTTCTTTACAACAAGGACTTACAGATGATCAACTTAAAGAGATCAAAGATTGCAGCGACAAAAAAGGATTGGAATACGACAAAGCTTATATTGATAAAATAATTGACTATCATGAAAAAGCCATCAAGTTAGCAGAAAAAGCGGCAGAAAAAGCCAATGATGCCGAGATCAGAAATCTTTTCAGCGGTTCATTATCTAACTTAAGACATCATTTGGAAATGGCCATGGCCATCAAAGATAAAATGAGTAAATAAATAGTTTTTTTCATTGTAAAACACATAAAAGTCGGGTGTCTATTGTTGATGCCCGGCTTTTTGTTTGAATAAATAGTATGGACTTAAAAAGCGGTTACCCTTATTGGCTCATTAAAAATGGTTTGCCATACAACTATCCAAAACTCACTCAACACCTGAAAGCTGATATCGTGGTCATTGGTGGTGGAATTTCCGGAGCATTATGCGCATATGAACTAACAAAGACAGGAATTGATTGTGTGGTTGTTGATGCCAGAACCATAGGATTGGGAAGCACATGCGCAAGCACGTCATTGCTGCAATATGAATTGGACAAACCTTTATGCGAACTAAGTAAACTGATTGGGAAACAAAAAGCTGAACGTGCATACATTTTATGCGGTGACTCAATCGACAAGTTAAGTGAGATCAGTAAACAGGTTGGGGACTGCGAATTTGAAATGAAAAAGAGTTTGTTTTTTGCCGCTTACAAAAAACATACGATCTTACTGCAAAATGAATTTAAGGCAAGAAAGTCAGCCGGTTTTAAACTGGATATCTTAGGGGAAGAAGATATTCGCAAGCAATATGGTTTTAAGGCCCCAGCTGCTCTTCTTTCTCATAAAGGCGCATGCGTAAATGCCTATTCACTAACCCATAAGATTCACCAACACAATATCGAGAAAGGATGTTTGGTATACGATAGAACATCCGTGAGTAATATCGATTACCAGGCTCATGGAATAAAACTAACCACTGCAAATGGTTTTAGTATCCACACCAAAAAATTGGTCAATGCAACCGGTTACGAGATTGAACAGTTTATTCAGAAAAAGATCGTTACCCTTCATGCTACATACGCTATTGCTTCAGAACAGTTTACGGATACTGAGGCTTTTTGGAAAGGCAATGCGATGATATGGAATACGGCAGATCCATACCTGTACATGAGGGCTACAACAGATCATAGAATTATAATAGGAGGAAGAGATGAAGATTTTTATAAACCGGTAATGAGAGACAAACTACTTAAGCAAAAAACAAAGCAGTTGACCGGGGACTTTCAAAAACTATTTCCGCACCTGCAAATGATTCCGGAGTTCAGTTGGACAGGAACCTTTGGTGTAACAAAAGATGCACTACCCTTTATTGGTTCTTATTCCAAATACCCACATACTTTTTTTGCATTAGGTTTTGGAGGAAATGGCATTACGTTTAGCACTATTGCTGCAAAAATTATTTGTGACCAAATCAATGGAACTAAAAATAAAGACGCTGAGCTTTTTATGTTTGAACGTGTTTAAGCCACCGCAAACAAAAAAGGGCAACTATACAGTCGCCCCTTTTTGTGCTTAACTTAACCCTTATAAGAGACTAAGGATTAAATTTGGTTTTCTTGGTTGTGTTCAGTTTCTACATCATTATCTTCTTTACCACGACTTCCTGGGGTAAATTTTGATTCCGGACGGGAGTCAATATCTTCATCTGTTGAACCTTCTCCTTCATAATCTTCTTCACGTTTAACCGGTTCTTCTTTTTTACCGGCATAAATATTTTGTCTTTTTTCCGGTGAAGTCGGATCTGGATTTTTCCATGGTTCGTTTTCAGTTTTTTTGGTGGTATCCTCATCAGGACGAGTTGTTCCGGATGTTACTGAAGGATTGGTTGGATTAGTGGTATCCTCATTGCGCGTTGTGCTTTGTGGATTGATATTTTTTTCAGTTTTCATAATAGTATGTATTAAAAAGTGTATTAAATAACATTGCAAAATCATGCCACCCGGGTTCCTCCTTTATTTTCAATGGTTTCGGTAATTGGAATATTTTACCACGTGAAAAAAAAACCACATTATGAGGAATAATATGCAAACCAACTAACCATTCACAATTTCGCCTCCATTTGGATGTAGAACCTGCCCGGTTATAAATGAGGCACCCTCACTTGCGAGAAAGATGTATGCGGGAGAAATTTCAACCGGCTGAGCCGCTCTTCCAAGAGGCACGTCTGAACCAAATTTTTGAATGTCCTTTAATTTCATGCTCGACACAATAAGTGGCGTCCATACAGGCCCCGGAGCAACAGCATTTACCCGAATTCCCTTGCTGGCTAAAGAAGCAGCCAAAGATCGGGTAAAAGAAACAATGGCTCCTTTTGTTGCGGCATAATCAATTAAGTGCGCGCTTCCTCGATAAGCTGTTACACTGGTTGTATTGATAATACTTGCACCTCTTTTTAAATAAGGTAATGCCGCTTTTACCAGATAAAACATCGGATATACATTCGTACTAAATGTTTTGATCAATTGTTTGGCGGAAATGTTTTCAATGCCATCCTGAGGATAATGCAAAGCCGCGTTGTTAATTAAGATATCAATCTTTTTAAACTTGAGTATTGTTTTTTTGACAGCCAACTGGCAATTTTTTTCGAGTGATAAACTACCGGAAATAAGCAAGCATTCTTTAGCATAATGTTCCCTTATATAATTGCATGTAACTTCGGCATCTTCTCTTTCATCACCCAAAAAACAAATGGCAATATCCGCCCCATGTTTAGCTAAACCAACAGCTATGGATCTTCCAATGCCACTATCTCCCCCGGTAATGAGTGCTACCTTTCCTTGCAGGATATTGCTACCGGCTTCATTCTTCAAATCAAAAACAGGTGCAGGAACCATCTCCTTTTCCAATCCAGGCTTTTGTTGTTTTTGTGCCAGAAAAACTTTGCGTTTAGGATTTCCTTTTTGCATACTCAATATCGTTAAACGATAAGAGGCTCAAATACCTTTCCATTTTGGCATAATCCTTATATAAGCTAGTTAGCTTAACACATATCAAAATTGGGAAGAACTTGTTTATACCTGCAAATCATTGTTGCAATAAATTTGCTCTGTCTGCATACTGCATTTTCCCAACAACCCGACACAACAGATTTATATTACAGACTTCATAAAAAGGCCGACAAACACAAGGTGACCCGTTGGATATATCAGGGCATTTTCAGAAACCCAATTGTAAAACACGATACGTTTCCTCCTAAACAGGATACCAAAAAGACCAACGCCTTTTCAGCCTTCCAGGGAAAAGTGATTAGACATATCGAGATCGTTTCTATGGATCCATTTGGCTTTTCAGTTAATGATACCCTCAAACAAACTCCAAACAATATTGAACGTTTGGGAAACAAGTATCATATCAATACCCGGAAATATATTATCAGAAACATCCTGCTGTTTAAGCCTAACAAAAAACTGGACCCATTGGAAATAAGTGAATCGGAGCGTTTGATCAGGCTTTACCCATATGTAAATGATGCGAGGATCTATGTATCAAGGATAACAACCGGAAGCAACGCGGATAGTGTTGACATAACGGTAATGGTTCAGGACAAGTGGTCTGCCATTATAGGCAGTTCTTTTGATGTAAATAATCCCAATATAAAAATTGTAGAACGAAACTTGTTTGGCTTGGGCCATCAACTTGAACAAAGTATTACCCATCATAACTCCGATGGGACAATAAGCACTTCGGGAAAGTATACCATCTTTAACACGGGCAATACGTTTATCAATTCTTCCGTTTTTTATTCAACATCCCCATCAGATAAACAATGGGGGGTGGCATTCGACAGACCTTTTTATTCTGCCCTTGCAAAATGGGCGGGTGGTGCCAGTTACATCCGTAATTATAGTTCATTCAATATTATACAAAACAATGAAGGCTTAAATGAACAAAGGATCACCTATCCAATCATTAATGGAACCGAAGATATCTGGGTCGCGAAAAACTTTCCCACCACTCATCAAAAAACAGCATCCATAAATAAACGAAGTGATAATTATGTCGTTGGCTTGAGGTATAATCACCTGAAATATGCGGAGCGGCCGCCATTCACTGTTGACACCAATCAACTTAACAGGAATCAAATGATGATTCTGAACAATATAGGGTTTTCGAAAAGGAAATATTATAAAGACCGATATTTGTTTCGTTTCGGAGCAAATGAGGATATCCCTGAAGGCCACTCTATTGAATATGTCCAGGGATTCTTGAACAAAGAAGCTTCATCCACGTGGTATTACGCTGGAGTAAAACTTGCCGCAGGAAAACACTATGATCATTTCGGTTATTTGTCGGCAGGCATCAGTTATGGGACATTCTACAACCGAACATTCATCGGTGCCGGAGTTGTGAATGTCGATGCATATTATTTTTCAGATCTGTTCGTAAGTGGGAAATGGTTTTTCAGGCAATTCAGCCGATGCCAATATACTCAGGGCATTGACCGGTTACCATATGAATCCATAAACATTAATGGAAAACAGATGTATGGATTTTCAAGTGATCTTGTAACTGCAAAAAGTAAAATGATCCTTAACCTCGAGGTTGTGATGTATGCTCCATATGAATTCATCGGGTTTAAATTTGCACCCGTTCTAATGTGTGGATTTGCCAAAACCGGGAATGGTGTCAATGATCTGCTAAACAGCTACACATACCAAGCACATGCATTGGGAATATTGATCAGAAATGAACATTTGATCACAAGCACTTTCGAAATATCGATTGGCCTTTACCCTTATGTTCCGGGTAAAGGCGACTATCTTTTAAAGCTAAACCCGGTGGGTAGCTACAATATCAAGGCGAGAGATTACAATATTGGGAAACCGGAACTAGTTCCCTATCAATGAATGTAAAACTGATCCGTACAACTTATGGTCATGTATTTGCATAACTATGGTTATTAAAAAACAATAACGATATGAAAGCAATCATTAAACTGGCATTTTGTAGCTTGTTAGCACTCAATGCAACAATCAGCAACGCTGATAACTCTTTATCCAAAACAATCGCTTCTGAAACAGTTGTTGGCAAAACAAAAATATCTACACAACAACAAGCTAACACATTGGTAAAAAGAGTATACGAAATCCGAAAAATAGACATCAACACACTCAGCAAGGCTGAGAAATCTGATTTAAGGAACGAATTGTTAAACATCCAGGAGCAATTGAATAATCCTGCCGCAGGAGGTATTTATATCTCTGCAGGGGCACTCATCTTAATCATCATCTTGCTCATCATCCTTTTTTAATTGGGCATACATTTCCACAGTGTTGTATACAAAACACCCCATGTTTATGGAAACCACAGATCAAAAACCGGAACTCCAAAAAGTTAAAAACAATATACTGGAGAAACGTGCCATCGTAACAGGGATCATTATGTCTATCTGTTATATCGCATATTTTTTAATTATGGAATCCCTGGGACTCGCAACTGTTCCGGAATACAGGATCGTAAACTTTTTAATCCAGTTTATAGCAGTGGCAACCAGCATCAAGTTATTCAAATCTGCTTCAAATGGTCGTTTCACTTATCTTGAAGGATTTGCACTTGGTTGCCTCTCCTCTTTTATCAGTGTTATACTGTTTGCCCTTTTTATCTATGCTTATTTATCAAAAATAAACCCCGAATTATTACCCTCATTGATGAATAAAGCTGAAATGATGGGCAAATACCTGACACCTTTTTCGGCTGCATTAGCAGTAGCGGTGGAGGGAAGTATTGCAGGTTTAATTATCTCTTTTACACTTATGCAATTCTTCAAAGATGATGCGCTGCATAACCCGCTGAAGAAGAAAAGCAATGAAATGGAATAAATATCAACTAAAACAGAAACATGTCGAAACCACCTGAAAATAAGATACCCGCTGAACAACAGCTGAACATTGTAGGCATGCTTTATCATGATTACTTAAAAGTATTCTTAATTCGTGTGGCAGATTTCACACTCTTCATTTTTCGCATTTTTAAAGAGGCCATTTTGCCTCCTTATGAATTCGCAGAAATCATGAAACAGTGCTATGTTATCGGTTATAAATCACTCTCACTTATTGCTACTACCGGATTTATTATGGGGCTGGTGCTCACCATTCAGTCCCGTCCAACACTGGTTGAATTCGGAGCAGAATCCTGGTTACCGGCCATGATTGGTGTATCTATTATAAGGGAAATAGGCCCTGTGATCACAGCATTAATCTGCGCAGGAAAAGTAGGATCCGGAATTGGTGCCGAATTAGCTTCGATGAAAGTAACTGAACAAATTGATGCAATGGAGGTTTCCGGTATCAATCCCTTTAAGTATGTTGTTGCAACAAGAGTGGTTGCAACTACCTTAATGCTTCCTTTACTTGTTGTTTTCTCAGATACAGTTGGCATATTCGGATCATACGTTGGAGCAAATATTAAAGGAGATGTTAATATCAGGCTTTTTTTCATTCAGGCATTCGAACAGGTCGATTTCTCTGATGTGTTTCCTTCTATCATCAAATCGCTCTTTTTTGGATTTACAATAGGCGCAGTGGCTTGCCATAAAGGATATTACTCAAACAAAGGAACGGAAGGGGTTGGAATTGCTGCGAATGCTGCGGTTGTTATTTCGTCCCTCATGATTTTCATTTTAGATATGCTCGCAGTACAAGTTACCGATTTATTCTTAGGATTATAAAAACATGATACGACCACAGGAAAATATCGAACCCTCTCTGCAAAAAGAACCTGCAACAGATGTAGTGATCGAAATCAAGGGACTCAAGAAGTCTTTTGGTGAAAAGAATGTATTGAATGGAATCGACCTAATACTCAAAAAAGGAGAAAACATTGTTGTATTGGGTAAATCGGGGAGCGGAAAATCGGTCATGATCAAATGTATCATGGGACTTATTGAAGCAGATGAAGGAGAGATAAAAGTATTTGACAAAGACATGCTCAGCTTGTCGGTTAAAGACTTGAACGGTATCAGGCGAAGGGTTGGATTTCTTTTTCAAAGTGCCGCTTTGTATGATTCGATGACTGTAAGAGAAAACCTGGAATTTCCATTACGTTACTCGAATATCAAATCAAAAGAAGAACTGGATAAACTTGTAAAAGAAGCATTGGAAAATGTAGGACTAGGTGAAGCCATTGATAAAACGCCTGCAGAACTTTCAGGAGGAATGCGAAAACGATTGGGATTGGCGCGAACACTTATTCTAAAGCCCGAAATTATTTTGTATGACGAACCAACAACAGGTCTTGACACCATTACCTCTCGTGAAATCAGCAATCTTATTCTCGATATTCAACAAAAATACAAAACCGCTTCTATCATTATTACCCATGATATGGAGTGCGCAAGAATTACGGCCAATAAAATGATGGTGTTAAAAGATGGTGCTTTTGAAGCAGAAGGAACTTATGAAGAACTTAAACATTCGAGTGACGAATGGGTTAAAGCTTTTTTTGGCTAAACCCGTAAAATGACAAGACAATGAAAAAAGAAATAAACAACAGGATTCGATTGGGAATATTCGTTACGATAGGTCTCATTTTATTTATCATCGGCATCTATTATGTTGGTGCGCAAAAACAACTTTTCAATAAAACGATCAGCCTGAATGCTGTGTTCCGCGATGTAAGCGGGCTGCAGGTTGGGAATAATGTTAGGTTTGGGGGCATCAATGTAGGTATCATTGATAATATTGAGATCATCAATGATACTTCCATCAGAGTCTTCTTGTACATTGATCAGGATGTCCAAAAATTCATTAAGCGTGATGCAATGGCCATTATCGGTTCCGAAGGTTTAATGGGAAACAAAGTATTGAATATTACCGCAGGGAGCCAAGGTGAAGAAACGATCGAAGAGTATTCACAGTTAAGAGCTTCTTCTCCTGTGAGCATGGACGATATTCTTAACAAGCTTCGGGTTACAACCGACAATGCCATGATGATCTCTTCGGATATGTCGGCTATTACCAACAATATTAAAAACGGAAGGGGAACCATTGGTAAATTATTTATGGACACCGTTTTTGCAGAAAACCTCGACAAAACGCTTGTGAATGTGCAACAAGGAACAAAAGGGTTCAAACAAAATATGGATGCCGCGAAAAACAATGTTTTACTGCGCGGTTATTTCAAAAAAGAAGAAAAGAAACAAGAGCAAAAAAAATAATCTCAGGTTACTCTCAAACATGGGATTAATGCCTCAACAGAAAGGAAAGATACGATCAACACAAAAGCCCATCATCAAGTGGGCTTTTGTTGTAAAAGTGCGGCATACTATTTGGCACTCTATAAACTAAATATAATACCCATGAATTTCCACTTATACATTGCACTTATCGGGTTTACCTCCGCATTTGCCCAGCCTGCTCCCCCGGAGCAAAAATTAAGGGTAACCTGCCCAGCATTTGAAGATGGTACAAATATCCCGGTTGAATATACATGTGATGGTGCAAATACGAACCCTGCCGTATATGTGAACAATATACCTGCCGGTACAAAAAGTTTAGTAGTTATCATGGAGGACAGCATCGAAAACCAAACCCCAATCACACATTGGCTGGCCTGGAATATTGCAGTAGCCGATTCAAATTCAATTCCCCAAAACAGCATTACAGGGACCGAAGGAACAAATAGCATGGGAAAACAAGGATATAATGGACCATGCTCCCACAAGCAACCCCATAAATATTATATCAAAGCATATGCATTGGATATCATGCTTAAGGTAAAAGACGGAGCCACCAGAAATGATATTGAAAAAAAGATGCAAGGTCATATTCTAATGGATGGAGAATTAACAGGGTATTATAAGCAAAAAACAGGATTGCTGAAGGTGATCGAACCACAACCTAAATGATAAGATCTGTTTATTGAAACATCCAAATCAACCGCAAATTTGTAGCGAAAAAGTCCCAAATTCTCTTGTGCGTTAAAATATATTTTGTTAAAAAAAGAACCCGTTTTCCTGGTGTCTTCAGGCATATTCATGCATTTATAAAGACAAACTTTTCGCTATTATCCGGATTGCCCGATAATTTAACTTATGTTTGTGCATCATACCAAATGGCAGAGCCAATTAAAGTTTTTATATGAGAGACGCAGGAATGTACACGCAACTTTGGAAAAAATACCTCCCGGTAATCAGGCTTTTGCTAAAAAAAACAGGGGATAACAATCAAAAACTTCAACTTTATAAACACGAATTTGAAGCAACAGGAGCGCGTAACAAACTTGGCTATATCTTTTCATTGGAAATGGTTAACGGCAAGGCGGTTAACAAAAGCAATAAAACGGCTGTATCAAATGACCTATGTGTTTTGATGGGCGAAAACGAAGCGATTGCTGCCTGGATGAAAGATCAACAAATTAAAATAAGCGTAAATCGCGCTTGTGAAATGACTCTTTCTGCACTTCCGAAAGATGCTTCCATTGCAGAGACCGCTTCTGTAGAAGCAGTAGAAGCATAACTTTCTTATACTTTTAGTATTCCTGATTTATTTCCGCAATGTTTTGTGTTTGGTTCTTCGTGCCCCAAAATTTATCATATGATAATAGTAGGATTCTACTATCTTCACCATGTGTTTAATCTAACCACTATCAATATTTACACATTATGAAAACAACAATTTGGCTCACAACAATTGCCGCAATGACCAGTCTTTTTGTGTCGGCTCAATCCGCGACAAACCCGACAAACCCAAAGCAACGATTTGGTGTAAACGGGCTCACAAAAACTGCAAGTGCAAAACCATTACCACAAACCACAACCCAGTTTCGCTGGGATGAGAATATAGGAGATTGGGACATGTTCCCCGACACTATTTACCGTACCTATAATACTGCGGGAAATACGATTACAGAAAACACAGCGTATTACGATAGCTTGTATTCTTATACAACAAACAGATCCTATGTATACAACGCAGGGGGGAAAGAGATTGCTTCGTATCAAGTATTCTGGAATGTAATGACAATGACATGGGATACAGCATCTAAATCAACTACAACCTACGACAATATTGGAGTTGGAGCGGAGTATATATACTACAGCAAAGAAATGGGAACAGGTGACTGGAAGATCAACTATGCCTATAAAAACATCCCAACTTATGATGCCAATAACAAGGTTACAGAAGAAATTAACCAGGAATGGGTTGATCATTTAAGTGCATACCGTAACTCCGAAAAAAGTGTTTACACTTATAACAACGCCAATCAAATTTCAGGACTTGATGGCTTTACATGGGACACCATCACCAGTGAATTTGTATTAAGCTACCGAATTAAAGATGTTGTATGGCATTCATGGTTGCCAAATGATCTTGAAAATTCAATGATCACCAGTTATGTAATGCAACAATTGGAAGATACTGTTTTTATTGATGCTGAGCGATCAATAACTACTTATGATTCGAAAGATAATATTACTGAAGAAAAAGGTGAAACATGGAGCGGATCGGAATGGGAAGTTGACTATTGGAGCAAATACACCCTTACGTATTCGGTAAACGATGAGCTCACTCAAAAAATTAGCCAACAATGGAATGAAACTGAATTTGTAAACGATCAGAAAGAAGTTTATTCGGATTTTTATACACCAACTACTGTTGGTTTGGCAAAAATGAATCCGCAACAAGCATTCAGCGTATATCCAAATCCAGTAAATGGAAATGGAAAACTAACCATCCAATTTACCAAAGCAACTATTGGTGCAAGCATTTCAATAATGGATTTGACAGGTAAAGAAATAGTGAACTCCAAATTGGAATCAACACAAACAACCATTGAGCTTCCTGCCTTAAAATCAGGATTCTACTGGTACCAAACAATTGAAAACAACGAAATTACCGGAACAGGAAAATTGATGATTCATTAATCAATCTTTGTTCAGAGAAAAAAGCTGTTGGAAGTATTCAACAGCTTTTTTTATGCATCTTACCGTTATCTAAAGTAAAAGATAGCACAACAATTGTCCAAATACTTATTTTGTTTTGGAGCTTTTTTGTTCCTTTTTCAGAAGGAGTTTTACTTTTTTCATTTTAAACAATGAATCAAAGTCAATCATAACATTACTAAAATAAGAGCAAATGTCTTTTTGCTCCTTTTTGTTATGGGCTAGGGGTATTGGTTTCTTTTTGTTCATTTTATACGTAACGTAAAATTACACCAAATAGCCATTTCCCGATAGGGTAAAAATACCCTATTGACCATCCTAAAACATAACAATCTCATTATGTGCTTCTTTATTTAATTGATCAAAATCACGTTATAGGATCGGAGCATGGCTCAATATTTTTTATTACCCATTCGGCATCCACAAAATATTGCCTTAACTATGCAACACAATTGAGTTATGCAGGATAAGCACCATCATTATATTTTACACAAGCCTTTTGGTTACATTAGTCAGTTTAAAACCAATGTAAAAAAGAAAAAGCTGTTGGGTGAATTGTACCCATTTGTAGAAGGAACGATGGCAATAGGAAGGCTTGATGAAGATAGCGAAGGTTTATTACTTCTGAGTACAGATGGAAAATTAAGTGAACAGATCCGCGGTAAACACATCGAAAAAGAATACTATGCACAAGTTGATGGCGAAATTACCCAAGAAGCAATCGATCAATTAAAAGCAGGAGTAGCGATTGGGATTAAAGGCGAACGATATACTACACTTCCATGTAAGGCAAAAATACTCTCTCCGGCACCCGATTTTCCCGAACGTAGCCGCAGGATCAGAGATGACAGGCATGGTCCAACAAGTTGGGTAAGCATTATCCTTACCGAAGGCAAATTACGGCAGGTGCGCAAAATGACAGCAGCAGTTGGATTCCCCACTTTGCGGTTAATACGCATGCGGATCGGAACATTATGGCTAACCGATTTAGCTTCGGGAGCAGTAATCGAAGTTGAAAAGCTTGTAGTGGAATGAGGAAGTGGTTTCAAGATATTATGTTCGCATTAAAGCATGAGCAATTGGAAACAATATTGCCCATCCAAACACTCTTTGATGGAATTTATTTGCCCAAACAAAAACTCATGTTGCATTTTATCAGCATTGCTCAAACAAAAATTTTGCCCTCGGATTATTTTGCAACCATTAGTGATCTTGCAAAACAACAACGGTTAAAATGTATCCATATTTGGGAAGATGTATACACAAACAATCCTGAGTTGGTAATTGCACGTATATTGGCACTCACAGGCAGCAGACTGCGTATCCATGCCCGGGCAACTGAAGGAAAACGAATTGATAAACCAACTGCAGATTCTTTTTTAAACAAAAACCATTTGCAACGATCCGTGAGTGCGTATTACAAATTCGGGCTTTACCACAAAACTGAATTGGTGGCTGTTGCCACTTTTAGTAAAAGCAGGATCATGCAGGATGGTGTAGTTCCATACCGCAGTTATGAACTGATCCGATTTGCAAGCAAAACAGGAGTAACAGTTACAGGCGGATTAGGCAAACTTCTTACTTTATTTATACAAGAAGTAAACCCTGCACATATAATGACTTATACCGACCGAGATTGGGGAACAGGAGAAGGTTATGAAAAATTAGGATTCACCTTGGTTGAAGCAGGCCAACCCATTCCGTTTTATGTAAATACAAAAACATTGGAAAGGATAACATTGAAACAACATCCCGAAACAATGAAAGACAATTGGAGGCTTGTTTACAATTCGGGCAGCAACAAATTTGTGTTCGACAGAAGAGATCACACTTCGTAATCAATCACCCTTCTTTCGCTTCTGGCCTCAGCAATAAAAGGCATTACTGCTTTGTGCAATGGGTGTTGTTGGTAAAAATCCAATGCCGCTTTATCGGTAAAGGTGCTATACAAAACCACATCAACGGATTCGGGCGATTGCAAAAAATCGAACCCTACTTCGATATCAATCAACCCCTCAATATTGCCTTTTAATGCTTCCAACTTGTGTTTGATGGCCAGCGCATTTTCTTGTTTGCCTTGTCCGTTTGCTTCGTCCTTTAATTTCCAGAATACAATATGCTTGATCATATATTACTTGTTACTATGGCAAATGTATAAAAATTGGGTTATGCTCCCGTACATAAAAAACATGGTCAATTGAGCCGCAGACTAACCGACTCTTATAAACTAAAAACGTATTTTCGCCCCATGCAGCCAAACCTCATTGTTATACTTGGACCAACGGCCAGTGGAAAAACCAAACTTGCTGCCCACCTTGCGCATGCGTTGCACACCGACATTATCAGTGCCGATTCGAGACAAGTTTATCGCGAAATGAACATTGGCACCGGAAAAGACTTAAGTGAATACACGATTCATAACGAACAGATACCATATCATTTAATAGATATACTGAATGCCGGGGAACGTTACCATATTCATCAGTTTACAAACGATTTTTTTGATGCATTTCACAACATTCATCAACAACATAAAACACCCATTTTGTGCGGAGGAACGGGCTTGTATATTGATGCCATTTTAAGCAATTATGAATATACCGGTGTTCCTATAAACGAAGAACTTCGTGTTCAATTGAGTACTTTCAGCAAAACAGAACTTGAAAAAATATTTTCGGAACTGCCACCTCATGCCTACAAAAAAAAGGTCGACATTTCAACAACCAAGCGATTGATAAGGGGCATCGAAATTATCACATACCTGCACCAACATCATTTTACACCAACGCCTTTCCCCAAAGTACACCCCATCATTTTTGGCACACATGTATCCTTACAAAAACGCAGGGAAAATATTGAAAAAAGATTAACGGAAAGGCTTCAAAATGGATTGGTAGAAGAGGTAGAAAAATTGCTTAAAACGATAAGCAAGGAACAACTGGTTTATTATGGATTGGAGTATAAGTTTGTGACGTTATACTTAACCGGTGAGTTAACCTATGACCAATTGCATCAACAGCTTTTGGTGGCCATCCAACAATTTGCCAAACGCCAAATGACCTATTTCAGAAAGATGGAACGTGAAGGAAAACAGATCCTTTGGATAGATGCATCACAAACAATAGAAAAGCAACTGTTGGAAATTCAAAGTCGGATTGCAGAAGTTGCGGATTGGAAAATGCCATTTATCTACCGTAATTCGTCATTCAAAAATTCAAAATAACAATGTCTGGCTGTGGTTATGTATGTCCGCAATGCGAAGGGAAAGGGTTTACCGATGATGGAGAAGTGTGCAACTGGTGCAGCAAAATTGTAAAAACAGAAGATCCGGAAACAATAACCGAGGCAGAGTAGTTTTCTTTTTGTATATTCGATTATTGATAAACAATATCTTATGAAAAGAATCTACAACTTATTGGTATTAGTACTTGGTTTATTTTTGTCGCATATAGCATTTGCTCAACCTTGCACCCCAAATGCCAACTTAAATTATAACGGTATCTATCCTGAAACGTTGCCGGATGCAATGGCAGGATACGAGTATTGGACCACGCTCAGTTTTCAAATTCCGAGAGATTCGTCACTTGTTGTGGGCTCAAGCGGTAATCAAAGCACAATAGCCATCACCATTGATAGCGCAGCATTTTTATACGCATCGGGTAAACCTCCGGGGTTCTCCTTTTTTTGCAATACCTCTAACTGCACTTGGGCGGGAGGAACAAAAGGTTGCGCTTTGTTTAACGGAAAAGTAGACAGTACGTTTACGGGTGATAGTGCAAAAGTTGAGTTTCCGATGAAAATTTATACCAAAACCTGGTATCGTTTTACAGGAGGTGCTCAACAGTTTGACAGGATTGATTCTGCCACCAATTATGTGTTTAGAATTGTAAAATATAATGGCCTTTCGGAACTCACCACCTATCAGAACTTAACGGCCTATCCCAATCCAACAAACGGAAATATTACCATTGAATTACGTGACTTGTCCAATAACAACAGCGAGCTTAAAGTAATGGATGCTTTCGGTAAACTCATTTATGAAACAACAATTAGCGAAAACAACAAGTTCTTAAATTCACTGTCAGTTGATCTAAGCACATACAAACCCGGATTGTATTTTGTTACTGTAAAATCGGGTGATAGATTGGGACTGTCAAAAGTGATGTTGCACTAAAACGTTATCTGCATTTGAATATTGTAGCTTCGTGTAGGCTCTAACCTTGCAGGTCTTGTAGCGTAGGTTTTATTCGCAACATTATTGACCAAAAATGCCAGTTTAAATTGAGGCGTTAATTTAAATGCCATGCGCACATTGTGTACCCAATTTCCCTTACCGGCTGCTTCCTGAAAATCTTTTAAACCGGGAATAGCAAAGTATAAAGTATTATCTATCTTTTCGTAGATGCTCATGTATTGCGCATTGTATCCCATACTCACTTTTTTGTAACTTAACTCAATATCTATTTTCACCAAATGTCTGTTGCGGTATGGAACCACACTATTAAAAGCGGCTGTATCTGCTGCTGTAATAAAACCAAAATTATTCGTAAAAGCATTCATGTACTTTTTGACTGATCTTAAAGAAGAATCTGCAGATAAATCAACTGGATAAGAATAGGTATACCCGCTCAATGTGCGGATGCCGACCGGACCAATATTTCCCTCTCCCTCCAGGGAAAATTCAAATCCTGCGGTTCTGCTTTTAGGCGTATTGATTGCTTTAAATCCAATCTTATCTTGTCCAACAAAATGAATACCATCTGAATCAAAATAATAAGTCGCTTTCTCATACTGATCAAATCGAAGTTGAATCAGGTTATCGTATTCCATCCAGAAAAAACACCCATCCAACATTGCGTTAAAACCAAAAATGCTGAATCCTTGCCTAACACCAAATTCAGCATACCAGCCGCGCTCTGTCTTCAGATCAGGATTCGGATAAATGTTGAGACCACTGGCTTTATCTTCTACATACCTTTCAACCACCGTTGGAAAACGAAATCCCTCTCCAAAGGTCAACCGCAAAAAAGTTTTTTTCAATGGCTGGTAATTTAACCCGAGCCTGAACAATGGTCGTTGCGTTTGTTCTATCGGACCAAGTGCATTCATCTCATATCGCAAACCACCTACGGCATTCCACCTTCCCTTTGCAAATTCAAGCTGTGTATATGCCGCCCCCGAATATCCTGTGTGTTCGCCTTTATACACCTGACCAATGGAATGAAAACTCGTGGTATAAATTCCCGAAGTGCTTGAAAAATATTTCAAAAATCTTTTCTGAAAACTCAGGTCAATGGCATTTATTCGGGCTACCGCATCATTAACGGAAGTTGTATCGTTTACCGCACTGGTGTCATAAAACTCAACCGCACCAAAAGTTCCACTTCGGGTAATATTGTAAAACCTGTATTTTAAGCTGATGGTATAAGTTGATTGCAAATAGGTGATATGCGGATCAATCGCATAAATATTGTACTTGTCAAATCCAATGCTGCCATCGAAGGGTTTTAACGATCCCGAGTCTGCATTTTGCCATAAAAAAAAACGACCCGCTTTTTTGGCCATATAGTTTGCATTAAGCCCCACACTTAATCCTTTTATTTCTTTAAAGCGATAACGCGTTTTGACGTAGGCTCTTCCCCTAAACTCATCATTGTATTGTATATGACTCCTATTTGCATATAAATTGCTGCTTGCCACCAGATCAAACTGCCCGAACTTTTGCTTGTGTACAAAAAAACTTCCCGTGTTAAAAGGCTGGGTTGTTCGCTCCCACCAAATCGAATGCTTATTGCGTGGATTATCCTGTACGCCCTGAAAAAAAGTTATTTTGGTTTCGGGTTTATTGGTAGGCCAACCCGTGCGCACATTTACCGTCCCTGCACTTGCCGAACTTCCATACAAAGCCGATGACGGCCCTTTGATCACTTCAATATTCTCAGCTGCTTCAATGGGTAATAAATCCCATTGCACATCACCCACATCCGGACCCATGAGTGGCATATCATCCAATAATACCATCACGCGGCTTCCCACATTATAGCTCCATCCCGTTCCTCCACGAATCATTGCCTGTCCATCCACCACACTTACACCCGGTACATTATTCAATACATCCGTTAGCGATTTTGCGTTCGTGTTGGCAATTAAATAGGGTTTTACGGAAGTAATGGACATCACTTCTTTGGCTATTTTCACTTCCTGACGGCTACCCGAAACAACCACCCTGTCCAACTCGTTCTCCCTTGGCGTCATTTCTAAATTCACCGTAAGGTTTTCTTCAAACCCAATACGCACCACTTGTTCCAACGGATAAAAGCCAACTTGTGTGATGGTTAAAACAACTTTTCCGGGTTCTGTTTTCAGTTCATAATGCCCCAGAGAATCGGCTGTAACCGCATTGATTTTATTTACCTTAATGGACGCAAAAGGTAGAACCTCACCAGACTTGGCATTCATTATTTTTCCTTTGATAACTGACGATTGGCCCATTACCACAGATGAAAAACATAAACTTACGATGAAGAGTAAATAATATTTAACCATTGGCTTATAATTACCGAATATATAAATTTAATTGAATGCATCATACTTTTGAATTGCACCTTTAAACCGGCATTATACATGAAAGACATTCGAAACATTGAAAATTTTCACATCGTGCTTTGGCTTATCAAAGACACCTGCTGGTTATTACATTTTAAAACGGGAGGTATTATCATGATCATCCCAACAGTGCTGATGGCATTTTACTTGAGTTATCATACACGCAGTAACCCATCTCTTTTAATACCCAATCTTTCGGTAACCTGCTGGATCTTGGCAAACGGAATATGGATGATGGGTGAATTTTTTGATTTTAATCATATACCCTACTCTCTTTCATTTTTTATACTTGGTATCATCCTCATAATCTACTACTTCGCAAAGTATAGTCGAACAACAACAGATACCGATCATTAATTTGAGCGATTTCCCAAATATTTATTGTCTGTGATTTCTCTTTTACCAAAAACAAATACTAATTTCGGGCGGTTATATATCAGAATCAAATACATATTATCTCACTCGTAATCCTCGTACTTAAATGGATAAGTTGAAAAACAAATTTGCCGATAAGGGATTGGCAAAAGCCGCAGAAATTAAAGAATTTATTAAGGCAAACAGCGAACATGTTTTAGGAAGCTACACCGTTGATTCGGTTTTCTCGGGAATGAAAGGAATGATCGGACTTATTACCGAAACTTCATTGCTTGATGCCGAAGAAGGAATCCGTTTCAGAGGATACAGCATTCCGGAACTAAGTGCAAAATTGCCAAAAGTGGCAGGAGGCAGCGAACCATTACCTGAGGGATTATTTTATTTGATGCTTACAGGAGAATTGCCAACTGAAGAGGATGTTCATGAGGTTACCAATGCATGGGCTCGCAGGGCTATCGTTCCGAAACACGTATTTAACGTGATTGACTCTTTTCCGTTGAATGCCCACCCGATGACACAATTCTCGGCAGCGATTATGGCTTTGCAAACTGAAAGTGAATTTGCTGCTGCTTACCGCAAAGGAGTAAACAAAAAAGACTACTGGGATTATACCTACGAAGATACAATGAACCTGATTGCCCGCCTACCCCGTGTGGCAGCATATATTTACCGCAGAACTTACAAATTCAGTGATCATATTGAGCCTAATCCAAAATTGGACTGGGCTGGAAATTTTGCCCATATGTTGGGATTTGAAAGAGACGACTTTAAAGAATTGATGCGTTTGTACATGACCATTCACAGTGATCACGAAGGTGGAAACGTATCGGCTCATACGACTCATTTGGTTGGTTCGGCATTGTCGGATCCATACTTATCTTTATCAGCTGCAATGAACGGATTAGCCGGACCATTGCATGGATTGGCTAACCAGGAAGTTATACGTTGGGTGCTTGAATTACAGGAAAACCTAGGTGGCGGCAAACCAAGCAAACAACAAATTGAAGAGTATATCAATAAAACCATTGCTGAAGGAAAAGTTGTACCGGGATATGGCCATGCCGTATTGCGCAAAACAGATCCACGCTTTACCGCACAAATGGAGTTTGCCAAAAAACATATGCCGAATGACGAATTGGTAAATATCGTTTGGGATGTATATGATGTAGCTCCAACCATTTTGGGTAACTACAAAAAGATCAAAAACCCTTGGCCAAATGTGGATGCACACTCAGGAGCATTATTGGTACATTATGGCATGAAAGAATACGATTTCTATACTGTATTATTTGGTGTTTCAAGAGCAATAGGAGTTCTTACCTCATTAATTTGGGACAGAGCGTTGGGATTGCCATTGGAAAGGCCAAAATCAGTTACAACCGAATGGTTAAAAAATTCGATTGCCAAAGCTAAGGCTTCAGCCTAATTACCATAACGTTTGAATAGTCAAAAATTCTATATCATATTTATCGCAGCCGGTTTGTTCTTGTTACATTCCGGCTGTGGTTTTTACTCCCAGTCAGGAGCATCTGTTCCTCTTGATGCCCGTACTTTTTCGGTAGCTTATATTCCCAATCTGGCAAGTATTGTGGAACCAACCCTAAGCCAAGTGCTGACTGAAAAACTGAAACGGAAATTTATTAACGAAACACCGCTCAAACTGGCAATAACAGATGGAGATCTAGCCTTTAGCGGAAAAATATTAGACTACAGGTCTTCTCCTGTGGGTGTTCAGGGAAACCAGCAAAATGCGATCAACCAGCTAAGTATCTCGGTTGAAATCACTTTCGAAAATCAAAAAGATGAGGCCAAAAACTTCACGCAAACATTTACCACCCTCGTTAACTTCCCGGCCGACCAAAATTTCGGATCAATTGAAAGCCAACTTGTTCAAACAGCAACAGATCAATTGGTAACCGACATTTTTAATAAAACCTTTATTAACTGGTAAAAGCAGTAAGTCTGATGATTTCAGTTTCCGTTTGACGTTGATTTTTGAACATCCTTGAGTTAGTCCAACGTAATACATTCTTTTCCTGGCAAGTACTTTCTTCATTGCTTGCTTCCTCATCTCCACTTTTTTCCGTTACTTCGCAATCCATTCAGTACTCATTATCGATTGAATACACACGATTTCATATCACTCATTGAACAGCCTGATTCGCTTGGAAAAGGAAACATCACCGCATTAAAGGACATTGCGGCTGATTTCCCCTATTTTCAAAGTGCCCATATCTTATTAACCAAGGCCTTATACAATGAGAAACATTATGAATTTGAAAAACAATTAGCCTATACTTCTATACAAGTTCCGGATAGAACGGTCCTGTTCCAATACATTCATAATCTTGCGGCTGCTCAGCTAGAACCCGTTATTATCCGGGAATCAATAATAGACAAAGCCATTACTGAGCTCACGGCTGTTGAACAACCAACAGAAATGGTATCGACAGAAAGCCCTGTTGAGCCAACTGAAATACTTACGGAGGTTCAGGATACCACAGTTGACATACAAGAGCCTGAAACGTTAACAGAAACGATTGAAGAAACCAGTATTGAACCTCAACAGACCGAGGAAACTGAACCTGAAGAAAGTATTACACCTGCCGCAAGCGAAACACACTCGTTTACCGAATGGTTGGCATTACAGCAAAAACTGAAAACGGATTACGTTGCGCCTGCACAAACCATAACACCGGAGCCAATACCTGAGCCTGAACCGCAAGAAACCGAACCGGTAATAGCCAATAATACCGAAGCTCCCAAACCCGAGATTACGATTCAGGAAGAAATTGCACAACAGGTTGAACGCAGCAATATCAACGAGTTTGAATCCGTTTTGGATAAATTTATTCGTGAAAATCCACGGATCAGCAGAGGGAAGGCCGAGTTTTACAACCCGGTGAATATGGCCAAACAAAGTGTGGAGGACGATGAAGAGTGGGTTACCGAGACCTTGGCCAATGTTTACTACAAGCAAGGCAACTATAAAAAGGCAATTAGGGCATATGAAAAATTATGCTTGATATATCCTCATAAATACACGTATTTCGCAAACCTTATACAAAAAATTAAAACCGAAAATAAAGATTAAGATATGTTCATATTATTTAGCATCCTGATTATTGTAGCGTGTGTATTATTAACGCTTGTAGTATTAATTCAAAATCCCAAAGGAGGAGGAATTGCCTCTAACTTTAGTTCACCAAACCAAATTATGGGTGCACGCAGATCAAATGACGTGATCGAGAAAACAACCTGGATCTTAGCTGTTGTGTTAATTTCATTTTCATTGATCTCTAACTTTTTCCGCCCAATTGGTGAGTCAGAAACAACAGGTGCTGAATCACGTTTGAAAGAAAGCATTGATAACACTGAAATGCCGGCTGCTCCTCAACAAGCCCCTCAACCAATGACCACAGATTCAACTCAAGGACAATAAGATTTTATTTAAACAATCAATACAAAAAAATCCGTTCTCTAATCAAAGGGAACGGATTTTTTTATGTTGTTTCTAAAGGCTGTGTAAACTAAAACTGTTTCCGTAAACAAATATTCATTCCAATAAAATATGGATGCTGCTGGATCCAATTGTTATTGCCAATAATGGACGTAATGCTGTATTTAACCGTTGGTGCCAGACCAACTGAAACTGCTTGGCCAAACTTGTAACTTACCTGCGGCATAAGGGAAGCAAAAAAGGTATTCTGAATATAAGGGAACGATTCTTTACTGTTTAAAATAAGTGCTCCTTTATTATCATACGATACCATGCCTCCATCTATTGTACTGATAAAAGCGTAACTAGCACCCGCCTGTATATCAATATCAACACGTTTCCCTTTACGAATGGTATAATTCACCAATACCGGGATCTCTGTCCATGAGTATTTAATACGGTTGCTATATTTATTTCCAACAATAAACGAATCCGAAGGGTTGGTAACCGGAGCTCCTACTTCATTCGGATCAGCCGGCTGCGTGGCAGTAGAAATATCATAATTAAATTCCTGATTAAAATTAACCATCATCAATCCTCCCGATACCATCCATTTTTTATTTAAGCGATAGTCAATTGTAATCCCACCCGACCAATCCATTGCCGGTCGTTCCAACTGTTTTCTGAGTTTAACATTATCCTCAAAAGGCAAAGTAGCACTAGATGGTATTGAATACGTTGTATAGCACATATAGGTTCCTGCAAATACACTCAACGAAAACTTTGTCAACTCATCGGCAGCAGGTAATTGATTGATGGCAGCAATTTTTTGCGCCAGTAACTGTGAATCGGGGTTTATCACAGCAACTTCGCGAGCATCAGCATTTTGAATTTGTTGTTTGGCGTTTGTTGCTTGCTGTTCTCCGCTTTCTGTTTGCTGTTCGTTAGAAGTTGGTACGACAATATTATTTATTGTTGGAACATTGTTGTAGGGTACCTGTGGTTCGTTATTTTTAGCCGATACGTTTTCGCTTCGAACCGGTTGGCTGACCTGATCATTACTTTGTACAACATTCATAGCAGCTACCGGCTGGCTTACAACAGGAGCCGCCGCTGCAGGAGTCATTGTTTGCTTGTTGTTGCTTTTATCATCAGCCAGTTTTGGCGAAGATTCTTTCGGGTTCGTTACTTTATTGGGTTGCACATTTCCTTTAGCTGAAGACGAAGGCTTAACAATTGTGTTTTGTGCAATAAGGTCGTTTGGAACCTTGTTCAATTTTTGTGAAACATCATGATTCCTTGATATTGGCTGAGGTTGAGCGCCCTTTTGTGCTGCTTTGTTTTGTTCTTTTATTTCTTCCAGATCAGCAGGAATTGTTTCGTCATTTCGTGTATTATCTTCCTTTACACCTTGGCCGGTAATTGCAGCTTCCTGTTTCGTTCCTACTTTGTTCCCGATATAAATTCCAGAAGCAAATAATACGGCAAATGCGGCAACAATATAATACCTGGCTAAGCCATTCCTTACTTTGGTTTCAGGCAATTCGGCAGCAATCTTATCCCAGGTTTCGGGATAAGGCATTTGCTCGAAGTTTTCGAGACTATCCTGCATGCCCGACTCAAACGAATCATTTGTGATATTAGCATCAATACGATCCCACAACGATGTAGAAGGTTTCACTTCCATATCGCCCAATTGCTCACTTAATTGCTCTTCAAATTTTTTATGTTTCCTGAAAAGGTTCATTTAATATTTGATAATGTTTGGCCAAAGCCAATTGCATATACTGTTTTGCTCTCGAATACTGGGATTTTGACGTTCCTTCAGCAATTCCCAACAATTCTGAAATTTCGCGGTGTGTATATCCTTCCACTGCGTAAAGGTTAAAAACCATCCGGTAACCTTCGGGCATCTGTTGCACCAGCGCCACAATTTCTTTTGCTGAAATTTTTTCAATGATATTGTCTTCAAAAGGTGCGTCATAATCAGGCTTATCCAGGTCCTCCTGAAACTTACGGCTGCGGTGTTTAAACCAATTAATGGCTGTAAAAACCATGATCCTCCGTATCCAGCCTTCAAAACTTCCTTCATTTTTAAACTTGGCAATATTTTGAAATACCTTGATAAATCCCTCCTGTAACATATCCTCTGCCTCAGCCCTGTCCTTTGCATAACGCATGCATACACCCAGCATCTTACCCGCAAAATGATCATACAAACACTTCTGAGACAAGCGTTTGCCATCGATACACTCTTGGATAATAATTTGCTCAGTATACACCATACATGGCTAGGGTTTAAACAGTAGTCAATATAGCCAAAATAAGGGTTGTATGACAGTGTTTTTTTTGCAAAAAGAAATTTGTGACAGATACCTTCAAAAAATTTAGCCAATAAAGTGAAAAACTGTCACACTTTTGCGGCTGGCACTAATTATGACAAGAGCCTTGTAACCATTATTAAACTTAAATAAACACAAATATATCTATGTCAGTAAGCTTAAAACCATTAGCAGACCGAGTTTTGGTAGAACCGGCTGCAGCAGAAGAAAAAACCGCTTCGGGATTGTACATTCCTGATACAGCTAAGGAAAAACCTCAAAGAGGAAAAGTTGTGGCCGCAGGCGAAGGCAAAAAAGATGAGCCTATGACTGTAAAAGCAGGCGACACTGTTTTGTATGGTAAATACGCAGGTACTGAAATTACCGTTGATGGTAAGGATTACCTTATTATGCGTGAGTCAGACATTTTCGCAATCATTTAAGAAGAAGGAATCAGGGAATTGAGGAGTTAAGTGATGAAGTTTCCTAGGTTAGTTGAGTTGGTTAAAATAATTACTCTTCAAACTTTGTAATCTTTCTGAGTCTTTTAATCCCATTATCAAATTAAAAAACATCAAATTAAAAAGACATGGCAAAAAGAATTCAATACGGAGTAGATGCCCGCGAAGGTTTAAAACGCGGTGTGGATGCATTGGCAAATGCAGTAAAAGTAACTTTAGGACCTAAAGGTCGCAATGTAGTAATCGACAAAAAATTTGGTTCACCTACGGTAACCAAAGACGGAGTTTCGGTTGCAAAAGAAATCGAATTAAAAGACCCAATTGAAAACATGGGTGCCCAAATGGTAAAAGAAGTTGCCTCTAAAACTGCTGATCAGGCTGGTGATGGAACAACAACGGCTACTGTTTTGGCTCAGGCAATTGTAACAGCAGGTTTGAAAAACGTTGCTGCAGGCGCAAACCCAATGGATTTGAAACGTGGTATCGACAAAGCTGTTGATGTTATCATCAAAAACCTTGAAACCCAATCGCAAAAAGTGGGTGACGACAACAAAAAAATCCAACAAATCGCTACAATCTCAGCTAATAATGACGATATCATCGGAACATTAATCGCTGACGCAATGGCAAAAGTGGGTAAAGAAGGTGTTATCACCGTGGAAGAAGCGAAAGGAACCGAAACAGAAGTAAAAACTGTTGAAGGGATGCAATTCGACCGTGGTTATTTGTCACCATACTTTGTTACCAATCCTGATAAAATGGAAGCGGATCTGGAATCTCCTTACATTTTGATCTACGATAAAAAAGTAAGCAATATGAAAGAGTTGCTACCGATCCTTGAGCAAGTAGTTCAAACCGGAAAACCTTTGGTAATTATTGCTGAAGATGTAGAAGGCGAAGCGTTGGCGACATTAGTGGTTAACAAAATTCGTGGTGCCTTAAAAATTGCTGCCGTTAAAGCTCCGGGGTTTGGAGACAGAAGAAAAGCAATGTTGGAAGATATCGCGATCCTTACAGGAGGAACGGTGATCAGCGAAGAGCGTGGTTTCAAATTGGAAAATGCCGACCTTACATACTTAGGTAAGGCAGAAAAAGTTACCATCGATAAAGACAATACAACCATTATCAATGGTGCCGGAAAATCAGACGATATCAAAGCTCGCGTTTCACAAATCAAAGCACAAATTGAAAGCACAACTTCTGATTACGATAAAGAAAAATTGCAGGAACGTTTGGCTAAATTAGCCGGTGGTGTTGCAGTATTGTATATCGGTGCGGCTACCGAAGTGGAAATGAAAGAGAAAAAAGACCGCGTAGATGATGCTTTGCATGCTACACGTGCTGCTGTTGAAGAAGGTATCGTTGCCGGTGGAGGAGTTGCTTATATCCGTGCTATCGAAGCATTGGATAAATTGAAAGGTGTGAACGAAGACGAGAACACCGGTATCCAGATCATCCGCAGAGCCATTGAAGAGCCATTGCGTCAGATCGTTGCCAATGCAGGTGGCGAAGGTTCGGTAGTGGTGAACAAAGTGCGTGAAGGCAAAGCAGATTTTGGATACAATGCCCGTACAGAAGTATATGAAAACCTGATTGCTGCCGGTGTAATTGACCCTACCAAAGTAAGTCGTGTTGCATTGCAAAATGCCGCCTCGGTTGCTGGTATGATGTTAACGACAGAGTGCATCCTTGCTGAAGAAAAAGAAGCCGCTGCTCCAGCAGGAATGCCGGGTGGTATGCCAGGCGGAATGGATGGAATGTACTAAGAGCAAGTCCATAACTTACAGTTGATAAACCATCGTTTGGGCTTATCATACATATTTTAAAACCCGAATCTCTTTGTTGAGGTTCGGGTTTTTTATTTATCAATGCCTAACTTTGTAGCCGATTATGGGGAGTTTATTTTTTTTGACAACGTTGCTTATTTTTAACCTCAACTCAACAGGGGTAATTGTTGATACAAAAGTATATGCAAACCCGGAAGAAGAGGTGGGAAGAATGTATCCTATTGGTAATTCTAAAAACATCAAATCCTGTACAATCAAACTCTATGACGCCAAGGAGCAAGACTATGATACAGAGCAAAAAATAGAATACAATGCTTCAGGTAAAATCGAGAAGTTTACTGACCTTGTTAGTCATCCTCAAACGAGTGTTCAATATTACTATTACGACAGCAATAATCGATGCACTTCATTCGTAAACATGCTTGGAAAAAACATGTTGACAAAAGAAGACTACTCATACAACAGCAACAATAATATTAACCAACGGATTCTGACAGTATACAACCCACCGCCAAATGATGAGCCGTCTGTCATCACTCATGAATTCGTTTATGATAGTTCCAATTTACTAATAGAACGTAAAACAAGAGGCATTAACGATATAGTCACTTCTCGAACACAATACGTATATCAGAATAACGAGCATATAACCACACTATCATATGATTCCGACAAAAAACTGGTTGACGAGGTCAACATTACATGTGATAGTGCCTTGTTGTTTCCCAAAAAATATCAGTCAAACAAGCTCGGCATTTGTAAAACGATAGAATGCAATGATAGTACCTGTTTAATCAGAACAAAATACTACTATTCCAGTTCCAAATTGAAAAACTATACAACCGAAAAAACATTCAATATACTAGACTCCACTCTTTTATCCCTGAGGGTCATTTCAAACAAAAAAGATTATGTGCTGAGTCATCGGTATACTGAAAATAAAAAAATTTCAGAATCAAATATCTTCATAAATGGTAAGTTGGAAAGCAAGAAAGTATATACTTACGATCCAAATAATACTTTATTGATAAAAAGCGAGGAGTATGGCCCTAAAAATCAATTGTACAGTCGCTATAAATACGAATACATTTTTTTCTAAAACCTGAATTCATTAACAAATAAAAAAGGAGCATCTCCAATTGAAATGCTCCTTTTTTATTTGTTAAATACCCTTATCAAACCGCTACACCTGCTGCTTTTAAATGCAGCAAATGCGAACGTATTGCAGTTAAAACTGTTGGAAACTCTTTATACATGATGCCAAACTCAGCACATGTTTGTTTCACAATTTTGTTTATTTCCGGATAATGTACGTGTGAGATGCGCGGAAACAAATGATGTTCCACCTGAAAATTCAATCCTCCCAATAACCAACTCATGCTTTTACTTTTAGTAGCAAAATTCACTGTAGTATTGATCTGGTGTTTGGCCCATTCTGTTTCAATTTTCATGTTATCACTTGTAGGCGTAACAAATTCTGCTTCTTCAACAACATGAGCTAATTGAAACACAATGGAGATCACCACTCCCGCTGTGAATGCCATAACCAAATAACCTACAATGGTTGGTATAATGCCCACGAAGTAAAATGGTAACAGGATAAAGAAAAACACATACAATACTTTTGAAACCCAAAAATTGATATGCTCTCCCGAACTCATTTTTGTCATTTTGGTATGCTCAGCAATTTTACCTGAAAAATATTTATTAAAATCGTTTGAGAACACCCAAAATAAATAGGTTAAACCATACAAAAACAAACTGTAATACTGTTGAAACCGGTGAAACCAATACTTAGGTTGCGAACTGTGAACACGAATAAACGGTTTAATATCAATATCATCATCCATACCCTCTACATTGGTATATGAATGGTGATTGATATTATGCTTTTGCGACCAGATATAAACATTGCCTCCAAGCACATTCAGGCTGAAGCCCATAAATTTATTTACCCATTTGCGTGAAGAATAACTGCCATGCGCACCATCGTGCATTACATTAAAGCCAATAGCAGCCACTACAACGCCCATAAGGATACAAACAGCTACAGAAAGTAAATTTGATTCGGGTGTAAAAAACACCATCCACCCGTACGACAGAACAAGAGCTGAAAGTAAGATAGCCGTTTTGGTATACAGTTTATAGTTACCGGTTTCTTTAATGCTTTTGTCTTCAAAATAAGAATTGACACGAGATTTAAGGGTATTGAAAAATTCAGGGTTACTATTGTTAAACTTAATTTTTGCCATTTTTATATATTATAACTAAACAAGTATAGGCAATAAAACACCATAAGTGATATCAACTGACATTAATCAATTATATCAACTATTTTTTTACATTCGTAATTATGATGTCAGATATTGAAATAGCACAGAAAGCTTCCTTACAGCCGATTGCAACAATTGCAGCAAAGCTTAACATTGCAGCCGATGATTTAATTCCATACGGAAAATACAAGGCAAAACTCCCCTTAAAGTATATTGATGAGGATAAGGTAAAAAACTGCAAACTCATTTTGGTATCAGCCATTACACCTACACCTGCAGGAGAAGGAAAAACAACCACTTCTGTTGGATTAAATGAAGGATTAAACAAAATTGGTATGCAATCCACTGTTGTATTGCGCGAGCCTTCGCTGGGACCTGTATTTGGCATGAAAGGAGGCGCTACAGGAGGAGGATACTCACAAGTGGTGCCTATGGAAGATATTAACCTGCACTTTACCGGAGATTTTTCGGCCGTTGAAAAAGCCCATAATCTACTTTCGGCCTTGATCGATAATCAGATTCAGGCAAAAGATCCATTGGTCAAAATTGATGCCGGCAGTGTTGTATGGAAACGTGTGATGGATATGAATGACCGCTCGCTTCGTAAAATCATTACAGGACTGGGCGGAAAGAGCAATGGCGCTCCGCGTGAAGCTGGTTTTGATATTACAGTGGCCAGTGAAGTGATGGCAATATTATGTTTATCCAAAAATTTGATGGACTTAAAAGAGCGCCTGGGAAATATTTATATCGGAAAAGCAGAAGACGGCAAACCTGTTTTTGCCAAAGATATTAAAGCAAATGGAGCGATGGCCGCTTTGCTAAAAGATGCTATTCAACCCAATTTGGTGCAAACCCTGGAAGGCAACCCTGCCATTATTCATGGAGGCCCGTTTGCCAATATTGCACAAGGAACAAATACCCTGATCGCAACCAAAACTGCGATGAGCTTGAGTGATTACGTGGTTACCGAAGCCGGATTTGCATTTGACCTGGGTGGTGAAAAATTCCTGGATATCAAATGCCGTATGGGTGGGATCCAACCTCGTTTGGTTGTATTAGTGGCTACCATCCGCGCTTTAAAATCGCACGGTGGGGTTGCTAAAGAGGAGTTGAAACATGAAAACATCGAAGCCATGCAAAATGGCTTTGCCAATTTGGAAAAGCATCTCGAAAATATCAACTCCTTTGGTTTAAAAGGATTGGTGGCTATTAATCGCTTTCCAACCGATACGCAAGCTGAAATCGATGCATTGCTGGCGTTGTGCAAGGTCAAGAATATTGAGGTATCGTTGAGTGAAGTATGGGCAAAAGGAGGTGAAGGAGCTGTTGACCTTGCTAAAAAAGCCAAAGCCATTATTGAATCAACTCCATCCGAACCATTAAAACATGTTTACGAATTAGATTGGACCATCAAAGAAAAAATAGAAAGCATTGCGTTTAAAATTTATGGTGCACATAAAGTTTATTTTCAACCCAAAGCACTAAGTGATATGAAACGAATTGAAAAACTTGGCTTTGCCAACCTTGCGGTATGCATGGCCAAAACACAATACTCGTTTTCAGATGATGTCAAAAAAATAAACCGCCCTACCGATTTCACCATTACCATTCGGGAAATAGAATTAGCATCGGGAGCAGGATTTATGATACCGATGGCCGGTGAAATCATGCGTATGCCGGGATTACCCAACAACCCGGCTTCCGAACATATTGATGTGAATGAACATGGGAATATCTCAGGATTGTTTTAGTTAAAAGGTTCAATACTCCTCTTCTATTTCGCGTTTAGTGTTAATGATATTATATTTGACCACAGATGCGTTTACCATTTTTTAGAGTATTTACTTTTTTCATTGTCCTTTTTGGCTGCAATCTTGCCGGCTATTCGCAAACATTTGAATTGGTAGACGGAGATACCATTAACTTTACTTCGGCAACAGGTATTAAGCAAGGATTTTGGCGGTATTTTTGGCCCGATGGAGATCTTAAATATGAAGTGTTTTATGAAAACAATGAGAAGGAAGGATTGGAGATCCGCTATTTCAATGAACAGGACTGTATTGAATTTTCGAACACGTATGTAAAAGGTGTTTTGGATGGACCGAGTGTAACATTTTACCCAAGCTGCAATACACATTGTGAAGAGATGTATCGGAGTGGCAAAAAACAAGGATACGAAAGATGTTACGATCAAACGGGGCTTATTCAAACCGAAGCAAATTTCGATAAAGGAGAATTGGTAGGAACCTATTCCCATTTTGACAAAAAAGGATTTGTTACATACGAATCGCCAACCAAAGAAACCACTTTAAAATTTGACAAATTCTTAAGCGGTGAATACCGCATCAAGGATTCCACCATCTTTAATGTTTTTAAACGCAACGATCAATGGAAAAAAGTAATGTTGGTGGTGGATATGACCGGCAGTATGTTTCCTTATATCGGCCAGCTATTGGTATGGTACAAAATGAATTTTGAGTCGGAAATGATTAAATATTTTACCCTTTTTAATGATGGTGATAATATTCCGGATTCGAAAAAAACAATTGGGCTCACAGGTGGTGTTCACACTTTTGACGCAAAAGACTTTAAACAGTTCAAAAAGAATATTGAAGACGTTAGGAAACTTGGAGAAGGTGGTGATGATCCGGAAAACGATCTTGAAGCAATTATAAAAGCGATTGCCAATAAAAGGGATTTTGGTGATATCGTATTACTGGCTGATGATAGCGATATCAGGGACATGAAATTGCTGAAACGTATAAAAAAGCCTGTTCACATTATCTTATGTGGAACCAAAAAAGGCATTAACCAACAATACCTTCAACTGGCTTATTATACCAAAGGAAGTATTCATACAGCACACAATGATGTGAATATGAAAACACTTAAAGAAGGCCAAATGATCGAACTCGACAACGATGTATTCGAATTCAGAGGTGGAGAGTTTATCTGGATAGAGGCTAAAAATTCAGATTAGATCTTTGGTTTCGGCCCTTGTGTAAAATCAGAAAGTGTTTTGAAGATTTTTCCGAAATTATATTGCTGAATATACACGATGTCTTTTTCATCATTGATAAAAGCAAAGTACTTTTCTGTATCATAAGGTAATAACTTTCCATCCGCACCATACAATATTTTGGTATGATCGCCAACCTCTTTGTAATGCACATTTAAATTGGTTACCATTCCATTTTTTTGCGTAAGGTTCACAACACAAAAAGGTGTCGATTTGCGAATCGAATCTGCTTTTTCCGCAGCCATGTTCTCATCATATCCTTCAAAATACAGATTGGTAAAACTGGAAAGATAAAACTTAGCAAAGTTCATATCCCTCAAGGGTATTTCCTTTCCGGCCGCTGTCAATATGATCGATCCATTATTGTTCAATTCAAACGACTGATCCGGTTGTTGCGGATATGAAACTTTTACTGACGCAATATTTTCCATTGCCACATCAAATACTTTTTTCCCTTTCCATTTAATGGCATATGGATAAAACCGAGGGGTAAGGTATCCGACAAATCCTTGTATTTGGGTAACAAACGGGGCATCGGCTCCTTCTATCATCATAAATGTTCCGGCCTGATCAGGTGTACCCGGACCAACATACATCGTTTTACTTAATTTATCATTCACATAAAATTCAGCCTTCACACCTTCAGTTGCCAATGTGCCGACTACCGTGTTAAAAGCGGCCTCAGGAACAGGATTTCGTACCACTACATCATGCATCGTAGCCAGCAATAAGTTCACTTTTGTGATATCGGCTTCAAATTGATCATTCACCATCCATATACCGTCTTTGTTCTTTGCAACCGAAACGCTGTGCCCACGTTTATCAGCCAGAAAGAATTTTGTAACCGAAGCAGTATCTTCAATGGCAAAATCTTTTAAGTCGGAGTTTAAGGTGCTCCATGGCTTACGCGCAATCAAAAGATAAGCCACCAAAGCACCAACAACTACAACCAACAATACAATAATTTTTTTTTTCATTCTCCTGTTAAATTATAATGCATACCTGCGTTTGCGGATCCAGGTATTTAAAAATCCAAAAATTAAAATTAACCCTATGGGAAGAGCCATATTCACTATCTGCCACATCACCTTTTCCTTTTTCATTTTTGCTTTGTTCAATAATCGGATGGCAATTTCTTTCCCCCGTACTTCGATCAATCCACTATCATCACATAAATAATCCATACAATTAAGTACGAAACGTTTGTTGCCAAACTGCTGATTGGTATACCGGTTATAACCCAATGGAAAGATTTCTCCCGTGGACTTCTTACGTTGGTTTCTGATAACATCACCATCGGAAACGATAATCATCTTGTTGTGCTCAATTACATTTTTATACGGCAATTCATCACTTCCTGATGCGCCCAGACGGTATTGAAAAACAGACTTAAACTCGCCTTCCATCAAAATAGCAAGCGGAGCACCTCCTTTGGTAAACATCGCAGGATCAGGGTTGATCCTTGCCAGGTTCAGATCCACCCTAACCGGTGCCGGTACTGCGCGCGAATAAGGTGACGAACGTAACAAAACCGTTTTACGGATTTTTTTACTAAAGGTGGTATCAATACTATTGGCAAACTGAAACCAAACCGGTTCCATGTTTTTAACGATCGGATTATTGTCCATCGAATTGGCAACAGGATAAAACAACCAAGGTAATAACTTTTGCTGAGGTGTTCCATTTTTAAGCTGGCTCAAAATAGGAATCGCTTCACATTGCACATCCTGAACCAAATTTGCATTTACCCTGATCCCATAACGGAACAACATATCATCCAAGTTGAGATCATAGCTTCCTGTCATAAAAAACGGCTCGTTATTCAAGCTGTCCATGTCCGCAATTTGCGTTTCCACAAACCACAACAATTTGCCTCCGTTCATTACATATTGATCGAGTTTAAATTTATCGAATTCCGAAAAAGGTAATGTAGGTTTGGCAATAATAATTCCGGCATACTCATTTAATGCCTGAGGCGGAACATCGGGCAATGAAACCCGTTTTACTTCGTAATACTGTTCCAGCTCTGATTGAATATCAGCTATATCCCATCTTTCCAATTCACCATGTCCTTCTAAAAAGGCAATTTTTTTACTAGTCTTTTCTGTTGCCTTTCTCAATACATTTGCAATTTCATATTCCAATAATTCAATCGAACTGTTGATTACATCCTCCGGATTTGCACCAAACTGACCTTTCAAAAAATTACAGGCAAACTCTTTTCCTTTATAATAAAAAACAGCACCGGGCACAATGATCTTTTGCGCCATTTCATCATCCTTTTTAATTTGGACACTCGTAGGTTGCAATCCTTTTGCAGAAAGTTCTTCGATAATATCATTGGTTCGTTTGCCATCAATATCTTTAAATGGATCGATAAATTCATACTGCAAATTGCCATGTGAATACACCCTGAACTCATCCAGCATCTCTTTTGTGGACTGGCTCAAACGTTTAAACCCCGAAGGAAACTCACCTTCAAGATATACTTTCACAAAAAGGACTTCATCAACTTTAGAAGCCAGGTTTTTACTTGACTCTGCTAACGAATAACGCTTTTCTTTGGTGAGATCGAACCGGAAGAAATACCCCTTAAATATAAGGTTCAGCAATACCAATAAGGCAATAACCAAACCTAGTTCCAACAACGATTGTCTTTTTAAATTATTCTTTTTCATATCTCTCCTTACCACTTACGTGCATTAAATACCGTTTTGGTTCCCCAAATAAATGCGGTGATAAAACTTAAAAAATACAACAAATCGCGCGAATCAATAACACCTCTGCTGATGGAAATATAATGAGCATTAATTCCCAAAGAGGCTACAACACTATCGTATACTCCCAGAAGATTAAAGTTGGCCAAAAGATCAAACACACTGTAAAAACAATAACACAAAAACATGGACACAATAAATGAAACAATCTGATTATCGGTTATGGCAGATGCAAAAATACCTACTGACACAAAACAGGAAGCCAACAAAAACAAACCTAAATATGAACCCCAGGTAGCGCCCATATCAATGTTTCCTTTAGGTGCACCCAATTGGTAAATGGTATATACATATAATAATGTTGGCAATATTGAAAACAAGACCAATAATACCCCGGCAAAATATTTACCCAAAATGATCTGCATATCACTTAGCGGCTTAGTAGTTAATACTTCTATCGTCCCACTTTTTTTCTCTTCACTGAAAAACCTCATGGTAATGGCCGATATTAAAAAGATAAATACAAATGGTGCCATGCTGAACAATGTATCAAGGTTTGCATAGCCCATATCAAATACATTATAATCGGGCAGCACCCACATGTACAATCCTATAGCGATCAAAAAAACGATCATCACCACATAGGCTATAAGCGAGCTTAGGAAGCTGCGAATTTCTTTTTTGAGTATTGAAAACATCTTAGCGCGTTAATTTTTGAAATACATTTTCCAAACTATCTTCTTCTAAATTCATGGATAATAAACCCCAGCCTTGTTCGGCAGCAAGTGTTGATAGTTGCTCACGGATATCTGCATTACTTTTAATGAAGTAACGTTTCCCTTTTTGTTTAACATCCACAACACCTGCAATATTGCGAAGCATGCTTTCTTTGATATCCGATTTGAATTCAACCGTAATGCTTACCTCACCCTTTAGCTTTTGCTGCAAGTTTCCAATTTTATCATTGGCAACGATCTTTCCTTTATTGATGATCACCACGCGGTTGCACATAGCCTCCACTTCCTGCATAATATGAGTAGATAACAAAACGGTTTTGTCCTTCCCTATTTCTTTGATCAGATCACGCATTTCACCTACCTGGTTTGGATCCAAACCGGATGTAGGTTCATCTAGTATTAAAACCTGGGGGTTGTGCAACATGGCTTGAGCCAGGCCAACACGTTGTTTGTAACCTTTACTAAGCTGACCAATCTTTTTTCTACGTTCAACAGTTAAACCAACCCGTTCGATCATTTCTTCCACGCGTGTATTGGCTAATTTTCCCAATCCCTGAACTTCGGCCGAAAACAACAAATATTCCTTTACAAACATATCTGTATACAAAGGATTCAGTTCTGGCAGGTAACCAATTTTTCTCCTTACTTCAATAGGGTGTTCAAATACATCAAAACCACACACCGTTGCTTTTCCCGAAGATTGAGGAAGGTAACAAGTGAGAATTTTCATGGTGGTAGATTTGCCGGCACCATTTGGCCCCAAAAACCCTAAAACATCTCCGGGTTTTGCTTCAAATGAAATGGCATCTAATGCTTTTTGCGTACCGTATAATTTGGTAAGGTTCTCTACAACTATCGACATCTTATATTATTACGTAGTCAGCAAAAGTAAGCAAAAGGTTGTTGCAATACACAGCAAAAAAAAGCCCCGTTCGGCATTATGAAGAACGGGGCTTTTAAGGATTATTCTACTATAAATTTCTGATAATCAAATCCACTATCCGATTCTAAGCGGATAAAATAGATTCCTTTTCGTAAACCAAGTTTATCAATTGGGATCGTAAACTGGTTGCCATTTTGCTCTACATCATTGGGGCTAACCTGTATTTGCTTACCTGAAATATCAATAATGGTAAAGTTATTGACCTGATGTTTCGTTTCAATGTAGAGTTTATCTGAAACCGGATTGGGGTATAGCATGAAAACTCTTTCTTCCTTGTTTTCCTTATTTCCAGTATTCACTGCTATTGTATTTGCAAATGTCTCAAATCTAACATACCCTCCCGGCAAATTATATTCAAAATGAATAGCATATATTGGGTCTGTAACAAATTCATCTAGTCTAATTAAAACCTGTATCATTGAATCATTCAAAATTTCAAATTCTAGTATATCCGGATATTGGTTGTTCAAAATTGAATATGCCCCAATCCGCCATGAATCAATTTCATTTAACTGCGAGAGTTTTACATTTCTGATGGTAAATGTGTAGTTTTCAGTTGTATTGTAATGCAAGAATTTCGGCTCCATGTTTACTATATAACCCTGAGTTTCATCAGGCATTACAAGAATTAAATTTTCAAGTACAATTTCATCAAATATCTCAGCATCTGAATATATAAATGATCTATATCCAAAATTACCTGTCCCCAAAAATTGTTCATCAACAGATAAGTAGGCATACATTGTTATCGAATCGATAACTTGTGCGCTATCAATGCCAACAGGATAATTTCTGCTCAATTCTAGGTTAAAACCTCCTTGCCGAAAGTGAGTATTATCTCCCTTAATTAACACTTTAACTTTTTCTCCTCTTTTTACAATGTATTCATGGTCGAGTTTAACTTTTGCTAAAGGTACTCCTCCAACAATTTCAACTGCGCTGTCTATTACCAACGTGCCATCAGAATATGAACCAAGGGTAATTGAATTAAAACCATCCTGTGTTCCTGTTGACACTTTTATTTTAAATTTAATTGTAGAGTCATTCTCGACTACAATATTTTCCAACTCTTTATTGCCAAATAATATGTAAGGCTTCTCATACAAGAATTGTGTTCCTTTTGTATGAATTTTTATTTCCTTTTCCTCTCCTCTTCCAACTGTATTAGGGTAAACATAATCCACATATGGAATATCCTTACCGCCATAAACAATAAGTGATGCAAAACTATTAGGTTTTGGTCCAGGTTCTGCTCCCTTTAGTTCAATTTCCGTCATATACCATCCATTAGGAATACTCTTTGGAATAGTAATATTTCCAACAAGTTGCGAATCATTTATTCCCATTATATTGGAGCCATTTATGTAATAATCACCAAACAGCCTAATGGATTCAACCTGCTTATTTTTTACATTGAAACCTTTTGCATCAATTGTAATTTTTTTTGTTTCTCCTCTTTTAAAAGTATCTATTGAAATCGAATAAAACCCTTCGGTAAAAGGTCCTCCTGAAACAATCATTGCCGTATCAATTTTGATTGTATCACAGTAGGAGCCACCATTAAAAGAAAAAGTTCCATCGATTAATGTATTGGAAACATTAAACCAAAACTTTACAGTAGAATCATTAATTCTATAGGTATAATAATTAGGTATATATATTTGATATTCCTCACTCCCTATTTTACTAAACCAAAAATTCATAAAATCAAGGTTACAAAGAGTTGAATCATTTATATGCTTATTATGGGTGTATGTACAACTAATTGTGTCTCCTCTTTGAGCCAAAATCACGGAAGCGTTAATACTTTGTTGTGCAAAGACCGGCTTATAGAAAAACAAAAAGCCAACAAATAAATAGAGATAAGATTTCATAGGGTAAATTTTTTATTGATAAACTAATATACTATATATAAAATTAATTATGGTCATTGTAAGTCCATATCTTTTATTAAAAAAGGCCCTTTCTACACTATATAGAAAGAGGCCTTCGTGTTTTATTCGACTATAAATTTCTGATAATCAAATCCACTATCCGACTCCAACCGGATAAAGTAGATCCCTTTTCGCAAACCAAGTTTGTCAATCGGCACAGTAAACTGGTTGCCATTTTGCTCCACATCATTGGGGCTAACCTGTATTTGCTTACCTGAAATATCAATAATGGTAAAGTTCCTTACCTGAGATTTTGTTTCAATATAGAGTTTATCACTTGCCGGATTCGGGTATAATTTGCCGATCAGTTTTTCTGTTTCATCCAAGCCCACAGCATTCACGATCACCGACTGAAGTAACTCCATCCAGTTATCAATAGCTGACATTATACCAAAATCATACACCCCCAATGGAAAATCTTCGGGGATCTCAAATCGCGCTGTAATCGTTGTGTTACTGGTTGCGGTAAAGCTGCTTGCAGTGATATAGGTAGTTTGCGAGAAGATGTATATATCAGTGGTTGTACTGGTAGCCATAAAATGTGTATTGGCTCCGGTAATGGTAACATCCAATGTATGGCCGGGGAAAGTCATTGCAGGGCTGATCGTTACTAGATGAGGGTCTGTAGAGGGATCTGTAACGATGGTAAAACCACCATACAGAACCAATGCATTCATATCATTTACATCAGATACAAACACTGAGTATAAACCCGGAGGTGCATTTGACGGTAAATCGAACGTACACTTCAATTTTGTATCGCTTAATACAACCGTTGACTGCGATTCAAAAAAACCACCTCCAGATAAAAAAACCTGAATATTCGAAGCCTGCGTAAATTGGGTTCGTTGGCCGGTAATGGTAACATCCAATACTTGTCCTCTTATTGCCTCATCAGGAGTTATAGATACCAATTCCGGATCAGGTATTCCATCATCCACAACGGTAAATGCTTGGTACAAACTGGCTCCATTTCCATCAACAATCACGTTTACATCATAACTTCCAATTGGTGTACTTGCAGTAAGTTTAATTGTTGCTCTTACTTGATTATCATTTAATACAGTAACAGAGTTAGCTTGAATAAAACCTCCCGTTTCACCATAAAATCTCACATCAATTCCAGATGCACCTATAAAAAACATATCTTGTCCTGTTATGGTTACGTCAAGTGTTTGTCCTTGCTCTCCTTCGGCCGGAGTAACATCTGTTACTTCAGGCTCAATTCCATTTATGGTAAACCAGCCCATGTACCTGATTGCATCACCATCATCAAGAATGATTACATCACAAAAACTCGTTCTTGTTTTTTCAGGAATATCAAATGATGCAATCAATACCGTATCACTTACCCTTGTTACAGATGTTGCATTAAAATAAGCCCAACCACCTTGCAACTTTACATCTAATGATGACGAACTCATAAAGCTGGTTTTTGATGTATGGATCGTTACATCAACCTGCTCTCCATCACTTGCCGAATCAGGTGTAATTGAAACGATCTCGGGATCAATACCGCTTATTGTAAAAGCTTGCCACAAATAGATACTCTCGGTATTGGTATACACCGTTACATCACAGATATCTGATCTGTTTTTAACCGGAATATTGAGCACGGCCGATAAAGTAGTATCATTCATCGCAACTACTGAATCAGCGGCCAAATGCGTTGTGTTTCCATTAATATACACTTGAAGGTTAGAAGCCATTAAAAATTTGGCGTAACGTGCTTTGATATTAACACGAACATGCTCTCCATTGGTTGCGTAGCTTGGGGTGATGCTTATCAATTCAGGAACCGGAGGATCATTGGTGATGGTAAATGCATTTGTTTTGGAAAGGGTGCCTTCATTTGTGGTAACAACACTTACAGCATATTTTCCGGGAGTGGCCGTTGCCGGAATTTTAGTTGAAACCTCACAATAATCATCAGTATTGGCATAAACATCATCAAAGGTAATAATGGATCCATCAACATTGCTTTTTAACAAAATGGTTAACGATGAGGATTCCATAAAATGAGTGTTCATTCCCTGAATGGTTAACCACACATTATCATTTCTCCGAGCCTCACTAGGATATACATTTTGAATACTTTGTGCATAGCTCACATAAGAGCCAATCAAAAAAAGAATAAGGGCATAAAAATTTTTCATGAGCTTGAATAATTTAATCGAATATAACAATTCTATCTGGAAGAGATGACGCCCGTTTCTTGGAACTTTTTTTGCAGAAAATCCATTAAAAACAGATGCCGCTCTTTAGCCTCCTTAAAACTGCCAAGGATCGCATTGTCATTAGACATAAGACCCTTCAAAAAGGTTGCATAAGGCGATCGAGGTTGTTTATCAACTATTGCTCCAATTTTCTTTTTCACGATAGCCAATACAAACACTTTAAGCCTGGGATTATCTTCATCATATCCGATGGTGGTGATGGTATTAAAAGCATCATCATACCTGCCAACGTTAAAATATGCTCCGCTCAAATTGATGATACCATCCGAGAATGTTGGCGAAATCCTATGTGCGGTTTCCAATAACTCAATGGCTTTGTCATGGTTTCCTTCCTTTTCATAACAAGCTCCATAGTTATTTAACACATGTATCTGGTAAGGATGAAGACGGTAGGCTTGTTCAAAATATTCTTTGGCCAAAGGCAGATTACTTTGCATAAAATAGCCTACCCCAATGTACCAATCTACCGGAATTGAAAAATAATCCATATTGAAATAGGGCGTTCTTGCTTTTTTTCCCTCCTCAATGAGTTTTTCCCAATTTCCGGCTGCATGTGTCTTATACATTTTGCGAAGCTGCAACTCGCTATACCAACGTTTATTGCATATAAAGACAGAATAGGCTCCAACAACAACAAGAACTAATAACGTCCATTTGGGCAACTGGATCTTAACAAGAGCCGAGGGTGACACTGCTGCTATAAAAGCGATACTTGTCAATATTACCATCGGATGCTCAATCCGTTCGAGGGGAAAATCCACCAACGAAATAATAATAAAACCAATCAGTTGCAAAAGAACCAATCCATACAATAATTGTGTTCGGGTATCGTGTCCACCTTTAAACAAAGTATAAGCATACCAACAACCTACAATAAAGATGAGACCATATACAATAAAGCCAAACAATCCGGTTTCTGCCCACACCCATAAAAAGTCATTATGAGGTCGTTGGAAATTTGTCAACCCTTCAGTAATCGTATAATTCACCTCATAAAATTTTTGCATTCCATATTTAGGGAAATGGATCTGCCAGTTGGCCGCTCCAACACCTGCTACCGGATTTTCAATGATCATTTGCCACGTGTTTTCCCATACATGTTTACGCTCAATAAAAGATTCCGTCCGGGTAATATTGTCAAACTTATCACGATATACGTAACCGGCTGTTGCAGCCAGTATTAAAAAAACCGAAAGAAACAGGATCCCAATCTTTCGTTGTGCAGCCGATAGTGTTTTGCTTCTGACAGCCAATGCAACTGCAATCCCAAAACAGATCAACCCGGCCAACAGAACCGCCCGTGTTTGCAGCATGACCATCACAACGATCATTACGAGGAAGCCCAAAGAGAAGAATACCTTCCATATGCGTTTTGTAACAAACAATAATTGTACAACCACCATTGGCGAACACAGAAAGAGATAAGCCGACAGTAAATTTTTATGACCAAACGTAGCATTCACTTTATACATATTGCCATCGTTAAAAATATTGACACCGTGTGTCTGCAGAAACACCATATCCCTTATGGCTAACCCAACAGCTACCAAACCACTTATAGCAATGCCCTTTGAAATAAGTTGTATGGTAAAAATTTGTTCCTTGAAACCTACGTATAAGACTAAAAAATAAGCAACAAATACCGCAATCTTTAATGCGATATAACAACTCTCAATATGATTGATAGCCTGAAAAGTAGAAAGCCAATACAGTATACCCAATAACACAAAAAGTATGGGCATGGCGGATTGAATCGCAATGGTCTTTTTCAGTTTGAAAACAAACCAACAAGCGAAAAGCAAAACAAGTAAACTCAAAAAAGTTTGCCTTGGGACCAAAATCGGGTCAACACCTTTTGCTGAATAAACCAACGGCACCAATGCCAACAGAACACACAAGCAGTTTTGCATCCAGTAAGATGGGATGGTTGAATGAGATCGTTTTTCCATATGACATGTCAAATCTAAGCAGAAAACCCTTTAACCCTTATTAGCCCTCTCTCCACCGACTTATTTTCAGGAAAAACCGTTCTGGGATATTGATTTTAAAGGCGCACACAGAACTCAGCAACTCTTTAAACCGGTGAAAAAAACCACAACTTTTCCACAAAGTGGGGGAAAGTGGAGAAAAGTGGTTTTTTGTTTTTACTTTTACGCCATCAATAAGAAAATAAGTGTCGCAACTTCACGGAGAATATGAATGTAAATTGGATGCCAAGGGTAGGTTGATCATTCCTGCTGCCTTGAAAAAACAGCTTCCCAAAGCTGCCAAGGATTCTTTTTTCATTAACCGTGGTTTTGAAAAATGTTGTGTGTTATATCCGAGCAACGAATGGGAAACCATTGCTACGGAAATAAATAAGCTAAGCGATTACATTAAAAAAGAGCGCGAGTTCAAACGCTACTTTTTGCGTGGAGCAAGCCAGTTAGACATGGATGCAAGCTCACGTGTGAATTTGCCGAAATCATTATTGGAATATGCCGGTATCTCAACCGAAGTTATGCTGCTAGCCTATGGCAACAAAATAGAGATATGGAGTAAAGTCGCCTACGAAAAAATGTTGAGTGAAGAACCTGCAGATTTTAGTGCATTGGCCGAGGAGGTAATGTCTAAACGATCTGGCGAATAGGATTAGTGAATGTGCTAATGAGGAGGAGGCAATAAGGAAAGTAGGCAGTAAGCAATAAAAAGTGACAACAACTCCAAAATAAATAACAGTTAACATACCCAATTAAATTAACACAATTAACACCCGATGAGTAAATACCATATTCCTGTTATGTTACACGAATGCCTGGAGGGCTTAGCAATTAAGCCTGAAGGTAAATATGTCGATGTAACTTTTGGAGGTGGAGGGCATTCGGGCGAAATCTTAAAACAGCTTTCCAAAAAAGGAAGGCTGATCGCATTCGACCAGGATAGTGATGCAAAACAAAACCTCCCGGATGCTGATGAACGTTTTGTGTTCATTGACCAGAATTTTGAATTCATCAAAAATCACCTGCAATACCAGGAGTTACTCCCAATTGATGGGTTGCTTGCCGACCTGGGTGTTTCATCGCACCAGTTTGATACGGATGAGCGTGGATTCTCATACCGTTTTGACGAAGCGGTGCTCGATATGCGCATGGATAAAACACATTCGAATGATGCTGCATATATTATTGCTACCTATACCGAGCAACAACTTGCAGATATCTTTTACCAATATGGTGAGCTCACCAACTCCCGCAAAATTGCCAAGGTTATCGTTGAAAAAAGAAATCAAAATACCATTACAACCGTTGGCGACCTGAAAAAAGTATTAGCCTCATTCGCACCCAAATTTAAAGACTACAAGTTTTGGTCACAGGTATTCCAGGCACTGCGCATTGAAGTGAACCGGGAATTGGAAGTACTCAAAAACATGCTGCTAAGCACTCAGGATATTATGGCTCCCAACGGACGGCTTGTTGTGATGAGCTATCATTCTTTAGAAGACCGACTGGTTAAAAACTTTATAAATACCGGAAATTTTAATGGTGATGTCGAAAAAGATTTCTACGGAAACATTAAACGTCCGTTTAACCCCATTAGCAAAAAAGCTGTTACTGCAAGTGAAGAAGAGTTGGAAAAAAACCCAAGATCGCGGAGTGCAAAATTGAGGGTAGCAGAGAGGATAGTAGGCAAAGAAGAAAGTAAGCAATAGGCTGTGGTTTCGGCTCCGCTCAACCACAGGATTAGAGCGAAACGATAACCCCCGCTATTTTGAACAGAAAATTGAAAAAGAACAAATAGATAACAGAAAAACGTGTCGAACAAAATAATCATAGAACAAGAAGTTGAGCCTGTAGAGGAAAAGCCGAAGGAAACTTCGAGCCTTACCAAAACCATGCGCAAGGCTGCCGACTTTGATTTTAATATTTCCCGCGAAGGAATGTTGAAGCAAATCCCGTTCGGATTATTTATTGTGTTCTTGTTGCTGCTTCATATCTGGAACGCACATAACGTAGAAAAAACGATCCGCAAAACAGATACACTCAACCGCGAAATAAAAGAACTACGCTCTGAATACATCAGCATTTTGAGCCAGCTGATGAGCGAAAGCAAACAATCCACAATTGCTGCAAAGCTGGATACACTTGGCATTAAAGAACTAACAACACCTCCATTTAAAATTACACAAACCAGTGGCAACTAATATCCGAAAAGTCATCATGATCAGAACTTACATCGCATACGGAGGTATGTGTTTGTTTGCGCTTGGTATTGTGGCGTATCTGGTAAAAATACAGGTGGTAGAAAAGAAACATTGGTTGGATATGGCCGAGAGTATTGGTACAGCAATCCAAACCGTTGAACCTTCACGTGGAAATATTTTTGCGAGCGACTACAGTCTGTTAGCAACATCATTACCTATTTACGACCTGCGCATAGATGGCAAAGCTCCCGGTTTCAAAAATGATGAAACATTTGATAACAATATTGATTCATTGGCTTACTACTTATCCAATTTATTTGAAGACAGAAGCAAAGCCGAATACAAACGCATTTTAACTGGAGTACGAAAACGCAAAGACCGTTACTATTTATTAAAACGCAAAATTAGTTACCTGGAAATGCGCAAGGTGATCACCTTCCCTATTTTCAGGTTGGGAAAATACAAAGGTGGATTAAACATTGAAGAAAAAAACAGACGGGAAAAACCTTTCGAAATTTTGGCAGAACGTACCATTGGATATAGTGTTCCGGGTATCGCTCCGGTTGGTATTGAAGGTGCATTCGATAAAGAACTTTCGGGCAAACCAGGCAAACGAGTTATGCAGCGCATTGCCGGAGGTACCTGGATTCCCATTAATGATGAAGAACAAATTGAAGCTCAAAACGGAAAAGATATAGTTACCACCATTGACGTTAATATTCAGGATGTGGCTGAACACGCATTGTTGAGAACACTGGTATTAAATGACGCACAATGGGGAACGGCTATTTTAATGGAAGTAAAAACCGGGGAGATCAAAGCGATTGCAAACCTCACCCGCATCAGCGAAGGTGTTTATGAAGAACAATACAACTATGCCGTAGGTGAAAGTTTAGAACCGGGTTCTACTTTTAAGCTGGCATCCATGCTGTCATTGTTGGAGGATGGCAAAGCAAAAATGACCGACACTTATGATACAGAAGGCGGGCAAAAACGGTTCACATCAACTGCTGTAATGTACGATTCAGAACATGGAGGGCACGGAATCGTCAACCTCCAGCAAGCATTTGAGGTATCTTCAAATGTTGCCATTTCAAAAGCGGTAAATGAAGCCTACAAAAACAATCCAGCGCAGTTTTATAACCATTTGGTCGCATTAAAGTTAAACAAGCCTATGGGTTTGCAAATTACCGGAGAAGGTAAGCCTGTGATCAAAAGTCCTGATGATAAAGGATGGTCGGGAACCACTTTACCCTGGAGCAGTATCGGTTACGAAATAAAAGTAACACCATTACAAGTTGCCACATTATACAATGCCATTGCCAATAATGGAACAATGGTTAAACCACTTTTTGTCAAAGAAATTCAAAAAACGGGCCGCACTATCCGTTCGTTTAAAACAGAGGTTATGATTGAGCAGGTATGCAAACCATCAACGCTTAAGAATTTACGAACCATGATGGAGGGCGTGGTGCTGCACGGCACGGGATCTACACTTCGCAATCCAAACTATACGGTTGCCGGAAAAACAGGAACAGCCTTGGTTGCCGATGGCAGATTAGGTTACAGGAACAAAATTTACCGCTCTTCATTTTGCGGATATTTCCCAGCATCCAATCCGCAATACACTTGCATGGTGATGGTAAATGGGCCATCAAAAGGTATCTACTACGGAGCAGCAGTTGCAGGACCAGTGTTTAAAGAAATTGCCGATAAGGTATACTCAAACAGCACTCACTTACATTCGGAATTGCGCTTTGCATTTAACAGCGATAGCGCACTTGCCATACCAAAAGCACAAATAGGCTTTAAGGATGAAATTAAAATGGTGTACAACCAATTGGGAATTTCATCACATGATCAGCATGCTGAAGGAGAAGAAGACGGCAGTGAATGGGTAACACCTTTGGTTTACAAAAAAGATGTTCGTTTCGAAGCAAAAAAAATGGACACTCAATATATGCCAAATGTAACAGGAATGAGTGCAAAAGATGCATTGTATCTGCTTGAAAACATCGGTCTAAGCGTAAAAGTAGAAGGTTATGGTAAGGTTAAAAACCAAAGCATTTTACCCAACAATAAAATAGTTAAAGGAAGTACGGTCTATTTAAAATTAGGATAGTGAAAACGGTAGCAGCTCTGATACAAAACATTAACGTTAAACAGGTGGTTGGCAATGCGCAACTACAGGTTTCCAAACTCTCCTATGACTCTCGTGAAGCGAACGAAGGCTGTCTGTTTTTTGCAATTAAAGGAACCCAGGTTGATGGACATACTTTTATTCCGCAAGTAATTGAAAAAGGCACAAAAGCAATTGTATGCGAAGTCTTACCTGCTCAACAAAATGATTGGGTAACCTATATCCAGGTTGAAAATACAAACAAAGCAATGGCACATATTGCTGCCGAATTTTACAACCATCCTTCCCAAAAAATAAGACTGACAGCAATAACAGGAACCAACGGAAAAACAACTGTTGCAACTTTATTATTCAAATTGTTTCGTTCGTTTGGCCACAATGTAGGTTTGTTGTCTACGGTTCAAAACCAGATCAACGATGATGTGATTCCTTCAACACATACAACGCCCGATAGTATTAGAATCAACGAGTTGTTACAAACCATGCTTGATAAAGGTTGTGAATATTGCTTTATGGAAGCAAGCTCCCATGCAATTGACCAGGAAAGAATTGCCGGATTGCATTTTGCAGGAGTTGTGTTTAATAATATCACGCATGATCATTTAGACTACCACCTCACATTTGACAACTACATCAAAGCGAAAAAGAAATTATTTGATGAAGTGAATGAAGATGCCTTTGCATTAACCAACAAAGATGATCGGAATGGAATGGTGATGGTGCAAAATACCAAAGCAACACGTTACACGTACAGCTTAAATAGCATGGCCGATTTTAAAGCCAAAATTGTGGAAAGTGATTTTAACGGTATGCTGTTAAACCTTGATGGCGAAGAAGCTTGGTTTAGATTGGTAGGAAACTTTAACGCCTACAATTTAACCGCTGTTTATGGAGCCGCTTTTTTATTAGGCAAAGCAAAACACGATATCATTACCAAACTAAGCAGCATTGATTCTGTTAAAGGAAGGTTCGAATATATCCGATCAACAAATGGAGTGATTGCAGTAATCGATTACGCTCATACTCCCGATGCATTGCAAAATGTATTAACCACCATCAATCAACTGCGCACCTTAAATGAGCAGCTAATTACGGTTGTGGGTTGTGGTGGAAACAGGGATGCAGCCAAACGACCGGTAATGGCAGACGTTGCCACTGAATTAAGCACCAGGGTAATTTTTACTTCCGACAACCCACGTAACGAAGATCCTGAAGAAATTTTAAATGAAATGCAAAAAGGAGTAAAGCCTTTGCATTACAAAAAAACACTTCGTATCACCGATAGAAAAGAAGCGATTAAAACCGCAATTAGCATGGCAAATAAAAACGATATCATTCTTATTGCTGGAAAAGGCCACGAAAATTACCAGGAAATCAAAGGTGTAAAACACCACTTCGATGATAAAGAAACGGTAATGGAAATGTTTAACCTCATGAACTCATAAATAGAAGCATATATGTTATATTATTTATTCGAATATTTAGACAAGACATTAGACATCCCGGGAGCGGGAGCGTTCCAATATATCTCAACCCGGGCTGCTCTTGCCATTATCTTATCCTTAACGATCTCGTTGGTTTTTGGTAAAACCTTGATCAACTGGTTACGTAATTTACAAGTTGCCGAAACAGTACGCAATCTTGGATTGGAAGGCGAAAAACAAAAACAAGGGACTCCAACAATGGGAGGCCTGATCATTTTAGGGGCTATCTTAATTCCTACTTTATTATTTGCCCGCATCACCAACGTATACATTTTGTTAATGGTATTGTCTACCGTTTGGCTCGGTGTTGTTGGATTCATCGATGATTATATCAAAGTATTCAAAAAGAACAAAGAAGGTTTATCTGGTAGGTTTAAAATTGTTGGACAGGTTGGATTGGGCGTGATTGTGGCTACAACTTTATTCTACAATGAGAATGTAAAAACACGTGAGTTTTTTAAACCGGAAGAAGTAACAACCGAGTTTATCCAACAGCATGATCTTCAACCTCAGGTTATAGATGGACAAATGTATTTGGTGCATGAATCGCACTCTACTTCCACCACCATTCCTTTCTTTAAAACCAGTGAATTTGACTACGCCAGCGTGATGAAGTTTATGGGTGAAAACTACCTTGATTACAACTACTGGATCTATTTACTGGTTGTTATTTTTATCATCACTGCTGTTTCAAATGGAGCAAACATTACGGACGGAATTGACGGATTGGCAGCAGGAACTTCAGCCATTATCATGGTAACACTCGGTTTGCTGGCATATGTATCGGGTAATGTCATTTTCTCACAATACTTAGACATCATGTATATACCACACCTCGGTGAACTGGTAATTTTCGCTGGCGCTTTTTTGGGTGCGTGTGTCGGATTCTTATGGTACAACTCATACCCGGCCCAAGTATTTATGGGCGACACAGGGAGTTTAGCATTGGGCGGAATTATCGCAACATTCTCATTGATGGTGCGCAAGGAACTATTGATCCCCATATTATGTGGAATCTTCTTGGTTGAAAACATGTCGGTGATTTTGCAAGTGTATTATTTCAAATACCAAAAACGGAAACACGGAATTGAATACGCCCGCGAACACCGTTTGTTTAAAATGTCACCACTTCATCACCACTATCAAAAGAGCGGATACCACGAGTCAAAAATTGTTACACGCTTTTGGATCATCGGAATCATGCTTGCAATTGTTACAATCCTGACATTGAAGGTAAGGTAGTTCAGTAGAAAAAAAAGAAAATAAGCAGTAGGCAAAAGAAGAAACCAAAGAAAAATAAATGAGCAAACGAATTGTCATATTAGGTAGTGGAGAAAGCGGCACAGGAGCAGCAATCTTAGCCAAGCAAAAAGGCTTCGATGTGTTCGTGAGTGATGCAGGAATCATTCCCCCAGCATATGCAAAAGAGCTGGATGCAATTGGTGTGCCTTATGAAGAAGGAGTTCATACAGAAGCATTAATCTTAAATGCGCATGAAGTTATTAAAAGTCCGGGCATTCCGGATACCGCTCCACTTATCCAAAAACTCATTACCCAAAAAACGCCCATCATTTCGGAGATAGAATTTGCATCCCGTTATACCCAAGCAAAAATTATTGCCATCACTGGTACAAACGGAAAAACTACGACTACATCACTCGTATATCATTTGCTTAAAAAGGCGGAGCTGAACGTAGCAATGGGTGGTAATATCGGAGTGAGCTTTGCGCGCCTGGTTGCAGAAAAAAACTACGACTACTTTGTATTGGAGTTGAGCAGTTTTCAGCTTGATAATATGTACACTTTCAAAGCTGATGTGGCTGTTCTGTGCAATATTACACCCGACCATTTAGATCGCTACGATTACGATCTTCAAAAATACATTGATTCAAAGTTTCGTATTACCCAAAATCAAACGGCCGATGATGTTTTCATTTATTGTGCAGATGATGAACTGACAATAAAAAATTTATCAAAATTTACCATTGCCGCTAAGCAATTACCTTTTGCTTTTGGCCACGAACTAGCAACTGGCGCTTATATCAAGGATGGCCAGCTTTACTCAACAAACTCAACAGATAAAACAAATCTCTTCACCATGTATACAAATGATTTAAGTTTAAAAGGGCGTCATAACGCCTACAACTCAATGGCTGCCGGAATTATTGGCCAAGTGTTTAACATTCGCAAGGAAACCATTCGCGAAAGTTTAATGGATTTCCAGAATGTGGAACACCGACTCGAAAAAGTTGGCACCATTGGAGGGGTTGAGTTTATCAACGATTCGAAAGCTACTAACGTAAACTCAACCTGGTATGCGTTGGAAAGTATGGAAAAAGAAACCATATGGATTGCAGGTGGTGTTGATAAAGGAAACGACTATTCACTATTGAAAGAAATGGTGAAAGAAAAAGTTCGAATCATTGTGTGCATGGGTTTGGATAATCGTAAGATACATGAGGCATTCGCTGCCGATGTAGATATGATTGTAAACACAAGCTCTGCAAAAGAAGCAGTTCACGTAGCCCACAAACTTGCCAAACCGGGTGAAGCCGTTTTGCTTTCTCCGGCATGTGCATCATTCGATTTGTTTAAAAACTACGAAGACAGAGGCAGGCAATTTAAGAATGCAGTAAGAGAGCTATAGTTTATCGTTCATGGATTATAGCAAAAGTCATGAACAATGATTCATTAACCATGAACTTCTTCTAAAAAGAAATGAGTAACAATACAGAGATACAAGCAGCACAAACTTTGTGGAACAGGATCAAACCACGAGGTGACCAATTTATGTGGGGAATCATTTTTATTCTCTCCATATGGGGGTTGCTTGCCATTTACAGTTCCACAGGTGCCCTTGCATACAAAAAAAATGGGGGTGCTGTTGAAGTATACCTGCTGCAACAAGCCGTGCTGCTCTGTGCCGGATTTTTTGTGATGTTCTTTGTGCACTCAATACATTACAAATATTTCGTAGGCTTATCAAAGCTCCTGTTATGGATAACCTATCCCCTTCTTATTTATACATTGATATTTGGTTTAGAGATTAATGGAGCAAGGCGTTGGGTGAACTTTTTCGGGCTAACATTTCAAGCATCGGATGTAGCGAAACTTGCATTAATTATGTTTGTAACACGCGAACTGGCAAGAAAACAAGAAGAGATTAAAGATTTGAAAAAATCATTCTTGCCCATTTTGATCCATGTTACACTCATCTGTGTGCTTATTGCTCCCGAAAATTTATCTACTGCCCTCGTATTGTTTTCTACCTGCATGCTCATCATGTTTATTGGTCGTGTAAGTTTAAAACACCTGTTTGGTGTAGCAGGTATCGGTGTACTTTTCGGATTACTCCTTTTTGGAATTTTATTTGCCGTTCCGGAAAGCGCATTAAAAGGGACAGGACGTTTGCTCACCTGGAAAAACCGCGTAGAGAGTTTTGGCAAAAAAGAAACTGATGTTGATAAAACATATCAGAACGACCATGCAAAAATTGCCATTGCAAGTGGAGGCATTATGGGAAAATTCCCCGGTAACAGTACCGAACGAAACTTTTTGCCCGAGGCATATTCCGATTTTATCTACGCCATTATTGCCGAAGAATATGGGATGATCGGTGCAATCATCATGTTGATGTTGTACATGTTCTTTTTATATCGGGCCATGCGCATGGTATTAAAAAGTCCAAAAGCATTTGGCGCATTAATAGCCGTAGGGCTGAGCTTTTCTCTCGTATTGCAGGCTTTGATCAATATGGCTGTTGCAGTAAACCTTTTCCCGGTAACTGGTTTAACACTTCCATTGGTGAGCAAAGGAGGAACATCCATTTTACTGACATCGGTGGCCTTCGGGGTGATCATGAGTGTGAGCCGCTATATTGAGGAAGATGAACCAAACGCTGAAGAATTGCCAAAAGAGAATGAATCGTTAACAGATAATGTTGCATTAACCAATGACCGATAAAAAACTAAAAATAATCATAAGCGGTGGCGGAACGGGCGGACATATTTACCCGGCAGTGGCCGTTGCCCAGGAATTGCAAAAACGATTCCCTGATGTCGACATTTTGTTTGTAGGTGCAAGCGATCGAATGGAAATGGAAAAAGTTCCAAAAGCCGGCTACAACATTATCGGGTTATGGATCAGCGGTTTTCAACGCAGTTTAAGTTTAAAAAACCTACTCTTCCCGGTTAAAGTGATCAATGCGGTTTGGAAATCACTGGGTATTATCAAAGCGTTCAAACCTGACGTGGCAATCGGATTTGGTGGATATGCCAGTGGTGCAATGATGTGGGCAGCCACCATGAAGAAGTTGCCTTCAGTAATCCATGAACAAAATTCTTACGCAGGTATTACCAATAAAATTCTAAAGAACAGGGTTGACACAATTTGTGTTGCGTACGACAAAATGAACAGGTTTTTCCCTGAACAAAAAATTGTAAAAGTGGGCAATCCTATTCGGAAAGACCTGATGAATGTAAATGGCAAACGTAATGATGCATACACTTTCTTCAAGTTAAGCCCCCAAAAGAAAACAGTGTTAATTATCGGGGGAAGTTTAGGAGCACGCACCATTAACGAAAGTATTTTTGCAGGAACAGAAAAACTAGAGCAAGCAGGATTGCAGGTTATCTGGCAAACGGGGAAACTTTTTACCAAAGCCCAAGAAACTGCAACCATCAAACCGTATACCTTTATTTACGAAATGGATCTGGCTTATGCGGCTGCCGATATCGTTATTTCAAGAGCCGGAGCCTTATCAATAGCAGAGCTGGCACAAGTGCAAAAGCCCGTTATATTGGTTCCATCACCCAATGTTGCCGAAGACCATCAAACAAAAAATGCAATGGCACTGGTGAACAGTGAGGCTGCAATTTTGGTGAAAGATACTGATGCAAGAGCAGTACTTGTGGATGAAGTCATAAAACTTGCGGCCAATGAAATGAAACAGGCACAACTCAAAAACAATATTGCATCATTTGCAATGCCAAATGCAGCTAAAAGAATTGTGGATGAAGTATTAAGAGTAATGGAGTAAAGAAATGAGAACAAATTTTGAATGAGTAAATAGAAGATTGAAATGTAAAGAATGAGAGAAAAGTTAAAGAACATATTAGACTTTTTAATAAATATACTAGCCTATTATGTAATGGGAGCTTTAGTTATTACCATGCTGTTGGGCTTCTTCTTTCACCTTTCAAGCACCATTTTAACAGTTGCAGTCAAGATAAGTCTATTCACTTACTTAGAGAGTTTGTTTATTACACTTCTAATACTAAAAGTATATGATTTGAGAGATAACATACGTGAGAAAAACTATTTCGAACTATTACCATTAAGATGGACGAACGCAGCCTATTTCTTTTTATATTTAGTAATGATGGTATGTTCTCTGGTAATCTTTATTTAGATAAAAAATGAATTTTAACGATATAAAACAAGCATATTTCTTAGGTATTGGCGGTATTGGAATGAGTGCCATTGCCCGTTATTTCAATTCAATTGGAATTAAGGTGATGGGGTATGATAAAACGGAAACCCCACTTACGAAAGAACTTGTTGCCGAAGGAATTGATATCCATTACGAAGATCTGGCATTGCAAATTACGGATTACAAATTACGAAAAGAGTCATGCCTTGTTGTGCTCACTCCTGCTATTCCAAAAGATCATGGAGAATGGGCCTGGTTAAAAGAAAATGGTTTTACCATTATGAAACGTTCGCAGGTTTTGGGCGTGATCACCGATGCGTATCAAACAATCGGGGTTGCGGGTACACATGGAAAAACAACTACGTCAACGCTTATTGCACATATTTTAAAACAAAGTAAAGTTGATTGCGCTGCTTTCTTAGGTGGAATATCCACAAACTACCATACAAACTTATTGTTACATGGGGAGGATCGTGAGTCAGCAGTCAGCAGTCAGCAGTTATCAGATAACAATGCAACATCAAACTTATTTATGGTTGTTGAGGCAGATGAGTTCGATCGTTCGTTTTTAACCTTGCATCCATCAATTGCGATCATCACGTCAACAGATGCCGATCATTTAGATATTTACGGAGAGCATCATGAATTGAAAAAATCGTTCCTGGATTATGCTTCACAAGTAAAAGAAAACGGTTCGTTGATTGTCAAAAAAGGACTTGATATCATCCCGGAAATAAAACGACCATTCATCACTTATTCCGTATCCGAAGAAGCAGATGTGTTTGCCAACAATATTGTCATCAATGGTGACGAATACTGTTTCGACTTGCATTATAAAGGGAATATTATTCCAAAATTGGTTCTGGGAATTCCGGGGTTACACAACGTAGAAAATGCCGTTGCGGCATCAGCAGCATGTTTATTGGCAGGTGTTTCGGAAGACGAACTTCGAACTGCCCTGCATAATTTCAGTGGGGTAAAAAGGCGGTTCGAGTATATCACTAAACGACCTAATTTCGTTTACATTGACGATTACGCCCATCATCCTGAAGAATTGCGGGCCATTATCTCTTCGGTAAAAAACATGTATCCCAACAAAAAAATTGTAGCTGCCTTTCAACCTCATCTATACAGCCGTACCCGGGATTTTGTGGACGGATTTGCTGAAAGTTTATCGCTACTCGAAAATGTCGTTTTATTAGATATTTACCCAGCCAGAGAATTGCCAATGGAAGGCGTTACCTCCAAATTAATTTTTGATAAAATGGCTTCTCAGAACAAGGTGCTTTGTACAAAACAAGAAGCAATTGAAAACATCAAACAACTGCATCCCGAAGTTTTACTCACCCTGGGGGCAGGAGATATAGATCAGCTGGTTGAGATCCTTAAGAAAGAAATGTAAACCAGTAAGTAATAAACAGAAAACACAATTACCATAATCAACACCAAATGCCATTCGATAAACAAAAATTCTGGAGACAAACCAAACGCATAAGTATTATTACCTTATGGGTACTGATGGTATGTGGTGTGGTGGTGTCGTTGGCATTTGTAAACAAACAGGAGAGTTATACCAAATGCAAAAGTGTTGATATCAACATCCAACCCAAAAACGAGTTGCTTTTTATCGACAGGGAAATGGTCTTGAAAGTAATTCATCCTCAAGGAATAGAAAAAGAAATTGTAGGCAAAAAAATACTTGAACTCAATACACCGCTGATTGAACAAAAACTTAACCACAATGATTTTGTAAAAAAGGCGGAAGTGTATACAGATATGAACGGTGCGATGGAAATAAAGATCGTGCAGCGCAGGCCCATATTGCGCATTTTAAAGAGTGATGGAAGCAGTTTTTACATTGACGAAGCAGGCCGTAAAATGCCAGTTTCAGAAGCATTTACAGCACATGTCCCCATTGCAAGCGGCAATATTTTTGAGACCTACAAAGCACGCGATACCATGCATACAACTGTTGGCAGTGAATTAACCAAGATAGCCACATATGTTGATAAAGAAGCCTTCTGGAAGGCACAGATTGAACAGATATTTGTTACTGCCGAAAGTGAATTTTTGCTTGTCCCTAAAGTTGGTGATCACACCATCATTTTTGGAACCGGTGAGAACATGGAAGAAAAGTTTGAAAAGTTGCTCGTGTTTTATAAAGAAGGTTTAAGCCGCGTGGGATGGGAAAAATACAGCAGCATTAACTTGAAATATAAAGACCAAGTAGTTTGTACAAAAAAATAAATAATTGATATGAGTGATATCAAAAAAGTTATAGTAGGATTAGATATCGGAACCACAAAGGTTTGTGCTATTGTGGGTGCCAAAAACGAACACGGTAAAGTAGAGATCCTGGGAATGGGAAAAGCCGATTCGTTAGGTGTGATACGTGGCGAAGTTCGCAATATTGATAAAACCGTAAAATCCATTCGTGAGGCCGTTGAAAAGGCCAAACAAAGCATGGCTAATGGTAAGATCAAAATCGAGATCAATTCGGTTCATGTGGGAATTGCCGGACAACATATTAAAAGTTTACAACACCGCAACTCGATCAGCCGTCCACAAAATGATGATGAAATAAGCAAACAAGACGTAGACCGTTTGATCCTGGATACCTACAATCTTGCGCTGCCTCCGGGAGATAAAATTATTCATGTTATTCCACAGGAATATTCGGTTGATGATTTTTCAGATGTTCAGGATCCTGTTGGAATTGCAGGGGTGCGCCTTTCGGGTAATTTTCATATCATCACGGGTCATGTAGATGCAATTAAAAACATTTACAAAAGTGTAAACCGTGCAGGATTGGAAGTTGCAGATTTAATACTCGAGCCACTTTCTTCTTCAGATGCCGTGTTGACACATGAAGAAATGGAAGCCGGTGTATGTTTGGTTGATATCGGTGGAGGTACAACAGACGTTGCCATTTTCAAAAATGGAATGATCCGTCATACTGCAGTTATTCCTTTTGGCGGAAATATTATCACCGATGATATCGTTGATGGTTGCCAGGTACTGCGCAACCAGGCTGAATTGCTGAAATTAAAGTTCGGTTCGGCACTTGCTGATGAAAACAAAGAAAACGAAATCGTTTGTATCCCGGGATTTCATGGCCGCCCTCCGAAAGAAGTTTCTATTAAAAACTTAGCCATGGTGATTCAGGCGCGTGTTGAAGAAATTTTTGAATCCGTTCTATACGAGATCAAAAGTTCGGGATTGGAACGCAAGCTCAACGCGGGTATCGTTATCACAGGTGGTGGTTCTCAATTAAAGCACCTCGACAAATTGGTGGAGTTTGTTACCGGAATTGATACACGTATCGGTTACCCAAATGAACATATTTCGAAAACAATTGTAGAAGAAATAAAAAGCCCAATGTATGCAACGGGTGTTGGATTGGTGATTAAAGGGCTAAACAGTGAAGAGGATATTGTTGAAACAACTCAAACACAAGAAGAGACGATCGTGAGTGATACCAAGCAAAGTGGTTTTCTTTCCAAATGGTTGGAAAAAGGCAAAGCATGGTTGAACGATGATGATATGAAAGATTTTTAAATTTAGTTCAGCGCTAATTGTTCATAGTTGTTTCAACGTAGAACGGTTAGCTGTTAATCATGATTCCTAACCATGATCCATGAACTATCAACTAAATAATAAAACTATGAACACACATTTAAAATTCGACTTGCCTAAAGATAAATCAAGCATTATTAAAGTGCTTGGTGTAGGCGGTGGTGGTGGAAATGCTGTAAATCACATGTATTCGCAAGGGATCAAAGGTGTTGACTTTGTGATCTGCAATACGGATTTACAAGTTTTGGAAGCAAGTGCTATACCCAACAAAATACAATTAGGTACCGGTTTAACAGCCGGTCTCGGAGCAGGATCAAATCCGGAAGTGGGCAAAAAAGCTGCAATGGAAGCCATCGAAGATGTAATCGAGGTACTTGGTGTAAACACCAAAATGATCTTTATTACTGCAGGTATGGGAGGTGGAACAGGAACAGGAGCTGCACCTATAATTGCCAAAACAGCTCGTGAATTGGATATTTTAACGGTAGGGATCGTTACAACTCCTTTTACCTTCGAGGGTAAAAAAAGAAAAAATCATGCTGATGAGGGTATTGAACAACTGAAAAAAAGTGTTGACTGTTTGCTGATCATTAGTAATGACAAGATCAAAGAGATGTACGGAAATCTTCCGTTGCGCCAGGCGTTCAGCCATGCAAACGATATTTTAACAACGGCTGCAAAAGGTATTGCTGAGTTGATCACGGATACAGGATACATTAACGTAGATTTTGAAGATGTGAAAACAGTAATGAGCAATAGCGGTGTTGCATTAATGGGATCAGCAACTGCTGAGGGAGAAAACAGGGCAATTGATGCCGTGAAAGCAGCTCTTGCATCTCCATTGCTAAACGACAACCAGATCTTAGGTGCTAAAAACATCCTGCTAAATATTTCATCCGGAACACAAGAAGTATTGATGGACGAGGTAGAACTGATCTCATCATATATCCAGGATGAGGCTGGTTTAACTGCTGATGTTATTTTCGGAACTTCATTTGATGAAAACCTGGGCGACAAAATTGCGGTGACCTTAATTGCTACGGGATTTGAAACCCGCGAGAACATTATTGTTCAAACGAACACTGAACCAAGAAATAAACACGTATTGTATGAGACTCCAAAAAAATCAGAAATGGTTGTTTCTCATTTATTGGATACGGTCATAAACGATTCAGTAGAACCGAAAACTCCTGTTGCACCAACCGAACCGACTCCCGAAGTTGCTTCCATTAAAGAAGTAATCGCAACCGAGCCGGAACCAAAAGAGGAAATTCGTTTCGAACTGAAAATCGAGGAAGAGGAAACGATGGAAACCGACACTCATATCGAATTTGAAAGCATCGATCAGCAAATTAAAAATAAAGTGCTTGACGTAATGGCTCAGGAAAGCATGAATGATGAAATGGAAGGATCTATTTCAAACGATATTCATTTTGACCTGAACATGGAGCTGGAAGAGGAAGCACCTACCATGAATGCAGAGGAGCAGGAATTGCGCATTGAACAACATATTCAACGCATCAAAGAATTGAAGAACCTAAACGTTACGATCAACTCTCCGGGAGGAATTCGTGACCTGGAAAAAGAACCTGCCTACAAACGCAGAAATAAAAAACTAAATGATGTACCTCATTCCTCAGAAAGCCAGGTATCGCGTTTAACATTATTTGAAGATGCCGCTAACAAAACGGGTATCAGAACGAATAATTCGTTTTTACACGACAATGTAGACTAATCCATTTCTAAATATCAAAAAGGAGCTTAATGCTCCTTTTTTTATGCCTGATCATTTCTCACAACTGAACCTGCATTTGAATAAAAGCACATAAAAAAACCGCCCCACATTACTGCAGAGCGGCCTTTGAGTATAGCCCAATTTATTTTATAGGTTATTGCTTCACCAACTTTATTATTTGTGTTTCACCATTAATGGTCACTCTCATAAAGTAGATTCCTGATTGTAACTTTTCAAGGTTGTTCACTGAAGCAGTATTCATTCCTTTAGTTACCTCAATGGTTTGCGCATATGCTTTCTTACCTTGAATATCCATCAACTCAATTGTTGATTGACCATCCTGGTTTGCAGTAAAGCTCACCATGTATTCAGAAACAAATGGATTCGGATAGGCATTCGCTATCGACTGTTGGTTTTTGTCCAATCTTACACTCACCATTTTTGAGTATTCAACACCACCATTTAAATCAACTTGTTTTAAACGATAGTATAACTTGCTATTGTTTGTTCTGGCAAATGCTTTCTCATCCTTAAAATGATAACTGTGCATGGTATTGCTATTCATGGATCCTTTTACAAAACCAATTTTTTCAAACCGTTTTCCGTCAACCGAACGCTCCACATCAAAGCCTGCATTGTTCGTTTCAGATGCCGTTGACCACGCAACAAGTACATCGGCCATATTTACCGTTGCAGTTAGTGCCAATAGGTTCACCGGCAATGGATTGTTTGATCCATCGGTTCCTGTAAAAACACCCAGCGAATCTGTAAATACTGTAGTCGTAAAACTACCGCCAATATTGTTTACAGCAGTTGAAGGGAAGCTTACCCAGTTTGATGCAGTTCCGGTATAACGTGCAATATCAAGATTGGCCGTATTGGATACAGTACCCAGCACTGCTGAATCAAGCATAAGTGTTACAAGAGTTGAATAATTACTTCCTCCGGTTTGTTGAATATCCCAATATGCATTTTGATATGTTGTTCCTCCTGATAGATTACCTGCATTTACACCAGAATAATAATGTACGCTAACTGATGAAGGAAGTATCCCTATTGCATCCCAATTAAGTTTTGCAACCAATCGGCTCGCAAAGAAAAACTGTGTACTGTCTGCAGCGGCCGGAGCTTTATCAGCAAAAGCGACAGGTGGTAATGTGGTTGGTGTAAATTCTACCGAACCGATATCTGTTGATCCGGTCGACAATAGGGTAGAACGCACTCCGCTGGCATTGTTAAAATCACCCGATACATTTGTCATCGCAATACCTTTTCCGTTTACATACCAAGCATGTGTATTATTGGTAACAATTCCCAAATCACCAACAAGTGTATCTGTAAACAATGAATCTGCCGGAATATCATTTACGGTTGCTGCCCAGTTTGTATTTGGACGTGATGTGTATAACGTATTTAATGCTGCCCATCCTTGGGGTGTTACAACTAATTGTGCAAGTACAGCTGTATCAGCTGTTACCAACAAATTATAATTAAGGTTTGCCGCGGTAATGGCTGTTGACGACCCTACTGCAAAATTGCCTCCGGTTCCCAATGTTGTGCGTTTGTTGTAAAACACATTGTTAAAGGCATTCACAGTTCCTGCTGCAGTGCGCTCCAAGCCAAACGAATTGTTTGCACCTATAGTTGTTTGCCCGTTGATAAACACCGAATTATAAGTATATGTGCTGATACCGGATGTTGAAACATTTTTAATTCCCGATACTTTAACTTCACCATTCATATTATTACCCAATGAGATTTGATTGTGGTAATAAGCGTGCCCGGCTGTAGTTGTAAGAATACCAATTGCGCTAGGTGCATTTGAACCTGCACCGGTACCCAGAGCAGAAATATTATAGATTCGGTTGCTTTCAAAAGTTGATGTTGTTGCACTTCCCGCTACTACTCCAGAAGCAAAGTATGCTCCCGTTCCGGTATGGGTATTTTTAATATTGTATAGGGTATTCCTTCTCACAATATGATTCGAACCACCCCATATTTGCATTCCTGCAAATATATATTGAGAGGTAAATGATGTTGAGGAAACATTTCCTTCAATATTGTAAATACTATTATTCAATATAGAATGTGTTCCCCCATTTACAAAAACACCGACATGCCTATAGGCGCCAGCAGCATAATATCGGTAATCTGAAATTACATTATTGCTCACTGTAGCAGCACCACCATTAAACTCGAGAACTGCACCATCACCAGCATTGCGCAATGTATCATATGACATCGCACCGCCACCGAATGTATTATTCGAAATGATCACATTTCCTGCACCAACAACCACACATTTGAGGAAGTTAGACGTACCTGTTGCCGCCATATTCGAAACAATATTGTTGTTGATGGTTATAGGATTCGTACTTGTTACGGATGCGCCAATATTAATACCTGTTAATGATGATGTAGAAGTATACGCTGCCCCACTCCTGTCGGGTGCACTTCCTCCAATACTGTTTCCGGTAATTGTATGTCCCGATCCTGCATTGATGGTTATAACCACAACCGCTTGGTTCTTCGCATTGATCTGATAGAACTTATTATTGGTAATTGTCCAGAAGTTTTGAGCAGGAGAATTAATATTCACACCATTATAGGCAAAATTATACACCTCGTTATCACTAAAAGTATTGTAATCATTGTTTCCCGAAGTTGAATAAAATGCACTGTTCGGAACATTTGGCGCAACAGCACCAACTGAATCACGAATGATGCATCCGATCACTGCATTCGAATCATTCCCGCTTCCATTTGTAGCATTGCCATAAAAAGTGATCGTTGCCGCATAGGTATTCATTCCTTCAATGATACAGTTAGCAATCGTATCGTTATCTGCATCGTCTTTCAAATTGATGGTATTGCCACCCAATCTGTTCATGATCCTTAAATACCTTCCTGCACCATTATAATTTCCATTGATCGTTACCCTATCAGCTCCTTCCAGGCGAATGAGGGCTGAACCAGAGGTTGCAACCGACCCCGTAATATTTCTAACAACTGCAGCATCAGGCACAATACTAATTTTATACCCTCCGATACCCGATTCCACCGTTTGATTCAATCCAAATATTCCAGGCTCTTCAATATCACTTGCCACTTGAATGGTAATATCTCCACTGATTACTGAAGTATTAATATAACTAAACAAACCATTGGTACCCGTTAACGTACTAAAAGGATGCCCGTTACCCACTGTATATAGTCCGCTGATAATCGGTGTGATTTTATAACTCAATAAATTGGGTTCAACAGAAATAGTATTTACGTCTGTTCCTTCCACACCCGTTGGGAAAGACCCCAATGTACTAAATGGAGTTGAATCCTGGGCCACGATAAAATAGTAAACCGAATCATCCTGGAGTAAACCACCCATAGCAGTTGCACCTATCGTAAATTGCCATGTTCCATTTGATGAGGTACCGGCTGTGAGCTCACCGGAACTGCTGTTCCAAACACCTGCAAATGATTTTTTAAAATACACCCGCGGTTTGAAAGTACCAACGAGGTACACACCGGTTGCATCAACTATTGTTGCACTAAAGATCCTATCTCCGGTTGATGTGGTATTTTGAAGTGCAGTATGAGTAATTGCCGGAGGAGCAATATCACTTGAGGTAAAATTGCCCGCATCAGCTCCCAAATCATGAGGTGTAAGATTGCTTCTTGTTTCACCATCAAAATCCAAGATTGTTCCTGCCCCGCTTATACTCGTTCCATAAGCCTCTATAGAAGTAGCAAAATTGGTGTCAATATGCAAATCAACTGCCAAAGCATCACCTGTTGGATTTTTAAAATTAACAACCGCTGTAATTGAATTTGCATCAACTAATGAACCAGCTTTCCAATTGGCGATCGTCAACAATGATGTTGTTGCATACAAACCAATGGTATCTGCTTTCAGTAAATTATAATTCATCGTTAGGGTTGAATTATTATTTAACCCAACCGCAAAATGTCCTGCACTGCCTGCTGAGGCATTCATACGATTATTGATAAAAATATTGTTTCTTACATTATCAGTCCCTGAACCCGTGCGTTGAAATGCATAAGTGCGATTGTTATCCGCGCCTACACCATTACCACCAATATAAACCGTATTAAAATACACACTTGCAGCACCTGCATTTTTTGTGATACCACGGATAGAACAAGCTGTAGTCATATCCGACCCCATACCATCAATACCCATACGAATCATGTTGTTCGTGATAATGCCATTTCCTGCTGCCACCTCAATTCCATTAATGATTGCAAACGGATTGATCGCTGTTAGTGATTGGCTATGTATAAAATTGCGCGATACTAAATTGGTTCCGCTAGTTGGAGCGCTATAATAAATTCCGGTATTTTGCACGGCTGCAGTTGTAGAAACTCCTGCAAGTGTTAAACCATAAATGGTATTGCCGGTTATATTGTATGTTCCTGCCGTATAATTAACACTTATACCTACCAATGTAGCATTGGTTCCGGTTCCGGTTGTTTGGGAAGCCGTAGAAATATTTTTGATGAGATTACCTGTTACCGAAAACGTTCCTGCAGCACCCGGAACAACTAAGATTCCTTTCGTTAACGAATGCAATGCCGAAGCTCCTGCATAATCATTTGTGATATTTGCAATGATATTGTTGTAAAGAGCATGAGCCGTTGCCGTTGAAGGATTATTATAAATACCGGTAACTCTTTGTAGCGAAGCTGAACCTGTACTTGTGGCATTTATATGAATACTGTTGGGTAGTAATGTATCACCTACCATGTTATTGTATACATTAATATAGGCACCAGTAAATATATTCAACCCGAAAAACTCAGGGGTTGTAGTTGCCATTGCTCCATACAGATCAATTCCACTAATAATATTATATGCAATATTAACTGTATCTGTAGTTGCTGCAGCACTGTTTACGATTCCGGGTCCTGTTCGAATTCCCATAAAACCACCGGTAGTGGTAGCATATGTTGTATGCATTATCGCTCCATTTACTACTTTTGAACCGATCATATTACCCATGCAATTGATCTTGCCTCCCGATAAATTGATTCCCCCAAAAGCGATAGATGATGAAGAAGTAGAAGAGTCGTTAAAATTCGTAATGGTATTTCCCTGAATAGATGTGACCGCCCCTTTTCCAACTGATATTTCCATTACAATAAACTGGAATCCAGTAGTTGCTGTAGTTGTTCCTGCCATTTCATACAAACCGGTACCATCTGCAGCATTTCCGCCAAAGTAATTGCTGTCAATAACAAACCCACTTGCGGTTGTTAAGTCACCCGTATTCGGAGTGATCCAAAATCCATGATGTATCAATGCTGTTGTGTGGGAATAATTGCGTTTGGCTGTTTGATACACATGGTTCCTTTTGATCACCCATGCACTGTTATTAGCCCCAACATACATACCAGAATTAGCAACCGTATTCACGTAAAAATCATAAATATTACAATCCTCTATTCTGTTGCGATCATTATTGGTAGCAGCAGTTGCTCCGGTACCGATTGATGAAATTCCAACAGCAGGAAAACCACCAGTACTTGCATGTATATCGCAATAGCGGAAGATATTATTGTCGTTACCATTGTTTCCGGTTGTTGTTCCAATATTCACCACACCGGCAGTGGCCGTACCGGCTGCCGCAGCATTCGCTCCGCGCAGGTCAGTGTACATAATGGTATTCGAATCAGCATCATTAAACAAACGGATAGTAGCTCCTGTGGTGCTCGTGTTGGCAATAATTAAATTACTACCCGGCAAAAATCCACTCGCACCTGCCGGACGTCCATCAATGATCAGGTTTGAAACGCCATTCAGATCAATGGTTGAAGTAGCATGCAAACTTGTAATTGTTGCCGCAATACTAGCATCAGGCACAATTGTAACAGTATTGGTGGTTGAAGATCCAACATAATTGGTCAATACAATTGGGAATACCTCTCCGGTTGTAACTTCGTCATATAAAACACTTTTTAAGGTAAATGTAACAGGACCGGAAACTCCCACCGCTGTCAGATCGGTTGCCGCAGCAGTAAGTGAAGGGTAATCATATCCTGGACCTATATTGTAGTTACCGTTCAAACGCGCTTTAATTTGAATATTACCAGCAGGATCTCCATTGATCAATGCATACGGAGTTCCGCTTAATACAATATTGTTTACTCCCGCATCAATAAAATTACCGCCTGTTGCTCCGGGAGCAACGTCATAGGTAACCCAAAAATAATTTACACCCGGGACCAGTCTTTTTGATCCGTTAATTGTATAAGTTGTGTTTGGTGTACCCATTCCAAAAAGCTGAGGGTTTGTAAATGTTGCATCACTTCCGGTATAGTAGATTTTAGCATTAAGCAGGTCGGATATGGATGTTGTTGTACTTGTCGATAAATCAAAAGCCGTAGCCTCCAATGCATTCAATCCTTTTTCGGCATATACTCTTATTCTTAGCATTTTCACATCTGTTGAACCGGTTACAAAAACACCGGTTTGTTGATCTGCATTTGCCGAATCAAAGATCATTTGGTTAAGCGTATTGCCCAGGTAATTTCCTTCATAGGCTCCAATATCAGGAGCTCCTGATGTGCCGACATAAGCAATACTTCCCGCTCTTGCATTTCCTAAGTAATCTTTGGTAATACCATTAACTGCTTTTCCACCCGCTTCAATATCTGTTACAATAGTTGTTGAATCAATCATTAAAAACAGATTAGATGAACCTATTGTACTCAAGAAGGCCGGATTCTCTGTAATGGATGATGTTTCCAATGGCGATACACGCGTTTTATAATCAGCGAGTGTTTGGTCAAAATTAGTTCCATTGCTAAATATTAAATTCTTAGATGATGGTGTACCTGCATAAAACAAATTATTGTTTGACGCAGCATTCATATTAACAAAACCTGTTCCCGATCTTTTAAACGCAGATGTAAAACCTGTTCCATTTGCAGTAGATGTATTCACAATAATATTGCTGCGCAGATCCAATGCCGCAGTTGTGGCAGTGGCGCTTACCGTATGAAAAATACCGGTTGTTGAAAAATTTACACCACTTGATGTTGCATTAATATTGATCGTATTATGATAAATACCCAATGTAGTGGAAGCAGATGTACTGGTAATATTAATTCCCCTAACCGTTTCGCTGGTTCCTCCATTTGATGCCGGGGCAAACAATCCCGAAATCAAATTATTATATACCATTGCCGTTCCTGAGGAAGTGGACGATATCAATACTCCCGAAACGATTAAAGTGGTAGTACTATTGGTGGTAAGGTTGTAAATTCTATTGTTAAACACACTTGGCGTACTGCTTCCTTGTACGATTCCGGCAACACTTCCACCCCCCGTGATATTATATAATGTATTGTTAGAAACGGTTCTAACGCCTGCTGTCGTGCTGGTATATAAACCATAAGTATTGGCTGTTCCACTGTGGGTTAAGTCATAAATTGTATTGTAGTTATAATTTTCATTGTTAGGAGTCGATAAGTTATAAATGCCATATACCGGATCCGACCCGGTTGCTTTCAAACAGGCAAGGTTAAACACAATATTACTGTCGCATACAATAGTACCAGACTGGGTTTGGATCCCATAAATAGCCGATCCTGATCCTGTACCCGAAATACTGATATTGCTTACCCTGTTCCTTTTTATCCTGGCTGTTGATGTTCCATTTGTGCCACCATTCTGATAAATACCAATCGTTATCGCTCCGGTTGTTCCGTTGCGGGTAATACCATCTACAATATTGTCTAAAATATTAATGGATGGAGTAGCTCCGGTAAAATAGATTCCGTACAAAGTTTTATTACCGGCTCCGGCAGTGTTTAATACCGTTTGGGTAATATTATTGTCGGTGATATTAACTGCTACAGACGGTGCTGTTGTGATACCAATATTGTGATGCGTTCCACTGGCAGTTGTTCCGGTTAATACTGTTGAATCTATTGTATTGTTTGAAATATGAAGTGTTCCACAGGCCAATTGACTTAATATAACTTGGGAAGTACCCGTTCCTGCATAACTAAATCCACGAACATAATTATCATTTACATTCACAGTCGTAGCTCCGGTGTTTAACCAAATAGCAGTAAATGCAACGGTACTTGCCGCTGCTACTTTACAATTCAAAAACTGATTATTGTTTACATTAATCGTATTGCCGTTTGCACCTGTCTGTGCCATCTCAACATCAATACACCAGTTAATGGTACTTGTTGATAAACCAGCTGTAATGGTAATGATATTGTTACTTATATCACAGCTTGCTCCAGTTGATGAAGCATACAACCAAATACCGCGGTTTGATGCCGGATGATTTACACCACTTCCCGTATTATTATTAATTGTATTGTATGAAATATTTGAACCCCATTGGTTGTGAATAAAAACGGCACAACACGCATTTGTAGCAGAAACCCCTCCTCCAAAATTAATAATCGTATTTCCTGTTAAGGCAGACGTACCTCCAATATCGTTGTTTACATCACCTAATACTGTATACGGTGATGGCGCAGCATAGCCAGAGAATGATACACCGAAGTTGCAATTTTCAATCGTATTGCTATATATTTTATTATTTGAATTTGCCCCTGATGTGGCAGTAACCGTTATCACTGTTCCGGCCAATTGACGGGTAACATTTGCAAACTCAATCCCCACTGATCCTGTAGCTCTCGAACCTGTTGACGAGGTGTTGTTATTTCTATTAAGCGTAATGGTACAATTTTGAATCGTATTATTATTGGCACCATCGGTGGCACTTAACTTATAAAATCCAAATCCCTGTTCCATCATCATGGTGGGAGTAGTGTTTGATACTGCGTCAAGTAAATCAATTCCATTAATGGTTACAAAGTCAGATCCTTCAAATGCCCACATCACATCTAATGAATCTGTTGATGAAACAAGCTTTGTTCCCGCATATGACGTGATAAGAGGATTGGCCCCTCCTCCGCTTTTTTGAAACACAATCGGATCCGTTAATGTTCCTGTTGCAGTTACAACCAAACTTTTGGTGATCGCTTCGGTATAACCTCCCGTAATATTAAACGTTACCCCTCCTGAACCTACACCATTGGCATTGAGAGCATCAATGGCAAGTGCAATGCTGGCATAATCGCCCGGGATTGTTTTGACGCCTGTAAGTGCCTGTGAAAAGGCATTGCTTACAAAAAACAAAGATAAAGTAATACCGACCCATTGGATCATTCGGCTTTTCAAACATAAATCTGGTTTTCGCATATATTTTGATGTTGCTATTTCGGTTACCCTTCCTAAAACGCGGAAGAATTTGCCGCAATATTGCACACTCAACATTGTATATATACCGCATGTAGATGTGGGTCAGCCGGAGAAGGCTGTATTAATTGGGGGTTTTTATAAACACCCGTGAATCGGTTCATGCATCAGAAGATTTTAAAAGCCCCGACAGTGATTCTGTCATCCTCATGCATTTCACTTCCTAAAGATTATATTTGTGCTATAAATTCTCCTTCAATGAATATCTACGAACATTTAAATAAACGTATACTGATACTGGATGGTGCAATGGGCACCATGATTCAACGCTATCAACTCGGAGAAAACGATTTCAGGAACGATGCCCTTAAAGACCATAAACATTCTTTAAAGGGTAATAACGATTTACTTTCCATTACACGTCCCGATGTGATCAAAGCCATTCATGCCGAATACTTTGAAGCCGGTGCCGATATTATAGAAACCAATACGTTTAGCGGAACCACCATCGCTCAGGCAGATTATGGTTTGGGCGAAGATTGGGTATACCAGATCAATTTTCAATCGGCAAAAATTGCGCGTGAAGTTGCGGATGAATACACAGCCAAAAATCCGGACAAACCGCGTTTTGTTGCAGGATCATGCGGACCAACCAATAAAACGGCTTCTATCTCTCCCGATGTTAACGATCCGGGATTCAGAGGTGTAACATTCGATGAATTGGTAATTGCCTTTAAAGCACAATGCAAAGCATTAATTGATGGTGGTGTCGATATCATTTTATTCGAAACCATTATTGATACGTTGAATGCCAAAGCTGCATTATATGCCGCACAGGAATTGTTTGACGAAATTGGCAAAACCTATCCGATCATGATTTCGGGAACCATCACCGATGCATCGGGCCGCACCCTTTCGGGGCAAACAACCGAAGCTTTTTTAATTTCAATGGAACATGTTCCATTGTTGAGCATTGGCTTAAATTGTGCATTGGGAGCAGAGGCTTTAAGACCATACTTACAAGTATTGGCCAATAAGTCGAGCTTTTTTGTGAGCGCTTATCCAAATGCAGGTTTGCCAAATGAAATGGGACAATACGATCAAAGTCCAAACGCGATGATGAAACAGGTAGAAGAGTTTTGCAAAGAAGGCTTGGTAAACATTTTAGGTGGATGTTGTGGAACAACGCCCGATCATATCAAAGCGATTGCCGAAATGGCCGCTAAATATGAACCTAGGAAGATTGGCGTTGTAAGCTACTAAGTAACAATAAATATAGCAGACTGCGGGCCACCGACCGCGGAAAAAAAACATGAACACACAAGCAATCATAGTAGCACTCATCATTACTGCGGCAGTTATTTATGTTGCACGGAGTATTTATAAAAGTGCAAAAGGTCATTCATGTGAAACAGGTGCATGCGGATGTGAACCTAAAATGAGTAAAAAAAGATCGTAACAGTTTCCAGATTCTTTTCGACTGTCTGCCACATTCCAAAAAAAACATATATTGCTCTCTAAAACATTTTAACCTGTGAGCAATTCTTTATTCCGTAAAAAAACCGTTGCCCAAATTCAAGGTGAAGCCGATGCCCATGAACTAAGCGAACATAAACTCAAAAAAACGTTGTCGTTGCGCGATTTAACGTCATTGGGTATTGCCGCCATTATTGGTGCAGGTATCTTTAGTACTATTGGAAATGCAAGTGCAGCGGGTGGCCCTGCGGTTGTTTTCCTGTTTATTTTTATTGCATTTGCCTGCTCGTTTTCGGCCATGAGTTATGCCGAATTTGCCAGCAGCATTCCCATTTCGGGAAGCGCCTATACCTATGCTTATGCTGCCTTTGGAGAGATCATCGCCTGGATAATTGGTTGGGCATTAATTGTCGAATATGCCATCGGTAATATTGTGGTGGCAATTAGTTGGAGTGATTATTTTACAGGTCTGTTGCAAGGTATTGGCATCCATATTCCCGAGTATTTATGCATGGATTATTTGAGTGCTAAAAACGGATTTATCGAAGCCACCAACCTTATGAATAGCGGATCCGAAATGACCCACTACTTGCAGGAACAAATGGTAGCATGGCAAACAGCCCCTGAATTGTTTGGCCTCAAACTCATCTGCGATTTGCCAGCCTTGGGAATTGTATTTGCCATTACTGCCTTAATCTACCGTGGCGTGCATGAAACCAAAACCGTGGGAAATTATTTTGTTGCGCTCAAATTATGTGTGATCGTTCTGGTGATCATTGTTGGCGCATTTTATGTTAATCCCGAAAACTGGAGCCCATTTACACCCAATGGGTTTAAAGGGATCTTACAAGGAGTAGCGTCCGTATTTTTTGCTTATATCGGTTTTGATGCCTTGGCCACAACTGCCGAGGAATGTAAGGATCCCAAACGCGATCTGCCCAAAGCCATGATGGCATCATTGGTGATTTGCACCGTATTGTATATTTTAATTGCGCTCACTTTAACGGGTTTGGTAAGCTATAAAGACCTTGCCGTTGGCGATCCATTGGCACATGCATTTGCCTTGATCAATGTGAACTGGATGAGCGGGATCGTAGCTGTGAGTGCCGTGATTGCGATGGCCAGCGTTTTGCTTGTTTTCCAAAACGGACAACCCCGCATTTGGATGAGCATGAGCCGCGATGGATTATTACCCAAACGTTTCAGTGCCATTCATCCTAAATTTAAAACACCCGCTTTCAGCACCATCATAACCGGACTTTTTGTAGCTGTTCCTGCCCTGTTTTTGAACCTCAAAGAAGTAACGGACCTTTCAAGTATCGGGACACTGTTTGCGTTTGTGGTTGTGAATGCCGGTGTTATTCAGATGGAAAACCACAAAAAAGAAAACCACTCGGGTTTTAAGGTTCCTTATTTCAATGGCCGTATCCTCATTCCCTTGTTGTGTTTGATCTCGTTGTTTGTATTCATCGTATACAGTGATGCACAAACCTTCGATTTCGGAAACCGGGAAAACATTCCAATTTACCTGTTTTGGGGATTGTTCATTATCCTGAGCGTGCTCTCTTTCATCAAAAGGTATTCGGCCATTCCTGTTTTGGGAATGATCACCAATTTTTACCTGATGACCCAACTGAATTTTACCAACTGGGCCGCCTTTATCATCTGGCTGGCATTCGGATTGGTGATTTACTTTGCTTACGGTAAATACAAAAGCAAACTGGCCTCTTTATAAAAAAATCACCTCGCCAATAGGGGTAAAATCGATCTGAGTTGTCTAAACATTAAAGTGATTTAATGGATAGCATGTATATTGCGCAAAAAATAGCCGTTTGTGCATACTCCTACCGACAATCAACTTATAGAGAATATCCGTAAAGGAGACACCCGCTCATTTGAGCAGGTATTTAATCTATATGCCGAAAATCTGGTAAGGTATGCTGCTACCATTGTTAAAGATGCTGACGATGCAGAAGATATCGTGCAGCAGCTTTTTGTTTCCATTTGGGATAAAAAAAGTATTCCGGAAGTAAACACCTCACTTAAAAGTTACTTGTACAAAAGCGTTTACAATACCAGTTTAAACAAACTTAAACAGGCCAAGGTAAAAGAGCAATATGCAACACATATCACCTATGTTTCGGATGGGCTTACATCGGGAGCCAATGCGATGGTGGAGCAAAAAGAAACCGCAGCTGTAATTGAACAGGCTATCGATGAGCTACCCGAACAATGCCGGCTGATCTTTAGAATGAGCAGGATGGAACAATTAAAATACCAGGAAATTGCCGATCAGTTAGGCTTGTCGGTAAAAACGGTAGAAAACCAAATGGGTAAAGCGCTCAAGCATATGCGCGAGCGTTTGAAGGACTATATTATGATCTTGATTGTGTATTATTTGAATTAAAAAAAATGCCACAGATTTCACTGATGAATGTAAAAGACCTTCAGTGTAATTTTTACCAAAAAAAGCTGTGCGGATCAGTGGCAATAAAAAATGAAAGAGAACGAAAACTATATTGATGAATTAATAGCTAAATACCTGGCAGGCGAAGCCATGCCGGATGAAGCTATATGGCTTGATGATTGGAAAGCGCAATCGGAAGCCAACCTTCAATACTTTAACCGTTCCAAAAAACTATTCGATTTTACATTGGACCAACATTTTGATGCACAAAAAATGTATCAGAACATCATTGCAACGGCACCCAAAGAAGTACCTGTATTTTCGCTCAAACAGTATTTTACACCACTTCGTATTGCCGCTTCCCTGATCATTGTTTCATTGCTTGGTTTGATTGCCACCCTTATTTTTAAAACAAATACCCAGCCTGATATTATTCTTGCCTCAACCGAAACAGTTCAGGAACAAAAGCTGGCAGATGGCTCTACTGTTGCATTAAACAAACACAGTAAATTAACCCTTGTAGGTGGTTTTAATGGAAAACAACGCAAAGTAAAATTAGAAGGCGAAGCTTTTTTTGAGGTAAAACATGATGCCGAAAAACCTTTTGTAATTGATGCCGGAGGCTTATTAATTAAAGATATTGGTACGGCATTTAATGTAAAAGCCAATCCTCAAAGCGATTCGGTATTTGTATTTGTAACCGAAGGAATTGTGGAGCTATCAGCCAACAATGAAACCATTGTGTTGCAGCAAAGTCAGAGTGCCCTTTACATCAAATCAACCAAACGTTTTATTGAAACCAATTATGTACAGGCTAATATTGCAGCTTACAAAACAAAACAGTTTCATTTTAATGCAGCCACGCTGGGCGAAGTTGCCGAGGAACTGAATGCCGTTTATGGCCCGATCATTCAACTTGAAAGCAAACAGCTTGCTTTATGCACCATCAGTGTCGACTTCCACAACGAATCGCCAGAAACGATCGTCACGATTATTGCACAAACACTTGGGTTGGAAGTAGAACAACATAATGGAACATACTTCCTTAAAGGAACCAATTGCACTCCGTACTAATGAAAATTGTAGTTGCGTTTTTGTTATGTTTTACGGCAACCATTACTGTTGCCCAAAAAAACGTTCCGGCACTGGAAAGACAAGTAACACTTACCATTTACAACGAACCGGTTTATACTGTTCTCGATAAAATTTCAACACAAACCGGTGTGAAATTTTCGTATAATCCATCTACGGTTAAAGTTGATAAAAAAATATCCTTTATTGTTTCTCAAAAACCACTGCGGAGCGTACTCAGAATATTATTTGATGAAAGCGTGCAAGCCAAACAAAACGGAAACTATATTATTCTTACCTATAAAGCCATAAAACCAGCAAGCAAACAGGAGCCGATCAAGGAAATCAATATCAACGGATATGTATATTCGAGCGAAGGCGTAGCCATTGGTGCTGCAAGTATTTACAATACCGATAATTTATTAGCTACCGTTTCAAACGAATATGGTTATTATAAACTAACCGTTCCGGCCAATCGTTTACCCATAACATTAAAAGTAGCAAAGGAAAATTTTATTGATACCAGTATCCGCATCGAACCCACCAAAACCAATTGCGATATTGTTTTGAATGCTCCTCCAAAAAAAATAATTGAGCCAATTGTTATTCAACACTCCAAGACCCAGGCAGATACTTTGGTGAGGAAAGACAGCGTGAAAACTGTTCAGGCTGATACGGTTATTAAAAAGTCAAAACTTACTTTTTTACAGGATCTGGTCTTATCCGAAAACCTTAAATCAAGTATCCGGAATATCAAGGATACGGCATTTACAACCACACAAATTAGTTTGATCCCTTATGTAAGCACCAACCGTTTGCTTTCGGCAAATACAGTAAATGATTACTCGTTCAATATTTTAATCGGCTATTCTCAAGGTGTAAACAAGTTTGAGCTTGGTGGGCTCATGAATATCGACAGGGGTGATGTAAAATTTGTTCAAGCTGCCGGTTTGATCAATGCCGTTGGCGGCAATATGACAGGAGCACAACTGGCAGGGATCGGAAATGTAACCAAAGGACGAAGCGAAGGATTAATCGGAAGTGGGATATTTAATGTGGGCACCAATATGCATGGTATCCAGTTAGCCGGTATTGTAAATGTAAATCTTTCTTACCCCGACAGTTTAAAAAACAGCAGCATACACGATTTTTTACAAGATACCGTGAAGGGCATCCAGGTAGCGGGTGTAACCAATATTAATGCAGGTTATATGGAAGGTCTTCGTTTTGCAGGAACACTCAACTTAGGAAACTCCAATAAAGGTGTGCAAATAGCAGGTATAATGAATGGCAACTGGGGAAAATCGACCGGAATCAATTTGGCCTGGGTTCTCAATTATATGCACGATACCCTGATTGGACACAATATCGTTGGTATTGCCAATGTCAATAAAAAATACGTTGAGGGGGTTCAAATTGCCGGTTTGCTCAATGTAATTGATGCCGACCTGAAAGGGATGCAGATCACCACGCTGGTAAACGTTGCCAAACATGTGAACGGAACCCAAATTGCCTTGCTCAATTTTTCCGACTCAGCCAAAGGCTTCCCCATTGGATTGGTAAGTTTTGTTAGAAACGGTTACCATAAAATTGAAGTGTTTGGTGATGATATGCTCTATACTCAGCTTGCGTTCAGAACCGGTGTTCCCAAGTTTCACAATATTTTCAATGTAGGAATTGATCTCACCAAAAGGGTAGACGGTTTGTGGAATTTTGGTTATGGGATCGGATCCACATTCCCCATTTCTTCAAAGTGGAATGTAACCACCGATATACTCGGGCAAATCATTCTTCAGAATACCGATATCGAACATGCTCCGTTTATGGGGACGGGATTTCTGGGCATTGAAAGAACTTTTCATAAAAATTTCTCCATTGCTTTTGGTCCCACCTACCATGCCATGATCAGTTACGGAGGCAATCATATGTACACTGATATCAACCATAAACTCATTCCTTATTCTTCTTTCGAAAATTCATATGCCAACGGAAACACCTTAAATATGTGGGTTGGCGGAAAGATCTCGTTCAAATTTTTGTAAAATATATTCACCTTGCGTAGGGGTATTTCCCATTACGATTGTCATATTCATAAACATCAAAATATGACAAATAGAATATTGGCTGCAATTACAATTGCTTTAGGATTTTTAAACACACAGGCACAAGACACAACCAAAACCAAAAGCCAAATGTATACAGGCTTTTACAACCAACTTTCAGGTGATATTAAATACCCTGTATTGGGTGTGGTAAACATGGTTGATGGCAACCAAAAAGGAACACAAATTGGGGTGAGTAATTTTACCAAACAAGATATCAATGGTTTTCAACTCGGGCTTACAAATGTTGTAGGTGGAAGTGGAAACGGAGCACAATTGGCGTTGGTAAATGTCACCAAAGATTCTTTCTCGGGGGCACAAATTTCATACATCAACATTACCGGTAAACAACAACAAGGAGTTCAGTTAGGGTTTATCAATTTGGCCCAAAGTGGCAATGGTATGGCACAGATTGGAACCGTGAATGCAAGCGCAAAAGAAACCAAAGGCGCACAAATCGGATATGTAAATGTAGCCGGGAAAGACGAAGATGGAGGACAAGTTGGCTTTGCAAACATTGTTGGAGGAAGTTCAAAGGGAGGCCAGGTTGGTTTTGTAAATGCAACAGCTAAAAATATGAATGGAGCACAGGTTGCATTTGTGAATGTTGCCGGAGGAAAAACATCGGGTGCACAAGTTGGATATGTAAACGTAGGAAAGACAATCAAAGGCACACAGGTAGGCTTTATCAATATTGCCGATTCGTTTTCATCAGGTATGCCCGTTGGATTTTTATCCATTGTGCGCAAAGGTGGTTACTATGCTTTAGAGCTTAGCTCAAATGAACTGTATTATTACAATGCCGCTGTTAAAATTGGGGTAAAGCCATTGTATACATCGTTCGGAATTTCATATAACCCACAGTTTAAAAATGAATTTGCCTGGAATGTAGGTTTGGGAAGCATGCTGTATGCAACACAACATTTCTTCTTTAACCCTGAGATAACCGGTATCGGAAGCATTGAAGAAAATCCACAATTTTTCACGCAATTAAGCACTTCGGTAGGTTATTCATTTGGCCCTGTTGCAATCAAAGCCGGACCAACATTTACCTGGAGTTATTTAGATAAAAACGATTCTCCTAAAGCAGAGATCCCACAAAAGGCATATCAACCAGAATACAGCTTTTGTAAAACCCAGATCGATGCACAAAACTGTTTCTGGATCGGGGCAAAAGCAAGTGTTGTATTTTCCTTCTAACAGAAAAAAACTAAAAAAAGAAAACCCTCAAGTAGGGGTTTTTCTTTGTTCAATTGTCATACTTCTAAAACACCAAAACACTTAATGATGACAACACTACTCCAAACATTTATCCGATTAATTCATCTTGCCATCCGATCTCTTTTTTTATGGATGCTGGTTTGTACAGCCAATGCACAACAAATTACCCAAACAATCAGGGGAACGGTAACTGATAAAGTTTCACAAAGTCCATTGCCCGGTGCAGTGATCACCCTCTTGAACGTAACACCTGTAAAAGGAACATCTGCTGATGCTGATGGTAAATTTTCACTTAATAATATCCCCATTGGAAGACAAAGTATTAAAGTGACATATATTGGTTATAAGGAATCTGTAATCCCCAATATTACCGTCAACTCAGGAAAGGAAGTGGTTCTTTCTGTTCAATTGGAAGAGAATATTATCCAATCAAAAGAAGTTGTTGTAACGGCTAAAGTAGAAAAAAACAAACCACTTAATGAAATGTCAACGGTAAGTACGCGTACATTCTCGGTTGAAGAAACACAAAAATTCGCTGCGGCTGTAAACGACCCTGCGCGTATGGCCACTTCCTTTGCCGGTGTGGTTTCGGGAAATGATGGCAGCAATATTATTTCGGTAAGGGGAAACTCTCCCAACGGTTTATTGTGGCGCATGGAAGGTGTTGATATTCCCAATCCAAATCACTTTTCCAATGTTGGAACATCAGGTGGTGGTGTCTCTATCTTAAGTGCTCAGCTTTTAGGCAATTCCGATTTCCTAACGGGCGCCTTTGCATCCGAATACGGCAATGCAGTAGGTGGCGTGTTTGATTTAAAACTACGTAAAGGAAACAATCAGAAACGCGAACACACCATACAATTAGGAGTATTAGGTTTGGATATCGCTTCTGAAGGGCCCATCAAAAAAGGATACGATGGCTCCTATCTGATCAATTACCGTTACTCTACACTTTCCATGTTGAGTTTAGCCGGTGTAAATGTTGGTGATGGCGTTACCCTTTTCCAGGACCTGTCCTTTAATGTTTCGCTGCCAACCAAAAAAATGGGCACATTTGGCGTGTTTGGTTTTGGGGGACTGAGTTCACAGGTTACAACCGGAGAGAAAGACTCTTCCATTTGGAAGGAAGAATCATTCAAACGTTATAACACAGACTATATTGCCAACACAGGAGCCATTGGTATTAACAACCTTAAACTATTGGGAAACAAAACCTATATCAAAACCACCCTGCTGACATCGGGTACACAAAACAGTTACGAGCAAGACAAATATACCAATTCATATCAAGCGTATCGGGAGTATGAGCAATCGTATATCCAAAGCAGGATTGCATTATCATCAACCCTCACCCATAAATTTAATGCGAAGAACAGTATGCGCTCAGGTTTTACCATCAGCAGATTGCATTATGACCTATCCAAACGTGGATTCATTGATTCATTAAACAGGGTAGAAACGTATTTAAACAATACAGGGAATACATCCACGGTACAATTGTACTCGCAATGGCAACATAAAATGAACAATAAAATTACCACCAATATCGGTGCCCATTTTTTATTGCTCAACTTAAACAATACATACTCGATTGACCCGCGGGCTTCTATTAAATATGATATTTCAGTTAAACAAAACATTTCATTTGGGTACGGATTGCATGGGCAAATTCAGCCTCTCGGAAGTTATTTTTCGCAAACCACCGCAACCGGGAATTTACTCATCAATAAACATTTAGAAATGACCAAGGCGCATCATTTTGTGTTATCGCATGATATCAACTTAAATGAACATACTCATTTTAAAACCGAAGCATACTACCAATACTTATTTAATGTGCCCATCTGCCGCAATCCCAATAACACTTTTTCAATGTTAAACGAGGTAGAAGGATTTGCAACCGATCCTTTGGTCAATAATGGATTGGGCAAAAATTATGGATTGGAGTTTACCCTCGAGCGGTTTATGAACAGAAACTTTTACTATTTATTATCTGTCTCCCTATACCAATCGAAATACCGTGCAGCCAACAACCAGTGGTATGACACCCGGTTTAATGCAAACTACGCAACAACCTTTACTGCCGGAAAAGAGTGGGAACTTTCCGAAAAACACAAACGCAGAATCATCGGTTTGAATACCAAGCTCATTTACGTTGGGGGTATGCGTTACACCCCACTTGATGCAGAAGCGACCATCAGTCAACAAGAAGAAGTTTACCAGGAATCGAAACCCTACTCGGTTAAAAATCCTGATTATTTCAGGATCGATATCCGGGTGAGCATTAAAAGAAATTATGCCAAAACAACCTCTACCCTCTCATTAGACCTGCAAAATGCCACGAACCGCTTAAACGCAGGCGGTCAATACTTTGACGAAGGATCTAATACCATTAAATACTGGACCCAGGCAGGTATTATTCCAGTATTGGCATATCGTCTTGAGTTCTAATACCATTTAACCTTTTATAATGACCGCTAACCGAATAAATACATCAATTAGTCTATTGTGCTTTTTGTTTTTAGATATGAACCTTACTTTCGCACCGCTTTATACCGCTTTATGAAAAACACCATTCTATTTACATTGGGAATCATCTTCCTTTTTACCAATGTCAGTCTTGCCCAAAAACCAACAAATTACACCATTAGTGGAACCGTTAAAGATGCCAAAAACGGAGAGGAACTTATTGGAGCATCGGTAGTTATTGAATCACTCAAAATGGGTGTTCTTACGAATACATACGGATTTTATTCCTTAAATATTCCTGCCGGAAAATACAAAGTAACCTATACTTATATTGGTTATGCTACCATTGTTAAAGAGGTAGATATTACAACCGCAAACACCAAATTGAATGTTGAACTGGCCGAGGAAAAAAAGGCACTTGATGAAGTTGTGATCAGTGGAGATAAACCAAACGCAAAAAATGTTGAACAAAACAAAATGAGCGTGGTAAAAATGGAAATGAAGGAAGTGAAAAAAATTCCATTATTGCTCGGAGAAGTGGATATTATCAAAGCGGTTCAGTTGCTCCCCGGTATACAGGCAGCGGGTGATGGAAATACCCTGTTCATTGTGCGCGGTGGAAATGTTGATCATAACTTGATCCAGTTGGATGAAGCCGTGGTATACAATCCCTCTCACGTTGTGGGTTTCTTCTCTGTATTTAATGGGGATGCAATAAAAGATTTCGAAATATATAAAGGTGGAATCCCGGCTAACTACGGGGGCAGGTTAGCATCCGTTTTGGATGTTCGGATGAAAGATGGGAACGCAAAACAGTTTAGTGCATCGGGTGGTATTGGTATTCTTTCATCACGCCTAACTGTAGAAGGGCCTATTCAAAAAGATAAAAGCTCTTTTATGATCTCGGGTCGCAGAAGTTATTTTGATGTCTTCTTCCCATTGAGCAAACAAACAAAAGATGTGGGAGCATATTTCGGTGACCTGAATATGAAAGTGAATTTTACCCTTAGCGAGAAAGACAAGCTTTATATATCCGGGTATCTTGGAAAAGACCATTTGTCAGCCAGTACCGCTTTCGGGCTTGGTTGGGGCAATCAAACAGCAACCATACGCTGGAACCATATTTTTAATTCCCGGTTGTTTTCAAACACCAGTTTCATTTTTAGTAAGTATAATTACAATTTTGATTTGAATGTTGAAAACCTCAACTTTACCCGTACCAACTTTATTACAGACTTCAGTATTAAGCAAGACTTTAATTATTTCGCAAACCCCAAAAACAACTTCAAGTTTGGCTTTTTGGCCACTCACCATACCTATTCACCGGGCGAAATTGAGCCGCTCAACAGCTCTTCCTTTTTTGTTTCAGATAAACTTCCGAAAAAACGCGCATTGGATTATGCTGTATATGGCAGCCACTCCATTAAAGTTACCAGCAGGTTTACCGCAGAGTATGGCTTACGTCTTTCTGTTTTCCAAAACATTGGAGAAGGCCGAAAACTTATTTACCAGGGAGGACAACCAACCTACCTGGAGAATGGCTTTGTAACAACAAGTCCAATCATTGATACGGTGAACTATGCTAAAGGTAAAATATATAATACCAGCTATGGATTCGAGCCACGTTTAAACCTTACATATGTGCTCAACTCCAGCAGTTCCATAAAAGCTTCCTACAACAGAATGTACCAGTATATGCATTTGATTCAAACAACAAGTGCGAGTATCGGACAAGAGTTTTGGACACCAAGCGATAGTTATATTAAACCACAAATAGCCGACCAGGTAGCAACCGGTTACTTTAGAAACTTTTTTGAAAATACCATCGAAGCCTCGGCCGAAGTTTATTACAAAGCCATGCATAACACCGTAGAGATTAAAGATGATGCAGATGTTCAGTTTAATGAAGCGATCGAGTCGCAGGTACTCTCCGGAACAGGCAGAGCATATGGATTGGAGCTATTAGTGCGCAAGCAACGTGGAAAAACCACAGGGTGGATCAGTTATACCTTATCGAAATCGGAGCGTAAAGCAAATGGTATTAACAATAATGAATGGTATAATTTCCGGTTTGACAGAAGACACTATTTAACATTCATCCTCAGCCATCAAATAACACCGAGAGTGAGCGTTTCGGGTAATTTTATTTATGCAACAGGAGATACTTACACGCCTGCAGTTGCTTATTTTGAATTTGAAAACCAACGTCAGGTTGAATACGGAAAACGCAATAGTGCACGCGTACCTGCCTACCATCGTATGGATATCTCAGTAACTTTAGACCGTAAAAAAATTCCCGGTAAAGTGTATAAAAATGAAAGCAACTGGGTGTTTTCGGTATACAATGTTTACGGCCATAAAAACACATACAGTTTAACGTTCGAAACCAACGAGAAAACGGGCCAGAACCAAGCTGTTAAAACATACCTATTTACGTTTGTACCATCAGTTACTTACAACTTTAAATTCTAAGAACAGCCATGAAAAATATTCAACACTTATTTTTAATATTAATCGGTTTAACACTTGCATCATGCGAGCAAGTGATAGAAGTAGACGTACCCGAGAATACAGTTAAATTTGTTATCGAAGGCTCTGTGAGTACCGAAATGGACAGCTCTTATGTTCGTATTACCAAATCAGTAGGGTACTTCAATAATACCAGCTCAACACCTTTTGTGACCAATGCAACAACCACCGTTAATGGCGTAGCATTTACACATATTGGCGATGGAATATACAAACCGGCATCTCCATATATCGGAACAGTAGGAACACTTTATAATTTATCCGTAAATGTTGATGGAAAAACATTTACAAGTTCTTCCTTCTTAGAACCCATGTTTGATGTGGATACCGTTATTACCTATTTTAAAGAGGCTAGTGGATTTACAGAAGAAGGATATGCTATCAAATACATTGGTATCGATAACAGAACCCCGGTTAAATACACCTACTTCCGATTTGGGTTTAACAGCAAAGAAGAAAGCAATGGTAAAGACTCTATTGATGGAACCAGGATTCTTTTTGATAATAAAAGTGCCGTATTAAATCAACCTTATGAATTCGAACTTCCCTTTGTTCGCCTTCAACCAAATGATACGGCTATCCTAATTTTCCGATCAATTGATGAAGCCGCCTATCGTTATTATTATTCATTAACCAACCGTACGGGTGGAGGTCCTTTTTCAACGCCTCCGGCAAATCTACCAACCAATATTAAAGGACCTGAAGAAGCTTTGGGGTTGTTTGCCGCCTACGATGTGAAACGATTTAAAACTCCGGTTGTAGAGTAATTTAACTTGTATGATCGGAAACAATGACCCATTGATTCTTTATTTTTTTGAAGATCAATGTAAAATGTCCGCCTAAGTTTCCTTTGCTTTCTTCACGTTGCAAGTTCCATTTCCCGATAACATGAATGGTGCTTGGGCTTAACTGCCCTATTTCCAGGATATCAAACTGCAGTTGCCCCATGGTTGATTTATCGGGGTAGGACTTTTTATAATTATCAAGTGTTTGCTGCCAGCCTTTGGTAATACCCTTTTTGCCAATAAAGGTAAGCGAATCGCTTTTCCAGTAACCCTGCATGAAATCTTCTATACGTCCATCATTCCAAGATTTTTGTTGTTTTGTTAAAACATCTCGCACTTTTTGTATTTCGGGAGAAAAATTGCTTTGTGCAAAAAGAAAATTATGGCTTAACAAGAGGACAAATAATACATACATTTTCATTGTGTTTTACGTTTAGTAAATTTGGAACTACTTTGTTTGTAGTGAAAAATAGCAAAGATGATGATCTCATCATGCTTAATTTTGTACAGAAATTTTTCCAGGTTTACGTTTCGAACATTATTTTTATACCTAGCACCCAGAATGGGTTCGATTCGATACAACTTAATGCCCCCAACATTTTATCTATAAAATCAAGCGCCAACCATTCTCCTTACCTCTGTTTGATACCACACCGAATTTCATCCACACCTAAATCAACAGCTGGAGAAAGCTTAACGCAATAGACCATACTTCACTTTGATATGTTGTTTAAAATCGGATAACGAAATTGTCGATTGATCAGGGTTCGACTCATATTCTTTCATCCTTTTGTTTAACACATCAATCTGCTCATCATCCAAATCATCATAAATACGATTATCAAGTTCTTCAACAGAAACATATTCAAGAGCATTCAATGTTCTCTTGACATTGTCTTCTTCCCTTTTATCCAATATGTTTACTATCAGCGATTACATAATACCGAAGTTACACTTTTTTGTCAAATTATTTAAGCGATCAAATGCCAAAGCTGCTCCATATATGCAGCATCTTTTATTTTTTCTTCAGCCCCATCAGCAATTATTTTCTCCAACAACACATCATTCTTTTTACCCTGATCTAAGGCGTATTTATAGCCGCTCAAGCTAAATGTGGTAAGCTCATATTGCGATTTAAATTTATCCGGATACAGCTCCGTTAACTCATGCTCCACATGCTTCTTATGAAGAAAATGTTTGTCGCCCACTTTATCGGCCATTTCATAATAATTCTGTACCGCCAAATCAGCAATTGCGTCTGCATTCGGTTTGCGTTCCGTTTGGTATGCCTCAAATATTTTGTGCCAATCATCTCCGTATTTTTCGATCATATTGTCAAACACCACAACGTCTTCAAAACTACAATTCATTCCTTGTCCGTAAAACGGAACAACAGCATGTGCAGCATCACCCATCAAGGCAAGTTTGTCGCCTTTCACCCATGGGAAACATTTTACTGTAACCAAACTGCCAATTGGATTTTGTTTGAAATCTTCGATCAAAGTTGGCATCATTGATTTTGCATCTGCAAACTCTTCATCAAAAAACTTCAGGATATCTGCATCCGTTTTAATCCTGTCAAAAATTTCGAATGGTACAAACAACGTGCAGGTAAAGTCTCCGGCAGGATTAGGCAACGCTATCATCATAAATTTACCCCGCGGCCATATATGCAATGCATTTTTCTCCATTAAGAACTTACCATTGTTTCCGGCAGGAATAGCCAATTCTTTGTAACCAACATGCAAATATTGTTGCGAATAGTTAAAGCGGTCACTTATCTGCAATTTACCACGGGTTGCCGCAAAAGCACCATCCGTTCCGATGATCCGGTCACTTTGAACGGTTTTTAATGACCCGTCCTCCAACTCAAACGTAGCAATGCTTTTATCAATGTCCACATCAACACATTTGCTGTTAAAATGCAACGTGATGTTTGGAAACTCATCCGCAAGTTCAATAAGTTTTATGTTCAACCTTCCGCGCGAAACAGAATTAATCGCTTGCCCTTCTTTACCATAAGCATGATAGGAAAGTTCGCCTGTTTTGCTATGCATCATGCGGCCATACATCGGAATAGCATCCGAGAGAATTTCGGCATCCAATCCCACTTTTGACAAAGCATGTAAACCACGCGTGCTCAGTGCCAGATTAATGGAGCGTCCCTGATACAAACTCTCTTTGCGCATATCAGGTCTGCGCTCAAAAAGGTTCACTTCAAACCCACGCTTAGCCATGTAAATTGCTAACAAACTTCCCGAAAGGCCTCCGCCTACAATGGTTATTTTTTGTGTCATTATCTTTTGATTAAGGTCTAGTTAAAATAGTGTTTCAACACAACGCCAATTCGATACACATCTTCAAACGAGTTATACATTGGTACCGGACTCATGCGGATCACGTCAGGTTCACGCCAGTCGGGCATAATACCATTCTCATTTAAATAATCGAATAATTTTTTCCCGTCTTTCTTTACAATGATGGAAAGCTGACAACCTCTGTCGGCCGGAGTTTTCGGAGTGATCACTGTTAAGTATTCACTGAAATCACTTAATATAAATTCAAGATATCCCGTTAGTTTTTCGCTTTTTGCCCTCAGGTTTTCAATACCCGCCTCATCAAATAGTTCCAACGATGCTTTGTGAATCGCCATCGGAAATATTTGCGCATTGCTCAATTGCCATCCGGCCGCACCTTCCATTGGTTTAAACCCCTTTTTCATTTGGAAACGTTCTTTTTCATCGTGTCCCCACCAACCGGCAAAACGCACCAGCTCGGGGTTTTTACCATGACGTTCATGCACAAACACCCCACTTGTTCCGCCTGGCCCCGAGTTTAAATATTTATACGAACACCATACAGCAAAATCAACATCCCAATCGTGCAATTTGAGGTTTAAATTTCCGGCAGCATGTGCACAATCAAAACCAACATTGGCACCAACGGCATGTGCTGCTTGGGTGATGGCTTGCATATCAAAAGCCTGGCCGGTATAATAATTCACACCGCCCATCATCACAATTGCAAGGTCATCCTTGTGCTCGTTAATTGTTGCAAGAATATCCTCCGTGCGCAAAGTGTATTCGCCTTCACGCGGCTTTAACTCAATGATCGCATCATCCGGGTTGAATCCATGAAAACGAGCCTGGGTTTCCATCGCATATTGGTCACTTGGAAAAGCCGAAACCTCCATCATGATCTTATAACGTGTTTGGGTTGGACGGTAAAAACTTACCATCATCAAATGCAGGTTGGCTGTAAGGTTATTCATTACCACAACTTCGCTTGGTTTAGCACCAACCACTCTTGCTGCTTTTTCCGTTAAAAAATGGTGGTAATACATCCACGGATTTTTACCATCAAAATGCCCTTCTACACCCAATTCCGCCCAGTCTTTTAATTCCTGGTCGATGGCAGCCTTTGCCTTTTTAGGTTGTAAGCCCAAAGAGTTTCCGCACAAATAAACTGCGGGCTTTCCGTCTTTCTGAAGCAAATGAAATTCACCTCTGAATTTTGCAAGAGTATCTTCCTTATCTAATTGTTGGGCAAAGGCCAACGAGTTTTCAAATTGCATATGCGTAGGTTATAGTCAACGCAAGTTTAACAAGAAATATTGATTGAAACGAATTGTTTGAGATGGCTTGATTTATATCAGCATTGGAGAAACAAAAAGGTTCGGACAACTTTGCCCGAACCTTTTCTATGATATTAAATCTTGTAGTTACTTCACCAGATTCACCATACTCATTTCCAATCCCTTTTTCAACAATCCGGTGTGCTTAGGGTTAAACTGATTTAAACGCATCAACGCCTGGCGAATAATGGTTGAAGCATCTTTAAAAATTGCTTCATCGTTTAACTCAAAACCTTCGCTCATGCAATAGGCAAATGTGCGCGCCATTCCGCAGTTGGCAATAAAATCAGGGATTACCGATACCTGATCATCGGCACTGTTTCCAATGCTTCCCAGGAAAATTTCGGTATCCGCAAACGGAACATTTGCACCACACGATATCGACTCAAGTCCATTGGCAACCATTGTGTCCAATTGCTCCTGGGTAAGCATACGCGATGCTGCTGCCGGAACAAATATTTCTGCTCCCACACTCCATATCTTTTGATTCAACTCATCATAATTGATAAAGTCCAAGCCCATTTTTTTACAAGTATCTTTCGATAACTTATTGCCATCGCGTTCAATAAATAATTGTTTGATCTGTTCTTTCGAAAATCCTGTGGTGTTGATTAAACCACCTTCTCTATCAATGATGGCAACAATGCTCACATTCATTTGCGAAAGGTAATAAGCTGCTGCGGCTGCTACATTTCCCCAACCTTGAATAATTGCACGTTTGTTGTTAAAATTTGGCCCCCAAAAATCGTAGTAATGACGAACGGCTTCGGCAACACCCCAACCTGTGATCATATCAGCAACCACATAATGTTTGGTTACATCAGGTGAAAAACGCGCATCGTCCAATACCTTCGAAACTCCTGTTCTTAAGTTGTTAATACGTTTTTGTTTTTCAGCTTCATCTACTTTAAAATGTCCGTTTACAACCCCTTCTTGTGGGTGCAACAATCCATAACCTTCAGTTATTGGAATCACTTCATGGATTTCATCCACATTTAAATCGCCACCTGTTCCATAATACGCTTTTAATATTGGTGTAACAGCTTTATACCAGCGTTCCAGCACCCCTTTTTTGCGAGGATCTGCCGGATCGAAATTTATACCCGATTTTGCTCCGCCAATTGCCGGACCCGAAACGGTGAATTTAATTTCCATTGTTTTAGCCAACGAAGTTACTTCATGCTTATTAAGCCCCTTGCGCATGCGCGTTCCTCCACCGGCTGCTCCACCTCTTAGTGAATTTATAACTACCCAACCTTCTGCATCGGTTTCCGAATCTTTCCACTCAAAAACGATCTCAGGTTGTTTGTCTTCGTAACGTTTAATTAAATTTTGAATTTGTGCTGACATATTTTAATTTTTAAATCACTTCTTACTTTTGAAGAGGGAGCGCAAGTTACTATTATTCTTTTTTACTGAAATGACATCCGTCATTGCATTATTTGCACAACATGCGCCTTTAATACTTCACAAACACCTCTTAATCAATATTTTTAATATCGTGATTCAAATTGGTCGCGGTTTTGTGTTCAATTGATGCCTTACACCTATCGTTCATTTTTTTTCATTACGAAGACTATTAAAGATACTACTCAAACGTCCTTAAGCTTCTTGAGAATAGAGAAGAATTACCAACCAAGGAAAACAAAAATAGGGTTATCACTATGCTTAAAGCAAAACAGGGAATAAGAACATTCCTCCAATTGATCAAAAGCCTCTCAATAGCGGAGAATATTGCCATGGAATGCGAGACAATATCAATAGCAATCCTATGCCAAAAAAGATAAGTGACTTCTTGTATTTTGCTGCCGGCTCCAATGCCTTTTTGCTGAGTGTTCTACCAATTTGGATAAAGGCAATAGCAATCACATTTACCGATATATGCTCCACAACGATGAGCCTGCTATAACCATCTTTCATGGCTGCACCAAATCCGTTCGCCAATGCAGCATCAACATTCGGGCTAACCATATACAAGGTGATCCCCAGTAATAATTGCAAGTGACAAAAGCCTACAAAGATTGCGTGTGCAATATTCGCTTGTTTTGTATATGGCTTATGATTGATTAAACCTAAAACCGATTTTGTAATTGCGTATACGCCAAACAAAAGCACACCCCAACGCAGTAAATTGTGTAATGGAAGAATAAATGAATACATGATAAGATTATTATTTGATAGGCGAAAGTAGCTTTTTTTCAAGGATCCCAAAATGATTACACCCACAAACAACATTTTTAGTGATCCCTTTACCGCCTGTTTTTTGCGATTTACATTTCGGTTTTACGATTTTTACATTGTACTTTTATACCTGTAAATACCCCATGAAACATTCCTTTTGGCACCAGGTTCCCATTGTCAGAATACTGTTTCCCTTTGTAATCGGAATCAGTTGTGACATGTTTTTCCCAATCGAATTTTATTGGTCATTCATTGCTTTTTTATGCTTGTCAGCACTTTCGGTTATTGTTCATTTTTCGTTCAAACAGTTTGCACACCGATGGGTATTTGGATTAATCATGAGCCTGTCTGTGTGCTGCGGAGGAATGTCCCTGCACAAATATCAAAATGAGCTCCGGTTACCCGACCATTTCAGCCGATTCTCCACAACAAAAAGTGCCATCCTTAAAATACAGGAACCTCCTGTGGCCAAAAACACCACCTATAAATTAAAATGCTCCGTAATCGGGGTCATCAACACTCAAGGAGAAATTATCCGTGCCGAAGGATCTTTGTTGGTTTATTGGCGTAAGTCAAATTTCCACGATCAATTAACGTATGGCGATCTTTTTGCAATTCCGTATCAGCTTATCAAGCCCGTTCCACCACCACAAAACCCTGATGAGTTTAACTACAAAAGATACCTGGCCTTTAACAATATATTTTACCAGGCATATATTGACGATACCGCATTCCTGCTAAATCAACATTTGGGGAACCCCATCCGAGAATATGTTTATGCAAGCCAAAACTATGTCAAAAAAGTACTGCGTGAAAATATCCGATCGGCAAATGAAACTGCAGTAGCACAAGCACTTTTATACGGAAACGATGATGATATCGATCCCGAAACCATACAGGCATATAGCAATACCGGAACTTTACACGTACTTGCTGTATCAGGTATGCATGTTGGCATCATCTTTATGATCCTAAACGCTCTGCTCAAACCGCTGGAGAAGATCAAAAAAGGGAGGATCCTAAGTGGTGCGATCATCTTAATTTCATTGTGGCTTTACTCTTTGCTTTGTGGAATGTCTCCTTCCATTTTAAGAGCAACGGTCATGTTTACATTTATGATCGTTGCAAAAATGCTGAACACCCGTTCCAATGTATACAATACCCTTTCCGCATCAGCACTCACCCTATTATGTTACGACACCAATATGCTCGCCAATGTCGGATTTCAACTCAGCTATCTGGCCGTTTTGGGTATTGTCTTTTTTCAACCAATGATCTACAAATGGTATACTGCAAGCAGTTTTATAGGGAATGAAATTTGGAAGATAACAGCTGTTTCATTGGCAGCCCAGCTCATTACATGTCCTATCGGCCTGTTGTATTTCCATCAATTTCCCAATTGCTTTCTGTTTTCCAATCTTATCATTATTCCGCTCACCACTGCTATTTTATACCTGGGCATTGTGCTCATTGTGGTATCTCCTGTTTCCGCGCTGAGTTGGTTGTTAGGCCAGATCTTATTTTACCTCATTCAGTTCACCAATCAAGTGGTGGTATGGGTTGAACAGATTCCTTATGCATACGTAAACGGGATTCATATCAGCATTTTTCAAAGCATTATCCTTTATGGAATAATAATCAGTATGACGGCTTATTTTATCCTGCACAGGCCAGTTTATTTCAAATGTGCATTGTTAACCACAACTGTTTTCATCATATTACAATCCCTCCATATTCTTCAAAACAGCCGGCAAAAAAGACTTATTGTATACAATATCAACAGGGTCGCAGCAATACAAATCATGGATGGTCATAAAGCAATCTTGATTGCCGACTCTGCTTTGTTATCCAACAAGAACAAACTCAAATTTCATTTGCAGCAGCACCTGTGGCGTAGTGGCATCGAACAGCAACAAACGATCCCAACGGATTCAAGCTGGAAAAGAATAATGATAAACCAGAAAAAAATATGGATCACCGGAACAAAAAACCTCATGCCCAACGATTCCCTTTGTGACCTGCTAATTGTAAAAAACAATATAGATTTAGAGCATCTCTCTAAGCGATGTCGCTTTAACAACATGATCATTACTTCAGCCATTCCTTCGTTAAAAGCAAAAGCGATGATGGATTGGTGTTTGCAAAAAAATATTTCGGTACAATATGCTGCTGAAAAAGGAGCAATTGAATTATCATTGCGAGACTAATATTGCAATATGAATAATCTGGTATTATACGAAGTACAAAACCGCATTGGATACATTACACTCAACCGTCCCGAAAAACGTAATGCTTTGAGTTTTGAACTGGTTCAGGAACTCAAGGAAGTTCTCACCATTGCTGAGCAAGATGAAACCTGCAAAGTAATCGTGTTAAAAGCAAATGGTGACGCCTTTTGTGCCGGTGCTGATCTGGCCTATTTACAACAGCTTCAGCAAAATACTTTCGAAGAAAACCTCGCAGATTCTCAACACTTAATGCGCTTGTTCCAGCAAATATATTACTGTAAAAAAGTGGTTATTGCACAGGTAGACGGACCCGCATTGGCCGGTGGCAGTGGGCTTGCAACCGTATGCGATTTTTGCTTTGCAACACCAACCGCTACTTTCGGATATACGGAAGTTAAAATTGGATTTGTACCGGCAATTGTAATGGTATTTTTAGTACGAAAAGTAACCGAAAAAACAGCTAAACAATTGCTCCTTACAGGTGATGTGTTTGATGCCAACAAAGCACTACAATATGGCTTAATCAACGAAGTTGTGCCGGCCGAATCCCTTGCCGAAACAGTGAATCAGTTTGCAGCCAAGTTATGCAAACAAACATCTGCTCAATCATTGAGCATGGTGAAAGAAATGTTGGCCGAAGTGCAACAACTAAGCTTAGATGAAGGGCTGAATTATGCTTCGATGATGAATGCTAATGCAAGGGCTTCTGAAGATTGTAAAAAAGGAATTGCAGCTTTTCTGAACAAAGAAAAACTGAGTTGGTAATATTAGTTATAGCTTAACTCTTTACCGATATTATTGACGAATTCGATAAAATGTTCCATCTTTTTAATTGCCCGTACATTTTCGGGAAACGTGATATCATCCTGTAAAACCTGGCTTCCTGTTAGCAAAACCTCTGTTTCTTTCCAAAGATCAGATAACTGGTTCACAAAATTTTGTTTATCGCAACAGATATGAGAAGCTGTCAGAATGGTTAAGATATAATCCGGCCGCTGCAACTCACTTATGGCCGTTTTAAAATTGCACATCGGCACTTCGTGTCCCAAAAACAAAACTTCGTGTCCACGCGAACGAAGGATAAAGTTGGCAAATAATAACCCGAGTGAATGTTTTTCGTTTTCAGGCAAAAACAACAAAAAACGCTTTCTGTGTTCTGAGTATCGTCCCACATTTCCATCAATAGCTACATAAAGTTTTTGCTTAATGATTCCGGATGCAAAATGCTCGTGTGCAGGGTGGATCGAACCTACTTGCCATAATAACCCCGTTTCTGCTAAAAAAGGAAATACGATATTCAACATGGTTTGTTCCATACCGATTTGAACAATACTTGTGGTAAGGGTTTGGTGAAATTCATATTCATTAAACGATAACATACTGCCTATTAAGCCTTTTATCTGGCAGCCATATTCATTCTTGCAACCCGAAATACCCATCACAAGCTCACATATCTGCTCCTTGCTCATCTTTGCTATTTCTGATATCCGGTATCCTTTTTTGTTCAGGATACTGATATTAATGATGTTTTTTAAGTCATCATCATCATAATAACGAATATTGGTTTCTGTACGCTTGGGCGCAATAATTCCATATCGTTGCTCCCAGATTCGCAAGGTGTGGCAGCGAATACCCGAGACGGCTTCAATATCTTTAATGGAAAAAACGGCCATTTAACTTAATTGTTTAATAATATATTACCTGATGCAAACATATAATCGTTTCAAATTGTTTTAAATTTAATCCACACGTTATATGACAAAAATATTAATTACCGGGGGAACCGGGCTCATTGGGTCCCATTTATCCAAACTCCTTATCCAAAAAGGATACGAGGTAGCGGTTTTAAGCAGAAAAGAAGGATACAAAAACGGGATACGCCAATACAAATGGAATCCGGCAATAGGAGAAATTGACATCAAAGCTTTTGATGGGGTTGAACATGTGATAAACCTTGCGGGAGCGGGTGTAGCCGATAAACGTTGGAGCACTTCCTATAAAAACGAAATCTACAATAGCCGTATCCTTTCAACCCGGTTATTGGTTGAAACCATCAATACCCATCAGCTTAAACTCAAAACGTTTATCAGCACTTCCGCTATTGGAATTTATGGCAATGATAGCATTGGTAAAGCAACCGAAGAGGCGACACCTGCAACTGGCTTTCTGGCCAATGTATGCAGCCATTGGGAAAAAGAAGTAATATCCTTAAAAGATCCATCGATCCGCCAATGTTTTGTAAGAGTTGGTATTGTGCTGGCCAAAGAATCGGGGTTCATCCCGGAAGTTTCCAAACCGATCCGATTCTGCATAGGTGCACCATTGGGCTCAGGAAAACAATTGGTGAGCTGGATCCATATTGCAGATTTATGTGCTATTTACCTCAACTGTATTGAAGACCCCAAAATGAAAGGACCAATCAATGCCGTTTCCCCAAATCCGGTAACCAACCAAAAAATCACCCGGCTGATGGCCCAAAAAATCAACCGACCATTATTCCTTCCTCCTATTCCAACTTTTATATTAAAAATACTCGTTGGTGAAATGGCCGAGAACTTGGTTGCTGACCAGTTTATTGTTCCCCAAAAGCTGATTGAGGCAGACTTCACCTACTCATTCCCAACCATTGATACTGCGCTGGACAATCTGCTTTGAGCATACTATTTTGGCATATTTTACGTATTATTACCGCGCATTATAGATGCCCTCAACACTTGGCAAAAATTTTTCTCTTTTTTACGCTGATTACTTGCTTCTTTTTTTCATGCAAAAAAGACGATGATATCACCACAGACTCGGGTGCTAAACTTTCCTTCTCGCTTGATACCGTAATGTTTGATACCGTATTCTCTCAGGTTGGCACAAACCGTCCTTTATCCATCACCAAACAGCTCTGGGTTGTCAACCACAATACTAAAGGGGTTAAAACAACCATCAGGATTGCCGGAAACCAATATGGTTTGTATAAAATTAATGTGGATGGACAACCTGCAACGGTTATTTCCAACAAAGAGATTCGCGGCAACGACTCTATTGTTATTTTCGTCCAGGTTTATTTAAACGCAGTTAATCAAAACACTCCTTTTATTGTAACTGATCAATTGCTGTTTGAAACAAACGGAAACATGCAGGATGTTGACCTTGTTGCATATGCACAGGATGCACATTATTTAAACAACGAAGTTCTTGATTGCAATAATGGCAACCTGCATTGGACCGCTGAAAAACCATATGTTATTTATGATTCTATTTTGGTTCCCAAAGGTTGTGTATTAACCATTGATGCCGGCACAAAAATATTTTCACATAATGCCTCTTCAATTCTGGTTGCAGGGACCTTGGTTGTAAACGGAACGCAAGCCAACAAAGTGGTATTTGAAGGGGACCGTTTGGATGGAGATTACCGCAACAGGGCCGGCCAATGGGGAGGCATTCATTTTCTTTCCTCAAGCACGGATAATATTATCAGCCATGCAGAGATCAAAAATGGTTTAATTGGTGTTCGGGTAGATTCTTTATCCCTCAATCAAAACCCAAAATTACTGTTGCGCAACAGCTCCATACAAAACATGTCGTCCGTTGGATTATTGGGTTATACTGCAAACATAACAGCCATCAACAACCAGATCGTGAATTGCGGACAGTTTACATTTTATGGGCGATTTGGCGGAACCTATAGCTTTTATCATAATACCTTTGCTGCCTATCCGGTAAACTTTAACCGTCAAAACGAACAGTTTTTGTTAGATAATTCTCCCTTGCAAAACGAGAAAGGACAGATCACCGGTGTATATGCGCTTAATGCAATATTGGTGGACAATATTATTTATGGAAGCGAAGAAGAAGAACTTATTTTAAACAACAATCCTTTAGGCGGAACATTTGGATTAACCTTTCAAAATAACTTATTGCGCACCAAAATAACGGCACTTAATGTGAACAATAATATCCTCAATAAAGATCCATTGTTTGTAAACGTTCAGGAAAATAATTTTCAATTAAACGAAAACTCCCCTGCCAAAGGCAAAGGAGTTTTTATCAATATTCCTTCCGATTTAAACGAGAAACCACGTAGTATAACAACTCCTACTATTGGTGCGTTCGAATAAAGAATTACGCAATTGCAGTTTCTACCTTATCCAATAAGGTATCTGCCTGTTTGTTCGTTGTATCCAAAATGTTTTTAGCATCAGCAATAATAGCCGCAGCATACACTGTATCTTTTAATCCATTGGCATTTACCAATACATTAAAATAGGCCGCACGTACAGCCGTTTTCACGCACAATACACCAACACCCGCATCGGTAACGGAGTTTTGATTTCCTTTTTCGATCATATTGCCAAGCAGGTCGAGCGATGAGAGTGCAAGTTTCATGGTACGCAAGGGAACCTCACAAGCGTATTTTGTCGCTTCTTCAATGGCTGCCGTACGTGCTTGTTTTTCGGCATCTGTATTTTTAGGAAAACCAAATGCATTCATGATCGCGTTGAATGCCATCGTATCTTCATCCACAATTTTTAACAGATCAGCCTGAATGGTTTGACCCGTTGCAGCATAATTACTAAAAAATTCGGTTTGTGCTTCCCATCCGCGTTTACCTGCAGAAAGATTGGCAACCATATTGCCCAGGGCTACGCCCAAAGCACCCACATAAGCGGCAATGGAACCTCCACCCGGGGCAGGGCTTTCGCTTGCTGTTTCGTTTGCGAATTCACGTAGGTTCATGCGCACCAGCTTTTCATTTGCCGCACTGCGCAATTTGTATTCAATAATTTTTTGTTCAGGTTTAAACGGAGCCAATTCATCCAATCCCAATGATTTTACCGCAATATGAATGAGCTCTTCTTCACTTACACCAATTGAACGTTTCTGTTTTTGCAAATAATGCTTACCGGCATCCGTCAATGCACTTAAGGGTATCAACCCCACCAATTCCGAACCGGTAACCCTCACGCCACGACTTTCAGCACTTTTACATACTTCATCGAACGCCTGGTGTACAGATGTAATTTTATAATTGGTCAGATTCATCGAAATCTGCGCGATATTATACTCTTCGATAAACCAACCTATTGCTTTTACTGCCTTTAATGTACCCGGAATCCGAACATCATTTCCATCAGCATCTTTTACCACTTTCCCGGTAACAGGATTTCCTTCACGTTTTACACGACCCGCCTCACGCACATCAAATGCGATGGAATTTGCCAATCGTACCGATTTGGTGTTTAGGTTTACATTATAGGCAATCAAAAAATCGCGGGCACCAATAACGGTTGCTCCTGCTTTTGCATTCATCACTGCAGCACCAAAATCAGGTTTCCACTCCGGCTTGGTGATCTTTTCAAAAAAGCCTTCGTATTCACCACCACGGATCACTGATAAATTATTGCGCTCTTTATTAGGTTGGGCCGCTTCGTATAAATAAACCGGAATATTCAATTCTTCACCAACACGTTTACCCAATTTTTGAGCATACACCACGGTTTCTTCCATGGAAATGCCGCTTACCGGGATTAATGGACAAACATCTGTTGCACCCATACGGGGATGCTCTCCTTTATGTTTGCTCATATCAATCAATTCTGCGGCCTTTTTGATCGCCCTGTAAGCTGCTTCAATCACTACTTCGGGATGACCCACAAATGTAACAACCGTTCTATTGGTCGCCTTTCCTGGATCAACATCTAATAATATTACTCCTTCAACGGCTTCAATTTCGTTGGTAATTTGTTTGATAATATTCAAATCGTTACCCTCGCTGAAATTGGGTACACATTCTATTAAAGCATCTTTATTCATGAGTTGATTTTTTGGTCTAAACGTTGGCGAAAGTAAGAAAAAAAGAAGTCCAAAACAGAAGGCTGTTTTGGACTTCTTTTTTTTATATATTCTTAATTGACTCTTCAGTTCCGGAAGTTGTATCACAAAACCATAGTATCCCGAAACTTCGGTATCAAAAAACCATTATTGTTTCACCATTTTTTGGGTTGTTACCTCTCCATTAATAGTCCATTGCAAAAGGTATACACCTTTAGGCAAAGCATCCAATCCATTTGTTTGCAGCGTGTTTAATCCTGCTTTTACTGTTCCTGTTCTCTCGTATAATAATTTACCCGTAATATCCATTAACATTATGTTGGCGGCCCCTTCTGTTTTCGCATCAATATCTATTGAAACTTCGCTGCTAAACGGATTAGGATAAACGATGCTTGCACCTTGTGTTGATCTTCCATACAATACAATTACTGTATTACTTATCTCTTTTTTACCATTAAAATCAGTTTGTACCAATCGGTAATAAAGTTTCGAAGAAGCTGTATGTATAAATGCATCTTTATCCAAGGATGTATAGGTGGAAAGTTCTGCTGATTTTCCTTTGCCTTTTACAAAACCAATATTGATAAAATTCTTACCATCTGTAGAGCGTTCTATTGTAAATCCTGCATTATCCGATTCGTTTGCGGTTGCCCATCTTAAGTTTACATCCGTATTATTTCCCTTAGCTGTAAAATAAAGAAGTTTAACCGGCAATGAATTGTTATTAGCACCAACAGCAAACTGCTTAATCAACTGGCTTGAATTCGTCATAAAAGAAACAATTCCTGTATTTGGATCCGCTGCATTAGCAACAGAACTTACAACCCATCCACCATTACTTCCTACACCACGGGAGAATAAAAAGAAATCACCAGGATTGGCTGCAAGTGTAATTCCATTAGTATAAAAATTAAGCTGTGCACTATCCATGGTTCCGGTTCCATACTGATAAATAATATAATTATTAGGATTGACCGCTGTGACCCCTCCCGGAATTGTTATAGGCGATGTTCCTATTGGTAATCCTGAGAACTTATGAATATAAATATCATTTGCGCCTGATTGATTATAGATATCTGCTGATACATTCGAACCCGGGAAATCAACAAATCCTGAAACACTAACAGCTTGATTGAACACCATTGGTGCACCTAATGGAATAGTAGAGGTTGCAAATACAGGGGTGTTTTGCAATATACCCGCATTACAGTTCCCAGAAGCATCTGAAATAACAAGTCCACTCGCTTCGTCCATCCTCCAATATCCTTTAAGATTTGCGTGCGCGAAATTTGCCATACGAACATGGATATTTGATCGAATTTGATCCTCTGTTCTAACTGTATCCCATATCTTCACTTCATCAAGGTTTCCGGAGAAATGAGTTGTTCCACCAATAAATCCTTTACCAATTGAAACTGCTCCTGAATTACCTATGATAGATCCAAAAATCGACCCGTTTGCAGTAAGAACGCCATTAATATAAATACGTGCCGAACCCAGCATTCCATCATAAGTTGCTGCCACATGAGCATACTCTGTTAATGGTATACTTGCCGAAGACGTTGTAGAATCTACACCATTAATTGTATATAATTTGAACACAACATTACCAGAACTGTTTACATACAAACAGTATTGCGAAACATTGGCATCCAACTCTTTTGAAATGATATACCTGTTGTTTGTGTTAGCCCCACGATTTACCCATGCCTCCAATGTTAACATTGTCCCGCTAATATTCAAACTACCTTCACCATTCACACTTACCGATTGATTGGTTCCGTTCAGTGTCAAATGATTTCCGGCATCAGTAAACGTATTAACATCTGTTACGTCAAACGTATAAGTTAAAGTATCGTTTCCTGTCGATAAATCTGAAGTCGCAAGCAATCGAGTCCATACTTTCATCGTATATGAACCAACTATTGTGGGATTGTAAAATCCTCCCAATATCACTTTTGTACTTTGTCCTGAGGGAATACCTAATCCGCCAAAAGTATCAGTACTATTATAAGAAACAGGTCCGGTAATCTGACATCCAACAACAATCGAATCCTGAGTATTTAAGCCGTAATTCAACACCTTAACTTCAGGTCGGAATGGAGCAGAACCAAGTATAACACTAGCACATGGAAGCACAACACTTTCAGCTCCAATATCATCAGCTACTTGTAATCGAGGTTCTACCATAAAGCGGAATGCTGAATTCGTGGTTGCAAAATCTTGCCAAGAGTTTACAGTAGTTGCTTTATAATAAAACACCTTGTTACGAATAGGATCCTCGGCCTGATAACCAAAACCAACATTCACCAAACCAGTTTGACGAACTCCCACAAAAAAACTTCCTGAAACACCAACAGCTGGAATAACCGGTACAGTATTTACACCAACTACAGAAGTAAGCGTATTTGAATTCCAAAGTAATGTACCCGGAGTATCATTTAACATGTCGAATATGACAATCTGATATGGTTGACCGCCAGTATTAAATGTCACTCCTACTTGATTAATATTATTAGAACCTACATAAGGAAATTTTGCTATAAAATCACCACCTATACCATTAAAGCCTACGCCTCCAATTGAAGGAAGTGTTGGTTCTGCGTATGCATAAACATCATTGGTGATCGTTTGGTTAAATGATTTTGAGTTGTTTGTGTTTGTGCTATCAGAAGGAACCGTTACCGTTACAACACAGTTTCCTATATTCGAATAATTGTAATCACTAAACGTTACAATTTTAGACGATCCTGGAATAATCGTGTCAATAAACTGAACATCGGTAAAAGAATTTGCCCCGGTTACTTGCACATCCACTTGTTGGTTAAAAAGGGTGTCAATTCCTGAATTAAAGATATTAGCCCGAATACCATGCGGAATAGCATAAGGAATAGGTAGCTTTCCTAAAGTGTACACTTCCTTTACAAAAGCATCCACTCTATTGGTAAATGGAGCAGCCTGATAAGCCCCCCTATAGGTGGGATCTATTCTTGTTGTTCCTGTATTATCAACTGTTACTAACCCATTTAACGGTGTGCCAAATATTACATAATCATTAACAGATACCCCAGATAAAGATAAATCATTATTTGCTGTAAAGGTTACTGCATTAATATGCGAATGTTGCTCATTAGGAGTAACAAGTGCTCCTCCTCTGTAGGTTGTCGTTGTATTATAAATTGTGCTATTGGCACCGTTAAACCACAATGCTGTATAGTTACCTGGATTGGTACTATACACATTATAATCAGCCTGAATAGTACCAGCAAGACTTGAAACCCATGAAGCCGCGTTAAATCCTGAACCAGATGTACGGGTGTTAACAGAGATATTATTTAATGAAATAAAAGTACTTCCGGCATTCGAGTTTGTTTTAAAAATACCAACAGAGTTTATTGCTCCGGCTGATGCAACTGTATTGGCACCGCCAATTCGAATGCTATTGTGAATTAAACGAACAACCGCAGGTTGGGTTCCTTGAAAATCTATTCCTCTAAAAACCTGATTTCCGGTAATACCAGCATTGGTTCTCGTTAAAGCAATGGCATTATTGTAAATATTAATGGCTGCATTAACCGTAGCTGTTTGAGGGATAATCCGAATCGCTCTCAAGGCAACTGTTGAAGAATTAGCACTTGTTGATAAATTACTAATCGTATTCCGAGTAATGTTGATGGTTGAATTATCAACCAAAAAATTAAGATCTATACCGTACATTCCCGTTGTTTCGGTGCTGCTATATGTATCCAAATGAGTAATCACATTTGAATCAATATTTACACTCTGAATACCTGAAGATAATTGGAATCCAAATGTTTTAAAATTCTGAATTGTATTTCTGTAAAAAGTATTATTACTTGATAATGCCGAAGCATTTCCATCTAATGTAACTCCTCGAGACCCTTGATTAAAAAAGTTATTGCTAAAAGTATTGTTAGCATTTCCAACAGCAACACTTCCCGCGGTGAATGCCAAATGTGTAATTGTATTTGTTGTTGCATTCATTGCACATTGACTGCTTAAATACGTCACCGTATTATTTTGAGCACCATTCGTTAGTCTAAGATTTACAGTCCCTGCAGTTGTAGACGTTGAAACGATTTGCAATAATGAAGTAGAACCTGCTCCGCCAGCCCTACCGTCAATAGTTACATTGTCTGCACCATTTAACTCAATAACAGCAATTGCACCAGTAGCACAAGTAATCGTTTTTAAAACGGTAACGGTATCTGCAGGTCGAATCAATATTGAAGTATAACTTGCTCCGCTAGCTGCACCGCTTGAATCAAGTCGCGAACTAACTGTTTCAGTAAGACTTGAGTTAATACGCATATCAATATTACCCTGATGAAAACCAGCATTAATATTATCAAAAGCAGCTTTAAGCGTATTATAAGTATTATACGGAGCACCAGCACTTGCCGTAACTGTTATTGCAGTAGCCACATCTATAATTCTTTGACCAGAAGGGCTTGTAATTGTAGGTGTTTGGGGAAATCCACCAACAGTAATACTCGCACAATCAGCATCTATCGTATCACCAGAAGTTACAGCCGGTTTGATATCATAAACCAACCAAAAATAGTTATTTCCATTACCCAATGTTTGTGTTCCCGTAATTGAAAACGCTCCATTCGGACTGGCAATTTGCCCAAAAAAACCTGTAGTTGAAAAAGCATTGGTGCTACCTGTATAAAAAACTTTAGCATTATCTATCGAAGCTAATGCATTGGTAGTGGCGCCTGTATTAAAATCAAAATTTGTTACATCAATGGGAGAATTATTACCCGATACATTAACTGTAATACCAATTATCTGCTGGTTTACTGCGCCATTAAATATGTTTGATACAACACTCTGTGTGGTAGTTGAAGAGTTGTATACCATCGGTGAAACATCAAAACTGTCAACAATTACGCGATCAATATAAAGTTGATTACCTTCATCCGAATAAAACTCAAACTGAATACCGGTTGTTCCAACCGGCAATGCCAATTTTTTGGTAACCCATTGCGAGCTCGTTGGAACAAATGCTGCGGCTTGTGCAACAGCAGTGGTAATACCCGCCAAATCAATGGTTGGGCTTGAACCCCAAGCGGCAATTCGATTATAAGAAACACCGTCAAAGGCAAGCACAATTAATGAATCCTGTTCACCTCCGGTGTATGCTGCATGAGCCACATCAAATCTCAATGTATCTTCCAAAATGGTGGGAACAGAAAACAATGGTGTTTCCAACCTTGCTACCGAACCAGCAACTACATTGTAGTTGTTTGCCCTTATGGCTGCTACTGTTCCAGACCTTCCAAAACTCTGAACAGTTGTAACTCGGGATATAAGGGATGCAGTATTCAATGAGTTCGTCCAACCCGCGGGAGTTAAAGATACATTATAATCTTCCTCTATTCTGGTAGGTGTCTGTGCTTGTAATTTACCCAAAACCGTGAGCAAAATCAGAAGCAGTAAAATTTTGTACGTGTTTTTCATATTGGTGTTAATTTATTATAATGCTAAGCTAATTGAAAAACATGATAAAAATCAACACAGGTGCGCTTAATGAAGCACGCTTGTTTTACAAACAAACACAATACACTTATATTCAGAATATTGTGTTCATATAACTTTGGGTTATTTCAGAAAATATTAAGTGTTAAAATATTAAGAAACAGATTTTACCCACGATACAGCTGTAAGGTATATGATTTTTGTCGGCACTCTAATGTATTTAAGCTGTGTTAAATATGTTAAATGATATCTTTGCCGCGCAATCATAAAAATGCGTTTTTCAAAAACATATAACAAGGAAGTGTTCTGTCTGGAAGGAGATTGGAACAAAAACCTCAAACACCAGACGAGTGTATTAGAGGTGCTTACCTTTTTGAAAAAGAGCCGGGATATTGATTTTATACACAGGCATTGTGGCACACGAGAAAACATGGCTTATTATCTCAAGCAGTGGCAACAAAAAAGGTATAAGGATTATACGATATTATATATTGCATTCCACGGCAAACCCAATCAGATCTTAGTGGGTAAGGAAATCGTAACGTTAGACGAACTTGCGGAAATGCTTGGACCTAACTGCCATAATAAGATTATTCATTTTGGGACCTGCCATACCCTCAACACTGATCTCAGGCATATCAAACGCTTTATTCGTAAAACAAATGCCTTGTGTGTGTGTGGATTTGGCAAAGAAATAAAATTTGTTGAGGGTTGTGCTTTCGATATTTTGCTGATTGATATGCTGCAGGAATTCAGAAACTTGAACAGTGTGCCGCATCATATCAAACAATATTACAAATCGTTTGCTGAAAAACTTCAGTTCAAATTGGTCCATCTTTAATCTTTATCCTGAAGACTAAATTGAATCATGGATTAGACTAAACTTATTCAAATGGTTGTTTTTTATAAATGAGTGGCTATATTTGAGCAACAAAACACTTACTTAAAACTACCCATATGAAAATGTATCATGAGTTTAGAAGATTTTGCTCCCATTACAATTTGGTTATTTGGTTGTTATTATACGCACTTGCGTTTGTAACTGATTTTATAATGGTGAGAAGGACAAAATCGAAAGTGCAAGAAGCGTTTGACTCTTCTTCAATTTATAAAAAGCAGCAATCCAGCCTCTTTTCATCATAATATTCCTCTGAAGGGCAGGGCTTGTTCTCTGTTAAAGAGTATTGTTGAGTAATGTTAGTCCACAAACCTTTTCATACCAGTAGCTTTTAAGGGTATTTTCCATAACAGCAATATGGCGCATGCCATGTGCATCGGACCCTACCATGCTTACCATCTTTTGATTCACAAGATATTCAGCAGCTTTTTGAACCTGCGGAGCATAATAACCAACCAGTGAATTGATATTGAGCTGAAAAAGCAGCCCCGAATCCCATAATTCATGGTACTTAGCCGGGTTTGAAGCATAATACAAATACCTTTCGGGATGAGCCAATACCGGTTTGTATCCATTAATGTTCAGGGCAAAAAGAATTTCCTTCAAATTTACAGAAGGCTCCATGAAAGGCATTTCGATCAATACATGCTTATGACCAAATGTCAACAAATCGCCACTGTCGATCTTGGCTTGCAACGCATCGTCAATCATATACTCGGCAGCAGCATGCAATTCAATAGAAATATTATTTTCCGCTAATGCCGCGCGAACATCAGCCAACAGGGGCATAATATTATGACGACCATTTTTATAGTGATCGCCCATAATATGAGGTGTGGTAATTACTTTCCGGTAACCTAAAGCAGATAACCGCTTCAATACATCAATACTTTCTTCAATGGTTTGAACACCATCATCGATACCGGGAATAAGATGAGAATGTAATTCCGTAGTTATAGGATTAACGAATGATCCATTTGCCAGCTTTGGTTTTTTACTGAATAAACGATCAAACAAGCTCATGTTATCCTACTTGTTCTAAAAACTCTTTCAACGAAGCAATATTGGGCACATTTAATGAGTCAACACCGCGGTAATCGGCTACATAAATAGAAAGCCAATCCAATGTATAGATCATTTCATACACCGACTTAATGGTAAAATCTTTCATCACCAGGTTAACCATTTTGTGGTTTTCCACTCCCAATAAACCTTGCATAAATTCGAACCGAGCAGATACGCGTTCGTTTTGCATAGAATCAATAAAGAAATATACCGTATCCAATCTTCCATAATACGATTCGATCACATTATGATTCATTTCGGGCATTACATGTTGGAAACACTCGTGCTTCGCATTTTCCTGAACCTGTTGCGCAAACCTGATACCAACCGGTTCCATAGGACCATCTGTTAATACAACAAATTTCGATTTGGTTCTATTTTTTATTTCTTCAAAAATATTGCCGGCTGTTTCTTCAAAAGGAGCGGTATGATTAAATAAGGAAACCAATTCTGTTAGCTCACTTTTTACATCTTTACCTACTAGTTCAGCAATGACTTGAATTAATAATGTAAGCGAAAAACCCAAAGCCATGCGTGGTTGAAAGCCTGCTTCAACCTGCAAAAAATACATGCCGTCTGCATGGGCCATTTCTTTTAATTTACCCCCTGTAGAAAGGGTAAACATTTTGGCACCACGTTTTTTCACCTCAGCATACATGGTTAACGTCTCCTCTGTATTTCCAGAATACGAGGCCAGAATTACCAACGATTTTTCATTGACATATGCAGGCAAAGTATAATCTGCAATACACTCCACAGGTATTGGCAACTCGTTTGCAAACAAACTTTTTACAATACGGCCTCCAATCCCACTGCCACCCAAACCACCGATAACAATATTACTGAACTCATGTGCTTTGCGACCATGAGCTGTGTAATGAGAAAGTGCATAATTTATTTGGTAACTAAATTTACGGAGAGCTTCGTGTTGTGCGTTCATATAAAGTGTATTTTGTACAATTAGTGTTTAACTTTCCAAATATCAGCAAACTATATCGAATTTGGAAATCACCAACATGATTATTTTATTAAATTCATCAGGTAGCCACCATAGCCACTCTTGAGCAATTTTTGGGCTTCGGCTTTAAGCTGTTCCTTATTGATCCAGCCATTTTTGTAAGCAATTTCTTCAATGCACCCCACTTTTAATCCCTGGCGTTCTTCCAAAACCTGCACGAACTGGCCCGCTTGCATCAGCGATGCAAATGTCCCTGTATCCAACCAGGCAGTACCGCGTTGCAATACACCTACTTTTAGTTTTTTACGCTCAAGGTAAACTCTGTTCACATCTGTAATCTCCAATTCACCACGAGGTGATGGTTTGATGTTTTTGGCAATTTCCACTACATCATTATCATAAAAATACAAACCGGGAACGGCATAATTCGATTTAGGCTGAGCCGGCTTTTCTTCAATGCTCAAGGCCGTCATATTCGCATCAAACTCTACTACTCCGTAACGCTCCGGATCACTCACATGGTAAGCAAATACAACGCCTCCGTTTGGATCGTTATTTTCCTGCAATAACTGGCTCAAACCCGCACTAAAGAAAATATTATCACCAAGTACCAAGGCAACTTTATCCTTACCAATAAATTGCTCCCCAATGATAAACGCTTGTGCAAGTCCATCGGGACTTGGTTGTTCGGCATATTCAAAACGGCAACCGATTTGGCTTCCATCGCCCAACAATTTTTTAAATCCGGGTAGATCGTGTGGAGTAGAGATGATCAATATCTCATTGATTCCCGCCAACATCAATACCGATAGTGGGTAATAAATCATTGGTTTGTCGTACACCGGCATCAATTGTTTGCTTACTGCAAGTGTTAATGGATGCAAGCGGGTACCGCTTCCTCCGGCAAGTATTATTCCTTTCATTCTGGTTGATTGGTTAATATGGGTAATAATTGATCGTTTTTAGAAAAGGTTTTCAATTACCCTTTTGCGTACATTTTATCGTAATACTTCTGGTAGTCACCACTTGTTACTTCATCCATCCAAGCCTGATTTTGCATATACCAGTTAATGGTTTTTTCTATTCCTTCTTCAAACTGCAAAGAAGGTTTCCATCCAAGTTCGTTCATTATCTTATTGGCATCAATAGCATAACGCAAATCATGTCCTGCTCTGTCTGTTACATAGGTAATCAGTTTTTCTGATTCCCCAACCGTACGACCCAAAATTTTGTCCATTGTTTTACAGATCACTTTGATCAGATCAATATTGGTCCATTCGTTAAAGCCTCCAATATTATAGGTTTCACCAACTTTTCCTTTGTGGAAAACATCATCAATAGCACGTGCATGGTCCACTACATATAACCAATCGCGCACATTTTCACCTTTCCCGTAAACAGGTAATGGTTTGTTGTTGCGGATATTGTTGATGAACAATGGAACCAATTTTTCAGGAAACTGATTCGGGCCGTAGTTATTGGAACAATTACTTAATACTACTCGGATCTTATACGTGTTATGGTATGCTCTCACAAAATGATCACTTGCTGCTTTACTTGCCGAATATGGTGATTGAGGGTCGTAGGGCGTTGTTTCCAAAAAGAAACCGCCATCATGCAAACTTCCATATACTTCATCTGTAGATACATGGTAAAACAATTTGTCATCCATTTTATCCTTCCATGAAGTCTTTGCTGCATTTAATAAATTTACCGTACCAACCACATTGGTCATAACAAACTCCAGCGGATTGGTAATGCTTCGATCAACATGGCTTTCGGCTGCCAAATGAATAACATCCGTAAAATGATGTTTTTCAAACAACGCGTTTATCTCTTCTGCATTTACCAAATCGGCTTTGATGAAATGATAGTTGGGAGCGTTTTCGATATCCGTAATATTTTTTAAATTACCTGCGTATGTGAGTTTATCGAGGTTGTATATTTCGTACTCCGGGTATTTATTTACAAATAAACGAACCACGTGCGAACCAATAAATCCGGCACCTCCTGTAATCAATATTCTCTTTTTTGTCATAATATTAACTGTTAGCTATTAACCGTTGGTTGTTAGCTCTTAATTTGTATTGTTCAATTTTAACTCCCACTTCCATGCTGTTTCCAAAGCATTTTCGAGGGTTCTTTCAGCCCGCCAATTTAATTCTTTCATTGCTTTATCACAAGAAGCAAAAATTTGCACCACATCGCCATCTCTTCTCGGGCCAATGGTATAATTTAATTTCTTCCCGCTCACTTTTTCAAAAGTGTTTACCACCTCTAATACCGTATTTCCATTACCTGTACCAATATTAAATACGGAGTACTTTTCAGCAGTCCTACTTAAAAAGTCGATGGCTTTTACGTGGGCTATTGCCAGGTCTACCACATGGATATAATCGCGTACACAGCTACCGTCACGGGTAGGATAATCATTTCCAAATACCGTTAGGGATTGACGTTTGCCAATAGCCGTTTGCGTAATAAACGGGACCAAATTATTGGGAACACCATTGGGTAATTCTCCAATCAAAGCAGTATCGTGTGCACCTATAGGGTTAAAATAACGCAGGGAAACAATTTTTGACATTGATGATCTTGCCACATCCTGCAGGATCTCTTCACAAATTTTTTTGGTATTTCCATAAGGCGAATTCGCCTTAACCACTGCGGAATTTTCGGTGATGGGAAGCGCATCGGCACTCACATCTCCATAAACAGTGCAACTCGAAGAAAACACTAAATGAGAGACTCCATGTTTTTGCATGGCTTCCAATAAATTTACCGTACCTCCTACGTTGTTCTCATAATAGGCCAGCGGCTTCTGAACAGATTCGCCCACTGCTTTGTACGCAGCAAAGTGAATAACAGCCTGAATACCGGGATGCAATGTAAATACCGCATCAAGCGATGCTTTATCCCGAACATCAGCTTTGACAAAAGCAAACTCTTTACCCGTAATGGTTTTAATATTTTGAATAACAAATTCAGATGAGTTCTCAAAGTTATCAATTGCCACCACATCATACCCTGCCTGTTGCAGTTCAACAATGGTATGCGAACCAATAAAACCTGTGCCTCCGGTTACGAGTACTTTCATTCAATAATGGGTTTAATGATGCAAGATAACAATTTGACTAATACTCAAACGTACCATGAGCAGATGTTATCACCACTCCTTTTTTGTCGGAAGCTTCCACTGTACCGACCACTTGCGCCTCTATATTAAATGAACGTGCAATATCGATAAGATGTTGTGCTGTGTGTTCATTTACATAAAACTCCAACAAACTTCCCATATTAAATACTTTGTACATTTCGTGCCAGGTACTATTGCTTTGTTGCTGGATCATTTTGAACAAAGGAGGCGTTTCGAACAGGTTGTTTTTAACAAACCGCAAACCATTTGTATAGTGAAGCACCTTGGTATGTGCACCTCCTGTACAATGGATCATGCCATGTATCTCGCTAAAATGATGATCAAAAATTTGTTTGATAACAGGAGAAAAAGTGCGGGTTGGCGACAAGATCATTTTGCCCACATTTAAGGGATGTCCATCAACAGTGTCGGTCAATTTTAAACCGCCTGTGTACACCAACTCATCCGGCACCAATTGATCGTAACTTTCTTTTATGTTTTTATAATCGGCCGAAAGCACATCATGACGCGCCATGGTAAGACCATTGCTACCCATTCCTGCATTGTATGTTTTTTCGTAAGTGGTTTGTCCGAAACTTGCAAAACCGACAATGACATCGCCCGGTTTGATGTTTTTATTATCAATAATATTGCTGCGTTTGGTGCGGGCCGTCACTGTTGAATCAACAATGATGGTTCTAACTAAATCGCCTACATCAGCCGTTTCTCCTCCGGTACTGTGGATATTTACTCCATAACCGCGAAGCATTTCAATAAACTCCTCAGTTCCCTCAATAATGGTTTGAATAACCTCACCCGGGATTAAATTCTTATTGCGCCCGATGGTGGATGAGATTAAAATATCCTGGTACACTCCGGCTGCAAGCAAATCGTTTGTGTTCATTACGATTGCATCCTGCGCAATGCCTTTCCATACACTTAAGTCACCGGTTTCTTTCCAGTACAAATAAGCCAGGCTACTTTTTGTTCCTGCGCCATCCGCATGCATCAGGTTGCAAAAAGCATCATCCCCACCCAAATAGTCGGGTACAATTTTGCAAAAAGCCTGAGGGAACAGCCCTTTATCAATATTTTTAATGGCTGCGTGAACATCTTCTTTTTGAGAAGAAACACCGCGTTTCATGTATTTGTCGGAAGTCATGTTAAAATGCTATTGGGTGGCAAAGGTAATATTTGCACTCGCATTCGGAAGGGAGAATTATGGGAAGTTTATCAGGTTATTTGCGCCTGCCCTTATACTCTGTACTGAGCACCCTGAAAGTAGTCCGCCTGTTTTCCTGGTGTTGTTCTTCGGTACAATCCACACCATCGGCACAATCATTTACCAGACGGGTTTCGCCATAACCTACAGCGGTTAAACGGTCTTTGCTGATCCCTTTTTGCGCCAAATAATCTACGCAACTTTGAGCACGTTTTTGCGAAAGCTTCAAATTGTAATCTTCAGGAGCACGGCTGTCTGTGTGTGAACCTAATTCGATGGTAATACCGGGATTGAGGACTAGAATAACAGCCAGCGAATCAAGCACTTTGGCCGCATCGGGGCGGATATTAAATTTATCGAGGTCGTAATAAATTCCCTGTAACGTAAACTCATAACTTTCAGTAGGAATCCCATCCAACACAAAATCAAGAACGATGGTTGAATCTTTTTGGATATTCATTGACGAAACTCTGGAAACAGCTGAGGCAAAATATTTATCTTTTTGTGCCATGAGTTCAAGCTCTGTTTGCAACGGAAGTTCTGTTACATACTCGCCATTCTCATTTGTTTTAATCGTAAAAGGAGCTTTATTATTTGTCACAGTAATATTGGCTGTTGGAATGGGTTGGCCGGTTTCTTTATCTGTTACTTTTCCTCTGGCTAAAAAAACAAATGGCTTAATGGTTATGGCATAAATATCGTCATCGCCTTTTCCACCAGGCCTGTTGGAACAATAATAGGCTATCGGGGCATCGGGTCTTTGTATCTCGGATTTGGGCACAAATGAAATTCCAAAATCATCGCCACCACTGTTTACCGGAGATTGTAAATTCTCGGCCTTTTTAAATACTCCTGAAGAATCGGCTGTTTTAAACATATCCAAACCTCCCATACCGGGCCAACCTTTGGAAGCAAAATAAATAGTACCATCATTTGCTACACTGGGAAACATATCATCTTCGTTGGTATTCACCAAGCTTCCCAGGTTTACAGGCTTTCCCCAGGAATCGTTAAACATCGTGTAGGGAATATAATAAAGATCTTTTTCTCCAAATCCACCGGGCATATCACTGGCAAAAAACAATCTTTTTCCATCGGGACTCATGGCAGGATGCCCAACAGAAAAGGAGTCGCTGCAGAAAGGAAGTACTTTGGGCGCAGTCCACAGGTCATTTTGTTTATATGAAACATAAATTTTACAGTTCAATCCTTTTCCATCTGCACCATTACATTGGGTAAAATAGAGTGTGGTTCCGGTACTATCCACCCATCCAGCTCCTTCATTAAAATTAGAGTTTACACTTCCTTTCAAATTGGTTGGGGCACTCCAGGTATCGGAGCTTTGGGTCGATTCAAAAAAGTCAGAACATTTTTGACCGGTCCATTCAAAAATTTCGTTCCCGGTAGCTTCTTTCCTTGAGGATGCCCAAATCATTTTACCCTGAGAATAATAAGGTGAGTAATCCGAAAACTCTGTATTGAGTTCTGGAACTTCCAACACATTTAACTTTTGTGGATTGGCCTTCCATTGTTGGGCATTGGCACAGGCCTGCATTTCCCGAATAGCATTTTTATCTCCCGGCACTTCAAACAAATAATCGCCAAACTGGCGGCTCGCTTCCTCATACCTTTCAAAATTTTTGAGCAATAAACCGTATGAGTAAATGATGCGAACATCAGGATATTTAGTATTCACCAACTTTTCATACCATTCAAATGCCTGCTTAAAATTATTGGCTTTGCGGTAGCTTTCGGCTACCATAAAGAGCATTTCATTTTGCAATTCTTCGTCTTTTATTTTGGAATACAACTTTTTGTACAACCCCGCTGCTGTGTTATACTTTTTAATATCGTAAGTCAGTTTGGCTTTTTGAATTTCCAGTTGAAGTTGCACGGATTGGGGTTGTTGCGCCTTAACAAAGGAGAAACAAAGTAGCATACACAAAAACAGATAAGATAAACGCATAAGCAATTATACTAAACGAAAATGATTATACTATTATTGGCATCATGCCAACCAGAATTTTAAGCGATTCAAATTGGAGGCAAGAACAAAAAATAGTCAAACCAGTAATCGTCCTCATTCCACACAAATCCAGAACACATTTTACATATAATTAGGCGTAAAATGGACAGGCAGCTCTCCTGAACAAAATATTTAAATATTCCCGATTAGTGGTTTTGTCTTCTTTACTTGTTACTTCATCTTTGTATAAGTTGGCTTATTTTTTCTGCAAGACTGGAATTTTATCTTGTATTTGTATACATTAGTAGTGTAAATTTGGATGTTACAACTCTTTTAACAGATCACTATTGACAATATGAAAAAAATATACTTATTAATCACAAGTATTTTCACCCTACTATGTTTACAAGTTGCCGCCCAAACACCATACTACTATAACGGAGTAGGTATTGTCACCAGTACTGCTTCCTGGGGAATAAACACGGACGGAAGCGGAGCGAATCCCAGCGACTTTATCAGCAATGACCAAATTTTCAACCTTGTCAATGGTGCCGGCAGTGCTACATTAACAGCCAACTGGACGGTATCGGGTACTAATTCAAAGATTGTTATCGGTGACGGGGTTGTTCCTTTTAACCTATCAACAAGCACCTTTACGGTAACAGGAACGGTAGACATTTCCAACCTTGGCGTTTTTACAGTTCAAAGTACAACTTCTCCATTTACACTGGGAGCACTTGCAGCAGGTTCCACTGTTGATTATGCTTTGGATGGAACCCAATCGGTGAGAACAGGAACCTATCATCACCTTACATTAAGTAATGCAACGGCTTCACGATTAAAAACGGCTAGTGGAGCGATAACAGTGAATGGAATACTAACTGTAACAACTTTAAACACCTTGGTTATGGGGGCCAATGTTCTTTCAGGTACAATTGCCTCTACTTCGGGAAATGGAACGATTACAACCACCAATACCTCCGTAAACCCACTTCCGGATGCTGTAACATGGACCCAGTCTGTACAATATAACGGAACTACATCACACGCATTACCAAATGGCACTTACGAAAATTTAACTATCGGTGGAAGCAATGATACCAAAACAGCTAATGGAAATATTACGGTAAACAGTGTTTTAGATGTGGTATCGGGAAATACATTAGCGATGACAACTTTTGCATTAAGCGGATTGGCTTCTGCTCCAACAGGAACCGGAACCATTACCACTACTCATACGGCTACAGCCAATCCTATTCCCTCTGGAATTACCTGGACACAAACGGTTAGTTATTTAGCAACGACCACGCAAACAATTGTGAATGGAACATACCAAAATCTTACCGTTGGAGGAGGAGGAAGTGTAGTTAAATCGCCAACGGCAAATGTAAATGTAATTGGTACCCTTACAGTCAATACGTCAACGATCTTTGATCTATTAACGTTTGACTTATCTTGTACAACCATTACCAACAGTGGAACAATCCGTACACAAAGTACAAGTGCAAGTCCAATACCTTCAGGAAAAACAATAGGGGGTACCTTTTTGTACAATAGCACCAGCCCACAAACTGTAGTAGCAGGTTCATATACTACTATAAATACCAGTGGGGGCGATAGAACCATTTCCAACTCAGACACGTTTGCAATTGTAACAGCCTGGACAACGGGAAGTGGTGTTATTGATTTAACCGGAACCAGCGTTGCCCTCAGGGGAACAACAGTTACCTTAACCATTACCGGACAAACTGCAATGACATTTAACAACTTAGTTGTATCAGGTGCAGGAACAAAAACATTTTCGAATACTAATGCAATCATTACCATTAACGGAAACTTAACGATTCCGGGAACTACTACTTATGTTTTGGCAATGGGAACCAACAAATTGGTTTTTGGAGGCGGACATTCACTCAGCGGTACCGGAACTTTAACAACAGCTCATACATCAACTACAGAACCCATTCCGAATGGAACCGTATGGCCTTTTATTGTTAACTATAGTTCTGCAGCGAGCCAGTCGGTTTCGACAGGAACATATGGAAGGTTAATTATTTCGGGAAATGGAACTTCAACAGTAAATGGTGATATTACTGTAAACGACTCATTAGCGGTAACAGCAGGAACCTTAGCAATGGGAACTAATTTATTATTAGGTGCGATTGCAGGAAATGGCGGAACAGGAATAGGAGGTGTAGCAGCAGCCGTTATTTCAACCCTGAACACAACAGCAACACCACTGCCTGTGGGCAGAGTATGGCCTATGAGTGTAACATATGCAGCAGCAGCCAATCAAACCATTGTTGACGGAACGTATAATGCTGCATTGACCATATCAGGAGGAGCAAGTGGTATAAAAACGGCATCTGGAAACTTGACTATTGGTACTACCTTAACTGTGGCAGCAAGTACTATTTTAGACATGTCTACTTTTGCACTAAGCGCATTAACCTTTACAAGCAGTGGAACCATTCGCACACAAAATACAAGCGCAACACCAATATCTTCGGGTAAAACAATAGGAGGTACAGTTGAGTACAACGGAGCCGGTTCACAAACAGTTGTTCATGGAACGTATACGAATTTGGATATCAGTGGCGGAACAAGGGATTTATCGGGATTGGGAGATATTGTTGTTGGAGGAACATTAACTGCTACAACGGGCACCATCAATGGTGGTACTTCAAATGTTAGGTTAACAGGAGGAAATTTAAATATTACGCTGGGTGCATCGGGATCATTTAATAATTTTAGGGTGGTAGGAACCGGGACAAGAACAGTTGTAGCGGGAAGCGGCTCCTTATCTGTAAATGGAGAATTGGAAGTACATTCTGTAAGAACATTGGCCTTAAACGACAATCAGTTGTTAGGTACAATAACTACCAATACCGGAACAGGAACAATTACCACAACAAGGGCCACAGCGGCTATTCCTGCCGGTAAAACATGGACATTATCTGTTTCCTACAGCGGAACAACCCAAGAAGTAATTGGTGGCACATACAGACGCTTGTTAATTGCCGGAACATTGACCAAAACGGCAACCGGAACTGTAACTGTAAACGATACTTTAAATATTGGATCTCCACTGGATATGTCTACGTTCCAACTAACCGGAACGCTTACTTCAATATTGGGAACAGCAACACTGACCACGGCCAACGAAGACCCTACTGCTCCTATCCCTGCAGGAAGAACATGGTTATCTACAACAGTATTTTACAATTCAGCTAATATGCAAACCGTGGTAAACGGACAATATGTAGCCTTAAACTTAACAGGAGGAGACAGAACATTATCGCCAACCGATACCATTAAGGTTTCAGGTGCATTCACTGCTGGAAGTGGAACTTATACTTCAACAGGATCAACATTTGCGTTGAATGGAGCAACTACTCAAACATTTAACGGAGGGGGAAATACTTTCAATAATTTCGCGATCATTTTGGGGACTACAAAAACCGTTGCGGTAAATGGCTTTAATGTTGATGGCCAGTTAACGGTTAATTCTGGTTCAACCCTGGCTATGGCAACGTTTCAACTTGGAGGAGCTATTGCTTCAACCAATGGAACGGGTTTAATTACCACTGCTTGTGTTGCTGGCAATCCATTGCCAAATGGCGAAACCTGGAGTCAGGCGGTAACCTATAATGCAGCAACACAGAATGTAGCTGATGGTATTTATAATAATACGTTAACCATTGCTACCACAGGTACCAAAACTGCATTAGGCAATATTACGGCTAATGGAACTTTAACTGTAACAGCTACCTTAAATATGGGAACATTTTTATTGGATGGTTCGCTTACAGGAATCTCGGGCACAGGAACAATTATTACCCAAAATGTTTCATCTGCACCTATTCCGGAAGGAAAAACATGGTCGCAGAATATAACTTATAATAGCACATCTCCTCAAACAGTTGTTTCCGGTGTGTATTCGCTTGCCCTCAATGTAAATGGAGGAGACAGAACGTTTTCAAGCCTTGCAACCATTACTGTTGGCGGAGCCTTTACAGCCAGTACAGGTGCTGCAGTTTATACAACAACAGGTACTATTTTCAATTTTAGTTCAACAGTATCCCAAACCATAACACTGCAAGCTAATTTCCCGTTTATCAACGTACAGTTTAACGGAGCACATACGGCAACCATTTCCGGAAGCTTTACCGTAGCAACAGCTCTTCAAATAGTTTCGGGAACTATTGTAAACATGGGAACAGGTGCATTGGGAGGTGCTGCGCTCACAACCTTTGGAACAGGTGCATTGAGAACACAAAACACCTCGGCAACACCCATACCATCCGGCAGAACATGGACATTCAGAATGAGTTTTGATGCCAATGCCAACCAAACGATTCCTGCTGCAACATTTAGTGGTGGATTATTTGTATCCGGAACAACGGGATCGAGAACCAAAACATTGGCAGGTGATATTTCTGTGGATGATACCCTTTCGATCACCACAACTTTTGCAACACTTGTACTTGGAGGTAATACCCTTACCTTAAATGGTATTATTAACCCGGCACAAACAGGTACCATTACAGGTGGATTAACTTCGAATATTGTCATCGGAAGTGGTTCGGCTGATGCAGGAATTTTAAACATGACCCAAACCAATACCACTACACGAAGCCTGAATAACTTAACCATTTCACGAAATACCGGTGGTACAGCATTAACATTGGGCAACGAAGTAAGATTGATCAATGTATTATCGCTTACCGATGGAACCTTGGCGTCAAACGGAAACCTGGTATTTGTATCAACCGGAGTAAGCACAAGTGCTCAAATAGATGAAGTTACCGGAACCGGAAATGTGAGTGGGGATGTGGTTGTTCAACGGTTTATAGATGGACAGCCCGTTGCTACGAACGTTCGCTGGAGATTCTTAGCATCACCGGTTAATACATCAACCGGAATTGACGATAACTGGCAAAAACAAATTTATATTACAGGCTCAGGTACTGGAGGAACATTGTGCCCATCACTTACACCTCATACAAATGGAATTGACCCCACACCATCAAACAGTCCTTCGTTTTATACCCGTAATGCTGCTACCGACACTTGGGAACCTTTGGCCAATACCAATGCTACCGAATTGGTAACGGGTGTTGGATACCGCGTATTTTATAGGGGAAGCCGTTCTCAAAGCTGTATAAATGTGTTTACAGATAATCCACCTGCACCTATTGATACCACGTTGGTGGCAACGGGAACATTGGCTATCGGTACTCAAATCATTACAGGTTCCAATATTGCAGGCAGGTATTCACTGGCAGGAAATCCTTTCCAGGCAACTATTGACTGGGAGTCTCCGGCAATTGTACGTTCCAATATTTCGTCTACCATCTCTACCTTCAGACCCAATACAACGAATGGTGCTTATGCATATTATACGGTGGGTGTGGGAGGAACCAATGGCATGACCCAATACATGAGCCCGGGAACTGGATTCTGGATCCAAACGGTATCGGCAGGAGCTGCAAGTGTTTCGATCGGTGAAGCAGCAAAAGTAGTGAGCCAAGGTGGTGACGGATTCTTTAAAACAGCCCCGGTTGAAGACAAAGTATTACGCATTAAATTGTTTGAAACAGGTCAAACAGAATACTTGGACGAAGCAATCATCTCACAAAGAACAAATGCTGATTGGGCATATAATCCAGGTGAAGAAGCTCAAAAAATCGGGTTTACAACAGGCCTAATCCAATTGCAGGTTCCGAATGCAGCAACTAAATATGCCATTTGTGTTGTTCCTGGATTTGAAGGAACAAACAACCGCATTTATATTGATGCAAAAACAGTAATAGGTACAAACTATACATTGAATTTTGCCGGTGTAACAACCTTTGATCCTACACTTGGATTTACCTTGTACGATACGTATACCGGAACCAATCAGGACTTAAGAACAAATGTTGTATATAATTTTACAACACCGGATGCAGCATCAATTGCTGCCAATCGTTTTTATATTTTGTTCACTCCAAATGCAGCGCCATTGCCTGTAAAATTGATCAGCTTTAAAGGCGAACGTACTGCACAAAATGAAACAGCACTCAACTGGCAAACTGCCAGTGAAGAAGGAAGCGACCGTTTTGAAATAGAGCGCAGCGTAGATGGAAGATCGTTTACAATGATCGGTGCAAGCAAAGCAGCTAAATACAGTTCGAAAACGGTGCGCTATGCATTTATTGATAATGCACCTGTAATGAATGAAGTTAACTATTACCGTTTGAAACAAGTTGATTTGAACGGAACGTATACTTACTCCAGCATTGTTTCGGTATCGTACAAAAAAGCAGGTGCTGTGTTAAACTCTTCTGATATTATTATGTACCCGGTTCCGGCATCAAATACATTGACTGTTGAAGTGAAAAGTATAGACAAACTGAATAACCCGGCATTGCAGGTTTACGATATGTTTGGCAAAGAACTCAGCTTACCTGTTGTATACGACAATGGCAAATGGCAGGTTGAAACCAGCACCTTAAAAGCAGGCGTTTACTTGGTGCATGTAACCCATAACGGTAATACCACACAGCTGAAAGTGCTCAAAGACTAAACTGAATTTGAATCATTACAAAGCCATCCCCTGGGGTGGCTTTTTTTATGGGTCATTCCTAATTCAATTTTACCTGCCTCGGCCAATCATTTCATCCGAAATTACTACGAAAATTCCCCTCTAATACTCCTAATTTTTAAAAAGTTCGATCTTTCGTACCTTTTTATCTCACTTTTCCGTGTAAGCTGAACGGCTTCATTGCTTGTCATTCTAAATTCCCCGTTCACCCCGTTCACGCGAACGTCTCGTTCGTGTGCATTGGTCTATTGTATCTTCACATCATCTATAAACACTTTTGGTTGCACCATCCTACTATCTAATTGGCAATACCTTCAATGGACTTTCATTGCTTGCAGAACTTAACCTGTAATGCTCAGGCCAACTTACCAATCCCATTTCTACAGGGTTCATATGAATGTATCTTTCTTTTTGCTCAATAAACTTAATAGAATAAAGTTCTTCCGGATGATTGGTGTGTTGCCAAAACTGATATTCTTGTTTTTGTCCAGATTGAGTGCCAGCTTTCTTAAATGCTTCAAGTAACCATTCCCGTCTGCTTTCTCTTTGGTTAGTTTTAATTTCATTTAAAATACTCCTTGATGTAAAACCTTTCATATCTCTTAATAATTCACCCAATGTACCTTTATCTGCACCAGCAATCATGTGAACATGGCTTGGCAAAATGCAATATGCATACAACATCAATCCTTTCTCTTTCTGACAATACTTTATGCTGTTTATAAGAATATCAACATAAACTTCTCTTGTAAATACATCAATCCAATCCACAACTGCAAATGTGATAAAATAGATTTTTCCCTCCTCCGTCTTTAAGTATTCTGACATAAATACAAGATATCAAATCTAAGGATATTTTTATTAGTGACGTTTGATACTATCCTCGTACGAACGAGACGTTCGCGAGAACTTCCATATTATTTAAAATACAAAGCCCAACCAGTTTTTACTTGATTGGGCTTTGTATTTTATTGCCGTATAAGTAGTTTCACTTTATGTCTACTAACTTCTTCACACGAAAAAGATTTTCGCGTGAACTTTGTGGTGACATGTTAGAAAGAACGGGGACCTACTTCCATCTAATTTACAGCCTCATGGCACACATGAATGGGACAGTGCCCCGCTATAGTAAATCTTTAACTATCATATCTCTATTTTCATCATAAATAGAACAGCTAACAGGATTTAAATAATCCCCTTGTTTTTCAACCCTAAGTAAAATAAACTTATCATCGTTTATTGAAACATAATTTACTATCGTCTGATACTTGATTTTATTATTATTATATTCTTCATATTCTTTAATTTGATTTTTACCGCTATCCCAAAAAGAATATTTTTCAGATATCATATTTCCTTTGTTATCATCTATTACGAACCTCATGAATTTAATTTTTGATTTCTCGAAAGGAACATGCTGATAAGGCTCCAAAAATAGCTTAGGAGTTAAATCAAATATTGATTTCCCTTCATTTTCTTCATAAAAATCTACGAATCTAATATCATGTGAATAAGACTCGTCAGTTACTAACGTATAGTAACATTTAATAGTAATGTCCTCCATCCTGTAAAGCTTTATTTATTTGCTGAAATACTTTGTTTGCACCTTCTTTCCCTTTTAAAAATTCCTCTGCTTGTCTAGGTGTCATTTCAATAATTTTATTAATATCAAATCCTTTAACATTAAATTGTTTTAATAACTTACCTAGTTGCCCTTTTATCTGGTCTTTAATAGGCACATCAGGCTTCCATTTATTTGAGAATTTCTTTAATCCACCTCCATCACTACTACCACCCCGTTCACGCGAACGTCTCGTTCGTGTGGCTTGGTGCTGTATCTCACCATGACCTATAACTACTTTTGGTTGCACAATAGTACTATTAATGGGTACAATTTCTCGTTTTACATAACAAAGCCCAACTCGCTTTTCACTGGTTGGACTTTGTATTTTGAAGCCTATAGCCTAATAAGTATTGCCGCGTGGATTGAGTTTACTGTTCTCTTTATTCCTGCTATGATCTTCACACGAACAGCATGTTCGCGTAAGCTTCTTGAGGGCATGTTAGAAAGAACGGGAACACTGCCCCCTCTTACACTAGTTTTTGTATGTCAATACCATATTTTTCTTTTATTTGGTCGGCATACTCTTCCCCAGCATATTTTAGTATTGCATTCTCCCACCAGAACCTCTTTTTAAGATCACAAAAAAATACCAAATCCTTAAACAATTCATCCATTTTCGCTACTTCCTCTTTGAAATGAATATGTTCATTAAAAGTGCTTAAAAAAACATCATTAACCGCAAACTCTATTAACTCCCTAATGTATATATCATCCCAGTACTCATAGATTGTATGCAAATAACCACTTTCGCAAGTATCTACAAAGTCAGCCCAGACTTCTAAAAGATAAGGAGGTTCATATTCCTTATTAAAATGGACTTTATATTTATCAACAAATAACCTCCGATATTCTTCATTCATAAATTTATTTGTTCATTATAATATCACTCTCTCTATCTGGCTTATAAAAAGTTGTTATGTTATTGTCTTTATCGGCAATTCCAAATGTATCCGGTTTTTTTATCAAATTTATATAGATTTCCATCCATCTGTGCGGCTGAAAATATTATCACCACTTCAACTCATTAAATTTTTAGCCTCCCCGATCAAACCAATTTTTTCTTCACTGATTCTCTTTTTCAGATATGTGATCCTTTGATATTTCCCGAATGGAAGTATTGCTTGGAGCAATACCGGATCATACCCGATTCAGACAACAAATAAAATTAGCCCAAAAACAACGTCTGATTACCAATCAAACCACAAGTTTCTGTGGGGTCTGCCTTTAAAAGAAAACAGGTTAACCAACTTTTAAGTTAAGATTAACCTGTTTCCATCTTTTGATTGACCCTTTTCTTTTTAAAGAGCGTGTTTTCTTTTATCCGAAATGGTAAAAAAGAAAATCACCCTCAAACATTCCTATTTTTCAAAAGGTTCGATCTTTCGTACCTTTTTATTGCACTTCTCCGTGTAATCTGCACTGCACATTTAAAACAAAAAAGAGAAGACTTTTTACGTCTTCTCTCTTGTCTTTCTTCAGGAACAAACCTGCCGAAAATAAATGAAATATAAAAACCTCTCTTTGAAAAGTGATGAATGGGACACTGCCCCTACCGAGTTAATTATCAAAAACATCTAGGTGTTCGGTTTGAAGATCATATAAAACCAAATAATTAAGACCTTTTCTCTGAAATTGGACTTTAGTAAGTCTATTACTAAAACTGTCATAATAATCCTCACAAAAGTTTTCTAAGAAATCCAACCAAGTGAAGGTCACCAAAAGATATTTTTTTTCATTAATTGTGAGACCTACATATTGCCTTAAATATTTAGCTCTACATTTATTCTGTATGAAACAATTTTTTTCCATGGTGTCTTCATGAAACGCCTCCAATTTATTTTCAAAGGAGTTTACTAGTTGCGTATCAGGCAACCACGCAGTAAGCTCTTTTGATGCGAATCTATCAGGGTATAAGTCCAGAATATCTTTTGTTGATGAATTAATAATAAACCCGTTATAACTTGGAGTGGAAATAACATTCTTGTCATTCTTATCACAACAAATCTTACAAGTATATTTTGTGTTTTGTGCATCAGCATTGGTCAGGATTATGACCAAAATAATACTCATAACGGTACGTGTCATTTACTAATCTCCTTTCTTATCATTGGTTATTTTATCTGCTGTTTTTTTTGCCTTATCCAAATCATAAGTATAGGGCGTTCCAGAGGTAGATAATGGATCGCTAGTTTCATAAACCTGATCCCCGTTCACGCGAACGTCTCGTTCGTGTGGCTTGGTGCTGTATTTCACCACAACTTATAACTACTTTTGGTTGCACAATAGTACTGTTAATGGGTACAATTTATCGTTTTACATAACAAAGCCCAACTCGCTTTTCACTGGTTGGACT